>CAWGKL010000001.1:0-21486 GCA_963823205.1 Terriglobia bacterium
TCGGTCTTCGTATAGGCGATCGAATTGGTGCCCTTCAGGCCCTTCAGGAGGCCTTCCGCGGGCGTTCCCGCCGCGGCCCGCTCCGCCACCCTGTTCTTCACCACTTCATAGTGGCCGCCCGCCCCTTCCACGGCGCGCCGCAGGCGCGTATCCTGCTCGACCGTGATGCCCTGGAAGGTGGAAAGAATTACCGTCGAGACGTTCGCCAGCTGCGTGCGAAGCTCTTCGGCCTGCGCTATCTTTTCGGCTTTATTTTTCATGCGCCGAACTCTCCCTCTCGTTCGCTCGTTACGCTGCCACGGCTACGGCCACGTCCGCCTCGGCCTGGTCAATCGGGATGCCCGGACCCATCGTCGAGGTCAGCGTGATTTTCTTGATGTATTTGCCCTTGGCGGCCGCGGGCTTCGCCTTGATCACGGCGCCCAGCAGCGACTGCGCGTTCTCCGCCAGATTCTTCGCCGGGAAACTGATCTTTCCGATGGCCGAATGAATCAGCCCGGTCTTGTCCAGACGAAACTCCACTTTTCCGGCCTTGATTTCCTTCACGGCGCGCGCGATTTCGAAGGTCACGGTGCCCGTCTTCGGATTGGGCATCAGGCCGCGCGGCCCCAGCACCTTGCCCAGCCGCCCGGCGGACTTCATCATGTCCGGCGTGGCGATCACGGCGTCATAGTCCGTCCAGCCTTCCTGAATCTTCTGAACCATGTCCTCGCCGCCGACGAAATCGGCGCCGGCTTCCTGCGCCTCGCGCACTTTTTCGCCGCTGGCGATCACCAGCACGCGCTTCGATTTTCCGAGCCCGTGCGGCAGCACCACCGTGCCGCGGACCATCTGATCCGACTGCTTCGGGTCCACGCCCATATTCAGCACCAGCTCGACCGTCTCATCGAATTTCACGAAATGCGCCTTGCGCAGAAGCTCGGCGGCCTCTTCGAGTTTGTACGGCCGCGCCTCGACGAGCTTCCGGGCGCGATCAATATTCTTTCCACCCATTTTGGCGCTGCGGCCCATCGCGTTTCCCCTGCTCCTATTCGGTCACTTCAATGCCCATGTTGCGGGCCGTGCCCATCATCGACCGAATCGCCGATTCGATTTTCGTCGTGTTCAGGTCGGGCAGCTTGCGTCTTGGCGATTTCCTCCACCTGCTTGCGCGTGATTTTCGCCACTTTGTTGCGGTTCGGCTCGGGCGAACCCTTCACGATTCCCGCGGCGCGCTTCAGAAGTTCGGAAGCGGGCGGGGTCTTCAGGATGAACGTGAACGTGCGGTCGCTGTAGATCGTGACCAGCACGGGAATGATCATGCTGTCCGGCTCTTTCGCCGTCTTGGCATTGAACTGCTTGCAGAAATCCATGATGTTCACGCCGTGAGGGCCCAGGGCCGTGCCCACGGGCGGCCCGGCGTGGCTTTCGCCGCCGGCAATTGGAGTTTCACCGTGGATTGAATCTTTTTCGCCATGCCTCTTCCTCTACGCCGCGAGAATCGCGGCCCCTGTCTACGCGACTTTTTCGACTTGCGCGAAATCCAGCTCGACCGGCGTGGAGCGGCCGAAAATCGTGACCGAAACCTTCAGCGTGCTGCGGTCGGAATTCACTTCCTCCACCACCCCCGTGAAATTCGCGAACGGCCCTTCCCCGATGCGCACTTTTTCGCCGCGCTCGAAGGAAAGCTTGGGCTTCGGCTTTTCCGCCGTGGTGGTGGCCCGGTTCAGAATGTTCTGCACTTCCTCATCGGTGAGCGGCGAAGGCGTTTGCCCGGAGCCGACAAAGCCCGTGACCTTGGGCGTCGAGCGCACCACGTGCCAGGTGTAGTCGTCCATATCCATCTCCACCAGCACGTAGCCGGGATAGCACATGCGCGGCGAAATCACTTTCTTGCCCCCGCGCACCTCGACCACCGATTCCGTGGGAATGATGATCTGGCCGATTTTGTCCGTCAGGCCGAAGGCCGCCACGCGGCCTTCGAGGCTTTCCTTCACCTTGCTTCTCAAAGCCCGAGTACGTGTGGACGATGTACCACTGCTTGGCCATGCCGCTTCCTTCAGTGCTTAACATAGTTGATCAGCCAGCCGATCGCTCTGCTGAAGATTCCGTCGGTGATGAAAAAATAGAAGCCGAAAAATGCCACCGTCACGGTCGACGACAATCGTTGTGGACCACACGTCCTGGCGCGAGGGCCAGTTCACCTGCCGCATCTCCACGCGCACGTCGTGCAGAAAGCTTTGCAGGCGCTTCGGATAGCCGCCCAGCTTTTGCGCCGGGCCCAGGAGCGCCAGCGGATTTACGCCGTGGGATTCTTCCTCCCGGTTCGTTCGTATCGCGTCGGCCATTTCGCTGCGTATCCTCGCCCGCCGATTCCCGCTCAACCGCCCGCCGTCTCCACCTTCCAAAAACTGGCAGGGGAGGAGGGATTTGAACCCCCACATCCGGTTTTGGAGACCGGCGGTCTACCGTTGAACCTACTCCCCTAAATTTTCGAGCCTAAGGCTCGAAAATTTATCCTGAGCCCGCCTTCCAGGGCGAAGGACGAATTTCACCCCGCATCGCTTGAAATTTCATCCTGAGCCCGGTTCTCAGGGTGAATCCGCTCCTAGCGGATTCATTTCACTTCTTTGTGCGCGGTGTGCTTCCGGCACGTATTGCAGAATTTCTGCGTCTCCAGCCGGTCCGTGTGCTTTTTCCTGTTCTTGGTAGTCGTGTAGTTTCGGTTTTTGCACTCGTTGCACTGCAATGTGATGATTTCGCGCATGGGTTACTCGATGATCTCGGCGACGGCGCCGGCGCCCACGGTGTGCCCGCCTTCGCGGATCGCGAACCGCAGCCCCTTCTCCAGCGCCACCGGCGTAATCAAACTAATCTCCGCCGACACGTTGTCCCCCGGCATCACCATCTCCACTCCCGCCGGCAGCTTCACGTCTCCCGTCACGTCCGTGGTGCGGAAGTAGAACTGCGGCCGGTACCCCGTGAAAAACGGCGTGTGCCGCCCGCCCTCTTCCTTCGTCAGCACATAGGCCTCCGCCTTGAACTTCGTGTGCGGCGTGATCGACCCCGGCTTCGCCACCACCTGCCCGCGCTCCACTTCGTCCTTCTCCGTCCCGCGCAGCAGCAGCCCCACGTTGTCTCCCGCCATCCCTTCGTCGAGCAGCTTCCGGAACATCTCCACGCCCGTCACCGTCTTCTTCATCGTCGGACGGAAGCCCACGATCTCGATCTCTTCCCCCACCTTCACCTTCCCGCGCTCGATTCGTCCCGTGACCACCGTCCCGCGGCCCGAGATCGAAAAAATATCCTCGATGGGCATGGCAAACGGCTTGTCCACATCCCGCACCGGCAGCGGTATGTTCTTATCCACCGCCTCCATCAATTCCAGCACCGACTTCTCCCACTTCGCGTCCCCCTCGAGCGCCTTCAGCGCCGAGCCGCGAATCACCGGCACCGTGTCTCCCGGAAATTGATACGTTTTCAATAGCTCCCGCACTTCGAGCTCCACGAGCTCCAAAAGTTCCGGGTCTTCCACCATGTCGCACTTGTTCAAAAACACCACGATGTACGGCACGCCCACTTGCCGCGCCAGCAGAATGTGCTCCCGCGTCTGCGGCATCGGACCATCGGTCGCCGCCACCACCAGGATCGCGCCATCCATCTGCGCCGCGCCCGTGATCATGTTCTTGATGTAGTCCGCGTGCCCCGGGCAATCAATGTGCGCGTAGTGGCGGTTCGCCGTCTCGTACTCCACGTGCGCCACCGCGATCGTGATCCCGCGCTCGCGCTCTTCCGGCGCGTTGTCAATCGTGTCGAAGGCGCGGAACGCCACCTTCGGATTGTTCTTGCTGAGCACCTTGGTGATCGCCGCCGTCAAAGTCGTCTTCCCGTGGTCAATGTGACCGATCGTCCCCACATTCACGTGCGGCTTGACCCTCTCGAATTTCTCCTTCGCCATCTTCCCTTACCCTCGCATCAAGACTTCGCGGCCGCTGCCGCGTTGCTTCCCACTGCCTGGCCCGTTTCTCTTTGGCCCGTTCGCGACTGCCCTGTACCCAAATCCGGAGCGATGGAGCGGGGGACGGGATTCGAACCCGCGACCATCTGCTTGGAAGGCAGAGACTCTACCCCTGAGTTACCCCCGCTCATTCCAAAATTCCTCGCCCTTCCGCCAGCCGCATTCTGGAGCCTGGGACCGGGCTTGAACCGGTGACCTCGTCCTTACCAAGGACGCGCTCTACCAACTGAGCTACCCAGGCCCGATCCGGCCGTTCCGTTACAAGCGCAACCCAATCCTCGGGACCAGCCCCGCAAATTCCGCGGAACGCTGGTGGACGGGGGAGGATTCGAACCTCCGTAGCCCGCAAGGAGCGGCAGATTTACAGTCTGCTGGTTTTAGCCACTCACCCACCCGTCCCGCAAAATCGTTGGACTCCCATTTCCGAACTCCGCGTGACCCATCGCCTTCGCATCTTCCAATCGGGGACACAGGAATCGCGTCCCGCGAACCCAAGTAGAACTCATGAGGACTGCCGTATGGGGCACATCGCAATGCAGATAGGGCTCGTGTCCAAAGACACCAGCCCGTCGCTTTTGTCACGCGGAATCCGTCCGCATCCTGATGAAAAATCCCAGTCCCTCAAAGTCAGCTGGCGGAGGGATTTGAACCCCCGACCCTCTGATTACAAATCAGATGCTCTACCACTGAGCTACGCCAGCGCAGCTCAAACCGAGCAAAATTATCACACGGGCAATCAAATTGCAAGCAGCTTTATGCGGCGCGCAATTCTCTTGCCAGGCGGCAGGCTGCTTATCATCCGCGCGGCGCGTACGCTACCCCGGCGATCTCTTTTCTGATGCGCATTCGAGGCCCTAGCCATTACACTGCATGGGGAGCAAAAAACGGATTCCGCTTTCCTGTGCCTTTATCTTCCACAAAGCGCGCCTGGGTCTCGATTCTGGCATTGCTCTCGCTCGCCTCGGCAACCGCGGGAGTCTATTTCTATCGAATGCGCCGCCCGCTCAGCGCCGCGAGCGCCGGCTCAGCTCCCGGCATCTTGAACGAACTCCCCCCCGATGCTCCTGCCATACTCTATATAGATGTCGCCGCGCTCCGGAAGTTGCAGGATTCCCCTCTGGCGGCGCTCCTGGGGCTCACCCATACCGCCCCCCGCGGAGACCCCGACTACCAAAACTTCGTGCGCGATACGGGCTTCGACTATACACGCGATCTGGACAAAGCGGCCATCGCGCTCTGGCCGACGAGTTTAGGGGCGCTTTCGCACGGGGCGAGCGAGGAACAGACTTTCGTCGCGGCCGAGGGCCGCTTCGACCAGCGGAAGATCGAGGCATACGCGCTGCGCACCGGCGGGGTCGCCATGCACGGCGCCCAATCGGTCTACCAAGTGCCGGGCAGCCCGCCGGTTTCCCTCGAGTTCCTCTCGCCCACGCGAATCGTCCTAGCCAGCGGGAAAGAAGCGGCCCTTCCGCTTCCATCGAGTTTCGCCGCGCGCGATCCGGTGATGCAAGCGCGCATGGATCGCGTCGCCGGAGCGCCCATTTTCGCCCTCGCGCGCACCGATCATCTGCCGGAAAGTTTTTACGCGGATTTGCGCAACTCGCCGCAGCTCGAAGCCCTGGCCCGCAGCGTTCAGGGGCTCACTCTGGCGGGCCAGCCGGATGGCGATACCATCAAGGTATCGCTCGACGCGGAATGCGACTCGATAAGGAGCGCCTTCGAAATCGCCACGCTTCTCGACGGCTTCCGCATGGTCGGCTCCATGACTCTCGCCGATCCCAAGGCGCGCCGCCACATGAATAGGCAGCAAGCCGCGTTTCTCGATGCCGTGGTCCGCAACGTGAAAATTGATCACCAAGACCGCTGGGTGCGCCTCACCCTCAACGTCACGCCGGAAATGCTCGGCGCCGGGGGAGCTAATCGCCCGTAACGCTTGCCGTCGCAGGGGGAGTGGCTGACGTCGGCGGGATTGTGTTGCGGAGGTAGGGCCAGGGATTCACAGGCGTATTGTTGATGCGCACTTCATAATGAAGGTGCGGGCCGGTGGACCTGCCGCTCTGGCCTTCATAGCCGATCACGTCGCCGGCCTTCACGTGCAGGCCGGCTTGAACATTGAAAGCGGAAAGGTGGGCGTACCAAGTAGAGATACCGAAGCCGTGGTCAACCACCACCAGCCGCCCATAACCCGCATCGGTATCCGCCTCGGTGACCACGCCATCGGCCGTCGCATGAATGGCGTCGCCGTAATGCGAGGCGATGTCCAGCCCTGAATGAAACGCGCCTTCCCCGCTGAACGGGTCGAGCCGCTGGCCAAAACGCCCCGTAATCTGCCCGACCACGGGCCAGAGCGACGGTACGACCCCCAGGGTGCCTAGTTGCCCCGCTGGAAACAGCCGCGGTGCGCTGGCCAATATGGCTACGCCCACATCATGCTTTTCGAGATAGCTGAATTCATCAAGGGATTGCTGGAACTGCGTGTCCGGCCCCGCCATGCCGTCGGCATCCATCAAGCCGAAGGGTGTCTGGCGGAATCGGGTTATGCCGTAAGCCATGGCCACTTCGCCCGCAAGCGATTGCAACGAGTTCAGGCGCTGATTCGTGTCCTTGACCTCGGTTTGAAGCTGGACATATTGGTGTTTGAGGTTATCCTGGTCGCGGCGGAGGGAATTGTAGTTCGTCGCCTTCCATAGCATCCGTGAATACGAGCCTACGCCCGCAGCCACGGTTATCCCCCCTACAATCGCCAAAATGCCAAGGAAGTGAAGGACATAGAACGGCACGCGCACCCGTTGCATCTTGCCCGAGGCGCTCGAAGCGATGAAGAAAGTGTAGGATTTACCCTTCA
The DNA here is from genome assembly GCA_963823205.1 of Terriglobia bacterium. Lineage (GTDB taxonomy): Bacteria > Acidobacteriota > Terriglobia > Acidiferrales > UBA7541 > Palsa-295. Next base: position 6,843 of record CAWGKL010000001.1, read on the forward strand.
TGAGTCCGAATGAATTCCACTTTCCCGGCTGGCCACCGCCCGTCCCCCCCTGCCGCGGTTTGCCGATTGCCAGGATCCACTCAAAACGAAAGTCTGAACCGAGAGCCCTGGTCCGAAACCAGTGAAATTGTAGTTGCCGTGGTCCCAGCCGTCAACCACAAAATCTTCCATTTTGCGTAGATGCAGCCGAACTCGCTTATTCATCCCGGGCAATTTATAATTCCGCGGGACTGTCCTGCTCGGAACTTTACCTTAACGAATCGGAGCGCGGCAACTGTACAAAGGGCCAGAGATGGACCACGAGGCTCAACTCGTAAAAAGGATAGGGAGAGCCATACCTTCCAAAAGAGCCGGGGGATTGCGGCTCGGAATCGGTGACGATGCGGCGGTCATTGCCACGGGAGGCCGCACGGACTGGGTAATAAGCTGCGATGCATTTCTCGAAAACGTGCACTTTCTTGGCGAAAAGCATCCGCCGGACTCCGTGGGTTACAAATCGCTCGTGCGGGCGGCAAGCGACCTGGTCGTCATGGGCGCCGCGCCACGGTTATTCCTGCTGACGCTCGCCCTCCCCGCGAGGCGAACCGGTGCATGGCTCGACCGATTCCTCGATGGCATGTCGCGGGCGGCCCGCGAGTTGGGAATGACCCTGATCGGCGGAGACACAAGCGGAAGCCCCCAGGTCTCGATCAGCATCACGGTGCTGGGAGAGGTGGCTTCGGGGAGGGCGGTAACGCGGGCGGGGGCACGGCCGGGGGACATTATATATGTCAGCGGAAGGCTGGGCGGGGCCGAGCTGGGGTTGGAGCTGGTCAGAAAGAGCGGCCTCGGTGAGCTTAAGAGGATCCTCAAGGACCAACTTCGGCTCGTGCAGCCTCACCTATACCCGAAGATACCGGCCGCACTCGGCGTTTGGCTGGGGCGGCGGAGAGTCGCGTCGGCGATGATGGATATCTCGGATGGGCTTTCGACCGACCTCGCCCGGATGTGCGCGGCGAGCGGGGTCGGCGCGCGGCTATGGGCGGAGCGGATTCCCCAGGTGGCGCTCCCCAGCTTCCGGGCGCGCGGGGCGGCCGGCGCACTCGCAAGGCGGATTGGGAAGTGGAAGCTCGACCCGCTCGAGATGGCCCTCCACGGGGGCGACGATTATGAGCTGCTCTTTACCGTCCCGCCTCGGCGGGCGAAGCGCTTGCGAGGAGCGCCGGGATTTCGAGAGATCGCGGCCATCGGTGAAATCGAGCGCGGCAAGCGAATCGTGCTGGTGGGCGCCGAGGGGCGCCCGCGGCGCCTCCATCCGAGTGGCTGGGATTCCTTCCGCTCGTAGCAGGCATCTGTAGCGCGGCCCAATAAAATAACTGCCAGCGTTATTGTTCTCCGTGATACTATCGGTCAGATGTTATGTCCACTCAACGTTATCAGGAGGAAACCATGCGATCCTTGCGGTTCAATCTGTACGCCGCGCTTTTGGCGCTGGTGGGAATTTTCTTCGTGGCCGGCCCGGCGAGCGCGTCGAGTTCCGGCAAGCATCACGGTCATCATCACGGCCACAGTCACGGGCACCATCACTCCGGCTAACCATACTCATCACAAAGGAGCGGGCGGCTTTTCGTGCGGCGGCGCGGGCGCCGGCGCAGGCGCGGGAGTCTTTTCCTGCGGCTGCGGGGGCGAAGGCTGGGGAGCGTCGGTCTGCGTCAGACCCTGTTCGGTGATATCGGCGGGAGGAGCGGTGTCGGGGGTGTCCACCTGCACCGGCTTCGATCCCGCGAGTATTTCGAGCGGAATGACGTTCGGGAAATTTTCCACCGGCATTCCCTGCGTGGCCTGCTGCATGAACTCAAGCCAGATGGGAAGCGCGGCGCGCGCGCCGGCTTCCTTTTCGCCGAGAGAGACTCGCTTGTCGTCGTTGCCCACCCAAACGCCGGCGGTGATCTGTGGAATAAAGCCGATATACCAGGCGTCTGTGAAATCGTTTGTCGTGCCCGTCTTGCCCGCCGAGGGACGGCCGAGCGCCCGGGCCTCGACGCCGGTGCCAAATTGCACGACATCTTCGAGCATGGAAGTCATGGTGCGGGCTGTTTCGGGCGGGATCACGTCGGTCACTTGCGGAAGATCTTCTTCCAGAACGGCGCCGTCGTAGGAAGTGACGCGGCGGATGTAGTGCGGCGCGATGTGGATGCCGTCATCGGGGAAGACGGTGAATCCGGAAGTGTGCTCCATGAGCGTGAGATCGGCGGCGCCAAGCGCCAGCGGGAGATAGGGAGGCAGGGGGCTCGTGATGCCGAATCTGCGCGCCAGATCAATTACGTTTTCGATTCCCACGTGGTCCAGCAGGCGCACCGCCGGAACGTTGCGCGAATCGGCCAGCGCGCGGCGCAGGGTGATGCGCCCTTCGAATTTTCCATCGTAATTCTCGGGCGAATAGGCCTGGCCGCCGCTTGTGAAGGTGACCGGCTCATCCACGAGCGTATCGAATGGCGAAGCGCCCTGCGCGATGGCTTCCGAATAAACGTAAACCTTGAACGAGCTGCCGGTCTGGCGCAAGGCCTGTGTGGCGCGATTGAATTTGGAATCCTCGAAGCTGTAGCCCCCGACCATGGCTTTAATTTCGCCGGTGGAATTATCAATGGCCAGCAGCGCCGCTTGCGCGGCGGGGGTTTGTTCGAGTTCGACATCCGCCAAAACTCCTGAAATTCCCTTGATATCAACGACCACAAGATCGCCCACCTTCAGCAATTGCCCTGGCGACTTATAGCCGGTCCATGCGAAATCGGCGGGCGTGAGGATGGCGCGATAAGGGCCCATCTTGAGCGAGGCGGAGTTGCGCTCGACGGAGGTAACCAGTCCCGTGACGTAACTCCCCTTGGCGATCGCGCCCGACCAATCGTCGCTCTGATATTTGTCGAGCGTGCCGGGATGGTCGCGCAGGACGTTGCGCAGATGGCCGCGCCAGCCGTGGCGGCGGTCGTAGGAGTGGAGGCCGTCGCGAACGGCCTGATCCGCGGCCTTCTGCATGGCCACGTTGAGGGTGGTATAGACGCGCAGGCCTTCCTCGTGGACGGCGGTCGTGCCGTAGGTGTGCTCGAGATACTGGCGAATCTCCTCGACGAAGTAGGGGGCGAGATCGTCGCGCAGGGATTCGATGCTCAATCCCAGAGGCTCGTTCCGTGCCGCGTCGGCCTGTGCGCGGCTGATTTTGTCCTCGTGCTGCATCAGCGAGAGGACCAGATTGCGGCGCGCCAGGGCGCGTTCCGGGTGCAAGACCGGCGAATAGCTGGGGCCGCGGATAATCGCGGCGAGTGTAGCGGCCTGGGCGAGCGTCAACTGGTCCACCGGCTTCGAGAAATAATATTCGGAGGCAGCCTCGAAGCCGTAATTTCCGGAGCCCAGATAAATCTGGTTGCAGTACATGGTGAGAATCTGCTCTTTGGTGTAGTGGCGCTCGATCTGGAGCGCCAGAATGGTCTCCTGGATTTTGCGGTGGAAGCTGCGGTCGGCGCGGTTGAGGAAAAGACCGCCGGCAAGCTGCATGGTGAGCGTGCTGGCGCCTTCGGCGATACGATGGTGAACGGCGTCGGTCCAGGCGGCCTCAAGGACGCGCGGAAAATCCACGCCCCAGTGCTGTTCGAAGTGCTGGTCCTCGGTGGTCAGAATGGCGTCCTTCAGGACCGGGGGTATCTGGCTATACGTGAGGAGAATTCTGCGCTGCAATGAGAAGGTGCCGACGGGCTGGCCGTCGTCGGCATACAGCTCGGTGACCACATCGGGGTGGTAGTCCTCGAGCGCGCGAATTTGCGGCAGGTCGCTCGAATAAACGAAGAGCAATCCGGCGGCGGAGCCGAGTGCCGCCGCGCACATCAAGAGCAGCGCAAAGGCGAGGCGCCCGAAAAGCGTCCCGCCCGTAATCCTCACCGAGGTGCGGTAGAGATTCTCCATATGCGGTCCGTCTATTCTATCGTATTCGCCCGCGCAAGGCCGAACGGGCCGCGCAGCCCTGTGACCTGCAATTTCAGCTCGATCATGTAGGCGCTGCGGGGTGGCGGATGGTGCTACTATTGCGCGCAACAATGGCGCTCGCGGCGGGAACGAAACTCGGGCCGTACGAAATCGCCGCGCCGCTGGGCGCGGGCGGGATGGGCGAGGTGTACCGCGCGCGCGACACGCGCCTCAACCGCACCGTCGCAATCAAAGTTCTCCCCGATCATCTGGGCGATTCCGTGAAGCTGCGCGAGCGGTTCGACCGCGAGGCGCGAACGATTGCCAGCCTGAATCATCCGCACATCTGCACGCTCTATGATATCGGCCGCGAGGACGGCACGGATTATCTGGTGATGGAGTATGTCGAAGGCGAGACGCTGGCGGCGCGGCTGCGGAGAGGTCCGCTGCCTGTCGAGCAAGTCTTGCAGTACGCCATCGAGATTGCCGACGCGCTCGACAAGGCGCACCGCAAGGGGATCACGCATCGCGATCTAAAACCCGGCAACATCATGCTGACCAACTCGGGAGCGAAGCTGCTGGATTTCGGGTTGGCGAAACTGAAGCAGGAGATGGCACCGGCGGGCGCGCAGCTATCGCAGCTTCCGACGGCGAGCGAGCCCTTGACGGCTCAGGGAACCATCCTGGGGACGCTGCAATACATGGCGCCGGAGCAGCTCGAAGGCAAGGAAGCGGACGCGCGGACGGATATTTTCGCGTTCGGCGTGGTGGTGTATGAGATGGCCACGGGGAAGAAGGCATTCGAAGGGAAGAGCCAGGCCAGCCTGATTGCGAAGATATTGGAGACCGATCCGGCGCCGATTTCTTCGCTTCAGCCCATGACCCCGCCTGCTCTCGATCGCGTGGTAAAAAAATGTCTGGCGAAGGAGCCCGATGATCGTTGGCAGAGCGCCCGCGACCTGCATGATGAACTCGAGTGGATCGCCGAGGAAGGGGCGCAGGCTGGCGTTACCGCGTCGAAAGGCGCGGCAAGGTGGTGGCGCACGCTGACCTGGGCGCTCGCGGGGACCACAATACTCTTCGCCGCCCTCGCGGCCTACTTCCTGCTCCAACCGAAAAAGGCTGAGAACGTGCTCCGATTCTCTGTCCTGGCGCCTGAGAATACGAGGTTCGCTGTCTACGGCGGTGATCTGAGCCTCTCGCCCGACGGTCGCAAGCTAGCGTTAGTAGCCCAAGCGCAGACGGGGGTATCCGCCGAGCTTTGGGTGCGTTCGCTCGATTCGCTCGCGACGGATGCCATCCGGGGCACGGAAGGCGCCTATCTGCCCTTCTGGTCGCCGGATAGCCAGTACATCGGCTTTTTTACGGATGGTGGCAAGCTGGAGAAGGTGCCCGTTTCCGGCGGGGCACCCGAGGCGCTGTGCGATGCCCATAATTGGTTTGGCGGGACATGGAACCGCGACGGCGTCATCCTCTTCTCGAGTGAGGACAAGCTCTACCGCGTTTCCGAAGCGGGCGGCGCGCCGGCGCTGGTTGCGGCGCCGGACGCGACGCGCCAGGAATCAGCATACAGATTCCCGCAGTTCCTGCCTGATGGGCGGCATTTCCTTGTTCGTGTCTTTGCGGGGACGGGCTCCAGCTACATCGCGGCCGGCTCGCTCGATTCTCCGAGGACCGAGCGTTTGTTCGACTCAGCCTCCGCCGCCCTCTACGCTCCGCCGGGTTACATATTCTATCTGAACCAGGGGACGCTCGTGGCTCAACCCTTCGATGCGAATGGGTTGAGACTGACTGGGCCGGCCGTGCCCATTAGCACAGGAGTGGGATCTCTTGGCACCACGGGCCGCGGATATTTCACCGTCTCCCAAACTGGCGTTCTGGCCTTTCAAACTGCCCCGAGCAGCGTCACCAGCCAGATGACCTGGTACAACCGCAACGGTGAAAAACTCGGGACGGTCGGTCAGCCTGGCTTTTACTCCAGCTCGGCCCTCTCGCCCGATGGGACCAGGATTGCGGTCGGCGTGGGAGAGAGTGGCGCTCGCGATATCTGGGTATACGACCTGAAGCGGGGGACCGAGTCGCGCCTGACGTTCAGTTCCGCCGACAATCACAATCCTCTATGGTCGGCCGACGGCAATCAAATCATGTTCACATCGAACCGCGCAGGCACGCAGGATATTTACGAGCAGCCGTCAAACGGCCTGGGCGATGCGAGGCCGACTTACGAGTCGAAGGACCAAGCCAAGGCCATGGACGATCTGTCAGCCGACGGCCGCTACGCCATCTACGACACGGGAGGGAACGTTGAGGACGAACTGTGGGGTCTGCCGCTTACCGGCGAACGCAAGCCCTTCCCATTCGTCCAAGGCAGTTTCGCTGCCCGCGAGGCGCGATTCTCGCCGAACGGCCGATACGTGGCCTATGCTTCGAGCGAAACCGGGAGATACGAAATCTATGTCCAGACTTTCCCGGGGCACCTTGGCAAATGGCAGGTTTCCACTTCCGGGGGCGTTGAACCCACGTGGCGGCGGGACGGGAAAGAACTCTTCTATTTGGGTCCTGACGACAAGATGATGGCGGTCGAGGTGAACACGGACTCCAGCCAGCTCCAGGCCGGTATTCCCAAGCCCCTGTTTCAAGCTCAACTCGCCGCGAACATCTTCTTGAGAAATCGCTACGTCGTATCCGCTGACGGCCAGCGGTTTCTGATGCTCTCGCCCGCCGGCGAGACCTCGTCCGCTCCGCTCACCGTGGTCGTGAATTGGCCGGCGGGTTTGAAGCCATGACCCTCGCGGCAGGCCCGCCGCGAAGAGGGATTCTTCGCTGTGCCCAGAATGACCCCGCGAGGACGCCGGCCTTCGGGAGGCAACGGCAAAAGCAAGATGCCGCGCTAAAAGGCCGCGGCGCTACATTTAAACCTTAACGGCAGGCAAGAGTTGCCGGAGTTTCGGACTGATCCATTGGGCACAGGGTTTGCATCTGTTCGCGATCCTCGCGGCTGCTCTTGCTATCATTTTTCTTTCAAGTGAAAATCGCATTTGAACCGGCATGGGGAAGGGGAACCTCAATGCGCATTTGGAATCGCTTCTCTCTCGCAATGATTCTCGCGGGCACGCTTTGGAGCGCGGCGGGGGCGCAGGCACAGACGGCCAGCCAGACGCAGCCCCATTCGACCGCCGGCCCGGTCACGACGGTGAATCAGGCCATTGATCAGATTATCGCGCGCGAGGGCCAGGAGAATACCGACATCCGGCGCTATCGTCCGATCATCGAGACCTACGTGCAGGATATGAAGGACGATCCGCAATTGGGAAGCGTTCCCGTGGACGATCACTATTATCTCGGCCAGGCAGACCTTTCGAACGGCATCGCCGAGAGTTCGCTGCTCGATTCGAATAATAAGAAGAAGAAAGGGAAGAAGGAGGATCTCGGCCGCACTTCGCACATGAGCGGGTCTTCTATTCCCGAGGATTTCCTGCGGATGATCTACGTCGATACGGGCGGCTTCGACCGGGAGCACTATACGTTCGACTACGCCGGCCGGGAATTCTTGGGCGACGTCCGCTGCGTGGTGTTCGACGTGACGCCGCTCGCGAAGGCCGGCAAGGACCGTTTCTACGGACGCATCTGGGTGGAGGACCAAGGGTTCGCCATCGTCCGGTTCAATGGAGTGTTCACTTCCGGCGGAGAACCTGGCGCGTCCACGACGCATTTCGATAGCTGGCGGCTCAATCTTCAGCCGGACCTCTGGCTGCCCGCGTTTGTCTACAGCCAGGCATCCGACTCGAAGAATCCCACTACGGGAAGCGTGACCTTCAAAGCGCAAACCCGCCTGTGGGGCTACTCCCTGAAGGACACGGGCGCCGAAGCGTCGCTGGGCGACCGGCCGCTGGCATCGGCCGCGCCGGCGGGGGGCGGCGGTGCCGCTCCGTCGGACAGCTCTCCCATCGAGGTGGAGCGCGAATGGCAGCACCAGGCGGAGGCAAACGTGGTTGACCGGCTCGAGCGCATCGGCCTGCTCGCGCCTCCGGGGGAAGTGGATAAGCTCCTCGAAACGGTGGTGAACAATCTCGAGGTGACGAATAATCTCGATATCGAACCCGACATTCAATGCCGCGTGTTGCTCACGGGCACGCTCGAATCCTTCTCCATCGGACACACGATCGTGATCAGCCGCGGCCTGCTCGACGTCCTTCCCGACGAGGCCAGCCTGGCCACCATGCTGGCGCAGGAGCTGGCCGAGATCGTGGTGACGAAGCCATCCACGGATCAGTGGGGATTCAACGACATGACGACCGTGACGGCCACCGAGGCGCTTTCGCGCTTGTCGTTCAAAGCCACGCCGGCGGAAGAGGAAGCGGCGAACCAGAAGGCGATCGATCTCCTGAAGCATTCCCCCTATCAGGACAAGCTCGGAAACGCGGCGCTTTTCCTTAAGCAGCTCCAGACCGATTCGGCTGCTCTCCCTTCGCTGATCAACGCCCGACTGGGGAACAGCGTGGCATTCAGCACGGCGCTATTGAGCATCGGCCCGCCGCTGCAGGCCGATAACGTAGGTCAGATTGCGGCGCTGCCGCTCGGCGCGCGAGTGAAGGTTGATCCTTGGAGCGACCGCGTGGAGCTGGTGAAGGCCAAGCCCATTTCGATCCATTCAGCGCGCGAAAAGATGCCGTTTGAGGTCACGCCGTTCATGCCTTTCCTGACGCGCTACCATGACCCGAAGGAGTCGGGTGAGCAGGAGGGCCCCGGCTTGGCGGGCAAAGAATCCGCAAGCCAGTAGGCCGATCTTCGAGCCACGGCTGCCCGCTGACGCTTGCGCCGATTGTACGAGGCGCGCGCCGAAAACTTCTTCGACCAACATTTAAGTTAATATCAGCCGTTGGGATGGCTACAATTGCGTGTGCTCGGGCGAGTTCCCATGGCTCAGCGTTTTGCCTTCTCCAGTCTCCGCGAGATTTTTGCAAAAGCGAACGAGGAGAAGTCCGGCGACCGTTTGGCGGGGCTTGGCGCGGGGTCGGAAAGCGAACGGGTGGCGGCCAAACGCAAACTCGCCGAATTGACTCTCGGCGAAATTGTCCGGCAGCCCTTGATTGACCCGGACGAGGATGACGTCAGCCGCCTGATTCTCGAAACCTTGAATCCGGAAGCTTTTCGGCCGATGCAGGGCTTGACGGTGGGCGAATTTCGCGAGCACATCCTGGACGATTCCACACAGGAAACAGACCTCAAGCAACTTCAGTGGGCCATTACCCCGGAAATAGCCGCGGCCGTGGCGAAGATCATGAGCAACAAAGATCTGGTCCTGGGTGCGGCCAAGATCCGGAACGTGACACGGTGCCGGAACACGATGGGTGAGCGCGGCGTGCTGGGCATACGGGTGCAGCCCAACCATCCGGCCGACGATATCGGAGGGATTCTTCTTTCCGCGTTTGAGGGGCTGCTGTATGGATGCGGAGACGCGGTGATCGGCGTGAACCCGGCGTCCGATTCCGTCGAGACGACGAGCGCGATCCTGCAAGCGCTACAGTGCCTCGCGGAGCTTTATCAGGTGCCCACGCAGACCTGCTGTCTTGCGCACATCAGCACGCAACTCGCGGCTTTGGCGCGCGGCGCGCCCGTGGACCTTCTGTTCCAATCCGTCGCAGGAACGCAGGCCGCGAATCGCAGCTTCGGAATCACGCTGGAGTTGATTCGCGACGGACGCGACCAGGTTCTCGAACATCATCGCCGGCGCGATACTGCCTGGAAGGGCGAGAACGTGATGTACTTCGAGACCGGGCAGGGAAGCGCGCTCTCGGCGGAGGCGCACCACGGAGTGGACCAGTTGACGCTCGAAGCGCGCGCCTACGGCGTCGCTCGATGCTTCGATCCGTTCATCGTAAACAGCGTTGTGGGTTTCATCGGCCCCGAGTATCTCTCGGACGAACGCCAAATCATCCGGGCCGGCCTCGAAGACCACTTCATGGGCAAGCTGCTGGGACTGCCGATGGGCTGCGACGTTTGCTATGCGAATCATGCGGACGCGGACCAGAATTCGGCCGACAATCTGCTGCTTCTTCTGAGCGCGGCGGGATGCAACTACTTCATGGGCGTTCCCTGTTCCGACGACGTGATGCTGAACTATCAATCCACGAGCTACCACGATGCGCTGGCCGTACGGCGCCTCTTCAAGCTGAAACCGGCGCCGGAATTTTTGGCGTGGCTCGAAGCCAGGGCCATCTATCGCGATGGCGAGCCGTCTCTTCTCGAAGCGCCCGAGCGGCGCCAATTGCTCGAGGGCTTAGAGTCGTCGCTTGCGGAGATGCTTTGATGGCCGATGGACATGATAAGTCCTTGGCTGCTTCCGATCTCTCCGGCCCCCTGCAGAAGATTCGAGCGAGAACACCCGCGCGCATACTGATGGGAAGAGCGGGAGCCGCCTACCGCACCAGCGTACAGCTTGATTTGCGCGAAGCCCATGCCGCCGCGCGGGATGCCGTCCGCGACGAGAGGGATCTATTGAGCGCTTTCGGCGAGATTTTTGCGCGCCGCTGGGAACTTTTCCAGGTCCAAACGCAAGCCCGCGGGAAAGATAAATATCTGCTGCGGCCCGACCGGGGCCGGCACTTCGACGAAAGCTCCCGGCGGAAGATTGAACAGAACTGCCCGCCCGGGGCTGGGCTGCAGATCGTGATCGGGGACGGATTGTCCGCGCCCGCCGTGACACGGCAAGTGCCGGCGCTGCTGCCGCTACTTTGTGCAGGGGCGGAATCGGCGGGCTGGAAGTTGGGCCGCACATTCGTGATTCGATATTGCCGGGTGGGCATCTTGAATGAAATTGGTGAATTGCTCGACCCGCGTGTGGTAGTGCTGCTGATAGGCGAGCGCCCGGGCCTGGCCACAGCGGAAAGCCTCTCCGCGTATATGGCGTATCGTCCGCGGGAAGGGCATTCCGATGCAGACCGGAATCTAATTTCCAACATCCATGCGCGCGGCGTAAACTCGCCCGACGCCGCAGCCCGCATCCTGAATCTGACCGCGCAAATGATGCAGGCGGAGGCGAGCGGTTACAGCCTCAAGGAAAACCGCCAAGAGTTGATTTGAATTCGGGCGCGCCAAACCCTTCACTCCGTTCAGGGTAGAGCGGCTCGACACTTCTCATGACAGCAGGCTGCTACGCCGTCTGTCGAAGCGCGATCTTCGGAAAGTCGATTTCGACTTCGGTCGCCGTGTTGAAGTAGTTCGTAAAGACGTTGAGAGCCACATGAGCGATGATCTCCGCGATTTCGCCATCGCCGAATCCAGCCTTCCGCACGGCCTCGAAATCGGACTCAGTGACCCAGCCCTTCTTGGCCACAACCTGGCGCGCAAACTCGAGCGCCGCCGCGTCTTTCGGCGAGCTCGACCGCGCCTCGCGCGCCTCCCGGGTCTGCGGTTCCGTCAAGCCGGCCATCTTACCGAGCGCCGTGTGCGCCGATACGCAGTAGGCGCACCCGTTCTGCTCGCCCACTTCGAGCGCGAGCTCCTCGCGCAGTTTCGCCGGCAGACTCCCGCCAGCAAGCGCCCCGGCGAAGCCCAGATAGCCCTCCAGGACCGCCGGAGAGTTCGCCATCACCCGCGTCATGTTTGGAGTGATCTTGAGTTTTGCCTGCACGGCCTCAAGCAGTTGCTTGGACCTGCCGCTGGCAGTTTCGGTCTGAATTGCTGGCAGTCTCGACATCGCTTCCTCCCTTTGTAGTGCCGTTGTTTGCCGCCCGCTCCATGCAGGCACGGCGATAAGAGGACACAGAGAGGGAAAAAGATGCAGAAAATCTGCTGCGGCGACAGGGAGCCAGCCTGAGGTTGCACTGCGGGAATCCGAAGACGTATAGTCGGTTGTTGTTGATTTCTTGGAGCCGAGGGCCGGCGAATGAGCTTTCTCCGCGAAGTTCGACTGGAGGACAAATTCGAGCCATTTGCCGCGTTTCAAGAGGCTCTTGGTTTCGTTCCCAATCTCCTGTGCGCGCAGAGCTTGTTACCTCGCGTGATCGAGGCGCAGGAGAAACTCGAAAGCGCCGTGCGCTTACGCGAGGGAGCGATTTCGCGAGTACAGAAGGAAAGAATCCTTCTGAGCATTGCAGCGGATCGGCGAGATGCGTATTGCGTGGCCGTGGATAGCACGGTTTTGTCTTCACTGGGAGTGCCGGACAATCAAATCGCTGATCTTTTGAGCGACTATCGCCGCGCGGACCTCTCCGCCGCTGAGCTAGCCTCGCTGCAATTTTGCCTCAAATTGAGCCGCCATGCTCCCTCCGTGTGCTTGGAAGACGTCGAAGCACTGCGGGCATGCGGATTCGCAGACGAGGCAATATTCGAAGCCGTGGTCGCGACAGCTTTTGCGATTTACCGCTCCACGCTCTCCCTGGGTTTGGGTCCGGAGCCGGATTTCGGACCGCGTAAACACGCGTCGGCAGGGAGCAATGCGCCGCGTAAGACGGCGCCCCATGGAGTGCCCTCCCACAATCATGGAGCGGCGCGAAAAAAAGGGCCGTATGTGCCCGCTCCTTACCTGAGCCCCAAGACGTTTGCGCCTTTTGCCACCGTTCAGAAGAGCCATGGATTCATACCGAACTTTTTCCGCGCTCAGACATTGCGGCCCGACTTGCTGGAGGCGGAGCTGGAGGCAATGGGCAGGATTCTGCTATCGGAAGAGTTCCTGACGCGCGTGCAAAAGGAATGCATTCTGCTGGCCGTGTCGGCAGCGAATCTCAACTCTTATTGCGTTGCCGTGCATTGCAACCTATTGCGCGGCTTGGGTATGCCCTCGGAGGAAGGCGACCAGATCGCCGTGGACTATCGCGAGTCCAACCTGCCGGAACGCGATAGAGCGCTGCTGGATTTTGCCGTGAAATTGGGGACGCGGAGTTCAGAGTTCTCCTGCGACGACGTGGTCAAGTTGCGAACACACGGTTTCAGCGAGGAACAGATTTTGGAGTGCGAGGTGGTCACGGCTCTCAATAATTTCGCGAATACGGTTCAAATGGGACTGGGGATTGAGCCTGATTTTGAGCCACCTGCCGTCTTCGAGGAAAATAAAGTGTATCTTTCAGGTGCTGCCCAGACTCTTGGTGATGTTGGAGGCGCAGTGCATCTCGTCAACACACTCGCGGACGCGGACGCTGAATTGGTCGCGGAGGCGCAGGGTGGGAAGCTGGACGCTTTCGAGGAGTTATTTCGCCGCCATGGGCAGTTGATCTATCGCACTCTGACGGCCATCCTGGGCAACCCGGGCGATGCACAGGACGCCATGCAGGATGCTCTTTTGAGCGCGTTCAAGCACATCGGCGGATTCCAGGGCCGGTCGAAGTTTTCCACCTGGCTGGTGAGCATCGCCAGGAACACGGCGCTTCAGCGATTGCGACGCGGGAAACATTTTGAGAGTTTGGATGAAGGCGAGCAGACCGAGGAGGGAGACATTCGCCCCCGCCAGGTCAGGGCCTGGCAGGATGATCCGGAGGAGCTTTATTCCAAATCGGAGATACAGCGGCTGGTTGAAAGAGGGGTTTTGGCGCTTCCCGCGAACTACCGCGTGGTGGTGATGCTCCGGGATATCCAGCAGCTTTCGGCGGATGAAGTGGCCCGGCAATTGGGGCTAAGCGTTCCCGCGGTAAAGACGCGGCTCCTGAGGGGCCGGCTCATGCTGCGAGAATGGCTCTCGCCGCACTTCACGAGCAGCGCGAGGGGGACGGCTCAATGATCACGTGCGAGGAATTTTTGGCTGAGTTCGGAGACTACCTCGAGAATCAGGTGTCGCCGGAGCTGCGTAAAGAGCTTGAGCTGCACCTCTCCCAGTGCCGCGCTTGCCACGTGCTGTACGATTCGAGCCGCAAGACTGTAAAAATTGTGACAGAAAGCAGTTCATTCGAATTCCCGCAGAGCGCCTGCGATCCAATCATAGACCGTGTCATGGCGAAGTTGCGAACGGGCCGCAGCTAACAACGTTGAAATCCTAAAAACCCGCAACCGAGTACTTCGAAGTCATCTAAGTATTGAAATTTGCCGGGCCCGAAGAGAGCGGTGCGGATGCCGCCGCGGAAAAGCCGGGAAAAAATTCGACTGAAAAAGGGAGAGCGAAATGAAGAGACTGGAAGGGAAAGTGGCGGTGGTGACGGGCGGAAACAGCGGCATCGGGCTGGCGGCGGCCAAGCGTCTGCAGGAAGAGGGAGCGCGGGTAGGCATCTCGGGTCGAAACAAGAAAACGCTGGACGAAGCGGTGAAGGTGATCGGAGGCGGCGTCGTGGCGGTGCAGGCGGACGTGGCGAAAATGGCAGACGTGGACAAGATGTACGAGGAGGTTTCGCGGAAGCTGGGAAAGATTGACGTGCTGTTCGTGAACGCGGGAGTGGCGAAATTCGCGCCGCTTGCCGAGACAACGGAAAGCATGTACGACGAGATGTTCGACATCAACATCAAGGGAGCGTACTTCACAATTCAGAAGGCGCTGCCGCTGCTGAACGACGGCGCGTCCATCATTTTGAATACCAGCGTAGCGGACAGCAAAGGGAACCCGGGAACCAGCGCGTATTCGGCGACGAAAGCGGCGCTGCGGTCGCTGGCGAGAACGGCAGCGGCGGAACTGGTGGGGCGCGGCATCCGCGTGAACGCGGTTGCGCCCGGTCCGATTGAAACGCCGATCTTCGGGAAGACCGGAATGCCAATGGAGGCCTTCGATGAATTCAAGAACATGGTGCCG
>CAWGKL010000002.1:0-651758 GCA_963823205.1 Terriglobia bacterium
GACGATCGCCCTCCGATAGCGGGCTATGCCGCCGCGGCACGCATCCGAAGCGCGCAACCGCCCATGGAAGGTCACGGTTATTCCTACGACCGCACCGATTGGTGGGATCACATCCTCAGCATCCCCGAGCCTCGCGTGGTCGTAATCGAAGACGTGGACGACCCTCCTGGACGGGGCGCCTTTGTCGGCGAGGTCAATGCGAACATCCTTCTCGCTCTCGGGTGCGCTGGACTGGTAACCAACGGTGCCGTGCGGGATCTTCCCGAAGTGCGGCGAACCGCCTTTCAGATGTTTGCGGGCAACGTATCCGTCTCTCATGCCTATGCCCACATCTTCGATTTTGGCAGCGACGTCATGGTGGGAGGCTTGAAGATCCGGCCCGGCGATCTGATCCACGGGGACCTCCATGGAATTCAGACCATTCCACCGGAAATCGCGGCGAAAGTTCCCGCCGTCGCGCGCGACATTAAGCGGAGAAGAGAGCGGATCGTCGGTCTATGCCGCTCATCCGATTTTTCGGTGCAAAGGCTGCGCGGGGCGATCAAGGAACCGGACGTGAAATCATGAGCAACCACGGCCGGAAAGGCGCAATTTTCGATGCCAGTCAGGTGAATCCATGACAACGACGCAAAGATCGGAATGCAGCAAGCGCACAACTTGGAGCCGAACGCTCGCTGCCGCTTTGGCCCTCGCAGGCCTTCTATCGGGCTGCAGCCGGGCTCAAAAAGCCAGCGCCGATAACCCGGTGAACGCGCCGCACGTGGCTGTTGTCAAAGTGGCGCGCCTCGATCTTTCCAACAATTTGGAGATCGCCTCGGAGTTTCTGCCGTACCAGGAAATCAGCGTCTACGCCAAGGTTTCCGGCTACATCAAAAAACTCTACGTGGATTGGGGAACCCACGTCAGGCAGGGACAGCTCCTCGCCGTGCTCGAAATCCCCGAGCTTCAGCAACAGGTTGACCTGGACCAGGCAGCCGCGCGTCGCAGCGAAAGCGACCTGGCGCGTGCGCGCGACGAGCTCAGCCAGTCTGAATCCGCCTACAACGTCGCGCACCTCACCTACACTCGGCTCGCCGGCGTGCAAAAGACTCGCCCCGAACTCGTGGCGCAGGAAGAAGTGGACATCGCCCAAGGAAAAGATTTGGAAGCAGCCGCCGGCGTTTCCGCTGCCAAGGATTCACTCGCCGCCGCCGTCGAGACCTTGGCCGTCGCTCGCGCCGCGCTTGAGAAGGACAAAGCCATGTATTCTTATGCCCAAATCACCGCTCCGTTCGACGGCGTGGTCACCGAAATAGACGCTTATACCGGCGCCTTGCTTCCTGCGGGAACTTCCTCCAACAAGGGCGATCAGCCGTTGTGCCATCTCTCCCAGAACAGCCTCCTCCGCGTCGTCATCCCCGTGCCCGAATCCGCCGTTCCGGAAATTCGTCTCGGCGGTTCTGTTCAGGTGCGCGTCCCGGTGCTCGGCAAGACGTTCCAGGGAATCATCGCGCGCGCCGCGGATCAGTTGGACCTCTCCACCCGCACGATGCACACGGAAATTGATGTCCCGAATCCGCGTCTCGAAATTGTTCCGGGCATGTACGCCGAGGCTTCCCTTGTCCTGAAGGCGAAGCAGGATGTTCTCGCCGTTCCCATCCAGGCTCTCAACCAGACCGAAGACCGCGTCACCGTGTTTCTCGTGGACGACCATCACCAGCTTCAGGAGCGCGCGGTTCAGCTCGGGATTGAAACGCCCGACCACGCCGAGATTCTCTCGGGGCTCAATCAGGGCGACCTCGTTGTTGTCGGCAACCGCAGCCAGCTTCGCCCGGGAATCACAATTGCGCCCGAGCTCGTCTCGTCCGCTTCTGCCGGAGGGGGGATGTAATGCCCGGCTTTTCGATCCGCAATCCCTATTTCATCGTCGTGGTCTGCCTCATCATCGCTGTCGTGGGCGTCTCCAGTTTGGTCCGCATGCCCGTGGATCTATTTCCGACAATCAATCTTCCGGAAGTCGTCGTCGCCACTTTCTACAATGGCATGCCGCCCGAGGAAATCGAAACGGAGATTACCGGGCGTTTTGAAAGATTTTTTACCCTGGGCAGCGGCATTGAACACATGGAGTCGCGCTCGCTCCCCGGAGTCAGCATCATCAAAGTCTATTTCCAGCCGGGCACCGATCCCGATTCCGACGTCAATGAAATCTCCAACCTCTCCATGGCGGACCTCCGGCGGCTGCCTCCGGGAACTCTTCCGCCCGTCGTCGAGAAGTTCGACGCCTCGAGCCTCCCCGTCTGCCTGATTACCCTTCAGGGTCAGGGACTCAGCGAAACCGAGCTTCGCGATTTGGGTCAGTTCGAGGTGCGCAACCAGCTCGCCACGGTTTCCGGGGCTTCCGTTCCGCCGCCCTTTGGCGGCAAGTACCGCCAGATCATGGTCTATGTGGACCCCGCAAAACTGCAGACCTACCAGTTAAGCCCCATGGACATCGTGCGGGCCGTCAACGATTCCAATCTGATCCTGCCGGCGGGAGACGTGAAAATCGGCCCCTACGACTACAACATTTACACCAACAGCCAGTTCCACGATGTCGCCGGCATAAATGGCCTTCCCCTCAAGTCCGTCGGAGAATCCACTGTCACCGTCGGCGACGTCGGCCATGCCGAAGACGGCCATCAGATTCAAACCAATATCGTGCGCGTGGATGGCCAGCGCTCCGTGTATCTTCCGATTCTCAAGCAGGGTGGCGACACCAACACCATCCAAGTCGTGGACGGCATCAAGAAGGTCGTTTCAAATCTCGTCGATGTACCCAGCGCGCTGTCAACCCATGTGGTCTTCGACCAATCCCTCTTCGTCAAACGGGCGATTGAAACGCTCCTGCACGAAGGGGGCGTCGGTCTTCTCCTCACCGCCCTGATGGTCCTGATTTTCCTCGGCAGCTTGCGCGCCACCGTCGCCGTCTTTCTCTCCATTCCTCTTTCCGCTCTGGTGGCCATCACCGCCCTCTACTTCAGCGGCAAATCCATCAATTCGATGATCCTCGCCGGTCTGGCCCTCGTCTTCTCGCGCTTGATTGATAACGCCGTGATCGTCCTCGAAAACATCTTCCGCCATCTCGAACTCGGCGAGTCGCCCGAAGTCGCCGCGGAAAAGGGCGGCCAGGAAGTCTCCCTGGCGGTGCTGGCCGCCACGCTGACGAGCGCCGTGGTCTTCTTCCCCGTCACCTTTTTGTACGGCGTAAGCCGCTTCCTCTTCTCGGCCCTCGCTCTCGCCGTCGTGCTGGCGCTGTTCGCCTCCTACATCGTCGCCATGACCGTGGTTCCCCTGTTTTGCGCCCGCTACATCAAATCCCCATCGCATGTCGCCACCGCCGAGGATGCTTCGGCGGACACCTCATCCGTTTGGCAGTTTTCGAAACTGTCTCGCTGGAGCGCGCGTTTTAACGACTGGTTCGGCGCGCACTTTCGCCGCCTGCTCGAGAGCTACGAAGCGCGCGTTCGCCTGGCCCTTTCGCGGCCCCGGAGAGTCGCCGCCGGCATCCTCGGCTCATTCGTCCTCAGCCTGGCGCTTTTTCCGCTTCTCGGCGTCGCCTTTTTCCCCCGCACCGACGCCGGCCAGTTCGTCATCAATGTGAAGGCACCTTCGGGTACGCGCGTCGAGATCACCAATGACGAAGTCGCGCGCGTCGAAGACATCATCCGCAAGACCGTCCAGCCGCGGGACCTCCGATTGATCGTCTCCAATATCGGCGTCATTCCCGGCTTCTCCTCGATTTACACCTCGAACTCCGGCCCCCACACCGCCACCGTGCAGGTAGCCCTCGCCGAATCCCACCACATCAGCAGCTTCGAATATATCCGCCGCGTCCGCCGCGCCATCCAGCAGCAGCTCCCCGAGCTCAGCACCTACTTTCAGTCGGGCGGCATGGTGGATGCCGTCCTCAATCAAGGCTTGCCCGCCCCCATTGACGTGCAGGTGAGCGGCTCGAACCTGGATTCGGATTTTTCCGTAGCTACGCAATTGGCCAGCCAGATTCGGAGCCTGCCCGACGTGAGCGAAGTCTACATCCCGCAGGACCTCGATTATCCCTCGCTTCAGCTCGATGTGGACCGCGTGCGATCGAGTGAGCTCGGTCTCACCCAGAAAGAAGTCGTGGACAACGTCATCACCGCACTCACCTCCAACGGCATGATTGCTCCCAGCTATTGGATCGATCCCCGCACCGGAAATGACTACATGCTCACCGTGCAATATCCCGAGCAGGACGTCCACAATCTCTCCGACCTTCGCGAAATCCCCCTCCGCTCGCCCAGCGCGCAGTCTCCGGCGCTTCTCGATGCCATCAGCAATATCACGCGCTTCAACGCCCCCACGGAAATTGATCACGATCAGATTCAGCGCGTTTTCGATGTCTACGTGAGTCCCCGATCGGAAGCCCTGGGCGGGGTGGCCAGCGCAATTCGAAAAATCGTTGCCCGGACGGAATTGCCGCCGGGAACCCGCGTGAATTTGCGCGGCATGGTTCAGGGGATGGAGGCTTCGTTCCGTAGCTTTGCTTTGGGTCTCTCGCTCTCTCTGGTTCTGCTTTATCTGATTCTCGTCGCTCAATTCCGCTCGTTCCTGGATCCCGTTCTCATTCTCCTGGCGGTTCCCACCGGCGTCATGGGCGTGCTTCTGGCTCTGCTTCTCACGCGGACCACTCTCAACGTGATGTCGCTCATGGGCGTCATCATGATGGTCGGAATCGTCGTCTCCAACAGCATCTTGATCGTGGAATTTGCCCATCGCCTCGAGGAAAGCGGCATGAGCGTGCGCGACGCCGTCATCTCATCCTGCCGCATTCGCTTGCGGCCCATTCTCATGACCTCGCTGGCCACGATCATCGGCCTGTTTCCCTTGGCTCTGAAATTCGGAACGGGCAGCGAGCAGTACGCTCCGCTCGCCATCGCCATCATCGGCGGCCTCGCTGTTTCCGTCGTCTTGACCGTCTTTCTTGTCCCCGCCGCCTACCTTTTGATTTATTCGCGCCGCGACGAATCCCAGGCCGCCGCGGTCCCGGAGGAAGCGCCATGAGCATCCCGTCCCGTGTCTTCGTCTTCGCGGTTCTCGCCGTCTTTGCCCCTGCCCACGCCGCGTCTCAATCCGCCCAGAACCTCACCCTGCTCGACGCCGAAAAAATCGCCATCCAGAATCATCCACAGATTCAGGCCGCCTCGCATCTGGCTATCGCGGCTCAGGCGCAGGTCACGCAAGCCCGCTCCGCGTATTATCCCTTCGCCTACGGCAGCCTTACCGGAGCCGACGCCCAGACCAACAGCCGCATCGCCGCGGGCGGTTTGAACAATCCCATCGTCTTCGATCGCTACGCTAATGGCATCGCCGTGAATCAACTCATCACCGATTTTGGCCGCACACACGAACTCGTCAAGAGCTCCAGCCTCCATGCCCAGGCCGAAAAAGAAAACGTCGTCACCACCCGCGCCGACGTCTTGCTTCAGGCCGATCAGGCCTACTTCGCCGTGTTGAAGGCGCAAGCCGTTCTCACCGTGGCCCAGCAAACGGTCCACCAGCGCCAGCTTGTCGCCGACCAGATCTCCACGCTGGCGCAGAACAAAATCAAATCGGGGCTGGACGTCAGCTTCGCCAACGTGGACCTCGCGCAGGCCCAGCTCCTGCTGATCCAGGCTCAAAATGATCTGCAGGCGTCCTTCGCGCAGCTCTCCGCCGCGCTGGGCTATTCCGATGAGCGCACCTTTAATTTGACGGATGAGCCTCTTCCACCCGCTCCCCCTGCCGACTTCGCCGCCCTCATCGAGCAAGCCCTGCGCGACCGCCCGGAACTCATCGGCCAGCGCCTCGACGCGAATTCCGCCCACAGCTATGCCACGGCAGAGCGCGATCTCTGGTTTCCAACGATTTCCGCGGTCGGCGTCGCCGGACTTGTGCCCTATAGCCAGGCGCCGCTCCAACCCGCCTCCCACTACGCCGCGGCGGGATTCAACGTCAACGTCCCGCTTTTCAACGGCCACCTGTTCGGAGCGCTTCGTACCGAAGCCACCGAGCAAGCGCGCGCCCAAGACCAGTTTCTTCGCGACCTCCAGGACCGAATCGTCCGCGATGTTCGCACGGCCTGGCTCAACGCCAACTCCGCCTTCCAGCGCCTTTCCGTCACCGGACCAGCTCCTCGACGAAGCGAACCAGGCCCTCGATCTTGCCCAGCAGCGCTACAACCTGGGCCTAAGCTCCATCGTCGAACTCAGCCAGGCGCAGTTGAATCAGACCCAGGCCCAGATCGAGCAGGCCAGCGCAAAGTACGATTACTCGGCCGCCATCTCCGCCCTCAATTACCAGACCGGCGCGCTTCACTAAAAGCAGCCTCGCGTGGCGGCGCTCCAAGAAAAAGAATGACGCGTAAGGCCGTTCGGATTAGAGATCTATTTCCCCGACTCCTTCCATGTCCGCACAAAATGCCTAGATTGAGACACTTCCATGAGTCACACTTTGCAGGAAAGGAGCTGCAAAGTGGAGAGAAAAAGAGGAGAGCGATATACCCAGAAATTCCGTTGCCGGACCGTGGAGCGCATGTACGCATGCGAGAACATCCTGAGGTTATCACGAGAGCTGGGCATTCATCGCAGGCTGCGGTACAAGTGGCGGGATCAAGTGGACCCAGCGGATGCTGAGACTGGGGGTGATGTGATGCTAAAGAATCCCCGGGAATCCACGCTTCGTAAAGAAATCAGTAAGCTCAAACGATTACTGGCGGACAAGACGGTTGAGTTAGATTTTTTCAGAGGTGCCTTGCAAAAAGTCGAGGCTCGACGCCAGCGGAGCGATATCTCCGGCGAGAAGGCGTCCACGATGAAATCCAGGACGCGGTTGCAAGGCAGCTTGAGCATCGAGCGAATGTGTCAGTTGGCGCAGGTGAGCCGAGCGGGATTCTACCGCTACTTGCACGGGCGGGCGCCTGTCGAGGAGTGCATGACCGTACGATCTGCCATTCAGGAGATTGCCATAAAACATCGGCGACGCTACGGCTATCGTCGGGTCACGGCGGAACTGCGGCGACGAGGGATGATGGTAAACCATAAACAGGTAGCACGAATGATGCGGGCGGACAACTTATTAGAGATTCAGAGCCGTGAAGTCCCGCTCGCAACAGGCCTGGAAGGCGGGCTGGAGATTTATCGCAACCTGGCCCGTCGCGTAAAAGTGCGCGGTCCAAATCAGCTGTGGATCGCGGATATAACCTACATTCGGCTGAAGAGCGAGTTCGTCTATTTGGCGGTGGTCCTGGACGCCTTCTCACGCAAGGTGGTGGGGTGGTCGCCCGACCGAACCTTGCAGTCTAGACTTCCGCTCAACGCGTTAGAAAAGGCGATTGCGAATCAACAACCGCCTCCTGACTCGTTCACCATTCCGATCAAGGCGTGCAATATGCTTGCGAACATTACATCCAGGTGCTTCGGGATCACCAGATGATGCCGTTTGCACTCGGCCCTGGGCTACCGTCCGCCGGAAGAGTTTGAAAAGGAATCAGAGGGCCGAGGCAGCGAGGCCAGGTTTGCGGCATCAACTGTGGCCTTTTTTCAGAAACCGGCAGTGACCCAATTCCCAAGTTCTGGAGTCTGAGATTTCGCGCTCGGACCGTTGTATCACTCTGCGATCCCCAAGCCACGCTGGCTTGGACTGCGCGCCATGGTCAGTCTTGAGCCTTCGCTCAAAACAGTGGATAGCAATCTTCTCCTCGAAGGCACAGTATGCCAATAAAACTGTCTCACTAAGGGGTTCACCCTGGGCTTCGCCAACTCAGCTGTGCCAGAACTGTGCCAAAACCCTACTCATTCGTGCGGTTGGGGTTAGCTTTGAGCGAAAAGCAGATTCCCCAAGTTGTTGAAAAGGTTGAAAAGCCAAAGGAACAAATAGAAGGTTTGGAATCGAGACTCCGTGCTTAGAAGGCAGACGCTCTTTCCAACTGAGCTACGGGCGCGTTTGTCACTCCGATTCTAAAACAATTGTGCCTCGTGCTGGCACTGTTTTAGAGGCGTTGACCTTCTGTACAAAGGGCAGACGTTCCGGCAGAGGCCGGCTGCCGGATCGCAGTTATGCTGCTTTGGCCACACTCCTCCACGCGCATCGCCCGCTCCCGCGACAAAAACCTGATAATGAAAGGGCTGGCCCAATAAAACGATTCAGCCCCTTCAGGTTAGCCGGAAGCCGGAGGTTCACCAGATCGATGAGCGACAATGCAATGAAGTCCTATCTATTCGTCAGCGATTTCGATCAGACGCTGACCTTCAACGATTCCGGCTACGTGCTGAGCGAGGTGGTGGGGATCCCGACGGCGGAGTTCGAGCGCAAAGCCGCCGGAATGGCCAAATTAAACCTGGTCCAACAGGGCGCCGAACTCGCCTACCTCTTGCTCCACGACCCTCGATTCCGATCGCGAGTGCGCAAGGAACACTTGATACAGGTGGGGAAACGAATCCGGCTGAAAGACAATATCGGGCTGCTGAACGAAATTCTCGACCACGGCATCCAGGGCTATCACTTTGATTTTTATGTTCTGTCGGCCGCCCCGATGGAAGTGATTCAATCGGCGCTGGAGGGAATTCTGCCCAGCGACCATATTTATGGGACGGAATTCAAATATAAAAGTTCCGGTGAAATCAATACGATCGTTCGCGCCACGGCCGGGTACGGAAAGGTGGCGTTTTTGGATGAGCTCCAAGCGGCCATGAAAATCGGGCCGGATCACATCATTTATGCGGGCGACGGCACCTCGGACATCCATGTGATGCTGCACGTCAACGCGCGCGATGGCTTCACGATTGCAGTCTCGGAAACGAAGCATGTTTCCTACATCGCGCAGCGGACCATCGTCAGTCCCAGCGCTCTGGGCGTTCTGGCGCCGATTTTGGAAAAAATCGTGGGCATGGGACGCGCGCAAATCCGCGCTTTTCTCGAGTCCCATGGTTTTCTGATCCAAGAATGGGACAAGGTTCGCACAGACTGGCTTACTCTTAAGCCCGCGGGGCCCGACCCTTCGGAATCTCAACCATCGGATGGGCAAGCAAATGATTAATTCCATAGGGTGGGTGGCAACGGGCGTATTCGCCGTGTCGTATTTTTTCCGGCGGCCGAAGGCGCTTCGCATCGTGCAGGCTCTCGCCGCTCTCATGTGGGTTGCCTACGGATTCATGATTGGCGCCATGCCCGTGGTTGTGGCGAACGTGATCGTGGCCCTTGCCGCCCTATATTCTTCGCTCGCGCCGGTTCGAAATCCGCCCGCATCCTAGTTCCATCGTGGGGAGTCTCAGGCACGATGCTGTCGTCCAGGTCCCTCGGCAAGGCTATGCTTTGGTAGCTTCTTTGACCGCTTGCTTCACTACTTTCTTGACCACTTTCGTAACGGTGTTTTTCACGATTCCGTCTTCGAGCACCTCCTCGCCGGCTTGGGAGACCACCTTTTGCACGGCCTTTTTGACCGTGGTCGCGATGGGATGCAACTCTTCGATGAGGACCTTCATGGCCAGGTCCGTTTCCAGCTTTGGGGCTGCAGACTTCTTTGCGCTCCCATTTCCGTTTTTCTCGCTACCCGAGGACGCCCAGTCGGTTTCGAACGTCTCCATGAGTCTGCTAACGATGTCCGCATCATGGACGATGATACCGACCTCACGACGGGAATCCAGTTCGGCAGTGCGCAAGCTTTGGCTGCCTATGAATGCCTGGCGTCCATCGCGAATGATCATCCGAGTGTGCAGGCGAAGCTTGGATAGCATTCTAACCGGCAGATCGGCCTCGGTTTGTCCGATGACTTGGATTTCAACACCGGCTTCGGCGCGATCATGCAGGATACGAATCATCTCATCGTCTGAGATCTTCGGATCGTAAATCAGAAGTTGTTTCTGTGCCCGCTTGAGGAAATTTCCGAGCACATTCCGGGCATTGGCGGGACTGACGACAAAGGAATCCAGTCCAGAGGAGTACGGGATTCGCTTGGAATCCGCCTCGAGAAGCTTGATACCTTCGGCCACAAGTTTGTGGTCCTCGGTGACGATTCCGAAGCCGCGGCTGTGATCAATATCCTGGTGCGTGAAATTAAAAGAGAGTACGCACAATATACGCCGATCTATAACGATGACCTTGTTGTGATAGCGTGTCAGCTCGCTGGATGTGCGAGCCACTGTCATACCGGCGTCGAGGAAACGCATCTCGAGTTTACGCAGACTTTTCTCGCCCCCATGATTGACACGGGCAACCAAGGCGTTAACCTTCACACCTGTACCGACGGCAGCCTCAAGCGCCTTATCCAGCTCGCCATAGTCAAAACGAAATATGGTGAGATCGATACTTTCCTTCGCGCTTTTGACTGCCGATAGCAGAGGCGACACTCCGTCGTCAGGCTCGATGATCAGTTTCATGTTAGCTGCTCCGGACAGCTGCCGGGCTCAAAGAGCGTTGAGCTCGGCAATCCTTTCCTGAACTACCTTGGTGTATGAATCAACCTGCTCGGGGGAATAACCCGCAGCGCGAAAACAATCGCGAATCTGCTCATCCGAGAGTAGGGCCAGCCTTTGCCCCAGCCATTTGGCGTCCGCCCGCGGGATATGTTTGGTAATGTCTTCCATATGAGTCCGTGCTTGATAGTTCGGGACGTTAAAAACGGTCAGAACAAATGGACGGGAGTGCATCACGAAATCCACGTATTCGGGCGAAGTTTTTGCAATGAACTTCGATTTTTCATAATTCACCAGATTGTTCTTTGAGCGACTAAACACATCTCCCGTGCTGCCGAAACTGGCTCCAATATCACTGACAACGTACTCTCGCTGGCCATCGACCTCATAGATCGAATTGTTATTTGCGGACAAGTCCCAATTGTTCACCAGTGCCATCATTACCCGCAGGCCATTCAATTCCTTTGTTCCGACGAATGGATTCTTGAACCAACTCCAGTCGCCTAGTTTCTTGGATTCCTTGGACTTGAGCTTCAGCCGCGCTCCATGGACCACGCCATCCACCGAAACAAACTTCTGCCCGCGATGCAGCTTGGGAAGACCTTCCACCTTCAATGTATCGAAATAATAATCATGATCAACATAGTAGCCGGCAGCCCATATGAGTCGCGCGGCGGCTACTTCAGCCTGGGATTCTTCTCCCAGCTTGACCCTCCAGCGTATGCCCTGAGCATCCTTGACGTCGAATTTGGGTGAAGTCTGCTTCAGGTCTTCTTCAATGAAAGTGTAGGGGCCGTCTGGATCCGGCGCCTGGTCCTTTCCGCCGGGGCCATAGAGGAGATCGAGGGTCGCTGGATCCGAATCCTGCCAGATTACTGGTGGAAAGCTCGCGGCCTTCTCCACACGGACCTCAAGCTTGGCTTTTTTGGATGTCTGATCCTGGGCCCCGATGGGGATCGGAGGAGCCAGCATCGCAAGAATCGCCGCAGTTGCCAACAACAGTCTCGAAGATTTCATTTGGTACCTTCCATTTCCGGAATCGGCTGGGCTTCCATGGCTTACGTTTTTTACTTTCCAACACTCTCGGCCTGAGTTTTGTACAACTCCGCATAAGAACCGTTGGCTGCCAGCAGGTCTTCGTGCGAACCCTGCTCAATAATGTCCGCATCCTGGATTACAAAAATTCTGTCGGCGCGAGAGATGGTGCCCAGGTGGTGGGCAACCACGACGACCGTCCTACCCTCCATCAGACGATTTAATGCTTTTATAACGGATTGTTCCGCCATGGAGTCGAGGCCCGAAGTGGGCTCGTCCAAGATCAGGATGGGAGTGTCGCGGATGATGGCGCGGGCGATGGCGATTCGCTGCCGCTGGCCTCCGGAGAGGGATACACCGCGCTCGCCGATCATGGTGGAATAGCCTTTAGGCATCTTCTCAATAAATTCGTCAGCATCCGCCAAGCGCGCAGCCCGGATAATCTCCTTCGCGCTGGCGTCGGACTTTCCATACGCGATGTTGTCCCACACGGTGGCGCGGAAGAGCAGCGTCTCTTGCAGAACGAAGCTCATCTGTTCGCGCAAGGATTGCAGCTTGAAGTTGCGGATATCCTGGCCGTCGATCTTTACAATTCCGGACAGCGGGTCGTAGAAACGGGGAATGAGGCTGATGATGGTTGTCTTTCCCATTCCCGAAGGGCCCACGAGCGCCGCCACCTGCCCGGGTTCAATCTGAAAATTGACGTCATTCAAAACCGGTGCGCCGCCGTTATACGTGAAGTGGATATGTTCGAACACGATTTTGCCTTCGAAGCGCGGGGCGCGCCGGGCACGAGGGAGATCGCGAACGCGACTTTCGATTTCCAGCACTTCCTGGATGCGTTCGTAACCAACGATTGCGTTGGAAACAGTGTCTGTCTCCTTTGAAATGTCGCGGATGGGTTTGTACATATTGCCGAGGTACAACAGGAATACGATCAGGACCCCGGCGCTGATCTCACCCGCGAGCGCCAATCTCGCGCCGTACCAGAGGACAAGACAGGTTCCAATCGCCACGATTATTCCCACGAGCGGGGAAAGCTTGGCCTTGAGACTCCGGGCGCGCAACGCTGCCTCCACATTCTCCAAGCTCTCCGCTTCAAAGCGCTGCACTTCGTAGTCTTCGCGAGCGAAGGCTTTGACCACGCGGACGGAGGTGAGGGCCTCTTCGACGATTGAGGTGAGTTCACTTTCTTTCTTCCGAACGGCGCGAGAGGCCTGCTTGATCCGGCGAGTGAGGTAATAGACCACTCCAAAAAGTACGGGCACAACCGAGAGCGCGATGAGAGTGAACCTCCAGTTGACGTAGAGCATGACGCCGATCATGCCCAGCAGGGTCAAGATGTCGACTAGGATGCCCAATAGGGAGGAGTTGATAAAGCGCTGCACGGCATCAATATCGTCGGTGACCCGCGATATGAGGTCTCCGGTGCGCGCCTCGTCATGTTCTGCAAGAGAAAGCCGCTGGATGTGGTTGTAAAGGGTGCGGCGCAGATCGTGCGCTACCCACTGGCTGACGCTCATGGTCATGTACTGGTCGATGTACGAGCTGAGCGCGTCAAAGACGGCGATCACGGCGACGGCGGCTACGGCGAAATACAGGACCGCCAGCTTGTGGTGCCCGAAGAGCCCTACAACGACTGGCTCCAGCCACTTGGGCAACTTCCTGGCTTGCAGAATATTGTCGATAATGATCTTGATGGGCCACGGCTGCAGGACGTCGGCAAGGGTTTCACCCAAGACCGCGACGAGCGCAATCGTCAGCCCTTTCCAGTGAGAGCGGAGGAGGGTGGCCGCTTTCAGCTTTCCTGATAATGAAAGCTTGCTCGGGTTGTCGCTCATCGTCTCTGACCGATTCCTCGCAACTGTTTGCAGTCATCTCATGTTCGGTGATCCTTGAACTATCGCGTAGCATGTGAAAAGCCAGCAAACCCTAAACCGCTTTGAAAACTCCCGCCCTCTTCACGACCGTGATCCTCGCTGTAGCCCTTTTTTTATGACTATAGAGAAGGGAAGGAAACGCACAATACAGGAAAGCCCTTATGTTGGGGTTGTCCATCCCTTCAGACGGATTGTGGCGCGCTCCAACCGCGAAGCTAATCCTCTTTGTGATGAAAGCCATTGTGAATACTCGGCCAAAACTCCTTGAACATATGCCACCCTATATTCGACAGAAGCGATGTGGTGCCTCGTAGAGCGGCGTCGTGGATGTTGTCCGCGCTGGGAGGTTCCCAGGCGTTAGAAATAAAGCCGGCACTATAGGCCCCTACGAAGCGCGAGTAGGCCGGCATCGTGCCGCCGCTGCTCGTGCGGGAAACAAAGGTCGAGGCGATCGCGTGCCGCGTGCGTTTCCAGATTCCGGTTTCGTTCGATGGGAAGAAGCGATCATCCTCACCGTCTGCAGTGGCGACTCCCAAGGCGACGGTGCGGCTGATTACGCTTCGCCCAAAGCCGGAGCCGTATCGAAGGCCGTACCCTTCTGCTCCTTCTCCCCATTCATGCGGCGAATCTTCCCATTGGCCTATGGCGGCCCCCAGTGCGGGCCCAACGTAAGTCTGCGGGCTTATGAAAGAATGCGCGTAAATATCGAACCTCTCGGAAAACGTCAAAGATCCCGGGGTGACAGTGGAGGTGGTATTGGAAGGAGACCCTGACGACGAACTGTAGTCGCTGCTCGGATGGAGAGAGGTGCTCGCAGAGGCATCCGCTAGTTGCTGAGCGTTCAACGATCCAAGAGCTGAACTAAAAATAAATCCGCATGCGAATATGCGCGCTACAAAAACAATATACATTCCCAGCTTGCCTGTCGAGCGGCTCATGACATCGCCCACCTTTCTATTTCGGCCGCTGGGATTGCCGTTCAACAACTATCGTCGAGATTGCGATAATCGAAGAGCCGACGTAAAGATAAATCTGCATGTCTACAGCAAAGACTCTATATGTATCTAGGGCGTCGTCCGAGAGTCTAATGACTGCGCCTATATTTCTATTTCGACGCATGGACTTCCATTCGGCAAAGCTCAAATCAGTGCAAGAACATTGCCGACCCTGAATGTGTTTCGGAAGTGTTTATTGCATCTATACTTAGAGGCTCGACAAGCGGTGCCCCGTTCAGGCTGGAATATTGCGCCGCATGGTAAGAATGCCAAGCATATCGGGATAATTTACAGGTCCCAGTACGGACCGGCAGCCCACGAGAAAAATGCTCTTGGCTCGAGCCAACTTTCAGACAAATAGGGGCATCTATGTATGTGGCGGGGAAGTACGAAGGCAGAAGTACGAATGCGATTGATGTCTGGAGAAAGCCGAGCCCAAGGCTTGTTGCGCCCGAATGCCATTCTTGTTGAGGTGTGAAAATGAATCGAACCCAAGCGCGAATGACGGCTCTCGCCAGTATTTTGATCGCCGCTGTGGCGTTTTCGGCGGCGCAGCCTGCGTGGTCCCAAAAATCCAATCAAGCTAGCGACACAACAACGGGTCTTCCGAATTGGGGCCGCGTCACCGATACGCTTTACCGCGGCGGCCAGCCTGCATCGGCGGGGTTCAAAGCGCTGCAACAGATGGGCGTGGGGATTGTCGTTAATTTCCGCGATGAGCACGGAGAAATTGCGTCCGAGCAGCATGAAGTGGAAGCGCTTGGGCTCAAATACGTCAGCATTCCGTGGAGTGGGAGCGACGAGCCATCCGATGCTCAGGTGGTGCAATTTCTCGACTTGGTTCGCGCGAACCCCACGGCAAAGATTTTTGTCCACTGCAAACGCGGCGCGGATCGCACCGGGGTGATGGTCGCAGCGTACCGCATAGCCGTGCAGCATGAAACAGTGAGTGATGCAGTCACGGAGATGCATCAATTTCACTATGACCACTTTTGGCTGCCGCAGCTTGAGAGTTACGTGAAGGCTCTCCCGGAGTCATTGAGCGGCAAGCCGATATTTAGCGCCTACGCGTCTACCTCCACGTCTACCTCGCCTTCTGCTCCGGTGCTTGCATTGCCGGTAGGCGCTGCAGCACCGCTAGCCGCGCCCACCGCGCCTTCGGCGCAGGAGCGGTGATCCTTAGTCCATTCCTCGCTTTATTCAATTCTTGCTTTTGTGCAATGCCCCCCGAGCAAGCAAGAAACGGGGGCAAGGCAGCGGGGGAATTCGGTACAATCGTAGGGCAATCAGCCGATAATCGAACCGATGGGCGCGGCATTTCGAGACGGCCACGTCCTACTCCTCGGCAAGCTCCCAAACCGTACCCAAATGGCTGCGCCCGACGGGCAGGTAGATATGGGGATTGAGCCTGTGGGGCAGAGGCCACGCGTGCACTGTCACGGCTCCGTAAAATTCGAATTTATACAGAACCTGTCCCTCATCCGCCTGTAGCACGCCGTATCTGAATACCTCCGGTTGCGTAACAGCCTGCGGCGTGAATTCGCCTGATTCAAGGATCCTGCGGAGTGGGGTCCATGGGTCCGGGCACCCGTAATTAAGGCTGTCGGCGAACAGGAAACTCGGTGTGAATATTCGCCAATCGCCTTCGTGCTTATCGCCGTTGTCGTGGAAGTAGATCCCGAAGGCAATCGCCCGCATCACCTTCTGGTGACGGCGTAGGTCCACTCGAAGGGTCCCGCCCTCTCCGAACGGTCTCATCGTTCGGAGGGTTCGCGCCATAAGTCTGGGGCTATTCTCAAACGACCGCTTCGCAGTCTCAAAGACTGCGCCAGCGGCTGCGTTCACACCGTGCTGTGTGCAGATGACGTTCCTGGTGTATTCCACGTCTAGCGAGTGGCTAGAGTTGTGGTCCGGGCACGATGGCACGGTAATCAAATTTGTCCGGAATCCTTCCGGGAAGAAGGACTGCGGTGGCACATGTTCCCGCGTGGTCGCTTGCTCGGGGCACATGTAACAGGTCGCATTTTTATTCTTACGCACGGTTCTATTCTACCTCGGGTGCCACGGAAAGGAGGCAGCCCGAATCTCGAAGCACGGGACCTGAGGCGACGGACGAAAAGCGGGCGGCCCGGAGTGGTCTTTGGGCGTACAATGCGCCCGATGAGCGACAAGCCAAACAGCAGCCCCGGGGGCGGCGTCGGAGTCTTTCTTTTCATAGTGCTCGCATGGGCGGGGATGAGTTACTACTTCAACGATTCGGGCTGGTATCCACGAACACGAGAGGTGACTATCTTTGCGGAGGCCGCGAAGTGGGTCCCCGGTGAACTGAAATTCTGCTTTTCAAGCGAGGATCCAACGAGGAGCGAGCTGAACGTCGCTGGAGTGCGACAGCGACACCGGCGAGAGCCACTTGCTGAACGTTCAGTTCTGGGGAACGATCACGACCGAACGGCCTAAGGTCTGGAAGTGCGAGCGGGAGGAAACCTCCCTGATCTGCAAGCTGCAATAAGATTTTGATCGCCATTCGCCCATCGCCAGGCTGCCTATGTGCCTGCCCAGCGGAACGTGGTCTTCTTCGCCTTATGCTTCCGCTGGAATTGGTCGAACGAACACGATCCTGCCGTTCCACGGCTTGCCCTTCTTGCCCACAACGGGGGTGACAAAGGCCATCATTATTCGTTCTTTCAACATTGTGTGCGGAGGAATTTTCACCTTATCGAACGCAGCGACCTGCGGAGTCGTACCCTTCGGATAGGCGTCGGTGATCACGAGCGTCTCGGTGGGGCTGTCGTGGTTCAGGTCGGCCACGAACATGACCTGCATCATTTCATCTGCTTGTCCCTGCGCTGACCCTTGCCTCGGTATACACCAGCGCTGGTTGCCGGGTATAAAGTGCACATACAGCGTCGGCGACGTGAACGGAGCCCTTGGAGGAGTGGCTTGGCGACCCTTATTCCGCTCACTGATAATTTCAACGATGCCCGTTCCTGTCAGGATGAGCGCGGTCACTCCCAGAACCAAAGCAAAAAGCGGCGAAAGGGCCATCTTTGCGGTCAAGTTTCCCTGCGTGCCGCTGCGTTTCAACGCCTGTAGCGCAGGGTCAAGTACGCTCCAATAGGTGACTGTTTCCAGCGCGACAAGGAATAACGCCGCGATAGCGCCGGCGACAAGCTTAAGCATCTCTCGTAGTCTACTATACGTTCATGCGCACGAATGATTCTGGCGCCAGTAGGCAGTCCGCGTTCCGCTGGTGAAGGGCGGGAAGAAACGGGGGCAACGGGGCGGGCGAATTCGGTACAATCGTAGGATAATCAGCCGATAATTGAACGTATAGGCGCAGCAGTCTCTTCCCAGCGCGGAAGTAGACCGACTGCGCCCCGTATTATGTGCCGGGGTAAAGCGGAGCATTGAGTGCAGGCAGAGGGCAAAACAGGAGCCGAGCGCGAGAGACTATTGCGCGCGGCGCGGAAGGTGGTGGTGAAGGTCGGGACGGCCATCGTGACCGGCGACGACGGCGAATTCTGCGCCGAGCGTGTGGCGCCAATAGTGCGGTCCATCGCGGCGTTGATGAAGGATGGGCGGCAGGTGGTGCTGGTCTCTTCCGGCGCGGTGGGGCTGGGCAGGGGCTGGCTGGGACTGCACCGGTCGCGGTTGGAGGATTTGGTTACGCGGCAGGCGTGCGCGGCCATCGGGCAAAACCTGTTGATGGACGCTTACAAGAATCTTTTTTCCGCATGGGGAGTGAAAATTGCGCAGGTGCTGCTCACGGAAGAGGATTTTACGAACTGGGGACGGTACTCGAACCTGCGGCGCACGATGGAGAAGCTGCTGGGGTTCGGAGTGCTGCCGATCGTGAACGAAAACGATACGGTTTCAACGGCCGAATTGGAATCCGTGATGGCAGGCTCGCGAGCGCCCGCGTTCAGCGACAACGACCGTCTGGCTGCGCTGGTGATGAGCGGGCTCGAAGGCGATGCGCTGGTGCTGCTGACCAATGTGGATGGTCTGCTGCGGCAGGAGGCGGGAGAGCTAGGCGGCGTGATTCCGGTGGTCGAGGAGATTACGCCCGAGATCAAGGCGCTGGCCGCAGGCCGCTCCGCCGCCGGGCGCGGCGGGATGAGGACAAAACTCGAGGCCGCGGACATCGCCATGAATTGCGGCGGCGCCGCGGTGATTGCGAACGGGCAGGACCCCGGCGCGCTCGACCGCATCTTCGCCGGAGAGACGGTGGGCACGGCTTTCTTGCCGTCGAAGCGCATGCGCGGGAAGCGACGCTGGATCGCCTATGCAGCGGACGTGCGCGGACGCGTGGTGGTGGACGCGGGCGCGCAGCGCGCCATCACCGATGGCAAAGCCAGCCTGCTCGCGTCGGGCATCGTGCGCATCGAGAACCATTTCGCGCCGCTCGACGTGATCGGCATTGTGGATGGCGAGGGGCGCGAATTCGCGCGCGGCATTGCGAATATTGCGAGCGAAGAAGCCGCGCACGCGCCAGCCAAGAAAAATTCGCAAAGCGGCGGGCGCGACGGCGCGCGCTCGCGCGTACTGGTGACTCGCGATAATATAGTGTTATTGGAAAGACCATGAACCGGACGGCAACAGAGCGATTGCAGGAAAGCGTGGTGTCGGTCGCGCAGCGTGCGCGGGAGGCCTCGCGGGCGCTCGCCAGGCTTTCGTGCGAAAGCCGCAACGAAGTGCTGCTTGCGGCCGCTGCGGCCATCGAAGAGAACGCCCGAGCCATTCTCAAGGCGAACGAGGTTGATTCGCGCGCCGCGGAAGCTGCTGTGGCCGCGGGTACGATGTCTTCAGCGATGGCGGCGCGGCTGCGCGTGACTGAGCGCGGCGTGGCTCAAATGGCCGCGCAGGTGCGCGACGTCGCGCGCCTCGCCGATCCGCTGGGCCGGCGGCTGGCCGCCACGGAGCTGGATGACGGTCTCGAGCTCTACAAGGAATCGTGCCCGCTGGGCGTGATCGCCGTGATTTTCGAATCGCGGCCGGACGTGGTGCCGCAGGTGGCGTCGCTTGCGCTCAAGTCCGGCAACGCCGTGATTTTGAAAGGCGGCTCCGAGGCAGCGCACACGAATGAAGCGCTCGTTGCGATTTGGCGGGCGAGCCTGGGCGCATTTCCCGCGGTTCCGCTCGACTCGGCGAACCTGCTGCAAACGCGCGCGGATGTGCTGGAGCTGCTGGCGCTCGACCGCGACGTGGACTTGATCATTCCGCGCGGGTCGTATGAGTTGGTGCACTTCATCATGGAGCACAGCCGCATACCGGTGCTGGGACACGGCGAGGGCATCTGCCACGTCTACGTGGACCGCGCCGCCGATATCGGCAAGGCCGTGGCTATCACATACGACGCGAAAGTGCAGTATCCGGCGGTGTGCAACGCGGCGGAGACGCTGCTGGTGCACGAAGCGATTGCGCCCAAATTTCTGCCGCTGGCTGTGGCCAAGCTGGAGCAGGCGGGAGTGGAGATTCGCGGCGATGCGAAGACGGCTGCGCTCGTGCCGGGAGCCAGGATCGTGCCAGCCACGGAAAAGGATTGGGCCACGGAATATTGCGATTTGATTCTTTCGGTGAAGGTTGTGGCGGACGAGGACGAGGCTATCAGCCACATCAATCGCTACGGTTCGCGGCACACGGAGGCGATTGTAACCGAGGACGCCGAGGCGGCAAAAAAATTCATGGACGAAGTGGACGCCGCGGGAGTTTTTCAAAACGCCTCGACGCGCTTCTCCGATGGATTTCGCTACGGATTCGGCGCCGAGGTCGGCATCAGCACGAGCAAGCTGCACGCCCGCGGGCCCATGGGGCTCGAAGGGCTGACCACGTATAAGTTCAAGCTCTATGGCAGCGGCCAGACCGTGGAGCCATACGCCAAGGGCGAAAAGCTCCTCAAGCACCGCGCGCTTTAGCGCGCCCCTCGCGCCGCCGCTCGGCTGCGGCAAATACGAACAACCCGCCCGCGCAAATCAGCGAAAGCGCCGCGCCAGCGGTGCGGTCCCATGTGCGGCTGAAGCGGACCTCGACGCGATGGCGCCCCGCTGGCACGGGGACCAATAATTGCGCCGTGTTGTCCGCTGATTCGCCGGAAATTGCCATTCCATCCACATGCACTTCCCATGGGGGGTAATTCAGGAGGCGCAGCGCGAGCGTGACCGGCGCCGGAGCGTCTATTGCGAAGGCCTTGCGCTCGGCGGACCACTTGTCAATCTGCAATTTTATTCTATGCGCCGGGACCACTTTTCCGGAGGCCGCATCGAGTTCCTCAATGGGCTGTGCCGGCGTGGAGGAGACGTCTTCGGCACGCTCATCATCATTGGGGTTTCCCGGCAGCTCCGTGCGGTCGCATCCCAGGGGCATATATTCATCCACACCTTCATAGCCGCGGCCGGAATGAATCTCTTGGGCGAGAAACGGGGCGTCCTGACTATCCCACCACGCGTCGCGAACCATGGCGCGGCCGGTCGCGGCGATGGCCCCGAGGACGATTGCCAGGATCGTCCAGGGCACCCACTTTTTCCGCGCGCCATTCATCGCAGCGGCCGTGAAAAACGCGAAGACCACGCCGAGCGGGCCCAACCATCGCCAGGGGAATTGCACGAACTCCAATTTCGGCAAATAGCGCCACAGGGGCAGGCTCACGGGAAACATCAGGAGCCCGCACGCTGCGCCGAGCAATGCGAGCACGCGCCAGATTTCGGCGGACTCACGCCTCCTCCGCGCCGCAAAAACTGCCGCGATGGCGGTGACCAGCATCATGCCCATCGCTACGCCGGAAACCTTCAGGTTGAAGAGCTGAAAATCGGGATCGTCGGAATGCGCGAATAGGAAACTTTGGCGGGGATCAAGGCTGCCCGAGACAGCTTGAACGATTTGCACCCAGCGCTGCTCCCACGCGGCCGGCAGAATATAAAATCCGGCCAGGCCAAGCCCCGCGGCCATGGCGGCTCCGCCGGCAACGAGCGGCCGGAGGCTGCGCCGCGAAATGCTCTCGACGATGAAGAGGAGCGCGAGCATGTAGGCCGCGATCACGCCTTCGGGCGCGTCCAAAAGCCAAATGCCCGCGAAGACGATTGCGAGCGCGGGCGCGCGCCGCCATCCTTCGCGCGCGGTGCGCAACCCTGCCCATATCGCGAGCGGCAGCAAGGCGATGGCGGCCAGTTCGGCATAATCGCTGCGGTAATAGACGATCACTAGGTTGTAGGGATTCACGGCAAAGAGAATCGCCGCCGCAGCGGCATGCGGCGCGGGCATCCATTCGCGCGCCAGGCGCCACATCGCCATTCCCGCCGCGATGAGCGCCAGCCAAATGAATGCGCCCGGCACGATCCTCCAGGGCAGCACGGAACCCAGCGCCGCCCCGGCCATCCACGACCCCGGCGGATAGAAAATGAAGCGCGGCTCGCCGAATCCCCAGTTGGCCCACTCGGCCCAGCGCGGAAAGGCGATTCCCTGGTGCCACTGGCCGGCCACCTCCATCCAGGAGGCGATGTGAAATTCGATATCATGTCCCGAGGCGTTGCCCAGAAAGAACATTGGAGCGACGACCAGCATCGCCGCAAGGGCGACGGCGAAAAGAGTGATGCGCCAGGACCAGGTGCCCGCAGAACCTGAAGGCATGTCGTGTTTTGCCAGAG
Organism: Terriglobia bacterium; assembly: GCA_963823205.1. Taxonomy (GTDB): domain Bacteria; phylum Acidobacteriota; class Terriglobia; order Acidiferrales; family UBA7541; genus Palsa-295. The sequence continues at coordinate 21,996 of CAWGKL010000002.1, forward strand.
ATTCCGCGCGGATGCAATCACTTTGATTCGAGATGGAGCGCGCGACGGGCGCGCGAAGGCGATCTCTCTCGGGCTGCGTTCCAAGCGAATTCGTAATCTGCTAAACTGAATTGAATTAGGGGAATGCGCGGAATTTCCTGCGTTTGCGTGGGCAGGATAGGCCCGATTTCAGGACTAAAAAAAGTGACGGCAACGAACAAATCGGTGGTATCAGCGGACGCGCCGGGGGAACACTCAAGCGCGCGCAGCCGCTTGGGGCAGCATCTGATCGAGCGCATCGGGAATACGCCCCTGCTGAGATTCGAGCGCACCGGCGTGGAATTCGCGAATGTGGAGATTTGCGCCAAGGCGGAATGGTTCAATCCGGGCGGGTCGGTAAAGGACCGCGCGGCATACTCGATGATTCGCGAGGGCGAGCGGCGCGGCCAACTTCGGCCCGGAAAAGTAATCCTCGACGCCACGAGCGGAAACACGGGAATCGCCTACGCCATAATCGGCGCGGCGCTGGGATATCGCGTGAAACTTTGCCTGCCGGACAGCGCTTCGCCGGAGAGGAAGCAGGTCCTCGCGGCCTACGGCGCGGAGATTGTGTTCACCGCCGGGGACGAGGCCACCGACGGCGCCATCCGCCGCGCGCGCGAAATTTACAATGCGGAGCCCGAGAAATATTTTTACCCCAATCAGTACGACAATCCCGCCAATCCCGCGGCGCACTATGCCACGACGGCGCCAGAAATCCGGGAGCAGACGCGCGGGCGGATCACGCATTTTGTCGCGGGTCTGGGCACGAGCGGGACGTTCATGGGCACGACGCGGCGGCTGAAGGAATTCAATCCGCGAATTCGCTGCGTCAGCGTGCAGCCGGACTCCGGCTTCCATGGACTGGAAGGGCTCAAGCACATGCCCACGGCGATTGTGCCGGGAATTTACGATGCGAAGCTCGCGGACGAGAACATCGAAGTGCGGACCGAGGACGCGCAGGAAACCGCGAAGCGCCTGGCGCGGGAGGAAGGGATACTCGTAGGCGTCAGCGCGGGGGCGGCGCTGTGGGCTTGCCTGGAGATTGCGCGGCGGCTGCCAAAAAGCGAGCGCGCCGTGATCGTGACTATTTTTCCGGACGCGGGCGAAAGATATCTGAGCGAGCGGTTCTGGAGCGAATCGTGAGCGGCGCGGCGCTTGGAATTCGAGAGGAACTCGTTCGCCGGATTCGCGCGCACGCCGTGGAGGTGTATCCCCACGAATGCTGCGGCGCGCTGCTCGGGCGCGACGGGGATGGCGCACGCGAAGTGGCCGAGCTTCTGCCGCTCGCCAATCGCCGGGATGATTCGCCGCGGAACCGCTTCGAGGTGACGCCGGATGACGTCCGCCTGGCGGAGAAGACGGCGCGCGAAAAGCGGCTGGAACTCGTCGGGTGGTACCACTCGCATCCGGATGCTCCGGCGAGCCCAAGCGAATACGACCGCGAGCACGCGTGGCCGTGGTACAGCTATATCATCGTGAGCGTGCAGGGGGGCGAGCCGCGGGAAACCACGTCGTGGCGCTTGCGCGACGACCGCTCCGCGTATGATCCCGAGGAAATCGAAACCAGCGCGCACTCGGCCCGCATCCAATAAATAACGCGGCCGCGACCGTGGAGCCCGCGGGCGCCCGGCGCAGCGCGGCTGGCACACAAGGAGGACGGCGAATGGCAGTGAAGGTGATGATTCCCACGCCCCTGCGGGCGTATGCGGGCAAGCAGGAAAGCGTGGAGTTGCAGGCGGCGACAGTGGGCGAGGCGCTCGCGGCGCTGACAAGCCGCTTCCAAGAGCTGAAGAAGCATCTTTTCGCCGACGACGGCCGCTTGCGCAGCTTTGTGAATGTGTATGTGAACGACGAAGATATCCGCTACCTGCAAAAGGACCAGACGCGCCTGCGCGAGGGAGACACGATCAGCATCGTGCCGTCCATCGCAGGCGGCGCGGGAGGCGCGCGGTCGAAGCGCATGCGCGCAGAAGGCGACTGAGGCTTGGAGAATCGCTCAATGGCAGCAAAAACAGGATTTCCATCCGCGCCGGCGGCCGGCAAACCTGCCGCGGCGCTTTCGAAGGAGGAAGTGCTGCGCTATAGCCGCCACCTGATCATGCCCGAAGTGGGCATGGAGGGTCAGCTAAAGCTCAAGCAGGCCAAGGTGCTCTGCATCGGGACCGGCGGGCTCGGCGCGCCGCTGGGGCTTTATCTCGCCGCTGCCGGGGTGGGCCGCATCGGGTTGGTGGATTTCGATACCGTGGACTTCACGAATCTTCAGCGCCAAGTTCTTTTCGGCACAAGCGATGTGGGGCGACCGAAAATTGAGGCGGCTGCGGAGCACCTGCGAAATTTGAATCCGGAGATCCGCGTTGACACTTTCGAGACGCGTCTCACGAGCGAAAACGCGCTCGATATTTTGAAGGACTACGACATCGTCGTGGACGGCACGGATAATTTTCCCACGCGCTATCTCGTCAACGACGCTTGCGTACTGCTCGGCAAGCCGAACGTTTATGGCTCGATTTTCCGCTTCGAAGGCCAGATCACGGTGTTCGGCGATCCCGGCGGCCCTTGCTACCGCTGCCTCTATCCCGAGCCGCCTCCGCCAGGGCTCGTGCCGTCCTGCGCGGAAGGCGGAGTGCTCGGCGTGCTGCCGGGAATCGTCGGCACGATTCAGGCTGCGGAAACACTGAAGCTCATTATCGGCAAGGGCGAGCCCTCATGGGGCGCTTGCTGCTCTTTGACGCGCTGGCCATGAGATTCCGCGAGTTGAAGTTGCGCAAGAATCCGGAATGCCCCGTTTGCGGCGACCATCCAACAATGACCAAATTGATGGACTATGCCGAATTTTGCGGAATTCGCGGCGAGGAGGCTGCCATGCCAGTGACCAACGTTCCCGAAATTACGCCGCGCGAGCTGAAAGCGCGGCTCGATCGCGGCGACGATATTTACATTCTCGATGTCCGCGAGCCGCACGAATATCAGATTTGCAATTTCGGCGGCTAGTTGATTCCGCTCGGCGAACTTTCCCGCCGCGCCGCGGAACTCGATTCGTCGAGCGAAATCGTCGCGCATTGCCGCAGCGGAAAGCGTTCCGCCGAGGCCGTGGAATTTCTGCGCAAAGCCGGTTTCCGCAAGATATGGAACCTGAAGGGCGGCATCCTCGCCTGGGCGGACGAAGTGGATCCGTCGGTTCCCAAGTACTGAGTGAACTGTTTCCGGCACAAGAACGAGCCGGAAGGCCGGCGAACCTTTTTCGAATTCGATCGGAGGAGCCGATGGCGGCCACAAAAATTATCGTTCGCAACGATGGCTCCCTGCGCAGTCGAAGGCGATTTCGAAATCGTGGATCAGCAGGCAAAGCCATTCGGTCTCGGCGGCCGCACCGCGGTTTCTCTTTGCCGCTGTGGCCACTCGGCAACAAAGCCTTTCTGCGACGGGGCCACAAGAGCGATCAAGTTCCAGAGCACCATCCAGGCCTTCGAACTGCCCCGCCCGCCACCGCCGAAGCCCTAATTCCACAGTGGGAAATTCAGGAGCAACACGGTAACATTTCTATCCCGCAGGAGATAGAAATGAAATACTCGTCTTTCGACCATCTGACATTTGCTCCTCCCAATCACACTGAAAAATTCATCGCTTAGATAGTACTAGAACTTAAGTCGGGAGTGGCACAACAGTTGCTCTCCGATATGCGGGCTTGTGTTTTAGCTGGGGGAGCATGGGTCGTCAGGCCAAAATCGAGGGCCGTTTCCGGCATTTTCGCATCGCCATTCCCGCGGTGCTCGCTGTAGCGGCTTTTTGTGCTCTCCTGTGGATTCTTCGCCATGCCCCCTATTCCGCCGACCCGCTTGCGGACACCTACCTGGAAATGGCGGGAAGCCTGATCGCCTTCACATTTGCCGCCAACGCGATGGTTCGCTTTCGCGGGACGCACGATCGAATTTCGCTGATTTTGGCCTTCGGATTTGTCCTGGCGGGATTGATTGAAGCAGGTACGAGCATGACGTTCTACCGCGGGATGCTCGTCACCGCCACGTCCCCCGGAGGACATCAGATCTCGATCGGATGGCTCGCCGGCCGGACGCTTTTGGCGGTTTTACTCCTTGCCGCGCTCGCGGTGGAACGCAGGATTCCGGTGTCGCGCGATCCGGGAAGAGAAATTGCGGGAGCGACGCTGATCGTAGGCGTGGTCGCATATCTCATCAGCGTCTTCTATTTCATGCTGCCGAGCGCGCCGAAAATACATCCCGGCGCGATGGTCCCGCGCCCTTGGGACTTGCTTCCCGCAGCGATTTATGCAGCGGCGACGGTCGGCTACGGCTGGCGGCTGCGCCGCGCGAGTGCGGCTCTCGACCGTGCGCTGTTCATTGCCGCCGGATTGAACGTGATTTGCCACATCACCATCAGCCAGTCGCAACGTGTGCTCGATGCCCCTTTATGGCTAGCGCATGTTTTGATGGTGGCGAGCTATGCCGTGATTCTGGGAGGAACGCTGCTCGATAACGCCCAGCTTTTCGATCAGGTGAGCCGGCTAGCCGCTTCGGATTCGCTCACCGGGCTTGCCAACCACCGCCGCATGCTCGAACTCTGGAAAACGAAATCCAGCGCTCGCGGCGCACGGGCCGGAACTTTGCCGTCCTGCTCTTCGATCTCGATGGCCTGAAGAAGATCAATGACAAGCATGGCCACCTCACCGGGAGCCGGGCCATCAAGCGCCTGGGAAGCGTGCTGCGGAGCGGCAGCCGCGCGATTGATACCGCGGCCCGCTACGGCGGGGATGAATTCGCGCTGATCCTGCCGGAATCGAACGCCTCGGAAGCCGGCAAGGTTGCCGCGCGCATTTGCGAGCAACTCGCACGCGACGGCCAAGAGCCGCGCGTCACGGCGAGCGTCGGTTTTTCCATCTATCCCACGGATGGAACGACTGTTGAAAAACTCCTCGGGGCGGCCGACCGCGCGCTCTATCAAATGAAGGGGCACGTGGAGAAGAGATTCGGCATTCGGAATGTAGCAGCCTGTCTGTAATTAAGAAGGGGGAAGCGGAAGATGCGCCTTGGAATGGGGGTTCCAAAGACACGGGCCAATGCGCGCCGTGAAATGCGTATACCGATGGAAGTGGGAGTCCATATTAGCGGCCATATTCATCTTCCGGGCACGGAGACCACGTTCACGGAAAACGTCAGCCCGCGGGGAGCCCGCGTATTGACCACCCGGCCGTGGAAACCCAACGACCGTCTGATGCTTACAACTCTTACGGGATCATTCCGGGCGCTCTCACGCGTCACCTATTGCCAGTTGGTCCCCCAGGGGGCATTCGCGGTGGGCTTGGAATTTCTCGAGCCGAATGGAAACTGGGTCGTGGCCGCGCGTCCCGCCAATTAGCCCGGGGGCAAGGCTTGCGGGGCGCCGTGGAGTGTGGAGCAAACCTCTCGCCCGGCGCTTTGCTATTGGATAAATCCGACATTCGGTTCCGAAGCCGGGGTTGGGCCTTCCGGAAGCTTCCCGAATTGCGCTTCATATTTCGCCACATTTTCCTGCAGCGCGCGCAGTAGCCGCTTGGCGTGCGCGGGGTTAACAATCAGGCTGGCCACGAGCTTGCCTTGCGGCACACTGGGGAATAGATAGACAAAATTGAATGTAAACTCCTCGGCATTATGGTGAATCACCACAAGATTGGAGTACTGGCCGAGCAATTCCTTTTCATCCGCCTTGATCTGCACCTGTTTATTCGGGGGTTCCGTCATAGCCTTCTCCTTGCGCTTCTCGCCCACCCATTATAGCAGAGGCGGAAAACGCTCCCCGGTGATTTGTCCGCCACGGCGCCGCAGCTGGGGATTGACGCGCGCGCAAGTTAAGCGTAGTTTATTCGAGAAGTTCAACATGGTTAACCTGTGGACGATCTGAAGAAACATTCCGCTCCTTCCGCGTACGAACCGGCCCATCCCACCACGGATACCGCCGCTGCGTCTCCCGCTGCCCGTGAACTCGCCGCGCTTTTGACGCACGAAGATTTGGATCGCGCCCAGGACCGCTGGCGCGTGACACAAGCTCGCTGGTGGGAGCGCAAATCGAGAGCGTTAGGTGGACTGCGGGTGCTCTGGCTTCTGGTGGGGCCCGGAGTTCTCGTGTTCCTCGCGGAAAATGACGCGCCGAGCATGCTATCGTACGCGGCTACGGGCGCGCGCTTCGGCATCGGCTTCTTTATTCCGTTTGTCGTGTTCACATTTCTCATGGGTTTTGTGGTGCAGGAGATGACCGTGCGCCTGGGCGCCGTCACTCACCGGGGCCACGCCGAACTCATCTTCGACCGCTTCGGAAGGTTCTGGGGTTTTTTCTCCATGAGCGATCTGGTGCTGGGGAATTTTCTGACCCTGGTCACGGAATTCATCGGCATTCGCGCCGGGCTGGGTTTTTTCGGCGTTCGCCCGGTGATTGCCGTGGGCGCGGGGCTCGCGATCGTGTTTGCAGCGATCACCACCGGCCGCTATTGGACCTGGGAGCGAATCACTTTGGGCCTGGCGATCTTTAACGGCCTTTTTATTCCCGCCGCCATCCTCTCGCATCCGGACTGGTCCGCCGCGGGCCATGCCATGCTGACTTGGACGCCTCTGCCAAAAGGAAACGAATCGGAGATACTTTTGTTGATCCTCGCGGACATCGGGGCAACCGTGACGCCGTGGATGATTTTCTTTCAGCAAAGCGCCGTGGTGGACAAGGGCATGCAGCCGCGCGACATCCGCGCGGGACGCTTCGACACGCTTCTCGGCATGCTCCTGGCATCGGCCTTCGGAATCGCCGCGCTCCTGGCCACCGTTCCGCTGTTTCATCACGGCATTGACGCTTCCCAATTCCAGGCGGCGCAGTTCGCCGAGGCGCTCAGGCCGTGGATCGGCCATGCCGGCGCCGCGCTTTTCGCGCTTGGCATTTTCGAAGCGGGAATCGTGGCGGCCATCGCGATTTCAACGTCTTCCGCCTACGCGTTTGGAGAAGTCCTGGAAACGGGGCACAGCCTTAACCGGCCTTTGCGCGACGCTTGGCCCTTCTACTCGACCTTGCTGGGCTCGGCGTGCGCCGCGGCGGCCCTCGTGCTGATTCCTCGCGCCCCGCTCGAATTCGTGGTGCTGACGGTAAACGTGGTCGCCGTTCTGGCCATGCCCCCGGCGCTGGCTTTTTTGATGCTCCTTGTGAACGATCGGGACGTGATGGGCGAATATGTGAACAACGTCTGGGAAAACGCCGCGGGCATCGCGGTCACTTTGTTTTTAATTTGTGCGGGAATCGGATTCGCTTTCGCAACCGCTTTCCCGAAGTGGCTGAGCCGGTAACTTATGCGGATGCCGCAATCGGTTGCTATGGCGAGAATCGCAGTCACGGGGAGGTAATCGTGAAGCGAAACGATGAAAAAATTGCCGCCGGCCGGCAAAGCCTCGAATCCCTGGCAGAAAGCGGGGGGAAGCCGGATCTTAAGGATCCGCGCCTGGTGATGTCGCTGCTGGAAGCGGATCAAGTGGTCGCCGCCAAGCGGCAGTCACGCTTCGGCCGACGCAATCTATCATTCGGCGTGCGCCTGATGCTCTGGGGCCTGCGCGCCTACGTGGTGGTGATGCTGGTTCTTGTGCTGGTTTCGGTGGTTCGCGCGATCCATTCCGCGCACTGAATTCGTTTGGCGGATGGGATGCCGTACCGCGTTTCGCTCGTGGCGCGATCCTCGCTATAAAATCCGGCGCGGCTGTGGGAGAATTCCAGATCGCGAGCCGATTCACTTTCGCGAGACCGGCGCGCAACGGACCTACAGGTGCCATCTACCCAACTCCATCGAGGGCCTGACAACGCCTGGACCGCGGCCGTTTTTCTGGCACTGGGGATCGCGGCGGCGGTGGGGCTCTATGCGGCCTTCCACTGGACGGCCGTCGCCAGGGCGCGGAAATTGAAGAACCCGGCGCCCGCCACGGATAGCGCCATCGCCGCGGGCATGGGGATCTACGAACACCACTGCTCGCGCTGCCACGGGGAAAACGGCGATGGCAAAGGCGAGAAGGCCAGTGAACTTTCCGTCGCTCCCGCTGATTTCACGAATGCGCAGGAAATGAACCGTGCGACGGATGGTGAACTCTACTGGGAAATTACCAAGGGGCGGAGTCCCATGCCGGCGTTCGAAACGAGGCTGAGCGATTTGGAACGCTGGGAGGCGGTGGACTACATCCGCACATTTGCGGCCAAGCCGGCCACTGCGCCAAGGCAAGCGAAGGCACCCGGAAATCCATAGCGCGGCGAATGGTGCGCCAGGCGCGTCACTTCGCCGCGGCGAGGGCGTCGGAAACTTCCTTCAAGTCCGGAACCACCGGGATGTCGTAATTCTTGAACCACGCGATTTTGCCGCTGCGATCCACAAGGGCGATGGCGCGGCCCGTGATGCCCTTGTCGGCCAGATACACTCCGAATTTTTCTCCCACGGCCCCGCGCGGCTGGAAATCCGCCAGCAAGGGATACTGGATGCCCATTTTTTCCGCGAAGGCCTTGTGCGACCACACGCTATCCACGCTGACGCCTAGAACCTGAGCGTCGAGCTGTTCGAAGCGCTTCATCTCGTTCACGAAGCAGACGTGCTCGTTGGTGCAGACGGGACTCCAATCGAGCGGATAAAACACGATGACCACATTTTTCTTGCCCCGAAAATCGGAGAGTTTCACTTCCTTCTGATTCTGATCCTTCAACGCAAAATCCGGAGCCATAGCTCCCACGGAAATCGCCATCCTGCTCCTCCCTGTTTATTTACCTGGAAAATTTCGCAAGCCGGAGCGCCCAGGACCGCTCATCATAGCCGAACTCACCGCAACGCACAAACGGGCTTCACGGCGAGCCCTCCGCCCGAATTCTGCCCGGCAATAAAAAAGGGCCTCGCCGCTCGACGCGGCGTGGCCCCTTCAAAAAAACGGCAAGAATGCCGGAAACAGACCCCGCTAAGGCTTGGAACTATCTGGAGTTGGTTTTGCCTCCGCGCTCGGTCTCGTGGCCGGCGATCGTGTGGCTGCCGGCTTCGTAGCCGCAGCCCCGGCTTTCAGCGGATAGTTTTTGTCATAGAGCTGGATGATGTCCTGCGTGACGTCAATCTGGTTCGCACTGTACATCACCGGACTCTGCTGCGAGGACGTGTTGATGACCACCGCGTAACCATTTTGCTTCGAATATGTGTCCAGGATGTCCACGACCTTCCGGCCGATACTGTTCACGATGTCTTGTTGGGCGTCGTTGGAGTCATCTTGGAGCTCCTGTTGCTTGCGCTGAAGCGTGCGCGTCAATTGATCGCCCTCGCGCGCGAGACGCGCCTTTTCATCGTCGCTCAACGTCGTTTGCCCGGCTTGCAGCCTGGTGCGCAGGTCGTCAATCTGCTTCTGCATGTCTTGCAGCTCGGTGTAGCGCGGGGCAAATTGCGACTGCAACTCCGCGACAGCCTGCTTCCCCTCGGCCGTCCCCGCGATGGCCGCCTGTATGTTGATCACCCCAATCTTCGAGGGGGACGCCGTGATGGCGGCTCCCGCGCCGCTCGATTGAGCCCACAGCGCAGACGCCATCAGCAACGCCCCCAGGATTGGAACTGCCAATCGGATCTTCATTCGGACTCCTTCTATTGGAATTTCGCTGAAAGCAAATGAGCGATTATAGCTTCGGACGAGAGGAAGGGTCAATCGCATTCGGCCCGTCCCACGGCGAACCTATCCTCTCTTCCCTGGGCCGATCTCGTATACGGTCCGATGCCGCGCCCGCCGGGCGGGTTGGCCTGAGCGGCGAACAAAACCGCCCATTAATGCGGCAGCGGAACCAGCAGAATCCGATTGTTATCCGGGTCCACCAGCACCGCAAGATTCAACCGCGGATCCACGGCAATAGCTTGCGGAGCGATGGGAACCGAAGCGGGCGACTGTGAGCCGCCCAGCCCGAGAATCACCCTTACCTGCGCCCCCGGACAACTTGCCGGCATGCCGTTGGGCGGCGGAGGACAGACGTACTCCAGCACCGAAAGCGTATGGCTGCTGGAATTGACCGTCACCAGCGTGCTCGCCTGAAAATTGTAATCCAGTGATGTGGGATTGATGCCCACGAGCACGGTATTTTGCTGGAATGTCGTGGGATTTATGGCGATGATTTCATTTTCCAGGCTGTTGACCGCCAGAAACACCTGATTCAGCGGATCAAAGATGATATCGGTCGGGAGTTGCAACCCGGAAATACGCGGCCCGATGGCCGCACCGGACGGCGTGCTCAGGAACTCCACACTGCTCGATTGCGACGCTGTCGTTACAGCGGCTAACCCTACGCCCGGAGTCTGCGTATTGATCACCGGATCAATGGCTACGGCTGTGGGGAATGTGTCCACATCGGTCGAAGTGTCCGGTTGGAACGACAGCGGGCCGGTAGAAATCTGGCCAAAAGTGACATTATTCGACCCGCTGTTCGCAATGGCACCCAGCGCGCTATCCTGGTCTATCGTCACGCCGAGCTGCCCGAAAACAATCATTGCACTCCGACACAGACTGTACCGGCGGACTTGTTTGCGTGACATCCAGCAGGGAAAGGTTGTTACTTCCGCTGTTGCCCACCAGCGCCACGCCCAATCGCGGTATCACGGCCACGCCGATCGGTTCCGCCCCCACGGGAATCGTGGCGATGGGTCCCACGGCCCCTGCCTGCACCTGGTTCTTGCCGACGGGCGTTTGCGGCGTCAGAGCGACCAATGTAGCCGTGCCATCCCCGGAATTGGTGACCACGGCGAGGTCGCGGGTCGCATCCACGGCCACACCCGCCGGCAAAGAGCCCACCGATATCGGCTGGACCACCGTCAAATCGGTGACATTCGAAACGACCCCACCCGCGTTCTCCACTTGCACGAAATAGTTGTGCGCGGATGTCAGCATGCTCGCCGGGATGATCGCGTTAATCCGCCGAGCGCTCACAACGGTCACGTCTGCGCCCGGCAGCGCCGTTCCATCCAGCAGCACCACGGAGCCGCCGGCACCCGTAACGAAACCGCCCCCTGTGATTTGCAGGGGCAAATTCACCGTCGTTGTGTATGTGACGGAGGGGTTGGCTTCCACAATTTGCAAATGATTCACACCCGAGCCAAGCGAGAAAAATGAGACGCTGCCCGGCGCTCCCGGGGATACGGCAAAGGCTTCGTTGCTCACCGGGTCCACCGCCACGGCCTGCGCCGTATTCGGGAGTGCCACCGTCTGCAGAACGATCCCGGTTTCCAAATCCGCAACCGCTGCCGTACCGGCCGCTGAGTTGACCGCTACCCCCACATTCGTCAGGGGATCCACGGCGGCAGCGACGAATTTCAATTGCGTCACAGGCACACCGCTGTTTTGGAATTGAACCGGGTTCACCGTTTGATCGAGCATGTTAAATGTCGAAAAGCTTCCATTCCCATCGCCCGTTACTCCCGAATCGGGATCGGTCAGAAACGCCTGGTGCGTTTCGGAGTTGATGGCCACGCCCTGAACGCTGGGTGCGATCGAAACACTGCCCACCACTTCCGGCGCGCGCCCGCTGTCGCCGCCCGCCAAGTAAGCGTCGCGCCCCAGGTCCACCACATTGATTGTTCCCACGCCCCCCGTCGCCCCCGGCGTGATCAAAGCCCAATTCAACCGCGGGTCGATGCTTACGGCGGGATTCTGGCCGGTGCTGTAATTCGTGTCGCCTGCGCCGATTTGCTGAACTTCAGAAACCTTCGGAATTCCGCCGGCTACGGAGACCTCGAGAACAGTCGCCAAGTTCGAGGATTGGTAAGTCACGATGGCGCGGTGCGTTACCGGCGCGGTTGTACCACTGGACTGTGGAGTCGGCTGCGGCGTTATGGGATTGATGCCCACCGAATAGGGCAGCGGCGGATTCATGACGATGGGACAGGGGAGGGGAGGATTCGGGCCGGAAGCGATCGAAACGCAGATGGTATCCGTCATCCCGCTGGCTAAATCAATGGCCGTAACCGACTGGTCGGTGCTATTGACCACCAGCGCGACGGGATCCGGCAGCAAATCGTCCACCGCCACGCCCGTAGGCGATTTACCGACGGCAATTGTCTGCACAGTGCTGGTGGCCAGGTTGATTACGGAAACGGTGTTACCACCCTCGTTGGCAACCACGGCTTTGTCATCCGCGTAGTCAATCGCGATCGCTGAGGGATTCGCTCCCACCGTGACGCTGCCGGATGACGCTCCCGGAATGGTTGACGGGGTGACCGCGAGATTCAAGGCGGCCTTGGAGGGAATCATCGCCGCGGCGGCGTCGCTATTTTGCACGACGATGGGATATAACCCCGGTACGCTCAGTTGGCCCGTCGGGATCGTCACGGACAAGTCGCGGCTATCGAGAAAGCTTGTGCAAACGCCCACACCGCACCCGGCTCCGTTGAATGTGGCCGTGGTCCCGCTATTGACAAAAAATCCGCCCGTAAGTGTGATGCCCGCGCTCGTTGTGGGACTTTGGGAAACGCTATCGAGCGAAGACGCAATCAAAGCTGGGCGTACGGGACTTACCGTGAGAGTAGAGACAATCGGCGGAAGAGGTGTCACCGATACGCCGACCCCATTGTTCACCGCGATCTGGAGAACTTCCGGAGCCGCCAATTGGCTTCCCGGAATCGTGACGCGCAAGAGCGTACTGCTTATCAACGTGATGGCCGATAGAGGTTCCTGCACGCCACCCACAATCACTGTACTCCCCGTAAAGAAATTCGCTCCGCTCACGTAGAACGTCCTGCTGCACGGAACCTTCTGCTGCGGTCGTGGGGCTGACGTTCGCAATCGTCGGATCTGCCGCCCCCGCGATGGTCACGGTCGCTGTGCCGCTTTGGGATGGATCTACCGCGGACGTTGCTGTGATCGTCACAGCCCCGACAGTTGCGGTCGCGGGAGCCGTATAGAACCCTGCCGGACTGATGGAACCTAGATTCGTGCCGAGTGGGGAGGAACTGCTCAGGGTCCAATTGACGGAGGGGTTGTTGGTTCCACTGACGCTCGCCGTGAATTGGAAGGAATGCAATGTGGCTAACGTAGCCGCCGAGGGAAGCACGGTGACGCGAATCCCGGAGTCGAGCAGGACCTCCCCGATGCCAAAGGCGGAGCCGTTCGCGCAACTCGACGCCACTACGTCGAAGGTGCTCGTTGTAGGCATCTGCAAGGGCGCGGTGTACAGGCCGGCGGAAGTAACCGTGCCGAATCCCACCAGCGGATTTGTGACCGACGGCAAAGTGCATCCCGGCGGCCCCTGCGCGATCGAGCATGTCGTTGGCTTGACGGTTGCATTATTGCTGCTGGAGGGGAGGCAGATCTGCCAGTACGCGGTGGTTGTAGAAATGCCGGTCACCGCGGCAGTGAACTGCTGCGAGTCGCCCAGCAAGATCGGAGCCGTGGCCGGCGACACGGCGACGCCAATTGTCGTTGAGTTGCCTCCGCAACTCGCCACCATCACGGCCAGGAGCAGCGCCGCGCCGAGCCCCCACGCTCTCATGTCTTCCCCTCCGGCCCTGCACATTTCATTTCTACGCCCGCCGGCCATCGCCCGCTCCCGCGTGCTTTCCAAGGCTTTTCCCGGCATTCCATCAGAAACTCCGGCCCACCGTAAAGCGGAACGTCAGCTTCGGCTCGAGCAGGTTCGGCGGAATATTCTCGCTCGACTCAAACGGGCCCAATATTTGTTTTTCGAGCTGCGGAATAAAAACCGAGCAATAGTCGCCCAGGCTAAGCAGAGTATTCCTCAATCCTGGATCCGTCATAAACGACCACGCGGCTCCCGGCGGCTGTGGATTCGGGTTCTTCGGACCGCCGCACTCGATAGGGTCGGGAGTTGCCAGGGGCGGCACGATCGTCCTGTTGAGCCGCAGGTAATTGTACGCGATATAGAAGCGAAGCGGCGCTTGTACGACTGGCAGCACCAGGTCGAACTCGATTCCCGCGGATGTGTGCGGCCTAAAATTCGTGCCCGGAAGCACGGGCAGCGTCCCGGGCGAGGTCATTCCGCGAAAATCCGGATTTGGATATTGCTGCTGCAACGTATTCACCAGCGCGGGATCAGGCTTTAGATCCGATGCGAAAATATTGCCGTTCACACCCAGATCGTTGAAGAACATCACGGTCACAGGCCCGGCGATGGGAATGCGGTATTCCACGGTTCCCACGGACATTAAATCTCCGCCCGGACGCGTGGGGATATATTGCACGATGGGGATTGTCACGGTTATCGGCGCGACTTGACTGGGACTCTTATATGTGTACGTTGTGGTCGTCAAGTTCGGAAGCGCGACGAAGGGCGAGATGGTATAAAAGTCGTAGCCCCGCACGTCGGTTTCTCCCCCCAGGTAGAACCGGTCGTACGGTGGAACGTTCTTCCCTCCATAGCCGAATATGCTCGACGCCTGAACGTGAAAGGCAAGCACGTTCCGATGGTGATAGGCAGGACGGAAATACGACATCGTGAACGTGTTGCCTATCGAGTTCACGTTTCCCCCCAGTGCCGGCCCTCCCTCGAGGCTGACCAGATAGCTAATCCTCTTCCCTTTGGTGGGATACACCGGGCTGTTGGTGCTGTCGTATGTAATGGAGGGCGAAATCTTGCTTTCGCGGATGCCTCTGAGCGCGGAGGGGCCGGCAATGCTTGTGAATTGGATCTCTTGGAACAGGAGGGATGCCGACTGGCTGAAAGTCTGGATATTGGTCGTGGACCAGCCGTAGTTCACCCCAATTCGCGTGAACCCCGTCTTCGATAGTTTCCGCCAGGGATAGCTGGCAAAAATCGTGAATCCCTTCGAGTCGTTATTGTAGTTTTCCTGAAGCGCGGGATTGATGGCCACGCTCGAACCGACCAGCAGTCCGTACTGGCGCGCCGTGTTGTACGAAAAACGGCTGGTGAATACCGTGAAGCCCGTGGAAATCGGCCGGTCAAAGAGATAAGGCTCGGTGAAACCGAATGTCACGTTTTGTTGTATGTTTCCCACTTGCGCGGAAATCGTCAGCGTTTCACCCAGGCCCAGGAAATTGTTCGTCTGGTACGACGCGCCGATAAACGTGCCCTCCAGTCCGCTCACGCCGCCGCTAAAAGAGATGGATTGCTTGGCCTTCTCCTTCAATTTCAGCGTGATGTCCACGGTTCCGGCTTTGACGTTGCGCTTCAACTCTGCGTCCTCCGGCTTGATTTCGTTGAAATAGCCGAGCTGGTTCAAACGCAGGATGCTCAATTCCCAGAGGCGGTTGTTGAACATCTGGCCTTCGTCCAGCAGGAGTTCGCGGCGGATCACTTTGTCGCGCGTGGTGGTGTTGCCCGAAAATTCGATGCGGCGCACAAAGTATTGCTTCTGCTGGTCGAACTCCATGGTCATATTCACGATTTTCTTGGCGTCGTCCGGTTCCGTCAGCGGCGTGGCCACGAAATCAATATAACCGTACTCGCCGTAGAGTTTCTTGTAGTTGTCGAGCGACTTGCGCACCTTCGCGGCCGAAAAAATATCCCCTTCTTTCATGGGAAATAGACTCAAGCTCCGCAGTGCCTCGTTCCTGAACACCAGTCCCTGGTCCGGATCGGCGCTCCGAAAAGTCAGCTTGCCCATGCGATACTGCTCACCCTCGTCAATTTTAATGACGATGTTCGTCGCTTTTCCCCGCTTTCTGCCGACCCCGGGGAAAGGGCCAGGAATGCCCCCGTGGCTTATGTCCACCGTTTTCAGGCTGGCGACGTTTACGTCCACCTTGAAATATCCGTGGTCCTGATACAGCCCGCGGATGCCCACTTCCATGTCTTCATCGAGCAGCGGGCGGTCGAATGTCTTGTGCGATACCGGGATGTTCGTGAAGTATAGCGGAATCGAGTAGGGGCGGTCGTGCCGCATGGTGCGAATGATCTTCCGGTCGGAGAAGGCCTTGTTTCCCTCGAACGTGATCGTCCCCACACGCACCTTCGGCCCTTCGTCAATATTGAAGACCAGCTTCACCGCGTTGGTTGCCGCGATTCGTTCGTAGGTTGGCTTCACGGTGGCAAATTGCCGCCCATGTTCGGCCAGCAGTCCTTTGATCACCACCTCGGCGCGCATAATTACGGTGGGGTCAAACTGGCTTTCCACCACCAGCCCCACCTTCTTGTCTTTATAGGCGTCGAGAATGTCCGACTCCGAAATGGATTTGTTTCCCCTGTACTCGATCCGGCGAATGATTGGCCTCTCCACCACATAGAACAGCAAGATCTTCGCGTTGGGCTCATCGGGGCTATCTTCCACCTCCAGCCGGATGTCCTCAAAGAAATGCGTGTTCCATAGCGCTTCGAAATCGCGCTCCACCGCTGCCGGGCTGTAGGGGTCGCCAGGCCGGGAGAAGATGCGTGCCAGCAGGGTCTCACGCTGCACCCGGTGGTTGCCGATGAATTCGATGCGTTCGATGACGGGCGGCCCCGCGCCTTGCTCACCGGTCTGCTGAGCGCAAAGTCTTTGGCCATCCGCCAGGAAGAGCAGAGACACGAATACGAGGGTTCCGAATGCGCGCAGAAATATACATCCGCCGGCGGCCATGGCTCTGGTCAAGGCCGCACTCCCCCGCCCAATATTTTATGCTCCCCCGCCGGATCGCCCCCATCCAGCTCGCGCCTGTAGGATTCTTAGTGGGCCACCGGGGTTGCTTCCACCACGGGACGGAACGACAGGACTTCGCCGGACAGAAAAATTTCCAGTGTCGCCGGCCGTTGCAGTCCGCCCTGGATGAGAGCTTCCGATAGTGGGTCTTCGACGTACTTCTGCAATGCGCGCCGGAGCGGCCGCGCGCCATAATTCCGGTCGCTGCAAGTCTTTTCGAGAATCCACTGGCGGGCCTCGGGCGTCATGGCGATCTGCACCTGGCGGTGCACCAGCGTCTCATTGATCTGGCCCACCAGGAGATCAATGATCAGCAACAGATCATTGTCCGTCAGCGAGTTGAACAGGATCACTTCATCCAGCCGGTTCAGGAATTCAGGATTGAAAACTCTCTTCACCTCGCTCATCACCATGTCGTCCTGGCTCTTCGCCGCCGTCAGTTCGTCTCCCGGCTGGAAACCCAGCCCCGATTGCTTCTGCAATTGTCGCGCGCCCAGGTTCGATGTCATGATGATGATGGTGTTGCGGAAGTCCACGGTGTTGCCCAGCCCGTCGGTTAATTGCCCGTCCTCGAATACCTGCAAGAGTATATTGTAAACATCCGGATGCGCCTTCTCGATTTCGTCCAGCAGGATCACCGAATACGGAGTCCGGCGCACGCGTTCCGTCAGTTGGCCGCCTTCTTCGTATCCCACATATCCCGGCGGAGCGCCGATCAGTTTGGACACCGAGTGCTTCTCCATGTACTCGGACATGTCGAAGCGTATCAGCGATTTCTCGCTGCCAAAGAGAAACTCCGCAAGCCTTCGCGCCACTTCCGTCTTCCCCACGCCCGTCGGCCCCAGAAACAGGAAGCAGCCCACCGGGCGCCCGGGCGCCTTCAGCCCCGCGCGGCTGCGCCGGATGGCCCGCGCCAGCGCGGTGATGGCCCGCTCCTGGCTGATGATGCGCCGATGCAGCTCTTCCTCGATGCGCAGCAGCTTTTGCTGCTCGTCTTCCTTGATGGAGGTCACCGCGATCCCCGTCCAGCGCGCCACCACTTCCTCGATGTCTTCGCGCGTCACCACACCCGTCGAGGAATCGTCAATCTTCAGTTTCTCCCGCAGCATCCGCAGATGCTCTTTTTCTTTGCGTTCTTCCTCGGAATAGAAGCGCGCCTTTTCGAATTCGTGGTTGGCGAGGGCCGTTTCCATCCGGTGGGAAATGAATTTCACGCGCTTCTGCACTTCGGCGACTTCCTCGGGAAGCATGGCCTGGCGCAGCTTCACGCGCGACCCCGCTTCGTCCAGAAGATCAATGGCCTTGTCCGGCAGGAAGCGGTCCGGGAATATAGCGGTTCGAGAGATACACGGCGTAACGTATGGCCTCGTCCGTGTAGCTCACGGCGTGGAATTTTTCGTAGCGGTCGCGTACGCCCTGCAGCACGCGAATGGCTTCGTCCTCGTTCGGCGCGGAAACCTTCACGGACTGGAAGCGCCGCTCGAGCGAGCGGTCCTTTTCCACCGACTTGCGGTATTCCCCGGGCGTCGTCGCTCCGATGCACTGAATTTCGCCGCGGCTCAGCGCTGGCTTCAGAATGTTCGCCGCATCGAGCGACCCTTCCGCCGATCCCGCTCCCACCAGCGTGTGCAGTTCGTCAATGAACACGATTGCGTTCTGGCTCTCCATCAATTCCTTCATGATGGTCTTCAGCCGTTCCTCGAACTGCCCGCGATACTTCGTTCCCGCCACGATCAGGAAAGGTCCAGAGAAAGGATGCGCTTGTCCGCCAGGAACGGCGGAACATCGCCGTCCGCGATGCGCTGCGCCAGGCCCTCCACGATGGCCGTCTTGCCCACGCCCGGCTCTCCGATCAGCACGGGATTGTTTTTTGTCCGCCGGCATAGGATCTGTATCGCGCGTTCCAGTTCGCGGTCGCGTCCCACCAGCGGGTCGAGCTGCCCTTCCATCGCCGCTTGCGTGAGATCGCGGCTGAATTCAGCGAGCAGCGATGCTTCTTTTGGCCGGTTCACGGGCACCTTCTCTCCCGCGCTGCGCACCAGTTCTTCGCGCACGGCGGGCAGCCGCAATCCCCGTTCCAGCAGGATTTCGGCTCCAAACGATTTTTCTTCCCGCAGCACTCCCAGCAGCAGGTGTTCCGTGCCCACGTGCTTGTGCCCCATCCGCTCCGCTTCTTCCTGCGGCGAAACTGAGGATGCGCTTGCACTCCTGGCTGAGGGGGACCTCCACGGAAGTGGAAATGCGCTCGCGCACCGTGATGCGCGATTCGATTTCCTTGCGGATGGACTCGATCGAGCCATGCGCGCGCAGAAAGCGGTTCGCGAGCGCCTTGTCTTCGCGCAGCAGCCCGAGCAGCAAGTGCTCCGTCTCGATATAAGGGCTGCCGTACTGACTGGCCTCATACCGCGCGAAAAAGATCACTCGCCGCGCCTTTTCTGTATAACGTTCAAACACGCTTCACCCGCGCTCTCCCGAAGCTTGGGCTCCGGCTCCCGCCATTCGTGCCGTCCGAGCCGCTTCACCGCCGCGAATTTCCGGCGCCGGCGCCAATTTCCCGCGCTCCAGAATTAAAACGCGGTCCGCGCGCCGCGCCAATGAAAGATTGTGGGTTGCCAATAATGGAAGTCAGATGGTGGGACCGGTGAAGCCGTTGCATTAGTTCGAAAATGGTCTCTGCGCTCCGTTCGTCCAAATCCCCGGTCGGTTCGTCGGCCAGAAGCAAAGCCGGACGATTCACCAGCGCACGCGCCATCGCCACGCGCTGCTGTTCCCCTCCGGAAAGCTCCGCCGCGCGCTGCCCTGCGCGCCCTTCCAGCCCCACTTCTCCCAGCCACTCTTCCGCCGCGCCCAGTGCCTCGCCGAGCGCCGTCCCTCGAACCAGCAAGGGCATGGCCACATTTTCCGCCGCCGTAAAATCCGGCAGCAGATGGTGCCGCTGCCACACAAAACCTACGCCTCGATTGCGATATTCCGCCAGCTCTTCGGCTCCCAGTGACCCGAGTGATTTCCCGGCGAAGTATACTTCACCGCTCGTCGGAGTGTCCAGCGCGGCCAGCAGGTGCAGAAGCGTGCTTTTGCCCGCGCCCGACGGGCCTACGATCGCGACCATCTCGCCGGCTTCAGCCGAGAAATCAATTCCCTCGAGTGGCACAATTTCCTGTTTACCTGAACGGAAAGACTTGGACAGGGCTTTCGTGCGCAGGATTTCACCGCGGTCGGAAACGGCCCCAAAAAGGGAGCCGTCCATCACGGCTGCACCCGGATTCGCTTGCCTCGCCATTCCCCTCTATCCCTCACAGTTTAAATGCCGAACTGCCGCCTGCGTATGTCCTTCTTTTACAACCAACTAAATCATTCCGGAAGGGCCATACCTCCAATCTATTTCCACTTTTTGCCCTTCGATTGCCCCAGCCCCCCAGGGGCCTCCCGGAACTCCTTTGCGCCTTCCGCTCCCCGTCCGCGCTACCTTAATTCTAACATGTCTCGGGCATGGAGCGATGCCGCAGGCCTTCCGGAAAGAGGGAGCATCTGCGGAATTGGTTCCGTGGCAATCGTCCTCGCGGCCTATTCGAAGCGCAGAATTTCAACGGGAAGGATGCGCGCCGCTGATCGCGCCGGAAGGATTGTCGCCGCCATGCTGATGGCCAGGGCCGCCGCCGCGATCCAGATCGACGTCCCACGCGTTGGCATGGAATGGCACGAAATCAATTGCGTATACCTGCGGATTGAGCGGGATCAGATGCCACAGGTTGGCCATCCACGCGAACCCGTAGCCCACCATCAGCCCCGCGGCCGTTCCCGCGATACTCACCGTCAGCCCTTGCAAAACAAAAATTTCCGTCACTTGACCGCGCCGCGCCCCAAGCGCCATCAGCACGGCGATGTCACGCGCCCGGTCGGTCACCGTCATGGTTAGCACGACAAGAATATTCAATCCCGCCACGAACGTAATCAGCCCGATGAAAAGCGCCGTCACCAGTTTTTCGAGGCTCAAGCGCGCGGAAGAGCGCGCGGTTTTCGTCCATCCAGGTTGTCGCCGTAAAGCCGTTGCCGGCGCGCCGCAGAAGCTCGTCGGCCACATCGCCCGCTTCATCCAGTTTCCCCACCCGCACTTCCAGCAAGCTCACCACGTCGCCCACGCCGGCAAGCGCTTGCGCCGAACCGAGCGTGACGAATCCCCAGTTCGCGTCGTAGTCGTAAAATCCCGAATCGAAAATCCCCGCGACCCGAAAACGCTGCGTGCGCGGAAGCATCCCGAACGGCGTCAGGTTTCCCTGCGGGCTGGTCAGCGTCACGTAGTCGCCCGCGGAAATTCCCAGGTCCTCGGCCAGGATTCGCCCCACCACCAGCGCCGCGACGCCGTCCGCATCGGGCGCAAAATCATCCGAGCCGGCCGCCATGTGCCCCAGCGCCCCGCTCGCGCGCCGTTCGAGCGCCGGGTCCACGCCTTTCAGCACAATCCCCCGCGCCCGGCCCCCAAACGACAGCAGCACCGTGTTGTAAATCGCCGGTTCGATCGAGCGCACGCCGGGAGTCGCGCCGAGCCGCGCCATCAACTCTCGATAATCCCGGATTCCTTCCGGGCTTGTGGGTTTCAGATTGACGTCCGCGGTCACGCCCAGCAGCCGGCTCCGGATGGCCTGCCGGAATCCCGTGTTCATGGCCAGCGCGATTACGAGCGTCGTCACGCCCGCAGCCACTCCCAGAACGGCCAGCAGCGTCACCAGCCGCAGCACCGCCGGGCGATTCGGCGATCGCAAATATCGCAGCGCCACCAGCCATTCGAACTTCATATTTTTCTTTCTTTATCGGCGGGCGGGCTATCGCCCTTGGGCGCTTCCGTCGCTTGATTCTGTGTGGATTCCGCGCGCAGTAACGGAAACAGAATCACCTCGCGGATGGCGTGCGAGTCCGTCAGCAGCATCACCAGCCGGTCAATTCCGATCCCCTC
This sequence comes from Terriglobia bacterium, assembly GCA_963823205.1. Lineage (GTDB taxonomy): Bacteria > Acidobacteriota > Terriglobia > Acidiferrales > UBA7541 > Palsa-295. The sequence goes on from CAWGKL010000002.1 coordinate 43,568, forward strand.
GCCCGCCGTGGGCGGCAGCCCGTGGCAGAGCGCGCGAATGTAATCCGTATCCACTTCCTTGGGCGCATCCTGGCCGCCCTTTTCCACCTGCGCCCGGAAACGCCGCTCCTGCTCGGCGGGATCGTTCAACTCCGAAAAGCCGGGCGCAATTTCCATCCCCGCCACAAACAATTCGAACCGCTCGGCCAATGAGGGATCATCGTCACGGCGTTTGGCGAGCGGCGATATCTCGCTCGGAAAATCATAGATAAATGTCGGCTGGAGCAAGTGGCGCTCCGCGACGGCTTGGAAGAGCTCTTCTGTTAACTCACCATCGGACAGTTTTCCAGCGTCGGCGATTGGATCGGCCCCCTGAGAGCGCGCATACGCATTGTACCGTTCCGCAATGGCCCGCGCGCCTTCCGGCGCGGCAAATTCGATCGCTTCAGGCGCCGCGCCCGCTGCGACGGGCCAGAATTTCCGGACCGCCTCGCGCATCGAGAGGCGTTCGAATTTGCTGAAATCAATTTCCGTCTCGCCATATTTTATCTTCGTGCTGCCGCAAACTTTCCCCGCCAGCCCGCGAAATAATTCTTCGGTCAGGTCCATCAATTCGCGGTAGTCGCTGTAGGCCTGATAGAACTCAAGCATGGTGAATTCGGGCTGATGGATGGCGTCTATTCCCTCGTTGCGGAAACTTCGGTTAATTTCGTACACCCTGTCAAGCCCGCCCACCACCAGACGCTTCAGATACAGCTCCGGCGCAATTCGCAGATAGAGGTCCATATCGAACGTGTTGTGGTGCGTCACGAAAGGCCGCGCGGTGGCCCCGCCGGGAATCGTGTGCATCATCGGCGTCTCCACTTCCACGTAGCCGCGCTCGTCGAAGAAACGGCGCAATTCGCGGATGATCTGCGCACGCTTGAGGAAGATCTCGCGCGCCCGCTCGGTCACAATGAGGTCGAGATACCTGCGGCGGTAGCGAGTCTCAATGTCCGCCAGGCCGTGCCATTTTTCCGGCAGAGGCAGTAGCGCCTTGTTCAGCAGTTCCACGCGCTCGGCCCAGATCGTCAGCTCATTGGTTTTCGTTCGGAAGAGATGCCCGGAGACGCCGATGATGTCGCCTAAATCCAACAATTGAAAGAGCTTGTACGCTTGCTCCCCAACCACGTCCAGCTTGATGTACAACTGCACCCGCATCCCATCTCCCGCCAGGTGAGCAAACGCGGCTTTCCCATGTGGCCGTAGCGCAACGATGCGTCCCGCCACGCGCACCTCCACACGATCAGAGGCAAGCTGCGCCGCCGTTCGCTCTCGGAACTTCTCCAGGATTCCTTTCGGCGTGTGCGTCCAGTTGAATTTGTGAGGGTAGGGAGCGTGGCCCAAGGCCTCGATATCGCTCAGCTTCTTAAGGCGTTGATGGAACTGGTCGAGAGGTTCGAATTCCAACGGGAGAATCCTTTCCGGGGCCTCTCCGAAAGGCCTTTCCAGTCAGCCGGGCGCAGTATAGCGGGCGCTTCCGAGAGGCGTCAAGAAAGCCTCTTGCCTTCTGGCAGGGGGTGGTATAATCCCCGGCACCTTGGGGGGATATAGGTGTCCTATCACTTCAATAGCTTCCGGATGGTGACCTCACCACCCCGGCGCAGAGTATTGGACGATTGGTTCTCCGCGTTGCCGCGAGACAAGAGCGCGCTTTTTGAGACGGTTGTCCGCCGTTGGGATTGTTCCTATGCCATGATGAGCGTGGCCCTGGACGACGCCCTCGCCATGCGCGCCCGCGGGCTGCTGGTTTCCGCGCGCCACCAAGTTCCTATTGCTGCTGATCTCCTGGAACGCCTGGCCGTTTCGCTAATTTCCTTTTGTGACGTGGTTTCCTTGCGCGGCCGCCATGTCATGGACATTCCTCCCGTCGAACCCTTGAATTCGGAATTCTTCCGCGGACACACGGGACAGGCTGCGGCCTGCCGCAACAAGCTTCTTCATCATGTGCTTTTCGGCGACCGCTATCGCTTTTTCCAGAAGCTTCGCATTCTTTCCGATACGATCGAGCAACTCCGCCGCGAATTTGACGACGCTGCCGGCGAAATCGCCCGGGGCGTATCCATACGTCCCAGCACCTGCTGGGAAGCCTTCGACTCACTCCATTACGACTTCAACACCTGCCTTCGCGAAGCCGAAGTCCTTTTGAAATGCTTCCTTCGGGCTCTCCCGGCGGAACAGTTGCTTCCCTTTGCCGCCGAGTTGAACGCTCCTCCCGAGCTGAAGCGCTCGCGCCTGCGCCAGCGCGTCTTCACGGCCTGGGCTTAACCTCGCCTCCAAGGGCCCCCCTGCGGCGGCAGCGTCAGTCGAGTTTGCCTTGTTCAATCGGAGTCGTGCTTGGCGTTCTTCAGGGATGCTCGCGACGAAAGTTTTTCCACTACTTTTTCACGGGTGACCTCATACCCCCACCCTCACAATATTGCGGGCACTTCGCTCGACGTGCCCCCGGCCGCCGGCACGTAGCATTTCATCGTGTAGTCCATCACCATGCGGTCGGCGCTGAACCGCCAGCCCAGCGTCCGTATCGTCCGCTTCATGCGCTTGATCCAGCCCCGGGGCACGCCGTCGCGGTCCCGCTGGTAGTAAAGCGGTATCACATCCTCCAGGAGCGTGCGGTACAAATCCTCCCGATCCCGGGCATCATGAAGATTCATGTCCGAGTGCGTTCGCCCGGTCCCGATGGCGAACCCGTTCAGCCCGTCGTAGGCTTCCGCCCACCAGCCGTCCAGCACCGAAAGATTTAGCCCTCCGTTCAGCACCACCTTCTGGCCGCTCGTACCCGAGGCTTCCAAAGGCCGCCGGGGATTGTTCAGCCACACGTCCACGCCCTGCACGAAATGGCGCCCCACGTTGATGTCGTAGTCCTCGACAAAGACGAATTTGTCGGCAAACCTCGGGTCGCGCACCAGCTCCGCAATCTGTTGCAGCACGCGCTTGCCGGGATCGTCGTTCGGGTGGGCCTTCCCGGCGAAAACAAACTGCACGGGCCGCTTGGCGTCATTCACCATCGAAGCCAGCCTTTCGATATCCACCAGAATCAGGTTGGCCCGTTTGTACGTGGCAAAGCGGCGCGCAAATCCCACCGTCAACGCATCCAAACTCAGCACGCGGGCGAGCCTTCGAACCAGTTCCGGCGGCTCGCCGCGATGCTCTGCTTGCTCCACCGAGCGCAGGCGCACGAATTCCAGCAGGCGTGATTTCAAGCTGAGATGCGTTTCCCACAGTTCCCCGTCATCCACGTTCTCGATTCCCTCCCAGATTTGCGGCTGGCTGCTGCGCTCGTGCCAGCCAACCCCCAGGTGGCGGTCATACAGCCGAAACATCTGCGGCGCGAGCCACGAAGGCACGTGCACGCCGTTCGTGACGTGCCCAATGGGAACTTCGTCCTCTGATTTCCCGGGAAACAGTCCCGTCCACATCGCGCGAGTCACCTCGCCGTGCAGCGCCGAAACGGCGTTGGCCCGCCGCGAGAGTTTCAGCGCCAGCACGGTCATGCAGAACTCCTCGTCATCGCTCACGGGTTTCACGCGTCCCAGCCCCATCAACTTTTCGAGCGAAAGACCCAGCGCCTCGCGCAGCGGCCCCAGATGCTCCTCGATCAGGCCGGCGCTGAACCGGTCGTGCCCTGCGGGCACCGGCGTGTGCGTGGTGAAGACCACTTCGCGGGAAACGCGAGGTACGGCTTCGTCGAAGCTGAGGCCTTCATCCCCCATGCGATTGCCAATTGCTTCGAGCACGGCAAATCCGCTGTGTCCTTCGTTCAGGTGAAGAACGCCAGGAGTGATGCCCATCGCTTTCAAGGCGCGGAAGCCCCCCACGCCCAGCAGCAATTCCTGGCGAATACGGACGCGGCCGTCTCCGCCGTAGAGCCGCGAAGTGAGTTCGCGGTCCTCCGGAGCGTTGCCTTCCACATTCGAATCGAGCAGAAGCAGGTCGCAGCGTCCCACCTTCATCCGCCAGACCTTCGCCCGGATCAAGCCACTGCGCGTTTCGATCTGTACCATCACGGTCTCGCCGTTCGCGCCGATGGCCGGCTCCATGGGCAACTGGATGATGTCCGTCTGGATATAATCTTCGTGCTGCCAGCCACTGTTGTCGAGGCGCTGCCGGAAATACCCCTGGCCATAAAATAAGCCCACACCTATCAATGGAATATCCAGGTCGGAGGCGCTCTTGATGTGATCGCCGGCGAGGATGCCCAGTCCGCCGGAATAGATGGGAATGGACCCATGCAACCCGAATTCAGCCGAGAAATACGCCACCGGACGCGGCCGCAGAACGCCTGCATGTCTCGCGCCCCATGTGCGCGTAGCTTCCAGATACTCGCGCTGGCGGCGGTAGGCATAGTTAATCCGGCTGTGCAGCGCCAATTCTCCGGCGCGGCGTTCGATCCGCGCCAGGGGCATCCCTGCCAATTGCGAGATGGGATTGTGGTTAAGCTGCCTCCAGGCCGCGGGATCGAGGTCGCGGAACAGGCTGGAGGTATCGTGGTCCCAGCTCCACCACAGGTTGCGCGCCAGCGTCCAAAGCCGCTCCTGAACGGGAGCAATGAAGCGATCCACCGTGCGGGCCTCGCTCACCACGGGCGCGACCTCGGCGGCGGCTTCCACCAGCATCCGAATCTCATCCTCGCGGAAGACGCGCGCCTCGACCGTTTGAACCACGAGAACGCCCTGGAGAACGCCCTGGTCAATCAGAGGAACACCGAGGAACGATTGGTAGGAATCTTCGCCCGCCTCGCTAAAATATTTGAAGCGCGGATGCTTTTTCGCCTGTTCCACGGCCACCGGGCGCACTTGCTCGGCCACCAGGCCCGCGAGTCCTTCGTTCAGGCCCATGCGGAGTTTCCCGATACATTCAGGGCGAAGCCCCAGAGTGGCCGCCAGCACCAGATTGGCGCGATCCGGCTCCAGCAAATACGCCGAGCAGACATCGGTCTTGAACCGTCGGGCGATTAAGGCGACGACGTTCATGAGGGTCTCGGCCGGCTTGCCGCCTTCCTTCGTGAGATTGCCGATTTCCTCCATCGTCAGGACGTGTCTGGCATCGCGCTCTTGTGCGGCTTGGCTCACGTTTGGGTTTCCCTCCTTTCCGCTGCCCGCAACGCTCGGCTCCCCCGGCATACTGTGTGGCGCCACACATGTACACCTTCGCGGCTGATCCTCGGCTCGATCACGCAGCCCGGCATGAGCTGTGCCGGCCCGGCGGGCGGAACAACTGCCCCGCCCTCAAGGTCACAATTATTAGGAATAGCGGGGCAACTTGCAACAGCTTATGCGGCTTGTTTTTCGGGATTTATGCGGTGAGAAACGGCTTCCATCGCTCCAGCATCACTCGCAACTCGGCGATCTCTTCCGCGCGCAGCCGGGGAAGCGGCGGACGCACCGGCCCCGCCGCAAGGCCGGCCAGGTTCATCATCTCCTTCATCACGGAAACCTCGTAGCCCTTTCGTCGCGCGCGAAAATTGTAGAGCGGAATCACGTACTCGTTCATCAGCCGCTCGAGCGCTTCCGTATTTCCCGCCGAAGCCGTCTCGTGCAGCTCGAGCGAAAGTTTCGGAGCCAGCGTGGCGATGCTCGACGTGTATGTACGAATCCCGATGCTGTAGTACGCTGGCACGCGATCGTCCCCGGCGCCGCCGATCCAGTAGAGCCGCTTGCCCACGCGCTCCATGATTTGATGGTATCGCCGCACGTCGCCCTGGCCATCCTTCCATCCCACCAGCGTGGGAATTGTCTCGGCCAGCCGCGCGACCCACTCCGGCCCCGGGTTCACCCAATCGCGGCTGTACACAAAAAGTCCCAGCGAAGTGGAGCGCCCAATCGCCGCGTAGTATTCCGCAAGGCCGTTCTCGTCCGCATGGGGATAATAGGGAGGCAGGGCCAGGATCGCGTCCACGCCGGCTCGCGCCGATTGTTCGGCCAGCTCGCCGCCTATGCGCGCGTTGAATCCCGTTCCGGCGATTACCGGGACGCGCCCGCGCACCTCCTCCACGACAGCTTTCACAACCTCCCGATGCTCCTCCGGCGTGAGAGAGTACATCTCGCCCGTGCCGCCCGCCGCCACCACCGCGCTCACCGGATACGCCAGCAGCCTTTGAAGATTCTTCCTCAGCCCGGAAATATCCAGCGACAGGTCGGATTGAAAAGGCGTTACCAGAAACGCGATCACCCCGCGCAGCTTGCCGCAAATTTCTTCAGGTTTCATTTTCACCAGCGCGGAAGAATGCGCCTCCAATTGGGATCCACGTGCTTCCTCATTTCCGCTTCATCGTCCCGCTTGCGGTAGCCGCATTTCGCATAGCGCTCCCGGCCCCGCGCCACCTGATCGTAGTCCAGTTCCACGCCCAGGCCCGGCTTCTCCGTGATACGAACGCAGCCATCCACGATGGGCACTCGGCCGCCCGCTACCACCTCATCCTTCTCCGATTGCCAGGGATAATGTGTATCACAGGCATACATCAGATGCGGCGTGGCGGCGGCCGCGTGAGCCATGGCCGCGAGCGATACTCCCAGATGCGTGTTCGAATGCATGGAAAGCCCCAGCCCAAAGGTTCGGCAGAGTTTCCCGAGATGCTGCATCTGCCGCAATCCGCCCCAGTAGTGAGGGTCGGAGAGCACGATCTGGACAGCGAGTGTTTTCACCGCCTCCGGAATATCGGCGAACGACGTGACCGCCACGTTGCTCGCGAGAGGCGTGTTCACGCCCGACGCCAGCAGTTTCGCGCGCGTCCGCGCCATGCCATCCATGCCCGCGGCTGGATCCTCCAGGTACCCACTGCCGCCGAGCTCTTTCGCGAGCGATTGGCCCACGTGCACGGATGTCTCGACGGACCACGCGCAATTGGGGTCCATGCGCAGCGGCATCGCCGGGCCGAATGCGGCGCGCAGTTGCCGCACCGTTTCGATTTCCATCTCGGGATCGAGCACCCCGGCTTTCAACTTGATGTCGCGAAACCCGTACTTCGCAATCATCTGTTCGGCTTGCTTGACCATCGCTTCCGGCGTAAGCGCTTCTCCGTACTCATCCGTCCGCGCGTCCGCTCCTTCCCCGCCGCCTCCCGCGTGCTTGTAGAAAAGATACGCGGAGAAGAGAACTTCGTCGCGGACACGTCCGCCCAGAACGTCGCACGCCGGCTTGCCTACTGACTTGCCGATCAAATCCAGGCACGCGATTTCAATGGCTGAGTACAGCCGGAGCGAGGCGTCCAGAGGATTCTCGCCCGGCACACGAAATGTCTGCGACCGGTCGAGGCTCGTTCCCGCCGGCTCGCCTTCGATCATCGGGATGAGTTCTCCTGCCAGGCGGTACGCATCGCGGCCGACAATCCGCGACCGGAGGGACTCAAATCCCGCCGCAATGGCGTCGCCGCCATGCGTCTCGCTGATTCCGGTCACTCCGTCTTCGCTCTTGAGTTCCAAAATTGTCCGCAAGGCGTAAGGCGCGTGGAGGCCGTAAGAGTGCGCAGCGGAGGATCGGCAATGGCAATCGAGTGGACGCGCATTTCGACGATTTGCATGGGAACCTGCAGCTCGCGGGATCAAAAAAAACCCGGGCGCCCATATTATAGAAGACCCCGCGGAAATGTCCCCTCGATTTGCGCTTGAAGAGGGGACGCCCCGCATTTCCGCGTGGTATCCTCAACAGGAATCCGTATCCTGAATTACCAATGCGGGAGTGCAATCATGCAGCTCCACGGCGGCAACATTCTCGGCGCGGAAACCTCCCGATCCGGCGCCGCAGCCTTCCGTGCGCACGACCCCGCTTCCGGCCGCGCACTCGACCCTCCCTTCCATGAAGCCACGGATGCCGAGGCGGCCAAAGCACTGGAGTTGGCCGCGGAGGCGTTTTTCCCCTATCGCAAAAAATCTCCGGATGCCATCGCGCATTTTCTCGAAACGATTGCGGACGGCATCGAGCGCTTGGGCGCGGAACTGATTGCCCGCGCGAATTCCGAGACCGCGCTTCCCGAGGCGCGCCTCATTTCCGAGCGTGGCCGCACCGCCGGCCAGTTGCGTATGTTCGCCGCGCTCATAAGAGAAGGTTCCTGGGTGGAAGCGCGCATTGATCGCCCGCAGCCCGCCCGCACCCCCGTGCCAAAACCGGACCTGCGCAGAATGTTGGTTCCTCTGGGCCCGGTGGTCGTCTTCGGCGCCAGCAATTTTCCGCTCGCCTATTCCGTTTGCGGAGGCGACACGGCCTCGGCCCTCGCAGCAGGCAATCCAGTCGTCGTCAAGGGGCATCCGGCGCATCCTGGCACTTCCGAGCTCACGGCCCGCATCGTCCAGGAAGCGGCTCGAACGTGCGGCATGCCGCCGGGCGTATTTTCCATGTTGCAAGGGGCGAGGCCGGAGTTAAGCATCGCGCTCGTTCGCCATCCCTTGGCGAAAGCTGTGGGCTTCACGGGTTCCTTGCTAGCGGGCCGCGCGCTCTTTGACGTGGCGGCAAGCCGCCACTCGCCCATCCCGGTGTTTGCCGAAATGGGCAGCCTCAATCCGGTTTTTGTCCTTCCGGGCGCCCTCGAAGCGCACGCCGTCGAAATTGCCGAAAGCATTTCGAAATCGGTGACCACGGGAGTGGGCCAGTTCTGCACCAAGCCCGGACAGATCGCCGGCCTGCGCAGTCCCGCATTCGACGCCTTCGTCGAGCGCCTGGGCGCTCTCGTCTCCTGCGTGCCTCAGGGGACGATGCTCCACGCCGGAATCGCCGAGCGCTACCGCGCGGGATTCTCCCAGCGCTCGGGCTCGAGAGACGTGCGCCTCGCCGTCGATGTTCCTCCCGCACCGCGCGAGGCCATCGCGACGCAGGTTCCCTCCGCCGTGTTTGTCTCGAGCGCGCAATCCTTTCTCGACGATTCCAAGTTGCGCGAGGAGCTTTTCGGCCCGGCCACGCTCGCCACCGTCTGCGAATCGCGCGAAGATTTGGAAAGCGTCGCGCGCAAGCTCGAGGGCCAGCTCACCGTCACCATCCATGCCAGCGAAAATGACCTGCGGGAATATTCCTCCCTGCTCGATATTCTTCGCGAGAAGGCCGGGCGCCTGATTTTTGGTGGCGTTCCCACGGGAGTCGAAGTCGGGCCCGCCATGCAGCATGGCGGCCCGTATCCCGCCACCACCGATTCGCGGTTTACGTCCGTGGGCACGGCGGCCATTCTCCGCTTCGTGCGGCCCGTCTGTTATCAGAATTTCCCGATCGAGTGGCTGCCCGCGGAACTGAAAAACGAAAACCCGCGCGGTATCCTCCGCCTCGTGGACGCCGAATGGACGCGCGCGCCGCTCGCGAATCCTAGTTGACGCTCGAAGAAAGGCGCGAAATTTTCGCATTCTGATATGTCGCAAGGAAAGCCAACTCGCCGCGTGACCGCCGAGCGCCCCCTCAACCGATTCTTCCGCAAGCTCGGCCGAATTATGCTGGCAATCGTCCTGGATGTGCTCTCCCTGGCCACCCTCTTCGACAAAGGCCGCGCGCGCTACTGGCAAGCGGTGCCTCTCCGCCGCTTGTCGGCATTGCTTTACGGAGTATTCTGCTTCTTCAGCGCAACCGGATTCCTTCTGGACCTCTTTAGCTGGTATCGGTTCCCCGAATGGGGTGTGCTTCTCTTCTCCGGTCTGATTGCTGCGAACGCCGTCGTCTTTTTCGTCATCGTATTGCGCCGCCGGTTCTCGCTTCTTCCCGTATTCGCCGTATTGGTGGCGCTGGCATATCATCTGCCTGGATGGTTGCCGAGAATCCCTCAGATTCCCCTTCCCGCAGCCGCGCACCGGCGGATCGGCTTTGACGCCGTCGGTATCATGCTGGCGCTTATGTTGGGAAGGCGGAGCTACGATCGGTTCATTAATACGGAAGGCGCGGAACAAGTTCGCGCGCGCACGGAAATGGAGCTGGCGCACGCCATTCAGCAAACCCTGGTTCCCCCGATCCTTGCGAGCACAAACACATTCGAGGCATACGGCATCAGCTTGCCCAGCGAAGATGTCGGCGGAGACCTGGTGGATCTGATTCCCTCCGGTCCCGCCTGGCTCGCGTGCATTACCGACGTTTCCGGCCATGGCATTCCGGCGGGCGTTCTGATGGGCAACTTGAAGACGGCGCTCCGCCTGGAATGCGCCGAGAGCCGGCCCCTCCCGCTCATGATTGACGCCATCAACGACGTTCTGCCGGCCGTAAAGGGGCCGGAGATGTACGCCACATTCGCAGGCCTGCTTTTCACGGGAGCGGGCGAAGCCGAGTATCTCGTCGCCGGCCACCCGCCGATTCTGCATCGCCGGGCCGCGACGAATCAAATCGTGCGCCTCGCCATGCAGCAATTCCCCATTGGCTTGATGGACGAGGGCCGTTACGTGTCTGCGTCGGTTCGCTGTGAGACGGGCGATCTGCTTGTCCTGATCAGCGACGGTATCGTCGAAGCCGCCGATTCCGCCGGCGCGGAATTCGGCGTCGAAGGCGTCGAGCGCATATTAAATGACCGCGGCCAATCGCCGCTCGCGGAAATCGCTGACGCCCTGCTCGCGAAGCTCGCGGCCCTCGGCCCTCGCGCCGACGACCAAACCCTGCTGCTCATCCGCATCCTGTAGCGGACTACGCCCGGTTGATGACGCTGGCCACGCAGCCGCCGCCAAAGCCGTTGTCAATGTTCACCACGCTCACGTTCGAAGCGCAACTATTGAGCATGCCCAGCAGCGCCGCCACGCCGCCGAAACTCGCTCCGTAACCCGTGCTCGTGGGCACGGCAATCACCGGCGCCGCCACCATTCCCGCCACCACGCTTGGGAGCGCTCCCTCCATCCCCGCCACGCACACGATCACGCGCGCCTCGGCGAGCTTCCGGCGATGCTCGAGCAGCCGGTGTAATCCCGCCACGCCCACGTCGTAGATGGCCTCGGCGCGATTGCCCATGGTGCGCGCCGTCACCAGCGCTTCCTCGGCCACCGGAATGTCGCTGGTGCCCGCCGTGACCACCAGGATCAGCCCCTTGCCGTGAATCGCGCGGCTGCGCTCGATCGAAATCGCTCCCGAAAGTTCATGAAACTTCGCCTTGCGCGCTACCCGCTTCACCGCCGTGAAAATCTTCCGGTCGGCGCGCGTCACAAGGATATTGTCGGAGGCCTTCGCGCGCAGCATCCCGCGGACGATCCCGGCCACCTGTTCGCGAGTTTTCCCCCGCGCGAATACCACCTCGGGATACCCCTGCCGCAGCGCGCGATGGTGGTCAATCTTCGCGAAGCCAAGGTCTTCGTACGGAAGCTGGCGCAGCCGCTCGATGGCGTGCTCGATCGTCAATTGCCCGCGCTTCACTCCCTCCAGCAATTTCCGTACGTCCCGCTCGTCCATGATTCCCCTTCCGTTACCGCCGCATTCTAACATTGCTTTGCGGTCGGTCCTTGCGCTTCCATCAGGCCAACCCGTGCTACAGTTTTTTCCGAGGCGGGCCCGCCACGGCGGGCGCCCTTTTCCCAACGGTCACGGGCGCCTCGATTTCTTGGAAAATCTCTCGGAGGCGCGGCTATGTGGCTCATCGGGACGATCCTGCTCGGCGCTCTCGCTGGCTGGCGGGCCGGATGTTAAAAGCGCGCGGCATGGGCGCCGGTGTTGGCCTGCTCGTCGGCATCGCGGTCTTGGTCGTCGCAGGCATCATCTTGGGATTGCTGGGGCTCGGGGCGTATCAATGGATCGGGGAACGGATGATGTCCGTCGTGGGAGCCGTGCTCTTGCTGATCGTTCATGTGATCGAGCGCATCTAGCGCCGCCGCGCTCTCACATCTCGTTGCTGATCGTCTTCACACTTCCATCCGCCCAACCTGTGTTACAGTTTTTCACGGGTCGGTGCCCGTGCTCCCACCGTCACGGACGCCTCGAATCGTTGGAAACTCTCTTGGAGGCACAACTATGTGGCTCATCTGGACCATCCTGATCGGCATTCTCGCTGGCTGGCTCGCGGGCCATCTCGTAAAAGGGCACGGCATGGGCATCGGTATTGACCTGCTCGTCGGCATCGTGGGCTCGGTTCTCGGTGGGTTTGTCTTCGGTTTGCTCGGGCTCGGAGCCTATGGACTGATTGGACGGCTGGTGATGTCCGTCGTGGGAGCCGTGATCCTGCTGCTGATCGTTCGCGCCCTGAAGCGCGCTTAACGCGGCGGGCTGTGCCAGCGTTCAATTCATCCCCATGGCCAAAACCAATGGCAGTGTCATCACGGTCGGCGTTACAGGCGCGAGCGGCGCGATCTACGCCCAGACCATCCTGCGCATGCTCGAGGCCGACCGCCGCGTCCGCCACATCTACTTCATCGCCACCGACGCCGGCTTGCGGCTCCTCTCGACGGAGCTGGGCATTGTCGCGCCGGACGCCAAAAGGCTCCCGTCGCTTCTTACCGGCACGCCCGCGAAAAAAATCGAATGCCTCCCGAATAAGGACGTGGGCGCGAGCATCGCTTCCGGCAGCGCTGTCGCGGACGCCATGATCGTTGCGCCCTGCTCGGCGGGCGCGCTTGGCGCGATCGCGAGCGGCATCGCTAACGATCTTCTCGCGCGCGCCGCGGACGTTTGCCTGAAGGAGCGCCGCCCGCTCGTCCTCTGCCTTCGGGAAACGCCGCTCAACCGCATTCATCTCGAAAATATGCTGCGCCTGCACGATGCCGGAGCGACGATCATGCCTGCCATGCCCGCGTTCTACTACGGCCCGAAAAGCATCGCTGATATCGTTGAGCAGTACGCGTGCCGCGTCCTCGCGCAGATCGGCCTGCCGCAGCCGAAGCAGTACCGCTGGAAGGGGAGCAAGCCCTGAAAATTTGCCACAGAGACACAGAGGCACAGAGGAATGGAATCTCTGCACCAAGCGAGCCACAAAGAAAGAAATATCCACGGTTCCCTCCGTGTCTCTGTGTCTCCGTGGCTAATCCGATGACGAAGAGCCGCATCCGCGTCGTGCTCGAAATGATCAAGTTCGAGCACTCCATTTTTGCGCTGCCCTTCGCGCTTGTGGGGGCGCTCCTCGCCGCGCGCGCAGGCGGCGGCTTGCCTACGTGGCGCCAAATTCTATGGATCGTCGTCGCCATGGTGGCCGCGCGCTCCGCGGCCATGACCATGAACCGCATCGCCGACCTCGAATACGACCGCCGCAATCCGCGCACGGCCAATCGCGCGCTCCCGGCGGGCCAGCTCTCGGCGGCCTTCGCGTGGGCGTTCACTTTGGCCGCTTCGGTCGTGCTCGTGCTGGCGGCGTGGCAATTGAACCGGCTCGCGCTCGATCTCTCTCCCCTGGCGCTCGCGCTCCTGTTTTTTTACTCCTATACGAAGCGATTTACGGCCTGGTCGCACTTCGTCCTGGGCTTCTGCCTCGGCATTTCCCCCGCCGCGGCATGGATCGCCATCCGCGGCTCGCTCGACGGGCGCATTCTGATTCTCTCCGCCGCGGTCACGCTCTGGGTGGGCGGCTTCGACGTGCTCTACGCCTGCCAGGACGTGGAATTCGACCGCGCCGCCGGGCTGCACTCGATCCCCAAAACATTCGGCATCACCTGCGCGCTCTCGATCGCGCGCGCGATGCACGTCCTGATGATCGCGTTCCTCATGTGGCTTGCCTGGACCTTCCATCTCGCGTGGCCTGCGTGGGCCGGAATCGCCGTGGTGGCCGCGCTGCTGGCCTACGAACATTCCCTCGTGAAGTCCGACGACCTGAGCAAAATCAATGCTGCGTTTTTCACCGTGAATGGCTATATTAGTTTGTTGTTCTTGCTCTTCTGGGGCGCTGCGGCGTACCTGCATTAGGTAGGGAGCACTTCGAGTGGCGGATTTACAAATCAGCGACGAGCGGCTCGAACCCATCGCGGGGAAAATTCTCGCGGGCGAGCGCCTGACGGGCGACGACGGCCTCGCGCTCTTCCAGTCGCACGACCTGCTCGCCCTAGGCTGGCTCGCGAACCACGTGCGCGAGCGGCGCCACGGCAACGTCTGCTACTTCAATGTCAACCGGCACATCAATCCCACGAATGTCTGCGTCGCCCACTGCAAGCTCTGCGCCTTTGGACGCTCGCCCGACGCGCCGGGCGCCTATACGTTTGCCCTCGACGAAGTTTTCGAGCGTGCGGCGGTGGGCGTGGCCGAAGGCGCCACGGAATTTCACATCGTCGGCGGGCTGCATCCCGATCTTCCCTTCGACTATTATCTCGATTTGATTCGCGGCTTGAAGCAGCGCTTCCCGCAGGTGCACCTGAAGGCGTTCACGATTGTCGAGGTGCACTACTACGCGCGCATTTCCAAACTTTCCATTCGCGATACGCTCCTGAAAATGAAGGAAGCGGGCGTGGATTCGCTGCCCGGCGGCGGCGCGGAAATTTTCCATCCGCGCGTCCGGAAAATTATTTGCGATCACAAAGTCAGCGGCCAGATGTGGCTGCAAATCGCGCGCACCGCCCATGAAATGGGCCTGCGCTCGAACGCCACCATGCTCTATGGCCACGTCGAAACCATCGAGGAGCGCGTGGACCACCTTCTCCGCCTGCGCGAGACGCAGGACATCACGCACGGATTCGTGGCCTTCATCCCGCTCGCGTTTCACCCCGCGAATACGGCGCTTTCGCATCTGCCCAAGCCCACCGGCCTCGACGACCTGAAGACCATGGCCGTCTCGCGGCTCGTGCTCGACAATTTCGATCATATCAAGGCGTATTGGATCATGCTCACGCCCCGCATTGCCCAGATCGCCCTGCGCTTCGGCGCCAACGATCTCGACGGCACCGTGGCCGAAGAAAAAATCTACCACGACGCCGGCGCGACAACCCCCGAGCGCCTCACCCGCGCCGAACTCGAGCGCCTGATCCGAGCCGCAGGGCGCGTGCCCGTCGAGCGCGACACCCTCTACCATCCCGTGGATCGCTCGAAGATGCCGCCGGTCACGCCGCCAGCAGCGCGCCCCGGAGATGGTTTCATTCCAGCCAACTCGCTTTCGCTCAACGGCTAGCCTCGGATTGCCCGCATGAGTTCATCCTCTACGTATCCGGATTGGAAAATGCGCGCCCTCGCAATCGGAGCAGCAACCGCACCCTTCCTTGGTGTTGCCGTCCGCCTTCTGACGGCGTCTCCACTCCAGATAGTAATTTGTGGTGTCGTGATTTGGATGTTTGGAGCGGTTTCGATGAGCTACATCGCCCGTCGTCTTCCGGGCAAGTCGAGTGTCCCAGGGCGGATTCTGCTCTGGACTATTGCTACGTTTGTCCCGGTCTTTGTTATCTCGGTACTGCTTACCGGCAGTCTCCTGAAGCGCTAGAACGCGTTCTTCAGAAATTGAATCTGTAACCCAAGATCATCTTGGCGATCAGGTGATCGGTCGCGCCCGTAAGACCCACGCCAAGCCCGAAATTAATTTCCCACTGCGGCGCGATATTCAAATCAATGGCGGGGACAATCTGTTGTTGCTGCTGGGAGATCGCGTCAAATCCCGTGACGGGGCCGACCGAGCCGTAATATTCGAGCCCACCGGCAATTTTCGGCGTGAAATCGTAGCTGAATTTGAAATTCGGCGAAAACACCACGCCCTGGTTCACGCTTTGGCCGTGGAACGATCGGTCGAGCGTCGGATTGATGGACCAATACCATCGCCCAACCTTCTGATCCACGATAGGTCGAATTTCCCACGTCCACGTGTCCACGGAAAACTGGCGCCGTTGGTAGCCGATCTCGTTCGAAATGCTGACGCCCACCGGCCAGTGCCATGGCACGGGGACCGCGAAGCGCGGCCGAATGTGATCTCCCACCCATTGCCAGCCCTGGCCTGAACGAGCGGACGTGAAGATATAAAAGCCGGTCTCGAACCAGTCGGTGAAGCCGTGCGTGATTTCGATTGTTTCGTGTTCGGCGTGGTTGGTCGGATAGAGGCCATCGGCCATCGTCTTGGAGCCGTCGATCGTGAAGTTGCTGTGGAGTTCGACCATCGTGTGGCCTGAGTTGACGGTCTCCGACCCATACACCTGGATTTCGTAGTTGTCCTGCGCCGCCGCCGGGACCGCCAGAGCGATCCGGCCTGTGACCATAGCCAAGAAGAGGAGGCCGGCGCGCCCGTCCATTCGAAGCCACCTTCTCACGCGTGCGGATGCGCCTTGTCGTACACCGCCATCAATTGCTGGATGCTTGCCTGGGTGTAGCGCTGCGTGGTGGAAAGCGAGACGTGGCCCAGAAGTTCCTGTATAGCGCGCAGGTCCGCGCCATCCGCAAGCAGGTGCGTGGCGAAGGCGTGCCGAAACGAATGTGGATGAAGGTCCCAATCAATGTTGTTCAGCCGCCCATATTTCTTCACCAGCCCGCGCACGGAATGGTTCGTCAGCCGCCCCCCGCGATGGTTCAAGAACACGGCCTCCGGGTCGGGCTTCATCCGCGGATGGGCCAGAATTTTTGCGCGTTCCGGCCAGTAGGCCTCCAGCGCCTTCTGCGCTTTGCCGCCGTAGGGCACCACGCGCTCCTTACGGCCCTTCCCAAGCACGCGGAGCATCTGCCCGTGACGGTCTACGCTTCCCAGATCGAGACCCACAAGTTCGCTCACACGCAGGCCCGAAGCGTAGAGCAGTTCGAGAATGGCGCGGTCGCGCTTCAGGATCAGTTTTTCCTCCTCCTGGGATTGCGGCGTCCGCGGGCGATGGCGCCCGGACTTTTTCGCGGCGGCGCCTCCCGCCAGGCTGTTCAGAAAGGCGTTCAGCTCTTCCGCCGTCTGCACGCGCGGCACTCGCTTGGGCAGTTTTGGGGTGCACACCAGGCGCGCGGGGTTTTGCTTCGTGTACTTCTCGCGCACGCAGTACTTGAAAAAAGTCCGCAGAGCCGCGAGTTTTCGCGCCACCGACGACTTTTCCAGCCGCCGGTCCCACAGCCAGCTCACGAATTCGCGGATCACGCGATGGTCCACTTGATCGAGCGGCATGGTCGGTTCGCCGGGCGGCGTTAGGAATTCGCGGAATTGTTCGACGTTGAAGCGGTAGTCGCGGATAGTGTTCGGCGAAGCGTTGCGCTCGTAGCGCAGGTAGCCGACGAATTTCTCGATCGCCTCTTTCACGGCCTTCCGCCCTCGCCATCATTATAAACCGCCGCGGGCAAACGATGCAGCCCTCTTCTCCACCCTGTTGTACACTGGCGCCGAAATGTATCTCCGAAAATTGCGCGCGGAAATCGTCATCGGCGGCGAGCGCCGCCCGGCCCCGCTCGATTGGCTCGATAGCTTCTGCATGAGGAATTTCACGGGCTCGGCCGAATTCGACGATACACTCCCGGCCGGCGAGGGCCTCGTCGAAATCGGCTCGCGCGTTGACCCCGTCCGCCTGGCCGCCGCCATGAGCGAATGGTTCACCAAGCGAGGCAAAGGTAACGGCAAGCCTGTCCGCGTCGAACTCCACGAAGCCCCAAATGAACGCGATGAAATACCCCCATTGAAAGGGCCGCGGTCCTAGGGGCCGGAACGATGGGCGCGCGCGCGGAAGAGATATGTCTCTTCCTTTCGGAACGGAATCGTGGATGGCAAGCCCGGTTCTTCTTCGAGGCCTTGGGCGCGCAAATGCGCGCGCGCGTCCAGGGTGTGGTTTAGGTGCATGGGGTGCGACTGGGTCGCGCCCGCGGGCACGTTGAAGATGAACAGGCCGCCTGGACTCAGCAGAGAAGCCAGAAAGTCGAGCTCCCCGGCCAGATCGGGCAGGTGTTCCAGCACGTCCAGCGAGTAGATCGTATCGAATCCGCACTGCCGCGCGGCTGCTCGAAGCTCTTCCTTCGAGTGCGGGAAATCCACCGCCAAGGACTGCCGTTCGGCCCGCCAGCGCGCAAACTTCATGCTCTGGCCTTCCACGTCGTAATACGCGGCTCGATGCCCTCCTCGCGCCAGCTCCAAAATCAATTCGCCATTTCCGGCGCCGTAATCGAGACACGAACCGCGCGCCAATCCCAGCATGCGAAGATTCGCGCAAATGCGCTTGTAATCCAGGTTATAGGCCGAAATCGCGAACATATAGAGTTCGGAATTATTCCGGTACCATTCCGCCATTTGCTCGCCGTCGTTTTCATCGAAGCTCGCCAGCCGCCAATTCGCCGCGAGTTCCTGGTCGCTCGCGGACCACAAATGCTGGATGCGTCCCGCGGAATATCCGGTGAAATCCTTCAATTCCTCGAGCGCCGTGCCGGCATTCCGGCGGTTGTGCGCTTGCGCGCGGCGCACCAGCCATGCATTCACCGCAACGGAGGCCAGAAATAACTCGGCGAAACGCAATGGAAAAACCGTTGCCCCGCGCCGCGCACTCGAAAGAAAAATCAAGAGGCAGCCGGAAAGACCCACGAACCCCGCCCACGCCACTGGAAATCCGTCGCACACCACAAGCGAAAGATGAGCCGCTGCCGCCAGCAACACGGTCACCAGCAGCAAGTCGCATCGCGTATGCAGCCCCAGCGCGGCTAGAAGCGCGAAATCGGTCGCCCAAAAATAAATCGGGAAATAGCGCGGCGGCACGGCCGACCTTCCGAGCAGGTTCGCGCCTATAAGCCACGCTACGGCAAGCAGCACCGCAAGGCCGCCGCCCTGGCGCAACCCGGCGAGCATGCCGATGACGACCACCGCCGATATCACCCGCCAGCGGACGCGAATCTCCCATCGGGATTTCTTGAGGGGGTTCACTGTCAGTTGCAGGTAATCGGGCGTGTAATAAGTGCTTCCCGCCAACGCCAGCAGCGTTATGCCGATTGCGGCCAGAACGAAACCGTCTCGCATCGCAGCGATTCGCAAGCACACGAGAGCCAACGAAATCAGAATCAAGCCCGACGCCGCGCCCCCCATCCGGCTGCGCGCCAGAAACCTGCGCTGTTCGGTATAGTCCATGGTTTCGACGTTGCCATATTCTCATTCCGGCGAAACCACGACAATCTTCGAGTGCGCGCAAGCCATTTCACAGGGGCAGCGAATCGGAATGAAACTCGCAGGTGCTTTTGGCGCGATCTCTACAGTCTGGTTTGGCGGGTCTCAACCCCGCCGCGGGATCGCGAATCGGTCCGGCCGGGCGAAAGGCTAGCTTGGCAAGAAAAGAAGGCCGCCCGCCTTCTGGCGGGCGGCCCCTCGATACATCCACTGCAAATTCGCGGTTCCCGCCATCGAGGAACCGGAAGAGGTGGTTTAGTGGGCGTTCGCGCTGGTGAACGAGTAGATGAAGCCGAACTCCGCGATTGGCTGCGTATGCACAAACCGCGGCGTCCCTGTCGGTGATGTGCCCTTATTAAAGAAGGGGCGGTTGGACAGGTCATCGCGAAATTCGAACCGGGTCTGCAAGTCCCGCGTGAGGTTGTATGCATACGTCGCGGTGCCCTCGGACACGTGACTGCTAGGAGCAAAACCCAGTGCGAAGCCATTCGGATCCGCGAAATATTCGCCGCGGATCGCGAGATAGCTCTTGGCGGTCAACGTATACTTAATGTATCCTGCCCCGCCCCACCAGCTGACCGGGGGTGAATTTTTGCCGCCCCCAATCCCGAATTTATCTCCATAGGCGTAGTCACCGTTTATCATGAACGCCCACTTGGCGTTGGGCGTGTAGGCGATTGTGGCGTCCTCAAGCTGGCGCCAATTGTCGTTGGGCTTGCCTGAGCCACCCACCGCGCCGCTGAAGAACGCGTCGTCTTGGGGGCCCGCCAGATAATTCTCTGTCACGGACCACTTCGCGTTCGGCGTGTACGCCAGGCTCACGCCGTACGTCTTTCCCGTGTTTACCTCTTCTGAGTTGTTCCAGCCGTTCACCAGGTAGCCCGTCACGGCCCACTTGCTGTTGAACGCGTATTTCGCGCTGGCTCCGAAGTGGAAATACGGGATCGCGTAGTAGAAAAGAATGCTGCGCGAGTAGTTCCAGTTCCCGTTGCTCTCAATTACCTCGGCGCCCGCGGGCGTGACGAATTTGCCGAGCGTGACCGTCAGACCTTTGCCGACTGGAGCGATGTAGTCAACATACGCCTCCTTCAGCGCGATGTTGTTGGTATCCGTCTGATTGCCCGCAATCTCCCCGCTGAAAAGATACTGAAGGGGCGTGCCATTGATCGCCTGGGCGGCTTGACCGTAGATCACGCCAACGTGGAAGCCCGCCCGGCCCGTTCCGCCGGCGGTCGCATCGGGCGCTCTGTCAACCACCAGTTCGACGGCATTCAAGCCGAACTGGTTTGTATTGTTGTCGAAAGGTTGCAGAGTGTTTCCGGTGGTCCCAGTGGGTGCAGTAGCCTGGAGTCCCAAGGGGGTCGGCTGATTGAAGTTGAACGCATAGTAGCCGTCCACCTCGCCGCTGATCGTCATGGGGCCGAGAAGGCTGGTAAGCGACACCGGGGCCGGCGCATCCGCCGCCCTGGAGCCTGCCGCCGGCATGTTGAGGGACGCCGTCTTCACCGTGGCAGCCGTACTATCATCCTCCTGCTTCAGCGAAGCGATTTCGCTCTGCAGAATGTTCACTTCTTTTTCCAGGTCTTCCAGGCGTTGCTGTGTGTTCGCCGTAGCCGGCGCCCCGGCATTGGCCTGGGCCTGGCTCTGGCTCGTGGAGGCCGCCGGAGCCTGCGCTCTCGATACGGGCGCCAGCACAAACGCCCCACTCAACGCCAACAATGCGATACCTAGTCTCCCCTGGCACTTCCAGTTTCGTTTCATGTGGTTGACCTCTCCCTCCCTGCCGCGCTCACCTTCCCTTCGTGAGTTCGCGGCCTGCCAAACGAAAATTTCGGTAGAGAGAAGGTAGAGGCAACCCTCCGAATCGTCAAACTCAATAAATCTATGGTTTGTATTGACAAAACGGTCTTTATGAATTCCTTACGGCGCTCCTCTCCGTATGTCCGACCGGAGCCGCGCCGCGAGCCCTCTCAAAAAACTTCAGCGTATGGATCGCCTGCCGGGGAGGCCGTTCGGAAGAAGCCGCGTCCGCCTTCGCCGCACTCCCGAGAAAGCTTCCTGCCCAAAGGCTTCGTCAGCGCTTTACGAAATAGAGGAGCAGACCGAAGATCACCACGGGGATCAGCGCCAGCATGATATAGAAGAGAACTCTCCGCACCCATGGCGTCCGCCGCTGCTTCCAGTCGCGCAGCTCGGGGCGGTCCGCCACTCCCACTTGGTCCAAATGTTCCAGGTCCCACGCGAACTCCTTGGCCGTCGCGTAGCGGTTCTTGGGGTCGCGTTCCAGCGCCCGGTAGATCACCTCCTGCAACTGCGGGGAAAGGGAGGCATCCGTCTCGCGCGGGGGAATGGGATTGTTCAGCAGCCGGTCGTTCATGATGGCGAAGGGATTCGGCCCTTGAAAGGGAGTCTTCCCGGTCAGCATCTCGTACAGCATCACCCCCAGCGCGTAGATGTCGCTGCGGGCGTCTCCTCGTTTCCCCTTCACCTGTTCGGGAGAAATATAATCGGGCGTTCCCATGATCTGCGATAGCTTGGCAAACGTCAGCCGCCGCGCTCCCGCCTTCGCCGCGATGCCGAAATCAATCAGCTTGATGCGGTCCTCCGCATCCACCATGATGTTTTCCGGCTTCAGGTCGCGGTGCACGATCCCGTGGCTGTGGATGTAGTCGAGCACGCTCAAAATGCCGAGCGCGATCTTTACGGCGCGCTCGGGCGGCAGTTTCTTCTGCTGGTCCAGTATTTGCCGCAGCAGCCGCCCTTCCACCCACTCCATCACCATGTAAATCTGGCTGTGCTGGTCGCCGCCAAACACCTTCATCACGCCCGGGTGGTCCAGGGCCTGGCCGATCTCTTCCTCGCGATGAAAGCGGTCGAAGAAAACCGGGTCGCTTTCCATTTCCGGGTGGGGAACCTTGATGGCTACGTGCTGCCCGGTGCGGAGATCGGTCCCGCGGAAAATGGAGGCCATGCCGCTGCGCGCCGCCACGGAATCAATCCGGTAGTGATCGAGTTGGTCGCCGGGATGGACTGGAAAATCCTTGCGAGCTTAGGTCGGGAAAATATCCGCCGGCGAATCCCTTTTCTAAGGAAGCCTGTAAGGCCGCCCGCGGTACATCCCCACGCGCTCCACGCTTCGCACGCGGATCAGTTGCAGGCTGATATTATCACTGCCGTCCCGCTGATTGGCAATATCCACGAGCCTTTGTGCCGCCGCCGCCAAATCCCCGCCGTGGCTGGTCACGGCGGCCATCTCCGTCCCGCTCACCGAGCCGTGCAGCCCGTCTGAACATAGCAGCACCACGTCCCCAACGAACACCTGGTGCTCGTTGATTTCGGCTCTCACGGCAAGTTCGCTGCCGAGCGACCGGCTCAGCAGGTGCCGGTTGTCCGACTCAGCCGCTTCGTCCGCCGAAAGCAATCCCATGCGGACGTGCTCGCTCGCGATCGTATGATCGCGCGTCAGCAGGTTCGCTTCCCCTCGACGGATCAGATAGCAGCGCGAATCGCCCACATGCGCCACTGTCACCCGGTCGTATCGCAACGCGCAAACCACCAGTGTGGTGGCCATCGCCGTCCCGGCCACGTTGGCCGCGTGCCCGGCGTGCACTACGCGCGCGTTGGCCTCTCGCACCAGACGCCCCAGCAGCGAGGCGTGCGATTCGCCCGCTGCGGCTTCCCGAAAACCGGCCAGCAAACTCTCCACCGCCGCATGCGAGGCCACCTCTCCCAGATCGTGCCCCCCCACGCCATCGGCCAGCGCAAAAAGCCACCCGTGCGTGCGCGCCCGTTCCGGCGTCGCGGGCTGCACGTATCCAAGATAGTCTTCGTTCCCCTCGCGCACTTGCCCGCGATCAGAAAGCTGCGTGAACTCAACGTCCATGGAATAATCTTGCGCCGTTTGGACCGCTGCGGCAATACTCCCGGCATCCGCGGGAACCGCCTGTAGGCCTCTGTACATGGAACCTCATATCCCCTCGAAAAAAAACAGGGCGGGCTTGCGCCCGCCCTGTCTCCATCCACTGCTCGTGCTAGGCCCGGTTCGGGACCAGCGTTGTTCGTCCCTTCTTCTTGCTGTTCATCACGAAGTAGATGCCTCCGTAGATGGCCCAGACCGCGGCAATGCCCAAGGCTATGAATGGCTCCTTCTTTGTGCCATATCCCATGAACGGAAGGATGAGGTAGGCCGCCATGCAGACTAGGTTTGCGGCTACTCCGAACAACGGGATGAGCAGGTGCCTGAGGAGGCTGAAGTTCGGATGCCCCTGGTAGCAAAAGATGCAGGTTACGCAGCTTAGCCCGTAGAGCAGGAACGTTCCGAAGTTCGAAGCCAAAGTAATTGTGAGCAAGCTATTGGGCAGCTTCGCCATCGTGTCGTGCGACACATACCCGAAGCTTGACCAGAACCCATGGGGAAGCGCCGCTATCGTGGCATCCGGAAGAGCGCCGGCATCCCCGAACAGCATCAGCAGCGCGAGAACCCCGAAAACCGCTGAAATCACCGCCAGCGTCCAAATGGCCTTGTGCGGGCTCAGGTTCTTTTCGTGCAATATCCCGAAGTGTTCCGGCACTTCCTCGTCCTTGCCCATGGCGTAGGTCACGCGCGCTCCCGTGTTCATGCAGGATAGCGTCGTGCCGATCAGGGCCAGGAACACGGTGACGGCCTCAATCAGCATGAACGTCCGGCCATGGCCCGCTCCAAACACCGCATCGCCGACCATCACCATCAAGTCGCCGATGGGCGCCGATGAGCCGGTCGCCGTTTGCATGGTGTAGCCGCTATTTAAGACGTACAGTGTGGCGAAATACTCGAATAGGTAGCAGAAACACCCCTGGATGAGCAGCGACGTGATGACTGCAATCGGGATGTCCCGCTTGGCGTTTTTGGCCTCGCCGCCCAGCGACGTAACCGATTCAAATCCCACCAGGATCAGGATGGCGACCGTGGCCTGAACGAACATCCACTGAAATTTGTGGACGCCGACCACCGAAGCCGCATTCGGATGGGACAGGAAGTTCCCGCTCGAATCGGTCGACGGATAGCTGACTTGATAGGGCACCGGCGTCCCGGCCGCGTCCTTCATGCAGATCGGGACCTGGTTGGCATCGCGGACGATGTTGCTTTGCGCGTCCATTTGGAACTGGCAGTTGTAGGCATCGCTTGTTGTCGCATCCCACTGCCACGCCACACTGCCGGGAGGGTGAGTTATCCGGTAGTGGATGGCCATAACGGAGAACACGAGCAGCGCGGTTATCTGGATGATGTTGATGGCCAAGCTGACTGCCGTGGACCCCGTAACCCCTCGGTGCGCGATATACGCCACGCCAAACGAGAACACGATGGCCACAGCCATCATGAACATCGGACCGGGATTCGAGGCGCTCATGAAGTTCGGATACAGAGTGCCTACGATGTAGCCGCAAAAGACTCCCGTGACGGCCACCATCACCCCCGGATAAATCCAGTAGTAGAGATGGGAGCCCCAGCCCACGATGAACTTCATCAGGCGCGCATACTTCCATGCCTTGTCATGGTTCAGAAACGATTGCTCGGCAAAGTAATACGAGCTGCCGGTGCCTGGATACATCTTCGCCATTTCCGCGTAGGAAACTGCAGTCGCCAGACACAGCAGAGTTGCAAAGAGGATGCCAATCCACATTGACGGTCCTGTGGCGCCCTCCGTCGCTTGGGGTGCAAATGTGAGCCATAGGAAAGCCCCGGGTGCGATCAGCGCCATCGCGTTCACCGTCAACCCGGTCAATCCCAAAGTGGCTTGCATCTCACCCGTGGTTTTTTCGGCCATGTGTTTTTCTCCTCGTAGAGTATCTCCTCGTAGAGATCGTACTAATCCCCGGCACATTAAGGAAAAATAAGGATGGAGTACAATGCAACGTTTTGATGGCAGGAATAGACGTTTCAAATGGCCCCTCCTCCGCCCCCCGCCCAAAATTCCCTTTGGAACTGTTCCGCCGCGAATGTTACGCTTCCCGCGCGACACGCCACGGGGAGCGCCGCATGAAGTTTCTCGGTTTTATGCTTCTGCTCGCGGGATGGGCCATCGTCGTCTGTGCCCTGGCTCTGCTTCAGCCTATGCCGCGCGTGGCCTTTGTCTTTGCCGGCATGGGCGTTGAGGTCCTCGGCCTGGTGCTCGTGATCCGCTCTCACCCGCTTCTGCGAGGCGAGGAATAGTGGCTCCTATCTCCCCGCTCTCTTTCTCTGGTCCCTCGGAGACGATCTCCGCACTCTGCGTCGTTCTGATTCTCCTCGTCCCCTTTGCAGGCGCCGGGCTGTCATTAATCAATACGGGCCTGGGCCGTTCGCGCAGCGCGGCCCACTCGATGCTTTCATCCCTCTGCGCCTTCTCCGTTGCCGCTCTTGTCTATTTCGCCTGGGGCTTCGCATGGCAAGGCTTTCCGGGTGGTCCCGCGCATGTTCTCACCCTGGCTGGCAAGCAGTGGAGCTGGGCCGGCGCGAGCCCATTCTTATTCCATGGCCTCGAGTTCAACGGCTCTTTTGCCTCCCTCGCGGCGCTCTTCGGCATGTTCGCCGTCGGGTTGGCCGCCCTCATCCCCTTGGGCGCCGGAGCGGACCGCTGGCGCCTCGGTGCCATCTGCGCTTCCACAGCATTGCTGGCTGGCGTGACGTTTCCGCTCTTCGCCCATTGGGCATGGGGCGGGGGATGGCTCGCGCAGCTCGGCGTGAACTGCGGCCTCGGCTCGGGGTTTCTCGATGCGGGAGGCTCGGGCGCGATTCAAGCCGTGGGCGGACTCACCGCGCTGTCCGTGGCATGGATCCTCGGGCCGCGCCGCGGAAAATACACGCTCGATGGCCTTCCGGTCGCCATCCCCGGCCACAATGCGGTCCTCGTTATGCTTGGCTGCGCCCTGTCCTTGGCGGGATGGCTGGGCTTGAATTCCGCGGGAGCCATTCTCTTCGCCGGCGCCCTACCCGCGCGCGTCGCCCTCATCGCCGTCAATACCGCGCTCTCAGCGGCCGCCGCCGCTCTCGCCGCCGCGGCCATCACGCACACTCGTTTCGGCAAACCCGACGCCTCGCTCACCGCCAACGGCTGGATCGGCGGCCTCGCCGCCAGCAGCGCCGCTTGCGCCTTTGTCAGCCCGCTTTCGGCCGTCGCGATTGGCCTCGTTTCGGGCGCCCTGATTACCTTTTCCGTCGAATGGTTTGAACTGCGCCTGGCCGTGGACGATCCCGGCGGCTCGATTTCCTCTCACGCCATGGGCGGAATCTGGGGACTCCTGGCGCTTGGCATCTTTGCGGAAGTTCATGCACCGACGGCCATCACCGGCGCATTCGGCGGCGCTTCCCCCCATTGGCTCGCGCAGACTCGCCGGCATCGCCACCTTGATCGGTTTCGTCCTTCCGCTCACCTACGGCTTGAACTGGCTTCTCAATCGTTTCTACCCCCAGCGCGTGGCTCCGGAAGGCGAACGCCAGGGCATGGACCTCTATGAATTGGGCGCCGGTGCCTATCCCGAATTCATCGTCCACTCTGACGAATTCTCCCAGCGCAAAACCTAGCAGCGCCTAGCCCCGCTTGCGGCACCGCTTCCGCATCGTATGCGCTCAAGGAAAGGGACATAGGATCTGTCCGGCCGATATGTCCGTCCCCCCTCCAGAATCAGGCTGCCAACGGGACCTCCCCGCCCCCCCGGAGTCCCGAAGCGGGATTTCCACACTTGGCAGGGTTCCAGAACAGGCCACCGCTCGGCAGTTCGCGCCATGCTAAATGATTAGTAATATATTTAGTTTTAACGAGTTAGCCATTCACCCCCTGATGGTGTCCTTCTTGCACTGCTGCTGTCGGACAACGGCAAATCGTCGCCGTTGGCCGAGTGAATTCGAATGTTATCGCTGCCGCGAGCAGACTACATGTCTCCGACTGGGTCGGCGTCAATTGTGCCCGAAGGCAGTGGTGGGCGGCGGGGAGGTCTGTCCATAACGATGGGCTCGCTCATGCTCTCGTTGCTGGGTTGTCTCATGGGATGCGGCCGCGTAGACCCAGGACCTGCAAACGATCCGCCCGCAATGAAGAATGTAGTCTCACTCGATCCGCAAAACTGGCACATCTTCTACAGCGCCGGAATGCCACCGCAACCGTCTGCTGATCCCGAAGGTGCGTGGTCATTCCAGTTTCCGAGCTCGGAAGCCGGCGGGCATGTAAATTACGTGCAGACGCCGTTCCAAACGACAGAAACCCCCCAGAATGTGACAATCACCTTCAAGGTCGAGAGCAACGCGCCCCAGTATGTGGTGGTCGATCCCACTGACCATCCCCCGGCGACGGTCCGCCTGTTTATCGAGCAGCAGAACGACGACCTTAGTAACCCGAACGGGCGCTGGTGGGCTGACGCGAGTATTTACAATCTCGGTTCCCAAGACAACCAGACGATTACGTTCAACGTGCCGCTAACATCCGATCAGTGGACAAACGTGGACGGCCAGCAGGACCCGCAAGCGTTTTCTGCCGCGCTCGAGAACATTGGATGGGTTGGAATGACATTCGGCGGGCAATTCTTTGCCGGACACGGGGTTTCCTTAGCTGGCGGCAGCGCCAAATACATTCTCATCAATTTCCGCGTCATCTGACCGCTCGCTGGTTTGAGTAATTCGAGCGCGGCGCATCAACCGTTCGAAATCTCACCCTTCTGGATGCTGAGAATTCATGCGTGTGTCGGCGGTGTTCCGTGGCAGCAGGGAGCTATCTGAGGGTTCGACGAACAATTTGGATGCAAACGGATCCCGATGCTAGGAGACGAACGTCTCTATACGGAGAACAGCGTGCTCAATTTAGAAAGGCGAGAGGCAACGGGCCAGTGGACAAATGTACCTGGCCCCCCAGAGACGAAAATCTCTAGGACAAATTTACACGTCCAATTGAACCGGACTTTGGACCGCGCCAGTCTGGCCTACCACCGAGATCTCTTTCAGCCTATGGCTCGCCCATCCTGCCGATACCGGGAGAAGTGCAGCAATTTTCCGACTGGATGAAGCCACGCCGGAAAGAATTCAGGGGCCGCCTTCCGAGTTGACAACAGCAAATCCCTGATCCTCTTACGTCGCTCGTCGAGTCTTGCGAGTAATCGCGCAAGCGAATCGGCGTCGCCCCGATACCATTCGGCAGGAATCTCCTTTGCGGCTTGATCCAACACGTACCGATTCACGTAGCTATCTAGGCGCATGAGCCACAGGCCGAATGCCTCCATGCCCAAGACGTTCGCATAGACGGTGCGGTGCGGATATAGGCCACGCCTTGGGGCGTCCGGGAAATTCCACGCAGTCCCGTTGAAGCAGAGGCCCTGATCAATCATCAATACGCGGTAAGGGTGACGCAGGGAGTGGTTGCGAATGAAGATTGTCTGGCGCGAATCCATGTTCCCGATCCACTCGTCGAATACGAGCATGCCAAGAAAGTCCGAGAGATTGTGGACTTTTGCGAGTTGGCTTTCCGGGAGCACATTGAATGGGTAGATTGGATTTGCCGGGGAAGATTCGCCGTTCTCGTAAAGGGAGCCGAAGCACAGCCCCGGTTGGCATCGCACACTCCCACGTCTTCGCTCAATCACCAATTCCTCGGTATAGCGAACCAAATCGGGTTGGACCTCTACGATTGCCGGTTCTGGCACCGGCAAACCGAGCCTCTCTGCCATGAGCGTTGCCAGTAGCTCGTTGGCAAGGGTCTTGGCTCCCTGAGGGTTGTTCTGAAATTTGACCACATAATATTTGTCATCTGAACACCGAACTAGCTTGGCTTGCGACGCCCCATGCATGCGACCTATGTACTCAACCGCGCAGACTCTCGCAACCATTTTACCTTCAGTGAACATGGTGCCTCCCGGTCAGGGGGGGAAACACCGCTTAGTATTTTTTGAGATTGTTGAGCTGCCCGGCCCAGAACAGCGGCCAGCTACCCCCCCAAGCCTGGTGGCTCTTCTACTGCGCTGGCCTGTGGAAAAGCAAGTAGTATTAACTCT
This sequence comes from Terriglobia bacterium, assembly GCA_963823205.1. Lineage (GTDB taxonomy): Bacteria > Acidobacteriota > Terriglobia > Acidiferrales > UBA7541 > Palsa-295. Next base: position 72,450 of record CAWGKL010000002.1, read on the forward strand.
TAAACTCAGACAATATTTCCTTACAAGTACTACAACCAGGTTCTAGGACTCCACTTCCCTGGCAGTTGTTCCTAGGGCTGACTCGGGAATTGGCGGGACGTGATTGGGGAATCGAACACCTGGCGCGCGAGAATTTCAGGACATATTTTCACGTTTTAGGCTGGCCTTTAGGAGGCAGCGAGTCCTCATCGTCGAGAATTAAAAACGGTGAGGGGGTATCGCACTTCAAGGCGAGCCTTAATTTCCGTTTTGCATTCAGAGAACACGGTGCGGCGGCGCGAGCGTTTCTCGTTTTGGAACCAGTTCCCGGTTGTCGTCCCGCAGTGAACCCTTTTCAAGCGCGCCAGGTATCTAGCCACTTTAATATCTGTAATAACAGTGCACTCGAGCGTTGGCGTTCTAATTGCGCTCAGTCCCTTACGGATTTGCGCCTTTAAGTCCTGCGAGAAGGAGACTGTCTATGAAACAAGCGTAGTAGTAGCCTTATCGCCGCTGGCAGGCGGGACTGGCCGGGTCCAGGAATTTAGCTTGATCCAGGGCTATCCCGCGCACCGCAAGCCGATCGGTCATATCGCTCATTACATGAAGACCCAAAAAGAAATTTTGGCGATGGACGCTCTGACGACAGCAGCAATTAACGCGGATGTGATTGTCACGAATAGATGCCAGCACATCGGGGCAGGCCTGGGGGCTCTCGAAGGACGGTCAAACGGATGCGTCGGGCTGCATGCTTTCCTGGGCAAGCATCCCAGCGACGCCAGATCGTCGCGTATGGGGCTTGGCTACATCGGTGCGATAGTCACTTTGAAGCGCTTGGCATGGCGTAACGCGCCAACACGAGGAGAGTTTCATGCCATGTGGCTTTCGAACGCGCTCATTTCCGGATTGGCTACGGGCGACGCAATTCGGGACTGGCACGCAGGCGATGACCTCGCAAACGCAAGAGCCAAGTTGTTAAAATAGGGCCGAAACAAGAGCTCTTGTTCTCCTCCACCGGTGTGTAACCTTTCCATCGGCCGGGAACTCCAAATGGAGATTTCGGTGTATGGGTCCGGCACGTTCTTCTGGACGGGCTATTGACATGCTTTAGCCAGTACATCTAGATTTCATTGTGGAAATTTTCGCGAAGGGCTATTGACACAGCGCGCTTTTGCCCCTAGATTAATGGGGGACTTTCTTGGGAGGAAGCATTGAGGTCATTTCCTCGTTCTGTGGCTCGTTCCTTCCTGGTCGCAATGCTTGCGGCAAGCCTCGCAGACGCACCCATGCTCCCGGCCAGCGACAAGAAGCCTTTGGGCGCGATAATCTTGGCACGAAGCGCTCTTCTGGGCAATCTGGAAGCCGTGCCCGGAGCCGATGTCTTTTCCGGCGACACCCTTCTTACCCATCCCGATGGTCTATTGCGTCTCAAAATGGGCGAAAATCAGTTCTATTTGGCCCATGGTTCGGTCGCCACCTTGTCGCCGGCCCAAAATGGCCTTCACGCTACCCTCCAGTCGGGAACGGCAGGTTTCTCTGCCATTGGCCAGCAGGTGGAGATCGAAACCCCCGTGGGCATCGTTCGTCCTGCCGGTAACCAGCGCACCTTTGGCCAGATCACCATCACGGGCCCCAATGAAATGCTGGTTTCCGCCTATGAGGGGTCTCTGGTTGTGCAAGGAAGCGATCAGACGATCAACGCAGGCCAATCCTACCAGGTGACTGCCGAAGATTCATCCGCTCAAGACCAGCAAGGTGCGGGCAGCGGCAACGGCAAGATCATCCAACCCTACAAAAGGGGCAAAAAGAGACTTGTTTTCGTCCTTATTCTCTTGGGGAGCACTGGCAGTAGGCGGCTACTTCATCTACCGCGAATGTTCGACCTGCTCCGCTGAGAGTCCCTCCTCCCCCTAGTTTTCTTGCACCTATCGCGCCTTCCTCGGGGCTCGCTGGCATTTCGGGCAGAAGTAGCTGCTTCTCCCTCCTACCTTCTCTCTCTTTATCCTTGCACCACACCGAAAGCACCTTTGGCCTTCCCGTTGGTAAACGCGGTGGCGTTGCTGAAATCTCCCGGGCATTCCCTGGGAATCCACATAATCGGAAATGGAAGACCCTCGGAAGCGAATCGCCTGTGCGAGCACGCGGCGCATGGCAACATACAGGCAATGGAGTTCCTTGGCGTTTAGCTTCGCTCCCAGGCGCGTGGGATGAATCTTCGCGTGCCACAAGCTTTCATCGGTGTAGATGTTTCCCATGCCCCGGAGAACGCGCTGATCGAGAAGCAGAGCCTTAATCCGCGCGTGACGTCCCTTGAGCCTGGTGCGGAATTGCTCTTCGGTGGCTTCGAGCGGATCGAGGCCCAAAGGGCTGAGAATGCCGGTGGGGGCGTCTCCGGGCAAAATCCGAATGCTTCCGAAGCGGCGGATGTCGCGGTAGCGCATTTCGCTGCCGTCGTCGAGAGTGAAGTATGCATGCGTGTGCGTGGCGATGGGCGCATCGGGATTGCACAGTAGAATTTGTCCCGTCATCCCTAGATGAATCAGGAGCAGGGATTTTCGCGGATCGCCATTTATTGACTCGAGGTCGAAGAGAAGGAACTTTCCGTATCGCCTCACGCTTGAAATCCGGCGGCCCGGCAAATGCTCCTTGAGCGCTGCTGGATCTTCGATGAAATCCGTCTTCCCCAAGCGCACTCGCGTGATGCGCTTCCCGGAAAGTGCGGGTCGCAAGCCGCGCACGACGGTCTCGACTTCGGGGAGTTCCGGCATCTTCGCAGTTCAAAAATTAGCACAGGCTGTGGGAATTTCAGCCGGGCAAGATTCGCGTCCGTCCTTCCCGCGCTTTCGGCGCTGCTGGTCCTCGCGCCCTCAGTAATTATGCGCATATCACCTATCTTGACAACACCGCACGGAGGTGCATAGGCTCACTGGCAGGCTTACCTCTTGATGGACTCCGGCCGTTACTTGGGATGGTTGGCGCTGGCGATGACGCCCGGCTTGGGCGCGCGCATGAGTGGAAAACTCCTGCGCGAATTCGGCAGCCCCGACGCAATCTTCAGCGCTTCGCTCACGGCTCTTGAAGCGGCGCGCCTGCCTGCGGCTGTGGCGCAGGCAATCCATTCGCGCCGGCCGTGGAGCGACGCGGCCAAGGAATTAGCGCAAGTCCAGGAAGCCGGCTGCCGGCTGCTAAGCTGGGACGAGCCGGAATACCCATCGCGTCTGCGCGAGATTTACGACCCTCCGCCGCTTCTCTATGTTCGCGGAAATATGGAACTTCTGAATCGGCACATGATTTCCATCGTCGGGGCGCGTCGCCCCACGCCCTACGGGAATCAAATGGCCATGAAGCTCGCGAGGGACCTGGCCGACCGTGGCATGGTCATTTCGAGCGGCATGGCTCGCGGGATTGACGCGAGTGCGCATAAAGGCGCCCTCAGTTCGGCGGCGGGAGTGACGATTGGTATTCTCGGGTGCGGGATTGACGTGGTCTACCCGAAGGAGAATAAGAAGCTATTCGAGGAGGTCGAGCAGCGCGGCGCGATCATCACCGAATTCCCCATGGGGACATTCCCAGCGCCCCAGAATTTCCCCATTCGCAACCGGATTATCGCAGGGATGGCCCTGGGGGTCGTGGTCGTCGAAGGTGAGCAATACTCCGGTTCCTTGATCACGGCGCGTCTGGCGATGGAATTCGGCCGCGAGGTGTTCGGTGTGCCGGGCAATGCCACGCAACCCTCCAGCTTCGGACCGAATCAGCTCATCAAGCAGGGCGCAAAGCTGGTGACAGGCTGGGAGGACGTGGTTGAGGAGCTGCCCACTCCCGTTCGGGCGGAACTGATGCCCGTCGAAGCAGCCTCGGCGGAAGAGCGCGCCTCCCTGGTCGAGGCAAGTCTAGCGCCGGATGAGAAGTCGCTGTACGGCCTTTTGAGCGTGGACCAGGCGCGTCATGTGGATGAGCTGGTGGAGGTTTCAGGGCTGAGTTCTTCGGAAGTACTGGCCGCCCTATTTGACTTGGAGATGAAAAGCGTGGTACGCCAGTTACCTGGGAAGCAATTCCTGAAAGTCCTGTTGTAATCATCCTCTCGACAGCAGGTTAGGATGGTAGCCTCGACAGACAGGGGGGGAGCGCCGCCCGTATTCGGGCGGGTAAGCTTTTTGAAAAATTTTAGAAAAATGTTCCACGGCAAACAACAAAGAGCATGGCACGATCACTCGTAATCGTCGAATCTCCGGCCAAGGCCAAGACCATCAACAAATATCTCGGCCGGAAATACACCGTCAAGGCGTCCTTCGGCCACGTGATGGACCTGCCGAAGAAGACCATCGGGATACTTCTGCCCGGCGAAGACAATAAGAACGGCAAGAAACGCGGAGCCAAGCGCGAGGGTAAGGCCCGCGCAGATGGCAAAACCCCGGCCAAGCCGGAAAAGAAGGCCGCCAGAATTGTCGTCACCCGGGAGAACATATTTGAACCCACCTACGAAATCATTCCGGACAAGATCAAGATCGTCGGCCAGTTGAGGTCGGCTGCGGAGGCTGCGCCGAACGTCTATCTGGCCACCGACCCGGATCGCGAGGGCGAGGCCATCTCGGCCCATCTGCTCGAGGCGCTGGCTACGAAAAAGTCGGAACGCGGCAAGTTCTTCCGCGTGATGTTCAACGAAATCACGGAAAAGGCTATCAAGGCCGCCTTCGAGCACCCCACACAGGTGGACACGAATCTGGTGGACGCGCAGCAGGCGCGCCGCGTCCTCGATCGCCTCGTGGGCTATAAGGTTTCCCCGCTTCTGTGGGACAAGGTTCGCCGGGGGCTTTCCGCGGGCCGCGTTCAAACTGTAGCCCTGCGGCTCATTGTCGAGCGCGCGCAGGAAATTCGCGCGTTCGTTCCCAGGGAATATTGGACGATTCATGCGCTCGTCGAGGCCGGCGAGCCGCCCGCATTCGAGGCCAAGCTCGTCAAGTACAAAGGCGAAGACCTCGAAATCCCGGATCAGGCCGAAGCGCAGCGCATCCTCGCGGCCGTCGAACACGCCGTCTGGCAGGTGTCCAGCGTCGCGCAGAAGGAAAAGCGCCGCTTCGCTCCTCCGCCCTTCACCACCTCGAAGCTCCAGCAGGCCGGCTACAACCGCCTGGGCTACACGGCGAAGCGCACCATGATGCTCGCGCAGCGCCTCTATGAAGGCGTCGAGCTCGGCAGCGAGGGTTCGGTGGCCTTGATCACCTATATGCGCACGGACTCGGTCCGCGTCTCGAGTGACGCGCTCGCGCAGGTGCGCGAGCATATCGGCGCGAGCTACGGCGCAAAATATCTTCCCGAGAAGCCCAATTTCTTCAAATCAAAAAAGGATGCGCAGGAAGCCCACGAGGCCGTCCGCCCCACCGACGTGGCGCGCACTCCCGAAAGCATCAAGCCGCACGTGGAAGAGAGCATGTTTAAGCTCTATCAGATGATCTGGCAGCGCTTCGTGGCCTCGCAGATGGTTCCCGCCATCTTTGACCAGACCACGATTGACATTGCCGCGAGCGATTACACCTTCCGCGCCACGGGTTCGGTGATGAAATTCGACGGCTTCCTTGCGACGTATCAATCCATAAAGGAAGAAGAAGAAAAGGAAGACGAGGGCGACTCCGATTCCCGAACTCTCCCGCGCGTCCGCGAAGGCGAGCAGGTGCGCCTGGAGACCATCCGCCCCGAACAGCACTTCACCGAGCCGCCCCCGCGGTATACCGAAGCGACCCTCGTGAAAGAGCTCGAAGAGAAGGGCATCGGCCGCCCCTCCACCTATGCGGCCATCATCTCGACCATCGTCGAGCGCGAGTACGTGACCAAAGACCAGGGCCGCTTCACGCCCACGCTGCTCGGCGAGCGCGTCAGCGGGCTGCTGGTAAAGAGTTTTGAAGACATTTTCGACGTGGGCTTTACCGCGCGCCTCGAAGAGGAACTCGATGAGATCGAAGAGGGCAAACTGCCCTGGCGCCAGTCCGTGCAGGAATTCTGGGACCGCTTCGAAGAAGACCTCGACAAGGCGCAGGGGGAGATGGAGTCGTACAAAGCGGGCATCCCCACGGGCGAGAAGTGCGAAAAGTGCGGCCAGGGAGAACTGCTCGAGCGCATCAGCCGGCACGGCTTCTTCCTGGGCTGCTCGCGTTATCCGGACTGCGATTACACGCGCGATCTGGCGGAAACTCCCGGCGAGGTGATCGAAAGCGAAGGCGCCACTCAGTATTGCGACAATTGCGGCAAGGAGATGGTCATCAAGCGCGGCCGCTTCGGCACGTTTCTCGCCTGCACCGGCTACCCCGATTGCAAGACGACGCGCCGCATTTTGACCGGCTCCAAAAAGCCGCGCCAGCCCGACGTTCCGCTCGATGAAAAATGCCCCACCTGTGACGGCCAACTCCTTCGCCGGCACGGCCGCTACGGCGAATTCATCGGCTGCCAGAATTATCCCAAGTGCAAGTACACGCGGCCCATCACGCTCGGAATCAAATGTCCGAAATGCGGCGAAGGAGAGTTCGTGCGCCGCGGCACGGCCAAGGGACGCGGCGCCGGGCGCATCTTCTACGGCTGCAGCCGCTATCCGGATTGCGATTTCACCACTCCCCACGAACCCATTGCCGAGCCCTGCCCCAAGTGCGGCGCGCCTTTCGTCGTCGAGAAGCGCACCAAGCAGGGCGTGTTCCGCTCCTGCATCCGCGAAAATTGCGATTGGGAAATCACCGCGCCCGAACCCGCGCCCACCCCCGCCTCAGCGCCGGCCCCCGAGCCCCAGCCCGTCGGCAAGGCCTAAGCGCGGCCAATTCTTAATTCTTGCCGTTCGTCCCGGTCGAAATCGCCGGGACGTCCCGATACAACCACCCGGGATGCAGAAGGCGCACAAAAAGCACGAAGCAGCCGCGCTGAATTTCAACGCTTCTTGGGAAAGGGTGGATTCCCGTGAGCAACAGGAGCGGGTTCGGCCTTTGCCACTGCGATGCGGAGGAGGTATTCGTAGGGGATTTCAATCCGGATGGTCTTATCCTTGCCGTCCTGGGAAAAATGCTCCTCGATGGAAATGCGGCTTCCGGTATCCGACACGAGAGTAGCGATGGCGGAGAGGTGGACATCGCTTGCGCGATAATGCACTTCCACGCGTTTCCCGACAAATTGGGAATACAGCGCCATACGCAGGCAAACTAGCGGGGAATCCAGTGGTGAGCAATAGTACGAAGGTATGTACTGGAAAAAGCTCCGGCCGCGCGTATCCACTTTGAAAGACCGTTAAACCAATGAAAATTCAACACGATGGCGGAGCGGGTCGATGCGATCGGCGCGCGCCCGCACGAGATCGCCGAGCCGGAAAATGCGCTGGGGGCCGGCGGAGCGCGACCCGCGAGAAGGCTCTGTGACGATGGCGTGGTCGCGGTCGCGATAGACGCACCGCTGGCCGGTATACTCCTCGAGCCTGTCAATCCCCACAAGCCCTTCGACGAAAATCTCGACCAGCTCGATGAAGAAGCCGAATTTCTGCACGGAAATTATCAGCGCGTCGTATTCCTCGCCGAGATGGCTTTCCATGAACTGCGCCGTTTTCCAATCCATCAGATCGCGCTCGGCGGCGTCGGCGCGGCGCTCTGCTTCCGAGCTTTCGGATGCGATCTCCTCGAGATCGGAAAGGCGGTAAGGCCCCAGCGCCGGGGCGTATGGCTGCTTGCCGGGGGGCGCGGGCGACGGCGCGGTATGCGCGGGCGCCGCCGAGGGATTTTCGAGCGCCCATTTCAGTGCGCGATGAACGATCAGGTCGGGATAGCGGCGGATGGGCGAGGTGAAGTGGGTATACTCCTTCGCGGCAAGGGCGAAATGGCCGAGCGGCACGGCGGCATAGCGCGCCTGCTTGAGCGAGCGCAGCATCAAGTACGAAAGGATGCGCTCTTCGGGCTTGCCCGCGATTTTTTCCGTCAGGCGCTGGTAATGCTGCGGGCGAATGTCCACGTCCTCGGGGGCGGGGGCCGATACGGTCATGGGCCGCATGCGGCCGCGGCTGGAGCGGCCCGCGCGCCCATCACGGAGGGGCGCCTGCACGCGCCCGTGGCGCACGGCCACGCGGCGCTCGGTCAGGTCTTCCACGCCGAGCGTATAGCCGAAAGCGTGGGCCAGCTCCTCGAATTCGAGCACCTTGCGCGGGTCGGGCTTTTCGTGGACGCGATGGAGCGATGCGATGCCGCGATTTTCGAGATAGAGCGCCACGGCTTCATTGGCCGCGAGCATGAACTCCTCGATGATGCGATGGGCGACGTTGCGCACGCTGCGCACGATGCTCAGCATGCGCCCGTCGTCGTCGAATTCGATCACCGGCTCGGGGAGATCGAAATCAATCGAGCCGCGTGCGCCGCGGCGTTTGTTGAGCAGCAGCGCCAGCTCCTTCATGCGGCGAAATTCGCCGGCGAGGTGGCCGTACCGCAGGCCCATCTCGGCATCCCCTTCAAGAACCTTGTGGACGTTGGTGTAGGTCATGCGCTCGGCGGAGCGAATCACGCCGGGCGTGAATTCCGCGCGAATGGTTTTCCCGGCGGCGTCCATTTCCAGGATGGCGCTCATCACCAGGCGGTCCACCTGGGGATTGAGCGAGCAGATGCCGTTGGAAAGCTCTTCGGGGAGCATGGGGACGGCGCGGTTCGGGAAATAAACGGACGTGCCCCGCAGGCGCGCCTCCGTATCGAGCGCGGACCCGCGGCGAACATAGTGGGCCACGTCGGCGATGTGCACTTGCAGCTCGAAATGTCCCTCGGGGAGCGAGCGGACGAAAACGGCGTCGTCGAAATCGCGCGCGGTTTCGCCGTCAATCGTGACGATGGGAAGATCGCGGAAATCGCGCCGGCCGGCGAAGTCCCACTTCGACACCTGCTGCGGCGTCGAGCGCGCACCGGCCAGCACATCATCTGGGAAAATGTGGGGGATGTGATGCTTGCGGATCATGATCTCGACGTCCACGCCGATTTCGCCGGGGCGGCCGAGAATTTCGGTCACGCGTCCGGCGGGGGCGACGCCGCCCGTGGGAAAGCGCGTGATGAGAACGTCCACCACGGCGCCATCAAGCTCGGGGAGGCGCGCGCGGCGGCCGGCCGGCGGTTCACCTGCGGCACCGGCGGCTAGCTTTTCGCGCAGCGTGGGGGTGAGTTCATCGCCGGGCGGAATGTGAATTTCGTGGAGGATGCGCGTGTCGTAAGGCAGCACGGAATTGCCGTGCGGGCCGTAGCGGAAGAGGCCGACCACCGTGGGGTGCTGGCGACCGAGAATTTGGACCACGCGGCCTTCGGCGCGGCCGTCGTTGCGGCGGCGCTCGATGCGCGCGAGCACGTGGTCGCCGTGCATCGCGTCGCCGATATGGTCGCGAGGGATGAAAAGGTCTCCCGCGATTCCCGGGATAGGCGTGTCCGGCACGACGAAGCCGTAGCCATCGCGGTGAGCGATGATTCGGCCCGGGACCAAATTGGGATCGCGAGCGCGCTGCGAAGACGGAAGCGCGGGGGCGAGGGTCGAGGGAGCAGTCGCAGTTCGCGCGGAGGCGGCGCGTGACCTGGACGGGGGCTTGGACTGCGGCGCGGGCTTCTGGCCGGGAAGGCGATAGCGGCCGCCGTAAATCTCCTCGATTTCGCCGCGCCGCTTCGAGCTGCTGAATAATCCGAGGCAAAAAGCGGCGGCCGTGATGCTTCGAGCTCCATGCCGTGCGCAATCTCGCGGATGGACGCGGGCTTGGGTAGCGTGGCGAGATAAGCGGTCACCTCTCCGGGAGCCACCTCGCCGGGGTGCGGGTCCTTCGGCGGCTTTGGATGCTTGCGGCTCATGGGCGCGCCGGTGGGTTCCGGCTGCCCTAGGCTAGCGGAAATTCGCGCGCATGGCAAAGATGGTTCGAGGGCGAGGGATGCGTTCGCCGCGGCGTTCGCCGCGTCACTCAGGTATATTCGGTTGTCGAAGAGCAATCAAAGCCCCCGCATGGAGGGCCGAAAAATCAGTGACTCGTGATTCGTGACCCGTGACCCGTGATTCATGACTCGTGACTCGTGATTCGTGATTCGTGATTCGCGAAAACCGTGCTCGGGGGCCGCGTTGTCCTCATTTTAGATTTTCGCCTTACCTCCGGCAAGTGGAGATGATTTTTGGTTGGCGACCCCCCCTGTTTTGTTTCGAGTAGAAAAAATTAAGTCATTGGCAGCAGGGGAGTTGCGGCGATTTCTATTTCCCAGCTTGTTTCGATTAGAATTCTCGAAACTGGAGGCTTGAAGCTTCCCCCTTCGCCCGCCAAAAAGAGGGCGGGCTTCGGCGGACAGGGGGACGCTGGATGGTACGCGGAAGGCGGCTAGCCCGGTCGATCTGGCTTCCGGGTGCGTCATTAAAGACACAGAAATCTCCTGTTCTCGCTGCATGGCGTTTCAGCAAGTTGCGCTGGTCCAGCGGGGCTAGCGCAACAAAAGCAAGCAAAGATAGCATAGAATCCTTACGTTGTCAAGAGGGTAAATAGAGGAATTTTGAGGGGAAGGGCAGAGGCTCAGAATGTGGCGCACCTCCCTTCCCTTCGTGCCTCAGGGCAAGCCTGCGTCAGGGCAAGACGGCGCTCGGGCGAATTTGTTATGCGTACCCCGGGTTTCCACCCGGGGCTAATTTCTGCCGCCCCCGATACAAATCATCGGGGCACAACCCTTCGCGTCCGCTCAGGGCAGGAAGGCGTGCCTACGGGGCTCAGCAGACGCGAGGCACGCGCCAAGGTGGAGCGTGCAGAAATCGTTCAGGGCAAGCAAGGCGAACTCTTCGAGAGCCGCACAGTGGCTTCCTCAGGGTCAAGGCTGGGGCGGTTCGACGACGGGAGATCGGAGAACTACGATGCTGCCGTCCGGCTCGCGCTCAAGCGATGGAGCATATTCGCCGAGGAGCTCGCGGCGCCACCAGAATCCCTGCTCGCGCTTGGTCTTCATGTCCGTGAACCAGTACTGGTAGATGACGGCGCGAACTTGCGTGGGCGGCGCGGCGGCAAAGGGATTCGAGCGAAACAGCGCAAGAACGTCCGCGTCGTTCTTCAGGAGCCGCTCTTCGGTCCAAACCACGAAGCGGTATTGAGGCCAAGCGCCCAGCGAGGCAAACCACAAATTCCATTCGAAGCGCGGCTGATAGGGCGCGTAAATTCCGGGCGCCTTGCTCGGGTCCTGCGGCTTGTAGCGAAAGGGATAAGGAATCCACGTGTTCCCACCGTCGGGCGAGCCCTGGAATTCGATTTCATAGCGGGCGTGGGTCATCACGGCGAACAGCCCATAGCGGTCCGCGATGCGGAAGGGATCGGTCCAGCGAAGCGGGGCTTCGGGAAAGGGGAAAGCGGGAAGGAACGGCCAGACAAGTTTCACAGCCGTGCAATAGAAGATCAAGCCGAGGCCGGCGGCCGCAATCGTCATGCGCACGGGCGCGAGATGCCTGCGCCAGCGCGCGCGCCAGTCTTCCAATGATGTTTCCGCCTTCGCGCTCTGCGCTACGGCGGACGAGTCGGCGGACGAGTCGGCGGACGAGTCGGCGGACAAGTCGGCGGACAAGTCGGCGGAGGGTGGAGGCGAAGTCTCGATGAGGTCACGGACTTTCCGCGGGACGACCCATTCGAGGAAGCGGTCGTCGAGCAGAAGGAAGCCGAGCGAAAAGACGATCCAGTTCAAGAAGGCGTAGTTGGCGGTGAGCATGATGCTGGTTTCAAACGGCGCCACGATAAAGAAAAGCGCAACGCGAAATCGCCGGGGGAGAAAAATCATCCAAGCGAGCACGAGTTCGATGGCCAGCGTGTAGAACACGGCCGAGGCATGGAACCAGTGCGGGAGATGGCCCACATACCAGCCGATCCACGTGGGGAGCGGGCAGTTCTGGTAATAATCGTCCATGGCGGTGAAATTCCGCCAGGAGCGGTCGCCGCTGGCCATCTTGGCCACGCCCGATCCGAAATAGATGCAGAACCATTCCCAGCGCAGAAGGTAGAGGCTGGCGCGGGAGGGAGGAGAGGCGCGGCCGAGGGCGGGCCGGAATCCGTCGGGCGCGAAAAACAGGGCGAGGAAACCCGCTTCGAGGAGCATGCCATCCGATTGGTAGCTGGCAAAATCCTGCGCCGCGCCGATGAACGAAAGGAAGCAGACGAAACAAACGGCCAGCATGGCGCGCGGCCAAACGTTCCAGAGGAGGAGGAGCGACGCGATGGCTCCCACCCAGCAGAGAAGCATGAGCGCGCGGTCGCTCGAGCCAAACCACAGGAGCGTGGGCGCAAACCAGAATCGCTGCGCTTGCAACGCAGCGGAAACGGCTTGGAGGTAATCCCGGGCCGGAAGAATGCCATCGGGGCCCAGGAGGCCCTTGACTTGAAACAGAAAGGAATAGAATGCGGAGAAGTAGATCAGTCCCAGGGCGCGCAGAAAAATCCAGCGGGGCCAGAGATGCCCGGGGCGCGCGGGGCTCGATGTTTCAGGCCCAAGGAGCCATTCGAGGGCTGCATTGAGACGGTTCAACATCGGTCTGCGATCATAGAGGGGGCCGCCCGCAAAGAACTCCGCCGTATTGATAACATGGCAGACGCCCCGAGAGGAAGATTTTCGGAGCTGATCCGGGGGTTGCCGCGCGGCGCGGGGGCGCGGTTTGTTTCATTTTTCCCGATGGCCCAGACAACCTGCCGGTATTAAGATGAAACAAAACCTTGGGGGGGGATAATGAAGCTGGCCTTGAAAATATTCCCGGCTCTTTTCCTGATGGCGCTTCTCGCGGCCGCGCTGGCCGTGCGCGCGGACGGGCCGAAGACGGAGACGGTGCAATTCGCCGCCGGGAAAGAGACTGTGAACGGCTTTCTGGCGACACCCGAAAAGCCGGGGCGCTATCCCGGTCTTGTGGTGATACACGAATGGTGGGGGCTGAACGATTGGGTGAAGGAGCAGACGGAAAAGCTGGCGGCGCAAGGTTTCGTGGCGCTGGCGGTGGATCTTTACCACGGGGCGGTGGCCACGAACACGGATGACGCGAGGGAGCTGAGCCGCGGCGTGACGAACGATCAGGCCATCGCGGACCTGACCGGGGCATTCGATTATCTAGCCGCGCGCAATGACGTTGACCGCGACCACATCGGAGCGATCGGATGGTCCATGGGGGGTGGGTATGCGCTTCAGCTCGCCTTGCATCAACCGCGTCTGGCGGCTTGCGTTGTGAACTACGGCCCGCTTCCGACCGATCCCAATGACATTGCACAGATCTACGCCCCGGTCCTCGGAAACTTCGGCGCGGACGATCGCGGTATTACTCCCGATGACGTCCATACGTTCGAGAAGACGCTGACGAATCTGCGGAGGAGAGTGGACATCAAGATCTACGATGGGGGTGGGCATGGCTTCGAAAATCCGGCGAATACGGCAAGCTACAATCCACAGGCGGCCGCGGATGCATGGGCGCGGACGATTGCGTTCCTGAACAAAAATCTGAGGTAACTCATAGAAACACAAGGAAATGGTATTACATAACTATTACAGAACCACCTGCCAGAGACTGCTATTCTGACCTCGCAATAAGCAAGAAAATCGAAACTCCACAGAACGATACAACGATAAAAGGACCACAGTGACGATGCGACTCGACGATCTCGGGAAGAAACCCAATGAAAAAGGCGAGATAAACTGGGTAACCGCCAGTTTTATGACGATGTTTCACATCGGCGCGGTGGCAGCGCTATTCTTCTTCACCTGGAGCGCTCTATTTGTCGCGATCTTCCTGATTTGGGTGTCGGGGAGCCTGGGAGTCGGGATGGGATATCACCGGCTGCTGACGCATCGGGGCTATAAGACTCCCAAGTGGGTGGAGTATTTTCTGACGGTTTGCGCGACGCTGGCGCTCGAAGGCGGCCCGATTTTTTGGGTGGCGACGCACCGGATTCATCATCAATATTCCGACAAGGAAGGCGACCCGCACTCCCCCATTGACGGCAAGTGGTGGGCGCACATGGGCTGGATTCTGATGGGCAAATCGATGCACCACGACACTTCGACGCTGGCGCGCTACGTCCCCGATTTGGCCAAGGACAAATTTCACGTGTGGATCACGAAATTCCACTACGTGCCGATGATCGTGCTGGGCGGGGTGCTGCTGGCGATCGGGGGATGGCCGTTCCTCTTCTGGGGAATCTTTTTCCGGACGGTATTCGGGCTGCACTCGACGTGGCTGGTGAATTCGGCCACGCATTCATGGGGTACGCGGCGATTCCCGACGAAAGACCTTTCGACGAATAGCTGGTGGGTGGCGATGTTCACGTGGGGCGAGGGCTGGCACAACAATCACCACGCCCATCCACGCTCGGCGCAGCACGGCCTGGCATGGTACGAGATTGACATCAATTGGTACGGAATCTGGACGCTCAAGAAGCTGGGCCTGGCAACAGACGTCCACCGGTATAAGCTCGCTCCGAAGAAACAAGAACAGGCCGCTGCGATCGAAGTTGCGGCAGCCGAACCGGCCAAGGAATTGGTCTCGGCGTAACAATCAGCGCCCACCCGCCTTTCTCCGCTGTACAATCCAAAGAAGAGAGCCATGCGCATACCGAGCCGACGCAAGAAGATCGTCTTCTTCCTGGTGCTGGGGATATGCCTGATCGCCTTGGCGGTGACGCTGAATGTCAGTTGGATCATTCTTCATTGGCGGCATGGCGTGGTGCTTTTCTTCGGGGTGATCTTGTTTGCGGCGATTATCCTGGGGCTGATCCTCAACACGACCTACCTGGTGCGGGAGATTCGTCTGAACGAACAGCACAACAGTTTCATCAACGCCGTCACGCATGAATTGAAGACGCCGATCGCGTCCATTCGCCTCTATCTGGAAACACTGCAGCGGCGGGAAATGGACGCGGCGAAGCGGCAGCAGTTCTACGGGCTGATGCTGGAAGACGCGGACCGGCTGCTGGGGACCGTGGATCAGGTGTTGCGAGCCGGAGAGGCGGGTTTCAAGCACACGGCGCTGAACTACACGGAGATTGATTTCGGCAGTCTGGCGGGGGAGTGCGTGGAGCTGGCCCGCACGCGGCATCGTTTGCTGGAGGGCGCGCTCAGCTTGCAGGCGCCGGCGAATGGGGCCGGCATCAAGGTGCAGGGGGATCCCGCGGAACTTCGCACGGCGTTATTAAACATCCTCGATAACGCCATCAAGTATTCCGGGGGGAACGTGGATATACGCGTCCAGATCGAGACGCCGGATGATAAGCGCGTGGTGCTGCGCGTGCGGGACCAGGGCATTGGAATTCCGGCGGAGGAGCTGAAACGCATCTTCAAGCGGTTCCATCGAGTGAGAGGGAGGGCCGCATCCAGGGTGAAGGGCACGGGCCTGGGGCTATTCATCGTGCGCGCCATTGCGCGCGCGCATGGCGGCAAGGTTTTTGCCGAAAGCGGAGGGGAAGCGCGCGGAACCACGGTTACTTTCGAATTGCCCAGGAGCGGGGCATGAGCCGCGTGCTGGTTGTGGAAGACGAAGCGCACCTGGCCGAAGGGTTGCGGTTCAATCTGGAAGCGGAGGGGCACACGGCGGAGGTTGTGGGGGACGGCGAGTCGGCGATCGAGAGGCTTGTGGCGGCCAAGGAGAAATTCGACGCGGTAGTTCTCGATGTGATGCTTCCAGGAGTGAATGGATTCGCGGTGGTCTCCGCGCTGCGCGAAGCCCGGAACTATGTGTCCGTGCTCATCCTGACGGCGCGAAGCCGGCCGGAAGACGTGCTGGAGGGATTCGCGGCCGGGGCGGATGATTATCTTTCGAAGCCATTCGAACTGCCTATCTTTCTGGCGCGGCTTCAGGGATTGTTGCGGCGCAGCGCGTGGCTGACCGAGGGAGAACGTCCCGCAAAGGGAGGGGCCGCGGGGGGCAAAGCGGGAGCGAGCGCGGAAGCCGGGGACGAGGAAGTATATTCGTTCGACGGGAAAACGATGGATTTCGGCACGCTGGAACTGCGCACGAAAGACAACACCATCCAACTGACTCTGATGGAAGCAAAGCTGCTGCGGCATCTGATTCGCAGCAAGGGACGCACGGTATCGCGCAAATCCATTCTCGAAGACGTGTGGGGGCTGCGCGAAGACACCGATACGCGCGCCATTGATAATTTCATCGTGCGCCTGCGGCGCTATATCGAGGAAAACCCATCCAAGCCGCGCCATTTATTGACGGTCCGCAGCGTGGGATACCGCTTCGTATCCTAAGTGGCGCTCCAACCAAATGAGGCGGATTGGGCGGACGCGCACATTCGCCGCATCGCGGGGCGCGAGGCTGACATCCAATTCCATGGCGGGATGGCAGTGAGTTTCCGATTGGCGTTTATCAGGAGCGGGCGCATGCCAAGCGCACGGGCCGGAGCTGGTTTTTCAGATCCGCAGACACATTTATAAGGAAACCTTGCAAGTTTACCTGTTCTTGTGTAGGCTGGGACGGCCATGCCGCGAAAGAGCCTTGAAACCTCCGTGAACGAGTTTAGCCAGGCGCTGGGGATACTCGTGCGCCGCATGCGCGCGGCGGCCGCCTCGCACGAGCTTTCATGGAGTGAGACCGGCGTGATGTGGCGCCTGGCTACCGACGGACCCGCAACGACCGCCGAGCTGGCGCGCGCGGAAGGCATGAAACCGCAGTCGATGGGGACCACGATCGCGGCGCTTGAGGAAATGGGGATGGTCGGGCGCAGGCCGCATCCCACCGACGGCCGCCAAGTAAATATTGAGCCTGACCGCCAAAGGCGCCGCCGCATGGAAGATCGCCTGCGATGCAAAACGGACGTGGCTGGCGCAGGCGATCGCCAAACTCAATAAGCAGGAGCAGGCAACGCTGTTCGCGGCCGACGAAATCATCAAGCGCCTGGCGGAGAAGTGACCGGCAACGACAAAGGCCGCGATCCTCTGACTTCAAAGAGCGGGGAAAATTACCATGCCGAATGCATGCACGTAGATTCATACGCAGGATTGCGGAGAAACCAATGAGACGGAAGCACGCACTTTTCTACATCCCGGCACTGGCCGCCACGCTGGCCGCGGCCGGCTGCAATAAAGGGAGCGTCGGGGCGGCGGGGCCGCAGATGCCGGCGCCGCTTGTGACGGTGGTGCGCGCGGCGGCGCAGGATGTGCCGGTGTATCTGGACGAGATCGGGAAGAGCGGCGCGTTCGAATCGGTGACCGTGACGCCGCAGGTGGGCGGGCGCATCACCGAGCGCCATTTCGAGGACGGCGCGGAGCTGCAAAAGGGGCAGCTTCTATTTGTGATTGACCCGCGGCCGTACCAGGCGCAACTGGATTCGGCACAGGCCAGCGTGGCCCAGGCGAATGCGGCCATGGACCTGGCCAAGAGTCAATTCGAGCGCTACTCGGAACTTGTGGAGACGAAAGCCATCTCGAAGCAGGACTACGACACGAAGAAAAACGCGGTGGATTTGGACCAGGCGCAGATCGAAGCAGCCCAGGCCGCACTCGAGACGGCCAAGCTCAATCTCGAATATTGCTACATCCATTCACCGATTGAAGGGCGCGCCGGGGCGCGACTGGTGGACATTGGAAACGTGGTGCAGGCGAACACGACGCCGCTGCTGCTGATCCAGCGAATTGACCCGATCTACGCCGATTTTACGATCACCGAGGGCGATCTTCCGAAGGTCCAGAAGCAGATGAGCCGGGGAACTTTGAAGGCCATCGTGCGCACCCCTTCAGACGCTGAAAACCAAGGGCGCGCGGGAAGGGTGACGTTTCTTGACAATGCCGTGCAAAACGGCACGGGCACGGTCAACTTGCGCGCCACCGTTGCGAATCCGGACCGTCATTTTTGGCCGGGACAGTTTGTGGACGTGAGGCTCGTGCTGGCGGTGGAGAAGCAGGCGGTTCTGATTCCCAGTCAGGCCACGCAAATCAGCCAGAAGGGGCCGTTCGTTTACGTGGTGAAAGAGGACGACACGGTGGAGCTGCGGCTGGTAACGCTGGGGCAGCGCCAGGGCGAAGACGTGGTGGTGTCCGATGGAGTGGCTGCGGGCGAACGCGTGGTCGTGACGGGTCAAATGACGCTAAGCCCTGGCGCCAAGGTGCGGATTGATCAGGCCGCGCCCGGCGCCTCTGCTGCGGGGGGCAATCCAACCTCCAGCACGTTTGCAATTGCCACGGAAGGCGCGAAGTCGTGAACATCTCTGAACCATTCATACGGCGTCCGGTGATGACCGTGGTGCTGACGGCTTCGGCCATCTTGTTTGGCGTGTTGGCGTATCTCAGCCTGCCCGTGAACGACCTGCCGGCAGTGGACTATCCCGTCATCCAGGTGCAGGTGAACTATCCGGGCGCGACGCCGGCGACCATGGCCAACAATGTGGCCACGCCGCTCGAGCGGCAGTTCATGCAAATTCCGGGGTTGGAATTGGTGACCTCCAACAGCGGGCAGGGACACACGAGCTTCGTGCTGCAATTCGCGCTTTCGAAGAGCCTGGACGCCGCAGCGACGGACGTGCAAGCCGCCATCACGCGCGCATCAGGACAGCTTCCCGTGGACCTGCCGAGTCCTCCCACGTTCACGAAAACCAACCCCAACGATCAGCCGATTATGTACGTCGGGCTTACAAGCGATACGGCAACTGCCGGGCAGCTCTACGACTACGCCAATACGCAGGTCGGGGAGCGCATCAGCATTTTGCCGGGTGTGAGCCAGGTGGCGGTCTACGGCACGCAATCGGCGGTGCGGATCAAGGCCGATCCGTCAGCCATGGCCGCGCGGGGCATGACGATAGACGACCTTGCCAGCGCCATCAAGAACGGCACCAGCTACACGGGTGCGGGGCAGTTCGATGGGCGAACACAAGACTTTCCTGCTCCAGCCGCAGGGACAACTCGCGACCGCGGAGCAGTATGACCAGCTCATCGTCGGGACAAGCGAACGGCGCGCCAGTCTATTTGAAAGACATCGCGACGGCAACCGACAGCGTGCAGGACGAGCGCATTGACATGCGGTTCTGGGTGCGGGGGCATCCTGTGCCCTCGGCCACGGCGGTGATCGCCGTATTTCGGCAGGCGGGTTCGAATGCCGTGGAGGTGTCGAAGGAGGTGCGCGCCGAGATTCCCATCATCCGCGCGACGATTCCCGGTTCGATTCGACATCGTGCCGATTTATGACCGGTCAGTGACGATCGTGCACAGCGCGAACGATGTGCAGACTACGCTCGCCATCGCCTTCGTGCTCGTGGTGGCGGTGGTTTTCCTGTTCCTGGGGCGCGCGCGCGACACCCTGATCCCGACCGTGGCTCTGCCGCTATCGCTTCTTCTTACGTTCATCGTGATGTCGGCGCTCGGCTACAGCCTTGATAACCTATCGCTGATGGCGCTGATCCTGGCCATCGGCTTCCTCGTGGACGACGCCATCGTGTTCCTCGAAAACACGGTTCGCCTGATGGAGCAAGAGGGGGAGGGGCCGATCGAGGCCGCGTACCATTCCGCGCGGGAAATCAGCTTCACGATTCTGGCCATGACTATATCGCTCGCCGCCGTGTTCCTTCCGCTCGTGGCCATGAGCGGGCTCATGGGGCGCATCTTCCGCGAGTTTTCGATCACCATCATCGTCTCGATTTTCGCGAGCGGAATCGTCTCGCTGACGCTTACGCCGCTGATGTGCGCGAGGCTGCTCGAGCGGCGCGGCGCGGACACCGAGAGGACGTGGATGGAACGCGCGAGCGGCAGGCTCGAAAAGCGGGTGCTCGATCTCTACGGCCGCTCGCTCTGGTTCTTCCTGCGCAACCGCTGGATCTCGATTCTGACGTGGGTTGCGTGCCTGGCCGGAACCGTTCTCTTCTTCTACATGATTCCGAAGGCGTTTCTGCCGGTCGGCGACAGCTCGTTTGTCCGCGGAGTGCTGGTCGCGCAGGAGGGATCGTCGCCCGACCAGATGCACGCGTATCAAGTGCAAGCCGAAGACGTGGTGCATGCCAATCCCGCCGTGATGACGACTTTCACGATGAGCGGCAATTCCCAGTTTCTGCCGGCCAACCAGGAATTCTGTCATCGAGTTCCTCAGCGACCCTTCGAAGCGGCCGCCCATCCAGACCGTGGCGGCGCAGTTGATGGGCGCGCTTGACGCCAGAATCCCCGGCACAGTCACTTTCCTGCAGCCGAATCCGGTGCTGCAGATCAGCACGGGCGCCGCGGCCATTACACAGGGGCAGTTCGCGTACGCCATCTCGGGAATCAATCCGGACGAGGTCTACGCCACGGCCGGGCAATTCATGCAGAAGATGCGCGAGTTTCCGGGGTTCCTCTTCGTCAATTCCGATCTCTACAATCACACGCCGAACCTTCAGGTGGAAATTCTGCGCGACCAGGCCAAGCTCTATGGCGTGTCGGAAACGCGGATTTTGAACCTGCTCCATGAGGCCTACTCGCAGAACTACATCTACCTGATAAAGAAGCCCACCAATCAGTACCAGGTGATTCTGGAAGTCGCGGACAACGGGCGTTCGGACCCCGAGAATTTGGGCCTGCTCTATATCAAGAGCGACGACGGCGCGCGCATGGTGCCCTTGAGCGCGCTGGCGACATGGCATTCGGTGATCGGGCCGCAGTCGGTGAATCACATCAACCAGTTCACAAGCGTGACGGTATTCTTCAGCTTGAAGCCCGGATATACGATCGGGCAGGCCACAGACTTCGTGGAAAAGGCCGCGAAGCAGGTGCTGCCTCCCGCCATACGGGGGACCTTGCAGGGCGAAGCGCTCACGTTCCGCAACACGGTATCGAGCCTCACGATCCTGATGGGCCTGGCCGTGTTCGTGATGTACGTGATGCTGGCGATCCTCTATGAGAGCTATATCCACCCGCTTACGGTGCTTTCCTCGCTGCCGGTGGCGCTGGTCGGCGGGCTCTTCACGCTGTGGCTCTTCGGCGCGGAAGCTTCGCTTTACGCCTATATCGGCATGTTCATGCTGATGGGAATCGTGAAGAAGAATGGAATCATGATCGTGGACTTCGCGCAGCAGCGCGTGGAGCACGGCGTCGCGGACGACCAGGCCATCCACGATGCCAGCATGGAGCGCTTTCGCCCCATCATGATGACCACCATGGCGGCGCTGATGGGCGCGCTTCCGATCGCGCTAGGGTATGGCGCGGACGGGGCGTCACGCCGGCCGCTGGGCCTCGTGGTGATTGGCGGATTGATCGTCTCGCAATTCATCACGCTGTACATTACACCGGCCATTTATCTGTACCTCGAGGAATTTCAGGAAAAGGTGCTGGACCGCGTCGCTTCTTCTGCGCGCGGGACATGCGCCATCGCCTTCGGCGAGCGTCGCGGGAGAGAGCGGAGCGGGAGACTGACGCTGATGACTCGGCATCGAGAAAAAGGCCGTGCCGCGCTGCGTCCCATGGTTCTGGCGTGCGTGGGCGCCGCCTGCCTTGGCGGATGCGCGGTCGGCCTCGAATTATCGAAGGCCCAGCACGGACGCGCCAGCCTCCTATCGCGGGTTGACGCCGGAGGAAGCGGCCAAGACGGATTCCGCTTCCCTGGCCGATCAAAAATGGTGGGAAGTTTTTCAAGACAAGGAACTGCAGGACCTGATTCGCACGGCGCTTCAGAAAAATTATGATGCGCGCATCGCGGCGGTGCGCGTTTTGGAGGCGCGGGCGCAGCTTGGGATCACGCGCGCCAATCAATTCCCTTCGATCAGCGGCGGCGGGCAACATCACAAATATCCGCGACGCGGCAGACGGCCCCATCCCGGCATTCGAACTTACCCAGGGGCAGGTGAGTGCGTCCGCGGCCTGGAATCTGGATTTCTGGGGACAGTATCGGCGAGCCACCGAGGAAGCAAGGGCGAATTTGCTGTCGAGCGAGTGGGCGCGCCAGGAAGTGATTGCCACGCTCGTGGCGAATGTTGCCAGCGGGTATTTTCAGCTGCGGGAGCTCGATCTCGAACTTGAAATCTCCCAGCACACGCTTGATTCTCGAAAGCAATCTCTGGAATTGACGCGAGACCTGACGGAACACGGGATTGATACCATGCTCGACCAGCGCCAGGCGGAACAATTGGTTTACACGGCCGGCGCGCAGGTTCCCGATCTCGAACGCCAAATCGAGCAGCAGGAAAATAATCTCAGCATCCTTCTGGGGAATAACCCAGGGGCGATCCCACGAGGGTTGGCATTGACGGACCAACCGCATCCGCCGGAGGTTCCGGCGGGGCTTCCTGCTTCGCTGCTGGAGCGCAGGCCGGACATCCGCGAAGCCGAAGAAAATCTGATTGCGGCGAACGCGCAGATCGGCGTGGCAAGGGCCGCGTACTTCCCTCAAATCTCGCTGACCGGAGAAGGGGGATATCAAAGTTCGGCGCTCGAGAATTTGTTCACCGGACCGGCCGGGCTGTGGACCCTCGCCGGATCGGTGACGCAGCCGATTTTCGAAGGGGGAAGACTGAAGTCCGGCGTGCGCCTGGCGGAGGCGCAGCGGCAGGAAATGCTCCTGACCTACCAGAAGACGATTCAGGGGGCGTTCCGCGACGTTTCCAATGCGCTCATCGCCTATCGCAAGGACCGGGAATTCCGGATTCAGGAGGAACAGCTGACGGCATCGGCGCAGGACGCCGCGCAGCTTTCGCAAACGCGCTTCAAGGCCGGCGCGACGGATTACCTGGAAGTCCTCACGAACGAAACCAATGCGTTCTACGACCAGCTCGCGCTTGCGCAGGCTCAGCTCAATGAATTGCAGGCACTGGTGCAGCTTTATCAGGCGCTCGGAGGCGGCTGGGAGCAGTGAGCGCGGTCTCACGCTTCTGTTCGCGGATTAACTCTGCAATTCGTTTTGAGGATTTTCGCCGCTTAATCCAAACCAAATTATGGTAGGCCCGTGCGGGCTCGAACCGCAGACCTCGTCCGTGTCAAGGACGCGCTCTAGCCAACTGAGCTACGGGCCTACCGTGAACTCGTTCATTTTAGCATAGGGGCTCGGTGGCTTGAGCCGCAGACCTGGCCGACCGGGTCGGCCCGCTCTAGCCAACTGAGCTACGGGCCTACCCTGAGGCCACTTATTTTAGCACAGGGGTTCGGGGCCTTGAGAGCAGGCTGCCGCATTTGAAAATTGCCTGGTGTTGACGCCAGGAAGAAGGGATTCATCGCTCAAACACCGAGCGATGGAAAACCGTACTTCGACTACGTCCCGCGCCCGCCAGAAGGCGGCGGGAAAATCAAGAACGCGGGACACTGCTCAGAATGACGATGCAGCGCGTTTCACTCGAACTAGGACACTACGCGGGCGGCAGCGGCGTGGCAATTTCCATAATTTTTCCCAAAAGAATGCTTGACACGTGTGTCCGCTTCTGTATGATTATGCAATAGGATGCATATTCACGCATCGGGATAAGAGGCGTACAGAAACGATTTCGGCAAGGGCAGATCCTGAAGCTTCTCTCGGGCCAGCCCGTGGCGAGCCAGGACGAGTTGCGCCGCCGGCTCGGGCATCTGGGCGTGCGCGTGACGCAGGCGACGCTCTCGCGCGATCTGCGCGAGCTGCGGCTGGTGAAAACAGTGGAAGGATACCGCCCGCTCGCCGCGGCGGCGGCCGAGGAAGCGGCGTCCGCTGCCGGCGCTGGCGCGCGCGCTCAAGGAATTCCTGCTCGATATTCGCCCGGCGCAGAACATGCTCGTGCTGAAAACGCCCCCGAGCGGCGCGCAGCCGCTCGCCGCGGCGGTGGACGCCGAGCATTGGAAGGAAGTTGCCGGCACGCTCGCGGGAGACGACACGGTGCTGATCATCTCCACTTCGCGCGGCGCGTCGCAGCGCCATTCAGAAGCGCATGGAGGAAATGCTCCGATGAACGACCCGTCAAGGGTCGCCGTCGTCGGGGCAACGGGCTACGCGGGATTCGAGCTGGCCCGGCTCCTTCTGCGGCACCCGCACATCGGAAACACCGACATTCTTTCTGCGCGAGGGCCACGCGAATGTCCGCTGCCTGACGGAGCTTTTTCCGCAACTGCGCGGCTGGGGCGAAGCGCCGTGCAAGCCGCTTTCCGTGGAAGCCGTTGCGAAGAGCGGGGCGGAAGTCGTGTTTCTTTCGACGCCGCACGAGGCTTCGCTCGAGCTCGTGCCGGAATTGCTCGCGGCAAATCCTGGACTGCGCATCGTGGATTTGAGCGGCGCATTCCGCTTCCGCAAGCCGGAAACATTCGCCAAGTGGTACAAGCTGCCGCCGCCGGATGCGGGGGTTCTGGCGAAGGCCGTTTATGGACTGCCGGAGCTGTATGCCGATGCGCTGCCGGAGGCGCGGCTCGTGGCAAATCCGGGCTGCTATCCCACGTCGGTGATTTTGGGCCTGCGGCCGCTGGTCGAGGCGGGCTGGATCAACACGCGCGCGAGGGATTGTGTGCGATTGCAAGTCGGGCGTGAGCGGCGCGGGCAAGGAGCCGAAGCGCGAAACGCATTTCGTCGAAGTGAACGAAAATTTCCGCGCGTACAGCCTGTTCACGCATCGTCACACGCCGGAGGTGAGCGAGCATCTCGGCCTTGCGACGGGGGATTTTGTTTTCACGACGCACCTGCTGCCGGTCGAGCGCGGGATTCTTTCGACGCTTTACGTGTGGCTCGATGGCGCGCGCCAGGCGGAGGAAATCGAAGGCCTCTATCGCAAGTTTTACACGGGCCATCCGATGGTCCGGATTTTGCCGGCGGGAACTTTGCCGGAGTTGCAGCACGTGGCGCACACGAATTTCTGCGATATCGGCTTCGCGCTCGATCCTTCGGGCGAGCGGCTGGTGATCGTCGTCGTGCCTCGACAATCTGGGCAAAGGCGCGGCGGGACAAGCGGTGCAAAATTTCAACGGGATGCACGGGTATCCGGAAACGGCGGGGTTGCTATGAGACTGGTCGTCAAGATTGCAGGCGCGCTGCTCGAGCGAGATGAGCACGTGCAGGCGATTGCCCGGCAGATCACGGAACTCGCGCGAGCGGGCCACGAGATTCTGGTGATTCACGGCGGCGGGAAAATTTTTACGGCGACGCTCGCGCGCATGGGAATCACCAGCCGGTTCGTCAACGGCCTGCGCGTCACCGACCGCGAGACGCGCGACGCGGCCGTGATGGTCTTCGCCGGGCTGCTCAACAAGAAACTGGCGGGCGCGATTTCGCTTGCGGGGCAGCCGGCCGTGGGGATCGGCGCGAGCGACGCCGCCTGCTTCCTCGCCGAACCGATGCAGGTCGATGAACGAGAGGGCGGCCTTGGTTTTGTCGGCTATCTGACGGAAGTAAATGTGGATTTCCTGCGCTCGCTCTGGCGCGCGGGGGTGGTTCCGGTGGCCTCCTGCATGGGGCTGGGCGCCGACGGCGAGCTTTACAACATCAATGCCGACCACATGGCCGCGGCCGCCGCGGAATTTATCCGCGCCGATCGGCTGATTTTCCTCACCGACGTGGCCGGGGTGCTCGACGGAGAAAAGGTGCTGCGCGCGGTCCGGGGAACGGACATCGAAGACCTGATCCGCCAGAACAAGGTTTCCGGCGGGATGATCCTGAAGCTCGAAGCCGCCAAGCGGGCGCTCGCTGGGGGCGTCGCTGAGGTGCGCATCGTGGGCGGCACGCAGCCGCGCGCGCTGCTGGCCGCCGCCAGCGGCGGGCGCTGCTCGGGCACGCGGGTTCTGCCCGTGATCCGCACGGCCACAAGAGCCGCGCACAAGGCCGCGAGTTGACGAAAATGGCCAAAAAGAAAATTGCAGGCGGAAAGGGACTTTCTGCGGCGAGGATTCGCGCCGAAGACGCGCGCTACCTGATGAATACGTACCGGCGGCCGCCGGTGGTGTTCACGCACGGGCGCGGCTGCCGTCTGTACGATTCGCAGGGCCGCGAGTATCTCGATTTTCTGGCGGGCATCGCCGTCAATGCGCTGGGCTACGCGCATCCGCGGATCGTCCGCGTGATCCGGCGCGAAGCGGGCCGCGCCACGCACATCTCGAATCTGTTTCACAATCCGTATCAGGGGCCGCTGGCGCGCAAGCTTGCGGAATGGTCGGGGCTGGACCGCGTGTTCTTCACGAATAGCGGCGCGGAAGCAATCGAAGGAGCGCTGAAGATCGCGCGGGCGTACGCGCACGCAAAATCGGCGAGCGGCCGCGCGCCCCAGACACGCATCCTGGCGCTTGAAAATTCCTTTCACGGGCGCACCTTCGGCGCGCTCTCGATCACGCACACGCCGAAGTACCGCGAGCCCTTCGCGCCGCTCGTCCCCGGAGTGGAATTCGTGCGCTTCAACGATGTGGCCGAACTGGAAGCGAAATTTGCCGAAGATGTCTGCGCCCTCGTGATCGAGCCGATTCAGGGCGAAGGCGGCGTTTTCCAGGTGAGCGAAGCGTTTTGGCAGCGGGCGCGCGAGCTGGCCACGCGGCACGATGCCGCGCTCGTCGCGGACGAAATCCAGTGCGGCCTCGGCCGCACCGGCCGGGCATTTGCGTATCAGAAATTCGGATCGCTGCCCGACATCGTGACCGTGGCAAAGCCGCTGGCGGGCGGATTGCCGCTGGGCGCGGTCCTCGCGAGCGAACCGTTCGCGTCCGTGCTCGCTCCGGGAATGCACGGCTCGACGTTCGGCGGCGGCCCGCTCGTGTGCGCCGTGGCGCTTGAATTACTCCGCATCATCGAAGAGGACGATTTGCTCGAGAATGTCCGCGAGCGCGGCGCCGAACTCCGCGCGGGACTCGAAAGGCTGGCGGCGCGGTTTGATTTCATCCGCGAAGTGCGCGGCGAAGGATTGATCCTCGGCATCGATCTTGCGGTGGAGGGCGCGCCATTCGTCGAGGAAGCGCTGCGGCGCGGGCTGGTGATCAATTGCACGCACGACCATATGTTGCGGCTGCTGCCGCCTTTCATCATCGGCCGGCGGGACGTGGCGGAATTTCTGAAGAAGTTCGAAGCCGTGCTGGCTCGGGCGCCGAAATCCGCCGCCGCGTCGTCCACGACCGCGCAGAAAACAAATGTGCAGCCGATGGCCATGGCTGCCGCGAGATAATCATGACCATCGCCGCCACACCGCTCTCCTTGAAGAACGATCTGCTCACGGGCATGGAGTGGAATCCCACGCGCGTGCGCAAGTTCTTCGGGCTTGCCGCGGACATCAAGACACGCCCGCAGGATTACCGGAACGCTCTCGCGGGGCGGTATCTGGCGCTGATTTTTGAAAAGCCATCGCTGCGCACGCGCGTGACGTTCGAAGTGGGCATCGCCAGCCTCGGCGGCGCCGCCGTTTTTCTGGACCATACGCTCACGCACCTGGGCGAGCGCGAATCCATCCGCGACATCGCCAAAAACCTGGAGCGCTGGGTGCAGGGAATCGTGGCGCGCGTCTTCCTGCAAGAGGCGCTCGAAGAGATGGCGGCAAACGCCGCGATCCCGGTCATCAACGCGCTTTCCGACCGCTTCCATCCCTGCCAGGCGCTCGCGGACTTCTTCACGCTCGAGGAGCGTTTCGCGGGACTGCGCGGGCTGAAGCTGGCGTATGTCGGCGACGGCAACAACATGTGCCACTCGCTTCTGACCATCGGCGCGCGCGTGGGCGCGCATATCCGCGTCGCCACGCCCGCGGGCTTCGAACCCGCCGCCGACGTGGTTGCCGAAGCGAAGGCCATCGCCCGCGAGACATCAGGGAAAATTGAGATCCTCCGCTCGCCGGAGGAAGCTGTCGCGGGGGCGCAGGCGGTTTACACGGATGTGTGGACGAGCATGGGGCAAGAGGAGGAGGCCGCGGCGCGCCGGGCTGCCTTCGAGGGCTACCAGGTGAATGAGGAGCTTTTTTCGCAGGCCGCCCCCGACGCCGTCTTCCTGCACTGTTTGCCCGCGCATCGCGGGCTGGAGGTGACCGATGGGGTGATGGATTCGCCGCGCTCGATTGTTTACGACCAGGCGGAGAATCGCCTGCACGTCCAAAAAGCCATCCTGCACACGCTGCTCACGTAAAGGAGAATGAATTGCCGAAAAAAGTTGTCCTCGCCTATTCCGGAGGGCTGGATACCTCCATCATCATTCCCTGGCTGAAGGAGACCTATGGCTGCGAGGTGATCGCCATGGTCGGCGACCTGGGGCAGCGCGAGGACCTGGAAGCCGCGCGCAAGAAAGCACTGGCCACGGGAGCCAGCGCCGCGTACGTCGAGGACCTGCGCGAGGAATTCATTACCGGCTACATCTGGCCGACGCTGCGCGCCGGCGCGGTCTACGAGCACAAATATCTGCTGGGGACATCGTTTGCGCGCCCGCTGCTGGCCAAGAGGCAGGTGGAGCTGGCCAAAAAAATCGGCGCGGATGCCGTGGCCCACGGCTGCACGGGCAAGGGCAACGACCAGGTGCGGTTCGAGCTTGCCGCCAAAGCGCTGGCGCCGGAACTGGCCATCATCGCGCCGTGGCGCGAATGGAAAATCGCGTCGCGGGAAGAGGCTATCGCGTATGCTCACGCGCATAACGTTCCTGTCGAACAGACCACGAAAAATATTTACAGCCGCGACCGCAATATCTGGCATTTGAGCCACGAAGGAGGCGTGCTCGAAGATCCCGCGAATGCGCCCGAAGAGTCCATGTGGCAATGGATTGTTTCGCCGGCGAAGGCGCCTGACAAGCCCGTGACCGTCGAGATCGGCTTCGAGACGGGCGTTCCTGTTGCGGTGAACGGCAAAAAGCTCGCCCCGCTCGCTCTGCTCGAGGAGCTCAACGAAATCGCGGCGGGGCATGGCGTGGGGCGCATGGAACTGGTGGAAAACCGTCTTGTCGGAATCAAGTCGCGGGGCGCCTACGAAACGCCGGGCGGAACGCTGCTTGTCACCGCGCATCGCGAGTTGGAATCGCTGTGCCTGGACCGCGAGACGGCGCATTACCAGCAGATTCTCTCGCTGCGTTACGCGGAAATGGTTTATTACGGCATGTGGTTTACGCCCCTGCGCGAGGCACTGGACGCCTTCTATGCCAGCTCGCAGAGCCGCGTCACCGGCTCCGTGGGGCTTACGCTCTATAAGGGCACCATCAGCGTGGCTTCGCGGCAGTCTCCCTATTCGCTGTATCAAACGAATCTCGCGAGCTTCACGATGACCGGGTTCAACCCCAAGGATGCCGAGGGATTCATCAATCTCTTTGCGCTGCCCATCACCGTTCCGCTCGAGGCACCGACGAAGGCGCCCCAGAAGGCCAAAGCCCCATGAGCGCTGCCGACGGCCAGAAAATGTGGGGCGGCCGCTTCGAGCGCGCTCCCGACGCCTCGTTCTATGAGTTCGAGCGTTCCTGGCAGCTCGACCGGCGGCTTCTGCCGCAGGAATTGGCGCTCGACCGCGCCTGGGCCCGCGCCATCGCCGCCGCGAGAATTCTCACGCACGAAGAGGGCCAGCGGATTGTTGCCGCACTCGATGACATCGAGTCCCGCGCGGAATCCGATCCCGCGTGGCTCGATGCCTCGAAGGCCGAAGACGTCCACCATTTTGCGGAAACGGCGCTCATCGAAATGCTGGGCCCCCTGGGCGCCAAGCTGCACACAGGCCGAAGCCGCAATGAGATGGTCGCCACCGAATTCCGAATGTACGTAAAGGAAGCAGCGCGGGAGATGCGGGCCGCGATTGCGTTGCTCGCGCGCGCCATTGCAACCCAGGCCGCGAAGAATCTAGGCGTCCCCATGGCGGGGACCACGCACATGCAGCACGCGCAGCCGCTGCTCGTTTCGCACTGGCTTCTCGCGCATGGCGAGGCGTTCCAGCGCGACGCCGAACGCATGGCGTCTGCTGTCGTTCGCGCCGACGCTTGCCCGCTCGGCTCGGGCGCGCTGGCCGGCTGCGCCTTCCCGGTGGACCGCATGGCGCTGGCGCACGATTTGGGATTTTCGCGCATCACCGCAAATAGCCTGGACGCCGTGGGCGACCGCGATTTCGCGCTCGACATTCTTTTCGCATTCGCGACGCTCGCGATGCATCTTTCGCGGCTCGCCGAGGACATGATCCTCTTTGCTTCTCCGGAATTCGCATTCGTCGAGCTGCCCGACGAATTTTCCACCGGCAGCAGCTTGATGCCGCAGAAAAAAAACCCCGATGCCTGGGAGCTGATCCGGGGGAAGACGGGCCGCATTTACGGCGCGCTCCTCGCCCTTCTGACAGCGTGCAAAGGCCTGCCCTCGAGCTATCAGCGCGACTTGCAGGAGGACAAGGAACCTGTGTTCGCAGCCCATGACCAGGCGCTTGCCATGGTGCGCATCGCCGCGGGTGCGCTGGCTGCCACGCGGTTCCGCGACGCGCGGCTCCGCCAGGCGGCCGAGGACCCAGCGCTGGTCGCGACGGAACTGGCAGATTATCTTGCCGGTCACGGCGTTCCCTTCCGCGAGGCGCATGAAATTACGGGCAAGGTGCTGCGCGCGGCCGAGAAAGAAGGGAAAACGATTCGCGAGATGACGCCCGCGCGGCTGAAGGAATTTTCGCCCGCATTTGGCGGTGATCTGGGCGCGGTGCTCGCGCTCGAATCCGCTCTGGCGCGCCGCGCTGTCCCGGGCGGGACGGCACCGGCAGCGGTCAAGGCCGCGCTTGAGGACTTTACTGCGCGGCTCGTCAAGATTGAGGAAAATCCATGAGGGCGCGCACGGCTCCGAAGCTGGTTAGAGGTGTGATGCGCGGCGGTGTGCTATGAATCCGCCCCTATCGATCACCGAGATTCCCAAAGGATTCACGTTCGCGGCCACACACTGCGGCCTGAAAAGGTCGAGGCTCGACCTCGGAATCCTGGTCAGCGAAACTCCCGCCGCGGCCGCGGCAGTTTTCACCACGAATCAGGTCGTGGGCGCGCCCGTGGTCGTCTCGCGCGCGCACCTCAAGCAATCGCGGCGCAAAATGCGCGGCGTAATCGTCAATTCCGGCAACGCCAATTGCTGCACCGGCCGGGAGGGCCTGGGTGCCGCGGAAGCGTCAACCCGCAAACTGGCGCGCGAGCTGGGAGGCCTCGACCCCTCGCAGATCCTGGTCTGCTCCACGGGCGTAATCGGCGCGCCGCTCCGCGTCGAAAAAATTCTTGCTGCCGTGCCCGATCTCGTTCGCGAGCGGGACGCCAAAGCGGGAGCCTTCGAGGATTTCGCCCGTGCGATTATGACCACGGACACGCGCCCGAAATGGGCCGCGGCCCGGTGCCGCATCGGGAGAAAACAGGTGCGCGTGCTCGGCTGCGCCAAGGGCTCGGGAATGATCCAGCCTAATATGGCGACAATGCTCGCGTTTCTTGCCACGGACGCGGCCATCTCGCCGGCGCTCCTCGCTCGCGCGCTCAAGGCCGCCGTGGACCCTACCTTCAATTCCATCACCGTGGATGGTGATACCTCGACCGACGACACACTCGCCCTGCTCGCCAACGGAAAATCCGGGTCCCGCAGAATTACCAGCGCGGATAGCAGCGACTACAAGAAATTCCTCGCCGCCCTTCTCGATGTCTGCAAATCGCTCGCGCTCGCGATTGTCGAGGATGGCGAAGGCGCCCAGCGCGTGATGGAAATCGAAGTACGCGGCGCGCCTTCGGATCGCGCGGCCAAGCAGGTGGCGCGCACGATCGCAAATTCGCCGCTCGTCAAGACGGCCTTCGCCGGCGCCGACCCGAATTGGGGACGCATCCTCGCCGCCGCCGGACGCGCCGGAGTAGCCTTCGATTCCGACCGCCCTGCGATCTGGATTGCCGGAATCGAGGTCTGCCGCCGCGGTCGCGAGCATCCTTTCAGCGAGCGCGCCGTGCACAAAAAAATGCTCGCGAAATTTGTCCCCGTGGTCGTGGATTTGCGCGCCGGCCCCGACCGGGCGTCCGTGTGGACCTGCGACTTTACCAGCGAATACGTGCGCATCAACGCTAGCTACCGCACCTGACGCGCCTTCGCGGTAACACCCAGCCTGTGCCGCCCGTGGCTGTTGACTGCGCGGGGCGTTTGCCGCAAGATGCTTCCTGACTTGCTGGAGCGCTCGCTTCAGCCCGGAGTGGCCGGCGCACTGCTGACTGCCCTGCGGCCCGATCCTGCCTCTTCAGCATCGGATTGCGTGCCCTGGGACGAACGGGGGCACAGGGAGAACGGCCGTGAAGAAACTGTACGTGGGAAATCTGTCGTTCAAGGCTACGGAAGAGCAGTTGCAGGCGCTATTCTCGGAAATCGGCGTGCAGCCGGACTCGCTCACGCTGCTGCGCGATCGCTTTACGGGGCAGCCGCGCGGGTTTGGCTTCGCCGAAATCCAGGATGATGGAGAAGCCGAAAAGGTGATTGCGGCCTTGAACGGCAAGGAATTTCTTGGCCGCGCGCATCGTGGTCAACGAGGCGCGTCCGCAACGCGAAGGCGGCGGAGGAGGCGGTGGCGGGCGCGGCGGGCATGGCGGAGGAGGCGGTGGCGGGCGCGGCGGAGGTGGTGGTGGCCGTGGCGGCCGCGGGGGATATGGCGGCAGCCGCGACCGGTAAGTTTCCCTTCCAATCCTGTTCCCCGGGGGGCGATGCGGTTTCGGACCTGCACGCTAGGCGACGGCCGTGCGCTGTTTGCCGGCGGACGCGAGCGGCTTCGGCTCGCTCACTTCGACCTGTCCGTTCGAGTATGCAAATCGCTCGACGGACGTGCCGCGAATTCCTTGGGCGACGAGCTCCGCGACATCGAGCTTCGCCTCCGCTTCATGGAGTTCTTCCGGACTGGAATGGAGCGCCGGCGTTCGCGGCATAAAAACGGGGCAGCAATCGTGAAAAGGCTCCGAGGAAATATCGTACGTCCCGATTTTTCGCGCCGTCGCTAGAATTTCCATTTTATCCGTGCCGATGAGCGGACGGAAGACGGGCATTCGCGCCGCGGCATCCACGGCCACCAGGTTGCGCAATGTTTGCGACGCCACCTGCCCCAGGCTATCTCCCGTCACCAGCGCGAGCGCCCGGTCGCGCCGCGCCAGCGCTTCGGCGATCCGCAGCATCATGCGCCGGTAGAGCAAAATGCGCGCACTTTCCGGCGCGTAGCGCACGATTTCGCGCTGGATGGCCTCGAAGGGCACGCGATACAGCCGGGCGCGAAATTGATAGGGCGCGAGCTGCCGCACCAGCCCGCTCGCCACATGCAGCGACGATTCCCCAGGCCGGGCGCCTGTGCCGTAAAAGTGCACGAAGCTCAGATGCGCGCCGCGCTTCATCATGTGATAGGCGGCCACGGCCGAATCGTATCCGCCCGATAGCAGGCATGCCATGCGCCCCGCGGTGTTCGCCGGCAACCCTCCCGCGCCGGGAATTTTGCGCGCATACACCAGGGCGGGGCCGGGCGTGATTTCCACGCGGCAGGTGAGTTCGGGATCTTTCAGTTTCACGCTTACATTGCGGCCTTGCGCGCGGAGCTTTTCCAGCAGGAAGCGGCCTACAGGCGGATTCGATCTCCATCACGGGGTGCGGAAAAGATTTGTCGCTGCGCTTGGCGCGCACGGCGAAGGTATGGAACTCCAGCGGCTCGACTTCTTCCCACGCCGTGCGGCAAAGGGCGTCCATATTCCGCTCCGTCGGCCGCGCCACGGCATAGTATGCAACTCCCATCGCCCGCTCGACGCGTGTGATGGCCTCTTCCAGCGAGGCCCCGGCGCCGAGCCGTACGAGAAAGCGGTCGCCGGGCTGCTCGATGCGCTCGACGGGAATTCCTCCGAGCGCCTGCCGCAGCGCGGTGAAGAGTTTGCCGAGGAAAAATCTCCGGTTGCGGCCCTTGAGCCACAATTCGTGATAATGAACGACGATCACCGGATTGCTCATCGAGATTTCCCGCCGCTGGCGCAATCTCTTAACGGGCTTTTAACAGGAAGGCCATCCAATCGTAATGCCCTAGGCCTTTACTCAAGTATACCAGCCGGCGGTTCGTAAGGGGCGATAACTCAATGGATACATCGAGTGTTCGAATGCGATTTTCCACAAGGTGAGGAGTTAGAATCTCGGTCGTTGCGGTCCCCGGAACGAGATCGCCGCGGGACGCTCGTTTTCAAGCGACCCGCAGGGCTCGCGCGGCATCTAAGAAATTGCATCGGGACCTGTGGCAGGAGAGAAGACATGTGGAACCGGCGAGATTGGGACGACTTCTTCCACGTCGTGCAAAAGCGCTGGCATAGCCATCGCCCGCCGCGCCCGCTGGACAAGTCGCGCCGCAACCGCCTGATCCCCGTCGAAGGCTACAGTCTGGCGGAGGCTCGACGATGCCGGGCTGAGTATCGAGCAAGCGGAGCATCTCGGCTTGCCCGTGGATGCGGGCCGCGTGGGATCCTACGGGCCGAATGTCACCACGCTGCGCGATTACATCCGCGCCACACGCTCCCGCCTGTAACCGATGCTTCGGAGATAGCGCATGTAAAAGCCCGGCCCGGCGAGTGGAATGGCGTCCGCGCTTTTTTGCGCACAGCTTCAGCCCCCTTCGTTGTCATCTCTTTCCGCTTGCGCTATCCTCCGGAGCGAATGGTAGACATTCATTGCCACATACTTCCGGGTCTCGACGACGGCGCCGAGTCTCTCGAAATCGCCTGCGCCATGGCGGAAATGGCCATGGAAGACGGGATTACGCACGTGATTGGGACGCCGCACGCGAACCAAACGTATCGTTTCGCTCCCGAATTGATAAAACAGCGCCGGGATGAAATTCAGGCGCGCTTCGAAGGACGTCTCGATTCTCGCCACCGGATGCGATTTCCATCTGAGCTTCGAAAATCTCCGGGACATTCGTAACGACCCCGCCCGCTATACGCTCAACCAGAAAAATTATCTCCTTGTCGAATGCGCCGACTATTCGATTCCCGCATCGCTCGACCATGCGTTTCACCAATTGCAACTGGCGGGGATTTGCCCCATCATCACGCATCCCGAGCGCAATCCCCTGATCCGCACGCAGCCCTCCCGGCTGCTCAACTGGCTGCAGCAGGGCTGCTACGCGCAGATCACGGCGCAATCTCTATCCGGACAGTTCGGCAGGCTGGCGCAGGAGGCTGCGGAGCAATGGCTCAATGCCGGGGCGGTGCACTTCATCGCCAGCGACGCACACAACGTCACTTCGCGGCCGCTGCGCCTGAAGGAAACGTTCGACCGGGTGGCCAAGACGCGGGGGGAAGGCCTGGCTCGCGCGCTGCTGGTGGATAATCCGCTGGCTGCATTCGAGGGCCGGCCGCTTCCCTATGTCCCTGAGATCGCGGACCACGAGGGCGCGGGCCGCGCCGGTCCTCAGGGGCCTCGCCGCCGAAAGCGCTTCTGGATTTTCTAAAATCTTGCTCCGGCGGCACGCTCAGCGGAATAGTTCGAGAATTTCCTCGTAGCGCTTGAACGGAGGAATCAGGTATGCGCCCGCAATCCCGCAGTCGCGGGCCGTGCGCGCCCAGTCCAGCATATTCCGCGCCAGGGCGAACCCGCGCTCGCGCGCCCCGTCCCCGGCCTTCTCGAGTTCGCCGAGCACGGCTTCGGGGATCACGATCCCGGGAACTTCGTTGTTCAGCCGCAGCGCCTGCTTGTAACTCGTGAGCGGCCACAGCCCCACCAGCACGGGAATCGGCGATTTTCCGCCCAGGCGCTGGAGAAATTTTTTCCAGTGCTCGGGGTCGAAAATCGGCTGGGTCATGGCGAAGTGCGCCCCGGCATTTATCTTCGCTTCGAAGCGGCGCAGTTCCCGGTCGAGGTCCTCGGCCACGGGATTCACGGCAACACCAATCGTGAAATTGGTGGCGCCTCCCAGGCTTTTTCCCGCCCAGTCGGTTCCCTGATTCAGCCGCGCCAGCACTTTCACCAGTCCGATGGAATCCAGCTCGTAAACGCCGCTCGTCTCCGGGTAATCTCCCACGGACGGCGGGTCGCCCGTAATCGCAAGCACGTTGCGCACCCCGCCGATGGACCACGCGCCCAGCAGCATGGCCTGCAAGCCGATGATATTCGCGTCGCGCGTGGTCAGATGCGGAATGGTTTCGAATCCGTGCGCTTCGAGCGCCCCCGCCAGCACCAGCGCATCCATCCCCACGCGCGCGAGCGTCCCGCTGTTGATGTCAATCACATCCGCTTCGCCCGAGGCCATCACGCGCCCCACCTGCTCGACGATGCGATCAATCTGCACGCCCTTCGGCGGGTCAATCTCCACCGATACCACGAATTTCCCGGCCTGAATCTTGCTCCACAGCTTGCTTTCCGGCTCGCGCGAGGCCATCCGCCGGACGCGCTCCGCCGCCCCGATCACCTCCGTCGTCTCGACTATCCCAGCCGCGCCGCCCTTGCCCTTGCCGGACTTCGTCCCGCGCAGTTTCTCGACCGCCTCGGCCATGGCGTGGATGTGCTCCGGCGTGGTCCCGCAGCAACCCCCCAGGATGCGCGCGCCGAGTTCAGCCGCCTCCCGCGCGAAGAGCGCGAAATATTCGGGTGACGATCGCGGATAGACGATGCGGTCGCCGACCCGCTGGGGAAAACCGGCGTTGGGCATCGCCGAAAGCGGCAGTGTCGCGCAGGCGGCCAGCTCCTGCAGGATGGGCAGCAGCAACTGCGGACCCACCGTGCAATTCGCGCCGATGGCCTGGATGTTCTTCCCTTTTAGTTTTTCCCACGCGTTCCGAGGACGCATCCCTCCGAAGGCCGTGCCTTCCTCCGAATAGGTCAACTGCGCCACAATCGGCAGCCGCGAAAACGACCGGATCGCCTCAATCGCCGCCAGCAATTCATCGGTATCGCTGAACGTCTCCAAAATAAACAGGTCCACGCCCCTCTCTTCGAGCGCCCCGGCCTGCTCCTTGAAAATCGCGACCATCTGCTCGTGCGGCAGCGCGCTCACCTGGCGGACGATTCCCAGCGGGCCGACCGACCCGGCGATCAGCACTTCGTGCTTCGCCGCCTCGCGGGCCTCGCGCGCGATTTTGACCCCGCGGTTGTTCAATTCCGCCACGCGGTCGCCCAACCCCAAGTGCGCGAGTTTATGGCGGTTCGCTCCGAATGTGTTCGTCTCGATGAGCTGCGCGCCCGCCTCGATATACGCCTGGTGGACGCGGAACACCGCTTCCGGGTGCGACGAATTCAGCTCGTCCACCGTGCATTGTTCGCCCACCGCGTCATACAGCAGCGAGCCCATCCCGCCGTCGGCGACGATGATCCCCTGCTGTAATCGGTCGTTGAAATCTTCCATTCGCATCGTGTGTCCTGCTTGCTTGCGTTTCGGCCGTCAGCAATAAATGTTTGAGTATACCATTCACGGCTCGCGCGACGGCCCACGGGCCCATCCTCATCAAGGTTATCTGCGGTGCTCGGCTTTCTTTCGCCGGGATTTACAGCCCTTGGGACAGTCGAGCGGGCGGAACGGCAACGGATGGTTTCGGGCAAAACGGCGGGGCTATTGGCGCAGCGTCGCGGCGATTTCCTTGGCGA
The DNA here is from genome assembly GCA_963823205.1 of Terriglobia bacterium. Lineage (GTDB taxonomy): Bacteria > Acidobacteriota > Terriglobia > Acidiferrales > UBA7541 > Palsa-295. The sequence goes on from CAWGKL010000002.1 coordinate 109,780, forward strand.
TCCGGCGCGCGCGCGCAAGGTCACCCGGGCCGAGCGAGATGGCCGCGACCCGCGCGTGGCCTCCGCCGCCGTATTTCTCGCACAGCGACGCGAGATTGAGGTCCGCGGGAGCTTCCTTCCAGGGATTCGTGCCCACGGAAATTTTCGCGCGCGCCGGCGAGGCGCTTACGCCCACGGAATAGAACGAATCCGGATAGAGATAATACGGGATGAACTTGTTGTAGCCTTCGAGATCCAGATCGCTCACGTCGAAATAGATCACTCCCTTGTGGGCCTCGGCGCGTTCGCGAAAAATGTCCACGGAGCGGTGGTGCCGGTCCAGCAAAGGACCCAAGTGCTTCTGGACGGCCGGCAACTCGATCATTTCGCTGAGAGAGCGTACGGCCAGCTCCGGGATCAGGCGCGGAACCAGGTTCGGTTCCGGCGCCGCTTCAATCACCAGCGCGAGCTGCGTGGCCGGCTCAGCCAGGCCCACAGCCTCCTCCGGCGTGGCAAATTGCGCTCCGTCAATGATGTCGCCCCAATGAATCAGCTCCGCCATGGGTTTGGCATCGAACCCGAACTTTTCCGAAGCGATCGTGGCCAGGAATTTCGTGCAAGATTTATAAGTGGGGTCGTAAAATTTTTTTCCGGAGCGGTCCTGCCGGAAATGCTCGGCGTCCTCGGGCGTCAAGAACGCGCTCTGATGATGGTCGAACCACCAGGTGAGCTGCGGCGCGCTCGAATATTTGAAATCCACGATGGCATTCTCATCGCCGTCGAAAATGCCATCTTCGAATGGCTGAGAAGCCTTGTGCGTCATGCCCGTGTAATGGAATTCCGCGTCTCCATGGATTCGCTCGCGATAAAAGCGCGAAAAGACGGCGGCGGAAGCGGCCCCGTCGAAACATCGGTCATGGAAGCAAACGCGAACCTTCACCTATGGTCTCCGCTCGAGCGCGCCCCGGGGAATCGGACTCCGCCGGGGAAAGCCAACTAAGATGGACGCTCCCCCCTCCATTGTCAAGAGGGATAACGCCGGGCAGTGACGTACTTCGCTTCGCTGCGAATGCGCGGAAGTAACGCCGTTACGAGGCTTTGGCCGACGTGCGGTCGAGAAGAGAGTAGAGCACAGGCATCACGAGCAGCGTGATGAAGGTCGAGAGCAAAAGCCCGCCGATTACCGCAAGCGCCAGCGGCTTTTGCAGCGCGGCCCCCGCGCCGATTCCCAGAGCCAGGGGGAGCAATCCAAAGAGCGTGGCGAGCGTGGACATCAGAATGGGGCGAATGCGGATCTTGCCGGCCTCGACGAGCGCATCGAATAGCGGCATTTTCTCCTCTTCCCAAAGTTTTTGGACATATTCAAAGAGGATGATTCCGTTTTTCACCACGAGTCCGACCATCAGGATGATGCCCATGAAGGAGGAAACATTGAGAGCCGTGCGCGTGGCCAGCAGCATGGCGAATACGCCCAGAACCGAAAGCGGAGCGGCCGAGAGAATAATCAGCGCCGGCGCAAACGACCGGAACTGAAGCACGAGCACGATAAAGATCGCGCCCAGAGCGAGAAACAGGATGAAGAGAAGGTCGTGAAAGGCGGCTTGCTGGCTTTCATACTGCCCGCCCAATTCGTAGGAATAGCCGACGGGAAGCGGGAAATGGCTCATCACCTTTTTCACGTCGGCGGTCACGCTGCCGAGGTCGCGGTTTTCGAGCTGGGCCGTCATGGAGAGCATCAAGCGCTGATTTTCCCGTTCGAGCGAGCTTTCTCCCTGCACGTGCTCGGCTTGCGCCAGGGCCGAAAGCGGGACCGTTTGCTTTGCGGGAGTGACAATCGGGAATTGCGCGATGTGGTCGTAGTCCATGCGAAAGGAATCCGGGAAGCGCACGCGGATCGGGACCGTGCGGTCGGACTCGCGCAGCCCCGTGTTCGTGACTCCGAATAATCCGGCGCTGATCTGCTGCGAGACCTGGTCGGGCGTCATGCCCAGGCGTCCGGCCGCGCCCGGGTCGACGTGGAAAACGATCTCGGGATTGCCCTTCTGATAGGACTTGAAATCCACGAGGCCGGGAATGGCCTCGAGCTTCGGGCCGATTTCGTCGGCCAACTTTTCGAGTTCGCCGATGTCGTCGCCGAAGAGTTTCACTTCCACAGGCTCGCGCGTGCCTTCCAGGTCTCCGAGCATGTCCTGCAGAATTTGAGAGAACTCCACGTCGATGCCGGGGATATTGCGATCAATCTGCCCGCGCAGGTCGTTCATCACGCCGTAGATGCTACGCCGCTCGGAAGCGGGTTTCAGTTTCACGAGAACGTCGCCGGTGTTTTGCTGCGTGACGTAGAGGCCCATTTCCGCGCCGGTCCGGCGGGAGAACGCCTGGGTCGCGGGCATGGCCGCGATTCTTTTTTCGATTTTCCGCAGGATCGCGTCCGATTCCTGGAGAGACGTTCCGGAGGGGAGAAGATAGTCCAATATGTATCCGCCCTCGTCCATTTCGGGAAGAAACCCTGTTTGGAGTTGGGTGTACAGGAGGACCGCGAGCCCTGCCGAAGCCAGCGCAGCGCCCACAACAATGCGGCGCCGCCGCAGCGCCCAGCGCACGGCCTTGTCATACCCGCGATTGACCGGGGCCATGAATTTTTCGGAGGCGGGGCGGCGCGCCGGGGAGGAAAGGAACCGCAGCGAGAGCAACGGAATAATCGTGAGGGCGTACACCAACGAGAGCAGGACCGAAACTCCCAGCGTCAGGCAGAGGGCCTTGAAAAATTCACCGATGACGCCCTCGAGCAGGCTGAGCGGGAGAAACACGACAAGAGTGGTCGCCGTCGAACCGACCACCGGGCCCAGCAATTCCCGCACGGCGGCGTCCGCGGCGATCTCGGGTGGTTCGCCGAGACCCAGATGCCGGTAGATGTTCTCGATGATGACCACGGCATCATCAATGATCAATCCGATGGCGATGGCGATCCCGCCGAGCGACATCAGATTCAGGCTTCCGCCGAAAATCTTCAAAAAGAAGAAGGCGCCGATGACGGAAAGAGGGAGCGACGTGGCCGCAACCAGAGTGGTCGGCCAGTCGCGCAAAAACAGGAAGAGAATGAGCACGGCGAGCGTGGCTCCCACCAGGACAGCGTCGCGGACATTGCGGATGGACTCGGAGACGAACTCGGCCAGATCGTACACGACGGAAAGATGCAGCGTGGACGGGATGGCGGACCCGAGATTCGTGGTCATGGCCTTAATCTGGCTGCTGATCCGCAAAATATTTCCGCCGATTTGCCTCGTAATGTTGATCAGCGCGGCGGGCTTGCCATTGCCGGTAATCAGCATCACCGGATCCGCGACGCCGTAATCCACGGTGCTGATATCGCGCAGGCGCACGGGGACCTGGTCCTCGGTGGCGACCACGGCGTTGCGAATATCGTCGAGTGTGTGGAACTGCTGGTCGCTCAGAAGCTGGTACTGAGTATAGTCGGTTGGCAGGCGTCCGACGGCGGTGACTTGGTTCGTCGCCGCCAACTGCGCGGAAACGTCATTCAGCGTCAGGTGATGCGCCAGTGTTTCCTGCGGATCCGCGATCACGGAAACTTCACGCGTATCCGTGGCCTGCACTTCCACCTGTCCCACTCCCTGCACGCGGGTGAGGAGAGGCCGCAAAACGTACTGAGCGTCGTCATGGAGGTCGGCGTCAGGAACGTCTCCGTTCAAAATCAGGCTGAGCACCGGATACACCGTGGGCGATTCCCATTCGACGGCCACTTCCGTGCCGGGCGGAAGCGAACCGCGCGTCTCGCTCACGCTTCCCTGGACGAGCTGCAGCGCGTATTTCATGTCCATTCCCGGATTGAAGAGAATCCCGATTTCGGAAGCGCCGCGGATGGTCTTCGAGCGGACGCGATAAACGCCTTGCACGGTGCTGACGGATTCCTCGAGCGGTCGCGTGACGCTGAGCAGCATCGCCTCCGGCGAAAGATCGCCGGAGTGCACCAGAATCACGATGCGGGGAAAATTCAGCTCGGGATAGATATTGGCGGGTAGCTCGAAGACCGCCACGATGCCCGCCACGGTGAGGAATGCTGTCAGCAGATAGACGGCGTAGCGATTTTCGCGGCAGAAGCGGACGACATTCATGGAGACGATGGGCCCTTCACCTGGATTTGGGCCTTGTCCCCCAGGCCGTAGCCGCCGGTCAAAATCACGGCGTCGCCGTCTTTCAGGTTTGCGGGTTCCGCGGGGATTATCTCCGCCTGCTGCTGATTTTCGATTCCTATTTTCACGGGGACGGCGGTCGCGCTGTTTTGGCTGACCACGAACACGCGCGGCTCGCCCGCTTCATTCCGGTAAACGGCACCGGGCGGCACAACGAGGGTGTTCGCGTGCGTCTCGACGGAAATATCAGCGCTCAGGAAGACTCCCAGGCGCAGCAAGCCGCCGGAATTCGGCACACGGATGCGAACCTGCCCCAATCCCGTGGCGGGATCCACGGCGGGCGAAATCGCGACGACACGCCCCGGAAAAGTTTTTCCCGGCACGGATTGTGTGGTGATATCCACGGGCTCACCTGCGTGCATCTTGGCCAGATACATCGCCGGGGCGTTCCCGAGCAGCTCCACTTCGCGGAGGTTGGCGACTTCGACGATGGGCTGCGCGGCGGTGCCGTCCACTTGTTCGCCGACGCTCACGAACCTCTTCACCACGTCGCCATTGAGCGGCGAAAGGATTTGGGCGCGCGCCACCTGCAAATGCGCCAGCTCGAGCGCCGCTTCGGCCTGGCGTAGCGCCCCTGCTGCCACGCTTTGCTGCGTGCGCGCATCTTCCATATCCTTGCGCGCCGCAATACCGCGATTGAAAAGATCCTGGTTGCGCTGGAATGCAAGCTGTGCGTTTTCCAGGTTTGCCTTGGCCTGCTCCCCGGCTGCCTCGGCCTGCTGGAGCTGGTCGCGGTAAGGGCGGTCATCGAGCTTCGCGAGCACTTCGCCGATTTCCACGCGGTCTCCTTCGGCCACTTTCAGGTTCACGACGCGACCGGCAACGAGGGCGCTCACGCGCACATCCTGATTGGGCAGGGCGCTTGCCGTGCCGGTGATCGTCACGACGCGGGAAATATCGGCGCGACCGACGCGCGTCAGCGTCACTCCGGCTTCGGGAGCGGCATCGTTCGCGGCATGATTCGAGCATCCCGTCATCGCGATCGTCAAGATTGCCGCCGCGAGAATCTTTGCATGGCACCGGGCTTTCGACCGGAAGCCGTCCACCGGGCGCGCCGCAGCGGGAAGGATTTTCAAACTCGCAATGAGTGGCAAATTCACCGTCATTCTCCTAATCAAGTGGCGCGCCGACGGCCAATTCCAGCCGCGAAAAGGCCATGTGCATGGCGAGCGCGCTATCGAGATATTCGAGCTCGACCTGCTGCACGGCCTGTTGCGCCGTGAGCACGGTCAGGATCGGAGCCGCTCCGGCGCGGTAGCTTTCCTCCGCCATCTCCTCCAAATGTTGCGCCGATGGGATGATCGTCGCGCGATAGGTTTCCACCTTGTTCTGCTGGGCTTCCAAATCATGATAGGCCGACATTACGTGCACATCCACCGCGCGATGGGCCGCCATCATTTGCGAAGCGAGAGCCCGCTCGGAAGCCTGAGACGCCGCAATCTGGCCCTGGTTCCTCGAAAACAGAGGCAACTCCATGGAAACCTGTCCGCGGGCCCCCTCTCGAAATCCCCCCTTGCCGGGCGAATTGAAATCCACGCCCGCTTCGAGGCCGAGGTTGGGGATGCGCTCTGCCTTGAGCAGCGCGGTCTGGCTCTGTTGCACCTTTTCCCTTTGCTCGAACCCTTCGAGTTGCGCATTGGAGCTCGCCGCGCGCGCGAGGAGCTCATCCAAGGCGAGCGCGGGAGGCATGGTCTCAAAGGCGCCGCCCAGGTCCCAATCCGTGTCGGCAGGCTCGTCCAGGAGCGCGTTCAGATCGCCGAGTGCAATCTTTTCTTCCTCCTGAGCGATTTCCAGACCGGCGCGCGCGCGCGCAGCTTCCAGGTCCGCCTGAATGACCTCCAGTTGCGGGATGTCCCCAGTCTCGAAGCGAGCTTTCGCAATTTGCTCGAGACGCTCGGCGAGGCTCACGGCTGCGGCTTGCTCGGCCGTCACGCCCCGCGCGTGCGCCAGATTGAAATAGGCATCACGGACGTTCTGGCGCACCTGACGTTCGAGCGCCGAGATGTCCGTTTCGGTCATGGCCCGCTCCTGCCGCGCCAGCCCGATTCTGTCCTTGCGCTTGGGTCCGATTTCGACCGGCTCATCGAAGAAGAGGCTTTCGTGCGGCGTGTCGCGGGCCGCGCTGAAAAAGGCGGTCGGGTTCGGACGTTCCCTGGCCGTCTCGATGCCCGCCAGCGCCACGGCCCGCTGCGCCCGTTCCGCCACAAGGTCGAGGTTCTGCTTCTCCGCCAGGTCAAGCGCCGAGGCCAGCGTCAGCGCCTGCTTCGGCTGTTGCGCGCCAAGGGGAGCGCCGCACGCGACCGCGAGGAGGATGGGCACAAGGAACGAACGGCACGGCTTCACAGCTTGGCTCTCCTTTTGCTCGGATGAACGGTCTCGATGATCATCGAATATACCGTATTTGAGATGCTACCCCCCGGCAAGGTTACCGGCCTGGATGCGCGTCTGGAGAACGCGGAGGATCGCGTCACGGGCGATCATCCCTACGATCTGGCCTTTGGAAATCACGGGCATCTGGTTGATGTCCTCGCTCTGCATGCGCTCGAGGACGCCGAGCACAGGCTCCTCCGGGGAGGCCGAGTGAACGCGGTCCATCGGCAGCATCACGGCCTGGATCGCCGTATTCGCCCATTCTTCGCGCGGCGCCGTCCGAGCCGTATGGAGCGTGACCAGCCCCACCGGCTTGCCCGACCCGGTTACGATGTGGCACCTGCGCCCCGTGCGCAGCACTTCGTGCACGTATTCCTCGATGGACATGTCGCGCGGGACCGTGGGGATGTCCCGCGTCATGATGTCCTCGGCGCGCACGCCGGCGAGCGTGTTGCGCATGGCCACATGCGCAAAGCTCTCTTGCGCCGCGCTCAGCAGGAACCAGCCGATGAAGGCCAGCCATAGCCCCCCCACCCAATTCCCGTTCAGCGCCTGCCAGATGCCTCGAAAGATCAGCAGGTAGGCGAAAAGCTTCCCGACGGTCGAGGCAATGCGCGTGGCGCGCGTGAAATCCCCGGTGATTCCCCACACGATTCCTCGCAACACGCGCCCGCCATCCAGCGGGAATCCCGGCACCAGATTGAACAGCGCGAGGAGCAAATTGATAAATGCCAGCCAACCGGCTACGGCCGCCACCTTGTCGTTCCCGCGCCAATAATGCGCCAGCATCCAAAAGCAACCGGCCAGGAACAGGCTGGATAGCGGCCCGGCGATGGCGATGTTAAATTCCTGCTTGGCGCTCGTGGCGTCCCGCTCGATCCGCGAAAGACCCCCGAACACGAATAGCGTGATGGACTCCACCGGAATGCGGTAGTGCATGGCCACCACGCTGTGGCTCAACTCGTGAAAAATCACCGATGCGAAGAAGAGCAGGCTTGTGAGGATACCCAGCATCCAGGTCTGCGTGGGCGTCCACCCGTGATGCGCCAAGGTGAACTGCATGCGCAAGGAAAGCGTGATCAGCAGGAAGATGATGAGCCAGCTCGGGTGCAGATAAATCGGAATGCCAAAAATGCTCCCCACCCGGAAACCGGAACCGTGCGCCGTCTGCGCCATCGTATGTGCCCCGCCCTGCAGTTTAACAAAGCCGCCGAGCGCGTGCCATTTTCCACGCCGTGTTTACACCGCCACAAATGAACGCATCAATTTGCCGGGCGCCCGTGTCCGGTGGCTTGCAAGCTTGCGCGTAAGCCATTGAAAATGCGAGACCAGCCGCCCGGCCACCCGCGCGCCATCCTCGTTTCTCGTTTGGCCATGCCGCTGCTTCTTCTCCTACGGATAGCGGAAGCAACGGAGGCGGCCATGACAAACTTCATCGCGTTCGCGGAAATATCGAGCGCCATCATCGCGGCCATCGGCCTGGCGCTGGGCCTTGAATGGCTCAGCCTGCATCGGTTGATGCGCATGATGCCCCAGCGCCATGGCCGCGGGTCCGCCGGCCGTTTGTAGCGCGAGAGTAGAAGGAGGAACAGATGCTCTTCATCAAATTTCTATTGCTCTTTGCAGCCTTCGGCTTTCTGGCATGTGCCGTGGCGATGGTGCTCTACGACGTGTATCTGGCGTTCGAGCTGAGCCGCATTCTCCGCCGCGGCGAGCGCCCCGCGGAACCCGCGCCACCGGTGGAGACTTCCGCGCGCGTGTCCGCATGGCCCCGCCCCCGCCGCGTGATCCGGTGGAATGCAGCGGCAAAATTCGTCGCCATTGCGGCGCTCACGGGATTCGCCGGGTCGAGCATCGTCGTCGTGCCGGATGGCGAAGCCGGCGTCCGCGTCAGCCAGATTTCCGGCGTGCTTCCCGGGACGCTCTATGCCGGCACGCATATCATCGTCCCGCTAATTGATCGGGTCGCGCTCTATGATGTCCGCGACAAAGTGCTCGCAACGGCAGCCTCCGAGGGCCCGCATGAAAAATTGGAAGTCCTGATCGTAGAGGCGCGCGAGGGATTGCCCGTCGGCCTTGCAGTCACGGTGCGTTACCGCATTGACCCGCGGCGGCTCGATTACATCCAGGCAAATCTGCCGCAGCCCGTGGACGAAGAAATCGTCGAGCCGGCCGTTATCAGCGCCTTTCACGAGGTTGCTCCCAACTACATCGTGCGCGACATGTTCGCGGTCAAGCGCGAGGAATTTCGCCAGCGCGCCGCCCAACTCATCACCGCGCGCCTGGCCGGCAACGCCATCGTCGTCAAGGAAGTCCTGCTCGGCAAAATCGATCTTCCCGAAGAGTATGCCAAGGGCCTCGAAGACCTGCTCCTGAAGGAACAGGAGGACGACGAAACCTCCGTGGACGCAGAGATCGAACAGAAGCGCGTCCAGATTGCCGCATCGCAGGCCGAAGGGTTGAAAGTCCGCGAGGTAAAGCATGCCGAAGGCGACGCCCAATCCCGCGTCATCATGGCCAAAGCCGAATCCGATTCCATGCAGTACACGCTTCCCCTTAAACAGAAGGAGATCGAGCAGTCGCGCCTCGAAGCCGAAGCCCGCAAGGAAAGCACCATCGAGAACGCCGAAGCGGATGCGCAAGCCAAGGTAATTGATAGCAAGGCCGAACAGCAGCGCCAGGACCTGCTCGCGGACGCCGAAGCGAACCGCATCCGCGTCACCTCACGGGCACAGTCGGAAGAACTGCAACTCGAGGCAGCCGCTCTCAAGGCCAATCCGCTTCTGGTCCAGTACACCGTTGCCCAGAAGCTTTCCGACAAAGTGCAAATCATGCTCGTGCCCAACGACGGGAAATTCTTTTTTACCAATGATGTGCTGCGCTCCACCATGGCCTCGGACCCCTCGGCGGGATCGAGTGATCCGCCCATCAGCGCAAATGCGAAACCGTAGAGATTCCCGGCCGGCCTCCCTCGGACCATGGCCGGGCCCGAGGGCGAACGCGGGCCGGCGCGGGGAGTGACGCCGGCAAAAAACCTTGCGGGTGGCTCGGCTGCCGCCGCGGCCGTGCCACTCGCCGGCGCTGCGCCCGGCCCCAAAAACGATCCTGCAATTCCACTCTCGTTGAGGTGTGCTATGATGGCGGTCCATGAATTCGTTGTGGAATTGATCCGACTCCATGCGGCCTCTCCGCCGAATCTTCCCTTGCTTGCGTGTCGCGATTGTTGCCGCCCTTCTGGCCATCACTTCCGGCGCGTCCTTCGCCCATCTTCCGCCCCAATGGAATGACGCTGTGCGCGCGCTCGCCGAAAAAATCGCCGCCGCCGCTGCCCCGGCCCATTCGCTCGCGCTGAACGCGACGAATACGTCCTCGCTCGACGCCGCGGACGCCTCGGCCGTGTACGGCGCACTTGCGGCGGAGCTCGCGCGCCTCCATTTCACGATCCTGCCCCTCGCATCGCCCTCGCCCGCGGACGCGCAAGTCCAGCTCACTCTGAGCGAGGGCGCTGATGGTTATGTCTGGGTGGCGCAAATTCGCCGTGCCGCCGAAAATAGCGGGCAGGTCGCGATGGTCGCCGCTCCCGCGCTCGCCGATAGCTCTCCCGGCCAAGCAGCAAAATCCCTGACGCTCAGCCAAAAGCTTATTTGGCGGCAGCCGGAAAAATTCCTCGATTTCGCCCTGCTTGCCGCCAGCCAGTCCGGCGCGATCCGCCTGGTGATTCTGGAGCCGGAAAGGCTCGCCTTTTATGCTCCCGGTGAAAGCCAGTGGCAGTTGCAACGTGTCATTCGCATCCCTCACGTGGCTCCTTGGCCGCGCGATTTGACCGGCGAAATAGACGCTCCGGCCGGAAGGGTGTCCTTGCCCGGCGCGAATTGCGAGGGTGATTTGGGGCGCCCGGAGACGTTGCAATGTGTTGCGGTTCGTCAAGACAAGGGCCTCGCCACGCCGGTAGAAAGTGGAAATCTCGAATTAGATGGGCGCGAGGCCGATTTTGTCCCGCTCGGAAAGGTTTGCGACTCCTTTGGGCCTATCTCGCTGGTCACTGGACCGGGCGATTGGACCGAGCCCGATCAGCTTCGCGCCTATGAGGATCCGGGAGGAGCCCCCGTCGCCGTGGGCCAGGCCATTGAATTTCCGGGGCCCATCTTGGCGCATGCCGCCGCGGAAGACGGCAAATCCGCGCGCATCGTTTCACTAAATCTCCAGACAGGAATGTATGAAGCCTCGATCGTTTCTGTTTCTTGCGGTGATTAGCTCCGTCCTCGTGGCCACGGCGCCGCTCGAAAGCGCCCGGCGGCCGCGCTATGGCGGCGCGCTGCGCGTGGAAATAGGCGCGGTAGTTCATTCGCTCGACCCTGCCGTGGCCTCTGCGAATCTGGAAGAAGCTGCGGCCAAGGAACAGATTGAATCGCTCATCTATGACCATCGCAATTCCGACGGCACTTTCGCGGGCGCCGCCGGCTCGGGGCCATTTCGGATTGCCGAATGGGAACCTGCGGTGCGTGTGGTCCTGGCTGCGAACGACGAATATCGCGCCGGGCGGCCTTTTCTCGACTCGGTCGAAATCCAGATGGCGCGCGCGCCGCGCGACCGCGTCCTCGATCTGGCGCTCGGCAAGGCGGATTTCGCGGAAATTCCTCCCGAGGAGGCGCGGCATGCCGCGGAAAGCGGTGTGCGCGCGAGCGCCTCGCACCCGGACGAGCTCCTGGCGCTCGTCTTTCTCCCCGGCCGCCCTGCGGTGGAAGACGCGCGTGTGCGCGAAGCCCTGGCCCGCTCGTTGGATCGCGCTGCGATTGTGAATTTCCTCCTGCAAAAAGAAGGTGAACCCGCCGGAGGCCTGCTCCCGCAATGGTCCAGCGGCACCGCGTTTCTGTTTTCGACGGCCGCCGATGCACCCGGCGCGAAGGCACTTGCCTCGCAAATCGCCGCTTCTCCTAAGATTGTGCTGGGATATGATTCCGCGGACGGCCTGGAACAAACCGTGGCGGAACGCATCGCGGTGGACGGCCAAGAGGCGGGCATGGGCGTTTCTCTGGCGGCGCAGGTGGCGCCCGGCGGCGCTCAGGGGGACTCCTCCACGGCGGTGGCAAACCCGGATGCCATGCTCATTCGCTGGCCGATGCCCTCACCGCATCCCTACGACGCCCTGGCGAATTTTCTGAAGGTATTCGTCCCCATGGCGGGCCTCGACCCGGCTCCACTGCCCGACGCCGCCTCGCCCGAGCAGTGCTACGCGCGCGAGAGTGCTGTAGTAAGCAGCTACCGCGTCATCCCGCTCGTGTGGCTGCCCCAGGTGTACGGCCTGAGCGCTCGTGTGCGAGACTGGAAGGCGCCCGCGCCCGGCGAAGGCTGGCCGCTCGCGGATGTCTGGCTCGAAGGGGATACGCCGTGACGTTTCGGTCGAAACTTTTTGTCGTATTCACGCTCGCGCTGCTCGTCTCCGTGGGATTGATTGCCGCGGGCGTCACGGTGGTCACGCGTCGCGCTTTCGCCGAACTGAATCGCCAGCACACCGACGCGTTTGTGGCGCAATTCCAGCGCGAATTCGAGGGGCAGGAAGAGGAGGTAGCCCACCGCGTGCAAGCCATCGCCGATGGCGAAGGCACCGTGCGCATGGCCATTGCCCTCAGCCAACCTCAGGCCGATGTTTCCACCTATGTGAACGACGCTCGTGGCGTCGCGCAATCCCATCAGCTCGATTTCCTCGATTTTGCCGCGAGCGACGGTGCGATTATTTCTTCCGCCGAATGGCCCGCGCGCTTCGGCTATAAAATGGAGTGGGTGACGGAGCCGCAGGACTGGGCCGCGCTGGGTTCCTTCCTGATGAAAGTGGATACGCAGGATGGTCCCGCGCTCGGCCTGATGGCCGTTTCGACGGTGCGCGTCGGCGACAAGGACCTCTACGTCGTGGGCGGCCAGCGCCTGGGCAAGGAATTTCTTGGCTCGCTCGTTCTCCCCGAAGGGATGCGCGCTCTCCTCTATATCAATATGGACCCCGCCTTTCAGCCCTCGAGTCTGCTCGATACCTCGGGGCCCGTGGCGGACGCGGATCGCTTTGCTCCCATCATCAATCAGGAGCGCGCGCAACCCGGCGAGCAGACATTCAAAATTGTCTGGAGCGCCGACGCCGCGAGCGCGGAAATGTTTCATGCCCTGCCGCTCATGGGCCGGCAGAACGACCTGCTTGGAGTCCTGCTCGTGGGCAGTTCGCAGCACGACGCGGTCACGCTCGAACGCCGCATTCTCTTGCTGGCCCTGGCCGTCGTCGGCATGGGCCTTTTTTTCGGCGTCCTTCTGAGCTGGTGGGTGGCCGCGCGAGTCACGCGGCCGGTCCGCAAGCTGGCCGAAGGCGCGCGGGAGGTGTCGGAGGGAAACTGGGGCGCGCGCGTGGACGTTCGCGGGCGCAATGAAATCGGCCAGCTGGCCCGCGCATTCAACCGCATGACCGGGCAGTTGACCGAGCAGCGCGAGCGGCTGGTTCAGGCCGAGCGCGTGGCCGCGTGGCGGGAGCTGGCGCGCCGCCTGGCCCACGAACTGAAAAACCCGCTTTTCCCGCTCCAAACCACGGTCGAAAATCTTCAGCGCGCCAAGGAGCAAAACCCCGACCAATTCGAGGAGGTCTTTCGCGAATCCACCGGCATCCTGCTCTCCGAAATCGAAAATTTGAAGGGCATCACGGCCCGCTTCAGCGATTTCGCGAAGATGCCGCAGCCCGAACTCGCGCCTGTGAATCTCAACGACGTGGTGCGCGGTGCCATCAAGGTTTTCGAGGCCCAGTTCAACGCCGTCGGCCGTCCCGCCCATCACCCCGAGCTGCATCTCGATGAAAATTTGCCGGTGATTCAGGCGGATGCGGCGCTGCTTCACCGCGCCATCGAAAATCTCATCTTGAATGCCATGGACGCCATGCCCGCTGGCGGCGTGCTGATGCTTCGCACCGCGCACCAGAGTGGCGAGGTCCACCTGGAAATCTCGGACACGGGTGCGGGACTAACGCGCGAAGAATGCGAGCGGCTCTTCACGCCCTATTACACGACGAAGCAGCACGGCACGGGGCTTGGCTTGGCCATCGTGCAATCGGTGGTCAGCGATCATGGCGGCCGTATTACCGTTGAGAGCGAGGCCAGCGTCGGAACCACGTTCCATATCTATCTCCCGGAAAAGCCGCCGCGGGGGCCCGTCGTATTTCCGGTTTCCGCCGCGACAAGACCAATCGGGAAGGGGCTTAGCCAAACGTGCCTCCGAGCGCCCGCATCCTCATCATTGACGACGATCCGAACACGCTCGCGTCACTCTCGCGCGCGTTTCGGCTGGCCGGGCATGAAGCGATTGTCTCCGACAATGCCGCGCGCGCCGCGGAGCTCGCCAAGACGGAACGCTTCGACCTCATTCTTTCCGACGTGGTGATGCCGGGCCGGGACGGCATCGCGCTGCTCGAGGACCTCAAGAATCTGGGCGTCTCATCGCCCGTGGTGATGATGTCCGGCCAGGCGACGGTGGAAATGGCCGTGCGAGCCACGCGCCTGGGCGCCGCCGATTTTCTCGAGAAGCCGATCTCCACCGAAAAGCTGCTCCTCACCGTCGAGAACGCCCTGCGCCTCTCGCGCCTGGAAGAGGAGAACCGCGACCTCAAGCGGCAATTGGGCCGGCGTCAAATCGTCTGGGCCAGCGAGGCGATGCGCGAGGTGATGGCGCAGGTGGCGCACGTGGCCGCAAGCGAAACGCGTGTGTGCATCCGGGGCGAGACGGGCACGGGCAAGGAGCTGATTGCGCGGACGCTCCACGATAAAAGCCCGCGGCGCGCCGGACCCTTCATTTCGCTGAATTGCGCCGCTATCCCCGCGGAGCTGATGGAATCGGAGCTTTTCGGCCACGAGAAGGGGTCATTCACAGGAGCGGCCGCGCGGCACATCGGAAAATTCGAGCAGGCGCATCACGGAACGCTACTTCTCGACGAAATCGGCGATATGCCGCCCGCCATGCAGGCTAAATTGCTGCGCGTGCTCGAAGAGGGCGAAATCGAGCGCATCGGAGGCACGCGCCCGTTTCCCGTGGACGTGCGCGTGGTGGTGGCCACGCACCGCAATCTCGAGCAGCAGGTGAGCCAGGGAACGTTCCGCGAAGACCTCTATCATCGCATCTTTGTTTTCCCCATCGTGCTTCCTCCGCTGCGCGAGCGCCGCGAGGATATTCGCCCGCTTGCGGAACATTTCATGCGCCAGCTGGCCGAGCAAAACGGCTGGAAACCGAAAACGCTCTCCCCGGAGGCGCTCGCGCGGCTGGAGAATTATTCCTGGCCGGGAAACATCCGCGAGCTGCGCAACGTGATTGAGCGCGCGCTGCTGCTCGCGTCAGGCGACTTGCTGGATGCGGCGGCCATCGCGCGCGCGCTGCCCGAATCCCCGCAATCCGGCGGGGCGGATTCGCCGGCGCCGGTGTCCGTCGCGGCGCCTTCGGAAGGAACGCTCGCCGAGCGCGTCGAATCCTTCGAGCGCGAAACCCTCCTCGCCGAGCTCAAGCGCCATCATCACCACATGACCAAGGCGGCGAAGGCCTTGGGCCTTGAGCGCAGCCACCTCTACAAAAAATGCCAGCAGCTCGGCATTGATTTGCGGGCCATCCGCCACGTGGATTGAGGCGGCTTACGCCAAATGTTCGGCAGGGCGGCGGTTATGGCTGACCTGCTGCCACACGAACGCGAGTAATGCAGCCGCCATAATGATTTCCATCAGCTTGAAATTCTGAGCGACTGTAAAAACGCCCATCGCCAGGGCGAATCCCCACATGAACGCTTCTCCCAGGAAGGCCTGCCCCCACTGCGGTTGCGCATCCCCCGCCGGTACTTGCGGCGTGAGCGACGGCCATAGACGCGGCACGCGCCGGGAATATTCTCGAAAGCTATCGCCGTGCTGCTTTTCAAGCTCCGCCTCTTCGCGGCCAGTCAGACGAAGATACAGGAGCGTTAAGCCCACAACGATCACCGCGGCTCCGAGGCCGCTGGCCATAAGCCCTACGCCGAACGACGATACGATTCCGCCGAAATACAGCGGATTGCGCACATACCGAAATGGGCCGTCGGCGACAAGGATTCCGGAGTGCATTTTCACATCATGGACGACGTTCGCATGCAGATAGGCCGCGCCCCACGTGCGTATCAACGCTGCGAAGGCAATAAGAAGGGTTGCGAAAGCAAAGAAAAAACTCGCGAGCAGGTGAGCATGAGGCGAATGCGCGCCAACCGTTCTATTGGCGATGGCCAACGTCAGATTCTTGTGATCAATTGCATAAGCCCAGAAGCCAAACATGTAGATAAGCGAAATCAGGAGTGCCCGGTAACGGAATTCGAAGTCGGTGGGCTTCATCGTTGTCTCCCGGCACCCACTGGCGGCCTTCTCCTAATGGTACGTTCAGGGGCGGGCATATGTTACCGGTTCACTGCGGGCGGGGGAAAAACACGCTGGAAAATGAGATGAGCGGGAAGATACGCGACGAAAATCATGAAAAGCACGCTCGTCGCGACGTGGACGGCCGGGGGTCCCCAGGAGCGATGACGGAAGGGATCAGTGAACGCGTAATTGATATTTTCCGCCGGCGGCGTGAACCGCGAAGCAACAAAGGCCAAGAATGCAATCCCCGACTGCAGCCCCCAGCCGCGCCGGTCGTATCCCGTGCGCCCGAGCGCCCAGAGGAGGAGCAGCGGCAGAACGATGTGAAAGAGCGAGAGCAGCCGGACCCACAGCGGAAAGCGCGGATCGAAGAGGTAATCCGTGCCGGCTATCAAGCGGCGGCCCAGGAAAAATTCCCAAGCGGCGCCCGCCGCCCACGCGATGCTGACGGCGAGCAACCCAACCGCCTGGCTCGATATCAGCAGGGCGCTGCCCGCCCACAAGCCGATGCAGCCGAGGATTACGCCGACGTCGCACAGGTGCAGAAAATTTTCCGGACCCCAGGTGCGCCAGTACGCGGGAATCCAGAGGAGCAGCCAGAGCAGCGCGGCCCATCGAATCCACTGCGGCAATGTTCCTTGTGACGCCTGAGAAGAAGCCATGTTCCCGCTTTTTTCGCCCGCGTTGGCGGCCATGGTATCAAAGCGGCTCGGAAAATCCCATCGCTCGCCGTCCGTTTCTCTCCGGACGCGCGGCCCCGACTTTCGCTGGCACCGTCCGCCCAGCCATGCGAAAATTCCCGCAAGCCATGCCCTTGATTCCCGCGCTGCTGGCAACGCCGCTTTTGGGGCCGACGATCCGCCGCACCGGCGACCCGTCCGTGATGGCTCTCACGTTTGATGATGGCCCGAATCCCGCCATTACGCCGAAGCTGCTCGATCTTCTCGATCGCCATAATATCCGCGCGACATTTTTTCTGATTGGCAGGTATGTGCGCGCCTTTCCTTCCCTGGCCAAGGAGATTGCGGAACGGGGCCACGCCATCGGGAATCACACGGATTCGCATCCCGCCCTGACGTTTCTCTCGCCCCGGCGCATTGCCGAAGAGCTGGGCCGCTGCGATGATGCGATCGAAGCGCGCACCGGATTGAGACCGCGCTGGATGCGCCCGCCCTACGGCTTTCGCGGCCCCCAGCTCGCAAAAGTGGTCCGCCGGCGGGGGTACGCGGGTATTGTGATGTGGTCGGTCTGGGCCTGGGATTGGAAGCCGCAGGGGGCCGAGCGGGTGATTCGGCACTTGCGCCATGCCCGGGGAGGGGATATTGTCCTGCTGCACGACGGGGATCCTCGGGTGCCGAATGGCGATCGCCGCCACACGGTCGAGGCCCTCGAGCACTGGCTGCCGCGCTGGAAAGATGCGGGCATCGGCTTCGCGACACTGGACACTATGTTCCAGCAGGGATAGGGACGAATGGACGAGAAAAGGTTCTACGACGAGAAGGAAGAAACGAAGCAGATCCCCGTGAATTGTCCGCACTGCCGCGAGGAAAATACATATCCCGTGCGCTGGATGGTGCGGACGAAGAAATCGCAGGCGCCGGCGGGAGCGAATGAGGAGGACCGCAAGCAGTTTGCGAAGGCGCGGTCTTATATGGTGCGCATAGATAACCTGGTTGCCTGCCGCAACATCCGGTGCCGCAAGCGCATCGAGCTTACGGGCCAAACCGTGTTCCTGATTTGACCGCCTGCTATGCAGTTGTCAAAGAGCGCCAGGAGCCTCGTCAAGAGGCGATCGAGAATTGCGTGACTCGTGGCTAGTGATTCGTGAATTGTGACTCGTGAAAACCCCGTTCACGAGCCGTGTTGTTCCTGTTTAAATTTTCGCTTTAATTTCGAAATGTGAGGTGGAGTTTTATTTGGCGACGCCCTCCTGTTTTGTTTCGGTTAGAAAATTTTATTTGAGTGATAACACAGGGGTTATAGCGATTCCTGTTTCCCGGAGTTGCGATTAGATTCTAGGAGCTTCCGCCTTCGTCCGGCGCGGTGGGCCCTTCCTTCGTCAGCGTAAGCCCTTCGAAACCCATACCGTGGGTTTCTCAGGGTAAAGGGTTCGCCTGACGAGAGAAGCGATACACAAACCCCGCCGGAGGCCGCATAATGGGATGGGTTGGGGAATCCCGGATTGGCGGAAACGAGCGGTGTGGGCGTCCGCCAAGATAAGTTGGAATGGCGCTAGAATCATTCGCGCCGGCGATTGAACCGCAACCAAAGGCACGGTCGAGGGTTCTATACCGAAGGCCCCGTACAAGCATGTTCGTACGGGACAGGGGCGCCCGGAGCGCAGAGAAGGAAAGGGAAGAAATTCGCGGGAGAACGGGTTGGAGCCGATACTCAAGACGGAAAATCTATGGAAGGTGTATGGCGCGGGGAAGTTGCAGGTTCCGGCGCTGTGCGGAGTGAACCTGGAAGTTGCCCCGGGGGAGTTCGTCTCGATCATGGGACCTTCCGGGTGCGGTAAATCCACGCTGCTGCACGTGATTGGAGGCCTGGCGCGGGCGACGCAGGGGCAAGTGCTGCTCGACGGGAACGATCTGGCGATGATGAGCGACGCGGAGCGGACGGCGCTGCGGCGCCACAAGGTGGGTTTTATTTTTCAGCGGTTCAACCTGCTGCCGACGCTTGATGCGTATCACAATATCGCGCTGGCGCAGCACATCTACGGCGACGGATTCGATCCGCACCGCTTCGAGGTGGTCGCGGGCCTGCTGGGGCTGGGCAAGAGGCTGCGCCACAAACCTTCGGAGCTTTCCGGAGGAGAGCAGCAGCGCGTGGCGATCGCGCGAGCCATTATCAACGAGCCGAAGATCGTGCTGGCGGACGAGCCCACGGGGAACCTGGATACGAAAAATTCCGAGGCGGTGCTGAACCTGCTGCGAGAGGCTCAACAGCGACATGGGCCAGACGATCGTGATGATCACGCACAATCCGGAAGCGGCCACGTATGGGCATCGCATCGTGCATATGCGCGACGGATTGATCGTGGATGGCGCGCTGGCGAACTGACATGGGCGCATTCTGGCGAGGGCTGAAGGGCACGGTTTTCTGGTCCTACGAGCGCATGAGCTGGCCCTATGATTTGATGGTGCTGGCCATCGTGATGTTCGTGATGCTGACGCCGCGGCACTGGTTCCACGATCAGCCCGTGACCAGGGCTTCCGCCAGCTCACACGTGCAGTTGGTCTTCGAAGATTCCGCCGGCCGGACGCAGATGTATCGCGTGGACGCCGGCGTGCTGCCGCCGGGGAAGCGCGCCGCGCAATCCACGCCGGAACTCGAGCGCGAAACGCACGACATACTGGGCCGGACGGTCCAGGAGTTGCAGGATCGCACGTTTGAAGTGCGGCGGATTGATGTGGCGCGCGGCGCGGATGGCGGGGCGCTCTACTACGACGTGACCGTCGAGCCGCAATAGCAGTTCCTCGCGTATTTCAAAAACGCCGCGCGCCCGTATCGGAAAGGACTCAGAAACCGGGCCCGCTCCCATGGAGTCGTATGGGTTGTGATAAGCTGGGCGCCCGAGTCGCGCTGGGGCGCGAGTTTCTCTGGAGGAATCTTTTGACTGCAAGGCGGATGGCGCTAATTCTTGCCGCGTGGATGGCATGCGGGCCGGCTTTGGTGCGCGCTGGCGCGCGGGAGAATCATGGCGCGTGGACGGTCGAAAGCGTCGTCGCGCGCCTGGATGAAGCGTCGAAGACCTTCCGCAGCATGTCCGCGGACGTGGAACGCACGAAGGTGACCGTAGCGGTGGACGACAAGTCCACCGAGACCGGGACGATCGTGGTTCGCGGGGACAAAATGCTGCTGCAAATGAAGGCGCCGGACGAGCGTACGATTCTGCGCGCCGGGGACACCGTGTACATCTATACGCCCGGGCTCAAGCGCGTGGAGGAGTATAGCCTGGTGGGCAAGAACCGCGCGCTGGCGGACCAGTATCAACAGCTGGGCTTCGGGATGTCCGGAAACGAACTGCGAAAGAACTACCTCGTCACAGTGGTGGGCGAGAGCGCCGTGGGGGACAAGAAAACGGTGGAAGTGGAGCTCACGCCAAAATCCGACGCGGTGCGCCAGCAGTTTTCCAAGATCGAGATATGGTTCGACGAGTCGAACTGGCTGCCCGCGCAACAGCGGTTCGATGAAACGGGTTCGGGAGATTACGAGGTGGTTCGCTACACGAATGTGGCGCTCAATCCCGGAGTGGGCGATGCGCGGTTCAAGCCGCACTGGCCCAAGGGGACGGAGAAGGTTAAACCACAGTAATTAAGCGGTTCGTTTTAAATCCGCAAATTTCCGCGATTCGCGTTCGAGCAACGCCCGCTTGCGGCCGATGCCCCAGCGGTAGCCCGCGAGATGGCCGTCTTGGCGCACCACTCGATGGCAGGGCACCACCAGAGCGACGGGATTTGCGGCGCAGGCGCGAGCCACGGCGCGCATGGCGGAGGGACGGCCGATCGCTCGCGCGATTTCGGAGTAAGTGCGCGTGGCGCCGTAAGGAATCCGCCGCAGTTCCTCCCAAACACGGCGCTCGAAGGCTGTGCCGCGAACGTCGGCGGGCAAATCGGCCGAGGGTTCGCGCCCGCGCAGATGCGCAAGAATCTTTTCCACGCATGATTCCAGATTGCTTGAGCCCCGCGCGCCGCGGCTAATCCGCGCGCCGGGATACTCCTTCCGCAGCGCGCCTTTCAGGCGCGCATCGGATTCGCCGAGATAGACGGCGCTCGCGCCGCGATCGGTGGCTCCGACGAGCAAACGCCCCAGTGGGGAAGCGACAATTGTGTATTCGATGCGCATTTCAGCTCTGCCCCCTCCCACCTGCGACTGTTACATCATACAGCAACTCGATGGGATGTCGCTTGACCAGCCGGGCAGCATCCTTCATATTCGCGGAACCTGCCGGGGGACAAGGCAGACTTGGGGGACGTGTCATGGGGGCTGCAGCAGGTGGGGGAGCGCAGCAGGCCGCGGTTTCGCCGCTGCCCGAATTGGAAAGCCGTTCGGAAATCCTTACAGCAGGAGCAAGAAAGCCCGGGCCGCGGCATTTTGCGCGCGTTCCCACGCACGCGATCGGCGTGGCGCGGGAAAGGCGGCGATATCCGCGGGCGTGGCTGAGTCTGCCGCTGCGCCTTGTGGGTGTGGGCGGAAAGGCCGAGCCGATCCCGGTGACGCTGGTCACGCGGAACATCAGTTCGAGCGGAATCTATTTCCTCGCGCCGCGGGAGATCGAGCCGGGGACAGCGATCAAGCTGGAAGTGGCGCTGGTGGAGCGTCCACTGGGCATGGGCAGCGTGCAACTGTGCACCGCCGCGCACGTCGTGCGGGCGGAGGAGACGGACGAGCCAGGATGGCGTGGCTACGCCGCGAGCTTCGATGACTTCGCGCTCGAGCGCGACGACGTGGTTCCGCTGCGCTATCGCGGGCGCGAGAAGAGGGCCGGCTAATCGCCGGCGGCACGGCACAATCCCTCAAGCTTGCATCATTGAGTTGAAGCAGGATCCGGCGCCGGGGCGGGCGGCGCGGGCGAAGGGGGTTGGAGCTTGAAATCCGTGTCGCGGATCACGAGCTTCAAGTGGAGCTCGTCGGCGGGCGGCTGGGCAACGTAGTCGTCCGAGGTCGTGTAGGTGGGAAGCCAGTATTTCTCCTGAAAATTTTCCCGATAGACTTCAAACATTTTGAAAGGGAGCGCGTCGCGCTCCGAGTAGGATTCCCCCACAAACTTGCCGTAGCTTTTCACGATGGTGAAGTCGCGGTCGTCCACCCAGATGACGCCTTCGAAAAAGCGCCGGGTGCGGCTCAACTGCCTGGGCTTGACCTGAAAGACATAGGTATTGAGCTCGTCGAGCTTGTCCTGGCCGGCGTAGAGGAAATTGTAATTGGCGATTTCGTCGGTGGTGAGAACAAACAGGGGAAGGGTCACCATGGTGCGGACCTCCTCGAGCGAGTAAATGGCCGACTTGAGAGTGGACGCAAGGGGAGCGTCCACATGCCAGACGCGCTTGCCGTCCGGCCGCGTGTAGACTTGGCCCGCCGCGGTGAGTTTTCCGCCGGAATCTTCGAGCTCGTCAATGCGAATGGTCTCGGTGAAATCATACGTGTCGTACACCTTTTTCATCAGGTCTTCATTGGCCGCGAATCTCTGGATGATCTGCTCCTGGGGAATCGGCGGCGGCCCGGGGTTCGGCACGGAGGGGATGCGCTTTACCTCGAATTTCGGCGGAGGCTCCATGGGCCCCTGGTCCTGTTGCTCCTGGGCGCGCGCCACGGCGGCCGCGCCGGGAAGCACGCTGGCAAGCACGATCGCGATAAGCAGGTATCGCCGCATGGGATCGTTCCTTCGATCCATTAAGATGCCGCGGGCGCTCGCCGCGTTCATTTCTCGCCCCACGGCATGGCGCAGAAAATATCACACAACAGACGTTAGGCGTAAGGCCAAGGCTTTGATAAAATCGCGCGTTTACTGCTTGCGGGGCGAGTGTGCTGTGCGCGAAGAACCGGAAGCAAGGCGCTACTACGTGAGCGGAATGGTGCAGGGGGTGGGGTACCGCTATTTTGCCCAGGGCGCGGCGGAGCGGCTGGGCGTGGCGGGATACGTGAAAAACCTGCGCGATGGGCGCGTGGAGGTCTACGCCGCGGGACCGGCGAAGGTGTTGGCAGCGTTGCGCACGGAGCTCGACGCGGGCCCGGCGGTGCGGTGGTGTCAGGCGTGAACGAAGAAGCGGCGGCGCTCGATCCGCAATTCGCGCGCGGCTTTTCAATCGAGCACGATTTTTTGTGAAAGAGGAGACGATGGACGAACTGAAAAAACTGATCCGCGAAATTCCCGATTATCCCAAGCCGGGGATACTGTTTTACGACCTCACCACTCTGCTCCAGGACCCGCGCGGGTTCCATTCGCTGGTGGACAAGCTCTGCGAGCGCTACAACGGCAAAAAGGTGGATATCGTCGTGGGCATCGAGGCGCGCGGCTTCATCTTCGCCCCGGCGCTGGCGTACCGGCTGGGCGCGGGGTTTGTCCCCGTGCGCAAGCCGAAGAAGCTGCCGTGGAAGACGGCGTCGTGCACCTGCCAGCTCGAATACGGAAGCGATTCGCTCGAAATCCACCAGGACGCCGTGCGTCCCGGCCAGCGCGTGCTGCTGTGCGACGACCTGCTCGCCACGGGCGGCACGGCTGCCGCGGCCATCGGCCTCATCCGCCAGCTCGGCGGCGAGGTTGCCGGCGCGGCGTTCGCCGTGGAGCTGAATTTTCTTCACGGGCGCGCGAAGCTCGCCGGCGTGGATGTGTTTTCGCTCATTAAGTACGACGTGTAACGGCGAGACGCGCCAGTCCGCAGGGGCGTACGCAGGCTAGCGCCGATCAATAAGCGTTGATCGATCACCTCGGTAACTTGCCGGCGAGCCAGTAATCGAAACTGAACTTTCCCGGACCAGAGCAGATCAGCCAGATAAAGAAGAGCACGTATAGGGCTTCCGGAAAGTAGAGGAAATCGTTGACCCAGTTAAGGGGCGAAAGTCCTTTAGGCATGGCGGAAAGCTTGGTGGTCAGGATGGCGACAAGCATATCGGCCAATAAAACCACGCAGGCCGGGCTCGAAAGAAACCCCACGGTCAGCAAGGCCCCGCCAACGAACTCGACACCCGACACGAAATAAGTCATCAGGTGGGGAAACGGGACTTTGGCCTCAACGAGCGTTTCGCACATTCTTTGCGTGCCGCCGGCGACAAACAATTTCCTTGCCCCGGAGATGGCGAAGAACAGCCCGAGCGAAACGCGTACCAGCAGGATGGCATATTGTTCCAAATCACCGCTGCCCAGCAGCGCAAACTGGACCAACCGTTTCCAATCCATCTCTTGTCCCTCCATCGGAGGATGTGCTGCAACGATACCCCAAATCATACAGTTCGACTTCTCTGGTAACCGCGATAATCAGGACTTAGCGGGTCTATGGCTTTAATCTCTGTTCTCGACAAGGCCGGGGGGACGAATTGAAAACCTGCGCAGTATGGCGTGGCTGGCAAAAGCCTCGCCCCGCAAAACCGGGGCGAGCTACATTGACCGTCAACCGCAATTATGCTGCAAGCCGCAAATGGCGGTGTAGCTAGCGAATTCTCGCGGCTCGAGATCATCTGTCCATCCGATCGACCCATTGAGCGCGGAATTCGGGAGCCACGAATGGATCCGCAAAGTACTGCGTCTCCCGCGCAACCTTGCCGTTCCTGAACTCCATGATGCTCGCGGTGTGGGACGGCTTGCCGTCATACGTCAGGATAAATTCGGTGACCCAAAGATCGCCGCTGCCAATGATTCGCCGGATAGAAAACCGCTTGTTGCTCAGCTGACTGGCGCGCTGGTTCTGTATATTGCTCCGGCCGCGGGTTCGCTCGCCTGACTGCGGGTATTCCAGCACCGCGTCGTCGCGATAGATGCGGTGCTCCGCTTCAAAATCGTTGGCATCGGACGCCGCCCAGTGCTGATCCAGTGCCGGACGAATCTCTTGATCTCGCGCTCCAGAATACTGCTCCTTCTTTTGTTGATCGTTCATCTTGACCCCTCGATTTGACAAGAAGGAAGCGCCATTTCTAATGTTGTCCGGCGACACTCCGAATGTGTGTTTTGGATTCGTGTAGGGAAGCAATAAAGTTGCGGACGAGCGCGGCGATCTCATCGGCAGCCGTGTCCAGCGCGAAATGGCCGCCGTCCACAATATGAATTTCAGCGTTGGGGACGTCCCGGCGATAGGCTTCCGGCTCGGAGGGATCGAACGAACTCTCATACTTGCCCCAGATCACCAGCAGGTGCGGCTGTTTCTCGCGCATCCATGCCTGCCACTTGGGGTAGGCGTTGACGTTCGTCCGGTAGTCGTAGAAGAGGTCGCTTTGAATATCGGCCTGGCCTGGCTGGTTGAGAAAATAAAATTCATCCATCCAGAGATCCGGGTCATGGCGTTCCACGTTGGGATCGTTGCCCGCGTGGCGCGCCTTGGTGGTTTCAAGCGACAGGAGATTTTTGCGAAGGGCGCTTTCATAGGCAGCGCGATCGGCCCAAAAGGCGCGACGCGTTTTCCAATTCTCGCCGAGCCCCGTGTTGTGCGCGACCGCGTCCTGGACGATGAGAGCCTTCGCCCGTTCTGGGTGCGCCAATGCCATGCGAAAGCCAACCGGGCCGCCGTAGTCCTGCATATAAAGCGTGTATTGCGACAGCCCGAGCGCTTCGGTGAAATGGCTCATGATCTCGGCGATGTGATCGAAGGTATATGCGAATTTTTTCGGGTCCGGCCAGTCGCTGTGTCCAAAGCCTGGGTAATCGGGCGCGATAAGGTGATAGCCATCAGAAAGCCGGGCGAAGAGAGGCTCGAACATCCGCGAGGAAGACGGAAGTCCGTGCAGAAGTAGAAGCGTCGGGGCGTCTTTCGCGCCTGCCTCCCTGTAAAAGATCGACAGCCCATCAATTTCTATCGTCCGATAAAAGTTCGAGTGTTGCATGGGACGTTCCTTTCCTTGGGCTTGGGTCAGCCATGGTCGAGAATCGCGTCGGGCGCCAGCCTGGCGCGCGATTTGGCCCAGGTAGTATCCGGCTTGTGGAAGCCCGCGGTTGATGTAGGTTATGGCTGCATCAGTAGCGAAGCCTCTATCCAACGGAGGATGCGCCAGCCCCCCGGCTTCTTCTCCCGCTGAGCGCCGGTAGAAGAAGTTTCAGAAGCGCTTCGTCCGAGAACGGGTTCTGACCTGAGATCAACTCGCGATCTTGAAGGACGTAGCTCTTCCATGGAGCGAGCACACTTACGTCACCGCCCGCGGTACGCAAGGCAAAGTCCGGGTAGAAGAGAACCTTACCACCAATCTCAAGCGGCTCCCGCTGCTGCTCTTCCGCCGTCGAAAAGATGGTCATCTTATATCCAGAATAAATCCATCCTTGAGCCTTTGCCCGCGCTCCGGCGGCATCGCCCGCCGACAGCGCGGCCACCACCTCGGTCGAATTCGGGAGAGCCGAGAGAAGTGAAATCGGGCCATGGCAGAGGACTGCCGTAGGCTTGGATGTTTCATGAAAGTGTCTCATCACAATGCCGGCATTGGGGTCATCGAGAAGATCGATCATCGGGCCATGGCCGCCGGGGACGAAAACAGCGTCATATTGATCCAGGCCTGATGCGATGACATCCGCGATGCGGGTTGGATCTCTGAGCCCAGTCAGGCCGTCGCGGAATATCATATAGTCCTGAAGCTTGGCCGCGTCCCCGCCAAAGAAATCGGCGACCTCTGAATGCACATCCACTTGGGGCGCGTTGCCTTTGGGGTTGGCGAAAGTGATTTCGTAGCCTTCCTTCATCAGGGCGCGAACCGGAACCGTAAGCTCGTTGAGATAGTAACCAGCGCCGGCGTATACCTTGCCATCTTTCAAGGGCAGGCCACGACCGCTCGAGACTAGCACCAAGACTTTTCCTTTTGTTGTCATTTTGTTCTCCTCTCTGAAATCGAATCTGTTTCCCGAGATCTTAGCTTGTGCCGACCTGCAGTACGATCTTGCCAGGCTTGTGTGGTGCGCCCGCAAGCATGCGTTGCGCCTGGCGCGCCTCCGAAAGCGGCAGGATTGAGCCCACACGCGCTGTGATTTTGCCCGCGTCAAATAATGTTGTGAGTGTCTGCAGGCGCGCGGTGGTCACCTCAGCGTAGAAGAAAATGGCCTCTGTTGGGAGCGGTTGCGCCGAGACCGAGGTGACGAGTTTGCCTCCAGGTTTCAATGCAGCGACGCACCGTTGAAGCGTACTCCCCCCGACCGTGTCGAGGATAGCATCCACCTGTGGGAGGTCACGCTCGAATGCGGGCTTACTCGAGTCGATGATGGATTTCACGCCCAATGATCGGAGCAGGTCCTCGTCGTCGAGGTGGGCGATGGCGACGACGTGGATTCCGGCGTCTACGGCCATTTGCACGGCGTAGGCCCCGACGTTCCCCGCGGCTCCGACGACCATTACCGTTTGTCCGCGCATCGCCTGTGCATACTGGAACAGCATTTGCCAGGCGGTTACGGCGATGACGGGAGCCGATCCTGCTTCTATGTGGTTCTGCGATTGCGGTTTGCGAGCGACCGTCCCGGCCGTGGCCACGGCGAACTCGGCCTGGGCGCCACAGAACTGCGGATTGGTGACGCCATAGACTTCGTCGGCCGGTGCGAAGACCGTAGCGCCGGGGCCGATCCTCTCGACGACACCGGAGAAGTCCGAACCAAGGGTGAGGGGAGGTTGCGGGCTAACGTTGCTCTTCCCCTCCCGGATGATCGCGTCCCAGGGAGCGACGCCCGCAGCCATCACGCGCACCAGAACTTCGTTCGGGCCCGGCGACGGCGTCGGCACATCCTCGACCACCACGACGTCGGGCGGTCCGAAGCTATGAATCCTGGCTGCTTTCACGGCCAATTCCTCCCCGGGCCGAGCGTTAACCGTACTTGAGGGCGGTGCTCTGTCCGACCTCAATAATGTAACCGTCAGGATCGCGGATGTAGCAGCGAATCTCGCCGTACTTGGGGATCGGCTCCGTGATGAATTCGGCTCCTCGACTTTTCCATAACTCATAGCACGCTTGAATATCCGCCACGCGGAAATTCATAAAGCTGTTGATGTGATTCGGGTCGGGGACGCTGAGCGTTACCGTCGGCTTGTCCGGGGTCGGCCCGCCCCCCACGTTCAGAATCATCCAGATATTCGCAAGCTGGAGGTACGGAGGCGCATTGCCGTCGCCCATGGTCAGGATACGGGCGCCGAAGACCCTTTCGTAGTAGCGAGCCGATCGCTCAACGTCGGCAACGGTGAGAAAGTGCGCGATGCTGATCCCTTCGCGCGGGGGCATCTCATAGGTCTTCTGTTCGATTTGTATGGCGTTCATTAAAGACTCCTTTCGATATGGTTCTGATTACAAATACAGTGTCATGGTCGTTCATCTTGAGCACACTCCTGCTACGAGTTATTGTTTCGCGGATCGTCCTTCGAGTTTATGTATTCAAGGCCAAGCGGCCCGATCGCCGTCACTTGCGTGACGTACTGGCCAGATTTCCCCCAGTGGAAATGGGGCGTGTTGCCAGGAAGAATGATCACGGCGCCGGGCGGATACGCTTGCAGCTTATCGGGGTCGAATCGATCGCCCAGGCCGATGTAGAAAACGCCGGATACAACTGTGTAGACTCGATCCTCCGGGTGCCGGTGAGGCATCAGCTTAACGTCGTGGGGTACTTTGACCCTGATCGTGTAGGGGCCGGCCTCCGAGGGCTGACCGACAATGACTGCGAGGCGGACCGAGGGTGGGAACGCTGCGAAGGGCTTCCATTCGATGTCTTCGGATAGGATCGATCTGAAAACGTCTTGGCCCGGCTGGTGTGGTCGAGCCTTAGCTTGTTGTGCTTCCATGACGGCTGCTCCTTTTCCTGCCTGACATATCAAACCTCCTGTTCAGAATCTCGGCTTCAATACTCAATTTCGATGAAACCACAGGGATTGAAACCTATTTTTGTGCTTGGCATGACCGCCTCTCTCTTCCTTGGTTTGATGGTTGAGTCGAATTGAAGGTGACGGTGAGCCGTGCCGCGGCCTTCGTGAGCTGCTACTTCACGCGGCGCTGGCGGAGGGCTTCGAAGAGGATCACGCCGGCGGCGACGGAAACATTGAGCGAGCGCACCGGGCCCACCGTGGGAATGGAGACGAGAAAATCGCAACGCTTGCGCGTCAGTTCGTGCAGGCCCTGGCCTTCGCCGCCCAGCACAGTCCCCACGGAGCCGCTGAGGTCCACATCGGTGTAGCTTTTTTCCGCGCGCTCGTCGAGACCCACCAGCCAGTAGCCGGCCTCTTTCATTTCGTCCATGGCGCGAACGAGATTCTTCACGCGCGCCACGGGAAGGTGCGCGAGCGCGCCGGCGGAAGCGCGCTCGACCGTGTCGGTCAGCCCGGCGGCGCGGCGCTCGGGAATTACGACGCCTTCGGCGCCGGCGGCAAGCGACGTGCGCACGATGGCGCCCAGATTGTGCGGGTCTTCGACGCCATCGAGCAGGACGAGTAGGCCGCGAGTCGTCTTCGCGCGCAGCAGGTCTTCCAGCTCGATGGCGGGCTTTGCGGCGGCGAGCGCGGCGATGCCCTGATGTTCGCGCGTGCCGGCGAGGCGGTCGAGCTGCGGGCGGTCCTCGAAACGCACGGGAACGCCGCGGGATTTGGCGAGCTGGATGACCGCGGCGATGCGCTCGCCATGGCGTCCGCGCGCGACCACGATGCGGTCGAGGGGGCGGCCGGCGGCGAGCGCTTCTTCCACGGCGTGAAATCCAGTGAGCCAGTTCATCGGAATGGCGCGCCTCAATCGAGCGCGGCGCAAAATTCGAGCATGCGCCGGCGCGCGCCCTTCACCGGCACGGCGAAATCAAGCGCCGCCGCGGCGTCGAGCAGCAGGATCACGCGGTCGAGCTTGCCTTCACCCGCGCGGCCGGCGAGCGCCAGGCGAATGGGGTGAAACATCAAGCGGCTGCGGTATGGTATGGCTGTTTTCATCCCCTCGACGATTTCCTTGAAGCGGTCAGAATCCAATGCGCCCCCATCGAGGACGCGGTTCGCGAGTTCGCGAATTACTTCGCGCGCGCCGGTGCGGGCTAGCACGGCTTGGTTCGCGGCATCATCGAGCAGCGCGCGCGCGTCGTAGCTGAAAATTAGCGAGAGCAGCGAAACGAGCGCCGCGCGATCAACGGCTTGGGGTCCAAGAAGCTCCGCGGCGCGCGCGAGCCAGTCGTCAACTGTGGCGTCCGCGCCGGATTCGGGCGCAGGCGCGAGCGCAAGCCAGCCGCGCTCGCGCAGAATGGCGGCGATGTCCGCGGCGGTGAAGGGCGCTGCGGACGCTGTGGGAATCACATGCAAGGAAAATTACTCCTCGAGGGTGGCGATCACGTGGGCGGCAAGGGCTTCGCCTCGGCCGATCTCGCCCAGGCCTTCGTTCGTTTTGGCCTTCAGGTTGATTTGCTCCGGCGCGATGCCCAGGGATTTCGCGAGCGCCGCGCGCATGGCCGGAAAATGCGGGCCAAGCTTCGGCCGTTCGCAAATAATGACCGCATCAATATGGGTGATGCGCAGGTGGCGCTCGGCGAGAAGTTTGCGCGTGTGCTCGAGAAAGAGCAGGCTCGAGACGCCTTTCCATTTTGGGTCGGTGTCCGGGAAGTGCGTGCCGATGTCGCCGAGGCCCGCGGCGCCGAGCAGCGCGTCGCAGAGCGCGTGGCCCAGCACGTCTCCATCCGAATGCCCCACGGAACCCTTCTCGAACGGGACCTCGACGCCGCCGATCATCAGCTTTCGCCCTTCGGCGAGCCGGTGCAAATCGTATCCGATGCCGGAGCGTGTCATCCGAGGGGCCTGTTTGCCGGGGCTTCGGGCGGGGGTGTTCGTTTCGCGCGCATTCGATACATCATGAAAATCCAAAATACGATAAGCAGTGGAAGAATCCCAAAGTTGAAGAGGAAGCGGCGCATGCCTTCTTGCGCCTGCTCCGTCACCTGAATGGATACGCCCTGCTTTCGCAATCGCTCGGCCAAATCGGGGACGGCGTTCCTGGGGATCGTGACTTCAAAATCCCGCGGAGGCTGGCGAAGCGTGCCGCGCAACTCAGCGGTATTTTGCCCCAGGGCGAGCTGCGCGCCGGCGATATTGTTCTGGTCCACCTGATTCATGAAGTCGGAGTAGCTCATGGAGGCCGGACGCTCGGTTGTTCCGCCGTTCGAAGAGTCCATCTTCCACAGGATGAGAGCGACCACCACCACGAGCGACACGAAGAAAATCGTGCGCGCCGGAAGCCGCGTGCCGGTCTTTGAGGATTGGGCGGGCATGATGCTCACCGCTTCACCTCCCGGCGCTCCTGGTCGAGATAAAAGCGCGCGAGGTCCATGTCCGCGGGGCGCGTGATTTTCAGGTTGCGCTCGGAGCCGAGGACCACGAAGACGTCGTGGCCGAAGCGTTCGACGAGCGCGGCCTCGTCGGATGCGGTGATGCCATCCTGCTGCGCCTTGCGGAAGGCGTCGCGCAGCAGCGGGAAGGAAAACGCCTGGGGGGTTTGCGCCAGCACGATGCGCTCGCGCGGAATCGTGGCGGTGATCAGCGCCACATCCTCGGGCAGGCTCGCGCGCTTCACTTCCTTCACGGTGTCAATCGCGGGGATGCCGAGGATGGCGGCGCCGCGTCCGCGCGCTTCCGCGATCACGCGCTCGACCTGCGCGGGAGTAACGAGCGGGCGCACGGCGTCGTGCACGACGACAATTTCGGTCGAGGGGTCCGCCTGCGCCAGCGCGTTGGCGACGGATTGCTGGCGCGTGTCGCCGCCATGGACGACGCGCGCGGGGCGGCCGAGTCCGGCCTTGGCGACTTTGTCCTCGAGAAACATCACGTCGTCGGCGCGCGTGGCGATGAGGAATTCCGTGATGGCCGGGCAAGCCGCCAGGCGCCGCAGCGTGAAGAGAATCAGCGGCATGCCGTCGAGCTCCAAAAATTGCTTGGGGAAATCCCCGCCCATGCGGGTGCCCAGACCCGCGGCCGGAACGATGGCGACGATTTTGCTCATGAAAGGGCCAACAGTCTATCGCACTTCAGCCGCCGGGGGCGAGAGAAAGGCGCACGGGGTTCGGCAGGCGGCCTACGACCGGCCGGGTTCGGGATAGAAAGGGCGCGGGGGACGCTCGCCCGCCGGCGCTTCCGTAGGCACGGAGGAGCGCGGCGGCTGCTGTTCGCCGCGGTCGTCGTAGCGGCCGAAAATCATTTTGCCCGCGGTGGTCTGGTGGACCGATGTGACGTTGATATCCACCGTTTTATTGATCATGCGGCGCGCATTATCCACCACCACCATGGTGCCGTCGTCGAGATAGGCCACGCCCTGGTTGTACTCTTTTCCTTCGCGCAGGATGAACACGCGCATGGCCTCGCCGGGAAGGACCACGGGCTTCAGGGCGTTGGCGAGCTGATTGACGTTCATGATTTCGATTCCCTGCAGCGTGGCGACCTTGTTCAGGTTGAAATCATTGGTCACGATTTTCGCGTCGTAGCGCTTGGCGAGCTCGATCAGTTTCAAATCCACGTCGGCGATCTGCAGGAAATCGTCCTCGGCGATTTGCACGTCGAGGTGCGGCATCTTCTGAATGCGCTGGAGCACTTCCAGGCCGCGGCGGCCGCGCTGGCGCTTCAGCGGGTCGGCCGAATCGGCCACGAGCTGAAGCTCATGCAGGACGAACTGCGGGATGATGACGGTGCCATCGAGAAACAGGGCGTCGGCGATGTCCGCCACTCGGCCATCAATAATCACGCTCGTATCCAGCAGCTTGAAGGAGTGCTTGGTGTTGCGCTCGCTGCCGAAAACCCCGCCGAAGGCTTGCAGGTTGAGCATGTCGCCTTTATTCGCGCCCAGCACCAGGCCGATATAAGCCATCACCAGAAAAATAGAGAGGCTGAAGTACGAGCGCGTGCTTTCCGGCATGGTCGTATGCGTGAGGATCAGGAGACGTCAAGTAAGCGCCCAGAATGCCCAGGATCGAGCCTACGGCTGCGCCGATCAGCCGGCGAAGGCTGGCCTTCTGCAGCCGCACCTCGAAAAAAATGATGAAAATGGCGAAGAGGAAGCCCGCCAGCGCGCCCGTTTCCCTGGCGATGCTGAAGGGACGGAAGTGATACCCCGCGGCCGTGCAGGCGGCCGTGAAGACAATGCGGAACGCCAGCATGTCCCAAAATGTTCCCACGCGATCCTGCGACGTGCGGGAGTGGTTTGCAGATTTAACCGGCGATGATTCGGGAGCCGCACCGGCTGGAACCCTGCCGAGCGGGTTAGAAGTCCTTTGCATGGTTGCACCTTAAAAAATCTTATGAACGTATGAGTTCGGTATTGGGCCGAACCTTACTGATAAAAACTCTCCACCTTGCTTCCGGCTTTATAAAGAGACTGCCTGGCCGCCGGTAGGAACGGGTACCGTATAAAACATTATGATAGGCGCAGTATAGCACCGCGGGCAGCGCCCGCCAACGGCAGGGGCTGGCGGCGGGAATTTACGCTTTCTGCCCCACCCACAAGAGAGGCTGGCGAATGGGATAGTTGCGGATGATTTCTTCCACGGTGGGATCGGGATTGAGGCGGCGCCACACTTTGAAATACTCGGGCCGCGAGAGCGCGAGGCCAGCGAAGAGCAGACTCGGCTGGCGGACGGGCCAATAGTCGAAGTATTCAACGTCGTGAGGATAGGGCCAGGAGCTTTTGTCCGCGATGAACGGGAACATGAAGGCCATGGCTCGGGCGAATCCGCGTCCGTCGGGAAGCGCGAAGGAGAAGAGATTGTCCTCGGGCGTGGAAAGAATCTGGCAGACCGTGGACATGGCGTCGAGATTAAACAGGCAGTAGCCGTAGGGCTTGGTGCGCGCAAGCTCGAGCGGAAAGCTGCCGTCGGCGGCGATCTGCCCCGGAACGATGAACTGCTTGAAACGCGCGCGGCAAAATTCGGTTAGATCGTTCGTGCCGGTGAAGGCCGCAAATTCCGATACCTGCATGATCCAGCACACGGCGTGATTGTTTTTGGCGTCGCGTTCCTTCTGGCCGTTCACCGAGGTGGTCATCCACGCAAGGTAATCGGAGAACCATTTTTTCAATTGCCGCGCTTCGTCCGTCGAAAGCGCCGCCGACTGCTCCAGCAGCGGTATGGAACGAACAACGTCAACCAGGTGAATCGTGTCTATGATCCCGGTGCCGCGGCCCGTGGTGACTCCGTGAACCGCCTGGGCGTACTGCAAATTCGGATTCATCATCGTCGCGGGATCGAAAAACCAGGCGCGCAGGTGCTTGGCGGCATGGCTCGAATAGCGCGGGTCGCGCGTGAGCAGCCACGCCGCCGCGAGCGCAGGCGCCTCGACGCTCAGGCGGATCAGGGTGTGGCGATGCGACGTGAAATTGTCCGGGTTGGACATGCCGTCGCGATTGACGTATGGGCCGGAGGGATTTTTCGGGTCGGGCCAAAAGTAGTCGGCCTCGGAAAAATAATCGTGCGGGCCTCCGGCGCTGCGCGGGCTGGGAAAGCTCGTGATGGTTACGGGCTGGTTGCGCAGGTAACGGTCGGCGGCCGTGAGGATGCGATGCCGGTCGATCTTGGCGATGTCGGGGACATCACGCGCCGCGCGCTCGCCGAAGGCGACGAGGGGCGCGGCGGCTGCCAGGCTCGCCATGGCGCAGAATCTTCTTCTGGATAGCAAGCTCACCTCGGAGCACCGCCGACACTGCCAAGCATCATAGCCAATTCGAAAACGTACTGTCAACCCATTGAAAGAGACCTCCTGTAAAAGATACAGCAGTCTCGTCCAAATAGCCGCGCTTCCCATTTGCGTCAAAATAAATTGCTCCGACGCGTTTGCCTTCATAGGAATAAAACAACATAGCCCATCGCAGGTCTGCCGCTTCATTTTGTGGATTGACTGACGTGCTTTCCATCGCGGCGGTTAGTTTTGTCCGAGGGGAAGAACCACGTTCGAGTTCGAACGTCGGTTTGTAATAAAACTGCCTTTCGAGCATCTCAGGCGTGATTCGCGTACGTGTCTCGATGTCTGGAGGGATCTCGAGCACTTCAATCTTGGTTATGCTGCCACCTGCGACTTGCATAGCTAGGTCGTGTAGACGCGCCTGCTCCGAGTTAGCGTTCACCACGTTGCCGAACCCGGTCGTTCCGGACGCGAAGAATACTAGGCTTAGAGTAAGAATGCGGACGACGTACTTCGAATGCATATCTCACCTCGATGTTAGCGGCGGGATTAAGAGAGGCACGCCGCCGTCGTTCTTCGTAGGCATCTTACCAGCTCGGCTGAGGCCGCACCGCGGCGAAGACATGAGACTGCTCCAATCCTAGAGGTAGTAGCGCGGGACGCGGTGGCCGAGGGCGCAGAGGAGGTCGGAGGTGACCGTGCCGATTTCGCGGGCCACGTCGGAGACCTGAATTTCGTCGCCGCCATCGCGGCCGTAGATCGTGACCACATCGCCGACCGCGGCTTCGGGTACGCCGGTGACGTCGAGCGCGGTCAAGTCCATCGAAATCGCGCCGACGAGCGGGACGCGGCGTCCGTGCAGGAGAGCGCTTCCGCGATTGGTGCGCTGGCGCAGGATGCCGTCGGCATAGCCGGCGTTGATCACGGCGATGCGCGAGGGCCGCTCGGTGGTGAATCGCGCGGAGTATCCCACGCTTTGCCCCGCGGGAAGATCGCGCAGGGAAATAATCCGTGCGCGAAGCGCCAGGCTGGGCTGGATGGGCAGGCGGCTCCGCACTTCCTGTCCCTTATCCGGCGGATCGAACGACTGGAAATAGCCGTAAAGAATCGCGCCGGGCCGCACCATGTCCGCCCAGGTGGAAGGGCGCGCGCAGATGGCGCCGCTATTGGCCGCGTGCACGATGCCGGGAGAAATTCCCAGGGCGCGCAGGCGTGCGAGGCAGGAGCGGAAGAGCGCCTCCTGATCGTCCGTTTGGCGCGCGCTGAAATCCTCCGCCGAGGCAAAGTGCGTGAACGTGCCTTCCACTCGATGTGCGGACATGCGGCGAGCGCCGCCGCGAAGGCGTCGATTTCGTTGGGCGAAATGCCCAGGCGGTTCATGCCCGTATTGATCTTCAGATGGAAGGGCGCGCGCGCGCGGGAACGGGAAAAATTTCCACGCAGGGATTTTGCCGCGCGCTCGAGATGGCGCAGGTCGTCAACGCGGGTGACCACGGGCGTTAGATGATTTTGCAGGATGCGCTTCTCTTCGCCCGGCCAGAATCCCGTGAGGATCAATATCCGCTTACGGATGCCCGCTTCGCGCAGCTCGAGGCCCTCGTTCGTGCAGGTGACTCCAAACCACCCGACACCGGCCTTCTGGAGCGCCTTCGAGACCGGAACGGCGCCGAGGCCGTAGGCGTTCGATTTGACCACCGCCAGAATCGCGGGATGCGGACCGACGTGCCGCCGGATCACGCGCAGGTTGTGCAAAATCGCCTTCAGCGAAATTTCCGCCCAGACCGGGCGCCCCTTCCTATGCGTTGCTTTTGCCATCATGTTTAGAATGCCAGACTCCCGGCCAGCGGCGCGACGAAATTTCCATTCGATGCGTTCCCGCCGCCGCGTTTGGGTAAACACGCCAGGATGGGTTCCTGCAGATGTCGGGCCTTTCCATTTGCCGCGCGCATGGGGGCGTGCCACAGGCCACATCGGCCTGCATAAGCAGGATAAATCGTGGGTTAGCGGCCGCGGCGGGCGGTACACGCCAAACGCGCCGTGAGAGGCCCGCGCGTGTGGAGCGACACACACGTGGCAAGTGGGATACGCCGAGGAAAACGGAAAGGATACCAAGTCACATCAACGGGTGCGATTCACTGAATTTTTC
This sequence comes from Terriglobia bacterium, assembly GCA_963823205.1. Taxonomy (GTDB): domain Bacteria; phylum Acidobacteriota; class Terriglobia; order Acidiferrales; family UBA7541; genus Palsa-295. The sequence goes on from CAWGKL010000002.1 coordinate 146,153, forward strand.
GCCACGTGAATTAAAGTACGTAGCGCCGTGTTGACAGACTTCTCGTCGGGGAAATACGGGGCAACGTCCGGCGATAGGAGCACGATATTGGTGCCTCCTCGATAGCGCGCAGCATACTTGCCTCTGACGCCGCCCTTTAACTTCGAAAAATCATACTCCCGGCGGGTTTTATCTTTGGCTTCTTTTTTCTCAGTTTTCTTCTTCATGGTTTTTTCGCAGGGGTCTCTCCCCAGTCTCGTGCAAGCGTACCGCGAGCTCGACCCTCAATACCTCAGCGGCGCATCTTAGGAGGCCGTACTCAAATTGGCGGAACTGATAGGAACTGCCATCGGGAGGGCTGAACTCAAATACATATCTCCAGGACACGAATAGATCCTTCGATCTTGCCAGCAAGTCCGGAAGTGCTCGCGACACTTTGTAATCGTTCCATAGTGGCTCTCTCGGCGGGCCCTTGGCGACCGTAAGGCTCACGTGCCCCCCCAGTCGGCGCACCTCGTCTGGCAAAGCCGTATCATAGATGCTCTCGATCAGCGTCCTGACCACCTGAGGTATCGCACCATACAGATTCCTTAGATTATGGTCCACTGGGACATCCAGGCCCAGTTGTATGAGCAGGCCCTTCAAGTAGAGACTCCACCGCAAACGCTAAATTTGTCGCGCAGGCCACGAGGTCGCCCATTTGATCAGGCATAACATGGGAAATCCCCTCCTTAACTGTCCAGATGGCGGGAATGAATTTCTCCGCCAGCCTCTGGAAGGCCTCGCCGCACACGAGAGCCTCTTGGGAATTACGTACTTTTTTTGTTGCGGACGTCTTTGGCATAAGCGACGCGGCGGGCCGCGCCCTACTCACCGCCGCCGGAAGTCCAGGCGTCGGGTGCGGCTTCTTCGAAGCGGGTGTGCCGGCTCAGGAAGACGAAATTCAGGTTCCCGGTGGGGCCATTGCGCTGCTTGGCGATGATGATTTCGGCCTTGGCGCGATCTTCCTCGGGGAGATCGGTCTTGTAGAAGTTGGGCCGGTTGATGAAGAGGACCACGTCTGCATCCTGCTCGATGGCGCCCGATTCGCGCAGGTCGGCGAGCTGGGGGCGCCGCTCTTCGCGCTCGGGCGCGCGCGTCAACTGGCTGAGCACCACGATGGGCACCTTCAATTCCTTGGCCAGGCCTTTCAGCGCGCGCGACATGCTGGAAACTTCCTCCTGGCGGTTGGTGCCGCGCCCCGAGTTCGAGGGAACCACGAGCTGAAGGTAATCCACAATCATCAGCGAAAGCCCACGGTCGCGCTTCAGGCGGCGCGCCTTGGCGCCCATTTCCAGCACGGTCGAAGAGGCGGAGTCGTCTATCCAAATGGGGGCTTCGCCGAGATTCGCGAGCGCGGCGGTAATCTTGCCCCAGTCGTCGCGGTTCATGTGGCCGGTGCGGAACTTATGCGCGTCCACGCGCGCTTCGGAAGCGAGCAGGCGCAGCAGTAGCGACTCCTTCGACATTTCCAGGCTGAAGATGGCCACAGGCTGGCGCGCGCGAAGCGCCACGTTTTCCGCGATGTTCAGCGCGAGCGCGGTCTTTCCCATGGAAGGCCGCGCCGCCAGGATAATCAACTCGGAAGGCTGCAAGCCCGCGGTTTCGTTGTCGAGGCCGGGATAGCCGGTGGCCAGCCCGGTGATGCGGCGGCCTTCGCTGAAAATCCTTTCCAGGCGCGCGTAATTTTCCTTCACCAGGTCCTTCACGCCCATCAGGCCGGCGCGGACGCGATCTTCCGCCAACTGGAAAATTTTCGATTCAGCGCGGTCGAGAATCACGTCGGCGTCGTCGGCGGCCTCGAGCGCCTGCTCCCGAATCGCCGACGCGGAATAGATCAGGCTGCGCAGGACGGCTTTCTCCTTCACGATCCGCGCGTAGTGCTCGACGTTGGTCAAGCGCGGCAGGCCGTCGGCGAGCTGCGAAAGGTAGGCCACGCCGCCCGCGGCTTCCAGCTCGCCGCGGCGCGTGAGGTCCTCCATCAGCGTGACCGTATCAATGGCCTGCTGTTTTTCGCCCAGATGAATCATGCGCTCGAAAATGCGGCGATGCTGCGGCAGGAAGAAATCCTCCGAGCGCAGTTTTTCCACGGCGGTGTTGAGCGCGTGATTATCGAGCAGCACGGCGCCGAGGATGCTGCGCTCGGCTTCCAGATTTTGGGGGAGCGGACGCTCGATGGTTGTGTCGCTAGCCATTTAGATTCGCTTTATTTTCGCCCAGGACCCATTTTCGCGCAAGAGGCCATTTTCCGCGCCGCAGCGCCGGCCGTTTTTCTAATTGTGGCTGGGAATGAATTCACGGGAACGGTCATGATTCTGACATTGCCGCTGCAGGAGTCAACCGCACAGGACCTGTGGATGTTTTCGGAAAAGTGGAAAACGCGGAAACGATCGCGCGCCGCTACTCTTCTTTTTTCACCGCGAGCTTCACCGTGGCGGTAACTTCGCGGTGCAGCTTGATGGGAATCTCATATTCGCCCACCAGCTTGATAGGATCGGCGAGCGTGATTTTGCGCTTGTCCACGGTAAAGCCTTGCGCCGCGAGCGCTTCGGAAATATCCGCGGGGGTTACGGAGCCGAAGAGCTGGTCGCTGTCGCCGGCCTTGCGCCGCACTTCGAGCGACACGCCGGCGAGCAGCCCAGCAAGCGTCTCGGCGTCTCCCTTTTCCGTGGCTTCCTTCTTGGCAAAGGCGGCGCGCATTTTCTCGAGCCGCTTCATGTTGCCGGCATTGGCTTCGAGCGCCAGTTTGCGCGGCAAAAGAAAATTGCGGGCGTATCCCTCGGCCACTTCCACCACCTGGCCGCGCGTGCCCAGTTTTTCCACGTCTTCCTGCAGGATAATCTGCATGTTCCTCACCCTCGAATTCTCAAAGCTCCGCGGCAAAGGGCAGCAGGGCGATATTTTGCGCCCGCTTGATGGCCACGGTCAGCCAGCGCTGATGCCGCGCGCAGGTGCCGGTGATGCGGCGCGGAAGAATTTTCCCCCGCTCCTGGAGAAAGGGCGCGAGGATCTCGGCCCTTTTGTAATCAATGAAGTCGGCCTTGTCCACACAGAACCGGCAGACCTTCTTCTTGCGCACAAAACTGCGCTTGCCTCGCTTGGCGGGCCCCCCCGGACGGCCGCCCGGTGGCCGCGGGCCGCCTGGCCCGCCGGGTCCGGATGACCTCGGTGGACCGGAGGGCGCCGCGGGCGGCGCTTGCTGTTGCGGCGCGTTTTCTTCTGTCATTCGTTTTCTCCCTGACTACAGTGTGGCGGCGGGTTGCTGCTGCTCGCCGCTGCCCGGCGAGGGCGGCGCCGCCGGCGCCGTTTTGCGCGGACGGCGTGCGGCGCGGCGCTCGCGGTGGCGCTTCAGCTTCTCCTGCCGCTTCATTTCCTCGTCCAGGCGCACGGTCAAATACTTGATCACCGGATCGGCCACCTTCAGCCGGCGCTCCAGTTCCTTCACCAGCTCCCCATGGCTCGAACGCACCACCATGTACACGTAAAATCCCTCGCGCAGCCTTTGGACGCGGTAGGCCATGCGCTTGCGCCCCCATTTCTCCGTCTTCTCGATTTTGTCGCCCTTCTCGGCGGCGGCATGCTCGAGCGTGGAGATGATTTTGTCCACCTCCGCCTCCGGCGTGTCCGGCCGGCAGATGAAAATCAGATCGTACTGGCGCTCTTCCATGTGTCCTCGATTCCCGGGCCTTCGATTTCCGGTGTTGCGCGCGGCAAACGCAAGCCGCTACTCCGCGCTCTCTTCCTCCGGCGTGGCGCGGCGATTCCACCGCGTCATGGCCTTGTCCACGCCCTCGGTCAAAATCATTTCCACCGCCTCCGCCGCGTCCACCGCCATTTGCTGGGCGATGGGAAGCTCCGCGCGTCCCATCGAGCAGAGCAGGTAATCCTTGCGGTCGCCCCACTCCCGCTCCGGCTGGACGCCCATGCGGACGCGGATGAATTCATCCGTGCCGATCGCTCCGATCACCGACTTCAACCCGTTGTGAGTGCTCCCCACGCCCCGCGTGCGAATCCGCAGCATCCCCCACGGCAGGTCAATCTCGTCGAGCAGCACGATCATTTCCGCGGGATCGCACTGGTGCCGTTCGATCAGCATGCGCACGGCCACGCCGCTCAGATTCATCATCGTCTGCGGCTTGGCCAGTAGCACTTCCTGGCCGGCGATCTCGCCCAACCCCGCCTGGGACTTCGCTTCCGGCCGCGTCACGCGAATCCCCGCGCGTTCGGCCAGCGCGTCCACGGCCAGGAAGCCCATATTGTGCGGCGTCCATTCGTATTCCGAGCCGGGATTGCCAAGCCCCACAATCAATCGCATTCGGAAAAAATCCATTCGCGCGCGCATGGGACGCGCCATCCCCTGCCGCCATGCTCGAAACGGAGGGCCCGCCTACTTCTCTTTGCCCTTCTTCTCCGGTTTTTCGGCCTTGGGAGCGGCTTCCGCAGCCCCCGCTTCGCCTTCGCCCTCTTCCGCTTCCTTCTTGCCCTTCTTGATGACCTCGGGCTCGGCCGGAGCGGCTTCGGTGGCCACGGCCGCTTCCGGAGCCGGCTCTTCTTCCTTCTTGAGTATCACCACGTGGGCGATCACCCGCTGCGGGTCCGTCAAAAGCTTGATTTTTTGGGGATCAATCGGCAGATCGGCCGCGCGCAACTGTTTTCCGATCAGCATCTCGCTCACATCCATCTTGAACTCTTCCGGGATGTCGCCCGGCAGGCATTCGAGCTCCACCTCGCGCGTGACCATTTCGAAAACGCCGCCCTGCATCTTCACGCCCTGCGGCTCGCCGAAGGTGTGCACCGGCACGCGGACGCGCATGCGCACGTCCATGGCGATGCGCAGCAGGTCCACGTGCAGCAGCGATCCGCTCGCGGGATCCACCTGCCAATCCTTCAGCATGGCCTTTTCTTCCTTGCCGCCCTCCACGTGCACGCTGAAGATGGTGTTATGGCCCGTCTCGGAGCGGAGAATGCGGGCCACCTGCTTGGCGTTCACGGCCAGCGAGATCGAATCCTTGCGCCCGCCGTAGAGAATCGCCGGAACCATCCCGGTCAGCCGCGTGCGCCGCGCCGCGTTCTTGCCGCGCTCCTCGCGAACTTTTCCTTCCACTGTGAATGTTTCCATGCGTCCTCTTATCCTGCCTGCCTCCGGCGAATGCCGGGGCGCCCATCCTCTTCGGGCGGGCGATGGGCCGGGCCATTTCTCTGCGGCGGTCCCGCGGTAACTTAAATAAACAGCTCGCTGATGGATGTCTCTTCGTGGATGGATTGAATTCCCCGCGCCAGCAATTCCGCCACGCTCAGCACCGTGATCTTGGGCATCTTCCGGGCCGCTCCATTGAGCGGCACGGAATCCGTCACGACCACTTCCTCAATCTTCGAGTTCATGATGCGTTCGGCCGCGTCCCCTGAGAAGACGGGATGCGTGCAGGCCGCGAAAACTCTTGTCGCGCCGTGCTCGAGAAGCGCTTCCGCCGTCTTCACCAGCGTCCCGGCGGTGTCAATAATGTCGTCAATCACAAGCGCCGGCCGGCCTTTCACGTCGCCGATCAGGTTCATCACTTCGCTCACGTTCACATCAATGCGCCGCTTATCCACGATGGCCAGCGGCGCGTCAATTCTCTTGGCGAAGAGCCGCGCCCGCTCCACGCCGCCTGCATCGGGCGATACCACCGTGATCGGCCCGAGCTTTTTCTTCTGAAAGTACTCGACCATCACCGGCGCGGCGTACAGATGGTCCACCGGGATATTGAAATATCCCTGAATCTGCGGGGCGTGCAGGTCGAGCGTCAGCACGCGGGTCGAACCGGCCGTCTCCAGCAGGTCCGCCACCAGCTTGGCCGAAATGGCCACGCGCGGCCGGTCCTTGCGGTCCTGGCGCGCGTACGGGTAATACGGAATCACCGGCGTGATGCGCCACGCCGAGGCCCTCTTGAAGGCGTCAATCATCAGCAGCACCTGCATCAGGTGGTAATCCACCGGATTCGAGCAGGGCTGCACGACGAAGACGTCTTCTCCGCGCACGTTCTCGAGAATCTGGTACCGCGTCTCGCCGTCGGAGAACTGGCCGTGTTCCGCCTTGCCCAGCGGCACGCCCAGATAGCGGCAGATGGCATTCGCCAGCGCCGGATTCGCCGTCCCGCAGAAAACCTTGAACTTGCCGTCGGCCAAAGTTTTCCTCTCAGCCGGTCACGCGCCATCCCATGGCGCGGCCATATTTTTCCCTGGATAGAGTTTCCACAGCGAAGACCGAATCTTCCGGGAACGCGCGAGCGGCTCGGCGCGCCTGCGCTGGGTTTCGGAATACTCCGAACACCGCCGACCCGCTACCCGCCAGCGCGGCTTCTGCGGCTCCTCGCTTGAGCAATCCGTCGCGGATTTCTCCGAGTCGCGGATGATGGCGGAACACGGGCCCTTCGAAATCGTTCGCGACCCCGCCCCGCCGGCTCCAGCACAGAGCACAGAACCCCCAAATAGTAGGGGCTTTTGCGCGGTTTGTCAATTCCGCGGAAAGCCAATGGTAGGCGTCCCGCGTGCTCACGCCGATTTCCTTGGGCGAAACCACCAGAATTGCCTGCGGCGGCGCGTCGGCCAGGGGATAAATCTCGTCGCCGCGATTCACTCCCAGCGCCCGCCCGCCGAAGAGAAAAAATGGCACGTCGGCGCCCAAGCCCGCCGCGATTTCCATCAGCCGCTCGAGCGGCAGCTTCTTTTTCAAGAGCCGCAGCATCCCGATCAGCGCGGCCGCCGCATCGCTCGATCCCCCGCCCAGCCCGCGCGCCACCGGTATGCTCTTCTGGAGCCGCGCGTGAATGCCGCCGCGAAACCCCAGCTCGCCACCCATAGCCTCGATCGCCCGGTACACCAGGTTCTCGGGACCTGCCGGCAACGCCGGGTCGTCCGTCTCCACGCGGACGCCCGCGCCGGGCGCTTGCCACAGTTCCAGCGTGTCGCGCAGCGAGATGGCCTGGAAAATCGTGCGCAACTCGTGATAGCCGTCCGGAAGCCGTCTCAAGACGTGCAGGCACAAATTGATTTTCGCGAATGCCGGGAGACGAATGCTATTTTTCATCCGGGGGAGCTTACTGCGAATTGGGTGTTCCCGGCGCCGTTTTTTGCGCTAGGCGGCGCTTCAGGGTTTTCAACTGCGCCTCGATCTCGGTGGCCTTGTCGGCTTCATAATCCGCCGGCAGCACTTTTTGCCATTCCGCGAGCGAGTGCTCGAGCAATTGCGCGGCGCGCTCGTTCTGGCCCAGCTTCAGGTACACGTCGCCGAGATGGCCCAGGATCGTCGGATCATTGCCCTCGCGCTCCACCGCCTTGCTCAGATACTCCTGCGCCTCGGCCAGCTTGTTCTGCCGGTAGTAAGCCCAGCCCAGGCTGTCGAGATACGCGCCGTTGTTCGGCTCCTGCTTCACGGCCTTCTGGATGAGTGACGTGGCCTCGTCCAGCCGGACGCCGCGGTCGGCCAGCATGTACCCGTAATAATTCAGCGTGGCCGCATTGTTCGGATTCACTTCCAGCACTTTGCGGAATTCCTGCTCGGCCTGGTCGTACTTCTTCTGGCGCTCATAGATGGCGCCCAGCATGAACCATGCCGTCTCTCTGTCGGCGGGCTGGTGCGCCATCTGCTCGGCCTTCTCGGCCGATTGCTCCGCGTCCGCATACTGCCGGCCGCTCTCATCCACTTGCGCCATGTCGATATAGATTTCCTGATCGCTGTCGTCCCCCTTCAGCAGCCCTTGGAGAAGCTTCGTCCCCGTGACCGTGTCGGCCTTCTCGCCATACAACATGGCCAGCGTGACCGTCAGGTTCGCATCATTCGGAGAATTTTCCAGCGCCTTTTTCGCTTCCGCGATGGCGCGGTCAATGTCGCGGCTCTCGCGATACGTCTCTATCAGCAGGATCTCCGCCCGCTTTTCCGGATCCGGGCCCAGCTTGCCCATCTCCTCGAACGCCTCCTCCGCGGCGGCGTAATTTTGCTGGCTCCGGTATGCCTGGCCGAGTTCCTCGTAGAGAACCGCCAGAGCGCCCGGATTTTCATCGCTGCTGGCGGTCGCGCGGCTCTTGACCCCGGCGATCGCGTCCGTCAGCACTTTGACGGCGTCGTCGTAAAGGCCCTGATCTTCGTCGAGCTGCGCTTGGTTGTAGAGCACCTCAAGGCTGTCGGGAGCGAGCTGCTTGGCCTTCAGCAAGCTGGCCTCGGCCTGATCGAACTGCCCGAGTTGGCGTTCCAGCTGTGCCATGTGTAGATAATCGTCCGCGGTTCCCGGCTCGAGCTCCGCGAGTTTTTTGTATTGCTCCAGAGCCTCGGCGTATTTGTCCTCCGATTCCAGCGCCTGGGCGAGTCCGTGGCGATGCCCCGGATCATCCGGATCTTCCTCCACGGCCTTGCTGTACGCCGTTTCCGACTCGCTGTATTCTTTCGCCTGCGAATAGGCGTCGCCCAGCAAGTCATAATCCTCCGGAGAGGAGGAATCGTTGGCTGCCTGGGTCAGCAGGTCGATGGCGTCCTGGTAGCGCCCCTCGTCAATCAGAAGCTGGCTCAATTGTTCCAGCGCCGACTCGTCATCCGCATTGCGCGCCAGCACCCCGCGCAGGATTTTCTCCGCCTCCGCGTGTTTGTTCTCGAAGCCGTAAAGCCGCGAGAGCCACAACGCCGAAAAGGAATCGTCCGGCTCGATTTTTAGGATGGCCTCGAACTGCTCGATGGCCTTGTCCAGGCTTTCCTGCTGCACTTCCCCGGCCGATAGGTCGCCGAGCGTCCGCACGTAGATTCGGGCCAGCAGCCGGTGCGCGTCCACATTGTTGGGGTCCATCTTGAGCGCTTCTTGCGCGTCTACCACCGCGTCGTGGAGCTGCTGCGACTCGGCCTCGATCTCGGCGAGGCGTTCCCGGGCGGTCACCGAGTCGGGATCCATCTCGAGCGCCTTCTTATAGGAAGCAATGGACTCGGTGGCCAGGTCCGCGCCGCCGGTTATTTCGAACTCCTGCTCGTCGAGGTGCCCCACCGTGAAATAGTAATAGGCGCTCGCGCGATCGGACGCATCCTTGTCCTGCGGGCTGGCAGGCGCCGCGCCCGGCGCGGCATTCTGCCCGAGCGCCGCGGGCGCTGCGAAAAGAGCCGCTAGGATCGCCGTATTCAGAATCTTCTTCATGCGCCTCTTCATGGCAAGGAGCAATCCTACAATTATCTTATAGCAGGAGCGGGGACGTCAAAATTTTCCCTCCCCGCGTGTTCCTTTCCGTCTCCTTGGTAAGATGCGCCGGAACCGTTTTCCGATACCGCTTTCCAGGAACTTGCTAATTGTGTTTAATAGCTGTGGCAACCTCGGCGGCTGCGCATGCGTCGAATCAAACCTTTCATGGACACGCGAATTTCGAGCGTATGGCTGCTTCTCGCCATGCTTCTGGGCGTCCTGCCGGCCGCGCCGCCATCCGCCGCTCCCGCCCTGGCCTCCGATTCCACGCGCCCCGCGAAATCCACGATTGCGGACTTCGCTTGGCTCGAAGGGAAATGGCGCGGCGATTGGGGCCCCCGCGTTGCCGAGCAGGTGTGGATGGCGCCCAGGGGGGACGCCCTCCAGGGCTTATTCCGCGTGGCCGAGGGCGACAAAACTCTGGTCCTCGAATTGGTTTCCCTGGTCGAGCAGCCCGACGGCATCGAATTTCATCTGCGCCATTTCACGCCGTCACTGGCGCCCTGGGAGCCTTCCGCGCCCGCGGTCCTGCAACTCACCGCCGTGGACGCGAAGAAGGCCGTCTTCGAAAATCCCCTCAACGGAGAGCCGAAGCGCGTCCTTTTTCGCCGCCTCGACGCGGACACCTACGTTTGGCACTCGGAAATCGTTCCCGAAAAGGGCGATCCCGAAGTCGTCGAAATCATCTACCACCGAAAAAAATAGAAGGCGGTGTAAGGCTCGCGCACCGTTACGCGGCCGCGCGCGGCTTGATCTTGCCGAGTGGCGCACGAGCCGCTGCGCGCCTTAGGTCATAGTCGGTCTGGAGGTTGAGCCAGAATTGCGGCGTCATGCCGAAATACCTGCCAAGGCGCAGAGCCAGATCCACGCTGATCGCCCGATGTTCGCGCACGATCTCGTAGATTCCCGGCGAATGCAGCGCTTTGGCCAGTTGATACGCGCTGAGGCCCAACGGTTCCATGAACTCCGTTCGCAGAATCTCGCCGGGATGAGCCGCGATCGTTTTTCGCCTTCGCCGGGGCATGTTTCAATCTCCTAATGGCGGAAGTGGCGGACACCCGTGAAAAGCATGGCCATATTCAATCGGTTGGCCGCGGCAATCACCTCCGCGTCGCGCACCGACCCGCCCGGTTGAATCACGGCCATGGCGCCGGCCTTCCCCGCTTCCTCCATGCCATCGGGGAACGGGAAAAAAGCGTCGGACGCCACCACGCTGCCCCGAAGGGAGAGTTTCGCGGCCTCCGCCTTCATCACCGCGATCTTCACCGAATCCACGCGGCTCATCTGGCCCGCGCCGATGCCCACCGTCTGCCCCTCGCGCGCGAAGACGATGGCGTTCGACTTCACGTGCTTGCACACCTTCCACGCGAAGACGAGCGCCCGCCGCTCCGCGTCCGTCGGCGCGCGCTCCGTCACCACCTTCAACTCCGCTTCGCGCAGTTCTCGGTGGTCCGGCTCCTGGACGAGCACTCCGCCGGAAATTCGCTTTATCTCGAGCTCGGCGCCCGCGCCCCGCTCGCCACTCGTCTCGCGCGGCATTTCCAGCAGCCGCCAATTCTTCTTGGCCGCCAGCCTCGGCGCGCGCGCCAGGCTCGTAACCCGGCGCCACGATGCACTCGACGAACAGCTTCCCAATCTCCTGCGCCGTCGCCGCGTCCAGCCGACGGTTGAACGCCATCACCCCGCCAAATGCCGAGACGGGATCGCACGCCAGCGCCTGCACGTAAGCCTCGCGCAGTGTCTCCTGCTCCGCCGCGCCGCATGGATTGTTGTGCTTGATGATCGCCGCCGCGGGGCGCTCAAATTCCACCGCCAGGCTCCAGGCGGCGTCCAGGTCCACCAGGTTGTTGTAGGAAAGCTCCTTGCCCTGAAGCTGCGCCGCCCCGGCGAGGCCCGCCGCCGGGCCGCCCGCGGGAATATAAAGCGCCGCGGCCTGATGCGGGTTTTCGCCGTAGCGCATGGCCTGGCGGCGTTCCAGCGCGATGTGAATCCGCTCCGGCAATTTTTCCGGCGCGCCCAATGTGACATTGCCATCGGCTCGCAGCCGCCCGAGTTCCGTCGCGATTTCGCCGTCGTAACGCGCCGTGCGGGCGTAGGCCTTGCGCGCGAGCGCGAGCCGCGTGGCGAGGCTCAACTCGCGCTTCTCCTGCAGTTCCGCGGCAATCGCCGCGTAGTCCCCCGGATCGGTCACCACCGCCACGCTTTGAAAATTCTTCGCCGCCGACCGCACCATGGCCGGCCCGCCGATATCGATGTTTTCGATCAGCTCTTCCGGCGTCACTCCCGGCTTGGCCGCCGTCGCGGAAAAGGGATACAGGTTCACCACCACCAGGTCAATCGGCACGATGCCGTGCTCGCCGGCTTGCGCCCGGTCCTCCGCCTTCCCGCGCTGGAAGAGAATCCCGCCGTGTATTTTCGGATGCAGAGTCTTCACCCGCCCGCCCAACATTTCCGGCCAGCCCGTCAGCTCGGCCACGTCGCGCACGGGTATTCCCGCCTCGCGCAGCAGCCGCGCCGTTCCTCCGGTCGAAACGATTTCGATTCCCAGCGCGGCCAGCGCGCGCGCAAAATCCGCCGCCCCGGTTTTGTCGTACACGCTGACGAGCGCCCGCTCGATGGGCACAGTTCCGCCTCCTCGTTGCCAAGAGCCGTGTAGTGTATGCGTTTCCGTAAAAATTCGAAAGGGCGTGCCGAGAGAGCCTGAGTTTACCCTGTGGAAAAAATTTGGAGAGGTGGGATTCGAACTCCGCCCGGGCCGCTTCGCCCGTCAGCGGCGAACACAATCAATTTTGAATGCGCGCCTTCAGCTTCACGCGGCCGCCTTCGACGGCCACGCTGTATTCGATTTCGTGCCCGCCCTTTTTCTTGAGCTCCTCCGTTTTTTTGCGCACGAATTTCTGAAAATCGCCCAGGCTCGGCGCTCCCGAGCTTTCCCCGGTTTCGGACCGCGCCTCGAGCAGCTTCCGGTAGAGCCTCTCCACTTTCTCGTGTTCCCGTTCCGGATCGGAGAGAGCCAGCGCGAATGCGGCCTCCTTTTTTCCGGCGTGTCTCCCGCCGGAGTGAACCGCGGCTCCCGCCGCCCGCGCGGAATCGCGCGCGTCGGACGCATCCTTGCGACCCGCCACGCGCATTCGCTCCTCTTCGATGATTTTTGCCGCGGCGCCGTAGTGGCGCTGCGCCATCCCGGTTTCCTTCAGCGCCAGCTTCTTTCGCCATATTTCCTGGTACTTCGCGTAGGTCTGCTGGAGATTGTTGAAGCGGAAGCGTTGTGCGAATTTCAGGTCGCCCACGCGTTCGTTGCACCGCCGCATCATGCTTTCCACGCGCCACTGCGTGTCCGTGGGAGGCCGCGGGCGTCCTCCTCCGAAGTACTGCTCGTATTCGATCTTCAGCGTGCGAACGTCGCGTTCGATCTGGTTCAAGTCGTCATCAACGGTGACTTCGGCTTTAAGAACGTCGCCCATCCCTCCAGCCTAGAAGGATGCGGCCACGCGGGTCAACGTGAGCTTCCGTGAGCTTGTCGCAAAGTGAAAGCCCACCGAGGCGGGATCACTCGTAGGAGAGGGCTTCGACGGCGTCCTTGCGGCTGGCCATCCACGCCGGATAGGACGCGCCCAGGAATCCGCCAAAAATGGCAATCAGCCCGGAGATGGCGATCCACTTCGGAAGAATCAGGATCGGGATCGTGGGGAAAATCCTCATGAAGACCGTTTTCGTCAGGTAGCTCAGGCCTACTCCGATGACAATTCCTGCCAGGCAGAGCAGCATGGTTTCGCTGAGGATGTTCCCGGCGATATAGCCCTTCGATGCGCCCAGTGCCTTCAGCACCCCAATCTCCCGCGTGCGCTCGAGTACCGTCGTGTACAGCGAAAGGAAGATCACCAGGAATCCGATCGTCACGGCGATGCCGTCCATCACGCTGATAAAAGCGTTCAGCCCCGGCAGCCCCGACAACGTCATCAGCGACATCATGTCCTTCAGCGAACGTACTTCGTATCCGGGCAGCAATCCCTGGATTTCGTCCGCCACGGCCGGTGTGTGATCGCTGCGGTCGCACTTCACATAGAAAATCGAAGCCTTGTCGTATGCGCCCATCATCTCCTGCAGCGTGGGCATCAGGACGAAAAGCCGCGCCCCCTTGCCGTGCTCCACGATCCCCGCCACGTGAAAGTCGTGCCCCAGGATGTGCAGCGTCTGCCCCACTTTCACGTGCTTCCCGCGCGCGTATAGGTCGTCCGCCAGTATGTCGTCGGGATTCTCCAGATCGTGGCCGGCATAAAAAGCAAAACCGCCCGAAACCGCCCGAAAACTCTCCGGATCAATCCCGTAAACGATGTCTAGCCCGTTCACAGCATTGAATTGAATCAGCACGGGCGTCACTGCTTGCACATACTCCAGGTCCCGCAGCTTATCCGCTATGCTGACGGGCATGGGCGCGCCGCTGAACGCCATAAAGATGGACGCATTGGGCGGTTGGACCACGATGTCCGCTCCCACCCCCTGCGTGCGCTTGGCTGATTCCGTCAGCAGGCCCGTTGTCAGTCCCACCACGATGATTACCAGCGTCACTTCCACGGCCACGCCGATCACCGTTATCAGCGTGCGCAGCGGCCGGTGCAGCACGTTCTGCACGATCATGTAAGCGATCAAGGCTGCGGCTCCTTCGCCCCGCCCGGGGCCCGGGCGGCCGCATCTCCGCGGGTCCCGCCGCTCTCGCCCTCGCGCACCAATTTTGTTCCCGGCGGCTGCTCCAAAACAAAATGGCTGGCCGCGATCGGCTCGTCTAGCGTCACCTTCTGGATCGTGATCTGCAGCTCATAATTGCTGGCCGGACGCTCGAGCGATATTTCGCGCGGATATTTCTCGGCGCCGAACGTGTCCCATCGGCTGTATTGCGTGTCCGAACCCAGCGCGCCTCCGGGTTCATACATCTCGATCCGCGAGACGCTGAGGTCGCTTCGGTCGAACCAAATCCTGCTCGCCATCTCCCAATCGGTGGAGTCCGCCGCGCTCACCACCCGCGCCACGGTGAGCACGTAATAGCGCGCCGCCCCGCTCGTTCCCTCCGCCTCCTCCAAGAGCACGGGCGCTTTGGCCGGGATAGTCTTCCAGAAAATCGCGTCCAGCAAATGCTGCGGCCGCAGATTTTCGATCGGCTTCGCCGCCGGCCGCTCCAGATTTGCCGGCCCGGTGACAAACTCGTTCTTCGACGGAATGAAAATGCGGAACGTCTCTCCGTCGCTGGTCATGTCGAAAATGTTCGTGCCCACCACCGGCGCCTGGCCGATCACTCGAATTTCCGAAGGTTTTTCCGCCAGAATGAACCCCTGGACCTCATGATACTGTTCGATGAACCCCGTGTAAGCCGCGCCCGCCGTCAGTTTCATCGTCACCCCGGCGTTCACCGAGGTAATGGCTTCGGCCTGGCGATTGTACTCCGCAATCAGTTGGGCCTTCGTCGCCGTCTGGAGCGGCACGGGCGCCTGGGAGGGCTTCACCGCCGTCTTCCGGCTCGCCGCGCAGCCGCAGAGAAAAGCCGCGGTGGCCGCCGCCAAAATTATTCCCATCGGGCGAATTTTGATTCTGCCGTTCACCGTGCGCTCCAGCTTGGCAATCTGCCGTCCCCTTGTCAACGAAACCGCGCCCGAGCTATTCCTCGTCCGCTCCGCCGGACACCTTCAGCACCGCGAGAAATGCCTCCTGCGGAATGTCCACCCGGCCCACGCGCTTCATGCGCTTCTTGCCTTCCTTTTGCTTTTCGAGCAGTTTGCGCTTGCGCGATATGTCTCCGCCGTAGCATTTGGCGATCACGTTTTTCCGGATCGCGCTGATCGTTTCGCGCGCGATCACGCGGCTGCCGATCGCGGCCTGCACCGCGATCTCGAACATCTGCCGGGGAATCAGTTTTCGCAAACGTGTCACGAGTTCCCGCCCGCGCTCGTAGGACTGCTCGCGGTGGCAGATGATCGTCAGCGCGTCCACGGGCTCTCCTCCCACCAGCACGTCGAGCTTCACCAGGTCGGATTCGCGGTAGCCCGAAAGATGGTAATCGAGCGAAGCATAGCCGCGCGAGACGCTCTTCAGCCGGTCGTAAAAATCCAGCACGATTTCATTCAGCGGCATTTCGTAGCTCAGCATCACGCGCGTGGGCGAAAGATACTCGAACTTCTTCTGCACCCCGCGCTTTTCCTCGCAGAGTGCCAGAACTCCCCCCAACGATTCCTCCGACGTGATGATCATGGCCATCAGTATCGGCTCTTCGATCGTGAGGATCGCCGCGGGGGGCGGAAATTTCGTGGGGTTGTCCACCTCCGTCGTTTCTCCCGCGCCCGTCGTGATCCGGTAGCGCACGCTCGGAGCCGTGGTGATCAGCTCGATATTGAATTCGCGCTCCAGGCGCTCCTGCACGATTTCCATGTGCAGCAGGCCCAGAAAGCCGCACCGGAAGCCGAACCCCAGCGCCACCGAATTTTCCGGCTCGTAAAAAAATGCCGCGTCGTTGAGCTGCAGTTTTCCAAGCGCGTCGCGCAACATTTCATAGTCGCTCGCATTCACCGGAAAGAGCCCGGCGAAGACCATCGGCTTGATGGCCTCGAACCCCGGCAGCGGCGCCGCCGGCCGCGCGGCTTCCACCACCGTATCGCCCACGCGCGCGTCCGCCACGCGCTTGATATTGGCGATGATGAACCCCACGTCGCCGGCGGCCAACTCCTCGAGCGCGATGGGTTTCGGCGTCAGCACGCCCAGATTTTCCACTTCGTAGACCTCGTTGTTCGCGCACAGCCGGATCTTCATCCCCGGCGTGATGCGCCCCTCCATCACCCGCACCAGCACCACCGCCCCGCGATACGCGTCGAACCACGAATCGAAAATCAGCGCGCGCAGCGGCGCGTCCGCCGAGCCTTGGGGCGCTGGGATGCGCGCGACGATCGCCTCCAGCACTTCCCCGACTCCCAGCCCACTCTTCGCGCTGATTTCCAGCGCATCCCCGGCCGGAATCGCCAGCACGTTTTCGATTTGCTCACGGGCGTTATCCGGACGCGCCGCCGGCAGGTCAATCTTGTTGATCACCGGAATGATTTCCAGCCCGTGCCGCGACGCGAGAAACGCGTTGGCCACCGTCTGCGCTTCCACGCCCTGGCTCGCGTCCACCACCAGCAGCGCGCCTTCGCAGGCCGAAAGCGCGCGCGAGACCTCATACGAGAAATCCACGTGCCCCGGTGTGTCAATCAGGTTCAGGCGATACTCGTGCCCATCGCGCGCCGTGTAGTGCAGCCGGATGGATTTTGCCTTGATGGTGATGCCGCGCTCGCGCTCCAGGTCCATCGAATCGAGCACCTGCGCGGTCATCTCGCGCTGGCTGAGCGCGCCGGTCAGCTCCAGCAGACGGTCCGCCAGCGTGGATTTGCCGTGGTCAATATGCGCGATGATGCAGAAATTGCGGATGAAGCGGGGATCCATGTGTCGTTGTGCGGTTGGCCGGCGCCGCCGCGAGCGATGCCCGCTCCGCGCGCGCCCGCCGCGCCTCTCGAATCATCGAGTTTGCCACAGTTTACCGCGCCCGGCCAGCAGTCTCGCCCTTCGGCATTGTCTTAAATCGAGCGAAACGTATTGCGCTGTCATTCTGAGCGGAGTCCCGCGTTCTTGGTTCTCCCGCCGCTTTTTGGCGGGCGCGGGACGTAGTCGAAGAATCCCTCTTCAGACTGGGCACATGAAGAACGCTTCGCGGGTGGCCCACCCTTCGTTTCTTCATCGGGCGCAGGTGGATCGCGTCACACCGAATCGCGATTGCGGCTCGAATAAAATTTCGCGGGTGCCGCACCCTTTGGTGTTTAAGGGTGCGTGTCTTTCATTCTCGCAACGGCTACACCGCGCCTTCAGCGGTTCCCAGCGGACGTGCGCGCGGAAGCCGCCAGCACCGTCTCGGAAAGAAATTCGCCCAGGCCGCGGCCTGCTATTTGAAATTCACGATCTCGAGTCGCGCGGTCAAGCCATCCCAGGCAGACCAGCAACACAATTTCCGCCCACGATTCCGCCGCCGATTCCTGGAAACCCACCTCGCGCAGCACTTCCGCAATTCGCGCGGCCTTCTTTCTCTCTACAGCAGCCACGCGGCTCGCCACGCGTTCATCCCGCCGCGCCCAGACCCGCAGACCCGCTTCGGTCCGGATGCGCGCCGGATCGGCGGTCCGCTCGATGAATCGCGCCCATCGCGTAGCGGCGCTCCCGTTATCCGCATCCTCATCCGGCCGGCCGCCCTCCTCTTCCTCCCAGCGCGCCAGCATCCTCCCCAGCAGGTCTTCGCGGTCGCGGAAATGCCAGTAAAAGCTCCCTTTGCTCACCCCCAGGTCCCGCGCAAGCACCTCGACGCGCACGGCATCAACCCCTTCGCGAGACAATCGAACGAAACCTGCCTGAACCCAATCACTAGGCTGAAGGTGTGGACTTCGAGCTGGGGCTGGACTAGCCATACGCCTCCGTATGTAAACCCAAACAATAGTCGCCCCGCCCTTCCGCGTCAAGCCATTCCGCTTCTCAATAGGTGGCCCGTTTGAAATTTAGGAGTGTCTTGAACCAGACTCCAATTTTAGGCGTAAAGTCGCCGTTTCATTTCCGGTCGTGCACCTCGGGCGCGGAGAAAATCCCCGCCCAAAAGCCTTTGCCTGCGGGTAGCGCACGCGTTGTTTGGTGATTCAGCCGAAATCCACGCCCTGCGAGCGATTCCCGCAGCCATGCGGGATCGATCAGGGAAAAGTGAGGCTTCAGATTCTGAATCGAGGAAAACGGGCTCGCGCCTACCGTTTCTCCGGTTTCCGCTGGCAACTGGAGCACGACGGACAAATTCCCGCCTGGAACAATCGTTGTTATGGCGTTCTCTAGGCAACGATCAACTCCCGCGTGCTCGAAAACCAGAGCCGCGTGAACGAGTTGAACGGGTTCCAATTCGACATGCTGTCGAGACAGATCGACGCAGTGGAGCTCAAGACCAGGCAGATGCGAATAGCGCTCCCTGACGGCTTCGAGGTACAGCGGGTTTACGTCCAGCCCAACGACGCGCTGCGTGATGCTGCCGTCAATGTGGTCGAGCCCGTTTCCGCCGGCGATTCCCAGGATCGCGATGGACGACGGGCGCGAGCGTCCTATCGCTTCTGCGAATAGCTCGGAGAGCGCCCCTAATTGCTGCACTTCCGCCGAGCTCATGTGCTGTTCGTACTCGGTGAGAGGCACACTCAGCCATGGGTTCGCCATGCCGCTATGCTACCTCGCGAGGACTGCGAGTCACAATTGCGCGTAATCGAAAGCGGCGGCCTGGATGCCGGGATCATCGCCAAAGCCGGAAAGCCAATGCACGCCTTGCTCCTTGCGAAACCATGTGATTTGCCGCTTCGCAAACCGCCGCGTGGCCTGCTGAATGCCCCGAACCGCCTCCTGCCGCTCCCTGCGCCCTTCCACGTGCTCCCGCAATTCCGAATAGCCGATGAATTGAAACGCCTTCGCATCCCGTGGCACTCCGGCAGCAATCAGCCCGCGCACCTCTTCGATCCAGCCCGCTTCCATCATGGACCGGGCGCGCGCATCAATCCTCGCGTAAAGCGCCGCGCGCGGCGGCAGCAGCCCGATTTTTCTCACCTCGTAGCCTGAAAGGCCCTCGCGTCCGCCGCGGTGAATCTCACCCACAGGCTTCCCCGCCAGGACCCGCATCTCGATCGTACGTATGATTTTCTGCGTATCGCGCGGAGCGATGCGCGACGCCGTTTCCCCATCCACGCGCGCCAATATTCTGTGGAGATGCTCCGGCCCGCGCCGGTCGGCCTTCCGCCGAAGCCGTTCGCGCAATTCCTCGGAGCGCGCCGGCGCATCGGACAATCCCTCGAGCAGCGCGCGAAGATAAAGCCCCGTGCCCGCCGTCAAAATGGGCAGTCGGCCACGCCGCCGCAAGTCTTCGAGCGCTTCGGCGGCGCGCCGGCGGTATTCGCCCGCGGTGAACACCTCAGCCGGCTCGACGAGGTCCATCAAGTGGTGAGGAATGCCGCGCCGCAGAGCAGGAGGAACTTTCGCGGTGCCCACATCGAAATGGCGGTAGACCTGCGTCGAGTCGCACACCAGGATTTCACCGCCGAGCCGTTCGGCAAGCGCGATCCCCAGCGCGGATTTGCCCGATGCTGTCGGCCCGAGGACCACCACGAGCCGTGAAAAACTGCTCATCCTGAAAATTTCCACCAGCGCAGCAATAGAATAGCCAACACGATGGCCGCAAGAAGAAGCGCGCCCAACACCTGGTTCCGTTCCAGCTTCACTGCAAGCCCACCTGTTCCGGCGGAGTATTATAAAGAAAGATGATTCGCAATTTTAAATAGGGACCGTGAAATTGCGATGGCAGCGGCTCAAACGGGTTCGAGGCGTGGATGGCGGACATCGCTGCGTTGTCGAGCGCATCCTTCCCGGACGTTCTTTCCAGTAGCGGGTCCGGCGGGGGCACGCTGCCGTCGGGATTGATTTGAAACGTCGTGAAAACCACGCCCTTGTCTCCCATCAGCGCCGATTCCGGCATCACGGCCATCCAGTTGCGTCTCAGAGTGGCGAGCAGCCGCTGGATATAAGGATTAAAATCCACGCCTTGCGTATCCGAGAGTATCTGAATGCCGCTTCCCATTCCCGGCCCGCCATGAGGCCCTCCTCCCCCTCCGGGTGGAGGCGACGTGCGGTAAATTCCGCTGTTTCCGCTCCCGTGGCGCACGGCATTATCAATTTGGTCTTGAAGCGCCTTTCCCGGCGATGCCTGCGGCAAATCCAGATTGAGCTTGGGATTCTGCTCTGGCGGGCGTATCGGCTCCAACTGCGAGGGCGCGGGTTGAGCCGGCGTGGGACTCTGCGGCTTCGGCGCTTCAGGAAGATCCGAAGGAGCTTTCATCGGATTCTCCGCCGGCAGCGCCGGCTGTTCGATGGGCGGAGCGACCTTATTGATCGTATCGGGACTGATCCGAACCCTGGGCGCGGGAGGTATCGGGGGGCCCTTGGGCTCGGGCGGCAGAAGGTAGGTCAATTCCCGCCTCGCGAGATCAATTTCCTGCTGTGTAGGTGTGTGCGGCGGGAATAATTTCGGTATCGAGATCAGGAATACGATCACTCCCACGTGGACCACGATCGAAACAATCCGCGTCACCAGGTCCGCTCTTGTGTCCCTTTTATCCTCCTGCTCCATCAGGAGGTTCGCGTCGCCCGTATTGAAAATGTCGGGCTCCACGATCTCGCGCAGCTCCCGCGTCATCTCCGGCGGACGCTCGAATTCCTTGATTTCTCCCGGGGCGAGCGGCTCCACATGCGCCGGCACCACCGTGCGCGACCCGAGGACTTCGAGCGGCATCGCGTCTGATATGGGTTCCAGCCTCTCGATTCTCTTGGCCGGCAATCCGCGCGGCACAAGCGTTCGATTCACAAGCACATCGAGTGGCAAGTGCGACGGGATGGAGGTCTTGCCGTCCAGTGGAGGGGCTTCCGAGAGCTCCGTAGGCACCACGGTCCGTTCGTCCATATACGTCGAAAGGCGGCGCGGCGGCTTCTTCGCTTCGCCGTCCTTCACGGGACGCACGTCTCTGGGAACCAGTATGCGCGGGATCATGGGACTTCCAGTGGAGTGAATGACCCCAATTGGACGCGCCGCGCGTGCTCCAGGATGCCTGCCATCACCCGGTCGGCCAGCTCGAGCGCGCGCCGTCCCGCAGCGCCATCCACGAGCGGAGTCTTGCGCGTGCGCACGCATTCGAGGAATGCGCCGAGCTCGGCGCGCAGCGGCTCGACGGGCGCTGCCGGGAGCTTTTCAAAATCAATTTTCGGCGCAGGCGCGTCCGGCCTTAGAGAACCCGGCTGCACGCGCACACGCAGAACATCCTGCCGCGTGAAATCGAGCGAAACATATTCGTGCTCCTGAAAGAAGCGCATCTTGCGGACTCGCTCGGTGGAAACACGGCTGGCCGTCACGTTCGCCACCGTTCCGGTGGAAAATTCAATGCGTGCGTGGGCGATGTCCACTTTGTCGGTGATCACGGGGATTCCCACGGCCTTCAGGTCCGCCACCGGCGCATTCACGAATGAAAGCAGAATGTCCAGGTCGTGAATCATCACGTCGTACACCACGTCAATATCCAGGCTGCGCGGGCGTGAAGATGCCGAGCCGGTGCACTTCAAAAAACATGGGCCGCGAAAGTATCGCTTGCGCGGCCGTGACCGCCGGGTTGAACCGCTCGACGTGTCCGATTTGCAGGATGCGCCCGGCGCGCTCGGCGGCGCCGATCAAGCGGTCCGCCTCATCGAGCGAAGCAGCCATCGGCTTTTCCACCAGCACGTCGAATCCCGCTTCGAGCAGCGCGCAACCCATCCGTGCGTGCTCCCGCGTGGGCACGGCCAGGCTCACGGCGTCCACGCGCTCCGCCGCCAGCGTCGCCACGCCGGGAATCACGCGCGTGCCGAATTCCGCGGCGATTTTTTCTGCGCGCTCGGCGTTCGTGTCCACGATCCCGGCGAGTTCGGCGCCCTCGATCTCGCGCCACACGCGCACGTGGTTTCTTCCGAAATCTCCCACGCCCACCACGGCCACGCGAATTTTCTTTGCGCTCACGATTTCCTCTTTTTTGGCCGCCGTGTCTTCCGGCGCAAACGCCTCGATGGCGATCCCCGCCTCGTCCGCGGCCCGCAGCAAGGCCTCTCGCTCGAAGAGCAGCGTGCGCCCGGCGTCAATCCCCAGCGCCGTGGCATTCGACCGGCGCATCACTTCGATCGTTTTCGCTCCCACCACTGGTACGTCGAACCGCATGTCCTGCCGGGGCTTGCTCACCTTCACCACCACCAGGCGCTGCCCGCCCGCGATCCGCGCGGCGCGCTCGATGGTTTCATCCGTGCCTTCCATGGCCTCGATGGCCACGCAGGCCCGGTCGCGCACCACCACGGTCTGGCCCAGGTCGAGCGCCGCAATATGCCGCGCCGACTTTCCTTCCGTAGGCCATGTCCGCGGCTTCCGCTTCGTCCGGCGCGCGCCGCGTAAGGACTCCCGCCGCCGGCAGCAGCGGCCCCAGAAATGTCGTGGAATCCACCAGCTCGATGCCTTCGCCTTCCAGCACGCGAGCCACCGCGCCAATCAGCGAGTCCGTATTTTTGGCGGGCAGGGAAAAGAGCAATTTCGCCAGCCTCCAGTCGGGCCGGATGGAGCTGAAAATCTTGTTGTGCTTCACCTGCCCAGCCATCACCGCGCGCTTCACTCCCTCTTGGTGGAGCAATTCGATCGCGCGGCCGAGTTCGCCCAGGCTGACCCAGTGCAGCCGTTTTGCCGCGCGCTCCAGCTCCGGCGAAGCCTCTTCCCGGATGGCGATCACCGCCATCTCGATTCCGCGGCTTCGCGCCGCTTCCAGCACTAGAAAGGGGAAGTCGCCGTTTCCGGCGATCAGGCCCCACTTCCCGGAACTGTTGTCTGCCGCCGCGGCCATGGCTCGCCTACTTCGTCAAGCCGCGCTCGGCGGACTCGATGAACCGTATCAGTATTAAGACGTCTTCGGGATTGCGAGAGGGTTTCGCGCATTTTTCCTAGGGCCTGCGAGGTGTTCAATTTCGACCGCAGCAGCAGCCGATACGCCTTTTCGATCGGTTTCACGCGCTCGGACGAGAATCCGCGGCGCTCGAGCCCCACCGTGTTCACTCCGTAGCAGCGCGTTTCACGCGACGTCACGACCATCGCAAATGGCGGCACGTCCTGCTGAGACCGTGCCGGCCGAAGCGATGTACGAATACGCGCCGATGCGGCAGAACTGATGCACCGGGCAATAGGCCCCGATGGTGGCGTAGTCCTCCACGTGCACGTGGCCCGCCAGCGACGCGCCATTCACGAAGATCGTATGGTTCCCGATCACGCAATCGTGCGCGACGTGCGCATGGTCATGATGAGGTTCCCGCTGCCCATGCGCGTCGTCCCGCCGCCCTTCACCGTTCCTCGATTCACGGTGCAAAATTCCCGGAACTGGTTGGCGTCGCCCACTTCCACCGAGACGCGCTCGCCCTTGTAGGTCAAGTCCTGCGGATCGCCGCCGATCACGCAGAAGGAATAGAGGCGATTGTCGCGCCCCAGCCGCGCCGGGCCTTGGACCACGGCGTGATGTTCCACGATGCAGCCGTCGCCCAGCTCCACCTCGTCGCCGACCACGGCATACGCCCCGATGCGGACATTGCGCCCCAATCGCGCCGAAGGTGAAATCGCCGCGCGGGAATCGATCTCGCTCATTCGGCCTTCTCGGCAGGTTCCCTGGCGGGCATCCCTTCGCTATCGAGGTCCACCATCTTGCACATCAGCGTTGCCTCGGCGGCCAGCTCTCCATTCACCGACGCCTGCCCTTCCACCTTGCAAATCGTTCCGCGCCACGCGAGCACGTTCACTTCCAGCCTCAATTGGTCCCCGGGGAAGACCGGCCGGCGGAAGCGTGCGTGATCAATGGCCACGAAATAGAGCAGCTTTTTTTCGCGGTCGGGAACTTCCGTGAGCAGCAGCACGCCTCCGGCCTGCGCCATGGATTCAATGATCAGGACGCCGGGCATGATCGGATTTCCCGGAAAGTGTCCCTGGAAAAAGGATTCGTTGCTCGTGACGTTCTTAATTCCCACGATCCGCTTCTTCAGTTCCATTTCTTCCACGGCGTCAATTAGAAGGAAGGGATAGCGGTGCGGAAGAATTTTCTGTATCTCCTTCGTGTTGAAAATCATCGTTTGCCTCTCGGCTGGATTCGATTCGCTCCGCGCGAACCTGGCGGCCATGTATTTCCCGTTCGCAAGTGCGAGCAATTCTATACGAATCCCCGCCCCCTGGGAATCGCCCCGCGAATCGCCGTTGTCCTGCGCGCGTGCGGCTGCTAGCATACCGCGCCATGGCGGGTATCTTGCCTTTGCCGTTGACTTTTCGGGTGCCCCACCCTCGGTTTGTGAGGGTGGGATCTTTTTCTTCGCCGTTGATTTCGAAGTTGTAGCACAGGCACTCTTGCCTGTGCGCCTTTGCCTTTTGCAGTAGTAGTTTGTTTTTGACTTTTCGGGTGTGCGGTGTGTGCATCCCGGACGATTCTGCGGGACCCCACCCTCGGTTTGTGCGCACCTTTTGCGTCCCGATGCTCTATATCGGGAAGGGTGGGATCTTTTTCTTCGCCGTTGATTTTTGCAGTAGTAGCACAGGCACTCTTGCCTGTGTGCCGTTGACTTTTGCAGTCGCAAGAGGTCGCCAGCACAATCCGAGAATTCGATGACCGGACAGCCCCTACCCATTCGCGCCTTTCTCCGCGCGCTTCAAAAGCGCGAAAAAGAAATGCTCCGCCTTCTCGCGCGCTTCGTCCGCTGCGAATCCCCCAGCCACGAAAAGTCCGCCGTGGACGCTTTGGGCCGCCTCGTGGCAGCCGAATGGCGCCGCCGCGGAGCCACCGTGCGCATCCTCCGCCAGCCCAAGCGCGGTAACCACGTGCGCGCCGAAGTCTGGCTCGGCAAGGGCCGCCCGACGGGCGAGATCCTCGTCCTCGGCCATCTCGATACAGTCTATCCGCTCGGCACGCTGCCCAAGATGCCCTTCCGCATCTCGCGCGGCCGCGCCTGGGGCCCGGGCACATTCGACATGAAAGGCGGCCTGGTCATCGCGCTTTTTGCCGTGGAGGCGCTGCGAGCCGCGCGCGTTCATCCGCGCAAGCGCCTCGTGTTTCTGTGGACTTCGGATGAGGAAATCGGCAGCCAAACTTCGCGCCGCGCCATCGAAGCCGAAGCGCGCCGCAGCGACGCCGTCCTCGTCCTCGAGCCGCCGCTCGGCCGCGAGGGGCGTCTCAAGACGGCGCGCAAGGGCACGGGCAGCGCCGAAATGATCGTCACGGGCCGCGCCGCCCACGCTGGCATCGAGCCCGAAAAGGGCGTGAACGCCGTCCACGAACTTTCGCTTCAAATCGCGCGCTTGATGAAATGGAATGACCCTCGCCGAGGCATCACCGTGCAGGCCACAGCAATAGGCGGAGGCACCGCGTCGAACGTCGTCCCCGCCCACGCACGCGCGCAAATTGACATCCGCTACGCGCGCGCAGCCGACGCGCGTCCAATCGAGCGCAAGCTCCGCAGCCTGCGCCCCATCCTGAAAGGCGCGCGCATCGAAGTGCGCGTCGCGCTCAGCCGCCCGCCCCTCGAACGCACGCCCGCGGTCGAAAAATTATTCCGCCACGCCCAATCTCTGATGGGTGAGATGACGCGTGGAATGACCCGCGAAACGGGCAAGCTGCTCGGCGAAGCCTCCACCGGCGGCGGCTCCGACGGCAACCTCACCGCCGCACTCGGTGTCCCCACCCTCGACGGCCTCGGCGCCGTCGGCGACGCCGCGCACTCCCCCCGCGAACACATCCTCATCCGCGCATTGCCCCGGCGCGCCGCCCTCCTCGCCGCCCTCCTCGCCGCCCTCCTCGCCTCGCTGTAACGCCCGAACTAAGTAGCACAGGTTCACCCTGACGAAGGAAGGGCACTCTTGCCTGTGTGCATTTGCTTTTCCATCTGTGCCACAGGCACTCCTGCCTGTGTGCCGTTGATTTTTTCACTCGCATCCGAAAAAGCCGCACACCCCCCGCGAACACAGCCTCCTCCGCGCCTTCCCCGCCCTCCTCGCAACGCTTCAATGTCTTTCGCTCTTCCCTAACGTTGTCATCCCGACAGAGTCCGTCCGCCGGCCTTATGGCGGGCGGAGGACGAGGGATCTGCTTTTGCCTTTGCTCTTGCCGTTGCCCCGGGAACGCCGCTCTCCCGAGCGGCCGATTTGGTTTTGCCTCTCTCCTTGTAGCGCCGCTCTTAAGAGCGGCAGACATGCTTTCGTCCTTGCTTTTGTAGCGCCCGCCTCGAATCGCACGCGGGCAAAAACGCCTTGTAGGTCGCGGCTTTTTACCCTGAGCAAAGTCGAAGGGTAGCCGCGACGTACCGACTGCAAAATCAGTGGGGGCTTCAGCCCCTGAAGCTCCGATGATGGCCCGCAGCCGACTTTCCTCCGAACGCGTTGTATATTGATCTGCATTACTCTCGAGCGCGCCGTGATCCGCCTGCAATCGGTTGCAAGCTCCAGATGACCTTCCGCCCTCCCACAACCAGACTTCTGGGGGGCAAGGCGCCCTTGTCCGGTTACCGGATTAATCTGGACTTACCCAACTACTTAAAAAAATGAGATGGCAAGTGGCTTAGGTATTGAGTTTTGAAGCGGATCCAGAATCAACTCGCTGCGGTAGCGGGCAATGTCGAGAAACCTTATACAGGATTTTCATTTTGACCTGCCGGATGGCCATCCTTGTATACCCGAGGTCCTTCCAAATCAACCAAATTGTTCTTCGTCGCGCCAGTTTCCAACTCGGGAGCCCTTTGAGGCGGACTCGTGTTCGATAGGCAACCGACTGAAACTTCCGTTCCGAGTCATTTCTCGGACACCACTCCATGCCTGAGCCCTTTTTCCCCAGTAGCTTCGTTTGACGCGCGTCAGCCTGTTGGGACTGGCAGCGCCCAGATCTGCCGGAGCATCTTTCCGAACAGGCGTCGCGTCAGGTGACTCTCAGCCAGCAACAGCCAGTAATACCGCGCGTGTTTCACCAGACGCCCGCCTGTCTTCACGAGCCGCTGCTGCAAGCTCGTCAGTGACCAGTTATCGATCCTCTTCGGCAGCACGTGGCGACGCCACAGATTGCCCAAGTTGTAGGCCAACAGGCTCAACTGTAAGCGCACTTCATTGGCCCGGAATTGATGACACGAGAGCCGGGTCCAATGCATCGCCTGCTTGCCTTCTTTGATCCATTGCTCGGCTGTGCCTCGCTTGTTATAGAAACGCACTACCGCCCGGCTCGGCAGGCTCAGATTCGTGACGATGAAGCCGACTCGCGGGAACACTCCCCGAAGTGGAACTCCACCTTCGCCACCACCCGTCGCGCCGTTTTCCAACTGGCCGCTTGGTAGAGAAAGCCCTTATACGAGACCACTGGTTTATGACTGGGGCGGCCCAAGGGACGCTTCAACAATTCCGCAATGTCCCGTTCCAGATTCCCGTTGGCCGGTATGCGGATGGCATACTTCACGCCGCGCTCCTCCAGCGCTTCGTAAATCTCCGGTTTGGCAAAGGCTGCGTCCGCCCGGAAAGCAACTTCCTTGCCCTCTGCCTGTTGGCGCTCGATCTCCGGCAACAGCAATTCATCCCAGTCTTCGGCGCTATGCACATTGCCTGAGCGCAGCTTCGCCGCCAAACAATCCCCGTGGCCATTGAACAGAAACAGCGGGTGGTAGCAGACCGATTCGAAGTGCCCGTTGTAGGCGCTGCCCTCCTGCTCACCATGAACCGGACTCTCGCTGGAATCCATGTCGAGCACGACGCGGTTGGAGCTGTCGAGACACTCAGCCTGCCCCAGCGTCTCCCGGTTCAACGCCATTAGCCCGATCAGATTCTCTTCCTTGGTCAGCAGCTCAGTCTCGAACCAGTGCAAGGTCGAGGTCAGGGCTGCGCCCCGGTCCCAAATCCTCTGCGAGCTGATCAATCGGAACGTCGGGTCCGCTGCCAGTCTTTCGGCGTCGTTGAGGTCCTCGTAACCAGCCAAGCGACTGTAAACCGACTGCCGCAGCAAATCGGCCAGCGTGAACTGCTTGTTCAAGCCTTGTCGCGAGTCGCTCAAGTGTTCCTCGATGAGCTTCTCCAGACCCAGTCGCTCATCCAACTCGCGAACCAGAATCAGGCCACCATTGGAGGTCACTCGCGATCCCTGGAAATCGACCTTCAAAGAAACATTGAACAAGAGCTGAAAGGGCTGATTTTGCTTCTCACCCATCGGGTGTAGACCTCCAAAACGCCTCAGACATGCCGGAACCCGTATAAATCAAGGGTTCCAACCACATCATAAACTCAATTCGTCAGATTCAAATCGGAAATGGAGGCTTATATCGATTCCGATTGAACCAACGGTAGCCACCCCAAAGCATCCAATTGAATCCAGGCAGGCGGAAGATTGCGTAAAGTGGCCATGCCCACCAGATTTTCTCCGCTACAAAAAGATATGCGTCCGCACCAGATTTCAATTGGCCAGTGCGGGTCAATACCCTTATGTCATCTAGGAGATTCTGTTGCGAGATTTGCAAGCTGCCATCCGCCCAAGCGGATTGCAGGTCTTTGAGGGCAAAACCCCTCCGTTCAATCACCTTCTTCCACAAGTGAACCCAGCGAAAGCAAAAGCCGCATCCGCCATCGTAGAGTACCCAACCAACCCGAGGGGGAATCACTTTCGATTCCAGATGCACCTCACTCATGAGATCTTCCTGCCTCCAAAAACGACGACAGGCGAGCCATCAGCAATGAACGCGGAGTCGGGACGACGTTGAAGAATCCTTCCCAATTCGATGCCGTACAAAGAGCCTACGTCCCCTTCAAAGGAATTCGCAGTGCTAGACCAAACCCGCCATGGCACATGTGAAACGTGATATTCGAGAGTGCCGCCGCGTCGTTGAATCGAGTAGCCCCAATAGTGTTCGGTAATAAATTGCTCCAGGCTTCCGTCCGGGGGTGCTGCAGGTATTGACGACGCTTGTGCAGTCATCTTGCACCACTGGTTGTTAACCTGCCAGCGGTACTCGACCGTTCTCCGTAATCCCTCGCCACGAACATCGTGCCTCATCGGGAGGCAAACATAATTCTCACCGTATACGACGCGAGCAATCCTCGCGACTATCTTTCTCGGGACAATTTCGGCGATGAACACAACACCCCTTCGGTTTTCAGCGCCCTCTTGGCGGCGAACGTAGAAGCGGACGTTTACTTCGTCAAAATTAGAATGAAACGGGACGGTAATGGCCCCGAAGAGCTTGGTCCGGTAGAAGCGAAAGCCCACGAGGCTAACATATGTCTTGCCCTGGAACGAATCCAGTGCTGTTCCGTACGGAACATAGTTGGCCAACAGATGGGGATCAATTTCGTAGTTCAACATGACGAGATCCCGCCATTCGGCCGAAAGGAAAACATGCGCTCGTCGGGGCATCTGTCAGCTCGAAGTGAAACGCCAAGAACCATTCTAACAGGGCATTAGAGAGTCGCAGCGTATTTTCAATTTGCAGAGTGCATCCTGATAACCAAGGAAAATGAGGTCAAGGGCTCGATTCGCGATCTAGTGCCCGGTTAGTCGCCTACCCGGAAGCTATCATGGAGACGCAGGCTTTCCCATCCGCCCTTGATCACTACTACAACTGTCGGCCTATTCCGACGCAGGCTCGCCCTGAGGCACGAAGGGAAGGGAGCGAAGCCGAGGGGAAGAGCGAGCCGTGCCCCCCGCCCCGCCCTGCTTCTGCCGTGAACTCACTTAAGGCCATTTAAGGGTGCAAAAACGTGCAAAAAATGACATTTAAGGGCCCTTTAAGTCCTTAAATTGCTTGAACTTTCAAGGAAATTTTCGAGTATCTCGAACAATCTTGGGGGCTTGAATTGGTTGAACTCTCAAGCAAATCGTTGAGGAATTCGTGCGCGGAAATTGCTTGAAGATTCAAACAACGCGAGGGGCTGAATTGCCCGAAGATCGAAGCAAAATTTCGAGGGATTCGGGGGCTGAAATTACTCGAACCTTTCGACTAATTCAGGTAGGCGCGCTTTAGGTAGTTGACCGTCTGCTGCTGGAGATCTTCGTAGCTTAGGTGCAGGGTTTCGCGGAGGGCGGATTCGGTCGAGGGCGACGCGGCTACGCGATCGAGCAAGCGGCTGACGTCGCTGACGCCGCCGGCGTCCACCATGGACTCGACGACTGCGAGCGACCACGCGTAGTAAAGCGTCACCTCATCGGAGGACTGCCCCATCCACGTGCCCTCCATGGACCCGAGCGTCGGAAGCTGCCCCTTGCCGGCGATATCGAGGAGCGCGCTCGCGGCCGACGTGCTCCGCCGGCCTTCCATATATTGCGCGATGCCTTCCTGGAGCCACGTGGGCGCGCGGTTGTGCGTTTTTTGTCCCACGAAGCAGTGCGTGAGTTCGTGCTTCAGGACGTGCGCGAGTTCAGGGGTCACATCGGTCAGCCCCTGGACGGGGATGCGCAGCCGGCCGTCGTAGAGCGCGCCCACCCAGCTGGGCGCGCGCGTGATATCGGCGAAGGCCTGATTGGTGTAGAGAATCACGGCGATTTGGTCCGGCGGCGTGAAATCGAGCTGCGATTCGAGGTCGCGAAAATCGTCTTCGAGCGCGCGAAGAATGGCCTGGGCAAGTTCGGGAGCCGCGCCGCCGTAATATTTCAATGCGAAGTGGGCCGTTTCGCCTTCGCGATAGCCTTCCTCGCCGGCCTTTTCGCGCTCGACCTTCTCGAGGGCCTGCTGGACATCGGGATCGGGCCGCAGGTGCTCTGCGCGCGTCCATTCCTCGATGGCCTGGTCCATTTTGTTCGAGCCGTAGTAGGCCCAGCCCATCAGCTTGGCCACATCGGGGGAATCGGGCGAGATGCGGCGCGCGCGTTCGAGCGGGTCGAGGGCCGCGGTGAACTGGCTTTCGCGCAGATAGAGGACCGCAAGATTCAGCAGCAGGCCGATATTGTCCGGGGCGAAAGTAAGCGCCTGGCGATATTGGTCTATGGCAGAATTGGTGTCGCCCTTGCCGAGAAGATATTGCGCGGCGGCATAGCGCGCGGCGGCAACTTTGGCGACGGCGACGGGCGCTCCCGTTTCGGCGTCTATATCCAGCTTGGCCAGGTAGGGAAAATCAATGGAGTCGTTGTGGATGGTGAGGCGGGCTATATCCTCGTAGCCGGGAACGGGCTCGATTTGGGGCGCGGAGACGGGCGGATCGGAAGCCGCGGCGGAATGTGGAGGGGAAGAGGGAAAAAAATCGTCGCGCTCGATGCGCGCCACGATGG
This sequence comes from Terriglobia bacterium, assembly GCA_963823205.1. Lineage (GTDB taxonomy): Bacteria > Acidobacteriota > Terriglobia > Acidiferrales > UBA7541 > Palsa-295. The sequence continues at coordinate 177,249 of CAWGKL010000002.1, forward strand.
ACTTGGGAACGGACATCTGTCCGGCGGAAGTCTCATAGGTGACGTGGTCGCCGGTTTCGACGACGCTTTCGGCCTGAATCCGCCGGCCATTTTTGAGCACAATTGTGTCAGCCGCCGCGGCCGAAGACACGGCGAGCGCGACGAGCACGGCCATGGGCGCTGCGCGATGCACACCCCAATTTTAGCAAGCGAGCCGGGCGAACCCCTGCCGCTCGTTCGCGCCTCTTGCCCTAAGCGCCACAGCCCCCGATTTCCTCGAATGGTTCAGGCAATTCAAGCCCGTAAATTCCCCGAATATTTGCTTGAAAGTTGAAGGAATTCGCGCCCGTAAATTCCTCGAATGTTTGCTTGAAAATTCAAGAAATTCGACCAGTTCTTGGGTGGTCGAATCCTTTCAGAAATTGCTTGAAAATTCGACCAGTTTGGCTAGTTTTTTGGTGGTTGAATCCCTCGAAAAATGCTTGAAAGTTCAAGTAATTTAAGGACTTAAAGGGCCCTTAAACGCCATTTTTTGCACCTTTTTGCCGCTTTTTGCGCCGTAAAACGGGGTTAACGGCGGCGAGGGTCATGGCTTCAAAATCGCCGGCCAATTCACGACCACGGTAAGCGGATTGGACGCGGTCTCGCCGGTGGGCGCGAGGATCAGAAACCGCTGGCCGTCGGCCGATACAACATAGCGATTTCTCCAAAGAAGGCCGGTGATGAGTTGAGCTGGAAACAGGGGCTTGGGAATGCCCGCCTGAAAGTTCGCCGCATCCATATTGACCTCGACCGCCATCAATTTATTGTCGAGACTCAAATAGTAGAGTTCCTTCCCATCGCGCCGCCATGTGGGTTCAATGCCCCCAGATGTTGAAACCTGCCATTTCCCAAGACGGTCCGGGAATGTCTGGACATAAATTTCGTATCTCCCGGTTTCGTTCGAAGCATAAGCGACGTATCGCCCGTCTGGTGAAAAGCGTCCCATGCCCGCACCGACAGTGCCTTGGACGAATGGAAAGGGCTTGCGTTCGCCGAAGAGCGGGAGAAGCCATAGTTCGGTAGCAGGGCCTCCTGCCGTGTCGTAGATGGCATAGCGACCGTCGGGCGCGAGATCGTCCACGTCCTTGGCTTGGTCCTTCGATTGGTAAATCGGCTCCGCATTCCCCAGGCCATTTGCCGCCTGCTCGTAGATATCGCGCCCGCCGGCGCGGCTCGATGTGAACATGATCCGATTTCCATCGGCAGACCACAGGGGATTGATATTGTCGCCAGAACCGAAGGTCAGGCGTGACTCGGTCCCTCGCTTCAGGTCGTATATCCAAATATCGCGAGCGCCAATCTGTCCCACACCGACCGCAATCCTCGTCCCATCGGGTGAAAGGGCTGGGCTGACATATACGGCGGGCTGCCCGACCGTCCCGAGCTTCTCACCTTTGCGGTTGTACCAAGTCATCTGGCTGGTGAAGACGTTGTGGGCGGTTTGGTATGCGAGAGCGCCGGACCCCGAAACAGAGAAATATCCGTAGCCGATGCCGGCAACAGATCCCACTCCTGTGCCGACGGGCACGGCCGACCCAGTAAATTTCAACCCATTCGCATCGAAGGGTTGGGCCATCAGCGTCCCTCGGTTTATATAGAATATGTAGCCGGGCGGGGCGTAGAGGGCGTTGGAGTCCGATGCGAACAATTGCTTGGTCTTCGGGCTATCGAGCGAGCCGATTTCCATGTAGCCGGAAGCCGCCCCGGTAACGACACGAAAAAGGAAGTGCCGCCCATCTGGGAGGAATTGCGGAAGTTCATATGCTAGTTCCTGGCGCGCCGCGTCCGGCGCTGCAACGAGCGCAGGCGTGCCGCCCGCGTCGGCAACGCGGTAGAGCTTGCCGTCACTCGAGAAAAGGATGACACCGTCGCGGTTCCACGTCTCGCCAAATACATCATGGGAATCACACAACACCTGCGGCGGGCCGCCGGAAACGGGGACCTTCTCCAGTTTTCCATTGACTGAAATAAAGCCGATATACCTGCTATCGGGCGACCAAAACGGAACAAGGGCGCCTTCGGCACCCGGCAACGATTCCGCAGCGAGCGAATCGAACGAACGCACCCAAAGCATGCGGGGTTTCCCCGACTGCGGTGACCCCGTCACGAACGCCAGCTTGCGCCCGTCGGGCGAGAGGCTCAGGAAACCGCCCGGGGGAGCGAACTGCGTATTCTCGGGCGGCGGGACGGAGAAACGGACCACGTCGCCGGCTTTCTTCGGTTGGAGCAGGAAGTAGGACGCGAGGGCGGCAAGGGCCACAACGCCGCCCGCAAGCGCCCATACCATTGCTTCCCACCTGCGGCGGCGCGCAACGACCGGCGCGGCAACGGCTGCCTGCGAACCACCTTCGGCGATCCACTTCAATTCTCGCGCCAGATCGCTCGCCGCTTGCCACCGCTCGTCCGGATCTTTGGCAAGGCATGTTTTAACGTGCGGTCGAGCGCGGGCGGCGTCATCGGCTGAAGCGAGGAGATTGGCGGCGGGGTCGGACGACATAATGGTGGCGATCACGCTGGCCTGGATCTTGCCCTCAAAGGCGCTCTTGCCCGTGGCCATTTCGTAGACCACCACGCCGAACGCGAAAATATCCGTGCGCGCGATCCGCTTCCTTGCCTTCGAGCTTGCTCCGGGCGCCATGTATTGCAGCGTGCCTAGGATCGTGCCTTGGGCCGTGAGCGGGTCGTTCATCGTGGGAAGCTGCGAATCTGCGCGTTGGCGGGAGCGACCTCCTGCTTCAGCTTGGCCAAGCCGAAGTCCAGCAGCTTCGTGCCGGACTTGGTGAGCATGATGTTGCCGGGCTTCAGATCGCGGTGCGTGATGCCCTTGCGATGCGCCTTGTCCAGCGCGTCGGCAATCTCGATGGCGTACTGCAAGACCTGTTCGAGCGGCAGCGGGCCTTTCGCGAGGCGCTGCGCGAGCGTTTCGCCTTCGAGATATTCCATCACCAGAAAATCGATGCCGTCTTGATGGCCCGTGTCGTAGAGCGTGCAGATGTGCGGATGATTCAGGCTGGCGATGGTGTTGGCTTCGCGCTCGAAGCGCTCGCGCAATTCGGCGCGGTCGGCGAGATGCGTCGGGCAGAACTTTGATCGCGACGGTGCGGTCGAGGCGCGTATCGCGCGCGTTATAGACCTCGCCCATCCCGCCCGCGCCCAGCGGCGAGGCGATTTCATAAGGCCCGAGTTTGGTTCCCGGCGTCAACATGCAGATCCTTCGCTTCGCCCGCCACGGCGGGCAGGCTCAGGATTTCGCCTGCGGGCTCCCGCTGCGCAAAACCGGCTCCGCTCACGCCCGCACAGCGGCTCAACTTCACCCATTCCGCCCGCGCCGAGCGGCGCGGCGATTTCGTACGGCCCGAGTTTGGTTCCTGGCGCGAGGGTCATCGCTTCACATCCGCCAGCCAATTCACCACCACCGTAATCGGATTAGCCGGGGTCTCGCTGGCGGGCGAGAGCATCAGGAACCGCTGGCCGTCGGCCGACACGACGTAGCGGTTTCTAAATTGGAAGCCCGTGATGAGTTGAGCTTGAAACAAAAGCTTGGGAACGCTTGCTTGAATGCTCCCCGCATCTGTATTGACCTCAACCGCCATCATCTTGTCTTCGACATTTAGATAAAAGAGCTCTTTGCCGTCATGGCGCCAAGCAGGTTCCCCGCCGCCGTCAGTTGAAATTTGCCACTTCCCAAGATGTTCCGGGAAAGTCTGGACATAAATTTCGTTTCTCCCGGTTTCGTTCGAAGCATAAGCGACGTATCGGCCGTTCGGCGAGAATCGAGCCTGGCGGCCTTGGATGAATGGGAACGGCTTGCGTTCCCCGGTGAGGGGCAGAACCCACACTTCGGTGAGATGGATACCCGCTCTCGTGTCGTAGAGGGCATAGCGTCCATCAGGCGCCAGATCATCCACATCCTTGGCTTGATCCTTCGACTCATAAATCGGCCCCGCATTCCCCAGGCCGTTTGCCGTTTGCTCGTAAATATCCTGCGTGCCTGCGCGGCTTGATGTGAACATGATCCGGCTTCCGTCCGCCGACCACAGCGGATTGAGATTGTCGCCAGAACCGAACGTCAGGCGCGACTCAACTCCCCGCTTCAGGTCGAATACCCACATGTCGCGAGCGCCCATGTCTCCCACGCCGACAGCGAGCTTGGTCCCATCGGGCGAGAGGGCCGGGTTGGTGTAAGAGCCAGGCTGACCGACCGTCCCGAGCTTCTCGCCCTTGCGGTTGTACCAAGTCAACTGGTTGGTGGCCAGCCGCCCGCCGGTGACGCCGCTTGGGGCAGTTTGGAAGGTCAGAACGCCCGCTTGGGAGACGGAGAAAAGGCCATGGTTGTAGGTATCCTGTCCAACTCCTGTGCCAACGGGCACGGCCGGGCCAGTGATTTTCAACCCATTCGCATCGAAGGGTTGGGCCACGAGCGTCCCTTGGCTTATATAGAATATGTAGCCCTGCGGGGCGTAGAGGGCATTGGAGTCCGACCCGAACAAACGCTCGGTCTTCGAGGAATCGAGCGAGCCAGTGTCGACGTAGTATCCAACGCCGCCATTGCCGCTGGAAGCGGCTCCGGTAACTAGAAAGAGGAAGTGCCGTCCATCGGGAAGGAACTGCGGGGACCTAAAGAAAAGCTCTTGGCGCCCGGCATCCGGGGCTGCGACGAGCATCGTCGTGCCGCCTGCGTCGGAAACGCGGTAGAGCTTGTTATCACCCGAAAAGAGGATAACGCCGTCGCGGTTCCAGGTCCCACCATGGCCAACACCGGCATCGCACAACACCTGGGGCGGCCCACCGGAAACGGGGACCTTCTCCAGTTTTCCATCGAGAGTAAAAAAGCCGATGTACTGGCTATCCGGCGACCAGAAGGGCAAAAGGACGAGCTCCGTGCCCGGAAAGGATTGTGACGCGAGCGAATCGAGCGAACGCACCCAAAGCAGCCGAGGTTTGTTCGTCTGGTCTGCCGTCACGAATGCCAGCTTGCGCCCGTCGGGCGAGAGGGCCATGTAACCGCCATAGGCATGGAACACCGTGCCCTCAGGCGGCGGGACAGAAAAACGGAGCACGTCGCCGGGCTTCTTCGGTTGGAGCAGCAAGTAAGCCGCAAGGGCGGCAAGGACAACAACGCATCCCACGAGCACTGCGGCCACCCTCCGCCACCGCCTTGCTGCATTTTTCGGCTCGGCAACGCCTGCCTGCGAGCCGCCCTCGGCAATCCACTTCAGCTCATCATGCAGGTCGCGGGCGCTCTGCCAGCGATCATCGGGTTCCTTCGCCAGACATTTTTTGACAACGCGATCCAGCGCCGACGGCGTCATGGGCTGGAGCGAGGAAATCGGCGCCGGGTCGGTTTCCAGAATCTTGGCAATCAGACTGGCCTGGCTCTTCCCTTCGAAGGCCTTCTTCCCCGTGGCCATCTCATACACAACCACTCCGAACGCGAAGATGTCCGTTCGCGCGTCCGCTTCCTTGCCTTCGAGCTGCTCGGGGGCCATGTATTGCAGCGTCCCTAGAATTGTCCCCTGAGCCGTCAATGGCTCGCTCGCTGTGGGAAGTTGCGAAAGGTGCGCGTTGGCGGGGGCCATCTCCTGCTTCAGCTTCGCCAAACCAAAGTCCAGCAGCTTCGCCCCCGACTTGGTCAGCATGATGTTGCCGGGCTTCAGATCGCGGTGCGTGATCCCCTTGCGGTGCGCCTTGTCCAGGGCGTCGGCAATCTCGATGGCGTACTGCAACACCTGTTCGATGGGCAGCGGGCCTCTCCGCAGCCGCGCGGCCAGCGTCTCGCCTTCGACAAACTCCATCACGAGATAATCGGTGCCGCTCTCGCGTCCCACGTCGTGGAGAGTGCAGATGTGCGGATGATTCAGGCTGGCAATGGTTCGCGCCTCGCGTTCAAATCGCTCGCGCAGCTTGGCGGAATCGCCCAGATGATCGGGGAGAACTTTGATTGCGACGGTGCGGTTGAGGCGCGTATCGCGCGCGCGATAGACCTCTCCCATCCCGCCGGCGCCGAGCGGCGCGATGATCTCGTAGGGGCCGAACTTGGTTCCCGGCGTCAACATGCAGATCCTTCGCTTCGCCCGCCACGGCGGGCAGGCTCAGGATTTCGCCTGCGGGCTCCCGCTGCGCAACACCGGCTCCGCTCACGCCCGCAAAGCGGCTCAACTTCGCCCATTCCCCCCGCACCGAGCGGTCCCACGATCCCATATGGTCCGAGCTTGGAGCCGGAAGCGAGGGTCATAGGTGCGCGATTATAGCTTTAGAAGCGCCTGGCAAGGTACCTTCGAATTCACCATCCTGGTTCGATTCACCGAGGGTGGAAAAAATTTCCATTTGAACTTGCGTATCGGTGTCCGCAGTCTTATCCTACTTCGTCCTAAGCGGCCTTCGATTGTGAACGGGATATAAATGCGGCCGCCGTGCGCAGAAGACCGCGCGGCGTTTGCCGCCCAGTGCAAAAGGCAACGGCACACAGGCGTCCCTCGGCTTCGGGACAAGGGAGTGCCCTTCGTACCTCAGGGTGAACCTGTGCTACGTAGAGCGCCTGGGACAGCGAACGAGACTTCCAACAGGGGGTGTGGGGCGCTGATATCCGACCTTTCATGCTCTCTCCAGCAAATCACGAGCATCCTTAACTCACGGGGAAACCTGCGTGGACTCTGAGGGCCCACAAAGCATAACGGGAAGCGGGAAGCCCGAGCCTCTGCTGGGGCCGGGGCACACGTTTGCCTCGGTGACGGACAAAATCAGGCTCGATCGTGCTGACGAGGGGCACGACGCCGGGGTGGGTGTTCGGGTTTCTGGTCGGCTTTTCGTTGCTGATGCTGCTGAACATGGTGATCACGCTGCTGATGGTGAAGGGCGTGGGAATTTGGGGAATCCGGATTCCGACGGCGTGGGGCTTCGCCATCGTCAACTTCGTGTGGTGGATCGGAATCGGGCACGCGGGGACGCTGATTTCGGCCATCCTGCTGCTGCTGCACCAAAAGTGGCGCACTTCGATCAACCGGTTCGCCGAGGCCATGACGATTTTCGCAGTGATGTGCGCGGGGATGTTTCCGCTGCTGCACATGGGCCGGCCGTGGCTCTTCTTCTACCTGATGCCCTATCCCAACCCCATGTGGATGTGGCCGCAATTCCGCAGCCCGCTGGTATGGGACGTGTTCGCGGTTTCGACGTACTTCACGGTATCGCTCTTATTTTGGTTCGTGGGGATGATTCCCGACCTGGCGACGCTGCGCGACCGCGCCACGAGCCGCGCCAAGCAGATCATCTACGGGATGCTGGCCATGGGCTGGCGAGGGTCGGCGGTGCACTGGTCGCGGTACGAGTTCGCGTCGCTGCTGCTGGCGGGGCTGGCGACGCCGCTGGTGGTTTCGGTGCACACGGTGGTGAGCTTCGATTTCACGGTGGCGATTGTGCCCGGGTGGCACAGCACGATTTTCCCGCCCTATTTCGTGGCCGGAGCGATTTATTCGGGGTTCGCCATGGTGCTGACGCTGGCCATCCCGATCCGAAAATACTATCACCTGGAAGACCTGGTGACGGACCGGCATCTGGACATCATGGCCAAGGTGATGCTGGCCACGGGGATCATCGTGGCCTACGGGTACGTGATGGAGACGTTCATGGCGTTTTACAGCGCCGACGTGTACGAGCGATACATGATGATGAACCGCATGGCGGGGCCGTATGCGGGACTTTACTGGACGCTGATTGCCTGCAATCTGGTGATCCCGCAGGCGCTGTGGTCGCGGCGGGTGCGGCGGAATATTCCGGCGCTGTTCGCGATTTCGCTGGTGGTGAACGTGGGGATGTGGCTCGAGCGGTTCGTAATCGTGGTGGTGAGCCTGTCGCGGGATTTCACGCCGTCGGCCTGGGCGATGTACTACCCCACGAAGTGGGATTGGGCGACGTATGCGGGGACATTCGGGCTGTTCTTCACGCTGTTTTACCTGTTCATACGCTTCCTGCCCATGATCTCGATCGTGGAGGTGCGGTCGCTGGTGCATGAGACGTTGGAAGAGAAACATTCCTAAGAGGGCGCGTTTCGGAGAACGATGCCGCAGATATTTCATCGCAGCACGAACCTGATCTCGCGGGCCAGCATTTTTGGCGGCGTCCTGATCATCGGCGCGCTCGCCTTCGCGCTGTATGCGATTGCCATGTCTCCGTGGTACACGGAGCAAAACCTGGTGCGGCAGCAGCCCGTGCCCTTCAGCCACAGGCACCACGCGGGCGAACTGGGGATTGACTGCCGCTACTGCCACACGTCGGTTGAGAAGTCGTCGTTCGCGGGGCTGCCGCCCACGGAAACGTGCATGAGCTGCCATTCGCAGATATGGACGAACGCCTCGATGCTGGAGCCGGTGCGGGCGAGCTACCGGGACAATACGTCACTCGCGTGGACGCGCGTGAACGCGCTGCCCGATTTCGTCTATTTCGATCACAGCATCCACGTGGCGAAGGGAATCGGCTGCACCACGTGCCACGGGCCGATCGCGGACATGACTTTGACGTACCGCGCGGGGACGCTCTACATGTCGTGGTGCCTCGAATGCCACCGGCAGCCGGAAAAATACGTGCGGCCGAAATCCGAAGTGTTCAATCCGTATTACGAGCCGCCGTCCCGCTCGAGCCCGCTCGTGTTCGAGGGGAATACGTACACGGATCAATTGGCATTCGGACGCGTGGCCGTGAAGGAATACAAAATCCAGAGCCTGCAATACTGTTCGACGTGCCACCGGTGATGGCGAAACCATGAGCGAAAACTCCACAGCGAAAAACTCCCTAGACCTCGCGGCGGTGCGAGCCAAGCTTGCCCACGAGGGCGGCAAGCGCTTCTGGCAGAGCATCGAGGAATTGTCGGACACGAAGGAATTCCGCAACTTTCTCGAGAATGAGTTTCCCGCCGGGCCGGAGAAGGCGTCGGACGGAATCAACCGGCGGGACGTATTGAAGCTGATGGCGGCGTCGGCGGCGCTGACGGGCCTGGGCGCCTGCACCAAGCTCCCCACGGAGAAGATCGTTCCCTATGTGAGGCAGCCCGAGGAAATCATCCCCGGCAGGCCGCTTTTTTACGCCACGTCCCTGCCGCAGGCGGGGGTGGGAACGGGCGTGCTGGTGGAAAGCAACATGGGCCGGCCCACAAAGATCGAGGGAAATCCCGAGCATCCCGGGAGCCTGGGGGGCGCGGACGTGTTCCTGCAAGGGTCGGTGCTGAATCTCTACGATCCCGACCGGTCGCAGGCGGTGATCTTCGATGGCCGCGTGAGCACATGGACGGGCTTCGCCGCGGCCATGGCGAACGAACGCATCGAGCTTGCCCCGCGCGGCGCGGGGATGCGCATCCTGACCAAGACGGTAACGTCCCCGACGCTTGCGGCGCAGCTGCGGAAGCTGCTGGCGCAGTTTCCCGAGGCCAAGTGGCATCAGTACGAAGTGTGCGGCGGGGACTCGGAGCGCGAAGGGATGCGCCTGGCGTTCGGCAAGCCGGTGAACGCGGTGTATCACTTCGACCGCGCGGACGTGATTGTGTCGCTCGACGCGGATTTCATCGCGTCGGGGCGCGGGCACGTGCGGTATATCCGTGAATTTTCTTCGCGGCGCAATCTGGCCGCCGGGCCCGCCAGCAATTTGAACCGCCTCTACGTGGTGGAGAGCACGACCACCAGCACGGGGGCGATGGCGGACCATCGGCTGCCGCTTTCGGCCGCCGGCGTGGAGGATTTCAGCCGCCAACTGGCCAATGCCGTGGGCGTGAAGGTGGCGCCGGGCGGCGGCGTGGAGCTTCCCGGAGATTGGGTCGGCGCGGTGGCGCGCGATCTGGCACAGCACCGCGGCTCGAGCCTGATACTCGCGGGGGAGCAGCAGCCGCCTTTCGTTCACGCGCTGGCGCACGCGATGAATGCGGCGCTCGGGAACGTGGGCAAAACCGTGGAATATACCGAGCCGATTGAGGCGAATCCCGTCAACCAGATTGAATCGCTCCGCGAGCTCGTGGGCGATCTGAATTCCCGCCAGGTGGAGTTTTTGCTGATACTGGGGGGCAATCCCGTCTACGACGCGCCCGCGGATTTTAATTTCGCCGACGCGCTGATGAAGGCAACACTGCGCGTCCACACGGGGCTTTACAACGACGAGACCGGCGAGCTATGCCACTGGCACGTCCCCGCCGCGCACTATCTGGAATCCTGGAGCGATTTGCGGGCGTACGACGGCACGGTGGGCGTGGTCCAGCCGCTGATCGCGCCGCTTTACGATAATCATTCGTCCCATGAAATCATCGCTTTGCTCACCGGAGATGGAGGCGCGTCCGGGCACGATCTGGTGCGCGACTACTGGCAAAGCCAGCGGCCCGAGAAGGACAAGGCCTTCGAGGCGTTCTGGGAGACGTCGCTGCACGATGGAGTGATGGCCGGGAGCGCGCTCGCGGCGATTTCCGTTGCGCTGCGCGCGGATTTCGCGAGCGAATTCGCAAGCCAGGCGCCATTGCGAGCGCAATCCGGCGGCGCCAGCGGGCTGGAAGTGGTCTTCCGCCCCGATCCGGCGATCGGCGACGGCGAATTCGCGAACAATGGGTGGCTGCAGGAACTGCCCAAACCGATCACGCACATCACGTGGGACAACGCCGCGCTCGTCAGCCCGGCCACGGCGCAGCGGCTGGGCCTTGCCAAGGGCGATTACGTGAAGCTTGCGTTCGGCGGCCGCGAGGCCAAGGCGGGAGTGTTCCTTGTCCCCGGGCAGGCGGATAATTCCGTGACGCTGCATCTTGGCTATGGGCGCAGCCGCGCGGGAAAAGTGGGCACCGGGCCGGGATTCAACGCGTATTTGCTGCGCACCTCCGGCGCGCCCTCGATCGGGCAGGGGCTCACGATCGAGAAAACCGGCGACACGTATGAATTCGCGTGCACGCAGCAGCAGAACACGATTGACGTGGAAGGCCATCCCGCCGATGAGGAGACCGCAAGCGCCGAGCGGCGCGACCTGGTGCAGATCGCCACGCTCGAGGAATTCAGAAACAATCCGGCCTTCGCGAAGAATCCCGAAAACCAGATCGAACAGGGATTTCACGCTCTATCCCAATTACAAGTACGAGGGCTACGCCTGGGGGATGTCCATTGACTTGAACCGCTGCGTGGGTTGCAACGCCTGCGTGGTCGCCTGCGTGTCGGAAAATAATATCGCCGTGGTGGGCAAGGATCAGGTGGCGCGCGGACGCGCCATGCACTGGATCCGCATGGACACCTATTTCCGCGGCGGCCTGGACAATCCCGAGATCTATTACGAGCCGCTGCCCTGCATGCAGTGCGAAAACGCGCCGTGCGAGTACGTCTGCCCGGTGGGCGCGACGACGCACAGCGCCGAAGGGCTGAACGACATGACCTACAACCGCTGCGTGGGCACGCGGTATTGCTCGAACAACTGCCCCTACAAGGTGCGCCGGTTCAATTTCTATCTCTATTCCGACTACGCGACGCCGAGCCTCTTTGGCGTGCGCAATCCGAACGTGACGGTGCGCAGCCGCGGCGTGATGGAAAAGTGCACGTATTGCGTGCAGCGAATCAACGCGGCGAAAATCCGCTCCGAAGAAGAAAACCGCAGCGTGCGCGACGGCGAAATTCAAACGGCGTGCCAGCAGGCGTGCCCGGCCGAAGCGATTGTTTTCGGCAATATCAACGACCCAGGCTAGCCGCGTGACGCAAGCTCAAGGCGCAATCGCGCGATTACGGCTTGCTCGAGGATTTGAATACGCGGCCGCGCACCACGTATCTGGCGCGCGTGCGAAATCCGAATCCGGAGATTCACGATTAGGAGCGAGGGAGCGTCACTAGCAAAATGCAGCGCAAACCCATTTACGGATTGCTCGCGGAATTCGAGACGCCCGAACAGATTCTTCGAGCGGCGCGGCGCACGCACGACGCCGGCTACAAAAGCATTGACGCCTTCACGCCCATTCCCGTGGAAGGCCTGGCGGAGGCCGTGGGTTTCCGTTGGACGAGCCTGCCCATTGTGGTTTTCCTGGGCGGGCTGTTCGGCGGCCTCACCGGATTCGGCATGTGCTGGTACGCCAACGTAATCAGCTTTCCCTTGAACATCGGCGGCAAGCCTTTCAATAGCTGGCCGTCGTGGATTCCCATCACGTTCGAGTTGACGATTCTCGGCGCGGCCCTTTCGGCGGTCTTCGGCATGCTGGCGATGAACGGCTTGCCCACGCCCTACCATCCGGTGTTCAACGTGGCGCGGTTCGCGCTGGCTTCCACGGACCGTTTCTTCCTTTGCATCAAGGCGCGCGACGAAAAATTCGATTTGAACGCGGACAAAAGCGTTTCTCGAAGGGCTGCATCCGCATGGAGTGTTTGAAATTGAGGAGTGAACGGCATTCCCGCGAGCGCGCGGCAAAGCACGCGCCGCGTGGCGGATGGCGCGCGCGCGCGCGCCGCGCGGCGTGCCTGGGCGCGATCGCCATTTGCCTCGGCGGGTGCCGGCTCGACATGCACATCCAGCCGAAGTATCTGCCCGAAGAGCCGACCGATTTCTTCGGCGACGGCCGCTCCGAGCGCCCGCCCGTGTCCGGGACCGTGGCGCGCGGCCAATTGCGCCTGGACGAGCTGCTCTATACGGGCAAGGTGAACGGCGTGGAGGCGGATGAATTTCCATTCCCCATCACGCGCGCGGACCTCGAGCGCGGCCGGCAGCGTTTCAACATCTATTGCACGCCCTGCCACGACTACACGGGCAGCGGGAACGGAATGATCGTCCAGCGCGGCTTGCCGCATCCGCCGTCGTACCATATTCAGCGGCTGCGCGAGGCGCCCGCCGGGCATTTCTTCGGCGTGATGACCAACGGTTTCGGCGCCATGTACAGCTATGCATCGCGCGTGGATCCCGCGGACCGCTGGCGCATTGCCGCCTACATCCGCGTCCTGCAACTGAGCCGCAACGCGAGCATTGACGACGTTCCCGAAGCGGAGCGCCAGATATTGGCCGCAGGAACCGGCGGCGGATTCATCGGGGCCATCGAAATGAATTCATCGGACACACTGCGGACGCAGATCGAACGCCGGGGAAGGCAAGCGCTCGCCCTGGGCGCGGCGGGCCTGATTCTTGCCGTCGTCTGCGGCGCGATCAGCATGCATGGGCAGAATCCGTGGCAGCAGTTTTTCCGGTCGTACCTGGTGGCCTACATCTATTGGATCTCGATTCCGCTGGGCTGCCTGGCGATTTTGATGCTGCATCACCTGACGGGCGGCTGGTGGGGACTTCCCATCCGCCGCATCCTCGAGGCGGGTTCACGCACGCTGCCGGTGATGGCCGTGCTGTTTATTCCGATTTTGATCGGGATGCCGCGGCTCTACGCCTGGGCGCGGCCCGCGGACGTGGCCGCCGATCCGATTCTGCAATACAAGGCGCCCTATCTGAACCCGTCGTTTTTCGCGGCGCGCGCCATCGTTTACTTCGCGATCTGGCTCGTTCTGGCCTATTTGCTGAACAAGTGGTCGGCGGAGCAGGACCGCACGGGCGACCTGCGGCTCGCAGCACCGCATGGAAACGCTGGCGCGGTCCGGGCGTAATCCTTTGGGGGCTGGCGGTGACGGCCGCGGCGATTGATTGGGTGATGTCGCTTGAGCCGCACTGGTTTTCGACCATCTACGGGTTCCTTTTCATCGTGGTCGAGGTGCTCGCGGCCATGTCGTTCACGATCTTCGTTCTGAGGATGCTCTCGGATTACGAGCCCATGAAGGATGCGGTGGATACGAAGCAATTGGGCGATCTCGGCAACCTGATGCTGGCCTTCGTGCTGCTGTGGGCCTATCTTTCCTTCAGCCAACTGCTGATCGTGTGGGCCGGAAATCTGAGGGATGAAATTCCGTGGTACACCGAGCGCGCCTTTGGCGGCTGGGCGCCGGTGGCGGTGTTTCTGTTGCTGCTCCACTTCTTCGTGCCATTTTTCCTGCTGTTGCAGCGCGGCGTGAAGCGACGCCTGCACGTATTGTCCCTGGTGGCGGGCGCGCTGGTGATTCTCACGTTCGTGGATGTCTACTGGCTCGTGGCGCCCTCTTACAGCGTGCGCCCGCATCCCACTCTGATGGACCTTTTCGCCTTAGTGGGAATCGGCGGCGTTTGGCTCGCCGCGTTTTTGCGCCAGTTGAAGAAATTGCCCTTGCTGCCCGTGCACGATCCCCGATTTGAAGGAGCGCTCGAGCATGAGCATGGAGACTAAGCGTCCGAAGGGCGCGCATCCCGAGCCCGATCTGGGACCCGGCTACGAATACCGCGACGCGAATATCCGCGGCCTGCTCGAATTCGGCTTCTGGTTGGCCATGGTGCTGGTGGTCACGCTGCTCGCCATGAGGTGGACATACCATTTTTACGCCCGGATGGAGCCGGTGGGCCCGCCCGCATCTCCCTTCACGAATGTGCGCGAGATTCCGCCGGGCCCGCTCTTGCAGGCCTTGCCGCACATTGATCTGCAAACGTACTGTGAAGGCATGGAACAGCAGGTGAATACGTACGGCTGGATTGACCAGCCGGGCGGCGTCGTGCGGTTGCCTGTGGATCGGGCCATGGATTTGCTCCTCGAGCGCGGATTGCCGGTACGCGCGCCGAGCGAAGCGCCGCCGGGGGCATCCTCGGAGGTGATGGCGCCGCCACTCCCCACGACCGAAGACGCCCAGGGCCAGTGCAGTTTCGTCGAAGACCAGAGGAAAGCGGAAGCCCCGATCAAATGGGGCGGCGATTCGGAGCCATGAGCATCGCGGAGCGCGGACAAGGGAAGATGCAGAAACGGGGGGGTAGCATGCGGCACAGATGGCAAGCAACAGCAGGGCGAACGGTTCTTGCGAGTGTGGCCTTGGCGGCCGCGCTTGCGGGGCTATCGTTGCCCGCGGCGGCGCAGTTCACCGATCCGCTGCAGAACATCGGCGTGCGTCCCGAATTGCTCAAGGACGTGGGCATTGACCAAAAATTGGACGAACCGATTCCGCTCACGCTGGCATTTCGCGATGAGCACGGCAATCCCGTCGAGCTGTCGCCAGTATTTCGGCGCGCAGGCCCGTGATTCTAACGCTCGTCTATTACAACTGCCCGATGCTCTGCACCCAGGTGCTCAATGGGCTCGATCGCAGCCTCAAACTCATTCCGCTGGAACTCGGCAAGGATTACAACGTCCTGACGGTGAGCATAGACCCCACCGAGGAGCCCCGGCTCGCCGAAGCCAAGCAGGCGCTCTACACGGGAATGTACGGGCGGCCAGGGGCAGCCGCGGGCTGGCATTTCCTGACGGGCGACGAGCCTCAAATCAAGCAGCTCGCCGACGCCGTGGGCTTCCGCTACGCCTACGATCCCGATTCGAAGCAGTACGCGCATGCCAGCGTCATCATGATCCTGACGCCCGAGGGAAAAATCTCGCGCTACTTTTACGGCGTTCAATTTCCCGAACGCGACGTGCGCCTGGGACTCGAGCAGGCATCCGAAGGAAAGATCGGCCCGCGCGTGGTGGACGCAATACTGCTCTTCTGCTATCACTACGATCCGCACACGGGAAAATATGGCCTGGTGATTTCGCGCGTGATTCAACTGGCCGGGGGCTTGACCCTCCTGGTGGGCGGACTTTTTCTCTTTTTCCTGTTCCGGGGCGAGCACTACGCGCTTCCGCGGAGCAGGGCATGAATCGCGCGCCGCTCGAGCGAGCGCGCCCGCGGGAAGGGAGCGAATTGCAACGGTGATGGGCCTCTTTCAATCCGGCTGGAATCCCCTGGCGGCCGCAGCCATGATTCCGCTGCAGCCTCCTTCGGCCTCCACGATTTCCGGGGGCGTGGATGAGCTGTACTATCTGCTGACGGGCATCACGCTCTTCTTCACCATTCTCATCTTCTCGATCATTTTCTATTTCATGGTGAAATACCGCCGGCGCTCCCCCGACGAAGCCGCCGAGCAAACCCACACGAACATGTTTCTCGAGCTGAGCTGGACGATCATTCCCTCGCTGATCTGCGTGGTGCTCTTTGTGTGGGCCTCGGAACTCTACGTCCGCAATTCGCGCCCGCCCGCGGCCTCCACGGAAATCTTCGTCATCGGCAAGCAGTGGATGTGGCACATCCAGCACCCCGAAGGTCCGCGCGAAATCAACGAACTGCACGTCCCGGTCGGCCAGCCCGTGGAAGTCACGATGACCTCCCAGGACGTGATTCACGATTTCTATATTCCCGCGTTTCGCGTCAAGAAAGACGTCCTGCCGGGCCGTTACACCGACTCTGGTTCCAGCCCACGCAAACCGGCACATTTCATCTCTTCTGCGCGCAGTATTGCGGCGCCAGCCATTCCCAGATGATCGGCTGGGTGTACGTGATGACGCCCGCTGATTACGCCGCATGGCTCGCCAGCGGCAAAAAAACGCAGTCCATGGTCGAGCAGGGCGCGCAATTATTCACGCGGCTCGGTTGCCCCACCTGCCATGTGGCGGAAGGCGCCGGCCGCGCGCCCTCGCTCGTGGGGCTTTATGGCAAGACGGAAAAGCTGGCCACCGGCGAAACGCGCGTCGTGGATGAATCCCTGATGCGCCAGGCCATCCTCTCGCCGAATTCCATTCTGCTTCCCAATTACGCGCCCATCATGCCCACCTACAAGGGCCAAATGGACGAAGAACAGCTCCTGGAGTTGATCGCCTATGTAAAATCGCTCGCTCCGCAGCAACAGGCACAGGAAAGGAACCAGCCATGAGCACCACCACGGCGGATCTCCACGACGCCCCCGCCCAATCCGGCGTCAATTATCTGAACGCGAGCTACGGCATCAAGTCCTGGCTCTTGACCACCGATCACAAGCGCATCGGGCTGCTCTACCTCGCCGTCGATCACCTTCAATGTTTTTCGTCGGAGGCACCGCCGCCGTCCTGATGCGCCTGAACCTTATCGAGCCCACCGGCGCGCTGGTCGAGCCCAGCACCTACAACAAGCTCTTTTCCATTCACGGCATCATCATGGTCTTTTTCTTTCTGGTCCCTTCGATTCCGGCCACGCTCGGCAATTTCCTGATTCCCCTGATGATCGGGGCGCGCGACGTCGCCTTCCCCAGGCTCAACCTGCTGAGCTGGTATATCTTTGTCACCGGCTCGATCTTCGCTCTCTTAGCCGTGCTCTCCGGCGGCGTGGATACCGGCTGGACTTTCTACACCCCGTACAGCAGCACGTATTCCCATAGCCACGTCATTCTCGCGGCCCTGGGAGTTTTCATCGCCGGGTTTTCCTCGATTCTCACGGGGCTCAACTTCATCGTCACCATCCACAAGATGCGCGCCCCGGGCATGACCTGGTTCCGGCTGCCGCTCTTCATCTGGGCCATGTACGCCACCAGCCTCATTTTCGTTCTGGGCACGCCCGTCATCGCCATCACGCTGTTCCTGCTGGGGCTCGAGCGGCTGCTGCATGTGGGCATCTTCGATCCCGCCCTCGGCGGCGACCCGCTGCTCTTCCAGCATCTCTTCTGGTTCTACTCGCACCCCGCCGTGTACATCATGATTCTTCCCGGCATGGGCGTCGTCAGCGAACTCATCACCGCCTTCTCGCGGAAGAGGATTTTCGGCTACTCGTTCGTGGCTTTTTCGAGCTTGTCCATCGCCGTGATCAGCTTCCTCGTTTGGGGGCATCACATGTTCGTCACCGGCCAGTCCATCTATGCCGGCTTGGTCTTTTCGGCGCTTAGCTTCCTGGTGGCCATTCCCTCCGCGATCAAGGTCTTCAATTGGACGGCCACGCTCTACAAAGGCTCGATTTCCTACGAGGCGCCCATGCTCTACGCCCTGGGTTTCATCGGCCTGTTCACCATGGGCGGACTCACCGGATTGTTCCTCGCCTCGCTCGCCACCGACGTGCACCTCAACGGCACCTACTTCATCGTCGCCCATTTCCACTACATCATGGTGGGCGGCGCGGTGATGGCCTATCTCGGCGGCATCCATTTCTGGTGGCCGAAAATCAGCGGGCGGCTTTACCCCGACCTCTGGGCGCGCTTCGCGGCGCTCGTGATCTTCATCGGCTTCAACCTGACCTTCTTCCCGCAATTCGTGCTCGGCTATCTGGGGATGCCGCGGCGCTATGCCGTCTATCCCGCGGAATTTCAGGTGCTCAACGTCATGTCGTCCGCCGGCGCTTCCATTCTGGGCGTCGGCTATCTCATCCCGCTCGTTTATCTGATCTGGTCCATGCGCTATGGGCCGCCGGCCGGGCCGAATCCGTGGGGCGCGAAGGGGCTGGAATGGACCACGCCCTCGCCGCCGCCCACGGAAAATTTCGAGGAGGTTCCCATCGTGACCGAGGACGCCTACAACTACCCCACGGCGAAGGCGGTGGCCCGTGTCTGAAATGGCCGCGCACAGCGCGCACCCGCCGGGCTTCGCGCATCAGTTCTTCGACTTCGAGCAGCAGCGCGACGCCGGCAGGCTCGGCATGTGGATATTTCTGGCCACCGAAATACTGTTTTTCGGCGGCATGTTCACCTCCTACACGATTTACCGCGAACTCCACCTCGCCGCCTTCGAGACCGGAAGCCGCCTCCTCGAGGTGCAGTTCGGCGCCACGAACACCGCCGTGCTGATCTGCAGCAGCTTGACCATGGCGCTGGCCATCCGCGCGGCGCAGACGGGCAAGAAGAAAGACTCCATTATCTTCTGGCTGATCCTGACCATGATTCTGGGCGCCACGTTTTTGGGGCTGAAGCTGCGGTTCGAGTGGTATCACGACTACGTCGAGCACATCGTGCCCGGATTCGGCTTCAAAAACAGGGTGGAGTGGGGCCCGCTCGCGCCGCAGGTGCAGATGTTCATGTGCTTTTATTTCTTCATGACCGGCTTGCACGCCATCCACATGGTCATTGGAATCGGGATTCTCACGGCGCTGCTGATTCAGACGTCGCGCGACAAATTCTCGCCGCAATA
The DNA here is from genome assembly GCA_963823205.1 of Terriglobia bacterium. Taxonomy (GTDB): domain Bacteria; phylum Acidobacteriota; class Terriglobia; order Acidiferrales; family UBA7541; genus Palsa-295. The sequence continues at coordinate 196,198 of CAWGKL010000002.1, forward strand.
TTACGCGCCCCTCGAAATCAGCGGCCTCTATTGGCACTTCGTGGATATTGTGTGGATTTTTCTTTTTCCGCTGCTCTACCTGATCGGCGGGCGCTACACGATGGGAGGCCATTAGATGTCCGGACATTCGCATCCACAACCACATTCACATCCGCATTCCGAGCACGTGGTTCCCGTGAGCGTCTACGTGGGCGTGTTTCTCGCCCTGCTCGATTCTCACCGCGCTCACCACCGGCGTTGCATTCATTGATCTCGGCCCGCTCAATACCGTCGTGGCGCTCACCATCGCCGTCATCAAGATGCTGCTCGTGGTCCTTTTCTTCATGCACGTGCGCTACAACAAGGGCCTCACCCGCATCGTGATCATCGCCGCGTTCTTCTGGCTGGGAATTATGATGACGCTGATGCTCGCCGACGAACTTACCCGCCACTGGGACATGACTCCCGCCCCCTGGAGCGTCCTTCTTCCCCACGTTTCGCGCTTCTTCTTCTAAATCCACTTCGGCTTGCTCTTGCGGTGGTATCCTCGGGCCGGAATGGCCGAGCCCAAAAAACCGGCACGGCGCTACAAGCGCGCCAAGCTCCCCAAGGGCCTGGCCGTCGCCTGGCGGAGCGGCCCACTGCGGGAACTCAGCCGCGCGGAAATCGTCGCCCTGGGCGGCCTCTTCATCCGCACGGCGAATCCGGCGCCTGTGGGGTCGTTCGTGCAATTGGCTTTGAAACTGCCGAAGGGCGATGTCCGCGCGCGCGCCATCGTCCGCAATTCCAAGCCGGGAGAAGGAATGGGCGTGGAATTTGTCGGCATGGATGAAGCGGCGCGCGGGCGCCTTCAGGCCACTATCACACGCTTGCTCGTGGCGCTCGAACAGCTCCACACCAAGAATTGAATTTTTCTCGGGCGGGGGACACCCGTCGCGGCCAGCAGGTGGCTAACGTAGGACTGGGTGGCCCAGGCTTTGCGAGGGGGGTGGATTTTATGGGCGCCCCGTGCTTTTCCCATTCGCGCGGAACGGACTCTCTTCCACTAGCCGCCAGACGCTTTGCCCGAGAGATGCCTTTTTTTCTCCTTCCCGGGCGCGGAACCACGAATTCAATTTCCGCATGGCAAAGAGATTCCGACGCAAACTGGGAAAGACAACCGCGACAGATGCGTAGCGGTGGTGTGCTGAGGCAGAATAGAGCCGGCCTAATCTTCGATTTTCACGATCTGACCCGGTTGAATGGATTCGATGTGCGCAAGGCAGGCAGGCAGGCAGGCACATGCGGCATAGATCCCTTAAGCGGTTCGATTTCGTACGGAAGATGACGATGGCGATATTCCGCCCGGTTAAATTCTGCTGATATTCGATCCCTTGATCCGTGGTGAGGAAGACATCAAATCGGGCGGTTTCCGCCGCCGCAAGAAGCTCGCCGTTTTTGCGCCCCGCGAATCCGGCATAACGCGCTGTTTGGCAATCGTGGCCGCGCAAATAGCTTCGGAATCGCTCGTCAATACATTCGTCGATCAGAACGCGCATCTAGGAACGGGCGAGCAAAAGGTCCTTCGCCTCTTCGAGCGTGGCGACCGCCGATTCGCGCGTGACCGTAGGAAAGCCCTGCAGGAAATCTTCGAGTGTTTCGCCGCCTTCCAGGTAGTCGAATAGGGTTTGGATCGGCACTCGCGTCCCGCGAAAGACGGGGGTTCCTCCCAGGATGTCCGGATTCTTCACGATCACATTCACGAGTGGATTGTACCACGAGCGTAAACGAGAAAAGGCAGCAGCGAACAATTGCTGTCCGCATCCTTATCTGATTTGGAAGAAGGAGCGGTTCTCTCGTCCGCTAGCCGCCAGACGCTTTGCCCGAGAGATGCCTTTTTTTGCCTGCCCGGATACGTATAACTACGTAAGTTATTCATAGTAAGTGATTTCTATTGACTCCACGTAGGATACGTGTTACACGTAAATTACGTGTATGGGAGGAATTCCATGGTCACAGCGAAGAGCAAGGGAAAGCAGAATGTAACGGTGAGTCTCGACCGGCAAACCATTCAAAGGGCAAAAATCATCGCCGCCCGGCGTTCCACCTCCATCAGCGGTCTGCTGGCTCGTCAAATCGAAATCCTGGTGGGCGAAGAAGAAGCCTACGAACGCGCGGAACGGCAGGCGTTGAATCTGCTCGACCAAGGCTTTCACTTCGGCGGCGAGACCCCAGCCGGCCGGGATGAACTCCATGAGCGGTAGGACCTTCGTGGACACGAATGTTTTGATCTACGCGCACGATGTGGATGCGGCCGCGAAGCACCAAATCGCAAAGGCGGTTCTCCGCGATCTCTGGGACGGGCGAACAGGCGTTCTGAGCATGCAAGTCCTCCAGGAATTCTACGTCAACGTCACACGAAAGATTTCGTCTCCGCTATCGAAGGATTTGGCGCGCCTGGTTGTGAGCAGCTACACGGTCTGGTGCACGGAAACCACCCCGGCGGAACTTTCCGCGGCGTTTCGAATCGAAGACGAATCGCGAATCGGTTTCTGGGATGCCCTGATTGTTTCATCCGCCGCCAAAAGCGGCGCCACGCGGATTCTCTCCGAAGACTTGAGCGCGGGCCAACGCATGGACGGCATCCTTATTGAGAATCCCTTTGCTCGCGACCGCTGAAGCGCCGGGACGAGGCGCCCGTCAGCGCGGAAACGCGCGACCCGATTCAAATCATCGGGACGCAAACGCGCGGAAGGCGATGACGGCGTTCAGGCCGCCGAAGGCGAAGGAATTCGAGAGCGCGGCTTCCACTTGCAGGGCGCGCGGCTGGTTGGGGATGTAATCGAGGTCGCATTCGGGATCGCGCTCGTTGTAATTCGCCGTGGGCGGCAGGATGCCGTGATGGAGGGCGAGGATGGTGGCGACGGCCTCGAGAGCGCCCGCGGCGCCGAGGGCGTGACCGTGCAGCGATTTCGTGGAGCTGACGCCGAGCCTATCCGCATGCGCGCCAAAGACTTCGCGGATGGCGCGCGTCTCGACCGGATCGTTTCCCGGCGTGCCCGTGCCGTGGGCGTTGATATACCCAAAAACCTCGGGCGCAAGCCCCGCGTCGCGGAGCGCGCCGCGCATGGCGCGGGCGGGTCCATCCACGGTGGGCTGGGTCAAATGGTGCGCGTCGGAGGTCATGCCGAAGCCGCAAATTTCGGCGTAAATTTTCGCGCCGCGCGCGCGGGCCGCGTCCAGCGGCTCGAGAATCATCATCGCGCCGCCTTCGCCGAGAATCATGCCGCGGCGGTCTTTGCTGAAGGGGCGGCAGGTGTCCGGAGCGATCACGCGCATGGCCTCCCAGGCCTTCAGCATGCCGACCGTAAGCGGAGCCTCGCTGCCGCCGGTGATGGCCACGTCGGCATCGCCCTCGCGCACCAGGCGAAACGCCTGGCCGATGGCGTGGTTGGCCGACGAGCAGGCTGTGGATACGGTATAGGCCGGGCCGCCGAGGCCCGCTCCATGGAAATATGGCTGGCGCCGGCATTGGCCATCGTTTTCGGAATGCTGAGGGGATGGACGCGGCCGCGGCCGGATACCCACAGGTCCACGAATCCCGCCTCGATCGAGGCCTGGCCTCCCACGGCCGAGCCGCAGACGATCGCGCCGTTCTGCTTCTGCTCCGGCGTCAGCGCGAGGCCCGAATCGCGCAAGGCTTCGCGGGCGGCCACCACGGAAAATTGCGCGAAGCGGTCGAGGTAATTCTCCCGGCCGCCTTCGAAGTGCTTGGCCGCGTCGAAGCCGCGGACCTCCGCGCCATTTTGAATCTTCAAGGCGAGACGGGACAAATCAGCGGATTGCAGCGGGCCGACCACGGATTGGAGGGGACCGATCGCGGAGCGCCCTTCGCTCAAGGACTTCCAGTTTTCCGCGAGGTTGAGTCCCAGCGGCGAGATGATTCCCAGGCCCGTGATCGCGACGCGCCGCGCCATTCCTCAGTTCACCGGCGGCGCCGGCTCCGGGGGCGCATCGGGCGCGGGCGGCGCGGCGGCCAGCAGCTTTTTGATGCCTTCGACGATGTCGTTCACGGTTTTGATGGAGCGGACATCGTCGTCGGGGATCGAAATCTTGAAGGCGTTCTCGAGCTCGAAGAGAAGCGTGAAGACGTCGAGCGAATCGATCCCCAGTCCCTGCAGATCGGTTTCGAGAGTGATATTCTCCGCAGGAATCCGCTTCACGGATGCGAGCGTGGCAATCACCTTCTCCGCTACTTCATCGGGCATCGAGTTCACCTCTGCCTATCGAATTTACGCTTCCGCGGCCCAGGGCGCACAAAGAGAAAGATTCTAGCAGGAGTATGCGCGGCGGCCCCATGTTTTTGCGGCCCCTTTACGGAGTGAGCGCCACCTTCCCGGCCAGCTCGGTGGCAGCAACCCATGGCCCTTGCGAAGTTCCATATAGGGCGAGCGCCACCTTCCCGGAAAGCTCGATGGATGCCGAAGAGCTGCCCACCAGAATGCCGAAATCGCCGGGAGCGGCCGTCCACTGTTTCTCTTTCACGTCGTAATACGAGAAGGCCCTGGGCCCGAGTGTGACGCTGGCCTTTTTCGTTTCGCCCGGCTTCAAATCGAGTTTTACAAAACCCTTCAATTCCTTGTCGGGCCGCTCGACCTTGGCGTGTTTGTCGCGGACGTACACCTCGGCGACCTCGGCTCCCTCGCGTTTGCCCGTGTTCGTGACGTTGAAAGAAACCGTGACGGTCCCGCCGACCTGGAATGACCGCGGCGTGATGGCGAGGTTGCTGAATTTGAACGAGGTGTAGGAAAGCCCGTAACCAAAGGGGAAAAGCGGCTTCGTGCCGTTGTGTTCGTAGCCGCGGTAACCCACGAATACGCCCTCCTTATATGTGACTTCAAGCGTTCCCGGCGCGGGATAGTAGCTATCGTGCACCGGATTATCTTCCCAGCGGCGCTCGAACGTTACCGGCAAGCGTCCGGAGGGATCTACGTCGCCAAAGAGAATTTCGGCCAGCGCGCGGCCTCCTTCCTGCCCTGGATACCACGCCTCAATGAGAGCCGGAACCAGGTCCAGCCAGGAGTTCATATCCACGCCGCCGCCGGATGTGACCACGACGATGGTCTTCTTGTTGGCCGCGGCCACGGCTTCGATCAGCTCCTCCTGCCCCGGCGGGAGACGGAACGTGCGGTCGGAATGTTCACTTTCGGTCTCGGCGTCGAAACCCACGGCGACCACCACGGCGTCGGCCTTGGCGGCGAGCGCCTTGGCGTCCGCAGTGACAACGTCTTCATGGCCGGCAATTCCCAGCCTGAGCCGCAGGCCGCCCTTGTCTGGGTTGCCGTGGTGCTCGAGAACAATCTTGTGGGGCACGGGCCCGAGCGAAATCGTGGCGTAGTCCGCGGCGGATGCAGTGGTCCAATGGTCGAGCACGAGCTTGCCGTCCACGAAGAGGCGGTAATAGCCGCCCTTCTCTCCCGTGGATTCGACGAAAATGTCGTAGCCATCGGCGCGCGCGGGCGTGTAGAAGCCGGTCCATCGCTCCGAAACCGCGCCGTCCGGAAGCGTAGGCGCGTCCGAATCTCGGAGGAAATTGATGTGCGCGTCGGTGCGCGTGGCGATGGCGGCGCCGGAGAGATCGTCACTCGAAAAATATTCGCCGACGAGGCCGGGCCGGCCGTTCATTTCCGCCGTGGAAAAACTGGTTGCCGTGGCCATTTCGGAAAGCGTGGGAATACCCGGCGAGTAGTAAACCTTCGCCCCCGCGCCCAGATAGTTGCTCACGCCTTCCATAAAACTGGTGGCCGCGAAAGGCAGCGCACGGGCGCTGCCGCCCCCCGTGGGCACGGCGGGATAGGCATCGGGGCCGATCACGGCAATGGAAGGAATGCCTTTGCCGAGCGGGAGAAGATGGTGCTCGTTTTTCAGCAGGACCATGGCCTCGCGCGCGGCGTCGAGAGCCACGCGGCGCCCTTCCAGGCTGTAGCGCGGAATGGAAAGGTCGGTTTGGCCGCGGTCGAGCCATCCGAACTCCGCCGCGGTGCGAAGGATGCGGCGCACCTTGTCGTCAATCGTGGCCGCGGAGATTTTGCCATCTTGGATCGCGGGGAGGAGATTTTCGCGGTTCATGAACTTGCCGGAAGGCATTTCGATGTCCAGGCCGCTGTTCGCCGCGGCCACAGCGTCGTAGGTGGCGTTCCAATCGGACATCAGGATGCCCTGGAAATTCCACTCCTTCTTCAGCACTTCCGTGTTGAAGTATTCGTTCTGCGTCATGTGTTCGCCGTTCACGAGATTGTAGGAATCCATCACCGCGCCCACATGCGCTTCCTCGACCGCCGCTTCGAACGCGGGCAGGTAAATCTCGCGCAAGGTGCGCTCGTCAATCACGTCGTCCGTGTTGTGGCGATCGTATTCGGAGTTGTTGCCCAGGAAATGCTTCACCGTGGCGCTCACGCCCTGGCTTTGCACCCCCTCGATGTATCCCACGGCCATGCGCGAGGCCAGGAACGGGTCTTCGCCGAAATACTCGAAGTTTCGGCCGTTCATGGGCGCGCGGTAGATATTGACCGCCGGGCCGAGAAGGATGTGCACGCCCCTCGCGCGCGCGTCTCGTCCAATCTGCGCGCCCACGCGCCGGGCGAGCGCCGGATTCCATGTGGCCGCGAGCGCAATGCCCGCCGCCATGGTCGTGGAGGGGCCGTAGTTGCGCACGCCCAGCGGGCCATCGGCCATTTTGAATTCGGGGACTTGCAGCCGGGGAATCGCCCGGATATAGAAATCGCGGATACCGCCGATATAGTCGAGTTTTTCCTCGAGCGTCATGCGGCTCGCGATGGCCTCAGCGCGCTCGTCGGCGCTGAGCTTCACCTCGGCGGGCGGGGCGGCTGACTGCGGGAATACGGGGGCGGCGGGCAGCCAGAAGAGCAACGCCAGCGGCAACAGCTTCGAGATTTTCATTGGCAGATTAGGCGCGTCCTTCGGCGCGAAAATTCAGCCCGGCACGGCGGAAGCGCTGGCAGGATCAAGAAAGATGGGGGAACCGGGCGAGCGAGAAAATGCCTGATTCTATTCATGCGATGCGCCACCCCCATTGAAATCACCCGAGAACCGGCATTGTATACCCGCGGGTCATTTTTCGCCCACGGCGTTTCTCGCGCCGGCGAATTCTGCCGGGGCAATCTCCAGAAACATTGGCGAAGGCAGCAGGCTATTTGCGGCGCTTATCTTTGTCCTTGAGGAAGGTGCCTTCGCGGAGTTCGGTGAAGGCCTCGCGAAGCTGCTCCTGCGTGTTCATGACGATGGGGCCGTACCAGGCGACGGGCTCCTGGAGCGGCTTGCCGGAAACGAGCAGGAAGCGGATTCCGTCGTCGCCGGCCTGAACCATCACTTCGTCGCCGCGATCGAAGAGCACAAGCGAGCGGTTCTCGGCCTCGGCGGGAGGCGTGGTGTCGAGCCAGCCGACCGGCTCGGTGGGAACGGCGAGCGGCCCGGAGGCGTTGCAGAATTTTCCCGCGCCCGCGAAGACGTAGGCGAAGGCGTGGCGCGTGGTTTCGACGGGAAGGGTTTTCCTGCGGCCGGGCGGCACGGTCACATCGAGATAAATGGGGTCGGCGGCGATGCCGTCCACCGGGCCCCTCTTTCCCCAGAAGTTTCCGCAGACGATGCGGACCTCGGTGCCGTCGTCGTCCTTGACTGTCGGGAATGTCGCCCGACTTTCACCTCCTGGTAGCGAGGCGGCGTCATCTTGAGCGAGGAGGGAAGGTTGGCCCACAACTGGAAGCCGTGCATGCGGCCGGCCGGGATCGCCCTTGGGCATTTCCTGGTGGATGATGCCGCTGCCCGCGGTCATCCACTGGACGTCGCCCGAGGCGATGACGCCGCGGTTGCCCATGCTGTCGCCGTGCTCGACCGTTCCGGCAAGGACGTAGGTGATGGTCTCGATGCCGCGATGCGGATGCCAGGGAAAGCCCGCGAGATAATCCTCGGGAACGTCGTTGCGAAAATCGTCGAGGAGCAGGAACGGGTCGAAATCGGATGTCATTGCCGAAGCCGAACGCGCGGCGCAGGTGCACGCCCGCGCCTTCGAGGAGTGGGCTTGCACTTGATCAGGCGCTTCACAGGACGAATGGACACGATGGCCTCCCGTACGAAATGAACGCCCGCTCATCCGAGCCACTGGGGATTCATGACCGTCCCGTCGAAGTGGTGGCTCGTTTTATAGAGTTCGTACTTGCCGTCTTGCCCCGCCTGAGCGGTCCTTGCCAGAAGGGCTTCCACTTCGCTCGATTTCATCGGTTGGAAGCTCCGCGCCGTATCGAGCGCCTGCTGGAGAATCTGCAGGGAGTCGCATCCCGTGATGGCCACGCTGGTGGGCAGGTTCATGGCGTACCGCAAACATTCCACCGCGCTCGCGGTGTTCGTGGAGAGGATGAAATGATCGCCCAGCGGCTTCATCCCCAGGACGCCGATTTCCCTTTTCACGAGCACGGGAAGCACCTTCGCTTCGAAGCTGTCGTAGTGCGCGTCCATCACATTGAGCGGCATCTGCACCGTATCGAAATGAAAGTGATGGCTCGCGGCCGTTCGAGCATGTGCAAATGGATTTCGGGGCTTTTGTGGCCAGTAAACCCGAGGAAGCGGATCTTGCCCGCCTCTTTCGCCGCGAGCGCCGCTTCCATTCCTCCGCCAGCGGCAAAAATTCGCTCGGGATCGTTCATGCGGATGACTTCGTGAAATTGCAGCAGGTCAATACGATCGGTTTGCAACCTGCCGAGCGATTCTTCGATTTGACGGGCCGCCGTTTTCCTGTCGCGGCCGTCTATCTTGGTCATCAGGAAGGCGCGCTCGCGGTAGCCTTCGCGGAGGGCCTTGCCCATGCGGATCTCGCTCTCGCCGCCATTGTAGTCCCAGCAGTTATCGAGGAAATTCATCCCGTTGTCTATGGCTCGCCGGATGATGCGGATGGCGTCCGCTTCCGTGACGTCGGCTTTACCGATGTGAAATCCGCCCAAGCCTATGGCCGAAACTTTTTCTCCCGTGCGCCCGAGCGGCCGGCGGGGAACATCGCCTTGGACCTCGCGTGCGCCCGCGTAGCCGGGCAAGCCCATCAATAGAGAGGCTCCTCCGGCGATTCCCAGGAATTTTCTGCGCGTGACGCCGGAGAGGGCGCCGCGCGGGCGTTCTCCCACGCGATCATCCGATGGTTTCATGATTTTGGGTCCTCCCTTCTCGAAGACCCCATTGTATCTCTCTTTTTGGCATTCCGGATTCGGCCCACACGCTCCGGCAAATTATCGCGTGGCCGCCAATTGCGGGACCTGGAAAAGTTTTTGGTATTCCTCGTCCGTCAGGCGGAGGGAGGCCGCCGCGACGTTTTCCTCGAGATGCTCCACGGAAGAGGTCCCGGGGATGGGCAGGATTACGGGAGAGCGTTTCAGGAGCCATGCCAGAGCCACCTGGTGAGGGCTCGCTTGATGCGCGCGCGCGATCTGTTCAAGCACATGGCCGGTGACCCGCCCCGCGCCCAGCGGGAACCAGGGAATGAAGACGATTTGGTTGCGCTCGCAATAATCCACCACGTAGTCCCATTCGCGGTCGGCAAAGTTATAGCGATTCTGCACGGAAACGATGGGGACAATGCGCCGCGCCCGCTCGATGTGTTCTTGCGTGACGTTCGATAGCCCCACGAGCCGAATCTTTCCTTCGTTCCTCAGTTGCGCGAGAGTCTCGACCGACGCTTCGAACGGCACGATCGGGTCCGGAACATGCAGTTGGTATACGTCAATGCGGTCGAGCCGCAATCGCTTCAGGCTGCCCTCCACCGCTGCGCGGAGGTGCGAGGGAGTTGCGTCGTGCGTCCATTGGTTCGGCCCGGGACGGTTCCATCCTCCCTTCGTCGCGATCACCAGACCGGGCGGATAGGGATACAACGCCTCGGCGATCAGCTCCTCGCTTGCGCGCGGGCCGTAGGAATCCGCCGTGTCAATGAAATTCACGTCCAGCTCGACGGCGCGGCGCAGCACCGCCAGTGCCGCGTCGCGATTCTTGGGCGGGCCCCAGATGCCTGCGCCGGTGAGCCGCATCGAACCAAACCCGAGCCGATTCACCGAAAGTTCGCCGCCGAACGAAACCGTCCCGGCCAAGCTTGCGGATACGCTTTTCGTGTCCATCTTTCCCTCCCGAACTCTGCTCAGCCGCTATTTGGATGTTGCGGCCTCGCCATCGGTGTCAGCTCTCGATGAGCGGCCGGGTAGCGCTCCCGCAAGCCTTGTCAATTTTAGCGCTTTCCCCGATAATCGAAGCTCCCCGCGTTTTGGCTCGCGAGTGGCGCCATGGTGCAACGGTTAGCACATCGCCCTTTCAAGGCGGTAATACGGGTTCGATTCCCGTTGGCGCTACCACCATTGCATCGGCTGACCGGAGGATTGCCTGCAAAAATCAACGGAGGAAAAATCATAAATCGCTGCATTCTTCTCGCCATAGCCGTGCTCTCTCTCTGCTCGGAATCCTTCGGTCAATCGGGCTGTGCCTTCAAATCATTGCAGGCCCGCGAGGATGTGAAGCGCGCAATGATGATCGTTAACGACAGGACAGCCCAAGACGGAAAAGAGCACGGCTTCATCGTGTCAGCTACAACCGCGCAGGTTCAGTTAAACTACAATGAAACGAAAATGCTCCTGCACGTGCACACCGATACGATTGCCATCTTCCATACGCACCCGGCTGCGGGCTCGAACCAGCCTTCCCACACAGATGTGGCCAATCTTATGGACCTGCAAGCAGAAGTGCCCGGCATTTGTTCCTACGTGATAGGACACACGGCCACGCGACAACGGACAGTCTATGAGATATTCCCGGATGGCACAGTCAGAATGGTGTCGTTGCTCCCACACCTATGACGATTCCTATCGGTGGCGTAAATTGAACCGAGCCGTGCAAAAACTCCGCGAAATTTAGGGGAGTTTGCCCATGTGACCGCCCCTTTCAAGGCGGCAATACGGGTTCGATTCCCGTTGGCGCTACCAGAATCGCTCCGCCGCTAGGCGCATGTGCCGGCCGGTGATAAAATGCTTTTGCCGTTCCTGAATTGGGCCTGTAGCTCAGGTGGCTAGAGCGCGCCCCTGATAAGGGCGAGGTTGACTGTTCAAGTCAGTCCAGGCCCACCAGCCTTCGCTCGCGACGCACAAATGCCCTTCCACGTTTATATCCTCAAGAGCAGTTCGACGGGCCGGTATTACGTGGGTCACTCTTCCCATCTTGAGCAAAGGCTTGCAGACCATAATCGGGGCCACACCGCTTCGATCCGCGGGCAGGGGCCTTGGAAGACTGTGTACACCGAAGAGTTTGCCACCAAAACAGAAGCCGCTCGCCGCGAAAGGCAGATCAAGGCGATGAAGAGCCGCGTTTGGATCGAAGAACTGATTCGAACGCGCGGTGGCTAGAGCGTCCCGATGAAGTGAATCGGGAAGGTCGACTGTTCAAGTCAGTCCAGGCCCACCAGCCTTCGCTCGTGACAGCGAGCAAGGCTGCCGCGCCGTAGCCCGAAGGGCGAAGGCGGGCGTCATGTCGCGAGCTACGGCTCGGCAGGCCTGCATGACTTACGTATATATTCTTCAAAGTATCGAAACCCCGGCGCGCCACTACGTCGGGGTGACAGCAGACTTGCGAGCTCGCCTCCATAAGCACAATGCCCGCGAGGTATCCCACACGTCAAAGTACTCGCCCTGGACCCTGAGGACCTACATCGCGTTGGCCGACGAGAAACGGGCCCTCGCGTTCGAGAAGTATCTTAAGTCGGCGTTAGGTCGAGCCTTCGCCAAAAAGCGTTTCTGAAATCCTTCGCTCGCGACAGCGAGCAAGGCTGCCGCGCCGTAGTCCGCCGCGGCGGACGAAGGCGGCCGTCATGTCGCGAGCTACGGCTCGGCAGGCCCGCGCGATTCTTGGCTTTCGCTTACTCCTCGCAAGCGACCCGTTCCTCGGTAACTTGGGTTCAAGTCTGTTACGTTTCTACCCCGCAAATTTTTGAATCGCCATGAGCAATCCCTGTCACATCGGCTAACCCTCATCTTGGCAAGCGATTAGCGCTGCCAAAAGCTGGCCTGAGAAATGCACTGGTAGCGGCAGTTCCGAAGGTCAACCTGTGTAATCCCAGGCGATTCCAGGATGGGAAGCATGGACGTGCGTGACAAAAAATTCAGAATGCCTCGGCGGACGATCCGCTCCGGCCGCGGGTACACACTGATCGAGCTCGTCTTTGCAGCCACGATCATCATGATCATCTCGGCCATGGCCATCGTCCAATTGAAAGCCGCCCTTCAGATCGCGAATTCCGATGCAGCCATGCGCGAGTTGGTGAACCAGCTCCGGCAGGCCCGCGAGTACTCCATCGCCAACCGCCGCTACATCCAAGTGGCATTTCCCGTAAGCGCGAGCGGCCTTCCCCAGATTCGGCTCACACAAATGAACACGCTAACGACAAGCGAAAACGCGGGAAGCAACGTGGTCCTAAGCACCGTCACCCTCGAAAGCCCGCTCGTCTACACCTTGGTCGCGGGAATGTCCGCCACTACCGACACCCCGGATAAATTCGGCAACGCCAGCGCCATTGAATTCGCGAACGTGGCCAACGGCCCCCCCACGGGAATGTTTTTTCAAAGCGACGGCGAGCTGGTGAACGCAACTTATCAGCCCATTAACGGGACGGTCTTTCTCGGAGTCGCCGGGAACCCGTCGTCCGCGCGGGCGGTCACCGTGCTGGGCACCACAGGGCGCGTCCGCGGCTGGAAATCCAATGGGAAGGGTTGGTACCAATTTTGAGGGAGACGGAAACCATGCGGGATGCCAAAGCGCTGCGCTCGCACCAGGGGTTCACGCTGATCGAGACCATGATGGCCATTATCGTCCTGATGATAGGACTTCTGGGCATGGCGGCCATGCTGGGCGACGCGCTGGCATACATGCATGGCTCCCAGGATGATTTCATCGCCCAGCAGCAGGCGGAACAGGCCATCGAAGCCATTTTCACCGCGAAATACGACGACACCATCACCTTCGCGCAAATCGCCAATACCACCTCCAACCCGCCGGGAATTTTTCTCACCGGAGCGCAGCCGCTCCTGCAGCCGGGCACCGATGGCCTCGTGGGGACGGACGCGGACAAAAACGCCACGCCGGCCTACATCATTCTTCCCGGGCCGGATGGACTCATGGGCACTGCGGACGATATTGACATGCCCCTCACGAACTTTACGCGCACCATCACCATCACTCCGTCGCCATGCGCAGATACGGGCCAAACGAACGTCACCTCCGTTAAGGTGACGATAAATTATACGGCCGGGCGCTTCAAGCGCTCTTACACCATGAGCACGTGCGTTTCGGCGTTCAATTAGCGCCGGCAGGAGCCAGGATGAAACGCGAAAACGGATTCTCGCTGATCGAATTGATGGTCGCCATGACGATTCTGCTGATCATCACCGCCGCTGCCATTGGCCTGCTCTCGCAAGCGCAGCAAGTGACCCAGGGAATCGGCCTTCAGGCCAATATGCAGGAGGACCTGCGCGCCGGAATGCACTTTATTGTCCGGGATCTTACCCAAGCAGGCGAGGGCATCCCCGCCGGCGGCATCATGCTCCCTTACAATACCACCGGTGCGACGCCCACTCCTGCTTCCATCGTCTGGCCGGGCGCGGCGCTATCACCACCCGATTTCCCAGCCGCGTATACAGCGCTTACGCCGATCATCCCGGGATACCAGTCTGGCCAGAAGGCCACGGGCGTGAACCCCCTGACTGGTGCCGTGATATCCACAGGGGCGGATAAGAGCGACATCATTACGATTCTCTATGCGGACAACACCCTGGTGGATGCCAACGGCCATACTCTAAATCAATTTGCCGTCAATCAAACAGCGGGCACCGGCCTGGATGACCAGACATGTGGCGGCACCATTGACTCCGCCGGCGCATCCGTTACTCTTGATAAAAACTGCTTCACGATTCCCACCAGCCAGCCCACCCTCTGGGCGAATGGAGGAGACTTAATCCTCTTTACCAGCGCGGCGGGAACCGCCCTTGAATATGTCACCAGCGTCAACGGACAAACCATCAATTTCGCCGGCCCCGGCACGGATCCCGCGGGTTTGAATGGGCTGAGTGCAGCCACGTATCCGGATGGGACCGTGGCCAAACTGTATGCAGCTTCGGCGGGAGCGAACATCACCATCACCCGCGTCTGGATGATCACCTATTATGAGGACTCCACGACAAATCCTCTGCGCCCGCAACTGGTGCGCCAGGTCAATTATCCGGGCTATCCCACGGTTGCCACGGCTACCTACCCCCCTCAGCCCATCGGCGAAGCCATCGAGAACCTCCAATTTACCTACGACATCATTGACTCGACCGCGCCAACCACGCCCACCCCCACCTATCCCAACGGCCCCGGCGATGCCACCCAACCGAACTTGACGTATGACAGCCCGCTGCAAATTCGCGCGGTGAACATATCCCTGTACGGCAGGTCCGAATATCCCTTCACCAGCCAGGGTTCTTCGCAATATTTGCACAACAACCTGAGCACGCAGGTGTGCATTCGCAACATGTCCTTTGTCAATCAGTTCAATACCTCGCCGGACGCAACAACGGTGACAGCGCCGGGACCTTGATCCCCCGTATGATCTAAAGGAGAGATGCCGTGAGATTCCAACGCGAAAAGGGAGTGGCGCTCATCACAGTGCTTCTGGTGCTTTTTCTGGTTTCCGCCATCGTGGTGGGCATGTCGTGGATGGTGATGACCGACCAGCGCCTGGGCGGCAATAACCTAACCCGCGAGTCCGCCTTCTACGGCGCGGAAGCCGGCATGGAGAAGCTCACTGCCGACCTCGGAAACACCTATGCCACCAAAGGCGCGGTTCTCTCTTCGGATATCACCACGGCCGAGGCGGACTTCCCTCTCATCCCAAACATACAGTTTCAGGATTCCAAAGGAGTCTCCACCTATCAAGTCATGTGCGGCGCAAGCCCTTGCGTCGCCTGCGCCTCGCCGCCTTCGAGTACTCTCCAAATAAAGCCCCCCAGCCCGTACTCAGGCATGAATGCGACTGATTACTTCGCTGACGTTGCAAGTGGCGGCGCAGATCAATCCCCTCCGGAGCGGAGGTCAAGCTCCAGAGGCAGATTCAGCTCCTGGCCATCCCCGTCTTTCAATTCGGAGTATTTTCCCAGACGGACCTGGCATTCTTCAACAGTCCCACAATGGATTTCCGGGCCGCATTCACACCAACGGAAACCTTTGGTTGGCCCCGCTAAGTCCGGCCAAGCTGAACCTCCATGACAAGGTGACGGCCTCGGGCCAGGTGATCCGCAACAATCTCGAGAATGGCTGCGGCCCTGAGCGGGACCGCACGGTGCGGGCCGCGACTACGCCTACACGGGCCCGGTATGTGAACATCGCCTAACGCTCGCCCCTCCCCACCACCATTCCTCCGACAGGCAAATGGCGCGCGCTGGCCACCACCGAAGGCAGCATCAGCGGCCAAAACACCTATGGCAATTTGAGCGGCACGCTGAACAATCCCACTTGGAGCGGCACGGTCGAGCCGGCATATAACGGGATGCTGGTAAACGGCGCGCCGACGCTGGACCTCACCACCACGGCCCTGGGCGGAATCACCAATCCCATCTTTCTGATCCGCCGCCCGGTTGTGGGCGAACAAGCCGCCAATCCGGCCGAATTCAACCAGCAATATTTTTCCCAGGTCACCCTGCGGATTCTCCTCGATGATTACACGACGGTGGGCGTCCCTTCAAGCGGATGCGCTGGTTCGGACATGATGAGCCTCGACGGCATTGACACGTCTAGCCCCCCATTGATCTGGCGACTCTGGCTTCGTCGACTGCGCCGACTGCGCCGCCAGTTGGTGGGCACCAAGCAACCCAGCCCTGTCATCCCTTGCCGGGATCGTATCTTGTAAGTACCGGAACCGCCCCTACCTCCTACACCAAGTACAACACCACTTCCGCTGGGACCGGAACAGGTTATTGGGTTACGAACAGGGGAGTCCGACGATCACTGGATGCATCAAGATCGAGTATCAGGACTCCAGCAAGAAGTTCCACGACATCACTCAGAAGATCCTGAATCTGGGCTTCACCGGCCGGAACATCAATCCCACCAACTATGCTTTGCGCCGGCGTCGCCTCTGGCGATGCCGCTCCTTCCTCTGCCAACTGAGTCCTACACAGATCGCCCCTCAGGGGCCCATCAACGCCACACGGGGACACTGCCGTAGCCACGATCGCCTGTACCGACCCCAGCACAGTAACGGCCGGCGACCCCACAGGGCCGATCATTCGCCTTGCGCGCCTGCGCGATAATCCAGCCACGGCAACCAGCTCGAACCCTACTGCGGCACTCCCACGATACAATCCTTACGATTATTGGCCCATGGCCCTTTTTGATACGCGAGAAGGAATGTATCGCCCCTTCCCCACAGTCTTCACCTCGAGCTCGCCTACAAAAAGTCCGGGCCTAAGAGGCCGATCCAGAAATCAGCGCGCAAGGGGTCATGTATTACATCGAGCTCGACGCCGCAAACCTGGCAACTTGGTTCAAGAACAACCAGTCGGGCTTGAGTCTCATTAACAACAGCACGGGATTCGGCGTCTATTTCTCCGACCGTCGCGGCGAAAACGTGGATCCAAATGCCACCGATAGCACCAACGGCACCGAACGGGTTCCTTCGGCTTCAACGACGTTGCCAATCCGGGCGATGCGACACACGGCTGCCCGAATTGCACCTTCGATGGAGGTGCGGGTGGAGCGGAAGACATTGAGGGCGATGGCGTCTTCCGCACCTATGGCAAGACACCCACCACAATTCCTAATATTCTCACGGGCGTTCTCCCCGCGGGTTCCCCTCCGGGCGCGCTTCCCACCACGGCTACCTCGCCGTGATGCAAAACCCGTACTGCGGCTCGAATTATTCGAACCTATGGCCTGGCGCCGTCTTCGTTCACAACCAGGAAGCCCGCGAAAATATGCCCCTCTTTTTCCGCCGCGCGCTCAAGATCGTGGATGGCGCCTCGCTCAACCTCGGCACTTCCTGCTACGGCGGCACCCCTCCCTGCGGCCTGGCCATTGCTTCGGAGAACCCCGTTTACGTTCAGGGGGATTTCAACGCGGCCTATAATCAAGCCACTCCCTGGGTTATAACACCGGCCGGAGTGGCTGCCTCGGTTTCGGCCGATGCCGTCACTTTGCTTTCGGACAAATGGAACGACGTCAACTCCTTTATCAACCCGTACGATTCCGGCCATCGGGCGGGCGAGGAAACCTCATACCGCATGGGCATCATCGCCGGCAAACAGACTCCTTTCGGATCCCTTGGCAGCACACCTCCAGCCGACTTTGGAACCGACGGCGGAATACAAAACTTTCCGCGCCTTCTCGAGGCCTGGGGCGGTGCCTTGAACTATATGGGCTCATTCGTCAGCTTCTATTTCAACCGTCAGGCGGTCGGGGTGTACGGATTCGAAGGCGCCACGATTACCGGAGGCAGCAGCTATGTATTGTTCAATCCGCCCACCCGCAATTGGGCTTTCGATACGAACTTCACCATAGCAACGCAATGGCTGCCCCCGATCACCCCGGTATTGCGCACCATCAACACCACCGGCTTCTCGCAAATGCTGCTGCCGACGCAGTAGAACCGGCTCTTTCATCCCCGCAGCACCCCAAGCGGCTCCTGCCACCCCGGGAGCCGCTTTTATTTTGGGCGTAAGCCTGGCCCCATCACGGACCCGCGGGGCGTATGCGCGGATTGAAGTTCGTATTGACCTCCGGCGTCGTGCACGCCGGAGCGGCTCCCGATGGGCACAGATCGCCGAGCGCGATGCTGAAATCGCTGGGCGCCGCGAGCCCCACAATCGGCTCGGCGTAGATCATGTAGCTGTGTCCCACGGGCAGGCGCTCGATATCGAACGATCCATCGAACTCGGGCGGAGGATTCGCGGCGCTGCAGCTCCAGCCGCCGAGCATCCCGGCGATCACCGCGCCCGTGGCCGCGTCCACCGCGACGACGCTCGCGCCGAAAATTCTCGTCACGGACCTGCCCGCCGAAGGCGCGGGAATCGTCGCCAGCGCGAAGGGATTGGCGGGCAGCACCTGCCCGCGAATGGCGCCGACATTCACCGTGTCGTTGGGATCGGGATAGAGCATGCGAATGCCCGCGCGATCATCGTCCGCCAGCGGCCCATCGGGCGCCTCGGTGGTTGGCCGCTGGCCGAGGAATTGCCCGGGCGGCGGCGCGTAGGGCCACATGATCGAGCGCCACACCGCGGAATGGTCGAGCGCGAACCAATGCCCCAGCTCGTGAATCAGCAGCGATTCCAGGTCGTAGG
Organism: Terriglobia bacterium; assembly: GCA_963823205.1. Classification (GTDB taxonomy): domain Bacteria; phylum Acidobacteriota; class Terriglobia; order Acidiferrales; family UBA7541; genus Palsa-295. The sequence goes on from CAWGKL010000002.1 coordinate 214,560, forward strand.
CGCCCTGCCCCCGCGGCGTCGCGAGCGCGGCCGGCGTGGCGAAGGTCGCCTGACCGTCGTTGCGGAAGAGCGTGTCCGTCTCCAGAATTTGGCCCGCGAATGCGGCCGGCCCGCTCGCGCCCACGGATACGCCCGGCGCATTGGCCGTGAGGATGCGCGTGAACGCGAGTACGCCGCTCGTGAATCCCATGCTCGACTGATTGAAGCAAATCGAGTTCAGGCCGTCCGCGTTGCTCTCTTCGTCGTTGATGCAGGAATTCGCCGCGCTCGCCTGCCCGAGAGGTGCTATCTCTCCCGGATAGGCAGAAACGTTCAGCGTGGTACCGGTGACGCCGGTCCAGGCCCCGAACGAGTCCGAAATCGCCCGACCGATTTCCGCAAGCTGCGCGCTTGTCCCGGAAGCCGCGACTGTCAGAATCGTCGCCGGCGCGAGCGGCAGCGACGTGCTCCATCGCCGATTGAGCGGCGCCGCCGGCGAAAGATTCCAGCGATCCAACTGCGGGCATCCGCCCGCCTGCGGAACCGTGGTCTGCACCAGATAGCCGCTCGCCGCTGGGTCGAGCGCCAGCGCGCAGAAAAGCAGGCCTGCCATCGCCATGGCCGCGGCGCGCTTCATTGCCTCCTCCCGCCCTCGCTCGAAAGGGCTGCGTCCACCTGCGCATGCAGGAAATCCACCGGCATGCGCGTGATTCCGCCCGCCTCGAACCGCCGCGTGGCCGGATCAAATGTCGCGAGCGACGCCGTATCCTGCGTCGCGCTTTCTTCTTCCGTGCGGATATCGTGCCGAATGCGGAATGTTCCCTGCTCCCAGCTCACGATGGAGAAGTCGCCGCGCCGCGTCCGCTCGAGGAACAGCACCACTTCCTCGCCTGGCCGGAAGCGCGGGATGCCCGCGACGCTCGAAGTCAGGTCTCCGGCCCTCCCTCCGAGCAGCCGCACGCTGATTTGCGCGGGCGCCTCGCCCCGCCACACCTCCTCCACACGGAAAGTTGTGAACGTCCAGATTTCCCCGGCGTCCCAGCCCGTGGCATTCCCCTCGCACTGCCCGCGAACGATTACCTGCGCCGCGCGCGACATTTGCGCCACGGACATCCGCGCGAGCGTTGTCGCCCCCGCCGTGGCTCCCAGCGCCGCGAGCGTGGCCAGGACGGCCGCCGCTATCAATCCGCGCCCTTGCGCGAAACTACAACCTCGAATGTGCATCATCATTGCACCTCCAGCATTCCCGTAGCCACGGCCCCGTCATTGTTGGGCGTCGTGATGAAGAGCGACCGCAAGCCTGGGAGTGTTGCGCTCGAAATCTGCAAATCGAGCTCGATCATGTTGGGAAAAATTCCCGTCACGGCAGAGGCCGTGATGCCGATGTCGCCGCCGCTCGCCACGCCCCCGGGCCCCGTGAACGCGTAAGTGAACGCCGGATCGAGCCCGGTGCCGTGAACGCAGATGCTGACCACAGCCGAGCCGGAAGCAGGGCGCGTCACCGTTAGCGGCGAGCCTTGTATCCCGCAGTTGTTCCCGCCGGTCAGCAGGCCGATGAAATCCACGTTGATGGGCGAAGAGGCCGCGGCGGTTGTGGGTTCGACCACAATAATATTTTCCGCCGCGGCCACCGGCGCGCCCGTGCTCAGCGAAATCGCGCCCTCCGACACGTCGAATGGCTCGACCACGAATGGCACAGGATTCGAGAGCACCACGGGAGGCCCCGGATTCTCCACCTGAATCGTGGACGTGCCCGCCGTTTCAACGTCCGACGGATTGAGCGACGTGATGCATCCCTCCGCCGTGGCGCACGTCGTGCTTCGCGCGACACCGTTCAGAAGAATCACGGACGCGGAGCCGCCGTTTCCGGCGATGAAGCCCACGCCTTCGACCGCGAATGGAAAGCTTTCCACCGCGCCGGCCAGCACGCCCGAAGGCAGAATTTTCTCGATGGCCGGCCCGCTCGTGAGCGCGATCGATGCGGTGGCGGATTTCGTGGGGTCCGCCTCGCTTGTGGCGATCACGGAGATCGCGTTCGGCGAGGGAGCGATGGTGGGAGCGGAGTAAACGCCGTTCGCGTCCACCGAACCGCAAGCCGCTCCGGCGCATCCTTGCCCCGCGACGCCGCTCTGGACACTCCAGGTCACGCCCGTGTTCGTTGTGTTCGTGACCGTGGCAAAGAATCGCCGCGTGCTCAGCGTGGCCCCGGACGGCGGCACAAACGCATACGGCGGTGACACCGCCACTCCCACGGGGCCGGAAGCGCCGGCAATCGTGATAAATGCCATGCCGCTGCGCGAAGCATCGGCGTGGCTCGTGGCCGTCAGTATCACTGGATTCATTGCTGGCGTGGACGCCGGCGCCAGGTAATCAATGCTGCCGGAAACAGGCCCCGCCGGTGGCGTGCAGGGATTCGTACCGGATACGCATACCTGGCCCACGCTCGCATTGCCGTTGGGAATGTTGTTGACGGTCCAGGTCACGCTCGCGTCCGTGGTATTCGCGACGATGGCCGCGAAGGGCGCGCGCTGGCTCAATGCGAGGTTGGCCGAAGCGGGCGACACACTGACGCTGACGTTGCTCGTAATCGTCGCACTCGCCGACGCCTCGATCGATCCCCCCGCTGCCAAGGGCGCCATACCGTGAATCGTCACCGGATTGGGAGTGGGAAGGTCGGCGGGAGCCGTATAAAGTGCCGTGGTGCCGCCTGTGCTCACGATCGTGCCGGTGGCCGCATTGCCTCCCACAACGCCGTCCACATCCCGTGTGATTGCCGTGCCGCTCGCGATGCAGAATGAAGCCGTGAATGTTTGCGTCTGGCCGAGTGCTACTTGCGCCGTGGAAGGCGAAATCGAATTTGTCGTCGCGCATGTCACCGTGGCGCTCGCGCTGCCGGATTTCGAGTTGTCCACTATGCTCGTGGCTGTCACGGTCACTGTTGCGGGGGTGGGAGGCACGGCCGGAGCCGTGTAGAGCGCCGTCGTTGTGCCATCGGACGCGCCACTCGTCACGATCGTGCCCACGGTCGAATTGCCGCCCGGGATTCCATTCACACTCCACGTCACTCCTGTCAATGCGCTGCCCGCGCCGGTAACGCTTGCCGTGTAAACCTGTGCTCCGCCCGCCGGAACCGTCGCTGTCGCCGGCAAAACGCTCACCACGATGCTATCGCTAAGGCTTACAGGCACCGAATCGCTCGCTTGCGAATCGGCTTGGCTCACGGCAGCCACCGTGACGCTCGAAGATGCCGGCATCACGGCGGACGCCGTATAGAGGCCGCCAGCAGAAATCGTGCCCGTCGCCGCGCTGCCGCCGGCGACGCCATCCACTTCCCACGTGACGCTCGTGTTCGATGTGCCCGTCACCGTCGCTTGAAACTGCTCCGTCTGGCCGAGCGAAAGGCTTGCGCTCGTCGGCTGAATTGACACAGTCACATTGGGTGGCGGGGGAGAGGATGAGCTTACGGTGCCAGCGCAGTTGGCCAGCACAATAACAGAGACAATAAGAATGAAGGTTGCGAAGGAACTCGGAGCGGCGAGCCCGCAGTGGCCGTGAGAAATCGCCCGCGCGCCGCGCGCGGGATATGTATGCCACTCTTGGCGTTCCGTTATGATTTGCATACGCACACACCACTAGCGCAATGGATGTGCCAAAGCGGAGCAGTACCCATTGAGGCCCTACGAAAAAATGGATCGGGCTTAGGGTACTTCTTAAGTGACTGCCAGAATGTCAATTACGAGATTTGTTGCCCACTAGTCTTTCCAGATGGCATTGTGCCACTCGCGCGCCGCCTGCTTTCCGCCTCACGACCTGTTCCACATTGGCACAGATGCTGCCCCGTTTCGGGAATGGGAGCATTCCGGTCCTGGTCGCGCTCCATATAGCGCGGCCCCGCTCGCTGGCGCTATGCTGCAAGAATCGCTTCGAGGGCAGTATCGAGTGTATCGAAGCGGAAAGCGTAGCCTGCGGCGAGCAGTTTTTCAGGGCGCGCCCGCTGGCTTGCCAGCAGCAGGCTCATCCGCCATTTCGCCCAGGGCCAGCCGCAGCGCGAACGCCGGCGCAGGGAAGATCGCGGGTCGTTGCAGCGCACGCGCGAGCGCCCGCGTGAATTCGGCGTTCTCGACGGGATGTGGCGCTACTAAATTCACAGCGCCGCTCAACTTCGCGTTCGCAATCGCAAAGCGTATTGCGCCGATCACATCCTCGAGTGCAATCCACGGCATCCACTGTTTGCCGCTGCCGAGCCGTCCACCCACTCCCAGCTTGAATGGAGTGAGCATCCGCGGCAGCGCGCCTCCCTCCGCCGAAAGAACCACGCCGAAGCGCAGAAGCACAGTGCGGATGCCGCTCGATTCGGCGCGCATCGCCTCCGCCTCCCAATCGCGCGCCAGCGCCGCGAGAAAGCCCGTTCCAGCGCCGCTCGATTCCGTGAGAATTTCATCGCCGCGATCGCCGTAATATCCAACCGCGGATGCGGAAACCAGCACGCGCGGTTTTTGCCGCAGGCGCCCGAGCACATCCACCAGCGCGCGCGTGGCATCCACGCGGCTACTGCGAAGGATTGCTTTTCGCGCCGGCGTCCAGCGCCCTCCAGCGATGCTCGCTCCGTTGAGGCTCACCACGGCATCGGCGCCTTCCATCGCGGATGCGTCCACAGCCCCACTCGCCGGGTCCCAGCGGATTCCGCCGTCCGGCGCCGCGCCTCCGGGGCGCACCAGATGCGCAACCGTCCCGCCCTCCGCGCGAAGGGCCTTCGTAAGTGCCGTGCCTACCAGCCCCGACGCTCCTGATATCAGGATTTTCATGATGCCGCCATCCGCCACGATCTTCGGCGGAAGATTTTTCAAATCTACACTACGTCCCGCATTTCACGGCGTCAAGCAAACCCGGCGCCGGGTAGTGTCCCATCTGGGCTTCTATCGCCCTGCTCGGACCGATGGACTAAAAGGACGCATTCCCAAAATGGTAGCGTTAACCGAAAGTTTGTCCTACATTAGGCCATGAGAGATGGACACATTCTCCCCCAACCAACGCAGCGAGATAATGCGCCGGGTCCGTTCGAGCGGCACGCAGCCCGAAATGATTGTCCGCGGCATTGTGAGGCGAATGGGGATTAGATACCGTAGCTGCCATCGCAATTTGCCAGGGAAACCGGATTTGGTTATTTCCGGACAGCGAAAGGTCATTCTCGTGCATGGGTGTTTTTGGCATGGCGCATGCGAGGCTCTCCCCTAAAACATGGAGTTGACCTCACAGAAAATCGCTACGCGCGAGAAACTGATACTCGTTGGCTTGTATCTCTCGAAGTACGATTCGCTTGGCTTGAAGCGCCTCGGTTTTGACAGCTTCATAGAAGCATTCAACGTTATTGGATACGCGATGGGATCAAAACCAGCGTCGATAAAGAACTATCGCGATGAATTCGATCCGTTGTTTCCGAATCGCCGGAAGGGCTGGCATAAGCGTAAGACCCGCACCTACTGCTTGAGAGCATTCGAGGAATACAAGAGTTTAGACTTCGAATCATTCACTGGCTTGGTCGAATCCTTCGTGGGGTACGACGAAAATGCTTTGAGCGAGGTCCAATACAAGAGGAAACCCGGTGACTCCGAATCGCATTTCGCTCAGCGACTGATTACGGGCTTGGCTGCGGAGCGGTACTTTGAGTCAGTTCGACCCAGTCTTTCTGAGTTCAGAGGGTATGCTGTGCAGGACACCACCAGTCTTGGATGCGGGTACGATTTCCGCCTGGAGATCGAGCCGAGAAAGGACTTTCTAGCTGTGGAGGTCAAGGGTTTGAACGGGGCGACAGGAACTTTGTCGCTGACACCCAAAGAACACGCGACCGCTGCGGCAATGAAGGACCGCTTCTTTCTTTTCGTCGTAAGGAACTTCCGAGAATCACCGTTTCATGAAATCTTCCAGAACCCGCTATCGAGCAAACTAAGATTCAGGAAGAAAGAAAGAGTGATCGTCCAGGCCTCATGGCTGACCAATGTATAGCCCTTGAGGGGTTTGAGTAAACCAGACCCAACCGGATCGAGTGGAACCGCACTTGCGGAGTGCAGTAATGGTCGCGCGGCTAGCCAGCCCCTTCCAATGGCAGTAGCTGATATCGCCAATCATTCGCGTAGGTTCACGGGGAGAACAATGCTAACTAGAAGACAGCAGACCAAGTCAGGTCGCGTCAATCTTATGGTCGAGGCTCGCGCGGGATTGATTCCAGCGTCCGATGACATAGCAGGCGAGAAACACGCACGGATGAATCACACAGCGCGTGTCATTCGCGCGGCGAAAGCCTACTTAGGGTCAGTGGCACGCGTACCGGACGATCATGCAATCCTAAACATTCTGGCTGACCTAAGGCATTACTGCGACCACAAGGACCTAGCATTCGATGAACTCGCCAGGGCGGCATACACGCTCTACTTGGAGTAGAGGGCAGACGGCGTGGGGTGACGAGATAACCTGCGCCATGTTGACCTGCGCTACGCTCACGGAAGCTCGATGAAGGAATTCTTCCGAGAGTGGCTTGAGGAATATCCTGACCCTTATCCTCAGCGATACCGGAAAAACATTTCGTTCAGTTGGGTTAAGAAAAATGCGGTATTGCTTATGACCCTGGTGAACGGCGAAGTCACGTATCCTGCGATAGCCACAGCAACGCCGACAAAGAAATAGCCCCCGTCTCCGCCGATTAATAGCGAGCCATAGCAGCCTCCTGAATTCCAAACTGGACACTACCCGACTCCCAAGCAACTTATGTGCGATAGAATCAGCTGCGTTCGCACGAGGTGCGCATGAATCAACTCGAGCGATGGTTGGGCGCCGCGGCTCTTCTCCTGGGCTTGTCTCTTTTTCCCATGACCATTCCTGGCGGCGCGCAAGATGCCGGCGCAATTCGCGGCTTTGCGCCCACGCGCGCGGAAGCCGAGCGGCAGCTTGAGGCCACGCTGCGGGGCATTCCGGACGCCGCGCACGCCGAAGCGAATCTTCGGCATCTCACCGCCGAACCCCACATGGCCGGAACCGAGGCGAGCCGCCGCGTTGCGGAGTGGCTGCGCGACCAATATCGCAGCTTCGGCTTCGATGCCGAAATCGTCACCTATAGCGCATGGTTTCCGCTCCCTCGCACCGTGGAACTCGAACTGATAGCGCCCAAACACACCCGCCTCGCCTCTCCCGAGCCGCCCATCGAGGAGGACAAAGACACCTACGACAAGCGCGCCGTCGTGGCCTTCAACACCTATTCGCCTTCGGGCGAAGTGACCGCGCCTGTCGTTTACGTGAACTACGGCATGCCGGACGACTACCGCGAGCTCGATGCCCTCGGCGTGAGCGCCGAGGGCAAGATCGTCCTCGCGCGTTATGGCCACGGTTATCGCGGCATCAAGACGAAGCTCGCCGAGGAACACAAGGCTCGCGCCGTGATCCTCTATTCCGATCCGCAGGACGACGGCTACGTAACCGGGGACACTTACCCGCGCGGCCCCTGGCGCCCGATGGGCGGCATCGAGCGCGGCTCCGTGCTGTACACGCAAATCTATCCGGGCGATCCGCTCGCGCCGAGCTCTGCTTCGACGCCGGACGCCAAGCGCCCTGCGCCCTCCGATGCCGCCAATCTCCCGCGCATTCCCACCATTCCCATCAGCGCCCAGGATGCCGCCGTGATTCTCTCGGCGCTCGGCGGCCCGCACGCCCCGCGCGGCTGGCAGGGGGGACTTCCGTTCGCGTATCACGTCGGGCCGGGAAAAGCGCAAGCGCACATGAAGGTGGAGATGGATTTCGCCGAGCGCCCGGTCTATGACGTGATCGCCACGCTGCGCGGTTCGAGCGATGGCGAATGGGTCATCCTCGGCAATCATCATGACGCGTGGGTTTTCGGCGCCGCGGACCCGGGCAGCGGCACGGCCGCCATGCTCGAAGCGGCACGCGCCCTCGGAGAACTTGTCCGCTCCGGCTGGAAGCCCCGCCGCACAATCGTGATGTGCGAATGGGATGCGGAAGAGCCTGGACTCGTCGGCTCGACCGCATGGGTGGAAGGAAATCTCGCCGCGCTCGAAGCCCACGCAGTGGCCTACATCAATACGGACGTGGGAGTCACCGGCCCTAATTTCAGCGCTTCGGCCACGCCCTCTCTGAAAAATCTGGTGCGCGATGCCACGCAAGATGTTCCCGACCCGAGTACGGGCGCAAGCGTCTACAAGGCCTGGCTCGTCCACGACACGCGCGCGGACCGCATGGTGTCCCCCGAAGCCCCGCTCGGCGCGCTCGGCGCGGGATCCGACTTCTGCCCGTTTTTCGATTACGCGGGAATCCCCTCGATGGATATCGGTTTCGAAGGTCCCTATGGCGTCTATCACTCGCTGTACGACGACTTCTCCTGGATGAAACAGTTCGGCGATCCCACATTCGCCTATCACGCCGCGCTCGCGCGCGTTCTGGGAACCCTGGCCCTGCGGCTCGACGAAGCCGACCTCTTGCCATTTGACTACCCGGCCTACGCCGCGGAAATCGCGCGCGCGGCCACCGATTTGGCTTCCCGCGCCGCGAACCAAGACGCGCAAGCAGCCATCCTCAAGCCTGTCGTGGATGCCTCTTCACAATTTTCGGCTTCCGCCGCGCGCGCGTCGCAGGCGCTCGCCGCGATTTCTTCCCAATCCCTTGATCCCGAAAAGGGGCGGCAGCTCAATCGCGCTTTGGCCGGCGTCGAGCAGGCCCTGCTCTCGCCCGACGGTCTCGCCGGGCGCCCGTGGTTCAAGCACACGGTTTACGCCCCCGGCAGCTATTCCGGCTACGAGGCCGAAATCATGCCCGGGGTGAGCGAAGCGCTCGACCGCGGCGATTTGCAGGTTTTGCCGCGCGAGGCGAATTCGCTCGCAGCAGCTTTGCGCCGCGCCGCCCAGCGCCTTGATGATGTCGCGCGGCTGGCCCAGGACGCCGCCCCGCGATAGAATGGACGCGATGCGAGTGCGCGTCCTCTTTTTCGGCCAGCTCAAGGAAATCACGGGCATCGCCCAGGAAGACGCCGAACTCTCCGAAGGCGCCCGCGTCGAAGACCTCTTCGAACGCTATGGACGCCGCTTCCCGCGCCTCGCCGAGTTTCGTCCCTCCGTCGCCGCCTCCGTGAACCAGGAATATGCGGCCTGGCGCGCGCCTCTTTCGAGCGGCGACGAAGTCGCGTTTCTCCCTCCCGTCAGCGGCGGCCAGCAAGCAGCCGTCGCCGAGGATATTTTTCTGCTCGTGCGCCAGCCCATCCAGCCGCGCGAAATCATCGAAAGCCTGAAAGCGCCGGAAGACGGAGCGGTCGTGGTCTTCGATGGATTCGTGCGCGATAATTTCAAGGGCCGGCGGACGCTCTATCTCGAATATGAGGCCTATGAGCCCATGGCCCGCGCCCAAATGCGCCGCATCGCCGTCGAGATTCGCGCGAAATTCGCCATTCACAGGGTCGCCATCGTGCACCGGCTCGGCTGCCTTGAAATCGGCGAATCGAGCGTGCTCGTCGCCGTCAGTTCGCCGCACCGCGACGCGGCCTTTGATGCCTGCCGCTGGGCCATTGACGCCCTGAAGCGCACCCTTCCCATCTGGAAAAGGGAATATTTTGCCGGCGGCGCCGCCTGGGCGGAGGGCGAATTGCCGTCGCAGGAAGCCATTTCCCGCGGAAATGAATCTACCTCGTAGATGAAAAAATATTTTGCACTGATTGCCTGCGCCGCTCGCTCCCTGCGCGGGAGCCTCCTTCTCGCCGGCGCGCTGGCAGTCGGGGCCGGCGCATGGCTCGCGATTCCCTCGGCCGCCCGGCAGCAGACCAGCGGCGGCGAAATCCGCGTACAGACGAATCTCGTCAATATCCTCGCGAGTGTAATTGACGTCGAACGGCCGTCCTGTCCTCGGCCTCGGCCAGGACGCCTTCCAGCTTTCCGAAGAGGGCGTGCCGCAGACCATCGCCCGCTTTGAAGCCCAAACGGACCGCCCCGTGGACCTCGCCTTGATGGTGGACGCCAGCGTGAGCACTCAGAAGGAACTGAAATTCGAGACGGACGCCGCCGCGCATTTCATCGCCCAGGTTGTGCGGCCCGGCGATACGCTCGCCGTATTCGAAATCACGGAGGACGTCACGCAACTCTCCGATTTTTCCGGCGATGTTCCCATCCTGCAGCAGGCCGCGCGAAAAATTTCGCCGGGCGCGGGCACGTCCCTCTATGACGCCGTCGTGCTCGGCTCGCACGCGCTCCGCCGCCGCCCGCAGGGGCGCCGGCGCGCCATCGTGATGGTCACCGATGCGGGCGAGACAACCAGCGTCTCGAAATTCGAAGACGCGCGCCGCGCCGCGATTGCCTCCGAAACCCTCCTCTATGCCGTGGTCATCCGTCCGGTAAAGAACGAAAGCGGGCGCAATACGGCCGGCGAGCATGCCTTGATCACCATCATGCACAGCACCGGCGGCGCCATGTTCATCCTCGACGACCTCAATCAGCTCGATGCCATGTTCGCCCGCATCAACGACGAGCTGCGCACCCAGTATCTTCTCGGCTACTATCCGCATCCCACTCCGCCGCCGGGGAGCGACCGCCACGTGCACGTCGCAGTAAAGGGCGGTTACGACATGCAATATCGCAGCGAATATTTCACGGCGGCGCGGTACGCCGGCCGATGAACGAATTTCTCGAAGCCGCCGTCGAAGCCGCGCGCGAAGCCGGCGCCATTCTTCTCGAGGGCGCCGCCCGCCCCAAGGAGATTTCCTACAAGGGTGAAGTGGATATCGTCACCGAATCCGACCGCCGCTCCGAAGCCGCCATCGTCGCGCGCCTGCGCTCACGCTTTCCGGGGCACGCGATCGTCGCCGAAGAAGGCGGCGGCGGCGCCAAGACCGCCGGCGCGAAATATTGCTGGCACGTGGATCCCCTCGATGGCACCACCAACTTCGCCCACGGCTATCCCTGCTTCGCCGCGTCCATCGGTCTTCTCGAAGAGGGCGAGCCGCTCGTCGCCGCCGTCTTCAATCCTGTCAGCAACGAGCTTTTCACCGCCGCGCGCGGCGAGGGCGCCTATCTCAATCAAAATCGCATTCACGTCTCGCCCATCGAAACGCTGGCTCACAGCCTCGTCGCCACCGGCTTTCCCACGCACCATCGCAAGCGCAGCGCCAACATGGGCTACTACTGGGAGTTCACTCTGCGCTCGCACGGCGTCCGCCGCGACGGCTCCGCCGCGCTCGATCTCTGCTCCGTGGCCTGCGGCCGCTTCGACGCCTTCTGGGAATTCGGCCTGAATTCGTGGGACACCGCCGCGGGGATGCTCCTCGTCCAGGAAGCCGGCGGAATGGTCACCACTCTTTCCGGAGACGCCTATCACCCGGGCGATCGCGATATGCTCGCCTCCAACGGCCGCATCCACGCCGAAATGCAGCAAGTCGCCGCGCAAGTCACCGCGTCGTCATCCTGAGTCCGCCGCGGCGGACGAAGGACCCCTCGTCCCGCCCCCCTCAAATCCCCAGCAGCTTGTTGAAAAATGCGGGATGCCTTGTAGGCCGCGGCTTTCACGCCTGCGTGAGAATTCGAGAATCTTTGTAGGTCGTGGCTTCAGCCACGACGTAAGCCTTGCAAAGTCAGGACGGCTTTCGCGCCTTTTGCGTCCCGACGCCTCTTGTCGGGAAGCCCCTGAAGCTCCGACGATCCCTCGCGTCTGCCTCGTTCGCATTACGTGTCAGGGCATGACTTTCGCGCCTTTTGCGTCCCGACGCCTCTTGTCGGGAAGCCGCTGAAGCTCCGATGAGTCCCTCTTCCTGCCCCCCTCAAATCCCTAGCAGCTTGTTGAAAAATGCGGGATGCCTTGTAGGCCGCGGTTTCAACCGCGGCATAAGCGACATCAGCCGACGGGGGCTTCCGCGCCTTCTGCGTCCCGGCGATTTTGACCGGGAAGCCCCTGAAGCTCCGACGATCCCTCGCGTCTGCCTCGTTCGCATTACGTGTCAGGGCATGACTTTCGCGCCTTTTGCGTCCCGATGGGTTGCATCGGGAAGTCATGCCGTAAACGAACGCGCGCAAGCGCCTACCTTGCTGCCGCAGGCCGTCGCGGAGGCCGCATGGCCGGAGCGACATCGGGCCCCCCGCCCAATCTCTGCGATTCATCGCACGCTTGTGCCCATCGCGTCGTTCCGCTGCCGCCTACTTCGCCTTCGCGTACTCCAACATCCCTTGGAAATCCACCACCACCACGGGTTCGTCGCCGACAACCCACCCATCGTGGCCAGGAGGCAGCAGCGAGACATCACCCGGCTTGCAATCGAACTCCGTGCCGTCATCCATGCGCACGCGCAGCACGCCCGAAACGTGGTATTGAAAATGCGCCGCCTCGCAGCTCTTCGTTTTCGCCACCGGCTATACGGACGCCGACCATCTCCATCCCGGCTCGAGGACGGCCCGGCCGACGGTCGCACCGCCTATTCGAACCAGTTCCACGCGTCCCTTCGGAAACTCGCGCACCTCATCCGCCTTCCCAAAACTCTTTATCTCTGCCTTTGCCATTCGTAGCTCCTTTCCACAGTGAAGGTTTAAATGTAGCGCCGCGGGCTTCAGCGCGGCAAGTTTCGTTTGACGGGTGCTCGATGTCTGCGTCTCCGGTTCCCGCTTCACCGGGATCCTCGGGAACCGGGATTTCTGGAGTCCGACCTGTGGTGAGCGCAGCCGAACCATGGACTCCACCGGAGTCCTGATACCGGACCCGATGGTTTGTATCGGGACGTCCCGGCGATTTTGACCGGGAAGCCCCTGAAGCTCCGACGATCCCTCGCACCCGACTGCTTGCACTGAGCGCAGCGAACGTGTCCCCCCCAACGCATCGCACGCCCATCTGCACTACTCCGGAGCGCGCCGTGATCCGGGAACAACCTCTCGGGACGGGCGCAATGCAAGCCTTGGCGACCACTTGCGTGGAGAGCTATTCGTACCTCAATGCCACCATCGGATCAACGCGTGTGGCGCGGCGCGCGGGAATATAGGAGGCGACAAGCGCGACAACAGAGAGCAGGATGGCGACGCCAACAAATGTCAACGGGTCAGTGGCGCGAATCCCAAAGAGAAGAGTTGATATGAGGCGGGCGATCGCCAGCGAGATGGCGATGCCGATCACCACGCCGATAGCCGCCATGCGAGCGCCTTCGCCCAACACTAAACGCAAAATATCGCCACGCTGAGCACCGAGCGCCATGCGTATGCCGATCTCCTGCGTGCGCCTTTCGATCGAGAACGCCACGACGCCGTAGACGCCAACCGCGGCAAGCACCACAGCCACGGCGGCAAAGAAGCTTATAAGAAGAAACAGGGAGCGCCGGTCAGCGAGCCAGCCGCCCATTTCCTCCGCAAACGTTGAATATTTGACGGGAACATCGGGCGCAATATCGCGGAAAATGCCGCGCGCAGCAGCAATAATTTCTCCCGCAGGTGCGGCGCTGCGGAGGACAATGGCCGGCAATGAATTGATGCTCCATCCCCGCTGCCGGTAATCCGCGTAAATGATGGGACTCGGCGGACGGTCGAGCCCTGCCGCGCGAACATCCCCAACGACCCCAACCACTGTCAACGGCTTCAAATTGCCGTCCATATTGCCGAACTCTATGATTTGACCGAGAGGATCCCCATTCGGCCAGCGCTCGCGAGCCAACGATTGGCTGATCAGCGCGACATTTGGGGAATTCAGATCATCCTCCCCTGTGAACATACGCCCTCTGACAAGGGGAATGCCGAGCGCCCGAAAATACTCTTCTCCAACGATGCAGTACTCGGCATAGCCGGCTTCCGAGCGATTTTGAGCCATGCGTTCAAGTTCCTCAGGGTTTGCAGGCGGCTTTTGACCATCGAGTATTAGAAAGCCTCCGTCCGGGAGGTTGTCGCCTGCGGCGACCGGAAGCGCGCTGGTTAAACCCACCGTCTCTGTCCCGGGAAGCGCGCCGAGGCGGCTCACGATATCTTCCATCAGGTGAATTTGCCGCGCGGTGGCAGGCGAAACCGTACCTGAAGGAGCGATGAATGCTTGGTCTTGCGGAATGGGAGGCGAAAACTCCATGGTGATCAGGTTCTCCTCACGAAAGCCGGGGCTCGTGGAAATGAGCCGCAGAAAGCTGCGGCCGAGAAGCCCAGCCCCGACCAACACCACGAGCGTAGAGGCGATTTCGCCAATCACCAACAATCCGCGCAGTCGGGTGTTGCCGGCGTCCAGGCCACTTGACCTGCTGGAGCCGGCGCCTAATGCTTCATGGAGGTCTCCCGCACCACTTCGCCAGGCGGCGAAGACACCGAGCGAAACGGCGACAGCCACAACAACAACCAACGCGAACACGAGAACGGACGTATTGACCTCGATGCCCTGTTGCCGTGGGAGATTCAGCGGGAGCATCGCTGGAAGTGCTTTGACCGTCCCAATCGCCGTTAAGATGGCAACTGCCCCTCCAGCGAGCGAAAGTAAGAAGGATTCGGTGAGGGACTGCTGAATCAGACGGCCACGGCTCGCTCCGAGAGCCGCACGCACAGCTAATTCTCGGCGGCGAACGGAATTGCGCGCCAATAACAATCCAGCGATATTGGCGCACGCCACCAAAAGCAAGAGGCTGACGGCCCCCAAAGATACCAGGAGAGCAGTACGCACATCTCCCACCATCGCTTCGGCAAGAGGAACTACCACAGCGTCCCTGAGATCAACGTTGTTTCCGTACTGCTCTTTGATACGGTGAGCAATCGCGCTCAGATTTGCGCGTGCTTGAGTGACGGTAACTCCATCACGAACGCGTCCAATACCTCGAAAATTATGCGCTGTGCGGCTGGGAAGTTTGGGGTAGAGTTCGCGGGGAACCCACGCGGCGGCGCCGGGCGGGAAATCAAACCCTGCCGGCATCACTCCGACGACTGCGTAAACCCTCCCCTCCATAGCCAATCGAAAGCCGGAGAGATCTGTTGCGCCGCCGAGATATCGTTTCCAGTAGCTGTAGCTGACGATTGCTGCCGGTGATCCATCCAGGCGCTGCTCCTCCGGCGCAAAGGCACGGCCTCGAAACGGATATACGCCGAGGCACTGAAAGAAGCCGCTTGAAACTGCGGCGACGTTGACACGCACAGGCTCACTGCCGCCGGAAAGGGATGCTGGCCCATATTCGTACTCCGCCAGGCTCGCGAACGTGTCGTTCTGTTTAAGGAAATCCTCGAAGTTCGGATCAGCAAGATTGTTTCGATGACCGTTGGGACTCTCCTCCCAGATGCGAACGATTTGCTGGGGATTGGGATAAGGCAAAGGACGGAGCAACACCGCATCCACAATAGAGAACACGGAAGTTGTCGCGCCGATGCCGAGGGCAAGCGTCAGCACGGCGACGGCGGTGAATCCGGGATTCTTGCGCAGCATACGCAGCCCGAAACGAACATCCTGAATCACACTTTCCAGCAGCGGGAATCCGCGCCGGTCGCGATAATTTTCTTTGGTTTGTTCCAGGCCGCCCAGCTTGAGGAGCGCCTGCCGCCGCGCCTCCTCGGGACTCATACCGCGCCCGAGATTTTCCTCGATGTGCATTTGGAGATGACTATCGAGCTCCTCAGCCAGCTCGCGATCTTGTCGCCTCTTGTCAAACAAGCCGCGCCACCGCACGAGCCACCCCCGCACCCGCCTCATGAGCACCCTCCTATTGGCCGCCAATACTCATTATCACAGGACCTATGGGAACACAATATAAGATTTTGGGAAACTTTCAGGGTATTGTCAGTATGTTCGAATCTGCCTATCATAGGTGACTGTGGCTCACAATAAATGAAATTGCTGATATGTGGGCATCGTTTTTCTAAGCAGTGCAAGGGTGGGTGAGGTGAACTCCCCGTGAGCAGCAGCCGTAGGTCGGCAGCCCGGGCATCGTGTGTTAAAACCGATCCATTTGGCGCCAGTCTTGCACCCGCGACGGATGCCGGATTTGCACTCAGGTTGGAAGAGTTGAACCGAGGAGGAACATCATGTCATTCGGACTCTATGTCGCTGGATTCGCGATTGTTATCGTAGGTTTGATTTACGGCGCCCACCTGATGCACGTGCCTGCTCACTGGATCGCCGTGGGGACTATTGTCCTGGTAGGGTTCGGGATTCTGTCGGGTGTTAAGGCAACACGTCAGAAGGATCCGCCGGCATAGCACGCCGCTTCTCGCCAGATAGGTCCCGTGAAACGCTGGAGATTTATCGGGCGCGCGTTTTTCGCGAAGCAGTAGACGGCCGATTTTCCGCGGCATTGCCGAAGCCCTTCGGGCCGAGTTGTTAGTAGTGCGGAAAATTTCCCGAAACGGGGTTGTGGGAAGCGAAAGACGGGGTGGATTGTCGGCTATCCGGAAACTACCGCGGGGATCCAGGCTCTGCCGCCGGGTCTCGCCCACTACTACAACCATAGCCGAGCCGTCTTCAAGCCCACCCCTGCCTTGCCGCCGACAACGACCTCGCTTCACCCTGAGAAACCCACGGTGTGGGTTTCGAAGGGCCTGCCCCGCTTGCCCTCCCTCCCTCCCTCCCTCCCTCCCCCCTCCCTCCCTCCCTCCCTCCCTCCCTCCCTCCCTCCCTCCCTCCCTCCCTCCCTCCCTCCCGTTGGCGTTAACCAATTTTACGGCGCAAAAAGCGCCAAAAACGTGCAAAAAATGGCTTTTTTTGCCACTTAAGGGGCCTTTAAGCCAGCTTAAGAGAGCAAAGTCCATGCTGCAAATTGCGGCACAGAGCTTGCTTAAATTACTCGAATATTTCGAGGAATTCTCCGCTCGATCGAGGCCGAACCTTGGTGCAATTCAAGGGCGAAAATTACTCGATAGATTCGAGGATTTCGGGGCGGGGCGGGCCCCCCTTCGCGATTGAATCCGCTACGGCGCGGCGGGCGGGGCTTGGCTGATTGAGGGCGTGGGGCGGGAATCGGCGTGGCGGGCGGGGGCGATTCGGTCTAGCCTGATAGGACGGGAGCGAATTCGATGCCTAAACCAAACCGGGGAGTGGAAGTGCTGGGGACGCTGGCGCTCGTCCCGCCCCAACTCCACGATTTTCAGCATATAAAAGTCCGCGTGGAAGGCGAAGTCGCGCGGCTCACGCTCGACCGCTCCGACCACAACCTGCTGAACGAACGCATGCTCTCCGAACTGGCCACGGGAATCAGCGCGCTCGGCGAGCAGAGCGAGATCAAGCTGATCGTCCTCGATTCGGCGGGGAAAACTTTCTGCGGCGGCATCGAACTGGGCGAATACACGCAGCGGCGCGTGTTCCAGTTGCTCGAGGCGTTCCACGCGGCTTTTTTGGCCATGCTCGATACGTCGAAACCGCTGCTGGTGGTGGTGAACGGCCCGGCGTTCGGCGGAGGCGCGGAGCTGGCCGCGCTGGGCGATTTGGTGATTGCCACTCCCCGCGCGCGGTTCGCGCAGCCGGAAATAAAATTGGGCTTCTTTCCGCCGCTCTCCGCCGCAGTGCTCCCCTATCTCCTGGGGCCGAAACAGGCGCTCGAACTCGTGCTGACCGGCGAGACGATCACCGCCGAACGCGCGCTCGAAATCGGCCTGGTGAACTGGCTCGTCCCCGAAAGCGAATTGCAGGCCAAGGTGAACGAAGTGATCGGCAAAGTGACGTTGCAATCGGGGGCTGTGCTCTCCATGGCAAAAAAAGCCATCATAGCCAGCCTGGGATTGCCCCTGCGCGATGGCGTCCGCAATTCCATGAAGGTCTTCCTCAACGAACTCGGCGACCTCGAAGACTCGCAGGAGGGCGTGCGCGCGCTCGTCGAAAAGCGCGCCCCCAAGTGGAAGAACCGCTAACGGCCTCCGCAACGCCGTATGAATTGCCCGATACCTTCAACTATTTCAATCCCCGCATCACTCCCAAAAATTGCTCGATGCCTTCAATCATTTCAAGCCATTTTATGCGCTTGAATTCCTCGAAAATTTGCTCGAAAGTCTAAGTAATTCGGCCAGTTTTTTGTGGTCGAATCCCTCAAAAAAATCATTGAAAGTTCAAGTAATTTAAGGACTTAAAAGGCCCTTAAACGCCGTTTCTTGCGCGTTTTTGGCGCTTTTTGCGCCGTAAAATTGGGTTAACGGCAGCGAGGGTCATGGCTTCAGATCCGCCGTCCAATTCGTCACCACGGTGATGGGAGAGTTGGCTTGTTGCGCGCCGGTGGTGGTGACGGCGAGAAACCGCTGGCCGTCCGCAGTCACCCTGTAAAGGGCATGCTCAACGCCGCCGACCGGAAAAGGCGCCGCAAAGAGTAGCTTGGGAATGGCCGCTTCAAACTGCGGGCCGGCGGTATTCACGTTGACGGCCATCAGCTTCGTGCCGGAAAGGAAATAGAGTTCCTTCCCGTCGCGCCCCCACTCGGGGTTTATTCCGCCGCCGGTCGAGATCTGCCATTTGCCGGTGTGTTCCGGAAACGTCTGGACGTATATCTCGTTGTCGCCCGTTTCGCTTGAAGCGTAGGCGATGTACCGGCCGTCGGGCGAAAAGCGCGCCTCCCTGGAGGAGTAACCACCCTGTACAAAGGGAAAAGGTTTGTGGTCGCCAAAGAGCGGCAAAATCCACAGCTCGGCGCCGCCGGTGTCGTACGCGACGTAGCGCCCATCCGGTGACAAGTCGTTAATGTATTTCTGCTGATCCTTCGACTCGAAGACAACTTGGGAATCGCCGAGGCCGCTGGCCGCCTTTTGGTAAATATCGGGAATTCCATTTTGTGACGACGAGAACAGGATTTGGCTGCCGTCGCGGGACCAGACGGGGTTGTATTTGTCGCCAGGATCGGACGTAAACCGCGAGGCCGTGCCGCGCTTCAAATCGAGGACCCAAAGATCGCGGGTGCCGGCTCCAGCGTCCTGGAGATCCACGGCGACTCGTGTCCCGTCAGGCGAAAAAACCGGGTTGCTATACAGAGCGGGCTGGCCTACCGTCCCGAGAACCTTCCCGCTTCGATCGAACCACTGGAGCTCTCTCTCTCCGGACGCCCCGGGAATGTAAGCCAGGATGCCGTTTGCGGAGACCGAGGCATGTTGCGCGGGATCGGCGATGGGGAAGGCGTCGCCGGTGATAACCAAATGCTGGGCATCGAACGGCTGAGCCATCAGGGCATCTGAATCGGCACGCCAGTAGAGCAGATAGCCCGGCGGGGCGTAAAAGGCGGGTGAGCCGGCTTGGAACAGGCACTTCGTATCCTTGGAGTCGAGCGAGCCGGCGCAAACCCACCGTTCTCTGCTTACGGTTTCGCGAAGAGCAGCGTAAAGGAAATGCCGGCCATCCGGCAGGAACCAAGGGGAGTAGTGCTCGACGTCTCCTTGCGATCGGTCCAGCGTGGTGATGGGGCTGGGCGCGCCGCCAGCCTGGGAAATTTTCAAAAGCCCGTCCGCGGAACCGAAGATAATCGCGCCATCACTATTCCAGCTTCCGCCGCCGACCGACCGCCCATCATAAAGTGTCTGCGGGGGTCCACCGGCAACGTCAATTTTCTTCAAACCGCCGGAGGTAAAAAAGCCCAGATAGCGGCTGTCGGGCGACCAAAAGGGATAAACCGCGCCGTCCGTTCCCGGCAGCGGGTGTGCGGTTACGTTATCAAGCGGCCGCAGCCAGAGCTGTCGTCTCCCGTCCTGAGAGGCGCCCACAAACGCCAAGAGGCGGCCGTCCGGCGAAAGGCTTATCGGCCCTCTCCCCACCGAACGACCTAGCGTTCCCGCCCACCAAATCACATTCTCGGGCGGAAGGATCAGAAGGCGCGTAACGCTGGGCTTGGGCTGGTTCAGGTAGATCCGAGCAAACAGGAAGGCCAGAGCAGCGGCGAGGAGCAGGCCCGCGGCGGCGAGCGCCCAGGCGATTCTTTCGCGGCTGCGGCGGCGCGCGACGACGGGCGCGGCAAGGCCTGCCTGCGAGCCACCCTCGGCGATCCACTTTAGTTCATCGGTCAGGTCCTTGGCGCTCTGGCAGCGCTCGTCCGGCTCTTTCTCGAGACAGCGCTTCACGACGCGCTCGAGCGCGGGCGGCGTCATGGGCTGAAGCGACGAGATCGGGGCGGGTTGGGACGTCATAATGGCGGAGATGACGCTGGCCTGCGATTGGCCATCGAAGGCTCGCTTGCCTGTGGCCATTTCATACGCAACCACGCCGAACGCGAAGATGTCGGTGCGCGCGTCCGCTTCCTTGCCTTCGAGCTGCTCCGGCGCCATGTATTGCAGAGTCCCCACGATGGTTCCCTGAGCCGTGAGCGCATCGTTCATCGTGGGAAGCTGTGAAAGCTGCGCGCCCGCGGCCGGAGCCATCTCCTGCTTGAGCTTCGCCAGACCGAAGTCCAGCAGCTTCGTGCCGGATTTGGTGAGCATGACGTTGCCGGGCTTGAGGTCGCGGTGCGTCACGCCCTTGCGGTGGGCCTTGTCGAGGGCGTCGGCAATCTCGGTGGCGTACTGCAAGACTTGCTCGAGCGGCAGCGGGCCTTTGGCAAGCCGCGCGGCCAGTGTTTCGCCTTCGAGATACTCCATCACCAGATAATCGGTGCCACCCTCGCGCCCTACGTCGTAGAGAGTGCAGATGTGCGGATGATTCAGGCTGGCGATGGAGCGGGCTTCGCGCTCAAAGCGTTCGCGCAGTTCGGGGCGGTCGGCGAGATGCATGGGCAGAACTTTGATGGCGACGGTGCGGTTGAGGCGCGTGTCGCGCGCGCGATAGACTTCACCCATCCCGCCCGCGCCCAGCGGCGCGGCGATTTCGTAGGGGCCGAGTTTGGTTCCCGGCGTCAACATGCAGATCCTTCGCTTCGCCCGCCACGGCGGGCAGGCTCAGGATTTCGCCTGCGGGCTCCCGCTCCGCAAGACCGGCTCCGCTCACGCCCGCACAGCGGCTCAACTTCGTAAGGCCCGAGTTTGGTTCCCGCCGCGAGGGTCATGGCTTCAAATCCACCGGCCAATTCACCACCACGGTAATCGGATTGGAGGCGGTCTCGCCGGTGGGCGCGAGGATCAGAAACCGCTGGCCATCGGCCGACACAACGTAGCGATTTCTCCAGAGCAGGCCCTCGACGAGTTGAGCCTGAAACAGAGGCTTCGGAATGCCCGCCTGGAAGTTCGCTGATTCTGTATTGACCTCGACCGCCATCATCTTGCCATCAGCACTCAAATAGAAGAGCTCTTTCCCGTCGCGCCGCCACGCCGGTTCAGTGCCGCCGGCCGTGGAAATTTGCCATTTCCCCAGGTGCTCCGGGAAAGTCTGGACATAAATTTCGTATCTCCCGCTTTCGGTCGAAGCATAAGCCACATATCGGCCGTTCGGCGAGAACCGTGCCTCGCGCGCGGCGAAACTGCCTTGGACGAATGGGAAAGGCTTGCGTTCGCCGGTAAGTGGCAGACCCCACAGTTCGGTCGAATCGCCTCCTGCCGTGTCGTATATGGCGTAGCGGCCATCGGGCGCCAGATCGTCCACGGCCTTGGCTTGGTCCTTCGACTCGTAAACCGGCTCCACATTCCCCAGCCCGTTTGCCGGCTGCTCGTAAATATTGCGCTCGCCGACGCGGGTCGATGAGAATATGATCCGGTTTCCATCGGCCGACCACAGTGGATTGTGATTGTCGATGGAACTGAAAGTCAGGCGCGACTCGGTCCCTCGCTTCAGGTCGTATACCCAGATGTCGCGAGCGCCAAGCTCTCCCACGCCGACCGCAATCCTGGTCCCATCGGGCGAGAGCGCCGAGCTCGTGTAAAGTCCAGCCTGACCGACCGTCCCGAGCTTCTCACCGTTGCGGTTGTACCAAGTCATCTGGCTGGTGACGCCGCCCGGGGTAGTTTGAAAGGCCAGAACGCCGCTTTGGGAAACAGAGAAATATCCATAGCCGAAACCGGCAGTTAACCCGACTCCTGTGCCCACGGGCACGGCCGGTCCAGTGAATTTCAACCCACTCGCGTCAAAGGGCTGGGCCACGAGCGTCCCTTGGTTGTCATAGAACAAGTAGCCCGGCGGAGCGTAGAGCGCATTGGAGACAGACTCGAACAAACGCACGGTCTTCGGACTATCGAGCGAGCCGGCCGCGATGTAGCCGGTAGTGACCCCCACAAAGACGCGAAGAAGAAAGTGTCGGCCATCGGGGAGGAACTGCGGAAAATAATAGGCTAGTTCCTGGCGCCCTGCGTCCGGCGCGGCAACAAGCGTCGGCGCGCCGCCCGCGTCGGAAACGCGGTAGAGCTTGCTATCACTCGAGAACAGGATGACGCCGTCCCGGTTCCAGGTCCCGCCAAACGCACCATGGATATCGCACAGCACCTGGGGTGTCCCTCCGGAAACTGGGACCTTCTCCAGCTTGCCATCGAGTGTAAAGAAGCCGATGTATTGGCCGTCCGGCGACCAAAATGGAGCAAAGATGCCCCCCGTGCCCTGGAAGCCATCCGCCGCGAGCGAATCGAGCGAGCGCACCCAAAGCTCGGCGGATGCGCCTGTCTGCCCTACGGCCACGAACGCCAGCTTCCGCCCGTCCGGCGAGAGGCTCAGAAAACCGCCATTGGTATCGAACCTCGTATTCTCAGGGGGCAGGACAGAGAATCGGACCACGTTGTCAGCCTTTTTCGGTTGGAGCAGAAAGTAGCCCGCGATCGCGGCGGCAAGGAGCAGGCCCGCGCCCGCGAGCGCCCATGCCATTCTTTCTCGCCTCTGGCGGCGCGCGACGACCGGCGCGGCAACGCCTGCCTGCGACCCACCCTCGGCGATCCACCTCAGTTCATCGCAGAGGTCGCTTGCGTCCTGCCATCTCTTGTCTGGCTCCTTCGCCAGACATTTTTTGACAACGCGATCGAGCGCGGGCGGCGTCATGGGCTGAAGCGACGAGATCGGCGGCGGATCGGTCTCCAGTATCTTCGCAATCAGACTGGCCTGGCTTTTCCCTTCGAACGCCTTCTTCCCCGTCGCCATCTCATACACCACCACTCCGAATGCGAAAATGTCCGTCCGCGCGTCCGCTTCCTTGCCTTCGACTTGCTCCGGCGCCATGTATTGCAGCGTCCCCAGGATCGTTCCCTGAGCCGTCAAGGGCTCGCTCGCCGTGGGAAGCTGCGAGAGCTGCGCACTCGGCGCCATCTCCTGCTTCAGCTTCGCCAACCCGAAGTCCAGGAGCTTCGCTCCCGACTTGGTCAGCATGATGTTGCCGGGTTTCAGATCGCGGTGCGTGATCCCTTTGCGGTGCGCTTTATCCAGCGCGTCGGCAATCTCGATGGCGTACTGCAACACCTGTTCGATCGGCAGCGGACCTTTCCGCAGCCGCGCCGCGAGCGTCTCGCCTTCGACATACTCCATCACCAGATAATCGATGCCGTCCTCGCGGCCGATATCGTGGAGCGTGCAGATGTGCGGATGATTCAGGCTGGCGATGGTGCGGGCTTCGCGTTCAAACCGCTCGCGCAGCGTGGCGGAATCGGCGAGATGATCGGGGAGAACTTTGATGGCGACGATGCGGTTGAGGCGCGTGTCGCGCGCGCGATAGACCTCACCCATGCCGCCCGCGCCGAGAGGCGATTGAATTTCATACGGGCCGAATTTGGTTCCCGGCGTCAACATGCAGATCCTTCGCTTCGCCCGCCACGGCGGGCAGGCTCAGGATTTCGCCTGCGGGCTCCCGCTGCGCGACACCGGCTCCGCTCACGCCCGCATTGCGGCTCAACTTCACCCATCCCGCCGGCGCCGAGCGGCGCGGCGATTTCGTAGGGGCCGAGCTTTGAGCCGGAAGCGAGCGTCATAGGTGCGGGATTATAGCTTTAAAACTGAGTGGCGAGGCGCCTTTGAATCAGATATTTCCTTTTTTATGAGTTTATATGTAGCGCAGCCACTCCTGGCTGTGCGGGTGTCTCCGACGCTACTGAAAAATTCAACGGCACACAGGCATCCCTCGGCTTCGGGACAAGGGAGTGCCCTTCCTTCGTCAGGGTAAACCTGTGCTACTAGAACCTGCGCGGACTTTTTCCGCAAGCGGTTAGGGGGCTGCGCGGCGTCTCGATGCAATTGACACTGCGTGGCGGGCGGCATACACTCTCGGCGGACAATTGAACTGGCACGGGGTCATCCCTTCGAAACCCACACCGTGGGTTTCGAAGGGTAAACGGAAGGCCGTGAAAATCGGCCACGGTCCCGCCACTGTGATCGGCCCGCGCTGCGCAGGTGCGACGCGAACCCGTTCGAGCCATCCACAGGATGGCTCTCCGGGTAAGCCCTTCGAATGCTCCACCGGAGCATTCTCAGGGTAAACCGAAAGTCAGGAACGTACCCGAGCCAGCGGAAGCTGACGCCCTTCGCGAGAAAGGGTGTGGCGATGAGCCTCGCTATCTCTCGCGAGGCTTTTTTATTGGCGTTTGATAGGGAGGAACGATTGTTTGCGCCGTGGCGGAGGATATTGGCCGTGGGAATCGCGGGCGCGGTGCTGCTCGGCGCGGCCGCGCACGCGTCCGCCTTTGGAAAATTTTCCGCGGATGCCGTGGCGGCGGGCGAAACGGCTCGCGTGGTGACCGATGAGGTGGGCCGCACTGTTTCGGTGCCGGCGGATGTGCGCAGGATCGTGACGCTCGCGCCCAATTTGACAGAGACGATTTACGCGCTGGGCCTCGAAGACCGCCTCGCGGGCGACACGAACTATTGCGACACGCCGCCGGCGGCGAAGTCGAAGCCGCACGTCGGCTCGCCTGTTGATCCGAGTCTCGAAGCGATTGTGGCGCTGCATCCCGATCTGGTTCTGGCCACGACTTCGATCAACCGCCGGCAGACGGTGGACGCGCTCGCGCGGCTGGGCATCGCGGTTTATACGAGCGATCCGCACACGGTTCGCGGGATACTCGAATCCATGGCGCGCATGGCGGACTTGATGGGCGCGGCGCCGCAGGGCGCAGCGCTCGCGGCGCGATTGCAGGCGCGGCTCGATGCGTTGCGGGCGCGGCTTGGCGACCAAAAGCCGGTGGACGTGCTGTTTATCGTATGGGAGGAACCGCTGGTGACCATTGGGCAGAACACGTTTATCGCCGACGCGCTGCGCTGGGCGGGCGCTCACTCCGTCATCCAATCGAAGCAGAATTATCCGCGCGTGACCTTCGAGGAGGTTGTGCGGCTCGAGCCGGATTACATTGTTCTCACCGGAGAACATGAGGGCGCGGAGGAAAACGAGGGCGCGTCGTTGCGCGCGCGGCCTGAATGGAATCAGATTCGCGCGGTCGAGCAGGGGCACGTGGCCGTGGTGGGCAGCGCGATGGACCGGCCGTCGCCTGGATTGATTGACGCTATCGAGCAACTCGCGCACGAACTGCACCCGGAAGCATTTGCGATGAAAAGCGCCACCTTGAACGAGACGGCGATGGAGTGTGCACTGTGCGCCCGCTGACGCCGCGGCGCGTATTTTGGGTCTGCAGCGGGCTGGCTGCCGTGCTGTTTGTGGTGGTCGTGGTCTCGCTGCGCATGGGCGCGTATCCGATATCGGTGCGCGACATTGTGATGACGCTCGTGAACGGCGCGATGGGCCGCAGGGACCGCATCCCTTCGGATTTTTGGCTGGTGGTGTTTGGGCTGCGGCTGCCGCGCATCGCGCTGGGAATTCTGGTGGGAGCGGCGCTGGCGACCTCCGGCGCCGGCTTCCAGGCGCTGCTGCGGAATCCGCTGGCGGATCCGTATGTTTTGGGAGTGGCGAGCGGCGCGGCGCTGGGCGCGATGCTGAGCTTGATGTTTGCTCCACAGGTGCCGGGCGCGATTCAAGCGGCGGCATTCGTGGGCGCCGCGGTGACGACCGCGGCCGTTTATTTTCTCGGGCGGCGCGGGGGAAAACTGGACAGCGCCACGCTGCTGCTCGCGGGGATTATCTCGGCGTCGTTTTTGTCCGCGGCGATCATGTTCCTGGGGACGACATTGAGCGGGCGCGACCAGCGCGGGATGGCGTTCTGGATTATGGGCGATCTTTCGTCGCCGCCATCGCTCGATTTGCACTGGCTGTATCTGGTGCTGATCGTCGCCGTAGGCTCGATCTACACGACTTCATCGGACCTGAACCTGATTCTTACAGGCGAGCAGGAAGCGCGGCACCTGGGCGTGAACGTGAACCGCGTGAAGCTGGTGGTGTACATCGCGGCGTCGCTGCTCACGGGCCTGGCCGTTTCCGTGGCGGGCGCGATCGGATACGTGGGCCTGATCGTGCCGCACGTGATGCGCATGATCTTCGGGACCGATTACCGGCTGCTGATTCCGGCGTCGGCGATTGGCGGCGCGATCGCCATCGTGCTGGCGGACACTCTGGCGCGAACGGTGGTGGCGCCGACGGAATTGCCCGTGGGCGCGATGACGGCGCTGGCGGGCGCGCCCGTGTTCATCTATCTGATGCGGCGGAGCGTGCGATGAGCGCGCGCGCGGAAAACGGCGCGGCCGTGGCGCCGCGGACGGGTGCTTTCGTGCAGGACGCGCCGGTGCGGCTGAACGTCGAGCAGGCGAGCTACGCCTATGCCGCGACAGGGCGTTCGGCGCCAGATTTCACGCTCGGGCCGGCGACATTTGAAGCGCGGCAGCGCGAACTCGTCGCGATTCTTGGTCCCAATGCCAGCGGAAAATCCACGCTGCTGAAATTGCTGGCGGGAATCGTGAAGCCTCTTTCGGGGCGCATCGAAGTGGACGGCGCGGAGGTGGGCGCGCTCGATTTGAGGACGCGGGCGCGGAAAATCGCGCTGGTGCAGCAGGAAAGCGAAGTGCTATTTCCGCTGCGCGTATGGGAGTACGTGCTGCACGGGCGGTATCCCTACGGGCGCAGGCTGCGGTTTGAATCCGACGAGGATTGCCTGCTTGCCGGAAACGCGCTGGCGCAGGTGGGCGCCGCGGCGCTGCGCGACCGCTGGATGGACCAGCTCTCGGGAGGCGAAAAGCAGCGCGTGATCCTGGCGCGCGCGCTGGCGCAGCAGCCGTCGCTGCTGCTGCTCGACGAGCCGACGCAGCACCTGGATATCGGAGGCAAAGTGGAATTGCTGCGGCGGCTGCGGCGGCTGGCGGATGAAAACCGCTACACCGTGCTGGTGGTGACGCACGAACTCAATCTCGCGGCGGAATTCTCCGACCGCATC
Organism: Terriglobia bacterium; assembly: GCA_963823205.1. Classification (GTDB taxonomy): domain Bacteria; phylum Acidobacteriota; class Terriglobia; order Acidiferrales; family UBA7541; genus Palsa-295. Next base: position 241,616 of record CAWGKL010000002.1, read on the forward strand.
GTGCTGCTGCACCGGGGCAAGTGCCTGCGCGTGGGAACGCCCGCGGACGTGTACGACCGCGATTTGCTCGAAGAGGTTTTCGAAGCGCCGCTCGAAATCGAAGTTCGCGAGGGCGGGCGGCCGCGCGTGATTCTGCGGGGGAATTTGTAGCACGCGGGAAAAATTTCATCGGCAAGTTGGCGGGGGCGCGTCTGTGGCCTCTGCAAGCGGCGCGGGTTTTTTATCGTCGAGCGCCGTCCACATTCACCTGAGACTCCGCGCACCGAGCACCCCAGCACGCAGAACCAGCGTGCCGGAGGCCCCGGTAGGGAAGACGGTGAAAAGCCGTCGCCGCCGCGCGACTGTAAGGCGGAGAAGTTTTCGGCGCGCGCCACTGTTCCGGGCAACGAATTTTTTCAGATTCGATGCCGGGATGGGAAGGCCGCGCCGCCGCCCCGATTCCATGGGGCATTCCGCCAAGCCAGGAGACCGACGGAGTCTCAATCCAGATGCGTCGCGATGAACTTCATCGGGGCGCTTCGGGACAACCTTCAACTCCCGCGCGAGAGGGAGAGGAGGAATACAATGAGACTCGAACGCCTTCCGGCCGTTTTTTCAAGAATTCTTCCGGCAACGGCCGCCGGAATCCTGCTTGCAAGCTTTTGGATCCATCCTGGAATCGCCCGCGCACAATCCACCGAATCAACCGCCAAGCTCGCCGGAAAAGTCACCGATCCCAGCGATGCCACCATCGCGGGGGCGAAAATCGCCGCTCGGCCGCTTGAATCCACCGGCAAACCAGCAACGGTGCAAAGCGGGCCGGAGGGGAAATTTTCGCTCTCGCTCGCGCCGGGACGATACCGCGTGAGCATCGTGTATACGTCGTTCGCGCGGGCCGAAAAGGAATTCACGCTCGCCGCCGGCGAAATCCGCACGTGGAATGCGCGGCTCGAACTCGAAAAATTGTCCTCGAATGTTGTCGTGACCGCGCAAGCTCAGCCAGAGCTTGCGGAGAACGTTGCGGCGCCGGTGGACGTGATAACGCAGAAGGACATCACCAACAGACAAGCACTCTGGCTCGGTCCGGTGCTCACGATGGCGAGCGGTGTCAGCATGGCCCAAGAGGGTCCCTACGGCGGAATCACGACAATTTTTCTGGACGGCGGGAATTCCAATTTCACGAAGGTGCTCGTGGATGGAGCGCCGGCCAACCAGCCGGGTGGCGATATTGATCTCGAAGGGCTGGACGTGGATAACGTGGACAAAATCGAAGTCGTTCACGGCGCAGCCAGCGCGCTGTATGGCTCCGATGCCATGACCGGCATCGTGCAAATCTTCACGCACCGGGGCACAACTACGACCCCCCTACTGACGCTCGAGAGCGACGGCGGTACGAACGACACTGCCCGCGGCGGTGGGCAGCTAAGTGGCGTCGTGGGGCGTCTGGATTACTCCGCCTCGGCATCCTACTTCTCGACTTCGGGGCAGGGGACAAACGACTATTTTCGGAATGATGCCCGATCGGCAAGTTTGGGCTGGAAATTCAGCGACACGAACCGGCTGTTCCTGTCTCTGCGAGATGACGCGAACGACGCGGGTGTGCCGGCGTCCGTCTATGAAATGCCCGCTCCTCCTTCCGGGAGCCATATTGATCAGCACGATTTCTTCGCGAGTCTGGCGTGGGACGACTCCTTGAGCGAGCACTGGGAGAATCATCTGGAAGGAACGGATAGCTATGTTCGGCAGTCTATTTTCGATGCCTTTGCAGATTCAACCCCGCCTCCTGACATCGTCTTCTTTGACACATTTGACCGTTTTTACCGGTCGGGGTTCGATGAAAGATTAAGTTACAACATGCCGGGGGGAGTCGTTACGCTGGGTTACGAGTATGAAGTCGAAAACGGCGAACCAGGCGGCCCACCGCACGAGCGGCGGAACAATCAAGCCGGATACTTAGAGGTGGATCACCAGCTTGGCCGAAGGCTGACGGCGTTGGCTGGAGGACGCGTGGAGGACAACGCGAGCTTCGGAACCGCGGTGGTACCGCGAGCTGGATTGGCTTATATGGCGCGCTTGGGACACGACTTCTGGGGCGCGACCAAGCTGCGTGCCTCCTATGGCCTCGGAATCAAGGAGCCGACATTTATCCAATCGTTCGAGGACGACCCATGCTTTCCCGGAAATCCGAACCTCCGGCCGGAACGCAGCACGACGGTTGACGCCGGAATTGATCAGATTCTCGATTCCGGCCGGATCAAGTTTTCGGCTACATACTTTCACAACGATTTTCACGACATCGTGAGTTTCAGCGAAGACTTTACGCCGACACCGGGTTGCCCGTTCGGTACCGGCACGTTTTTCAATACGGACAAGGCCCGCGCATTCGGCGCGAACTCGTCATTCGAGATCGAGGTGACGCCTTGGCTGCGCGTGAAGGGGAACTACGCCTACGATGACACGCGCGTCCTGGCGGCGCCCAACGCCGCGCTGATCGATCCGGTGCTCACACCGGGTCACCGGCTGATTCATCGGCCGTTACATTCTGCGAACCTCGATTTCAATGCGACGATCCGGCGCATGGATTGGAATCTCGCAGGGACCTATATGGGACGCGCTCAGGATAGCGACTTTTTGGGCTTGGGCATTACCAGCACTCCGAGTTGGGTCCGTTGGGATCTCTCAACCATCTTCCCGTTGCGCTACGGGATTTCGGCTACCGCGCAATTGGAGAATCTGTTCGACCGTCATTATCAATATGCGGTTGGATTTCCTGCGCTCGGTTTCACCTATCGCTTGGGGGTGAAATATACGTGGGGAGGCGATTAGCAGAGCGTAAAAAAGAGATGCCGCCCTAGAAAGCGATGGCGGCGAGGCAAGCTACTAGGGGACGAACGCTCAGAGGGCGACGGCGACATCGTGCACCGGTTCATCGGCGCCAGGGGGCTCGCCCCTGCGGGGCCATGTGGCGCAATGCTATAATTCGGCGCTTGCCATGGCCAGGACCGCACAAGAAGCGCCGCGCATCGCGCCCGAAGTGATGGCGCGCTACGAAGCTGTGATCGGGCTGGAGGTTCATGCGCAGCTCGAGACGCTCACGAAGGCTTTCTGCGCCTGCTCGACGCGCTTCGGCGATGCGCCCAATTCGAATACGTGTCCCGTGTGCCTGGGGCTGCCGGGGGCGCTGCCAGTGCTCAACAAGCGCGCGCTCGAGCTGGCGTTGCGGGCGTCGCTCGCGATTCACTGCACGATCCAGGAACGCTCGCGATTCGCCCGGAAAAATTATTTTTATCCCGACCTGCCCAAGGGCTACCAGATTTCGATGTACGAGCTGCCGCTGGCAACCGGAGGGTGGCTCGAAATCGAAGCGGAGGGCGGGCGCAAGCGCATCGGCATCACCCGCCTGCACATCGAAGACGACGCCGGCAAAAGCTTGCACGAGGGATTTCCAGACTCCGACGCGCTGGAGCTACATTGACCTGAACCGCTGCGGCGTGCCCCTGGCCGAAATCGTCTCGGAGCCGGACCTGCGCACTCCCGCCGAGGCGTATGCGTATCTGAACACGCTGAAACAGGTGCTGGAGTATACGGACGTGAGCGACTGCAACATGGAGGAAGGCTCGCTGCGCTGCGACGCGAACGTCAGCGTGCGGCTGCGCGGCGACCGAGAAATTCGGCACCAAGGCCGAAGTGAAAAATCTGAATTCGTTCCGCTACCTCGCAGCACGCGCTGGAATACGAAATCGAGCGGCAAATCGGCGTGCTGGAATCGGGCGGGACCGTTTCCCAGGAAACGCGGCTGTGGAACGTGGCGGCGGGACGCACCGAGCCGATGCGTTCGAAGGAGTTCGCGCACGATTACCGCTACTTTCCCGATCCCGATCTGCTTCCCGTTTCGATTCCGCGAGGGATGCTCGAGGAAGTGCGCCGGTTCGCTGCCCGAATTGCCGGATGCGAAGCTCGCGCGGTTCGAGCGCGACTATGGCATCACGCCGTACGATGCAGGCGTTCTTTCGGCGACGCGCGCGCTGGCGGATTATTTCGAGGCTACGGTCAAAGCGGGAGCGCCGGCGAAGGCCGCTGCGAATTGGATTTCGGTGGAGCTACTGCGCCGGCTGAACGATGCGGGAAAAGATATCGCGGATTGCCCGGTTTCTCCCGCGGCGCTCGCCGAACTTCTTGCCAAAATCGAGAGCGGCGGAATCACCGCCGCGAGCGGAAAGAAAGTGTTCGCGACGATGTTCGATACGGGCAAAGGCGCGGCGGAGATCATCGCGTCCGAAGGCCTCGCGCAGATTACGCGACGCGAGCGCGATCGAGAAGATCGCGCGAGAAGTGGTGGCGAAAAGCCCGGAGAACGCCGCGAAATATCGCGCCGGCAGCGAAGGCGTATTCAAATTTTTCGTCGGCCAGGTGATGCGCGAAACGCGCGGCCAGGCGAATCCGCAGATCGTGAACGAAATTCTGAAGCGAGTGCTCGCGGAGACGTAGGCTTGCTCCGCCGGATGGAGAATCCAGCGTGCTGAAACAAGGCGACAAGGCCCCCGATTTTCGCGCCACGGCCGACGATGGCAAGACGGTGGCGCTCGCGGATTATCGCGGCAAGAACCTAGTGCTCTATTTCTACCCGAAGGCCGATACGAGCGGATGCACGCATCAGGCCGTGGAGTTCACCGCGGCGATGGAGCAATTCGAGCGCGCGAATGCGGCCATCGTGGGATGCAGCGGAGATACCGTCGAGGCGCAGGCGAAATTCAAAGCCAAGTACGGCCTGAATTTTCCCCTGCTCGCGGACACGGAATTCCAGGTCATCGGCGCCTATGACGCCCGGCGCATGAAAAGCTTCTTCGGAAAATCCGCCCTCGGAATCGTGCGCTCGACGTTCTGGATCGGCCCCGACGGGACGATTCGCAGAATCTGGCCCAAGGTCACGCCCAAGGGGCACTGCGCCGAAGTCCTTGCGGCGATCGAGCAGGGCTGAGCCTGCAAGGCAACACCCACCTCCCATTCACTTCAGACCACTGTTCTCAGTGATACGCGCTTGTGGCGCACGATTGGTCTTTCGAGATATAGTCATCCTTCGCGGAGTTCAGAATGAAGAAACTACCGGCCGCATTGCTGGCCTGCATTTTGGCGGTCTCAGCCTTCTGTTACGCACAAACTCCCAAACCCGATGCACCGAGGACGCAGAGTCAACCTTGCGTAATCGTGAAACGTCACGTTCACAAGTTCGGCGAGAACATGTCTCGATTTCACGCCCATCGGCCCTTCGATTATGTGGAAGGCGATTACCCACTAGGATTCAAATGGCGTTCTGAACTCGGCGATGGCGATGTTCGAGAGCTTCAGCAAAAAGGCGGGAAGATAGTGGTTATGAGACCCGACTACCAACTCTCCGACCTCGAAGACGCGAGGAAACAGTGCCAATCCCAGACTGTGAAATGACACTATCAGAAATTCTCGTTGCTTCGTTTACCCTGATGTTGGTAATCGTCGGTGTTTTACAGTGGTGCCTCATTCGCCGCCAAGATCAGCATTTCAGAATGAGCGAACGGGCTTGGGTACTTGTCAAAATTGGCGGCGAAATATCCCATTCTCCACCCGATCCGGATAAAGACCCGTATTCCTGGATTGAGCCAATTATTGAGAATCGTGGTAAAACCATAGCTAGGATAAAACGGTTGGTTGTTAGGCCGGAACGAGTTCCAGCGGGCCAAACACTGCCCCCAAGACCTGAGTATCCCCTTCCCGCACCAGGCTTCGATCCGCCAATGGATATGGTATTGCCTCCTGGAATTTCCAATAGCCCCGCGCTCGGAATACCTTCAGCGATACACGCAATCGAAGTCGCTGACATGTTGGACGACAAAATTACCCTGTACGTTCACGGGTTTGTGGACTACTTGGATTTCAATGGCAAGGAACGGCACAGTGGGTTTTGCTATATCTACTGGGCACAAAAGGGTCTTAGCCCCGTCAAATCCGGTTTCTACATTGACTTTGGCGCTCCACCCGCATACACAGAGTGTACCTAGCACCAGAATCCAAATTAGGGCACTACCGTTTCACTCAAAATGAGTCGCTATCCAAAGCCCCGCAAGATCGCAGGACTCGTGCAGCCGGACTGAAGTCGGCTACGGCCTCGAAGGCATTCTCCCCGATGGCCTGTCTCATAAATGGCGTGACAGCCTGTCCTGCCGACCTCAGGGGTTAAAACCCCTGAGTAGTGGGCGCTTTTCGGCACGACTGCCCTTCGAAGCTCAGGGTAAAAAGTCGTGCCCTGACACGGACTATCCGCAAGGCGGGTTCTAGCTGTTTACAACGTCACGCGGAATGAATCGCCCAGCTGCTCGATAAGGGCGTTGTCAATCAGGCGCACTCCGGCCACGCGCGCCGCGACGAGCGCATAGCACGTCATCTGCAATTCATTGACCGGCTCGAACGTTTCCGCGTCCACAATTTCCGCGTAGTCGAGCGCCACGCGCGGCTCGGCCTGGAGCACACGCCGCAAAGCCGCGAGCAGACGCGCCGTGGCATACTCGCCGGATTCGATTTCGGCCCGCAGGGCATCGAGCGAGCGGTAGAGCGCCGCCGCAGCGCGGCGGTCGTCGCCCGCGAGATAAACATTCCGCGAAGAAAGGGCCAGCCCATCCGGCTCGCGCACGATGGGGCACACCACAATTTCGGTATCGAGGTTTAAGTCGCGGGTCATCTGCTGGATGATGCGCGCCTGCTGCGCGTCCTTGCGGCCCAGGAAGGCATATCGCGGCTGCACGATTTCGAAAAGTTTCAGGACCATCGTGGCAACACCCTGGAAATGGCCCGGGCGCGAATGACCTTCCAGCCGGTCGCCCAGGCCCTCGACCATTACCTGGGCACGGAAGCCGCTGGGATAGATCTCCTCGGGCGGCGGCGCAAAAAGATAATCCACCGCCAGCTTTTTCAGCGCGGCGCGGTCCGCCTCCAGCGCGCGCGGATATTTTTTGAAATCTTCGCCGGGGCCGAACTGCTTCGGATTCACGAAAATCGAAACGGCCACCGCGGAACATTGCTCCTGCGCCCGGCGAACGAGCGAAAAATGCCCCTCGTGCAGCGCGCCCATGGTGGGAACGAGGCCGAGCGTGCGCTCTTTCGCGCACGCCTCGCGCGCCGCCTGCTTCATCCGCGCCACGGTTTGAATTATTTCCATCTTTCCATATTTCCATGCGGCTTTCAAAAAAGGCGCCCGCCCGGGCGGGCGGGAAAGCATTCAAGGACGCTCGCGACCGCGTGCGTCCTCCAGCAGCTCGGCGGGCGAATGATACGACTCCGCATCCGAGGGGAAGCGCCCCGCGCGAACATCCTCGCAATAGTCCGCAACGGCGCGCGAAATTTCCGTGGAGAGATTCGCGTACTGCCGCACAAACTTCGGCTTGCGCTCGTTCCCGAAGGCCACCAGATCGTGGAAGACGAGCACCTGTCCATCGCAATCCGGCCCGGCGCCAATGCCGATCGTGGGGATGCGGAGTGTTTCCGTGATGCCGGCGGCGAGTTCGCGGGGTATGGACTCGAGCACCACGGCGAAGGCGCCCGCCGCTTCCACGGCGCGCGCGTCGCGTTCGATTTGGCGCGCCGCGTCGTCTGTTTTCCCCTGCACGCGAAATCCGCCGAGTGCGTTCACCGATTGCGGCGTGAGGCCCACGTGCCCCATCACGGGAATTTCCGCCTCCACGAGCCGCGCAATCAGCTCGATGCGGCGCTCGCCGCCTTCCACTTTCACCGCTTCCGCGCCGCCTTCCTTCACCAGGCGCAGCGCGTTGCGGGCCGATTCTTCGAGCGAAACGTGGAAGCTGCCGTAGGGCATGTCCGCCACGAGCAGGGCGCGGCGCGTGCCGCGGCGGACGGCGCGCACGTGGTGCACCATTTCATCGAGCGTCACGGGCAGCGTGGTGTCGTAGCCGAGCACGGCCATGCCGAGCGAATCGCCGACGAGCACGATGTCCACGCCGGCTTCATCGAGCAAACGCGCCGTGGGATAGTCGTAGGCCGTGAGGCACGTAATTTTCGGTTTTGGTTCGAGTGGGACGCTGGGCGAATTCGATTTGCGGGAGAGAACGTCGGGCACGGTGATTTTCCCGTTGCCCGCGCGGGACGCAGGACTCATGGTTTCCTCCGGTGCCGCTCCCAAGCTTCGGGATGCAGCCCGCCAACAACTCCATGCTAGCAGAGTGGAGAGAATTTCCGCAAAAGAGATATTTTTCTTTCGCTTTCGGGTTACGCCAAATCGCAAAGGCTAAATCGGCCGGCTCACGCGTGCGCGACGGTCGCAGGCGGCGGCGCCGGCGGCATTTGCGGCTCGACGCCGCGCCAGCCTACGGGGCGTCCCCGCACGGCTTCCTTGAGCGCGCGGAAGAGCACCACGTACATCATCTGGCGGTAATAAAAGCGCTGGAGGATCAGCGGAGCGAGCAGCGTCCAATCTTCGTGTTTTTCGAGCGCGAAGGCCACGACGCACGTGAAGAGGTCAATCAGCATGAACAGCGCGAAAAATATCAGCGAGCGCTCCACGTCCTGCGACGTCCAGAGCTGCGGCAGCCGCGCGACTTGCAACTGCGCCAGCGCCCACAGCGCAAGCGTGAGCAGAAAGAGAAGGTCAATCAGCGGCGAAACCAGGGGAAGAACAATCTGGAAGAGAAAAATATTAGGGATGGCGACCCACCCCAGCGTTCCGTAGCGCGGCTTGCCGACCGTGTCGCGGTGCTTCCACACCGCCTGAAGCGTGCCAAACGTCCAGCGGAATCGCTGGCGGATCAGGGCGTCCACCGTTTCGGGAACTTCGGTGCGGCCGATGGCGTCCTCGTCGTAGAGAATCTTCCAGCCGTTTCGGCGGATGGTCAGAGTCAAGTCCGTATCTTCCGCCACGGTGTCGCCCGAAAATCCCCCGTTGCTTCGCAGCATGTCCGCGCGCCAGGCTCCGGCGGCGCCGGGCACCACCGGAATGCAATTCAGCAAATCGAATGCGCGCTTCTCGAGATTCTGGCTGGTGATGTATTCGAGCGCCTGCCAGCGCGTGATCCAGCGATTGCGATTCATCACTTTCACGTTGCCGGCGACGGCGGCGACGCGCGGATCGGCGAAGTGGCGCACCAGCCGCGAAATCGCTTCTGGATCCACGACGGTGTCGGCGTCAATCGAAACCACGATCTCGCCGGCGGCCTCGGAAAGCCCATGATTCAGCGCCGAAGGTTTTCCCTGATTCGACTGCATGAGCAGGCGCACGCGCGGGTCGCGCCCGAAATGCGATCGCACAATTTCCGCCGTGCGGTCCGCCGAGCCGTCGTCCACCACGATCACTTCCAGGTGGGGATAAACGGAAGAGAGAGCCGCGCTCACCGTCTCCGCGATCACCGCCTCTTCGTTGTAAGCGGGGATCAGCACGCTTACCTCCGGCTTATAATCCGGATGTTCCGGCGGCGCGGGGCGCAGCTTTTCAATGAGCGCCAGCAAGCCGATGATCAGCGCGCGGCCGCCCACCAGCAGAATCCCCGCAATGAATATGAATGCGATGCCCGTGCGGAACCAGCGGAAGGCGTCGAAGATGAAGGCATCGGCGCGCGCCAGCAACCATTCGCGGTGGCTCAGCGGCGCCATCACCTGCGCGCGCGTTTCTCCCAGCAGCTCGGACACCGGGACAATTTCGTAGCCTGCGGCGCGCAGCCCGTCAATGATTCCCGGCAGGGCCGCCGCCGTGTGGCTGCGGTCTCCTCCGCCGTCGTGCAGCAAAATGATGTTTCCCACGCCGGCCTTCACTTGCGTAAGCACCCGCTCGACGATCGCCGCCGGGGGAGGAGGAGGGCCTCCGTTCAGTTCGCCCCAGTCGTGCGGATCGATCCGCGAGCCGATGATGATGTAGCCCATATCCTGCGGGACGGGAAGATTTTGAATTTCGCTCGCCGTTTCAGGCTGTTGGTCAATTCCGTAGGGCGGGCGGAACAGCATGGTCTTCACGCCCAGGCTGCTTTCCAGAAGCAGCTCCGTGACATTCAATTGAATTTGAATCTCCTCCTTGGAAACGGTTTCGAAATCGGGATGCGTGAACGTGTGATTGCCCACTTCGTTGCCGAGCTGATACTCGCGTTTCAGGATTCCCGTCTCCAGATTTGCGGACTCGCCGATGACGAAGAATGTCGCCGTCGCCCCTTTCTGCTGGAGGACATCCAGCATTTTCGGGGTCCACTGCGGATCGGGCCCGTCGTCGAATGTGATCGCCACTTTGTGCGGCGCCGCGCCCATCTGCTGGATGCGCCAGGAAAGCGGCAAGCTTTGGAATTCCTCGTCGTCGAAAACATCCGACGAGGAATCGTAGTCGAACGTGCGCCGCCCGCTTTGCGGCGTGGCCGTGATTTTCCGGATGTCACCATCGCCTTCGAAGATCAGGTCGTAGCCGGGCGGAACGACCTTGAGCTCCGCGCGTGTAGCGTCGTCCGGGTGCGTCGTATCCCAGATGTCCCAGATGGAGGGATCTTCCATCCCCAGCCGCCAGAGGACCGTGCCGCGCACGCCCGCGCGCTCGGCGGCGCGGAGTCTCGTTGTAGGCCGTAAGGCCATCGAGCATCCATACGGTGTGAACCTGGTTGTTGTCGTCTTCATAGGAGTAGTGCGGGTTGAGCGAATCGTTGTCGAAATCAATGTAGGCTTCCGATTCCGCGGCCGTCACCACGGCCTGCTGGAACGTCTCCACTTGGGCCACGGGATGCGGATTCCGCCTGGTCTTGGCCGGCCAGTCGTAGCGAGTAATTTGCGATGCCCATGACGATTTTGTCCGCCGGGACGATTTTCAGGATGTTGTCAATGTCCCGCACGTACCAATCCTGCGGCGCGATGGGCCCGGGCGGGGAGGTCGGCCAGTGAAAATCGTAGTTCATCAAGATGATGGCGTCGCATTGCGAAGCGATATATTTGTAGTCGTAGCTCCAGTCCGCCGCCGGCAGCGCCACCATCAGCTTCAGGTTCTTGGCGTGCAGGGCCGCCCCCAAATCGTGGATGAAACGTTGAAAATCCTCCATGCTGGATTCGGGCAGCGATTCGAAGTCCACCACGATGCCGGGTTCGTGCTCCGCGTCCGCAAACTCCTCGATCTGCGTGGACAGATGTCTGACGCGCCGCCGGATTCGCCAGCATCGGCGAGCATTCCCGGCGGGCCCCAGACGTTGGTCTTGGCGTCGTAGTTGTTGATCATGGCCATCACCGGCAAATCCACGTTGCGCGCCTGAAGCGACTGCAAAAAGGCCGTCAGCTTGGGGTCCGGCTCGGCGTCCAGGGCGCCATCGGCGGAAACGGAGTGCAGGGCGTCCGGAATCAGCAGGTCAATATCGTGATAGTGCAACTGCAAGCGAGGCAAGGCTGGTGCTGATCGTCGCTCGACGTAAAACGCGGCGCGCAGGGGATCGTAATTTTGCGGCACATTGCCGAGCGCGGCCACTTTGCGCTTGCGGCCCCGCGCCGCGGGCTTCGCCTTCGCGCGGAAGGGGATGGCGTGCACAGCCCCGTGCGTGTCCGGGCGCAAAATATCGGGCAGTTCCGGGTTGCGGCCCACATTGAGCAGGAAGACAGCAGCACCAGCGTGAAAAAGCCGCCCGCGATTTCCAGGATCCAGGCGGGTTCGCCGCCAGCGCCGCCGCTCCTCATCGTAGAAAATGGGCTTGCTTTCAGACATTCGGGCAATCCAAGCTAGCTGGCCGCTCCAATCGTGCCATGACCGAAGCCTCTAAGATGCGCGCCAACGCGGCTTTCGCTGCTTTCACCGGGCTAGTCTTGCGGCTGTTCTTCGTCCTCAAATTCCCCATGACGGGCTCGGGCGATGGTCCATTCTACATCGAGCTGGCCTGGAACTGGCTCAAGAACGGCGTATATGGCCTTTCCGTCAACGGGCATCTTACGCCGGTGGACATCCGCGTCCCCGGCTACCCGGCGTTTCTCTGCCGCGGTCTTCACCTTCGCGGGAAACTCCTCGCGGGCCGTGATGTTCGCGCAGGCCTTCGTGGACCTCGCCACGTGCTTCTTGATCGCGCTGCTCGCCGCGCGTCTGGCGCCCGAGCGGGCCCGGCCACGCGCCGCGCTTGCCGGATTGTGGCTCGCGGCGCTGTGCCCGTTCATGGCGAATTATTCGGCCGTGGTCCTTACGGAGACGCTGGCCACGTTTTTCACGGCGCTCGCTATACTGGTGCTGTTCGAAACGCCCGTGGGAGCGGCGGATGTTCGGGGCGGCGCGTCGCCCTTTCCCGGCTCGATTTTGAGCCCATGGTTTCTCGCCGGCATCGTCGCGGGTTTCGGAACTCTGGTGCGCCCGGAAACGCCGCTTGTGCTTCTTGCCGCCGGGCTGGTTCTGCTCGGGAAATGGTGGCAGGCCGCGCGATTGGCCAAAACTCCTGCGCGCGGGGCTGCTGATGGGCGCCGGGCTTTTTCTTCCGCTCGTGCCATGGGCCGCGCGCAACTGCGCGCACGCTCCATGAAGTGCGATTCCTGGCGCCTCGCGAGGCAGTTATGGCCGGCGAAAATACTGCCGCGGGCTTGGACGCGTGGACGAGGACATGGCTGTGGCGATTCCGCGACGTTTATCTTGTCCCCGTGGAAACTCGAAGACGAGCAAATTTCGGTGGACGACCTGCCGCCCTCCGCCTTCGATTCGCCCGAGGAACGCGCCCGCGTGGCGCGCCTGCTCGCCAAGTACAACGACACGCTGGACGTGGATCCCGCGCTGGACAATCAGTTTGGCGAGGTTGCGCGCGAGCGCACGGCGCGCCATCCGCTTGCGCACGTGTGTTGAAATACCACTGCTGCGTTCGCTCGCGCTGTGGTTCACGCCGCGCACGGAACTGCTGCCCTACTCCAGCCCCATTTTTCCGCTGCGCGACGAATGGGAAAACGACCGCCATGATTTCCTGGTATCGCTGGGGCTCGCCGCGGTGGATTGCATTTACGTGGGGCTGGCGCTCGCGGGAGCGTGGATGGCGCGGCGGCGGCCGGGCTGCGCTTTATTGGTCGCATTCATCTTGGTGCGGACGATTTTTTTCGCCGGATTCGTGAATACGCCCGAGCCGCGCTACGTGCTGGAATGTTTTCCCGCCGTGATCGCTCTTGCCGCGCAGGTGTTCGCTTCGAGCGGGGGTCAACTCTTCCTCCACCGGCTCGGGATGAACCGTCAGGCGGAAAATCTGCGGGAAGCGCTCCTTGGCGCGGCTTTCGAGCGCGGCGGTGACGTCGTGGACTTCGGTGATCGGCAGGCCGCCATCCATGGAGCAGTGGCAGGACACGAGAATTTTGTGCTCGACGCTGCGGACGCTCACTTCGTGGCAATCCACCAGCTCGCGATATTCCGGCTGAAGCGAAATCAGAAATTCCTGCACCGCGCGCGCCAGCTCCTTCATTTCCTCCGCGCCGGGAATGCGCGCGCCCAGCGGCTCGATGTGGATATTCACGAGCGCCCCGGCATCGGTGGCCTCGCGAATGTCGTCCTCGAGTTGCGTGGCCTGGCGGTGCGCCTCGCGCAGAGTGGCTCCCTCGTCCACTTCCAGATGCAGGTCCGACGAAGAGACGGCCGTCGAGATGATGCGCGGATAGCTCGTGAACGGCGAATCCGCGGCGCTGCGCGATGGCGCGAATGGTTTCGAAAAGAGGCTCATTGCTGCGCGCGCGGGGCTCGACGTGGACCACCACGTCCGCGGGAACGATTTTCGCGATGCTGCGCTCGACGGCGTCGCTCGCCGCATGAGCCTGTTCGAGGCTCGCCGTGCGCGGCACGCTGATGGTGACGTCCACGAAGTGGCGCTGGCCGGCGCGGCGCACGCGCACGCGCTCGGTTTCGAGCACGCCCTCGGTGGCGCCCACGGCGCCGGCGATCCGCTCGCGGAGGCCGCGCGGGGCCACGTCCATCAGCGCGTCGGTGGTGCGCTTGCCGAGCCGCGAGCCGATCCAGATAATCACGCCGGCGACGCCCAGCGCCGCCACCGCGTCGAGCATGCCCAGCGCGGGGATCCCGAATTTTATTCCCAGCCACGCGCCCGTGATGCCGAGAATCACAAGGAAGGTGCTCCAGACATCGGTCGAAAAATGCAGCGCGTCGGCTTCGAGCGCCTCGCTGGGATATTTTTTCGCCACGCGCTTCAGCGCGCGCGCGCGGAGGAAGTCCACTCCCATGCACACGGCCAGAATCAGAATCGCCGTGAGGCTGGGGCGAATGTGCACACTGTGGAAGAGCAGCCGCTCGAATGCTTCCCAGATGATGTAGAGCGCGGTGAGGAGGAGCAGGCCGGTCTCGACGAACGCGGAAAAGCTCTCCACTTTTTCGTGGCCGTAGAGATGTTCGGCGTCCGCGGGCTTTTCCGCGACGCGAACCGAAAGGTAGGTGATGACCGCGGCGACCAGGTCCAAAATCGAATGCAGCGCTTCGGAGAGGATTCCCAGGCTGCCCGTCACCGCCGCCAGGAAAACCTTCAGTAATACCAGGGCTATGGCCGAGCCCACCGAGCCGAGAGCCGCCAGGCGCTTCTCGCGATTCGCGCGTTCGATCGCTTCAGGCATCGTTCGGGGGATTATACCCTGTGGCCATGGCTTATCATGATGGCGCGCGGAAGCAAAGGAGGCATAGGAGGCATAGGACGTAGAGGAAGTAGAGGAGGTAAAGGAGGTAACCGGCAAGCCCTTTGAGGATTGGCGGTTAGGGGGCTTAGACGAGTGCGGCGGGGACGCGATTTTTGCAGGGTGTGGGGTGAGCGACGGGGCACAGAGGATATGCCAAGAAGTATTTCTCATTTGGAACACTTTTGTTGTAGACTCCGCCACTAAACTTGGACGGAAAGGGGTGCTCAAGCCATGAAACGGCTTCCCTGGATTGTGCTCCTATCGCTGCTTGCCATTGCAAATACGGCCTCGGCGCAAGACGCGACGGCGGTGTGGAATGCCGTGTCCCAACCGGCGTTTGACGCAAGCAAATTCGCGGAGGTGAATGGAATTCAGATCGCGCGCGATCGCATCCACATCACGCTCACGAGCGGGGCCATACAATTCGCACAGCCCGCCAACGGCGAGGTCTTTGGCGCGGCCTTCGAGGGGCAAGGCCGCGTGCAGATCGAGCCGCCGAACGCGCTCGAAGCCCAACAGCTCAAACGTTTCACCGGCAAGGAGACGCTGGATATGGAGTTTTCGTCCGCGAAATTCAGCTTCTCGGATGGAACATTCGCGGAGCTTTCTCCTCAGCTTCATTGGACGCCCCCCTCCGGGGATGACCTTGGCGGACTTTACCTTTCGAGGCAGCGCGATCGCGAGGAAGTGGGAGATGAAATCGTTCCTCGTTTGTTTCAGGGGTTGTTCTCGGCGAATCCCAGACGGACGGCGTACTTCTTCGCCGACTTCAAAACATCCGATAAGGGATGGGTGGAAGTGACATTCGATGCCCTCGATCCCGAGACGATACAAGTGGGCCGGCTGGTCTCCTGGCCTGGCTACAAGAGCTTCGACACATGGCTGCACTTTCCCGCGGGCGACCGAACTTCAGCGGATGTCTTCCGCGATCCCACCGCGCTTGACGACTACAGCATCCAGAGCTATGAGATTGACGCGACGGCGACGGCGAAGGCGGAATTCAGCGCCACCACGCGCGTTCACCTCTCCGAACGCGCGAACGGAGAGGGCGTCCTGCGGTTTTGGCTCGATACAAACCTTCGGGTGGATAGCGTCAAGGACGAATCGGGGGCAAGGCTTACCTTCTTCCAGGCGCGCGAACAAAAGGACCGCAACAATTCCTATGGATATTATGTCGTGGTGGTCCTTCCCCAGATCACGAGGGCTGGGCGTGACCAGACACTCGAATTTCACTATGCGGGCCAGAAAGCGGTTCGCAAGATGGGCAGCGGGAATTACTTTTGCGAAAGCAGCCTCTGGTATCCGGAAAGCGGGGATAACTTTAATGTCTGGACCGGTTTTGATATGACATTTCACAGCCCCAAGCAGTATCTTTTCGTGGCTACGGGCACGAAAGTCAGCGAAACAAAGGACGGAGATTGGCTGGTAACCAAGTGGAAGAGCGATAAGCCGCTCGCCGTGGCGGGCTTCGCCTTTGGGGACTACAAGCTGTTTACAGACAAGGCCGGCGACGTGAGCGTGGAGGTGTATGCGAACCGGAATCCCGACGACGTGATGGAAGCTTTTCAGAACGCGGAGTTTGCCCCCGTGGAAGGCGCGAGCGATAACTTATCCATGCCCATGGGCTCGTTTTTGCCCTCCGGTATGGGCAAAAACATTGCGGTTGAAATCGCAAATGCCCTGCGAGTCTTTCAAAGTTATTTTGGCCCGGATCCGTACTCGCGTCTGGCCGTGACCAATATTTCTGGTGATTATGGAGAGGGTTGGCCCATGCTCATATATCTCTCTGAGGCTTCTTTTCTTGACTCAAGTCAGCTGAACGCCTTGGGCGTTCGAAACCAGCTTGAACTCACGGATCAGTTTCGCGGCCATGAAGTTTCGCACCAATGGTGGGGGCATCTTGTGGGCTGGAAAAGCTACCACGATCAATGGCTCTCCGAGGGATTCGCAGACTTTTCAGGAAACCTTTACGTGCAGTACCGTGAAAACTGGAAGGCATACCAGGCAGAATTGGAGTCGAGCAAAGAGGCTTTATTTGCCAACGATAGCCACGGCCATACGCTGGAATCGAGCGGCCCCATCTGGATGGGGATACGCCTCGCATCCTCCGATTCACCGAATGCTTACAACGTCGTTGTGTACACCGAGGGCGCTTTCGTTCTGAACATGCTGCGAATGATGCTCTACGATCCGCATAACCCGGATCCCGACGCGCGCTTCAAGGCCATGATGCACGATTTTTGCCAGACCTTCGACAACAAGGCTGCATCCACGGAGGATTTCAAGGCGATCGCGGAAAAACATATGACCCCGGAGATTAACCTTGACGGCAATCAACGCCTCGATTGGTTTTTCAACCAGTACGTTTACGGGACGGGAATCGCTCAATACAAACTTTCGTACTCGATGCAAAATGCTGGGCCTGGCAACTGGAAGGTGAGCGGAACTGTGACCCGCACAGGAGGGCCGCAAGGATGGAAGGATGTTCTGCCCATTTACATTCACACCGGCGGCAAAACGCTTCGGCTGGGTTGGATCGGAGTTACAGAAGCGGGGAAAACGCCCTTCGCGGTGACTCTTCCGATACAGCCGGAGGGGCTATCACTGAACGACAACCACGACATCCTGGCGGACGTGAAGTAGCAGGACCCGGCGGCGGGGGAGATCCTTCGCTCGACTAGAGGCAAAGGCGCATCCCTCCCTTCGTGCCTCACGGCAAGCAGGATGACGACCCTCGTCGCATCATCATTTCAGGGTTGGGGCGGGCGAGGCGGCTTAGCGCTGATAGCCGAATCCACGTAGCAAGGACCTTCAGGGGGCTTCCAGGCACAGG
This sequence comes from Terriglobia bacterium, assembly GCA_963823205.1. Classification (GTDB taxonomy): domain Bacteria; phylum Acidobacteriota; class Terriglobia; order Acidiferrales; family UBA7541; genus Palsa-295. The sequence goes on from CAWGKL010000002.1 coordinate 259,044, forward strand.
AACATCCGGGCGTAGCCGGTGTCTAAATATTTCAGGGATTGCGCGCGACCTCCGAAGTCAGGCGTTTGGCACACATCTTGCACTATGTGAGGTGTGCCGCGCTAAGTCCGCCAACTTGCGGGTTCGAGGACGAGAGGAGGGCTGCGACGATGAGCGATCTGGGAAACCTTTCTCAATGCATCATGGATGGCGCGCCCGAAGCGCGCATGGAGCCGCGGGGCTGGCGCTGGGGAGCCCTGGCGGCCTCGGTATGTTTTCAAGCCATTGTGATGACGGCGCTGATTTTATGGCCGCTCTTCACTCCGCCGGCGCTGCCTAGGACTGTCGCTGTAACGCCCCTGCCGCCATTTCACGGGATGCCGCAGCCCGCGGCGAGCACCCCGGCCCCCGACGAGAGCGCCAGCCCACGCCCTGCAATCACGATCACGAATGTGGCTCTTACGCCACCCGTGTCTATTTCCCGCCACATAGTTTCCACGGGCGGCGAGCAGGCCCCCAACATCGCGATGAATCCCGCCGGCCCCGGAGCCGGCCCAGGCGCCGGCCCGTGGATTCCAGGCGGGACTGGCTTTGGCGCGGTCGTGGCCGTGAGGCCATCGCCGCCTCGTGTGGTGCGCCTCAGCTCAGCGGTAATGGCAGCCTCTTTGATGCACAGGGTGGAACCGGAGTATCCGAAGGTTGCACGGGCGGCGCACATCACGGGCGATGTGCGGTTGCACGCAATCATCGGAACAGATGGCGCGGTGCGAGAGATCGAGGTGATTGGCGGAAACGGGATTCTGGCGCGGGCGGCGATTGCCGCGGTGCGCGAGTGGCGCTATCGCCCAACGCTATTGAACGGGCAACCAGTCGAGGTGGATACGGAGATTACGGTGAACTTTGGTTTGGAGTGAATGAGAGGGAGGTAAGGACGACGAGAAAGCCGGCGTGACGCCGGAGCGGGAAGAGAGATCCTTCGGTTGACTAAAGGCAAAAACGTCTCCCTCAGGATGACGACCCTCGTCGGGTCGTCACTTTAGTGGCGGGGCGGGGACGAGGGGGGTGCGGCGGGGCTCGCCGCGGAAGCCGCGGACTTCGACTTCGTCGAGCAAGAGAGACGGAGCGACGACGGTGCTGGGGATGCCGCTCTCGGCGGAGCCGAAGGCGCCGAGGGCCGTTCCCGCGAAGCCGTCGGCGGGATTTTGCATGTAGGTGAAGACGGTTGCGTCGTCGCCGGCGCCAAGAATATTGCGGAGCGAGCGCGGGGCCAGGCCTTCGATGGTCGCGCCGCGGACGAGTTCCTCGCGGCCATCCGCGGCGTAGACGCGATAAACGAAAAGCGGGGCGCGCTCGCCGCTGGCAACGCCTCCGGCAAGCTCGCCGAGAAATGCCGAGAAATCCTCCTCACGAACGGAGGAGAGAGCGGGATTATCCATCCGCTTGATTTCGAGGCACCACTCGTGCCCATCGTCCTTGCAGGCGCCCAGGAATTTTTGGCGCAGCTCGGCGGGATTGAGGGCGTCCGAGGCCTGGAAGAATAGATTGCTGCTGAGCGGCTTGGGATCGGAGAGCAGCGCGGAGCGCGCGTGTCCATTGGAGATTTGGAACTCCGTGCCCGGCCGGCGGGACATCAGCAAGCCGTTCAGGATGCCATTTTCGACTAGCGAAACGCGCTCCGCCGGCACGCCTTCCGCGTCCACTTCATAGCCTCCCAGGAGTGGCTGTCCCTGGAAATCCTTTTGCGTGGGATCGTCCGCGAGCGTGACGGTGGCGGGAAGCACGCGCGTGCCCACGCGCCCCTCCCATGCGCTTTCCCCACCCACGCGCTGGAGGAACTCGTCGAACGAGGGCGCCATGGAGACCGGGGGACGCGCGCCGGAAAGCGAGGGCGCGAGCACCTGAGCCAGTGCGGACGCGGCCGCAGGCGCGTCGAAGAGCACGGGCCCCGTGTAGTCCGAAACGATGGGGCTCGCGCGGAGCTGGAGCAGATCGCTGCCGGCCTTGGCGAGCGCATCCGCAACGGCCGGAGCGGCGGGGAGGTCCGCGGCAAGCGCGGAATAGACGGCGTAATAATTGTGAAGGGGCATGCCATCGTCCGCCTGGGTATCGAGCGCGGCTTCGATGGCGGCGATGCTGCGCGAAGCGCGGATGGTGGTGCCCTCGCTGTTCATCAGGTAGGTGGTAGCATAGATGATGGAGTAGCTGACGCGCGTGCCGTAGAGCGCGGGGAAATCGGCCAGGGCCGCGGAGGCCTTGCGCGCTTCGTCCTCCCAGTTGCGGGAGGTCCAATCGGGCTCGAGGCGCGGGTCAACTTTTACGAGAGGCGACGCCTGTGAGAAATCGTCAATTTCGGGTGGCTTGGTGAGGCTGCGCAGATACGCCTGCTTGAGCGACATCTGGGTGAGGGCGGACTTGTAGGCCTGGTCCGTGGCCAGCCATAAATCCTGGCGGAGCGAATTGTAGTCGCGGTCAATGCCGACTTGGCCGGTGGACCCCAGAAATCCCTGGAAGCCATTCTCGCTGACGAAGTTCGAACTATCGAGGTGATAGTCGCCGACGCGAACGTCCACGGTCATATAGCGCGTGCGCGACGTGGAGTCGAGAGCAGCGCACCGAACGATGCGGTCACCGTGCGGATATCGAGATCCACCAGGCGGTATTCGATGTAGAAGGGCTTGTCCGCGCCGGCGAGGACCAGACGGGCGCGCGAGCGTTCCATTTCGTCGTGCATGGCGCGGAGTGTCTGATCGTTGTCGCCCCCAGGAATTGCGGCGGGCGCGGCCTGCGCAGAAGCCTGGGCCGGCGCGCGCCGGGCGGCGGTAACGGCCGCCGATAGAGGTAAAGCGAAGATGGCGAGCAAGCCCGCCACGGCGGGCAGGCCGAATGCGGCGAATTTTCTCAAGGCTGCGTCCCCTGTGCTTCCGGATCGTGCGCGGGCGGGGGCAGCACGGGCGGCCGGTCCGTGGAAGTCTCCTTTTTCTGCACTTCCATCTCGGAGATGAGGATGGCGGGCGAGACGGCGGAAACCGGCACGGAGCCGGATTCCGCGCCGCAATAGCCGTTGAAGATTTCTTGCTTGTCGCCGGTGGCCACGATTTTTGTGAGCGAGACGAGCGGCGTGCCGACAATGTCCACTCCACGGACGAGCTCGTCGGGGCGGCCATCGGGAAAAACCTTGTAGACCACGAGCGGGAGGACCTGAAACGCCTGGGGCTGCCCGCGTCCGGTGAAGGTGAAGCCGCCGGCGATATCGTCAATCAGGAGGCCAAAGGGCTTGCCCTGCTGCTTCACCAGCTCGATGAGTTTCGCGCGGAGCTCGATCGTTGGTCACCGTGTGCGTGCTGGAGACGATCAGATTTCCCTGGCGCGCCACGGGAACGTAGCCCAAGCTGGCGGCGGCCGTGGCCGTTGGAGTGCGGGATATTCACGAGCGGCGAGCGCGACATCAGGAAAGTTTTCAGGATGCCGTTGTCCACCACGTGGACATCCTCGGCGGGCACGCCCTCGTCGTCATAGAGATAATTGCCGAGAAGCATTTCGCCGCCGAGACTCGCTTCGGTGGGATCGTCCCTGATGGAAATGAAATCGGGAAGAATCTGCTCGCCGATCTTGCTGGTGAACGTCTGGCCCTCGTTGATGTCCTTCTGGCGGAAGCCCTCGGCGCGGTGGCCGAAAACCTCGTGGAAGAATACGGCGGCGGCGCGGCCGGTGAGCAGCGCGGGACCGGCGTAGGGGTCCACGAGCGGGGCATTATCGAGGGCCACGGTTTGCTCGATCATGGATTGGATGCGCGCGAGCACGGTGGAATCATCCGGAGCGTCCTTGGGATCGAGCCAATCGAAATTTTCGTAGCGGTCAATGTCCATGCCGTCGGGGGCTTTGCTCTGGACGGTGAGTTCGAGGCGGTAGTGCACCTGGCCAAAGGCGAGCTTGGTGCCTTCCGTATTTACCTGGTATTGATTCATGCCCAGAGCCGTGAACGTGACGATGGAATTCAGGACCGCGGGAGACTTGCTGAAGGCGGCCGTGTATTTCCGCACGCGCTCTTCCCAGGGGGCGCGGTCCACGTGAATTTCAACGCGGGGGCCCACGTAGGTGTTCGGATCCTCGTGCGAAAAATCGGGCGCGGCGCCTTCGGCGGTCTGTACCTGCACCTGCTGGCTGGTCTTGACCTTGATCAGGGCCTCGGCGGCGGCGCGATATTGCCGGTCGGTCTCCCGCCAGATTTCGCGGCGCAAGACGGGAATATTGTCGTCCAGTGTTGCCGTGGCGCCGGCGCTGGTCCAGCTCGGAGGCTGGTCGCCCAGCGGGTGCGTGTTGTCGAGTTGGTAGCTGCCCACGCGCGTTTGCACCTCGAGCCAGCGCCCGCGGTCTTCCGCGCTCGTGAGCAGCGCGCCGTTCGATCCGGAGACTTCCACATACTGGCGGTCGGCCACCGTGTAGCTGATGAAATAGACGGCCGGATCGCCCTGCGAAAGAGCCTGCATGGAACGATCGAGCTCGGCCTGCATGGCCGTGAGGACCGGCGGAACGGGGGCTTGCTTGGGAGGGCCCGCGGCCATCGAGGCGCAAGACGCCAGCAGGATGGCGATAATCGAAGATAGTGCCTTATGTGCGTAGTCGCGTTTCATCGCTGTGCAAAGTCCAATAGTTTAAGTTAGGATGCCCTCGATTCCCAAATGAAAAGCCGAGGCGCGTTCCAGCTCCTCCGGCTCGACGGGAAGGCGCAGCCACAATTGGCCGTGAGATCCGGCAGCAGGAGGATTAGATGCGCGCGCTGGTCGTAGGGCGGTATGGGTCACCCGAAGTTTTTGAGCTGCGCGAAATGCCCGATCCGCAGCCGAAAGCGGGAGAGGTGCTGATCCGCGTGAAGGCTATAGGCGTGAACTTCGCGGACCTCCTCCAGCGCATGGGACTCTATCCCGGCTCGCCCAAGCCGCCGTTCGTGCCGGGCCTGGAAATTGCCGGCGTGGTGGAAAAAAGCGCCGCAGGCGGAGGCGCGAGCGAAGGGCCGTCGCTGAAGGCGGGCGACGCCGTGACCGCGCTCACGCAATTCAACGCCTACGCGGAATGGGCCGCCGTGCCCGCGCGGCAGGTGTATCGGCTGCCGGCCGGCATGAAGTTCGACGAAGCGGCGGCGATTCCGGTGAACTATCTGACGGCGTATCATTCCATGTTCACGATGGGAAATTTGCAGGCGGGCGGCCGCATTCTGATTCACGGCGCGGCGGGAGGCGTGGGAACCGCGGCGGTGGAGCTGGCGCGCGCGCGCGGGCTCGTGGTGTTCGGCACGGCCGGACCCACGAAACAAGAGTTCCTGCGCAAGAGCGGCGTGGACTACCCCATTGATCACGAGAAAAGCGATTTCGTCGAAGTGGTGCGAAAATACGCGCCGGACGGCATCGAGATGGTGATGGACCCCATCGGCGGGAAATCCTTTTCGCGCAGCTACCAGTGCGTGGGCCCGGGCGGGCGGCTGGTAGTGTACGGCTTCTCGGCCGCGGTCGGGCCCGAGGGCAAGCCGAGCTTGGTTGGGCGGCCTGCGCGCGCTGGCCGAAACGCCGTGGTTCAACCCGCGCAAGCTGATGGGACGGAATATTACCGTCATCGGCGTGCATCTGGGACGGTTGCACTCCCGCGGCGGGCTGCTGCGAAGCGAACTCGACGAAATATTCGCCATGCACTCCGCGGGCACAATCAAGCCGGTGATCGGCAAGAAATTCCCGCTCGCCGAGGGCGCCGCGGCGCACCAGTACATCCACGCGCGAAAAAATATCGGGAAGGTGATTCTGTCGGTGAAATAGAAGATCGAATTATTGTCGGAGGGGTGCATGGATTGGTTCTGGCGCGACTTGCGCTATGGCTTGCGCAATCTGAACAAGGATCGCCGCTTCGCCCTGCTGGCCATTCTCGCTCTGGCGCTGGGCATCGGCGCGACCACCGTCATCTTCAGCGCGATTGACAGCATCCTCCTCGAGCCGTTTGCCTACAGGGATCCCGGCAGACTCACGGATTTCTACATCCACGATGTGACTCGCCCACCGGACTATGGCCGGGGCGGATTCTCCGTTCCAGAATTCATGGACTTCCGCGAGCAGAACCATGTGTTCGAGGACATTGCCGGCTCCAGCTATCAGGACGTCTCTGTACGCCGGCAAAGAAGGAACGGAGACGTTCGATGGCGCCTGGGTTACGCCGAATTCCTTCGAACTTCTGGGAGTGAAGCCCCTCCTGGGCCGAGCGATTGCTTGCGACGACGGGAAGCCCGGCGCAGCGCCGGTGTTCGTGATGAGCTATCGCCTGTGGACGAAACAATTCAACCGGGACCCGAAGATCGTGGGAACGACCATGGTCCTAAACGATCAGCCGAGGACGTTGGTGGGCATCATGCCTCCGCGGTTTCTATGGGAGGACTCTGACATCTGGATGCCCATCTACTGGACACACAGCGACATCCCCGGAGTATTAGGGCCATCCGCGCATCTTCCTTTATGCCCTGGCCCGCCTCAGGCCCGGCGCCAATTTGCAAGCCGCTGCCGCGGATTTGAACGTCGTTGCACATGGCCTTTCCAAGGTCTATTCAAAGGATTACCCGCAGCGCTTCGATGTGACTACGAGGACCCTCACGGATGACGCAGTTGGCGATTTCCGATTCACCCTCTACGCCCTCATGGCTGCCGTGACCATGCTTCTCCTGATTGCCTGTTGCAATGTTGCTAATCTTTTGCTGGCCCGCGCCACGGTGCGCGAACGGGAGATCGCCATCCGTGCCTCGATGGGGGCAAGCCGTGGACGCTTGATTGGCCAGCTTCTGGTGGAGAGCCTTCTGCTATCCGCTTCTGGCTGCGTCATCGGCTGTTTGTTCGCTTATTTCGGGTTGAAATGGATTGAAGGGCAGGCTGCGTTCTTGGACGTTCCGGCCGAGGCGGTGATCGCGCTGAAACCTGCGGCGTTATGCTTTGCTCTCGGCGTGACAATTCTCACGACGTTTCTCTGCGGCCTGGCACCCGCGCTCCATGCCGTCCACGGGGACCTTTACCCCCGGCTCACAGGAACGGGACGAGGAGCGGGCGGGGGATTCAGGCATGGGAAACTCCGCGCCGGACTCGTGATCTTCGAGGTGGCGCTTTCGCTTCTCCTCCTGACTGGCGCGGGCCTGATGATGCGCACGCTCTTCGCGCTCAGGCATGTGGACCTCGGTTTCGACCCCAGGAATGTTCTCGTCCTGCGGCCGGCGTTTCCCCACGGTCGTTACGATACGGGCGCAGGGAGAAGGGTTTTCTTCCAGCAGGTGTTCGAACGGCTTGCGGCTTTGCCCGGCGTAAGTGCCGTCGGGAGTATCCACCGACCTGCCGCCTTATGGCGGACTGCGCAGCGAAGTGACCATACCCGGGAAGACGCATGCCGATCGCTGGATCTCTCTGTTCCGATTGTCCAGCGCGGACTACTTTCGAACGCTGGGAATCCATTTGATGCGCGGCAGCCTGCTTTCGGAAGCGGACGTGGCGTCGGCGCGGCGCGTGATCGTAATCAATCAGACGTTCGCGCAAATGTACTTCAAGGATGAGGACCCCATCGGGAAGCAGGTCAAGTTCAACCGGCTCGATCAGATGGCCGATGCGCCCCACGACGCATATTTTGAGGTCATCGGGATCATGGAGGACATCAAGAATCAGGGCTTGCGGGACGCTGCCATGCCGGAAGCATACATGCCCTACACCATCACGGGGGCATACTACGAGAGATTTCTCGTGAAGACTGCCGTGGACCCCCTTTCGATCCTCGCCAATAGTTCGCCAGGAGATTTGGGCCGCAGATTCCAGTATTGCACTGACCGAGACGGGAACGATCGAAAGCTTCCTGAAGGAATGGACTTTTGGGGAGCCGGAATTCGCTGTGATCACGCTGGGGATATTCGCGGGAATCGGGCTGGCGCTGGTGATCATTGGCGTGTTCAGCGTGATGGCCTATACCGTTTCGCTCGAGACGCACGACATTGGCGTGCGCATGGCGCTGGGCGCGCAGCAAAGCGATATTTTAAGGATGGTGTTGCTGAAGGGGCTGCGCTTGATCGCGGCGGGGATCGTCGTCGGCCTGCTCGCGAGCTACGGCGCTACGCGCCTGATCGCCAGCCAGATTTGGGGTGTATCACCAACCGATCCGCTGACGTTCGCGGGTGTCGTGCTGGCTATCGTCGTGGTAGGCGTGGCGGCCTGCCTGCTCCCAGCGCGGCGCGCCACTCGGGTGGACCCTCTCATCGCGCTCCGCTACGAATAGCCCGGCCGATAATTTCGAGCTGCTAGGGCGTGGGCGCGGCGGCGGGCGCGGGCTTCGGCTTTTGCAGTCCCGGCGCGAGGACGTCAATCTGATCGAACGGAATCTCCACATACTGCGCGTCGGGGAACTGTTTCTTCAGGGCGTCGCGGAAGGCGCTGACGTTTCCAGCGAGGACGATATCGAGATTGTCCGCCTGCAGATAGCGCTCGGCCATCTCCCGCACCTCGGCCAGCGTGACGCCGCGGATGCGCTGCGGATACGTGCTGTTGTAATCAGCGGGCAGGCCGAACGCCGCCACGGTAATAACGCGATCGGCCACCTGTTCGGCCGTCTCCGATTGAATGGGGTACACGCCGGCAAGATAATCGCGCGCGAAATCCAGCTCCTTCTGCGTCACGTCGCCGGTGGACATCTGCGCGATCAGGTCCACCACGAGCTTGGTGGCTTCCACGGTGGTTTCCGTGCGCGTGAACGTGCCCACGGCAAACGAGCCGGCGTAGCGATGCGGATTGAAGGAGGAGTACGCGCCGTAAGTGAGGCCCTTTTTCACGCGCACTTCCGTATTGAGCCGGCTGTTGTAACCCCCGCCGAAAACGCGGTTCATCACCTCGACCGGGATATAATTCGGGTCGCCGCGCCGAATCCCGATTTTCCCCACGCGGATTTGCGTCTGCACGGCGTCTGGCTTGTCAATCAGCCAGATGCGCAAGCCCTGCGAATTCGCGGGCGCCGGCGGCGCGTTGGCGGCGGCCTCCCGCTTGGGCCACGCGCCAAAATATTTTTCCGCCGCAGCGAAGGCTTTCTCGGGCGTGATGTCGCCGGCGAAGGCCAGAAGCGCCTGATTGGGCGCGTAATTGGCGTCGTGAAATTTTACGAGCACGTCGCGGCCAAGCTTTTGCGCCGTCTCGGGAGTGCCTTCCGCCGGCCAGCCATAGGGCGAACTCCCGTAGACCTCGCGGCCGAACACAACCGAGGCAAGATAATCGGGATCCGAATATTGCACCTCGAAGCCTGAAAGAAGCTGCTGGCGCTGCCGCTCCAATTCCTCGGCGCGAAAGGAGGGATGCAGCACCACGTCGGACATCAAATCGAGCCCCGTATCCAAATCCTTCTTCACGATGTCGAGCTTCACGATGGTTGCGTCTTTGTCCGCGGAGGCCTCAAGCTGGCCGCCGATAAAATCAATCGCCTCGGCAATCTCCTGCGCGGAGCGCCTTTCCGTTCCCTGCGTAAGCAGGTTCGCCGTCATGTCCGCGACGCCCGGCATCTCCGCGGGATCCCGGACGCTTCCGGCCGAGAGAATCAGAAGCTGCGCCGCGATGGCCGGCTCGCCCGTGTCGCTGACGACGAAAACGCGTAGCCCGTTCGCGAGCGTCTTCGTGGCGGCTTGCGGGAAGTGGAACGGCCGCGGCGCGCCGGGCGGCGGCATCTCGGGAGCCAGCTTCACGCCCGGCGGCACAATCCCCGTTCCATCCTTTTGCTCCTGCGGCGCGGGATTCGCCGGGCTCGCGGCCGGTGCAGACGGCGCGGGCGGCGCGGATTGCTGGCCGAGCGCGGCCATCGCCAGCGTCGCCGCCGGTATAAGCAACATCCATCGCTTGATTGCAATCTTCATCGCTGCTCCTGAAATCAGGTTCTCGCCGGAATCCGCGCTACTCGCCGGCCGCGGGCTGCTGGGCTGGAGTGACAATCAGCACGGTCGCGTGCTCCGGGACGAAATATTCCTTCGCCACTCGCTCGATATCCGCGGGCGTAACTTCCAGATAGTTTTCGAGCTCCGTGTTCACTCGATCCGGATCTTTCCCGATCACAGCGGCATCCGCAAGCGCTTCGGCCTTTTCCTCGTCGGTGTCGCGGCCGAGAATGAATGCGGCGATTTCCTGGTTTTTTGCCTTCTCAAGTTCCTTGGCATCCACGGGCTGCTCTTTCAGTCCGTCGAGCACGCCCAGAACCGCTTTTTCGCCCTCATCGGCCGTGTGTCCCTGATTCATGATGGCGTAGGCCCAGAAAAGATTGGGGTCCTCGGTGAAATTTCCGAAGCCCGCGGACTCCACGGCAATCCGTTCCTTGTAAACGAGCGTTTGATAGAGCCGGCTGCTCTCGCCTCCGGCAAGGATGTTCGCGGCCAGGTCGAGCGGGTAGGAGTCGGGCGCGTATCGCGCCGGAATCTTGTAGCCGATCACGACGGCCGGAAGCGGCGTATTCGTGTACGACTTGTTCACCACGCGTTCCTCGGTTTGCGGCGGCTCGGGCGGGTTCGGCCGCGGGAAGGGCTTCGCCGGGGGCGGGATGCCTTCGAAATATTTCGTGGTCCACGCGAGCGCCTGCGCGGAGTTGAAATCACCGGCGATCACGAGCGTGGCGTTATTCGGCTTGTAATAGGTGTCGTGGAATTGGCGCACCTCTTCGAGCGTGGTCTTATCGAGGTCCGCGATGCTGCCGATCGGCAAATGATGGTATCCGTGCACCGTGAAGGCCGCGGCGCGAAGATCCTCCTCGATCAAGCCGTAGGGCTGGTTATCCACGCGCATGCGCAGCTCTTCTTCCACCACTTGGCGCTCGGATTCGAAATTGGCCTCGTTCACGTTGAGGCTGCCCATGCGGTCGGCTTCGAGCCACAGCACGCGCTCGAGGTAGTTGCTGGGGAAGGTCTCGAAGAAGTGCGTGGCGTCGTCTTCCGTTTCGGCGTTGTCGTATCCGCCGACGGCTTCGATGATGCGCGAATGTTCGTCCGGCCCCACGTGCGCCGAGCCTTTGAACATCAGGTGCTCGAAGAGGTGCGCGAAGCCCGTGTGGCCGGGCATCTCGTCTTTTCCGCCCACGTGATACCAAACCTGGAGGTCAATCACCGGCACGGTGTGATCTTCGAGCAGGATCACGTGCAAACCGTTCGCAAGCGTGTGCTCGGTGAATTCGAGCTTCGGCGGACGTACCTCGGCCGATGATGAATGCGCCGAGGGCGCTTGCGCCGCGAGCGGCGCGCCCACCGCCGCCGCGAAAACAAGCACCGCCACGCATTCCAGCCATCTCTTCATGTTTCGCTCCCGGTCAAAGCGCGTGTGCCGCGCCAAACATTCAGACGCGAGTTTCCGCGCCCGCGTTGGCCGCCTGAAGAGTATCGGGTGCCGCGGTGCAAGTGTCAAACCGGCGTCGCATCGCGCACTCAGCCAGTTTTCGATGAGCGCGTCATTCGGGCATGCGGATAAAGTACGCCTCGGCGTTGGATGCTAGAGAAACTTCACCAGCGCGTCGGTCGTCTGCTTCGGTTGCTCCTCAAGTATCCAGTGGCCCGAGTTCTTGACGATTACCACCGTCACGTTGGTCGCAACCAATTTCATTTGCTCCCCCAACGCTTCTCCCAAGGATTTGTCGCCGCCAATTGAGAGCACCGGCATCGTCAACTTGGTCTGCGACATCTGTGCGAAATCTTTGGCGGTCTGCGGCCACGAAACGAAATAATTCCACGACGCGCGCATTCGTCCCGGACGCGAATAGGCCGCGAGATAGACTTTCCGGTCCACTTCGGGAATCGAATGATCCTTGTCGGCGGCGAGATCGTTCCAGAAATATGCGAAGTAAATATTCTCGCGCCCTTTCACCAGCGCTTCGGGCGTGGGCCCATTGAACCGAAAGTGCCAGTAGTTCGGGTCATTGTAAATCTGTTCCCAGCCCTGTACGCCGGGCAGAAACGCGTCCATGACTACCAACTTTTCAACTTCCGAGGGGAACTGCGCCGCATACGCGTAGGCGACCATCAGGCCGATGTCGTGCCCGACAACTCGCGCCTTCGTAACGCCCAATGAACGCACCAGGTCGTGAATCTGAATTGCCGCGCCCTTCATGTCCATTTCACCGATTGGAATTGACGAACCCCCCTATCCCAGGGAGATCCGGCGCGATCACGGTGAACTTCGCACCGAGTACCGGCAGGATCGGATTCCACATTCGCGAAGTTTCCGCAAACCCATGAAGGAGTATGACCGCGGGTCCTGATCCTCCCGTCGTGTAATGAATGCTAGCCCCATCAATGTTAGCGTCGCGCGATACAAATTCTTTCGCGGCAGTCTGGGCACGCGCGGCCCCGGTCAGCGCGGCGAAAATAGCCGCGATACAAATTGCACAGACAACTCGAACTAACGCAAATCGCCGTTTCATGGAAAGCCCTCCAACTCGTCACGGTACCTTGCAAGTGAACTGGAATCAATCCACTTAATTCCTATTAGCTGGGTTGTCGGAAAATAACCCACGGCCCCGCGCCGCGACCCAACAGCGACTCGGGGTATCTGAATTGACACCCCTGTCCCTCGCGCGCACCCGGCCGGACGTAGAATAGGAAGGTGAGGTCCTCATGCGCGGCCTGGTAGGTATGATCGGTCTTCTCGTCACCCTCCTCATCGGAGGCCTGATTTACAAATACGAGCCTCACGCAGCAATCCGCCGGCACCGGCGTGGCTGCGCCTCGCCAGACCATTGATGTGATCGGAGTGAAGACCGATTTGCTCGGCATCGCGCAATCGGAACGCGTCTACCAGGCCGGACACGGCTCCTATGCTTCGCTCGACGAACTCGTTTCCAGCGGCGCGATGTCCATGGCCAAGCCGGGCCGCGACGGCTACACATACAACGTCGAGACATCCGCGGACGGCTTTCGCGTCGTCGCGCACTGCCCCTCCGCCACCAGCCCCGGCTGCACGAATTATTCCGTTGACCAAACAATGGAAGTCCAGCCGGAACCATAATCCATCGGCAGTGTCTTAGTTTGACGGGAAAGGCATTACGCGGTCATTCTGAGCGGAGTCCCGCGTTCTTGGTTTTCCCGCCGCCCTTTGGCGGGCGCGGGACGTAGTCGAAGAATCCCTCTTTGTCTGCTCAAGAGCCGGGAAATTCCCGAAATGACGACACCACCTAATTTCCCGATGCAAGCTGGGCGCCTCTCGCCGCTGTGCTAGAATGAATCAATCGTGCAGAAGGTCCTACAGGATCTCCTTGAACTTCAGAGCGTGGATGTGCGGCTCGGTGCCGTTCGCGCGCGCCTGGCCGCATATCCCAAAAAACTCGCCGAAGCCGATGCGCGCGTAGCCGCCGCCAAAGCGGAACTGGAAGTGAGCAAGGCCGCGCAGACTCGCCAACCTCAAGGACAGAAAAAAATTCGAGCTGGACGTCGAACAGTGGAAAGAGCGTGTCCGCAAGTACAAGGACCAAACCGCGCTGATAAAAACGAACGAGGCTTATAAGGCCCTCCAGCACGAAGTGCAGATGGCCGAAGCCGAAATCTCGAAAGCCGAAGACCGCTTGCTCGAGCAGATGGTCTCCGCCGAGGAATACGACCGCCGGATCAAAGCCTCCGAAAAAACGCTCAAGGAAGTGGAAGCGGTCGCGCGCGCCGAGCGCTCCCAAATCGAAGGCGAAAAGGCCGTGGCGGAAAAAGAGTTGACCCAATTGAGCGCCGAACGCACCCGCGTGGCCGCGGAAATCCCGGAAGGCCTGATGGATCACTACGACCGCATCGTCAAAAAGCACAACGGCATCGCCCTCGCCGAAGTCCACGACGAGAAATGCGGCGCGTGCGGCATGCGCGTCCGCCCGCACGTATTTCAGGAGATGCGCCGTCCGGGCACCAAGGAAATGTTCCACTGCGAGACCTGCACGCGCATCCTTTACTACGTCGAGCCTACCGCCTCCGCTTCTCCTGCCGCCGCATCCGCTTCCGCCGCAACGCAGGCCGGCGGTCTGCCCCATGAAACCTAACCGCGGCGCGGACGCTATTTGGCTCTGTTGGCATCCTCGTTTTGGGAGGCATCGCATCGGCATCTCGGCTTTCTGTTCGCAGACTCGTCATTCTGAGCGGAGCGTCCCGGAGGTTTTTTCTCCCCCGGAAATCGTGCCTTTTCGATTTCCGGGCGGGACGCGCAGTCGAAGTACGGTTTTCCATCGCTCGCTGTTTGAGCGATGAATCCCTCTTCGCTTTCGCGAATGGGAAGGATGTCAACAGGGCCAAGCCATTTCAAAATGACGCGCCCGCCCAAAAATCCTCCGCCCGGCACCACGCGCCTATTTTCCGTTTCGCATCCCGCCGCGCCGCCTTCGGGCGTGCATCTGGCGAATATTGACGGCGCGTCGCGCGGCAATCCCGGGCCTGCCGCTTACGCCGTGGTGCTGCGCGATCCGGCGGGCAAAATCATCCTCGAGCTCGCGAAGAAAATGGGCCGCGAAACGAACAACGTGGCCGAATATTATGCCCTGCTCGCCGCGCTCGATGCCGCCGCCAGCCGCGGCGTCGCGGCGCTACGCATCCGCAGCGATTCGGAGTTGCTCGTCCGGCAGATGCAGGGCCGCTACAAGGTGAAGAGCGAGGACCTGAAGCCGCTCCACGAGCGCGCTGCAAAACTCGCGCGCCAGCTTGCCTACTTTGCCATCGAGCACGTCCCGCGCGAGAGGAATCGCGAAGCCGACGCCCTCGCCAACGTCGCCCTCGACGGACATCCCATAAGCTCCGCTCCGGCGCGGGGCAAAACCCGGAGCCCGAAGCCGGAGACTCGCCGTGTCCGCGCCCGATTTGCGAAGGGAGTGTTGACGCCCGCCGAACCGCTCGATTTGCCCGAAGGCGCCGAAGTCATCTTGGATGTCCGCCCTGCATCAAAGGGGTAGGGAAATGGAAGGCGTCGAAGGATTTCGCGCGATCACCCGCCTGCTCTTTATTATTGCGCTGGCTGCTTCTGCTGTCCCCTCATACGCACGAGGAGAAACTGCCTTGCCGGGCGCAGAGGTCCTGCCCAATGGCGACGTTCGTGTGCAGGGATCCGGTGCGCGGCCGGAATTATTTTTCGCTTGCGACCTGAAGACGGACCAGCTTGAATCCTTCTTCTCCGACGCGGCGATGGTCGCGAACCTGAAGGAACTAAACGCAGGCATCGCGCTCGGGATCAGTGATTTCAGCCCTGCCCGTGCGCAGGTTGTGCGCCAGTTGAATCAAGCCGGAATCCCCGTAATCGCCGGGTTGATGCTTCCAGGGCAGGGCGTTTACCTGAACGCCGGAAACGCGCCCGAAGCCGCGGCGCGGTTTGCAGCCTTCGAGAGCTGGACGGCGGCAAATGGTCTGAAATGGGCCGCCGTCGGACTCGACATCGAACCCAATCTGAAGGATTTCGCCGACATACGAAACCACAGATTGCGTCTCGCCGCGAGGCTGCTCCGTCGCAGCTTCGATGCGCAGGGAGTCCGTCGCGCGCGCGAGGCCTACGCGGCGCTCATTGCCACAATTCACTCGGATGGATATCCGGTCGAAACCATCCAGATGAACTTCCTCGCCGACGAACGCAAGGTCCACACGACGATTCTCGAGCGGCTCTTTGGCATCGTGGATGTCCGAGCCGACGACGAAGTGCTGATGGCTTATTCAAGCTTCAATCACGCGGCGGGCGGGGCTGTGGTCTGGAGCTATGGGCAGGAGGCGCAGGCGATCGCTGTCGGCAGCACGGCGGGCTCGGGCGACCCCGCCATCGACGCCAAATTCGGGCCGCTCGATTGGGACGAATTCTCGCGCGACCTGATCGTCGCGAGCCATTTCACGCGCGTGGTGGGCGTGTACAACCTGCAAGGGTGCGTCCGTCAGGGATTTCTCGAGCGATTGAAGACGCTCGATTGGAGCCAGTCCGTCACCATTCCCGCAAGCTCGATCCGGAGGATGGCTCATTTCCGGCATGCCGTTGAGACCGTTTTGTGGCTCGTCTCGCGCCTGCCATATTTCCTGGCTGCGGCATTCGTTCTCATAGCCGTGCTCATCTGGCGGCCCCGCGCAAAGAAACCGAGCGAGACCAGATCCGTTCGAGCATAGTCGGCCGATGCAATCCCGCCGAGTTCAGGCCCGATTTAGGAAGGGAGTTCTGGTACCTTCTGAACCCCTGAACCTACCTGACGGCGCCGAAATCACCTTCGATCTTTTTTATCCCACTTAAGATGTAAAAAAGCGCCATTTCGCGCCATTTAAGGGCGTTTTAGCCAGCTTATAAGAGCAAAGTCCATGCTGCAAATTGCAGCAAAGCCCATGCCGCAAATTGCAGCAAAGTCCATGCTGCTGTTTGCCAGCATTTGACTTCAATCTCATTGCTGCTGTTGCCGCGGTAAACGCCGCCTACCGGGCCGCGGTTGCGAGCGGGCGCACGTCGCGCGCGACTTTTTCCGCCTGCTCGTCCTCGGCGACTTCGAGATCGTAGCGCACCTGGAGATTCATCCAGAAAACGGGCGTGTTTTTGAAATAGCGCGCCAGCCGCATGGCCGTGTCGGCCGTGACGCTGCGGCGCTCGTGAACGATTTCGGCGATGCGCGTTACAGGCACGCGGAGATCGAGCGCCAGCTTATTCATGCTGAGCGCGAGCGGCTTCATGAACTCCTCGCGGAGAACTTCGCCCGGATGCACCGGCTTTTTCTTTCTCGGCATTCCGTCCTCCGAGTGAATCACAATCAGGCGGCAACTGTTTGCGCTGAGGCGGGCTTCCATACGTAGGAGCGGTAAAGCGTGTCGCGCTGGGCGGGGATGTAGCCGGCATCGGAGATGATGCGGCGCAGCTCTTCCTCGTTGGTGCGGTTGCGGACGCCGGCGGCGTACACCACGTTCTCTTCGATCAGGATGCTGCCCACGTCGTCCGCGCCGAATTGCAAGCCCACCTGGCAAATCTTGATTCCCGGCGTGAGCCAGCTCGATTGGATGTGGTCCACATTGTCGAGATAGAGGCGGCTGATGGCCAGCGTCTTCAGATAATCGAATGCCGTGGCTTCGGGAACCTTCTTTCCAAGCGGCGTATTTTCCGGCGCGAAAATCCAGGGGATGAACGCGGTGAACCCGCCGGTATCCTGCTGAATGCGGCGGAGGCGTTCCAGGTGATTCACGCGGTGCCGGGGCTCTTCGCCGCAGCCGAACATCATCGTGGCGGTGGTGCGCATGCCGAGCGAGTGCGCCGCGCGATGCACGGCCTCCCATTCGTCCGCGGTGCACTTCAGCCGGGAGATGCGCGCGCGCACTTCATCGTCGAGAATTTCGGCGCCGCCGCCGGGAATCGAGGCGAGCCCCGCCTCGCCGAGGCGCGCAATCGTATCGCGCAGCGAAAGCCCCGAAACTTCCGCGATGCAGGTGATCTCCGGCGCGGAAAAGCAGTGCAGATGGACCTGCGGAAAGCGCTCGCGAATGGAGCGCAGCAGGTTTTCGTAGTAACCGATTTTCAGGTCCGGGTGGAGGCCGCCCTGCAGCAGCACGCCCGTGCCGCCCAGCTCCAGCATCTCCTCGATTTTCTTGTAGATGGTTTCGAGCGGCAGGATATAGCCTTCCTTCGAGCCCAGCGGGCGATAGAACGCGCAGAACGAGCAATATTCGGTGCAGAAATTGGTGTAGTTGATGTTGCGGTCGATCTGATAGGTGGCCACGCGCGGATCGGTCTTATTGCGGCGCACTTCGTTCGCCGCCATGCCGATGCCGATCAGGTCATCGGAGTTGAAAAGGTCGAGCGCTTCTTGCGGTGCCAGTCCCATGATCGCCACTCGATAATCTACAGTTTACAGTCGAGAGTTGAAAGCAAAAACCAAGATCCTAATGCCCGGCGCCGGCGACGCTGCCCGTTTCCGCCGCCGCAAATTCGAGCGCGCGGGCGCGCGGCGCGAGTCCCATTGCCGCGGCCTTCTCGAAGAAGAGCTGCAAGCCCGCGAGATTTTCGGCGTCCAGATCGAAATTTATATTCTCGTTCAAATACCGTTCGAGCGCGCTCGGCGGCAGATCGAGCTTCATGGAAGCGGCCTCGGCGATTTCGCGCACCCGCGCGAGGCCATATCGCTTGGAGGCCTGAAAATCAGCCACTACCTCGGGCGTGATGGCGCCGCGCCGCCCGGCCCAGAGGGCCAGCACGCAAGGTTTTCCGGTCATCTCGCGCCACTCGTGCGCCACGTCGTAGACAAAAAGCATTTCGACGCCCGGCACGGGCACGTCATCCGGATCGCCCTGGCAGCACTCCTCGCTCGGCGGTTGGTTGACCAGGGCATCCAGCTTGAGCGCGATGCGCAGCGCGGGATCGCCGATCACGAGCGCCGCGTCCGCTTCCTTCAGCATCTCCGACGGGACGGGCGGGGCGGCGATAAACTCCGGCTGGATATTCCAGCGCTCGCGGGCGAGCATACGCGCGAGCGCCGAGGAAGCGCGCGAGCTGGTATCGAGGGCGATGCGTTTGGCCATCTCGATGGGCTTCTTGGCGACGACGAGGATGCTGCGGACCTCTCCCTTGGCCGCGATAGCCATATCGGGCAGGACGACGATGTCATCCTGGAGCAGGTATTCGATGGAGGGGATGATGGCGATGTCGGCGTCGCCGCGGCGCAGAGCTTCGGCGCATTCGGAGGGCACGGTGAACGACAGGTCGTACTTCCCCGCGAGCGGCCCCTCGGTGAATCCCCAGACGAGAGGCGCCGTGTTCAAGTATTCGACGATGGAGATGCGCAGTTTCTTCAAGCTTGTTCACTCTGCTCCCGGGAAATGCAAATATAGCACAATCGCGCGGCCACACGCCGGATGCGGCCGCAGAAGCAGGCGCCGAGGCGCGCGCATTTCGGAGGAGATGAATTGCGCCCGTTGCGCCCGAAAATCCCTTGATGGGTTCAAGTAATCTGCGCCCTTAAATCCTCGACAAGTTCAAGGAATTTAAGCTTTTAAATCCTCGACAAGTTCAGGGAATTTAAGCTTTTAAATCCTCGATACATTCGAGTAATTTAAGCCCTTAAACGGGCCTAAAATGCCGATTTTTGCCACTTTTTGACGCGATTTGAGGGGCTATCTGGCTCTGTTGACATCCTTCCCGTTCGCGGAAACGAAGAGGGATTCTTCGACTGCGCGTCCCGCCCGGAAATCGAAAAGGCACGATTTCCGGGGAGGAAAAAACGTCCGGGACGCTCCGCTCAGAATGACACCGTGTGCGGGGTGGAGCGGGAGGGGGTGTCAACAGAGTCAGGTCATTATCAACCTGGGTAGGCTCGGGCGGAACGACACCTCCGCCAGCCCGATGCCGGACCGGTTCAGGGGGCGGAATCCCTTAGGATTTCGCTTTCTTGGAGGGTTTCGACTTGCGGGAACTGTTGAGGGCGGCGGCTTGGCGGACGAGGGCCTGGAAGGAGGACTCGTCAACTTCTTCTCCTTCGTGGATGTCGATGGCGCGGCGGGTGTTTCCCTCGAGACTTGAGTTGAAGAGACGGGCCGGGTCCTTCAGAGACGCGCCCTTGGCGAAGGTAAGTTTCACCACAGTCTTGTAGGATTCGCCGGTGCAGATGATGCCGTCGTGCGACCAAACCGGAACGCCCCTCCACTTCCACTCCTCGACGACGTGCGGGTCTGCCGCCTTGATGAGCTTGCGCATTCTGGCGAGGGTTTTGCCGCGCCAGTCCCCGAGTTCGGCGATTCTTTTGGAGATAAGCTCCGATGGCGACTGGCCTTGGCTCGCGCCCGGCTTTTTCATGTTCTCCTCCCAGCCGCAATTTCCATTTTGAAACCCCGTGCGACAGCATAAACGTAGATGACGGGGCACGCCAGAAGGTTCGCCGGCGAAGCATAAACTGGAAACGTGGGATTAGGGCAAGGGGATGCCGGGGGAGGCGACGATGCCCGCCATGCGCAGGATCTCGGCGTATTCCTCGTCCGCGAGCGGACAGATGGTGAGGCGCGTGTTTTTGAGGAACTTGATTTTGCGCAGGGCGCGATTCTCGCGCATCTCGGCGAGCGTCACCTGGCGGGGGAGGCGCTCGATGGCGCGGAGGTCCATGACGAGCTTCTTGGCGTCGGGGTGGTGCGGGTCGGGATAGGGGTCGCGGCTGATTTCTGCGAGGGCGTAGACGGCGTGCTCAGGCTTGCCGTGGTAGCAAAGGGCGCGGTCACCTTTGTGCGCTTGTTTGAGTTGGCGCAGAGCATCGGGACGGTTGCCCGCGTGGCGCCACATCTCCTTGCCCTTAACGAAAAGGGTATCCCAGTGATAGATGCGCGGGTCCACTGCCAGCAGCCAACGTCTTGGTTTGATGGGAGTTTGCGTCATTCGTGAGAAGCGCCGGGCGCAATATACACGCAAGAGAAAGGAAATGGAAGATTTATGCTCCGAAATTTAGATAACGTGCGGGAAGAGATAACAGGGAGCGACCGGCGCTAGATAAGCTTTTAAGAATCAGATATCTACGAAGATATCGTCGCCGCGCACCTCGACCGGGTAGGATTGGACACCTTCGGCGGGGTTATTGGAGAGCTTGCCGGTGGTGACGTTGTACTCCCAGCCGTGCCAGGGGCAGGAGACGATTTGGCCGGCCAACTCGCCGTCGCCGAGGGGGCCGCTTTCGTGGATGCAGGTGTTATGGATGGCGTAGAACTTGCCGTCCACGTTGGCGAGGGCGATGGAGGTTTCTTCGAGATCAATCTGGCGGATGGTCCCGGGAGGCAAGTCGCTTTTTTTTGCGGCGCGGACGAAGGGCATTTAATGTCTCCTGTCCTCAGGGGCTTCCCGACAAAAAGCGTCGGGACGCAGAAAGCGCGAAAGCCCCTTTTATTCCGAATGCTTTATGTCGGAGCTTCCCGGTCGAAATCACCGGGACGCGGAAGGCGCGAAAGCTCCGACCCCCTAAAAACCATGCAACGAACCTCTGACCCGAGATGCTAGCCCCCGGCGGCCTTGGCGTTTGATTCGCTCGCTTCGCTCGGCGATTCACGGCCTACCTTCGCAAGGAGTGGGCGAATTTCGCCTCGCGATCTTTTTGGTCGAAGCCCTGGTAGATTTCGGCGATTTGGGTCGCGTTCATGGAGCAGAATTTGGGACCGCACATGGAGCAGAATTTCGCCTCCTTGTAAAAATCGTCCGGCAGGGTTTCATCGTGCATGGCGCGGGCGGTTTCCGGGTCCAGCGAAAGCTGGAACTGCTTTTCCCAATCGAAGAGGAAGCGCGCATAGCTGAGCGCGTCGTCGCGGTCGCGTGCGCCGGGGCGGTGGCGTGCGACGTCCGCGGCATGCGCCGCGATTTTATAGGCGATCACGCCCTGGCGGACATCGTCCGCATTGGGAAGGCCCAGGTGCTCCTTGGGCGTGACGTAGCAGAGCATCGAAGCGCCGTGCCATCCAATCATGGCCGCGCCGATGGCGCTGGTGATGTGGTCGTAGCCGGGCGCGATATCGGTCACCAGCGGCCCGAGCGTATAAAACGGCGCTTCGTGGCACAGCTCGTTTTCTTTCTTCACTTGCAGCTCGATCTGGTCGAGCGGGATATGGCCGGGGCCTTCGATCATGACTTGGACGCCGTATTCCCAGGCCTTGGTGGTGAGTTCGCCGAGGACGCGGAGTTCGGCGAACTGGGCTTCGTCGCTGGCGTCGGCGAGGGAGCCGGGGCGGAGGCCGTCGCCGAGAGAAAAGCTGACGTCGTGCTTCTGGAAAATTTTGCAGATGGCGTCGAAATTCTCGTAGAGGAAATTTTGCGCTTTATGGAAACTCATCCACTGGGCGAGGATGGCGCCGCCGCGGCTGACGATGCCGGTGATGCGGTTGCGGACGAGGGGAAGAAATTCGCGGAGAACGCCGGCATGGATGGTCATATAGTCCACGCCCTGCTCGGCCTGCTCTTCGATGACTTCGAGCATCACGCCGATATTCAGATCTTCGATGCGGCGGACGCGGGAGATGGCTTCATAGATGGGCACGGTGCCGATGGGGACAGGGGAAGCGGCAATGATTTCTTTTCGGATGGCGGGTATATCGCCGCCGGTGGAGAGGTCCATGACGGTGTCCGAGCCATAGTGGACGGCGCGGTGGAGCTTTTCGAGTTCGTCGGAAATATTCGAGGTGGTGGCGGAATTTCCGATGTTGGCGTTGATCTTGCAGCAGAAGGCGACGCCAATGCCCATGGGCTCGAGATTGCGGTGGTGAATGTTGGCGGGAATGATGGCGCGGCCGCGGGCCACTTCGGCGCGGACGAGTTCGGGGGAAAGATTTTCGCGCGCGGCGACATATTGCATTTCCTCGGTGACGAGGCCGAGGCGGGCGTAGTGCATCTGGGACACATTGACCGGACGCTCGACTTCGCTCGCGACGCCCACTGCGCGCTCGACGCGCGACGCTGTGGCACGGCGTTCAATCCATGCATCCCTCAGAGCCATGAGAACCCCCGTTCAAACCCGCGGCCGACTGGCGGCCTGGCTGCCCTTTGAAACCCACACCGTGGGTTTCAAAGGGTAAGCCCTTCGAATGCTCCACCGGAGCATTCTCAGGGTAAAGCGGCTCATTATCGCACCGGAGATTGCGGGCGGCAACATGGGTTGGCGCCCCCCCCCTCATATTGTCCCGATTAGAAAGTGACGAGTGGCGAGTGGCTAGTGGAAGAGATGGCCCGCGTTTTCCCGGCACGGCGGGCAGACCTGCGAATTGGAAAGGACAGGGCGCCCGGCGATCGTGAAAGCAAGATGCCGCGCGCACCCGGCAATGGGGAGCCTTGGGGGGCAGATGATCCGATTAGAACCTGCTCGCGCAGTGAATTTTATATGTCGAATGAAGGGAAGTAAGAGATAAGTACTTCAGAGTCCCAAATCGGGAATCGCCGTTAACTCTTTTACTTACAATCGTTTGGACAAAACCCAGGATCTTGTATTGCATGCATACGCTTGCAGATTCATGCTGGACGCCGGCTGAACAACCTTTCGGTAAGTCCTTTTATTTATGGCGGGGGAGCGAATGTGAAGGTCAAGAGCGCGTGCGTTTGCGGGATGGCTATAGCCCTGGGGGTATTGGGTGTGTCCATTAGCGAGCCGGGGGGGCTGACGGGAGCGAGCTCCAGAAATCTGGACAAGGGATCCGGGATGGGGCTGGTGGATGACTGGACGAATCACCATGTAATCTTTTCCGACCCCGGGACAATCGCGGAAGCGATGGCGGAGGGCCGGTATGAGGAGTGGAATAGGATCGTCAGCGACCCACGGTACGTCATGCAGGTGATGAGGCGGAACCGCGCCTGGCTGGGAGGCAGCGGAACCTTTTTCGGAGAGCCGGCTGCCGGTCCACAGCGCGATTGGGCGTTCTCACTAGGAAGCGGCACGGTGGCGGAGAACATGTTTCCCGCCAAGTTTGGCTTCAACATCAATGCCACGCCGAGTTGCGCGCTGGACTATGCGGTGTACGGATTGAACGTGGCGGGCACGACAGGCGGGCAAGCGAATTTGGTGGCGCTGAACAACCTTTACTCGGGGAGCGGAACACCCTTTTGCACCGGGCACGCGGCGCCGACCGTCTATTGGGCCTACAATGCGTCGTTCGCTTCGCCTACAAAGGGAGCGATTACGACGTCACCCGAGCTATCACTGGACGGATCGAAGATCCTATTCGTAGAGAGCGGAGGATCGACGGGTCCCTACCTACACGTACTGGTATGGAACAGCGCGGATGGCGGGACGGTGGCTGCGAGCAAGGCGCCTACCCATGTGTTGGCCGTCGGCCAAGGTGTGAGCAGCTGCACGAGCGGCGCGTCGTGCCTGGTGAGCATTCTTTTGAACGCGACCACGGAGACGATTACCAATTCTTCGCCGTATTATGACTACGGCAGCGACACCGCCTACGTGGGCGATGACGACGGCAACCTCTACAAAGTGACGCCGGTGATGGGCGCCGGGACGCCGGTGGTCAAAAAAATCAGCGTAGCAACGGGGACAGAACTGACCTCCCCGACGTATGACGGTTCGAGCGGGTACGTTTTTGTGGGGTCCACGAACGGGGCTCTCTACGCCATAACGGCCAGCAGCCTTAGCAGCGTGGCAGGGACGGTCCAGGTGGGGGCCACGACCGCCAACTGTAGCGGGGGATTCAACAACAAACTCACGGACGCGCCCATAGTGGATTGGACAAACGGCTGGGTGTATGAGTACGTGACGGCCAACCCTTCGACGACCGATACGATTGTCATGCAGGCGAGCACGGCGGGGCCTTTTACAACTCAAAACGTGGTGACTGTCGGACAAGGCGATTCCGGCTGCAACAGCGCCGGCTCGTTTCCCACACACATACCGGCTTTCGACAATAATTATGTCAATGGGACGGTTACGAGCGGACACATATGGGTGTGCGGCAGGGAGCCCGCGGGGGTTTCGGGCCCCGAGCTCTGGGAGATCCCCACGAGCGGGGCCAAGGGATCCATTGCGGGAGTAACCGCCGTGGCAAACGCCACGCAAATAGACGAAGTGGCGCACGCGCAATGCTCTCCCATGACGGCGGTTCAAAACGGCGCGACCGATTATCTTTTCTTTGGGGAGGGCTTGGCCGCGAGTTTCGGCAGATTGTATGGCTATACGATAAGCGGGGCCACGGCTACGGCCATTGCCGGGTCTCCCGTGACGTATCCGACCGCGACCGGGGGCACGAGCGCCATCATAATTGACAACGTAAGTCCGGATGCGCAGGCGTCGAGCATTTATTTCACGACGCTGGCCACATCCACGACGGTCTGCGGGGCGACCGCGGCTTACTGCGCGATTAAATTGACGCAGGCGGGGCTGAAATAAAAAAGAGTCGGAAAAACCTCCCGAGAGGCAGTCTTCTGGGGCGGGCCCGGGCGGGGGGCTTCGATGGTGAAGATGGGCCAGAAAGAGAACGAACCCGCAGGCGCTCGTTCAACCGAGAACGAGTCAACGAGTGCCCGCAGCGCGCCTGGCCTCGGGGCGGATCGGTTCTGGCGCGGACGTGGGCGACGTGAGTTCGGCTTCAGCGGCAAGCCAATCCTCGACGGCGTGACCGTCCTCACGGCCGCGCTGGAGATAAAGCTCGTAGGCTCTAATCTCGATTCGGTCTCTCAGTGGAACTGAATCCCTGACATCGGCATTTCGATCTGACATTTGTGGTCTCCCCTATTGGAAAAACTGCTACAAGACATCTCATAAATGGCCGGGCAGTGCCCCTGAAAGAGGACACGAAAGGCGCGCCCTGATGCAAACTATGAGATGACTGGCAGAGTGTAAACGACGCTTCGATTTACCCCCCGTTGAACTTACATAATCACTCATGCGCCTCATAGCGGGGACTAGTCAATCGGTATTTTGCTGTAGCCCTGGCTGTGAGCCACGTCACGGACGGGGCCCGGGGGGCAACCGAACAGGGACCAAGCGAAGCGTCCCAATCTAGGAACCGTGGAGGCGCCTGGCACGCGTACGCGCGGCCTTGCGGGCTGCCGTTCGCAAGCCTGAGGGACCTTTTGTACGGAGGGCCCTCAAGGCAGACCGATGGCGGGACACTCGCCCGCGTCGCCGAGAGGCAGAGCGCGCCTGCCGGGAAAGTGCGGCGTGCGAGGCGGCCGAGGAGCCTTCACGCCTGAGCGCACCCAGAACAGCGCGCGAACAACGTCTTGATGGCGGGCGCTCACGCGAGGCCGCTGCTCTTCGCAGGTCGCGCCGAGCCTGGTTGCGCACGGCGGAAGAGGCCTTGCCACGCCCGGGGGGAGGCAATTTGACGCCAGCGCGGCGCGCCTTGGAAAGGCCAATGGCGATGGCCTGCTGAGGCGATCGAGCTCCGTGCTTGCCCTCTCGAACGTGGTGCATCTCTTCGCGAACAAATTCTCCCGCCTGAGTGCTGGGGGATTTCCCTTCACGCTCGTCTTCTCGAGATCTTTCCACGACTTCCTTTTCCGAGTTGGTAGGCATGGTATTTTCTCCATTGAGCGAGCATTTTGAAAATGACAAACAGTACCGAACCGCCGTATGGCTAGCAGACGCACTTTTACGGCCGATATCGGCTCATGAAGCGCGGCGCCCCGCCTCCCCAAAGGGTGAGC
This sequence comes from Terriglobia bacterium, assembly GCA_963823205.1. Taxonomy (GTDB): domain Bacteria; phylum Acidobacteriota; class Terriglobia; order Acidiferrales; family UBA7541; genus Palsa-295. The sequence goes on from CAWGKL010000002.1 coordinate 285,101, forward strand.
AGTGCGACCGCTTGGCCTCTAAAAAGCCTTTGGTGAATTCCATTTTGCCAACCTCGAGCCATTCGAGTTGGAAGATGGAAATAGAAAAAGGGCGGCGGCACAAAGGACAAATCAAGCCGAGGCGACCAAGCTCCTGGTCGAAATGTTTCTTTCCCGCAACCCTGGATAGAATGACGATTACGCCACAATCGGGCCAAGGGCACGTCATGCAAGGTTCCAAAACAACCTGGTGATTCATGGCGAATTCTTCTCCCTTTCAGGCACGCCTCGCATTCAATCTTATGTTTTCCCTCCGCAGGGATTGCGGGCTGGATGCAGTGCAAATTATTTGCGTTCGTAAAACAGTTTCATCATAGCGGCATTCTTTTTCCCGCGACCATCCGAAGAACGATGTAGTAGGGGAACAAAAATTTTGTAGTGGGGTACTAGCAACAGCGCGGGTTAAGTCTGCTGCGAGGGCGCTAGCCCGCCCAAATGACACGCTGCGGCTGTGAAAAGTTGTCCGTGCCAGGCTCCCGGATTATTCTGGAACCCTCGCGAAGGCGCGGAGTGGATGGGGGGAGTCTGGCACAAGCATGGGGCGCAGCTCTAAAAAAATGAAGCAGTTCCAGGATGGGCCGGGGACCGAGCAGTTGCATGGTGTACGAATTCTGGGAGCAACATTTTCACGGATTGTGTCGCACCTCCCTTCCTGCGTCAGGGCAAGACAGCGCTCGCACGATTTAATTCTGCGCGCCCAGGGCTTCCGCCCCAGGCTAACTTCTTTCGCCCCTACCCTTCCTACGTCAGGGCAAGCAGTGCTGGGCAGAGCTGGACAGAAGAGCAATCCCTTCGGCCCCGCTAGAAGGCTGCGTGAGTGCGGGCCGCCGTTTACCGATCGGCCGCAGAAATTAAGACACTACCGGCGGCGGACGGGGCGGGTGCAAAAGAAATGCATTGCCGCCGGAATGTTGCTGATGGTTGCCGCGGGTCCAACGATGGGGGCCGCGCAGGCGCCACAGGGACAAAAAAGCGGGGGCGTGCGCGTGGAAGGCGAGGTGCGCGACACGAGCGGGGCGATGGTGGCGGGCGCGCAGGTGGAGTTGGGCGCGAAATCGTACAGCGCGAAGGTGTCCACGGATGCATCGGGGAAATTTGCGTTCGACCATGTTCCGGCGACGTTCCGGCAGGATCACGGTGACGGCGAAAGGCATGGGAGAAGCGCAACAGACATGGAGCGCCGCCTCAAGCGCACTCGTGCACGTAGAGATCGTGCTCGCGCTCGCGGCGGCCAGGCAGCAGATTGAGGTTACGGCGGCGCGCACGCCAACGCCGGTGGGAGAATCGCCGCTCGACGACATCCAGCTAACGCGCGAGGATCTGGATGCGGCGCCTGCGCTGACGGTGGACGATACGCTGCGGCAGGTGCCGGGGTTCAGCCTGTTTCGCCGGTCGAGCAGCCGGACGGCGAATCCGACGACGATGGGCGTGTCGCTGCGAGGACTGGGAGCGAACGGGGCGAGCCGCGTGCTGGTGCTCGAAGACGGCATCCCGTTGAACGATCCCTTTGGGTCGTGGGTCTACTGGGACCGCGTCCCGGCCGCATCGGTGGAGAGCGTGGAGGTGGCCGAGGAGGGCGCGTCGAGCCTTTACGGGAGCGAGGCGCTGGGCGGGGTGGTGCAATTTCTGACGCGGCCCGCGGAGCCCGCGGGTGTGACGCTCGAAACGTCGTATGGGAACCAAAACACGCAGGACATGTCGCTCACGGCGGGAGGGGGGCTGGGACGATGGGAGTCCACATTCGGGGGCGACGTGTTTCACACGGACGGATATTTTCTGGCGCCGGCGGCGTATCGCGGGAGCGTGGACACGGAGGCCGCGACGCAGCACGGCACGGCGGACCTGATGATCGGGCGGAAGTTCGGCGCTGAAGATTTTGTGTTCGCGCGGGGATGGTATCTGGACGACTCGAGGAACAACGGGACGGCGGGGCAGATCAACAATATTCGCCTGGGCCAGGGGGCGTGGGGCGCGAACCTGCAACTGGGAACCGTGGGCTCGCTCGAGCTGCGGTTTTACGGCGACTTCCAGACGTACCACCAAAATTTTTTTTCCGTGCCCTTCAATCAGAACAGCCAATCGCTGACGGATTTCCAGACCGTGCCGGCGCAGGGAATTGGCGGGTCGGCGGAGTGGTCGCGGGCGGCGGGGAAGCGGCAGATGCTGGTGGCGGGCGTTGACGACCACCAGGAGATCGGGCGCAGCGATGAGCAGAAATTTTCGGCGGGAGCGGCCACGACGGATACTTTCGCGGGAGGCTACCAACAAACCACGGGAGTTTTCGGCGAGGACCTGATTCAGCTGGCCCCGCGATGGACGCTGGCGGTGAGCGCACGGTTCGACGATTGGCGCAATTACGACGCCTCTTCGGTCTGCAGCGTCGTCGGCGCCGGCTCGGTCTGTCCGGCGAATGCGTTCTTCCCCAACCGCTCCTACAACGCATTCAGTCCCCGAGCGGGCCTGGTCCATGAAATCAATGGGAACGTTTCCTGGTCGGCTTCCATCTACCGGGCATTTCGAGCGCCCACGCTGAACGAACTCTACCGCGGCTTCCGCGTGGCGAGCAATCAGACGAACCCGAACGCCAATCTTCAGGCCGAGCGGCTCACGGGGGGCGAAGCGAGTCTGGCGGTGAATGGATTCAGGCAGAGGCTGCAAGTCCGCGGAACATTCTTCTTCAATGAAATCATCAATCCTGTTTCCACGGTCCCTTGCCCGGTTCCGAACCCCTCTCCCTCATCCCTTTGTCCCAAGCCTCCCGCGAACACAATCGAATTCGCCCGCGAAAACCTGGGGCGCACGAGCGCCCCCGGCTTCGAAATCAACGCCGCGATTCGAATCACGAGCCGGCTTACACTCTCGGGCGGCTACGAGTACGTGGATGCGACCGTCATCAGCGCGCCCAACCAGCCCGAGCTCCTATACACATGGGTCCAACAGGTTCCCCACAACGTTCTCACGTTTGAGGCGCGCTACGACAATCCCCGCCTGCTGACATTCACCGTGGGTGGCCGTCTGGTGGGAAAGCAGTTCGACACGAACCTGGTGCCCATGGGCAGCTTTTTCGTCCTCGATGCCTTCGCTTCTCGCAAGATTGGCCTGGGCGCTGAAGTGTTCGCCGGGGTGGAAAATCTCTTTAACGAGCAGTATGTATCCACCGCGGAAACCTTCTCCAACGGGACAAGCGGCACTCCCGTCTCCCCCCCGCAGATTGGCTTGCCGATCGTGGCCCGAATCGGGATTCGCATTCATTTCCCGAAGAGTTAGCTGCCTGGGTTTTAGGGGCGGGTGTTTCCAAAAAGGACACGGGGCATTACTTTCCGTGCGCCCTGCCTCCGCCGCAAGTGTATCGTAAAGGGAATGAGGTGCCGGGGAATGGGAACACCATGAAAAAGCTCAAGTTCCTGGTTTCGCTTACCACCGAGGAAAACGACTACCAGGTGGAACAGGCGCTTGCCGCAGAGGAAGCCGCACGGCGGCTGCGGGTGGATGCCGAGGTGATTTTTGCGGGCAATGACGCCATCAACCAAAGCCAGCAATTGCTGAAGGTGATTCAAGGGCCCAAGGAAACGCATCCGGACGCCATCATATTCGAGCCTGTAGGTGGACCGGGGCTGCCCCATGTGGCTGCGGCCGCGGCCGCGGCCAACATTGGATGGGTGATCCTGAACCGGCAAGCAGAGTACATTCCGGAACTACGCCAGAAAACCCGCGCACCGGTTTTCTCGATCAGCTCCGACCACCTGGAGATCGGGCGTATCCAGGCGCAGCAGGTTGGCGCGCTGCTGCCGAAGGGCGGCTCGATCGTATACATCGAGGGGCCCTCCGACGCGTCATCAGCGAAGCAGCGCACCGCCGGGATGCAGCAGCGCGTGGCTCCCAACGTTAATTTCGTCACGCTGAAGGGGAAGTGGACGGCGGAAAGCGCGCACCGGGCCGCTACCTCGTGGATGCGGCTCTCCACGTCTCAGAAATTGCCCGTGAGCCTGCTTTGCGCACAGAACGACGCCATGGCCATGGGCGCTCGAAGGGCATTTCAAGAGCAAACGGATGAAACGACCCGTGCCAGATGGCTGAGCCTGCCGTATATCGGTGTGGACGGCCTTCCGAAGACCGGGCAAGCGTTCGTGCGGAGCGGCTTGCTTACGGCCACGGTGATTGTCCCCCCCAACACGACGATGGCGATGGACATGCTGGTGGAAGCGATTGCGAAGGGCATGCAACCGGCGCCGCTGGTGTTCACGGTTCCCATATCGTTTCCGTCCATCGAAGAGCTGGCCGCGAGGCGCGTGGAAAGAAGCCGCGTGCTGGCGTCGAGTTAGTGAGCGATATAGGTTGGAGTTTTGGTTTTGCAGCAGTACGCTTTTGGCTGCGTATCTTCGGGCTCGACAGGCATGGTTGCGTTTGCGGCGCGCTCCAGGGAGCATAGCCACCCTTCCCAAGCGACGGGAAATGGCACCCAAAAGCAAAGGCCAGATGCCGCGCCAAAGACCCCCTTCGTACCTCAGGGCAGCGCTACATTTAGACCTTAAGAGCAAACCGCCGTTTACGATTGACCCCACGAATCTAGGACACTGCGCGCCTGGGATAGGAATAGAGCAGGATCGCCCCCAGCAGGGTAAAAATTCCTCCATACAGGAAGCCGGCCGCCGGGCTTACGCTCGACCATAAGGCCCCCACGGCGATGCTGGAGACCAGATCGCCGACGCCGTTCACCGTGGCCAGGACGCCGAAACCGGATCCACGGACCGCGGCGGGCAGGAATTCCGCGGCGAGCGACTTCTCGAGCGACGCCTGGACGCCCGCGTGAATTCCCGCCAGGCCGAAAAGAATCGCGAGAACGGGCATGGTGGGAGGCGCGAGAATGAATCCCGCAAAGGCGCCGGCCCCGGTGAGGTAGCCCGCCGCCAGGAGGCCTCGCTTGCCGATGCGGTCGCCGAGCGCTCCGGCGGGGTAGGAAGCGGCGGCGCTTGTGAAATTGAGAAAGGTGTAGAGCGCGACCGATATGGCCGCGGCGCGCCCGGTGCCCATGCGCGGCGCAAGGATTTGGCTGGCGCGAAGGATCAAGAGCGTGGGCGCGAAGTCGCCGATGCCGTGAGCAAAAACGGCGGAGAGGAAGCGCCAGTAGGTTTTGGGGAGTTGCGCGAAACTCGAGGCGAGATTCAGCGCGCGGCGGCCGTCCACAGCTTTTCCCGCGGGGGCGAGGAGCATGAAGATGAGCGCGGCTGCGAGGCCGGGCAGGAGGGTCCAGCGGAAGACGCCTCGCGTGCCGAGCGTGCCCAGCAGCGCCGCGGCCGAGAGCGGCCCAAAAACCGCGCCGAGATTATCCATAGCGCGCTCGAAGCCGAAAGCGCGGCCCGCTTGGGACGGCGCCACGGAGTCCGCGAGGAGGGCGTCGCGCGAGGGGCTGCGGCCGCCGCGTCCAATCCATCCGAGGGCGCGCAGGACGAGGACGGCCGGCCAGGTTGCGACGAAGGCGTAGGCGAATGTGGAAAGAGCCGTCGCGCAGTAGCCGATGATTCCAGTGGGCTTGCGCCAGCGCGGGCGGTCGGCAATCCAGCCACCGGCGAGTTTGGCGAAGCTCGATAAACCGTCGGAAACGCCTTCAATTACCCCAAGCGCCACGGGGGGCGCGCCCAAACTGGCGAGGAACGCAGGGAGAATCGAGGTGCCCGCTTCGTGCGCCCAATCGGAAAAAAGGCTGGCCAGGCCGATGCCCAGTACGCCGCGGGTGAGCCAGCGCTTTAGCGGCGGGGATGCGATGGTGGGTTCGCTCATAGCTGGAGTTGGCGCCGATCTGGATGAGGCTACGCATGGAGGGGAAATTTTGCAACTGGGAGGCAGGCGGCAACGGGTTGTGTTGGCCGGCGACGCGGCATAGAATCGGGCGGCGAAATCGACCGCGAGGGGCGAGGGCCCGCCTACGCGATGAATCCGCTTCGGCGCGGCAAACGAGGGGCGAGCAAAAGCGATGCGAGTGGTGGTGCAGCGAGTGAGCCGTGGGCGGGTGACGGTGGACGGTCGCGTGACGGGCGAAATCGAAGCGGGGCTGGTGGTCCTGGTAGGCGTGGGGCGCGAGGACACGGCGGCGACAGCCGCGACGATGGCCGGGCAGATCGCGAATTTGCGAATTTTCAATGACAAGCAGGGCAAGATGGACGGCTCGGTGGTCAACGTGGGCGGCGCGGTGCTGGCGGTGCCGCAGTTCACTCTTTATGGCGACGCGCGCGGGCAGCGGAGGCCGAGCTTTGTCGGCGCGGCGCCGCGCCGCCGGAACAGGGCAAGCTCATCTATGAGGGATTTGTGAGCGCGCTGAAGGCGCTGGGCGTGCGTGTGGAGACGGGCGTGTTTCAGGCGCACATGTCGGTGGAGATGATGAATGATGGGCCGGTGACGATCCTGCTTGATTCGGAGAAGACTTTTTAGCAGGGGGTCGCCCTAATCCATTGACGAATTTCTGTATGGCTTGTGTCGCACCTACGGCGCTCAGATGAATTTGTTATTTCTGCCCAAGGTTTCCACCCTGGGCTAACTTCTTTCGCCCCTACGGGGCTGACCATGCGTAGGGGAGGAATGATCCCCCGGACACGGTTGAAATCTGCTTGAACACGGACGACCGTAGAGAACAGCATGACGTTCATTCTTGATGGGCTGCGGGCGATTACATTTTTGGTCGTGGGCGCGTGCTGGGCCGGATTTGGCGCGATTCTCGTGGTGGGGAAGAGAGGCGCGTCGAAGACGCAGACGAGGCAGGACGCGAAATCACATCTGGGATTCTTTCTTCAGGGCGTGGCGTACGCGATTTGCTTGTGCTTCCCGCGAACGGTTTTCGTTCCCTTTGCACCTGCATCGAAGACGGCCGAAGAGGCGCTGTGCGCGCTGGCGAGTGCCATGGCGATTGCGTCCGTGTGGTTCTGCTACGGGGCGGCGCGGGCGCTGGGGAAACAGTGGGCGCTGGTGGCGCGCGTGGTCGAGGGGCATGAATTGATTACCGAGGGGCCGTATTCGGTGGTGCGGAATCCGATTTATCTCGCGATGCTGGGGATGCTCGTGGCCACGGGGCTTGCGGTGAGCCGGTGGGAGGCGCTGGCGACCGCGATTATTTTGTTTTTCGTGGGGACGGAGATTCGCATTCGCAGCGAGGAGAGGCTTCTGCGGGAGGCTTTTGGCGCGAAGTTTGAGGAGTATGCGCGGGGCGTGCCCGCTTTTCTTCCGCGGATGTTTTGAAGACACATGGCGAGAACTACAGGGAGATGCGGCGGCACATTATATCGTATTACGATATAATAGATGCGGTGCGCGGGGAGGGGCATGGAACAGGAGATCGATTACGGGGCGCTGGCGGATTTCCGGTATGAGATCCGGCGCTTTCTGAATTTCAGCGAGCGGGCGGCGCGGGCCGCGGGCGTCGAACCCCAGCAGCACCAGGCGCTGCTGGCCATCAAGGGGCTGGGGCATGAATCAAGGGCGACGGTCGGCTGGCTGGCCGGGCGGCTCGAGATACGGCATCACAGCGCGGTGGAATTGAGCGACCGGCTGGAAGCCCGCGGGTTCGTCCGGCGATCGCGCGGCGAGGCGGATCGCAGGGAAGTGGTGCTGCAACTGACGCGCGCCGGAGAAAGGTTTCTGCGAGAACTTTCCGTGACGCACGGGCGGGAGTTGCGCACAGCGGGGCCGAGATTGGTGAAGGCGCTGCGGGCAGCGATCATCCATGCGTCGCGCACTGCGCACGGAACGAGGCGGCGGCGCGGGGACAAATAGGCCAACACGAGAAATTGTGTACGCAGAACCCGGGAGGATTCGTACGTGGCGTTTTTCGCGAAGCTTGAGAAAAATTCCGAGGGCGGGCAATCGGCCGGCTTCCGGCTGGGATTTATTTCGCTGCTGGCGGGGCTGGTGGGCATCTTCGCCGGACTCATCGCCTATATCTTATATGACCTGATCGGGCTGTTCACGAACCTCGCGTATTACCACCAGTGGTCCTTCCAATTTCGAAGCCCGGAACACACGGCCATAGGGGCGTGGATCATCGTGACGCCGGTAATTGGCGGAATCATCGTGGGGTTCATGGCCAAGTATGGCAGCGAAAAAATCAAGGGGCATGGCATCCCGGAAGCGATGGAGGCGGTACTGACGTCCCGCAGCCGGATCGAGGCCAAAGTGGCGATCCTAAAGCCGCTATCGGCGGCGATTGCCATCGGGACGGGAGGGCCCTTCGGGGCGGAAGGCCCCATCATACAAACGGGCGGGGCGCTGGGGTCGCTCGTGGGGCAGTTCATCTCGACAACGGCGGCGGAGCGCAAAGTGCTGTTGGCGTGCGGGGCCGGGGCGGGGATGGCCGCGACGTTCAATACGCCGATTGCGGGCGTGATCCTGGCGATCGAGCTGTTGCTCTTCGAGTTTCGCTCGCGGTCGTTCATTCCGCTGGTGATCGCGAGCACGCTGGCCACGAGCGTCCGGGCCATCCTGCTGGGGCAGCATTCGATGTTCACGATGGGCAATGTGAACTACGACGCGCTGCGCGGGCTGCCTTTTTATTTGCTGCTCGGGGTGATCTCCGGCATCGCCGCGATTGGATTCACAAAGCTGCTCTACTGGGTCGAGGACCAGTTTGACCGGCTGCGGATTGACGCGTTGTGGAAGCCGGCGATGGGCGCTCTGGGGCTGGGCATCATCGGATTTTTTGTGCCGCGGGTGCTGGGCGTGGGGTACGACACGATTTCCGACATCCTGAACAACAGCTTTGCATTGAAGCTGCTCGTGGTGATCGCGGTGTTCAAGGCGCTGGCGCTGGTGATTTCGCTTGGGTCGGGAACTTCGGGCGGGTTGCTCGCGCCGATGTTCATGTCCAGCGCGGCACTGGGAGGGGCGTTCGCGATGGTCGTGAACATGATATTTCCCGGCGCGCACCTTTCGCCGGGGGCGTACGCGCTGGTGGCCATGGCGGCGGTTTTCGGCGCGGCTTCGCGGGCGACGTTTGCGTTCATCGTTTTTGCATTCGAAATCACGCGGGACTATAACGCGATTCTCCCCCTCATGCTCGGCTGCGTGGTTGCGGATATGGTGGCGATCCGATTCTTGCCGAACTCCATCATGACGGAAAAGCTGGCGCGGCGCGGGCTAATGGTGCCGCAGGAATACGAAGCGGGCATCCTGAAGATCGTGCGCGTGGGCGAAGTGATGCGAACGGACGTGCTGCCGATTCCTGCGGAGATGACTGTGGGAGAACTGGCCGAACGCATCGGCCATGCGAAGCCGACCGCAGGCGGCATGCCCGGCACTCGCACAACCGAGCGAAGCATGAGCCGCGAAAGACCGGCGCTCAATCTGACGGACGGATTGCCGATCGCGGCGAGTGATGGGCGGCTAGCGGGGATAGTGACGCAAGGGGACTTACTGCGCGCCCTAGAGGCCGATCCCCACGGTAAGATCACGGTCCTCGAGGCGGGATCGAACAGGCCCATCGTGGCGTATGCGGATGAACTCGTCTTCGACGCCATGCACCGAATGCTCGAAAACAACTTCGGGCGACTGCCGGTGGTGAGCCGGAAGGAACCGGAGAAGATGGTGGGTTACTTCAACCGCGCGAGCCTGCTCAGCGCCTGGGCGCGGCAAGTCGAGGAAGAAAGTATGCGCGAGCATGGCTGGTTCAAGCGCTGGCGCGCGGGGCAGGAGTATCACTAGCGTGAAGTAGCGTTTTGGGTTACGCTCGGCGTTTCGGGGGCTGCACCCTCTCACTTGGGATGCTCTTCAAAACCTTCAGCGCCGCGGTGTTTGGAATAGACGCCTACCTCGTCGAAGTGGAGGTGGACGTGGGCCCGGGCCACCCGGGCGATTTCAACGTGGTGGGCCTGCCGGACATTGCGGTGAAAGAGAGCCGCGAACGAATCAAGGCGGCGCTGCGAAATTGCGGCTTCGATTATCCCTCCTACCAAGTCGTGACCGTCAATCTGGCGCCCGCCGATATCCGCAAGGAAGGCTCGGCGTTCGATCTGCCGATGGCGCTGGGACTGCTGGGCTGCCAGGGAGCATTTTTCGGCAAGCTGCTGGATGCGCATGTTTTTCTGGGCGAGCTGTCGCTCGACGGCGGCGTGCGCTCCGTGCGCGGGGCGCTTTCGGCGGCGCTGGCGGCGCGCGAGCGCGGGATACGCAATGTGGTGGTGCCGGAAGCGAACGCGCGCGAAGCGGCGGTGGTGGAGGGAATGAAGGTGTTTCCGGTGAAGTCGCTGCCGCAGGCCGTGGACATGATCAACGCGCCGGAATCGTTCCAGCCGATCGCGGTGGATACGTCGGCAGATGCTGGCCGAAGCGAGCCAGTATGCGCGTGGACCTGCGCGACGTGCGCGGGCAGATGGCCGCGAAGCGCGCGCTCGAAGTGGCCTGCGCAGGAAGCCACAACATTCTGCTGATCGGGCCGCCCGGGCGCGGGCAAGACCATGCTGGCCAAGCGCATCCCGACGATTTTGCCGCCCATGTCGCTCGAAGAGGCGATCGAGACGACGCGAATTCACAGCGTGGCAGGGCTGCTGGACGATTCGCGCGGGCTGGTGGGCACGCGGCCGTTCCGTTCGCCGCACCATACCATCAGCGACGCGGGGCTGATCGGCGGCGGCGCCATCCCGCGGCCGGGCGAAGTGTCGCTGGGGCACAACGGCGTGCTCTTCCTCGACGAGCTGCCGGAGTTTCAGCGCAACGTGCTGGAAGTGATGCGGCAGCCGCTCGAGGACGGATGCGTGACGATCGCGCGCGCGGCGCTTTCGGTGAGTTTTCCTTCGCGCTTCATGCTGGCCGCGGCGATGAACCCGTGCCCGTGCGGATTTTTCGGCGATGCCACGCGCGAGTGCCATTGCTCGCCGCCGCAGATTCAGCGCTACGTCTCGAAAATTTCCGGGCCGCTGCTCGATCGCATCGACATTCACATCGAGGTGCCGGCGGTGAAATACAAGGAGCTGCGCGGCGACGGCGAAATCGAAAGTTCGGCGAGCGTGCGCGAACGCGTGCTGCGCGCGCGGAAGATTCAGCTCGAGCGGTACGCCGGCGAAAAGAAAATCTACGCCAACGCGCAGATGCCGCCCAAGCTGATCCGCAAGTACTGCGCGATTTCCGCCGACGGCGAAAAGCTGCTGGAAACCGCCATCCAGCGGCTGGGGCTTTCCGCGCGCGCCCATGACCGCATCCTGAAAGTGTCGCGCACGATCGCCGATCTGGAGGGCGCGCCCATGATTCTGCCCAAGCATTTGAGCGAAGCGATCCAATACCGCACGCTCGACCGCACATATTGGGCGTGAAGGGGCTGTGTGGAAGCTGCAAAATCGGAGCTTCAGGGGCTTCCCGACACAAGGCGTCGGGACGCACAAACCGCGAAGGCCCTTCTGTTTATGGATGGCTTTCGGCGGGATCCCTTCGGCTTCGCTCAGGGCAAGTGAAACCCCGCCCTTCCAGGACGGATGGGTGATTGACGGAGGCTCGGGGGCTGTGATAACCGTAAGGAGCGAGCCCAGTCCATCAGGGCCATTGTGGGAATCCATGCCGGCCACCACTCAACGTCTCGAGGTCACGCTGGAAACGGCGCTGGAAAGCGTGGACCTAGCCGAAAATATCGTGAAGCGCATCGCGGAGGCCGCGGGCTTCAGCCATGAGGAAATTGACAAGATCGCCATGGCGGTACGCGAGGGCGTTATCAACGCCTATAACTATGGGAACCGGCACGATCCGCGCAAGAAAATCGGCCTGGTCGTGGAGTTCGGTCCGGATAAGATGACCGTGCACGTGCGCGACGAAGGCGCCGGATTCGACCCCGCGGAAATCCCGGACCCGCTTGCGGAGGACAACCTGCTGCGCACGTCGGGGCGCGGGCTTTTTTTGATACGCGCGTTCATGGATGATTTCGCGGTCCAGAGGCGGCCCGGCGGGGGCGCCGAGCTAGTGATGTCCAAGAAACTGCCGCATCCCCTTTTCGGCGACAACCGCCCGCAAACAGAGTAAAATCACAGTCCGAGGTTTTCTTGCGTTTCCAGGGAACATGCCGCGAAATATCCGATGTGGCCGTGGTGGATTTCAGCGGCGATATCACGCTAGGAGAAAGCAGCGCCAAATTGCGGACCATGATCCGCGAAATCGTGGCCATGGGACACCGCAAAATTCTTCTCAACCTTAGCGACGTGGGCTATATAGACAGCGCCGGGATCGGGGAACTCGTCAGCGCCTACACGTCGGTGCGCAACGCCCACGGCGAACTCAAGCTGATGAACCTGAGCCGAAGGCTCCGCGACATCGTCCAGATTACCCGGCTGTATACCCTCTTCGACGTGCAATCCGACGAGCAGGCCGCCCTCCGCAGCTTCGAAGCCGCTTCCTGAAGCAGCTCCCATTTGTTTTTGAATCGCGAGGCGGGATTTTCGAGCGGTACTTTTTTGTGTCAATCCAATGCTATTGCTCCTCGCAGGAGGGCGGCGGCGGAGGGAGTGCCGAGGCGGCACGATTTGCGAGGAAGCAAAAATTCAGGAGGGGCTTGGCGTAACGGAGCGCGACGTCGTGGGGCACATCGCTTTCGGTGAGCTCCTTATATTCGAATGTGATTTGACCGTCGGGATGGACTGTAGCCAGGAGGTATCCATAGGTGTAGGTCTTGGCCAGGACTTCGTTCCTCGATTCGAGTTCCGGCGGCAATAGATAACGCTTTGCGCCCGCCGTGCCCACGATCCATCCGGGAAGGACGACGCCGCCGTGGCTGGGATCACGCCAGTAGGGAGTGTCATAGACCTGCTCCATCGCGACAAAATGCGAATGGCTGGCCAGAACGTAAACGGGCTTTTTTGTTTCTTTTTTCCAGCGAACGAGATCCGTATAGGCCTCGCGGCCGCTTTCCGTGCTCGCATCATTCGCGTCCTCTAATTTCTTTTTCTCCGCGTCGGTAGACGTGGGAGATGGCGAGTCGCCATTCATGCTGTGGCCGCACGCAAGGCTGTTGGGCAGGGCGCGGTGCATTCCCACGACGACGGCGACGACGCCCGGGTCCGACGCGTCCTTGCTGAGAACTTCTTCAAGCCAGAGGAGCTGATCCTTGCCGAAGCCCTCAGCGGTGGAGTTGTCCATATAGAGGAAGTCCACGTGGTGCAGCTTCCAGTGGTAGTAGGCCGTCTGGGAGCCTCCCATCCATTTGGAAAATTTGGTGATGAACTCCGCGTGACTTAGATTCTGGTCTTCCTCTGTGGGCCCATACATGTAGAGTTCGTGGTTGCCGATGCCGAGGCGCACCGGGAGCGAGCCGAAGGGGTCAACCTGGTGGGCGATGAAATCGTCCCAGGCATCTTGTGGTACTCGTCGAGGGTCATCTGGCCGCCCGTGGGCTGCTCGATGTCCTCGTCAATGCCCGTGCCCAGGCGGAAATCGCCGAGGTGCCAGTAAAACAGGGCGTGATGGTCGAGAACGCTTTTTGCGATGGCGGGCATGACCACGTCGCCGCAGTTGCGCGAATCGCCGGAGACGGCGAAGCGCCAAACGTCGTCCGCGCCTTGGGGCGCCCGCGCGGCGAAGCCCGCAAGGAAGATGATTGCGCCTATCAGAAGAAAATTTCGTGCCATGATAGCCTCCGGGTTTTATCCCCTGCGGCAAAAAGGACCTGGGCGGCCGTGCCCATGACGGCCTGCCGTCAGTGTGCGCCTGCGATGCAACACTATAATCTGACTTTTTATGTAACGCCACATCCCCGCCTCAAAGGCTGGCGCGCTCAAGACCGCGAAGGACGTTACCCTCGCTGGTAGTGGGCCAGTTTGAATTTTGGCTCTTTGTGTCACGATCAAGAAAATTCAAACTGGCCCACTACCCCCTCGCGCCATCCAAAGATGCCGGCGGCGGGTTTGTGATACCATTTGAGGTCGAGCACTCCCTCTTCGGGACATAGCATTGGCGCATATTTCACGCAAAGAACTGAAAAAGGACGAGCTGCGGGACACGCTGGCGCACGGCGCGGACGCCGTGCTCTCCCACCAGGAACTCACGCTGTTGTTGCTGATCGCCGTGCTGGTCATCGGGCTCGGCGTCTACGGGTGGTGGGTTTACTCGCAACGGCAAACATTGAAGGCTTCGGTGGCCTTCGACGACGCGATGAAGGTTTTCGAGGCTCCCGTGGTCTCACCGGGCGCGCCGCCCGCGCCGAACCAGCCTTCGTTTACCGACAACAACGCCAAATTCGGAGACGCAGCCCAAAAATTCGGCGATGTGGCGGCAAAATATCCTCGCACTCGCCCCGGACAAGCTCTCCAAGTACTATGCCGCGCTCAGCCTGGAAAAGCTCGGCAAGGAAAATCAAGCGAGGAGCCAGCTTCAGGCGCTTGCCGGCGGCAATGGAGAGTTCGCAGCGACGGCCCGGTTTGAACTGGCTCAACTGGACGACCGCACAGGCCAGGTTGACGAGGCCGCCAAACTCTTTCAGCAGCTTATGGACAAGCCGACCGTGCTGGTGCCCAAGCCGGTGGTGATGCTCGCTCTGGCGGAGCATTACCGCGAGAAGGACCCCGCGCAGGCCACCAAAATCTACGGGGAGATCAAGTCCGAATACCCCGACACGAAGATTGCCGATCAGGCGAGCCAAGAACTCGCGCTGCTGCCCGGGAAGTCCTGAGCGGGACCAAGCGATGCCACTTGCATTCTGCGCCACGGACGTGCGGAGGTCGCGCGGGCGGCGCTACCCGGAGTCGCAGCATCCCTACCGCAACGAGTACGCGCGCGACCGCGACCGCGTGATACATTCGCGCGCCTTCCGGCGCCTGGAAGCGAAGACGCAAGTTTTCACGGCGCGGTTCTCCGATCATTTCCGCACGCGGCTGACGCATACGCTGGAAGTGGCGCAGATCGCGCGCACGGTGGCGGGCGCGCTTGAGCTCAATACCGACCTGGCGGAAGCGCTCGCGCTGGCGCACGACGTGGGCCATCCGCCCTTCGGCCACGCGGGGGAAAAGCGGCTGGACGCCCGGATGCGCGAGCACGGCGAACGCTTCGACCACAATCTCCACGCGCTGCGGATCGTGGAACAGTTCGAGCAGCGCTATCTGGATTTCCCGGGATTGAATCTGACGTTTGAGGTGCGCGAGGGGATCATCAAGCATTCGCGCGACTACTCCGCGGCGGAGTTCCCCGGCCTGGCCGAGTACCTTCTCGAGGAGCGACCGCCGCTGGAAGCGCAGCTCATTGATCTGGTGGACGAAATCGCCTACAACACCGCCGACCTCGACGACGGCTTCGAAGCCCGCGTGCTGGATTTCGAGCAGACTCCGCGCCGAAGTGCCGGTCTTCGACGCCGCGTATGCGGATGTGGACCGCCGCTATCCGCAGGGACGCCAAAAGCTGAAATTCAACGAGGCGCTCAAGCGCGTCCTCGATTATCTGGCTACGGATTTGATCGAGAACACAGCGCGCCAAACCCAGGAGAGCGGAGTTCAGAACACCGAAGACGTGTGCCGGCATTCGAAGAGGCTTGCGGGATTTTCACCGGATGCGGCGCGCCATAATGCCGAATTGAAACTGTTTCTGCATTCCCGGCTGTACTCCCATCCGGCGATTTCCGAAGAGCGCGAGCGTTCCGTGGCGGCTCTCGACGCCCTTTTCAGCTTCTTTCTCGCGCACCCTGGCCGGATGCCCGCGCATTATGCGGAACTGGCCGGAAGCGAGCCACCCCATCGCGTGGTCTGCGACTACATTGCCGGCATGACGGACCATTTCCTCCTGCGGCAGTGCCGCGAACTCCTCGGCGCTCGCGCCTCACAAGCAACCTAGCGCCGTCACATCCGGATCGAAGAAGCCATTGTCCATTTCGTATCAGTCGCGGAACGTTTGCCCGCCGGGTTTCTTGACAACAGGAGGGCTCGTCTTATAATGACGTGCGCGAACGAAAACGCGGGGAAAAGCGATGTTTCTCGACGTAAACGAACTTGCCATCCGGAAGACGCGCATCCGCAAGAGCTATTCGGCGGGGACGCTCGATTTTCATTCCGGAGAGTTCCGCCAGATAGAGCCACTGGAAGTGCGCGCCACGGCGGAGATCGTTGACGGGCAGATTCGCATCTACGGGAACCTGCACACGCGCGTGGAGCTGGTTTGCGCGCGGTGTCTGGATGCGTTGGTGGAGGAAATCAGCCGCGACTTCGATCTTTTCTACCGGCCCATGACCTCGATCGCGCGCGACGAGGAGGTCCACCTGAACCTGGACGACACGGAAATCGCCTTCTTCGAGGGCGATGGCCTCTTTCTCGCCGACGTTCTTGCCGAACAGGTGAATCTGGCGCTTCCGATGAAGGTGATCTGCCGCAGCGACTGCCGGGGACTGTGCCCGCACTGCGGCGCCAACCTGAACAACGAGGAATGCCGCTGCGAGAAGCACGCCGGCGACCCCCGGCTTGCCCCGCTGGCCCGGCTGAAGCAGGACTGGTTCAAAAAGCAATAACAGGCTACACTAAGCGTTTCCATTTGGGCCGCGCGGAGTAGCGGCCCAGCCTACGCGATAAAACTGCTTCGGCGGGCAGGCCCGCCACGAGGAGTTGGAATGCCCAATCCAAAGCGACGCCACTCGAAGCGGCGGACGAGCAATCGGCGTGCGCACGATCATCTTCACACCATGTCCTTGGCCGAATGTCCGCATTGCCACGAAAAGAAGCTGCCCCACCGGGCATGCCCGAAATGCGGCTATTATAAGGGCCGCGAAGTGATTGACACCGCGTCGAAGGCGTCCTAGGTTTCCGTCACCTGCCAAAACAAATCGGTGCCCGTTGGTGCCACGATGACCACTGTTGCGCTCGATGCTATGGGAAGCGACCACGCGCCTCGCGCCGAGGTGGAAGGAGCGATTCTGGCGGCGCGCGAGCTGGGCGTGCATGTGATTCTGACGGGGGCCGAATCGGCTCTTCGCCAGGAGCTGGGGCGCCATAAAGTTCGCAGCCTGCCCATCGAGATCGTGAACGCCACGGACGTCATTTCCATGACGGATTCACCGACCCAGGCGTTTCGCCGCAAGAAGGATAGTTCCCTGCACGTGGCCGCGCGGCTGGTGCGCGACGGCCGGGCGGATGCGCTGGTGAGCGCGGGGAATACCGGCGCGGTGATGACGGTGGCGCGGTTCGTGCTCGGCACGCTCCCTTCGGTGGATCGGCCGGCGCTGGCTGCGTCGTTTCCCAATATGAAGGATAAAGTTTCCGTGATCCTGGATGTGGGCGCCAACGTGGATTCGAAGCCGGAGCAACTCGAGCAGTTCGCCGTGATGGGGGAGATTTTCTACCGCGCGATATGGGGAGTGAAGAAGCCGCGCGTGGGACTGCTTTCCATCGGCGAGGAAGAAATGAAGGGGAACGATCTCACGCGCGAGGCTTCCAGCCGGCTGAAGCAAACGGCGCTCAATTTCGCGGGGAACGTGGAGGGGCGGGACGTGTTTCGCGGCCAAGTGGACGTGATCGTCTGCGACGGATTCATCGGCAATATCGCGCTGAAGATCAGCGAAGGAGTGGCCGAACATCTGGGGGGAATGCTGAAGAAAGCCATTAAGAGCAACCTGCGTTCGCAGCTTGGATACGCCCTTTCGAAGCGCGCCTTTGACGATTTTCGCAAGCGCACGGATGCTTCGGAATACGGGGGCGCGCCGCTGCTGGGGGTCCGGGGCATCACCGTGATCGGGCACGGCCATTCGAATCCCAACGCCATCAAGAACGCCATTCGCGTGGCCGCGGAACTGTGCCGCGCGCGCGTAAACGAAAAAATAGAGCAGGAGCTTTCCGCTTTCGCCCTCGTTGCCGCGCGCGTGTGAGCGCAATGGAAACCGCCGAACCGCCATGAGCAAGCTCGCTTTTCTCTTTCCGGGCCAAGCTTCGCAATACTCGGGCATGGGCCGCGACCTCGCGGAGAATTTTCCGGAGTCGCGCGCGGTGTTCGAGGAAGCCGACGCCACGCTGGGATTTTCGGTCTCGAAGCTCTGCTTCGAGGGAGCCGAAGACGCACTCAAGCTGACGGAGAACACGCAGCCGGCGATCCTGGCCGTTTCCGTGGCGGCCTGGCGGGCGCTGGAAGCGCGAAGCGTGATTCCGGATTTTGCCGCCGGACACAGCCTCGGCGAATATTCCGCTCTGGTGGCCGCGGGGGCGCTGGAATTTTCCGCCGCGGTGAAACTGGGCCGCCAGCGTGGCCGCTACATGCAGGAAGCCGTTCCCCCGGGCGAAGGCGCCATGGCCGCGATCCTGGGGCTTGCGCCGGCGGAGGTGGCGGAAATCTGCCGCAAGGCCGCGGGGAACGAAGTGGTCTCCCCCGCGAACCTGAATTCGCCCGAGCAGACGGTGATTTCCGGGCACGCCGCGGCCGTGAAGCGCGCGGTCGAAATCGCGTCGCAATCCGGAGCCAAGAGGGCCGTGATGCTTCCTGTTTCAGCACCGTTTCACTGCGCGCTGATGCTCCCGGCGCAGCAGCGCTTCGAGCCGGACCTGCGCGCCGCGCCCTTCGGCCCGCTGCGCTTTCCGCTGATTACCAACGCGGATGCCGAAGCCATCACCTCGGGCGAGGAGGCGCGCGACGCCTTGATCCGCCAGATCACGCTGCCGGTGCTGTGGCTCGACTCCGTGCGCGAGATGATTGCGCAGGGTGTTACCATCTTCGTCGAAGTCGGGCCGGGCAAAGTGCTCTCGGGGCTGCTGCGGCAGATTGACCGCTCGGTGCGCTGCTTCAACGTGGAGGATGCCGCGAGCTTGCGCGCCACGCTCGACAAGATCACGCAGGCGCGCGCGGAGACGGCCGAAAACTGATCGTATGTTCTCGCTCAAGGACAAAGTCGCGATCGTAACGGGCGCCTCGCAAGGCATTGGGCGCGCCACGTCGCTCGCGCTGGCTGAGGCCGGCGCGCGTGTGGCCATCGCCGCGCGCAACGCGGAAAAGCTGGCGGCGCTCGACGTGGAAATCGAAGCCGCGGGCGGCACGGCGCTGGTGGTTCCGATGAGCGTTGCGGACGCGGCGGAGGTGAAAGCCGGCTTCCAACAGGTGCTCGCGAAATTCGGCAGGCTCGACATCCTGGTGAACAATGCCGCGATCACCCGCGACACACTCGCGCTGCGGATGAAGCTCGAAGACTGGGACGCCGTGCTGCGCACGAACCTTACCGGCGCGCATCTCTGCATCCAGCAAGCGCTCGGCGCGATGCTCAAGCAGCGCTCGGGGCGGATCATCAATATCAGTTCGGTGGTGGCGGAAACGGGGAACGCGGGGCAGGCGAATTACGTGGCGTCGAAGGCCGGCCTGATCGGCCTCACGCGCGCGATCGCCGTCGAAGTGGCTTCGCGCAACATCACCGTGAACGCCATCGCGCCCGGCTTCATCGAGACGCCGATGACCGACCCGCTCCCGCAGGAGCTGAAGGATAAAATGAAATCGCTGATTCCGCTCGGCCGCTTCGGCACGGACCGCGATATAGCCGCCGCGATCGTGTTTCTCGCGAGCGACGAAGCCGCGTACATCACGGGCCAGGTGCTGGACGTGAACGGCGGGCTGCACATGGGATGAGTTCGAGCACCGCTCCCGGCTGGTAAGGACACGGAAAGTGCGCGGCGATGTTGACCAGGGGATGAGCCGCGCATAGAATGGGCAGGTCAATTTCGGGGCGCAACCCCCGCGGGCTGTGCGGCCCGGGGGAACACGATTGCCGATATCGGAGGAACGATCAGAATGGCCAGCGTCGAAGAGCGCGTAAAGCAGATTATCGTCGAGCAACTCGGTGTGGATGAGGGCGAAGTGACTCCCACCGCATCGTTCGTGGACGACTTGGGCGCCGACTCGCTCGACACCGTCGAGCTGGTGATGGCCTTCGAGGAATCTTTCGGCATCGAGATCCCGGACGAGGATGCCGAAAAGATCGCCACGGTGAAGGACGCCATCGAATACATTGATAAGCACGCCAAGGCAGCCAAGTAGCCGCCCACGGGCAGCCCCATTCCGAACAGGAGAAGTTTCCGTTGAACCGCCGAGTTGTCGTTACGGGTGCAGGTCTGGTTTGCGGGTGCGGCATCGGGACCGAAGAGGTCTGGCGCAACCTGCTGGCCGGGAAAAGCGGAATCGGCCCGATCACGCATTTTGACGCCGCCCGTTTCGATTGCCGTTTTGCCGGGGAAGTCCGCGGTTTCGATCCCCTCCAGTGGACCGAAAAAAAGAGCTGAAGAAGATGGGCCGGTTCATCCAACTGGCCCTGGCCGCATCGGATTTCGCCGTGCGGATGGCCCGGCTGGAAGTGACGCCGGAGATCGCCGATGCCACGGGCGTGTACATCGGTTCGGGGATCGGCGGATTCGACGTGATCGAGCGCGAACACTCGAAGTACCTTGAGGGCGGCCCGGGCAGGATTTCTCCCTTTTTCATTCCCGCGGCGATCGTCAATCTGGCGTCGGGCCACGTCTCCATCCGCTATGGCGCGAAAGGGCCCAATTCGGCAACGGCCACGGCTTGCTCGGCTTCCGCGCACTCGATCGGCGACGCGTATAAAATCATCCAGCGGTGCCAGGCGGAAGTGATGATCGCGGGTGGTTCCGAGGCGGCGATCACGCCCATGGGCATTGGCGGGTTCGCGGCCATGCGCGCGCTTTCCACGCGCAACGACGAACCCGAGCGCGCCAGCCGCCCCTTTGACGCCGGGCGCGACGGATTTGTGGTGGGCGAAGGCTCGGGCGTGCTCATCCTCGAGTCGCTCGAATTCGCCGAGCGCCGCGGCGCGGACATACTGGCCGAAATCGTGGGATATGGGATGTCGGGCGACGCCTACCACATCACGCAGCCGGCCGAAGGAGGAGACGGCGGATATCGCTCGTCCATGGCGGCGATCAAAGACGCGAAGATATCGGCGGACGATGTGGGCTACGTGAACGCCCACGGCACGTCCACGCCCATCGGAGACGCGGTGGAGACCACGGCGCTCAAGCGCGTGTTCGGCGAGCGCGCCAAGAAAGTTCCCATCAGCTCGACGAAATCCATGACCGGGCATCTACTGGGCGGCGCCGGCGGGCTCGAGGCGGGCATCAGCGTTCTCACCCTGCGCGACCAGATTCTTCCGCCCACAATTAATTATGAGAATCCCGATCCGGCCTGCGACCTGGATTACGTTCCCAACCACGCGCGCAAGGCCGAAGTGAATTTTGCGCTCTCGAATTCCTTCGGCTTTGGCGGCACCAACGCTTCGCTGATTTTCAAACGCTGGGAAGGCCGCGCGCGGTGAAAATCGGCAATTGCCTGAAGCGGGTTCTCGAAATGAGCGATTGGCGGAGCTTCAGGGGCTAAAGCCCCACTCGTTTTGCAGGCTTTACGTCGCGGCTGAAGCCGCGACCTACAAAACTTTCGGACTTTTTTGACAAGCTGTTAGTGCGCGGCGGGTTCGGCGGCGGGATGCATGCCGTGCTGCGGAACTTCGTGGACTCCGCGGGGCGGCGGCTCCTGATGGAAGCGGAAGAGCTGATTGAGCGGCCCGGGGCCTTTGCCGGTCTGGTAGGCCTTCTCGATGGCCTTGGTGACGTAGACCTTCGCAAGGATCACGGCTTCGCGGAGCTGCTGGCCGCAGGCGAGCTGGGCGGCAATCGCGGAGGAAAACGTGCAGCCCGAACCGTGCGTGTTGGGACTCTTCACGTGATCGCCGCCGAAAGTCTCCGTTTCGCTTCCTTCGCAGAGCACGTCAATGGGCTTTTCGAGATGCCCTCCGGTGACGATCACGGCGCGGGCGCCCATTTCCAGCAGCTTCTGCCCCGCCGCCTTCATGGCGTTCAAGTCCTTCACTTCCATACCCGTCAGGAATTCCGCCTCCGGGATGTTGGGCGTGATCACGCTCGCGCGTTTCAGGAGTTCGTCGCGCACGAATTTCAGGCCCGCCTCGTCGAGCAGCTCGGCGGTCCCCGCCGTGGGACGCGCGACCGGATCGAGCACGACGTGCGCGAACTTGTGAGCATCGAGAAACTCGGCCACGGCGCAGGCATTCGCGCGATTCGCGAGCATCCCGATCTTCACGCCCGCGATCAACGAGTCTTCGGCGAGCGCGTCGAGCTGCCCGCGCAAGATGGCCGCGGGGGTGGCATGCACGGCGCGCACTCCCTGCGTGGACTGCACGGTGAGCGCCGTCATCGCAGCCACGCCATAGCAATTGTGAGCCGCGAATGTCTTCAGGTCAGCGGCCACGCCCGCGCCGCAGGAGGGGTCGAATCCCGCAATGGTGAGAAGGACGGGCGGAGTGTGGTTCGCGTGACCGTTTTGATTCGAGTAGTTGGCCAACTTTCGGGCGCCCTCCGCGCCAGGCACAAATGCCGGCGACACCCTTCTGATTGGGTGCACCGGCAAATGGAAATGTACGCGCGTCACACGGCGCATGCAACAAGAAAGTTTCGCGGAGGGACTCGGACGGCGCGCGCGGGAAGCGGCGCAGCCGTCCGTATGCTCAGGCGGATTACGGGAAGAGGCCGCGAACCGTGGTGGCGTCCGCCACGCGGCCCACGGCGAGGACGTAGGCGCCGGTGCGCATGTGCGTGCGATGCTTGCGCATCGTTTCGTGCACTTCGATGAAGGCGCGGCGCATCACGGACTCGAGCTTCGCGTTCACTTCCGCGACCGGCCAGAAGAAACTTTGCAGGTCCTGCACCCATTCGAAATAGCTGACGGTGACGCCGCCGGCATTGGCGAGAATGTCGGGCAGCAACAGGATGCCCTTGCGCGCCAGCACTTCGTCCGCGTGCGGCGTGGTGGGGCCGTTGGCGGCTTCGGCGACGATTTTGGCCTTGATTTGGTCGGCGTTGTTGAGCGTGATCACATTTTCGAGCGCCGCGGGAATCAAAATATCGCATTTCATCGTGAGCAAATCGTCGTTCGATATCCGCGAAGTGCCCGGCATGCCCACAACCGTGCCGGAGCGCTCTTTATAGCGCGTGGCCTTGAGCGGATCGATCCCGCGCGAATTGAAGACGCCGCCGCGCGAATCGCTGATGGCCACGATGCGCGCCTTTTTCTCCGCGAAGAGCCGCGCGGCGAGCGAGCCCGCGTTTCCGAATCCTTGAATCGCCACGCTCGCGCCGCGGAGCGACATTTTCTTCACTTTGCACGCCTCTTCGGTCACCACCAGGCAGCCGCGCGCGGTGGCTTCGCTGCGCCCTTCCGAACCGCCGATCGAAACCGGCTTCCCGGTCACGACGCCCAGCGATGAATATCCCTTGGTCATCGAGTAGGTGTCCATGATCCAGGCCATGGTCTGCGAATCGGTGTAGACGTCCGGCGCGGGAATATCCCTTTCGGGACCGATGAGGGGCAGAATTTCGGAAGTGTAGCGGCGCGTCATGCGCTCGAGCTCCGGCTTGCTCATCCGCTTCGGATCGCAGATGACGCCGCCCTTGCCGCCGCCGAAGGGAATATTGACGGCCGCGGTCTTCCAGGTCATCCACATCGCGAGCGCCTTCACTTCGTCCAGCGTGACGTCGGGATGATACCGAATGCCGCCCTTCGCCGGCCCGCGCGCCACATTGTGCTGCACGCGATAACCCGTGAAAACTTTCATCTGGCCGTTGTCCATTTTCGTGGGGATGGACACTTCCAGGACGCGCTTCGGCGAGCGCAGGATTTGGCGGAGTCCCGGATCCAGCTTTAGATATTCAGCGGCGAGATCGAACTGAATCTGCGAAATGCGATAGGGATTCAGGTCCTCGCGCGGCGCGATCCGCGGTATCGGCTGGGGCACGGCCTTGGCAACAGTGGCCATCTTTTTTTCTTCCTCCTGAAATGGGAGATCCGCGGCGCGCTCGCCCGGAATAGGAACGTTCCCGGCTTAGCCATACGCCCCTAAGTCATGGGCCAGTCGAAGTTTAGCCAAGCTGAGAAGGATGTCAATGAAAACCACTTGTAAATCCATTAATTGGGAGGGGCAAGGGAGGGTCGGCAGCTTAGCCTCAAGAGCGCCACCTGCCTTCTAAATGCCTGTTTACAATAGGGTTAGAGGCGTTCCTGGCTTCGCCTGGCACTTGGGCGATTTTGCACACATCCACCGGCATCTCCCCACGCTGCCATTGACGATATTGCCCCCGTCAAGCTAGTCTGCACGGTCGCATGAGTCTGCTACGCGGCCGGTTTCGGATGCCCGGCCAATCCGGCGAGCCGCGCTGCGCGTATCTTCTCAAGGGAGCCGCCAGGACCTCGTGAGTTCGGGATCGAGAGCGGAGGTGAGAGCCTCGGACGCGGCGCTCATCGAAGGAATATTGCGGCGGGACGAGACAGCGCTCGCCGCGCTATACGACCGCTACGCCAGGATGCTCTCGTCTGTGTTAAATCGCATTTTGCGCGACACGCAAGCGGCCGAGGAAATTTTGCAGGATATTTTTTATCAGGTCTGGAGAGCGCCCGCGCAATTCGACGCCTCGCGCGGGACGCTGCCCGGATGGCTGCTGGTGATCGCGCGGCATCGCGCGATTTCCCGCCTGCGCCGGCACAATCCGGCCGCGGGCGGCCCGCTGCTCGAGAATACGGTGGTGCTGCCCGTGAATCTCGAAAGCACGCTGGCGCAGGAGCAAATGCTCGGGCGGGTGAAGGGCGCGATGGAAAAACTTCCCGTCGAGCAGCGCGCGGCCGTGGAGCTGGCGTACTTCGAAGGCCTGACGCACAGCGAAATCGCCCGCCGGATGGGCGACCCGCTGGGCACGGTGAAGACGCGGCTGCGCTCGGCGGTGGAAACACTGCGGCGGAATTTACAGGCATGAACGGACATCCAACTCGCGAAGAGGATTTCGATCTCTACGCCCTCGGTGCGCTGGAAGGCGACGAGAAGCGGGCGATCGAATCGCACGTGGCGGCGTGCTCCGCGTGCGCGCAGAAGCTCGCCGAGGCGCAGGGGCGCATGGCCCGGCTGGCGTTTGCCGCGCCGGTGGTGGAACCATCGCCGCGCGTGAAGCAGCGCCTGCTCGAGCAAATCCATGGCGCATCCGAAGGTCGCGCTCCGGAGCGTATGCGCGGCGCGGCCGAGCGCACGGGCGGATTCATGAGGCCGTGGTGGGCCGGGGCGCTCGTTCCGGCAGGCGTGGTTCTCGCGGTCGCGGCAATTTTCCTGTGGAAGGAAGATACGCGGCCTCGAGCGGCAGCTTGCCGCCGAGCGCGCTTCCATCGAGCAACTGCAAAAGGAACTCGACGGGGAGCGCGAAGTTTCCGAACTCGTGGAAGACAAGGATACGATGACGGTTTCGCTCGCGTCCATGCCCGGCATGCCGCAGGGAACCGCGCGCGTATTTTTCAATTCTCAGATGGGAAAGCTGATGTGCGATGGAGCGATCGCGCCCGCTCCGAAGAATATGACCTACCAGTTGTGGCTCGTCCCCAAGCAGGGAGTTCCGATCAGTGCGGGATTTTTCAATCCCACCGGTGGGGAGTACAGACTCGTGGATGGCGGCCGTGCCGAAGGGCGTCGCGCCGATGGCGTTCGCCGTCACCATCGAGCCTGCCGGCGGCATGCCTCATCCCACCGGGCCGAAAGTGCTCGTGGGCCCCGTTTCTTAATCTTTTTTCCCCGCAGGGATGCGATCGATCCCCATGTAGGGACGCAGAAGCTCGGGAATCACGATGGATCCATCCGCCTGCTGATAATTTTCGACGAGTGCGATCCAGGCGCGTCCGACGGCGAGGCCCGAGCCATTGAGCGTGTGCACAAATTCGCTTTTGCCGCCCTTGGGCTTCGCGCGAATTCCCGAGCGCCGCGCCTGAAACGCCTCGCAATTCGAGCAGGAAGAAATCTCCATGAATTCGCCCGACGAAGGAAGCCAAACCTCGATATCGTAGGTCTTCGCGGAAGCAAAGCCCATGTCGGCGGTGCAAAGCTGGACCACGCGATAGTGCAGCCCGAGCCACTGAAGCAGCAATTCCGCGTCGCGCACGAGGGATTCGAGTTCGGCGTAGCTGTCGTCGGGGCGCGTGAATTTGAACAACTCGACTTTCTGGAACTGGTGCTGGCGCTTGATTCCGCGCGTGTCTTTTCCCGCGGCACCGGCTTCGGAGCGGAAGCAGGCGGTCCAGGCGCAGAGCTTGATGGGCAGGGAGGCGGCGTCGAGCGTTTCGTCGCGATAGAGGCTGGTCAATTCCACTTCGCCGGTGGGGGTGAGCCACAGGTCGGTGTTTTCCAGGTGGAACATGTCCGCGGCGAACTTGGGGAGCTGGCCGACGCCGGTGAGCGAAGCGGTATTGACGAGGAACGGCGGAAGAATTTCAGTGTAGCCATCCTCGCGCGTGTGCACGTCGAGGAAAAAATTGGCGAGCGCGCGTTCGAGCCGCGCGCCCCATCCTTTGTAAACGGCGAAGCGCGCGCCGGCGATTTTCGCGGCCGCGGAGAGATCGAGGATTCCCGCGGCTTCGCCCAGTTCCCAATGGGGACGCGGCGCGAAATCGAATTTCGGAGGCGCGCCCCAGCGGCGCACTTCCACATTGTCCGCGGCGCTCGTGCCGATGGGGACGCTCGCGTGGGGCATGTTGGGAATGTTCAACAAGAATTGCCGCAGCTTTTCATCCAGTTCAGCGATGCGCTCGTCGTCGCGCTTGATCTCGTCGGATACGTCTTTCATTTTGGCGAGGATGGCGGCGGGGTCTTTCCCGGCCTTTTTGAGCGTCACGATTTCATCGCTGGCCTTGTTGCGCTCGGCCTTCAGGCGCTCGGCGCGGGTGATGATCTGGCGGCGCTCGGCGTCGAGTTCGCGAAAGGGGGCGAGATCGAGCGAGATGCCGCGGTGGCGGGCCATCTGCTCGATGGCGTCGAGGTGCTCGCGGACATAGCCGAGATCGAGCATAAGCGGACAAGAATAGCCGAAAGCGGCGCTGGGCGAAACTGTGACGGCCGGCTTCGCGATGTTACACAGTACCGCCCAACATTGCGGCCGCGCCCGGGGCGTCGCGCGAGGCCAAACTTTTCCGGCGGGCCAAGCAGTAGAGATATAGACCCGTGTATCCGCGCAAACGCAAATAAGGCAGCAGCAGAGCCGCCAGTGGCGCCATCGCGAAATTCTTCCAGCGCGCAAGCCGCGCGGCCAGACGATGCCCCCGATGTTCGGAGAGGCGCTTCACGGCGCGCTGCATCTCGTCCGGATTCATCTCCGCGAGATCCGTCAGCGTCGGGGGTCGCTCGCCTGCCACGCTGGAGACCAGCCCCGTACGCAATCCCGCGCTCAGAACTCCTGCCGCGCGGCGAATCCCGAGCGGTTCCTGGCGCATGGAAAGAATCTCGAACCCGTTTCGTTCCAAAAAGCTTCTGAGAGACCGCGGGCTCCAACGAGTCAAATGATTTGGCGGGTAGTCCAGCGACTCGACCCCTTTCTGCCAGCGATCGCGATTGGGAACGCTGAGTGCGAGGAAGCCTCCCACGGCGAGGCAATCTTTGGCGACGTCCAGAAATTGCCGCGGGTGCTCCTGGTGTTCGAGGACCTCGAAGAATGTGACAACGTCGAATTGCTCGTGGGCGTGCGCCGCGCGGAAATCCTCCGGGCGCTGGGCGAATATTTTTTGCAGGCCGTAGTGCTGCCTTGCGTAAAGCGCAGCGGAAGAATCGAACTCGACTCCGGTAACGTCGAATCCGGCGTCGCGTGCCGCCGCGAGGAAATTGCCCGTTCCGCAGCCAAGGTCGAGCAACCGGCCGCGCTTGGGGGCTTTCGGGTCGGCCAGAAAAAAGCGGTGGCCCGGCTCAAGGGGCATCGCCGTCTGATCGCGTCCCTGGTACGCGGTTTCATACCAGGCGGCATCCGGCATCGCGACGGGATGCCAGAAATGGAGATCGCATCCCGCGCAAGCGTACCGCGAAACTCCGTTGAAAAGCTCGAGAGGACTTGCGTTCGTCGCCTCGCCACATGCGGGGCACACCACCTGTATCCGCTGGGCCGCCCGGCCCACGGCTTCCGTGATATCCGGCTTCCCTTGTGGCGAACTCATTCCGGTTCCCCGAAAGCGCGCGGGCCATCTTTTCGGCCGAAAATCGCCGGTACCGTTGTATTCAGCTAGGCGCTCTCGTTCGGCCCTGCCTGCGAAATTCTTCTCCGAAGTTTCAGGACCTTGCGCGCGCCCGCCGTGCGCCGCACGAATACGTCCCACAGAAACATCTTCGCTTCGAATAGGTGTCTGCGGAAGCGGACCCTGCGAATCGTGCCGCCGGGCGTGAGTTCGTGTGTTACATCCAGAAATGTGAAGGAGTGGGGAGGCGCGCCATAGAGGCGCAGATTGTGCTCCGCCTCCTTGCCTTTCCAGATGGATTCAGCGCCCCCGGCCACGTGGCTGTAGTCGTGATTCTGGTGAATTACGGGAGAGACGCGCGTGAGGTCCACAACCGGTATTCCGCTCTCCCGCGCCGCTTTGATCAGCCACTGGTCGAACCACAGGCGCCCGATGCCAAAATCCGGAATGCGCGGATAGGCGCCCTTGGAGAACGCAAATATGTCGATCCCTGTATACCCGACCGGAATTCCCGCCTTACGGCTGCGCTCCTTGATGGAGGTTTCCCAGCCTGCGCTGAATTCGATGGCTTGCAGTACGTCCAGATTGATTCGCTCCGAGATCGCCAGGAATGATTTCAGTTTCTCCGTGACCTTGGCGAGCGCGCGAGGGAAGTCGCTGAGGACAAGAATATCGGCGTTGATATAACACAGGGTGTCTCCGCCGGCCTCCGCCTCCGCCTGCCGGAACATATCATTCAGCAGAGGAGTGCCGTATTCGTTGGCGGCGATCCGAGGGATGTGCCGCAGGCCCAATTCGGCGGCGAATTGCGCCGTGCCTTCGTCGGCGCCAAGAAGAATGATTTCGGGGCGGGGGTCGAGGAGCGTCCAGCTCCGGATGGCGTTGCGCTGGATCGTGCCGATATGGCCCTTGAAGGCTTTCGGGATGGAGAAAATCGTCAGCATAGGCCGTCCTTCGAGGATCGCACGGAGGCTTCCGCCGGCTGTTTTCCGGCAGCGTCGCTGAATCCCATGCGGACGTGCCGAACGCCGTCCGGCACATGCTCAGCGGCCAATGCCTGCTGATTAATCCCGATCGGAATGTAGCGCGTATTGGGCCCCAACTGCGGTCCGGTGAGGAGCCTCCAGCAATCGAGGACAGTACATGAGTCACCGACAAAGTAGCTCGCGTCGATGGTCTTGAATGCCTTGTCCGGTGTTGCGATCACACATATCTGTGAACCGGCAACGCACTCGCGAATCGAACTCGCCAAAGTGATCTTGGGTCCGAAGTGCGCCCGGGCACTTTCGATCGCCAGCGGATCATGAGCGACCACGCGCACGCTCCTCTTTACCAGCTCCTCAATGAGCTTAATGCCCGGGGATCCCACAATGACGTTCGTATTTGGCTTGAATGCCAGCCCCAAGACTGAAACGGCTCTTTCAGGGCACCGATTCAGCTGCTCCAGGACTAGATTCAATAGGTGCCGGTCCTGAGCCTGGTTCACGGCGTCAACCGCTTTGATCAGTGTGGCCTCCATGCCGTAACGTCCGGAGAAGGCTATGTAGGCCTTGGTGTCGCGCGGAAAACAAGTTCCACCGTACGCGAGGCCGCCCCGCAAGTAATGAGGCGAGATACGCCGGTCCGCGCCGAGCGCCGCGGTAATGGCATCCACGTTGGCGCCGGGAACCCGCTCACAAAGGTTAGCCAGTCCGTTCGCAAAACTTATCTTGAGGGTGATGAAGCTGTTGAGACTGATTTTGAAAATTTCCGCATCGATCAATGACATGCGAAAAAAGGGCGTGGTGGTTTCACAGAGGGCATGGTACGCGGCTTCGGCCATCTGGCAGGCACGCTCGTCGTTGCAGCCGATCACTACAAGATCGGGCCCGAGAAAATCGCGGATGACCGATCCGAGGGCAACCATTTCAGGGCAGTAACACACCCCAAATCCTTGGTTAACCTTTCGTCTGGAAGTCTTCTCCAGCAGAGGAATGATCGCGCCTTCCATCGTGCCGGGCATCACTGTACTGTTGATGATGAAGAGATGATAGGGCTTGCTTGAGCTCCTCAATTCGACCCCTAGCGCTTCAATGGCCTTCAAGACATATTGATTCGAGAAGTTACCGTCATCCTCGCTCGGGGTGTGCACCATGATACAGGAGATGTCCGTTTGCTCGATTGCCTCAGAGTGGCTCAAGGTCCCCCGCAGGCTCTTCCCGCCGAATTCAGTGAGCAATTCGGCCAGGCCCGGCTCGCAAAGCAGCGTGCGGCCCTGGTTGAGCGCGTTAACCACGCCCGGCAAAACATCAACACCCAGAACGTCCAGGCCACGCTTGGCGAAGCCGGCCGCCAGACATAAGCCCAGTTTCCCTAGGCCGATTACTGACATTCTATATTCTGCCATTTGGCGCTCCTCGTGCGATTGCCTGCGCTTCAATATGCCCGACCCATCCGGGGTGAGGTTTGAAATCCAGAAACCTAGATTCCTGGTCCACCAGACAACGCCTCACGCTTGGATCGTCGCTGAGGACGACGATCTCATCCAACCGGCGAAACCCGAAATCGTATTCCTCGTTTCCCAGGGCCTGGGAATAGATCTTGAGCGACATCGGATCGAAACCCATTAGACGCGTTGCGACCAAGTCGACGGCCAGGGGATTTTCTCCCGCCAGTAAACAGGCCGATGGCTTGGGGTCCGGAGTAAGAGGTCCGCATCCTTCCCCGCCGATTACTCCATCCACTACGGAAAGCATTCTTCGCTGCGGAGTTTTGTGCATTTGTCCCTTGGAGTCTGCAAAGTAAAATATCCGCAGCAAATCAATCGTCATTCGCCAAGCAGAATCGTTGCCGTACCAATTTCCCGCATCCAAAATGCGCTTTTTCTCCGAAACTTTTAGCCCAAGCCGCCGGGTTGTGTTGTTATGACACCAGTAGATGGAGCGATGCAACAATTCGAGCGGCATTCAACCGGGGAGCGAGAAAATGATCGTACATCCAGCGCTCGGTCTTGATCAGACGCTCCTCAAGCGGCGTCAGCAAGCCGTCGGGATATTGATCGCCGCCCTCCTTGGGGGATCCGAGTGTGTAATGGACAATCAAATTCTTGTTTGTGGCAATTCCTACCAAGCCTTTAGCGTTCAGCGTGACGCCGACCTTCTTATGAACCTTCAGCTTCGGAACCATGATGACCACATCAGCGTTCAAAATCGTCCCGGAAACCTCATAGACCTGCTTTCCCCCGGAGTGACAGCTGACAGTTTCGCTTCGATGGTACACAGCCCCATATAGGCGGTCCGCGTTGGGCTTTCCGCGGAAAGCGCTCGTCTGGCCGAGATCAATGTGGACTACGCCCTCAGGATCGCCGGGCAAAGGCCTGGTCATGGATGCAAAGTGTCTCTTCGCTGACCAGTAATGCCGAAGGTCGCGATGCGCGACTTCCGGTCCCCCGAATGAGCGGTAGAAATCACAAACTTCGTCCAGGTGAGTCTGCTGAAGAAGTTTGGCGTAATTGCAATTGTATTGCGGCGCGTCAGCAATGACGATTTTGCCCTGCCCCTTCAAGGCAATCCAACAATAATCCACGACGGCTCGAATGACGGAGGGATGAGTGATGATGGAATAAAGGTCCTTGCCTTCGTCATGCCGGCTGCATACGAAGTTGGGCTTAATCACCACGTTCATGCCGGGTTCTATCGCCTGCTTGAGAGGACTCCAAGCCGGACTCCCGAATGCCGCCCGGTCAAGCCCGAGATCATAGAAAAGTTGCCGGACCCCCTCGTACACATGGTTCGGCTCTTTGGCGATTTCCCCTCCAAAAGGATATTCCGGGTAGGAGACCGAGGGATGGTATGGGCTAAGGGTAGGATATTGCGCGCTCGCCGTTTTGACCACGGCCACCTTCACGCTCATGAATTTTCCTTTAAGGCCTGTTGGAGGGAAGGGTTGTCGAATTTGAGCTTGAGTTCTTGGACCAGAAGGCGGTGTTTGCCCCTTTGCGTGAGGGGAATCTCTTTGACCGCCTCCAAGGTAATCTCCACATCGTTCAAGCAACGCTCCGACAGCTGCTTGTGCATCTTCTTGCGGGTCTCTTCGCCGAAATTCTCTTTCGGAATATAGCGAAAAATGACTCTGCCCGGCTCTCTTTGCAGGAACTGAAATTGTTTGATCCGGTCATAGAAGTCGTCGTGCATGTTGAGCATCGATGTGGATAGATACCGGCCGCTTTTCGTCAGGATAAGCTCCTGAAGCCTGCCTTCAATTTTTTCCCAAACTTGATACGGCCTGCCGCAGGAGGAGCAGCTCCAGCCTTTGAAGACGGCCAAGTCCTGGGTCTTGTACCGAATAAACGGCGTGGCATGCATAATAAAGGATGTGGCTACGATCTCGCCGATTTCTCCTGGTTTGGAGATCGGACGCCCATCGTGGCCGATCAATTCTGCATACCCATACTGCGGGAGCACGTGATAGGTGTCTTCGTATTCACAGAAGCCCGCCAGCACAGCCATTTCGTAATGGCCATAATGAGAAAAGATTCGCGCCTTAAAAACGTCGTCCAACAATTCTCGCTGGAAATCATAAAGCTGTTCCGAAGAGCAGAGGATTCCTTTGACGCTGGGGAAGGTGCGCCCGGTTTCCTTAAGAAATCTTGCGAATAGATAGCCTGACGATGGGTAACACCTTATCCATTCGGGCTGATAATCCAAGGCGCGCTGCCGGTAAGCCTCCATCTCCTTCGGCAGAAACTCGTAGGTGGAGCATCGCAGTTCATTGAATTTCGGGGCAAATTCCATGTGATCAGGCGTATTGATCAAGAGGCCCCGGAAGACAATTTGCCTATCCCCTTCCTTCCACCCTACCCGGTGATACTGGTGGGCCTTCGAGGCCAATTCCTTGGCGAAGGATTGGGAATCCCTATACATACTAGATGGAATGCCGGTGCTGCCGCCTGTTGTCACACATTCCGCACCAGCGACTTTCGCCGAGAAGCCTTCCAGATCGTCTCGAAACATTTCCTTTTCGGTGAAAGGCAGTTTTCTAAAATCGCTCAATGTGCGGATGTCTTCCGGGCGGATGCCGGAGCGCTCATAGAGGACCCGATACGCCCGCGTTTCCTCAAAGGCGTGTCGAACCATACGCTGGATTTCACTGAGCTGGTATTCAGCAATCCGAGATTCATCCCACTTCTCGGCCTCGCGGAGGAATTGGAGCCACGCGCAGTAATCCTTGTTTTCCAGGTCCGCGTGAGTCAATTTCTGATTCAACATAGTTTCCGCCCGGGCTCTTCGATATAAACCGCGGCAGGTCCGGCCCACCATCCAGCCATGCGCTTTCGTTCGGCCCTGCCTTCGAAATTCATGGCCGCTCCGATGAGTGCCGGCCGCGGCCGGTCTCGGAGCCGGTTTTGAGCGCTGATTCCTTCGCGGACAGTCTTGCCCCGATCCATCGCTTCACGCGGACTGGGAAGCTCAGCATTTTCCCCGCCGCTGTCTGCCAAGGATCGGAGAAATCCTGCGGCTCGGGAACAAGCGCCAAGCAGGGGAGGTCCAAACGAGACTTCGAGGCCAGAAGCATCGTGCGCTGCCGCTTGCGGCCCCTGAGGTCCTTGAAATCCTCATGATCGGGCATTGAGACAAAACGATAAACCCATGGGAAACCGGTCTTATAGCAAATCTTAATCAGGGCCGACTCAGATGGATAAAGCGCCAGGTACGTAAGACTCTGGTCCTCAAGCGGCGGTTCTTCACGAAGGTAAAGCGCCGTCTCCCTCCCGGGTGTGGCGTAGCTTTCGATCAAGAGAAGCTGCCCGGCCATGGCCGACAAATTGCGGAGAGCACGAATTGGATTTTCCAAATGGTAGAGCAGCCCGGCGCAAAGCACCATGTCGTAAGGTCCCGACCGCATAATGGATGGATCTTCCACGTCTGCGCACTTAAATTCGATGCCGGAGTAGCGGCGCTTGGCCTCCTCCACATTTTTCTCGCGGCCGTCGAACCCGACGACTTCGAATCCAAGCTCCCGCAGAAATCCCGAGAAATATCCCACACCGCATCCCACGTCGGCCACCGAGCGAATTTGGAGTCTTTCGCGCAGGTCCGAAAGAATCGGGCGCAGCATCGCCTGCCGCGCCTCAACAAAACGGCGCGCGCGCGGCTCGTCAAAGATAAATTCAGCGCCCAATTCCGCTTCCCTCCGGAGTCTCGAAGTTACAAGGCACGTTCAGGATGCCGTTCCACTCGTCAGGGGCATGATGGTGAATCTCGCCGGCGACGATCATTTTGCGCTAGCGCCCTCCTTGGGTTCGAAGACCATGTCCCGAAGCGATGCGATCCGTTCCTCGGGAACCGCTACGAGATTTCCGGCGAAGGCCTCCTGAGTCACGTTGGTTTCTTCGGCGCGCCCTCCGGCCTGCGGCGTGAACCATCGGTAGCCAAGATTCGCAAGGCAGATCACTATATCCCTGGCCGGATACCCCCAGGGCTTCGTCCGGATGTCCTCCACCTCGGCCAGGATAACCGGGCGCGGACGGCGACGAAGCAATTCGGCCGCGCCCTTCAGGACTGAGAGTTCCGCTCCCTCGACATCCAATTTGATGAAATCCACTCGTTCAATCCCGCGTTCTCGCAGAACATGATCCAAGCATCTTGTGCGGACAGAAACCAGTTTCGTGCGCGCCGAGACAGCAGGCTTTCGAAGGCTATTGCAGCCGGACTCGATTGTGTCGGCCAGATACAATTGCTCCATACCCTCGGCTTCGCTCAGCGCGCAATCCTCCATTGCCACATTTTTGCACCGGTTGATACGGAGGTGCAGCGCCAATCGTTGCCGTTCCCGCGGTGACGGCTCAAACGCAACCACTTTCCCTTCCGCGCCCACCTTTCCGGAAAAAAGGAGCGTGTAATAGCCGTGATGTGCGCCGATATCCAACACCGTCATGCCGGCGCGAACGAAATGCTCCGCAAACGAGTGCTCGACGGTCTCGAAACCGCCGCAGAACAATGCAGCCCCCACAGAGTCGTTTCGGGCCAGCCACCAAGCCCCAAACGGCAATCGGACGGGTATCGGCACGTTCGGAAAAACCCGAGTCCACTGAAAATAAAATGACCGGCCCTTTTCGCGCCACGGTTTTTTTAAGAATCGCCGCATGCGGGGCAGCAACCCATTCGTCGCGAATTCCTGCGCTGCCGCCACTCGCGTCATCCCCTTTTGCTATCCACCGAAAATTGGTCGGGAATATTCAGGAACCCCGCCCACTCATCTCTTGGGTGAGTGACGGGGGCGGTGGTGACGAGCATCGCGGGAGTGCAATCCCAGTAGTCCACAAGGCTTCCTTCGTCGTACAAACTGACTTTCCATGTGTATGGCCCGGGGCGGAGCGGAAGAGAAGGCAGCTGGTGCGTCAAGAGATGCACGCCGGGCGAAAGCTCCAGGTTATCTATGGCGGTGCCCCAAATGAGTTGCTCGCCGCTGTTGTAGAGAGCGATGCCATGGTGCCCCATTTTTACGGGCGCATTGAGCCGCAATTCGAACGCCACCTTAACCGGTCCATCGGAGGCGAGGATGTTCGGCGCGCCCGATGCGGAAGACTCGATGGCCCAGCGGATGAACCGGCTGTTGGCCACATTCGGCTCTCCATTTCTCGAACCCCGCACCGCGCCGTCAGACATGGCGGCCTCGTAGGCGCCCACAATCTCGTTCGCCGGGCCTTCCTTGTGGATCTGCCCGCCGTCAATCCAATAGGCGCGCTGGCAGAGCCGGCGGATCTGGTTCATCTGGTGGCTGACGAAGACGATGGTGCGGCCGGTTTCGGAAATGTCCTTCATTTTGCCGAGGCATTTTTTCTGGAATTCGAGGTCGCCGACGGCGAGCACTTCATCCACGAGCAGGATTTCCGGTTCGAGATGCGCGGCGACGGCGAAAGCGAGGCGCATCTGCATGCCGGTGCTGAAATGCTTGAGCGGGGTGTCAATAAAGCGCTCGACTCCGGAAAATTCCACGATGGCGTCGAATTTGCGGTTGATTTCCCGCTTCGACATCCCCAGGATGGCGCCGCTCAAGTAGACGTTTTCGCGCCCGGTCAGTTCGGGATGGAAGCCCGTGCCCACTTCGAGCAGGCTTCCGATGCGGCCTCGAATTTCCGCATAGCCGACCGTGGGGCGCGTGATGCGCGAGAGAATTTTCAGGAGCGTGGTTTTCCCCGCGCCGTTGCGTCCAACAAGACCGACCACTTCACCCTGCGCGATGTCGAGACTGACGTCGCGCAGCGCCCAGAGGTAATCGCGCCCGGGCTTGCGCCCGAGGCGGAATGGCGCGCGGAGGGCGCGGGCGAGAACGTCGCGCAGCGCGAGGTAGCGCTCGCGCTCGCCGACGCGATAGCCCTTGCCAAGCCCGCGAACTTCGATGACGGTTTCGGTCAAAATCGTGGCACCTGAACCTAATCTCCTCCGGCAGGCGCAGCTGCCGCCAGCGGGGCTTCTGGGGCGGCGGCGAACTCGTACTTCGCGCGGTGTCCAGTCTGTACAAGCGGCCTCTCGAAATATATCCAGGAAGCCCGGCAAGCGGCGAGTGTGACAGCGAGAGCGACCAAGATAACGCCCAGGGTTTGCAACGACGGAATCTGCGGTGGCCCCGGCCACAACGACCCATAAATCACGCACAGAAACAACAGGTGGAACAGATATACTCCGTACGCAATGGACCCCAGCCAACAGAGCCAGTTCCATCGCAAGCACCGGCTCAGGAGGCTCTCGCGCCACGACAACGCGTACAGAAGCACGCCGAGGTAGAGCGCCGCGAGCCACGTGAACCCGATCGTCAACATCACGCCGTTATCCGGGGAGCAAAAGAACTTGGTCAGAACGCCGAAACCCAGAGTCAAAATCAATAGGATGCCTCCGGAAAGCCTGTGATGGCCGGTCAGCCACGCGCGGCAACGCGCGTCGCGTACGACAACGGCGCCAAGAACCCCGAGCAAAAGCGCATCGGCCCGGCAAGGCATCATCACGAAGAACGCGGGATAAAAATTTCCGGGCCTCATGGCGCGAAACGCGATGCGAAAAATGGGCGCCATCAGGATGCCCGCACCGAGGAAAGCAATCCGCCTCCGAGGATTCACAACCCGGATCAACAAAGGCAGCGTCAGATAAAATTGCTCCTCGATGGCCAGCGACCAAGTGACGGTGAGGCCAAAGCCCCCCCAGGTATTGCGCTGCATCATCCAAAAATTCTGAAGGAACAACAAATAGGGAGTCCAGGGCAACTCATTTTTCAATACGTAAGAGAGTTTGACGGCCACTCCTAATCGGACGAGGGCATACAAAATAAAGAACGCGCCCAGGCACACGGCATAAATCGGGACGATGCGAAAAAACCTGCGCGTATAGAAGACGCGGAAATAATTCGAGGAATCGCGGGCATCCAGGAGGATTCCGCCGATCAAAAAGCCCGAGAGCACAAAAAAAAGATCCACGCCACTCCACGAGAGGCGAAAGGGAACCAGAGCATAGGCGAATAGAGAGCCCATGCGCACGGGAATCAGTTGTAAGAAGTAATGAGTCGCCAGGATCATGCCGATCGCCACTCCGCGAAGGCCATCGAGTTCGGGGATGCGCCCCGCCGTCAGCGAGGATGGGCCGCCGGCATTCATGGAATCAGCCTTCCCTTCGGGACAATGGAATCGTAAGCCCTCATTTCTCTAGACCACATCCGCCATCGTAGTTTCCATCCTTTGAAAATAGGCCGCGCCGCTGAGAAGAACCACAATCACCACCGCCGCGGAAACGAATACCATGTGTCCCGGTGGATCGCCATGGCCCGTAAGCGACCAGCGAAATCCTTCGATCACCCCCGCCATCGGATTCAGGCCATAGAGCCAGCGCCATTTTGCGGGGACCAGCGAACTCGCATAGACCACGGGCGAAGCAAAGAGCCAGAATTGCACCAAGAATGGCAAGACGTAACGCACGTCGCGATAGATGGCGTTCAGCGCCGAGAGCCAAAGCCCCACTCCGAGCGCCGTCAGCATGGCCAGCAAGAGAAAGGCCGGCAGCCAGATGACTGTAATCGCCGGACGGACCCCGTAATAGATCATCAATACGAAAAACATCAGAAAGGAAATGCCGAAATCCACCAGGCCCGAGAGCACGGATGAAAGCGGCAAGATCAGCCGCGGGAAATAGACCTTGGTGATGAGGCGCTGGCTTTCGACGATGGTGTTCGTCGAATTTTGCAGTGCGCCCGCGAAATACGTCCAGGGCAGCAGGGCGCAATAGGAAAAGACCGGATAGGGCAAGCCCTCCGACTGCATGTGCGCCAGTTTGCCGAAAAACAAGCTGAAAATGAGCATGGTGAGAAACGGCTGGAGCACGGCCCAGGCGGCGCCGATCGCGGTTTGCTTGTAGCGGATTTTGATGTCGCGCCAGACGAAAAAATAGAGCAGCTCGCGGTACTCCCATAATTCAGCGAGCGGAAGATGCCACCACCGGCTTGGGGGAGTTATACGAAGAACGGGAAGCTTCGCAAGAACAGCCGGCCCGGCGGGTTGGGTCGTGGCGTTCACTCTGTTCCTCCGGACTGCCCGGACTTGAGCCCCTTCACGTCTTCCTCCTCGATTCGGTTCAAGAATTGTTTGCGGCCCGTTAGATAATTCCTCAGGGTTTGCGCGGCCTGCCGGGGAACGGCCGAAACTTGGTTATACGCCGCATCGCGCCAGGAAATGGGCCCGCGAGCCGGGATCAGGTGCACGCCCCATTGGAAGACAAGGCCCATATTCCAAAGGATGAAAGCCGCCGTCGCGCTCGAAGCGAAGATGGCCGCGCTGCGTCCCTGCCATACGCGCGCCAGGGAATCGAAGAATGCCGCTAGCCCCAGAATGAAAATGGGCGTCAGCGAGACGAAAAAGCGGTTGCCGAACGATGATAGCCCGTCCCAATAAGGGTAGACGGAAATCATCCCATAAAATGCCAAAAAGACGACGATCAGATACGTAGCGAAGAGACGATCCGTCCGCAGAAACAATACCAGGCCGATGAGAGCCGGGATCAATAGGGGAGTCCAACTCAATAGGCCGTGATCCGCGGAAAACAGGACATTCCACAATTCGGGCGAACTCCAGTGCCAATGGCTCGGATATCCCGTCTGGAAGAATCCGCCATAAATAATTCGCCGCGAAATGAGCGTCGGAAGAAGCGCGGCGATGAAGGCGGCGGCATAGATCAAGTGTTGCGAGAAGAGCCTGATCATAGCCGGTCCGCCCTCCGCGTGCGATTTCCATTCCTGCCGGTAACGGGCGACCGCTTCGAGCAGCGGGATCAGAAGCAAAACGCCATTGGGATAATAAACGTCCACCAGGAGCCCCGAAATGATTCCCAGCACAATCCATTGCGAAAGCGTGCGCTCGCCCCGTGTCCGGCGCCAATACCACAGAAACAACGCGACGATGAAAGCGGAATGCGCATGGGACCACGAAGAATTGAAATACATATATACAGGAAGCGAGCTGGCCCACCAGATGCCCAGCGTCGCGAGAAAGGCCCATTTCTCTTGGAAGTATTCTCGCGCCAGGCGAAATGAAATCCACAGGCTCGCGAATCCATATAGGGCGGTCGCGACCGCCATGGTGATCAAATAAGGGGCCGAAAATCCGTCGCCCGGAACATGGCCGCCGAATTTATCGAAGAGAAGGACTCCCCCATGAGTGAGAACCAGAAAAGGCGCCCATAGCAGCGAAGGTCCAACGGACATGAGATTTCCGATATGGCCTGTGGGCGTGTATTGATCGGCAAGAACTTGGCCTTGGGCATCCACTCGCCCCAAAACAAAACTCTCGTTGCCATGCTGCCAGTCTTTTTCAAAATCGAGGTGTCTTTCGATCAAAAGCGAACGGGCGTAAGCATAATAGCCCACGCCGTCTCCTCTTACCCAGGCGTTGCAGAGTGGAAGGCTAAAAATGAAAAGGAGGGCGAGGAGCCATTCATACTTTGAAAGGCCCCGCGGATGTTTTTCACTGCTTTGCATCGCGCTGCTGCTCATCAAACGAGCGGGCGATTCCACCATCACTTTCATGGCATTGCCGCGTTCGCGCCGGAATTCGCCGGAAGGAGCCCGTCCTCTTTCTTCCCTTTCCGGAGTATCGCGATGACGGAAAGCGGCGGAAGCGGAAGCCAGGGATCCAGCAGACGGAAAAGGGGCGTCAGGGCATTCAGCATGCGAATCTGGCCCAGTCCGAATTTCTTTCTGCGCAGGACGGAGGCATTCAGCCACCAGGCCGGCACGCCCGGCCGGTTGAATTTCAGAATTTTCTCGACTTGAAATCCGGCTTGGCGCGCCACGGCCGTGAGTTGGTTTTCCGTATACCGGCGGTGATGCCCCAACACTTCATCGAGGCTTCCGTGGAGCCATGGGCCGCAGGGGACTAAAATGATGGCCTGGCCGCCATCTTCCAAAACGTTCCAAATATTTCGCAGTGCGGCGCCGTCGTCCTGCACATGCTCGACCACATTCAGGCAGACGACCGTATCGAAGCATTGCCCCTGGGGGAACGTCCCCCCATCCATCGCATCGGTGTAACCCACGCGCATGTAAGGCCGTGTGGGGCGAAGCTTGGAAAGATAGTCCAGATATTGGGGA
Source organism: Terriglobia bacterium (assembly GCA_963823205.1). GTDB lineage: Bacteria > Acidobacteriota > Terriglobia > Acidiferrales > UBA7541 > Palsa-295. The sequence goes on from CAWGKL010000002.1 coordinate 325,691, forward strand.
TTGATGTCCGTTGCCCAGTAAATCGAGCGAGGCATCAGGTGCAGCGACATATTGCCGGTTCCCGCCCCAATTTCAAGCACCCGATGCCCGATATAAGGCTGGATGACATCGGCCATCCAGCGCGTGAACCGCGGGGCGCGATTCAGCCGGTCGAGTATGGCGCTGCCGTGTTCGTCGCCCGTGTAGATTCGGTCGGAAGCCGCATAGCGGAAAATCGCCCCGAGCGCGCGCACGCCATCTTTCCAACTGATTTTCTTCCCTTCCTTGTAGGTTCGGCCCGAATAGCTGATGGACACTTCGAAAATTCGGCCGCCGCGCTTGGCCAGTTTGATGGCCAGTTCCGGCTCGACATCAAACGTGGAGCTTTCGAGCGGAATGCTTTTCAGAAGGTCCACCCGCACCATTTTGTAGCAGGTCTCCATGTCGGTGAGATTCAGATCGCAGACCAGGTCGCACAGAAAGGTAAGCAATTTGTTTCCCAGGGCATGGCGGAAGAAAAGCGCGCGTTTGTAACCGCCCGGCATGAAGCGGGAGCCAAATACCGCGTCCGCTTCCTCCGACAGAAAAACTTCCACCATTTTCAAGAGGTCCCGCGGGTGATACTCGAGGTCCGCGTCGTGGACGACCACGAGTTCCGTATCCACGTACAAAAGCCCCGTCCGAATGGCCGCACCCTTCCCGCTATTTTTCTCGTGGCGCACCCAGACCCAGGAAAACTTGGGCTGAGCCCCCTCGGATTCAAGGAATTTGCGGAATTGGGCGATGGCTTCCGCCGTGCCGTCCGAAGACCCGTCGTCCACCACGATCACCTGGATCCGGTCCAGCAGCGGCGACTCGTTCAGTACGCGCAATCTCCCCAAGCTCGTCTCGATGAGGTATTGCTCGTTGTAGGCCGGGACAATGACGGAGAGCGTCGTGCTCGTTCGTGCTTTCTCCCCGCTCTCTTGTGAGGCGAACGAAGCCCCGGCCGCGCGCCGCGCCGGCCCGGTTTCTTGTCCGCGGGTTGTCGTCGAAGATGCGCTCATGGCTTCCTTCCATCGCATGGCCCCAAGCATGCCATTATTTGCCACTCCTGCGCATGGTTCAATGACGCTTCGCCATTTTGTGCTGACTTTCCGGATACATGGACGAGTCGTCTGGCGCATGCCCGAATCGCCGTGAACGCATCGCCGAAAGGCATGTGGAAGCGCGTATTCAAGCCGAACAGTTGGTGCGCCAGGGTAACGAGCGCGCGAAGACCGCCCTGGATGGGAGAAAGGATGTCGGCATGTGCGCCCGGCTGATTACTGCCTCACGGGGATACCGTCGTCGCGGAAATCCGTCCAGGGGCCGGGGCCGATAGCGCACCCGGTCTTTTCTTCTGAAGGTGCGCAATCACGCGGTCCACGATTTCCGAAAGCGGCGTCTGCGGCCGAAACCCCGTGAGGAGCTGCAGCCTTTCGAGCGAAGGCACGCGGCGCGGCATGTCTTCGAAACCCGGCTCATAGGCTTGGTCGTAGGGAATATAGGTGATGGGCGATTTGCTGTTCGTGCGCTGCTTCACGAAATGCGCCAGCCCCTCGATGGAAATTTCCTGGTCGTTTCCGATGTTGACGACCTCTCCCACGGCGCGGTCCTTGGCAATCAGGCGGAGAATCGCTTCGATTGTGTCGCGCACGTCGCAGAAGCATCGCGATTGCTGGCCCGAGCCGAACACCGTGATAGGCGCTCCTTCGAGCGCCTGCTGAACGAAATTCGGAAGGACCATGCCGTAACGGCCCGTCTGGCGCGGCCCCACGGTGTTGAACAGCCGGACGACGACGACCGGCTGCCTTTTCTCCTTCCAGTAGGAGAGCGCGAGGAACTCATCGAGCGCTTTGGATGCCGCGTAGCTCCAGCGTCCCTTCGTGGTCGGACCGAGAACCAGATCGGCGTCCTCGTGGAACGGCACCTTGTCGCTCTTCCCATACACTTCGGAGGTCGAAGCGATCAATACGAGTTTCTTCTTCTTGGATGCTGCGTCCAGGACGAGGCTGCGTGCCATACACGTTCGTTTCGAGAGTGCGCACCGGGCTTTCCACAATCAACCGTACGCCCACGGCAGCGGCAAGGTGGAAGACAACGTCCGATTCATCCACCAACTCGGCAAGCAGGTTCTTGTTCGTGATCGAATCGTAAGAGTAGTGGAAGCGCTCGTGCCCTTTCAGATGGCGGACGTTTTCCACGCTGCCCGTCGAGAGGTCGTCGAGAACGAACACTTCCTCGCCGCGCCCGAGCAGCGCCTCCGCCAGGTGTGATCCAATAAAGCCCGCACCACCGGTTATCAGACAGCGCAAGAATCCCTCCCAATGCCGCTCCGCTCTCTTGGGCCCATTCTCGCCTTCCCCCAATTCCTTCGTCGGAAGCGCCGCGCGCGTGCACCCTCCGCCGCCGCGCGAACGGGAGCGCCCCTAACTCAAAGGTTTGTTCGTTTCGTGCAACGTCTTTTCAGCATCTTCGCCGTAACCGTGGCCGTACGCATACGGATAGTAGCGATAAGAATAGTAGTAGTCCGGCGCGCTGGAATCAACGGCGTTGAGGACCACGCCGAGGATGCGGCACTTCACCGCAAGCAGAAGATCCCGCGTGCGCGTGAACGCTTCCTTCGGTGTTTCCCCGCTCCGCACCACCAGCAGCACGCCATCCGTCAGGGCGGAGAGAATCACGGCGTCCGTCGCGGCCATGATCGGCGGCGAATCGATCACGATGAATTTGAACCGCCGCCGCACCTCCGCAATCGCTTCGCGCATCCGATGCGACGACAGCAGATCGGCGGGGCTCGGGGGCACGGGCCCGGTCGTCAAAGCCGTGAGGTTGTTGATCGTGGGGTGAGGGACGCAGATTTCCTCCATGCTGCAAACGCCCGCGAGATAGGTGCTCAACCCCGCTTCCTTTCCGGCCGGCATATTCAGCGCGCGACGAATGCCCGGCTTGCGCAAGTCCGAATCCATGAGGAGAGTCCGATCGCCCAGTTGCGCAAGCGTCACGGCAAGATTGACGGCCGCAGTCGTTTTCCCTTCGCGCGGCAGCGCGCTCGTCACGAGAATCACTTGCGGCGGATGTTCCGCTTGCGAAAGCAGCAGGGAAGTTCGCAGCGCCCGGAACGCCTCCGAGATTTGCGATTTAGGCTGGGCAAAGGAAAGCAGCTCCACGCGGGATACGGCGGCCGCCGGCGCCGCCGGGTCACGTGAGAAGCGCGAGAGTCCGTAGGCGTTGCCGTTCAGGCCGGGCAGCGAAGGCACCACCGCCAGTGACGGCAGGCCCGTCAGCGCTTCAATGTCGTCGGGCGACTTCACCGTGTTGTCCAGATATTCGCGGAAAATCGCGAGCGCGATCCCCCCCACGAGGCCGACCAGAAATGCCAGGAGGATATTGCGGGCTTTCTGCGGACGCGACGGCGTTGTGGGAACAAGAGCCGGATCTACGACGCGGATATTGCTCGAACGCAAGCCGGCCGTAATCCCCGCCTCCTTCAATTTTTGCAGCAGGCCGTCATAAAGCTGCCTGTTGGAATCGGCGTCGTGCTGGAGGATGCTGTACTGCACCAGTTTTTCCGCCTCGTCGTTTGCTTCCGCCTTTTGCTTGTCCAGCTCCTCCTGAAGAATTTCCACGTGACTGCGCGCCGTGTTGTATTCCCCCTCGACGCTTTCCACCGCCGTCTTTCGCGCGTTTGCCAGATCGGAGTCCACCTGCTTCTGCTGCGCCGCGATTTGCTGCACCTTGGGGAAGTTGGGGCCATACTGGTTCACGGTCTGGGCATATTGCTGATCCAGTTGGCTTTTTTCCTTCAACAAGTCCTCGATGAAGGCATTCTCGCGGACGGCCGGCAAGGCGTCCGCTTCTCCGGAAGTGGCCATGCGGTAGAATGCTTCCTTCTCCGCGAGCGCGGTCTGGGCTTCCGTCACGGCCTTGCTCAGTTCCTCTAGCTTTTCCGTCGTGATGTCCTGCTTCCCGTCGAGTTGCCAGATTTGATTTTCGCGCTGATAGGTGATGCGCGCGTCTTCCGACTTTTCAACCTCCACCCGGAGTTCCTCGAGCTCCGAGGAGAGCCATGAGGATGCCTGTGTCGTGGCGTCATATTTACTGCGGAAATTCTGTTCCGTATAGTTCTGCAAATGCGTGTTGACCACTTGAGAGGCAAGCTGCGGGTCTTGGGATTCGAACGTCACCTCGACCAGACGCGTGTTGGGCACGCGCCGGACCGTCAGACGGCTCAAAAAGGCGGTCAGGACGGGAGGGCGTTTCGGAGCAGCGCCGCCCTGTGGGAAGGGCAACGTACTCGCGCCGCCGCCGAACTCCGGATACCGCGCGAGATCGAGCGACTGGATGGTCTGCATCGCGAGCGTCTCGCTCAGCAGAATGTTGCACTGCGTTTCGATGTAATTGTCCAGGTCCATCTCATAGTCGTAGGTGCTCGTGTCCTGGAAGGGAAGCATGCTCTGCGATTCCCGGTCCACCTCCACGCGCGCGGCTGCCTGGTAGACGGCCTTCATCTTGAAGGAAGCGATCGTCACGACGGTCACGACGGTCAGCAGAAACGTCAGAATCAGCCACTGGTGCTTGCGAAGAAGGATCACGTAATCGAGCAAGTGCGGTTCCCGGGGCATGTTCTCCCAGGGGATGGCCACTGGCGCCGGGATCACGGCCAGCGAGTCCGCGGCTTTGCGGTCCCGAATCGCGAGTCGAGCTGCGTCGTCCATTCCGCTCCGTTCCTTAAATTCTACGTTCGCGCAAACTTCTGCCGGCTCTGCTCGCTAGGGCGCCGTCGTGCGATACACGGCCACAGAGGAGCCGATTCCCAGAATCGCGCTGGCGCCCTTGGCAAGCGTCTTCTTCCCGGCGCTGTCGGGTATGTACAAAATATCGTTGGATAAGAGCGGCACATCGTCGATCTTGCGCTTTTCAATCTTGTGGATGTGAACCGGGATCTCGTCCTTTTTCCCCGTCGCGGGATTCGTGCGCATGATGACGGCGCTATCCGCCTTCGCGAATGCTGTTAAACCGTGCGCCAGCGCCACCGCTTTCAGCACCGTCACCTGTTCTCCCCAGCCTTGCAGCACGTACTCGCCGGGCTGAGCTACTCCGGGGCCCATCACATAAACGATTCCGGCGCGCGGCACGCTTACCACATCGCCGCCGTACAACGGGATGTTGAAAACGGGATTGCCCGATTCGAGCAAGTCCTGCAAGGGAATCGTAATTAGCTGATGGTCCTGGGGGGGATCGTTCTTGTCGCTGGCCGGCTCCATCTGCGCCGAATCCCCGTGAACGGGGCGCGAGACGATGATCGAGCTTCCCGCGTCAGTGGCGATGCCACCCGCGGCCGTCAATACTTCGAGCAAGGTCGTGGGCCCGATCGCCTGATAAATCATGGGGTGGCCCACCGCGCCTTCAATCGTAATGGGCTGGCTGTTCTCCTCTTTCACGAAGACAGACACATGCGGATGGGAGACAAGCCCGTTCTCGACCAGCAGCTGCTCGAGTTTCGCTTCGAGTTGGAAAGGAGTGAGGCCGCCGACATGGATTTTCCCGGGGATCAAGGGGTAGCTAATGTCGTCGGTCTCGCTTACGCGGACCTCGCGCGATAGCTCGGGGACGTCGAAAACGTCAATATGGAGGAGGTCGCCGCTACCGATGGGAATGTCACCCGGATGTACGCCGCCGAGCGCGGCCAACTGCTCGATTTTTTCGTTCGTTTGCTGCTGTGGGGTATCGAGGGTTCCCTGGGCGTGGGCTGCCTGGAAGCCGAAAAAAATAAGCATCGGCACCACGCGGATAGGCTTCGCCACGAGCCTGCCCATAAACCCAAGGACCCTAGCATCCATCGAGAGATGACCCCGCCTGCCACTATCGCCTACCCGGTGCTCCGGTGTCAACCGCAAGGCCGAAGAACCGTTGCATAAAGAGCGATTTCCTCGCTTCCCTTGGAGAATTAAATGAGGATTGCACCCCCGTAAGGCGGCTCCTGGACTACGCCTTTCGCAAGGATGCGACCAGCAAACGACGCCGGTTGCCGTATGCCGCAAGGTCCCCGCTGTTGTTTTTTCGCCCCCCTGCGGCGAACGCGGCGCCAATCCTGCCCTTGCGAATCGATTGCAGTTGAGATAATGATACGATGGCTTTCGATAACGGCAGGACAAATGACCGACGATAAAGTGGTATTTTCAGTGCCCTGGTTTGATGTGGTGGCACGGAAGGCGGAGGGCTCCGCTTCGCCCTATTACATCCTGCGGACCTGCGACCATGTGACTGTGCTGGCTGCGACCGCGGAGGGGCCGCTGCTTATGGTCCGGCAATACCGTCCAGCCGTGGAGAGAGAGACCCTGGAATTGCCGAGCGGGCACGTCGAGGAGGGAGAATTGCCGGAGGCAGCTGCCAGGCGGGAACTTGCCGAAGAAACGGGCTATGAGGCCGAAAGGTTCGAACTGCTCGGCACGCTGGCCGCCGATCCCGGGCGGCAAGCGAACAAGCTGTGGTGCTTCTATGCGGCGGGCGCGACGCAGATCCGGTCTCCCGTGGTTCGCGAGGAAGGCGTGGAGTTGGTGCGCTGCGAGCAGCGCGATCTGATACGCCACATCAGCAAGGGGGAAATTGACCATGCCCCCAACCTGGCGGTGCTGTTCCTCGCCGCGCTAAAAGGCAAGTTTTCAACCGGCCCGGGCTTGGAATCCAGGGGGTGAACGGTCGGGCGCGGAAAGGCCGCCGCGGAGCGGGCGGACAAACGAATGTTGGCAATCGAGAGATGAACGCAATTTCAAAATCCAACTCGCAGGCGCCACCCGCTCCACCGGATATCTGCGTGGTGGGAGGCGCGGGGCATGTAGGGCTGCCGCTTTCGATCGTATTTGCGGCCAAGGGGCGGCGTGTGCTGATCTACGACGTGAACCAGGAATCCATGGATATCATTCGTGGCGGACGCATGCCCTTCATGGAGCAAGGCGCGGAACCGCTCCTGCGGGAGGCGCTTGCCGAGGGTCTGCTGACATTTACGGCCCAAGCGAAAGACATCGCCCAAGCGAAAACCGTGGTCATTACCATCGGCACGCCGGTGGATGAATTCCTGACTCCTTCCCTGCGAGTGATGACGCGGTGTTTCGACGATCTGTTTCCGTTCCTTTCCGAAGACCAGTTGGTCGTGATCCGCTCGACGGTGTATCCGGGCGTGACGGAATCCATGGCCGAGTATGCGCGAGGGAAAGGCAAGCGCTTGATGCTGGCGTTTTGTCCCGAACGCATCCTCGAGGGCCATGCCATCCAGGAGCTGCAGAGTCTTCCTCAGATTGTCAGCGGCACAACGCCGGAAGCGGAAGAGCGTGCGGCCAAACTCTTCAGCCTGATTGCTCCCGAGGTGGTGAGACTTTCTCCCATGGAAGCCGAGCTGGCCAAGGTGTTCACGAATTCCTATCGATATATCCATTTTGCCGTAACCAATCAGTTCTACATGATCGCCAGCGCCGCGGGCATGGACTATTACAGGATTTTGGAAGGTATGAAGCGCGATTATCCACGCTCCAAGGATTTTCCCACCGCGGGGCTTACCGCCGGCCCCTGCCTTTTCAAGGACACGATGCAACTGGCCAGCTTCTACCGGAACCAGTTCGGCCTGGGTTTTCAGGCCATGCTTGTGAATGAAGGAATGCCGCAATTCATCGTGGATAAAATAGCCGCGACATACAATCTGGAACAGATGACGGTGGGACTGCTGGGCATGGCGTTCAAAGCGGAAAGCGACGACCCGCGCTTCTCGCTCAGCTACAAGCTCAAGAAGATTCTGATGTTTCGAGCCAAGGCTGTGTTGACCACCGATCCCTATGTGCACGGCGATCCGGCCCTTCTCCCTCTCGACAAAGTCGTCCGGGAAAGCGATATCCTGATCTTATGCGCCCCCCACCATGACTATCGGAGCTTGAACCTGGGCCAGAAGGTGGCCGTGGACGTCTGGAACTTCTGGGGCAAGGGCAGCTTGTTCACGCAGGCGCGCGCGTCGGCGGATTCCGCATGAGAGGAGCATCTTGAACTCCAAAGTCGAGTTTTGGGTCCCGCGGTTCGGCGCCGAAGAAAAGGCTCGGCTCGCCGATGTCATCGATAGCGGCTTCTTGAATGACGGCGAAGTGACGGCGCAGTTCGAAAGTCAGTTGGCCGCGCTCCTGGGCTGCAAATACGTGGTGGCCACCACGAGCGGCACCACCGCGATCTTTTTGGCGCTGGCGGGAATCGGCGTGGGACCCGGCGACGAAGTGATTGTGCCCGATGTCACCTTTATCGCTACGGCCAATGCCGTGACGCTTGCGGGCGCCAAGCCCGTCCTCGCCGATATCGATCCTCAGAAACTCACTCTCGATCCGAAATGTGCGGAGCGTGCCATCACGCCCCGCACCAAGGCCATCCTTCCGGTGCACGTGAGCGGCCGTGCCGCCGATCTCGGCGCTATTCTGGATGTCGCCGAGCGTCACGGCCTTCTCGTCGTTGAAGATGCCGCCGAGGCCTTGCTATCTAAGCACCATGGCCGGTGTTTGGGAACATTCGGCGTCGCGGGATGCTTTTCCTTGTCGCCCAACAAGACCATCACCACCGGCCAGGGAGGATTCGTCACCACCGATGACGACCGTTTGCATGTCCGCCTCCGCGAACTGAAGGACCAGGGCCGGCCGGTGCGTGGCAGCGGCGGAGACGATTCCCACGACTCCATCGGTTACAATTTCAAGTTCACCAACCTGCAGGCCGCGATCGGCTTGGCGCAGCTGAAGGAGCTCGCGCCCAGGCTTGAAAGAATGAGGAGTATCCACCAAGGCTACGCCGAAGGACTGCGCGGCCGCGCGGGCATTTCGCTTCTGCCTTTCTCCTTGGAAGGCGGGGAAGTTCCTCAATGGACGGATGTCCTCGTCGAGCGGCGCGACGATTTGTACGATTACCTCGCGCAGCGCGGAATTCGCGGCCGGCGATTCTGGCATCCGCTCCATACCCAGGCGCCCTATCGGATGCCCGGCGACAAATTCCCCGTTAGCGCCAAACAGATTCCACACGCCATGTGGCTGCCTTCCGCGTTCACGCTTTCGGACGGCGACATCGGAGCCGTTTGCCGTGAGATTCGAGAGTTTTCATCGCAGCCCGGCGCGTTTGCGACGCGCGGGTAATGGAGCGTCCACCAGCGGAAAAGATGAAAGCCATCGTCTCCCCGAACGCGCGCATCCGCCATCCCGATCACTTCGTCATCGGGGAAGATTCCATCGTCAACGACTACTGCTACTTCTCCACGCGCGTGCGCATCGGCCGCTGCACCCATATTGCATCGGGTTGCAGTGTTGCCGGCGGCGCGGATATGCGCTTCGAGATCGGCGACTTTTGCAGCTTGTCCTCCGGCGTGAAGGTCTGGTGCACGAGCGATGATTTTGTAAACGATCTCGTCACGATCATTCCCCCTGGTATCGAACAGGTCAAAAAAAATCTGCTCCGCGGCGACGTGACCTTTGGTGACTACACCGCGGCGGGCGCAAACTCGGTCATCCTGCCGGGCAATCAGATCCCCGAAGGGACTGTGATCGGCGCCCTCAGCCTTGTCCCGGCAAACTTCGATTTCCGTCCCTGGAGCGTCTACGCCGGAATACCGATTCGGTTCATTCGTCCCAGGAACCGGGAAAGCGTCATGGAGCAGCTCCGCAGCCTCGAGGCGTCACTCGCGGCGCGCGAGAAACAGCCGTGAGGAATATTCATCCAGTGGCCGCCAGGACGCGGCATCGCCCGGCGGAAAAATTTCAGAGCTTCGGCTCCTAATCCAGGGAATATGTGATCCGCGTGAGACCTCCCAACATCGAAGACGAATGGGCCGTGCGCACGGCGGCGGATCCCCCGCAGACTCGTGCGGTCACCCTTTCCATTTTGCTTCCGGTTCGGAATGAGGGCATCAATCTTCGGATCATGGTGAAGCTGCTCAAGGCCGTGATCGAAGTCCCGCATGAGCTTCTGATCGTCTACGATTCCCCTGAAGACGATAGCGTCCCGGTGATCCGCGCCATGCAGACGGGCTATGGAAATCTGCGTCTCGTCCACAATCAGCGCGGCCGCGGCGTGGTCAACGCCATTTCCACGGGCGTCGAGGCCGCCGTCGGTGATTACGTTCTGTTATTTGCCGCGGACGAGGTGGGGCCGCTTCTCGCTATCGAGGACATGCTGGCGCTGATGCAGGAAGGTTGTGACATGGTCAGTTGTTCCCGCTATGCCCACGGTGGCCGGAGACTGGGCGGCTCTTGGATCGGCGGCGTGCTTTCGCGGCTTGCCAACCGGCTTTTTCACCGCATGGCCGGTTGCGTCCTCAGCGACGCCACAACCGGAATCAAGCTCTTTCGCCGCTCTCTCTTTCCCTCGCTGAAACTGGAAGCCAAGCCGGTGGGCTGGGCCGTCACTTTTGAAATGGCCATGAAGGCGCAATTGGCCGGCTGGACGCTCGGCGAGGTGCCGGTTATATCTATTGACCGCCTCTATGGAGGCAAGTCCACGTTTCAGCTGGGCCCCTGGATGGGCGAATATCTCCGGTGGTTCATTTGGGGCGTTCGGCACCTTCGGCCTGTGCCGGCGTCCGAACGGCCCGTGGTTCGCGTGCGCGCGGCTTCGGCCTTTCCGACCACGGGACTGGAAAAGTAATTTCGATGGCGAAAACCTATCTGGTGACGGGCGGGACGGGATTCATCGGCAGCGCGCTGGCGCGGCGTCTGGTCGAGGAAGGGCGCCGCGTGCGCGTGCTGGACGATAATTCCCGCGGCGCTGCGTGCAAATTCGACGATATGGCCGGGGCTGTCGAAATCGTCGCCGGCGATGTCCGCGATCCGCGGGCAGTCAGTCAGGCCGTGCGCGGCGCCGATTGCGTCTGCCATCTGGCATATATCAACGGTACCGAGTTTTTTTATTCCCAGCCGGAGCGCGTGCTGGAGGTGGCCGTCAAGGGAATGACCAACGTTCTCGATGCCTGCGTCGAACACAATGTGCGCGAGCTGGTGCTGGCGTCCAGTTCCGAGGTTTATCAAACGCCGCCTGTGATTCCCACGCCGGAAAATGTGCCGCTGAGCGTGCCCGACGTGCTCAATCCGCGCTACTCCTACGGTGGCGGCAAAATCATCAGCGAACTGATGCTGATCAACTATGGCCGGAAGCATTTCGACCGTGCCGTCATTTTCCGCCCGCACAATGCCTACGGCCCGGAGATGGGCTGGGAGCACGTGATCCCGCAGTTTGCGATGCGCATGGCGGAGCTCGCCGCGAAACCGGGCGTTGTCGATTTTCCGATCCAGGGCACGGGCCGCGAGACCCGCGCATTCGTCTATATCAGCGACCTGATTGACGGCGTGATGCGGGTGCTCGACCGCGGCGAGCACCTGGGCATCTACCACATCGGAACCGACGTGGAGACAACCATCGCCGACCTCGCTCACGCGGTGGCGCGCTGCTTCGGCCGCGAGATTCGCCTCGTCCCCGGAGAACTCCGGCCCGGCGGACCGCTGCGCCGCTGCCCGGACATCTCCCGAATGCGCGCGCTGGGCTACCAGCCGCGCGTTCCCCTGGCCGAGGGCCTGGCCGCAACCGTGGACTGGTATCGCCGCGATTCACAGGCCAAAGCAAAGCCGTAAAAATATCGCGAAAGGCGGAGCCGATGCAGGAAGCAAGATGGGCGCAGGGCGAGAAAAAATTGGCTGCCGGTTCCGGCGGCAGCATCGTGGTGCGCCGCTGCCAAGTCTGCGATTCTTCACGACTGGACCCCGTAATTTTCATCGGCTATCTCCCGCCGGTGAACACCATGCCCCTCATTGGCACTCCCCCCGGGGAGCAACCGGCCTATCCCGCGCAGGTGCTGCGCTGCCGCGATTGCCAACTCGTGCAACTGGGCCTGATCGTCGATCCCGCCATCCTTTTCCCCCCGAATATCCCTACACCAGCGGCACGACGAAAATCCTGCGCGATAATTTCGCCGAGCTTTCGCGCGAGGTCGCCGCTCTTTACCCGCTCGGGCCCTCCGACCTCGTCGTGGACATCGGCTCGAACGACGGGACCCTGCTGAGCAATTTCAGCGCGCGTGGCCCGGTCTTCGGCATCGAGCCGACGCAGGCCGGCGAGCTCGCCAACGCGCGCGGCATCCCCACGCTCATTTCTTTCATCAACCGCCAGGCGGTTCGCACCGCGCTCGGCAGGAAAGGCAAAGCCAAGCTCGTCACCGCCACGAACGTCTTCGCGCACATCGAGGATATCCACGAGATTGTGGAATGTATTTTGGAACTACTCACCGACGACGGAATCTTTGTCTCCGAGTCGCACTACCTCCTAGCGCTCGTCGAGACGCTGCAGTACGACACGATCTACCACGAGCACCTGCGCCACTATTCGCTCGCAAGCCTTCAGCATCTGCTCGGGATGCACGGCCTGGAAGTGATCCACGCGCGCCGCATCCCCACGCACGGCGGCTCGATTCGCGTCTATGCGGCGCGAAGTGGAAAACATCCCGTCCGCCCGAGCGTTGCCGAAATTCTGGCCGCCGAGGCCGCCGAGTTGACCTCCGAAAAACTCCGCACCTTCCGCTCCAGGGTCGTGCAGACAAAATTGGACCTCTACGGGCTGCTCAAGGACATCAAGGCCCGCGGCCAGCGCATCTACGGCGTTGGCGCTCCTTCCCGCGCGAGCACGCTGATCAACTATGTTGGGCTGGACGATGGCATTCTCGATTGCGTCCTCGAAATCCAAGGGTCCTACAAGATCGGCAAATACATTCCCGGCACTCTGATTCCCGTCCTCGAGGAATCCCGGCTGTTCGAAGATCAGCCGGAATATGCGCTGCTGCTTTCCTGGCACATCGCCGACGAACTCATCCCCAAATTGTCGGCGCGCGGCTTTCGGGGGAAATTCATCATTCCGTTGCCTCATCCCCACCTCGTCGAGGAAGCCGCGCCGTAGCAGTCCGATCTCGATTGCGGGCGCGCGTCAATTCGTGGGCAGTTTCTGAAGGCCTTCGGATTCGAACCCTCCGCCCAGGTTCCCTGGGGACCTCAGCCGTAGCGTGCCGTCGAAGTACGGCGTGCAGGGCAAGGGCGCGTCCCAGCATCGGTTCCCCGCGGCCGGAACGTACACGATCAGTCCCGACGCGGTGCTGCGGGGTACGACTTGAACCACGGGCAATGGACCCAGCTCGTGAACGGTCGCGAGAGGCCGGTAGGACTGCTGCCAGTCATAGGAGAAGAGGCACCACAACATTGTGACCAGCAGCCCCGCCGCAACCACCCGGGGACGCATCCACTTCACGCGCGCGGCCCATGACGCAATCCCCAGCGAGCCGAGCGTCGCAGCCAGGGTCCAAATGGTCGCCTGGGCGAATCTCGGGTCCGGCGCTTCGGCCAGCCAGAAGGCGATGCCACCGAGCGAAGGAAGCAAGAGCCATAACGAGCGGTTGAGGCTTTGGCGCTGCCGCACCGCATGCAAGCGGCCGGCGAGAAGAGCCGCCGCGCCGGCGATGGAAAATAACGATGGCGCCTGAAACGCATCCCTCATTCTCACCGCGCCGAAAAACCAGTCCGCCGCCCCGCCGAACCGTCCCCAAGCCATCATTTTTGCGGGCGCGTACATATACACTTGATCCAACGAGAAGGAGCGAACCGCGGCGGCATATAGGGCAGCCATCGCGGTAGGAACACGCCAGTCCGCGGGGATACCCAGAAGGGCGCTCGGGAAAAATGGGTATCCGCTGAGTATTACGCCTCGAAGGATCCAGGGAACTAGAATGGCGGCGGGAAGCAAAATGGAGACGGCGATCCACCCTCCCCTCTGCCGCGATTGCCGGCTCGAGCGCCACAACCACACAAACGCGACGCCCCATGCGAGAGCCGAGAAAACGAGGGCGGATAATTTCACCGTGACGGCCAGGGCGGCGAGCGTGGCGGCAACCGCCATTCTTGCATTGCAGCCGTCGTGCTCGGCGCGATTTTCGTCGTCTGCGCGGCTCAATTCGCCGAAGAGGATGCCCGCCGCGATCAGGCACACAATCGCGGAGGGCTGGTCGGTTACGGTCCCCACGATTTTCGACCGGGCGGCCCAGCAGGATGTGGGAATCACGAGAATGGATTGAAAATAATCGGCCGCGGATACCGGCGTGCCTCGAACCACTCGAACGAGCGAAGGAAAAATCGCGGCCCACAGGCCGGCCAGCATCAAGCCGGTGAAAAAATGAAAATAGAGGCTCGGCCAGACGCCCTGGCGCAGCGCCGCGTCGCAAAGGAATACCGAGCCTGTCCAGGCCGAAGCGGCCATGCAGGTTGGCGAGTCCCGGGACCGCCGCGTAGCTCGCGATCCAGCGGATGGCCGGCGCGCCGTAGAGGCCCGTGTCGTAATAGTCGCAAGGGCCGCATGACCTCAGAGCGATGTAAGCGGCGATGACGACGTAAACGAGCACCGCCCAGCCCACGCCGCGCACCGCTTCCTCCGCCTGCCGGAGAATTTTTCCCCGATTCCATGCCAGTCCGAGAATGCCGGCGGCGGCAAGCAGCAGCGCCACGGCCGGAGTGACTGGGCGGAGCAAGCTCCACACTTCCAGGAAGGCGACGGCAATGGCGAGGCCCATCCAAAAATCGTCCAGCAGGCGCCAGCCATCCCCGAATTTCCGGAGAACGAGCGAGCCCAGGCCCATGAGGACAGCCGTGCAAACCAACCATGTGAGGAGAATTCCGGCGGCGGCGAGGGCAAGCACCTTGTTATCGAGGATGCGTTTTTATCACCGAAGGTCGCCCGTCCGCAAGCCCGTTTCGCCCGCAAAAACGGAAATCCATATGACGGGGGCTCGTCCCGCCTCTCGAAGGCAAATGCCTTAGGAAATCAAATCGAACGATTGCTGATAGGCGGGGATGGTGACCGGCCACTTATATTGGGTGGTGATGGCGCCGCGGAAGGATTCAAGCGCGGCGGGTTCGCCGTGGACCAAAAACGTCTGCCGCGGCGGAGTCTTAAACCCCGAAAGCCAGCGCAGGAGTTCGCTTCTTCCCGCGTGGGCGGAGAGCTGCCCGAGCTCGATCACCTGCGCGCGCACGGGCACCTGCTGGCCATAGAGTCGAAGAAATTTCGCTCCGTCCTCAAGCAAGCGGCCGCCTGTGCCTTCGGCCTGATAGCCCACCAGCAGGACCGCGCTGCGCGAATCAGGAAGCCGGCGCGCCAGATGATGCAGGATGCGCCCGCCCGTGGCCATGCCGCTGGCCGAGACGATGATGCAGGGCGAGACCACATCATTGATTTTCCTGGAATCCTCGACCGAGCGCGTCAAATGAACGTTCTGCAGGCCGAGCGGATCGGGACTGGCGTCCTGCCCAAGTTTCAGATCATGGTCCACGCGGTGGCGCACGTACATTTCCGTCACGTTGATGGCCATCGGGCTATCCACGTAAAACGGCAGCTTGGGAATCCGCTGCGCATCCTCCAGCTGCCGAAGGTAATACATCAACAATTGGGTGCGGTCCACGGCAAACGCCGGAATCACAATGGCGCCGCCGCGCTTCGCGGTGCGGTTTATGATGTCCGCGAGTTCGTCGGCGATGGAGCCTGCCTCATGGTCGCGATCTCCGTATGTGGATTCGCACAGCAGGAAATCGGCGCGCGTGGGCGGCTCCGGATCGTTCAGGATGGGCTGGGAGTAGCGGCCCAGATCGCCGGAAAAGACGACCAGCGTCTGCTTGCCATTCTCGGTGATGGTCAGTTCGAGCCATGTGGCGCCCAGAATGTGGCCCGCGTCATGGGGACGCACGGAAAATTCCGGGCTGATGGTGAAGGAATCGTTGCTGGGAATATTTTTGAGTTGCAGGAGCGCGGCCTGGGATTCCGCCACGGTATAGAGCGGCAGGGCGGGCTTGTGGCTGCTGAAACCCTTCTGCTGGGCGTAGCGCGCATCTTCTTCCTGCAAGTGGGCCGAATCGGGGAGCAGCAAGCCGCACAGCTCGCGCGTGGCGGCGTTGGCATAAATCGGCCCGCGAAAACCGGAGCTCACCAGGCGCGGAAGATATCCGGTGTGGTCAATGTGGGCGTGGGTCAGGAGCACCCAGTCAATCGTGGCGGGATCAATGGGCAGGGGTTCCCAATTGCGCTGCTTCAAATCCTTCGAGCCTTCGAAGAGGCCGCAATCCACGAGCAGGCGCTTGCCGCCCGCCTCGACAAGATATTTGGAGCCCGTTACGGTTCCCGCCGCGCCAAGAAACGTAATTTTTGCCATGGGCACGGTATTCTATGACGAATCGAGCAGGGTTCCAACTTTGTTGCGCAGAGCGCAGGGCGAAAGAACTAGGGGAAACGCCTCGCATGGCTACAGGCTTGGCGGTATGGCGTTCCAGGCGCGGCCGGAGGAGCATCGAGATATTGCACGGATTCTCGATGAGTTTTCGAATCTCCGAATCCGAAGGAGCGAAGAAATCATGATGAAGAACATATCGAAAAATCTTTTGGTCGTTTGCGTCTTAGCTTTGGCAACAAGCTTGGCGGGCGTCGCATCGGCATCCACCCGCAGCGATGATGTGGAGCGGCTGCATAGGTCCGCCCAGGTATTTCATGAAATCATGAGCACACCGGATAGCGGGATCCCGCACAATTTGCTGGATTCCGCGAAGTGTATCGCCATAATCCCAGGCGACACAAAATTCGCGTTCATCCTGGGAGGCGACTACGGCCGGGGCGTGGCCATGTGCCATACGAGGAGCGGATGGAGCGCGCCGCTTTTCCTGACCGTCGAGGGCGGAAGCATCGGGTACCAAATTGGCGGCTCTTCGACCGACCTGGTGCTTCTCTTCATGAATGACCATGCCTTGCACAGCCTGCTGAGCGACCGATTCAAGCTCGGCGCCGACGCGTCCGTCGCGGCAGGCCCGGTGGGCCGCACAGCTGCCGCGGATACGGATCTGAAATTGACCGCGGAGATTCTGTCCTATTCCCGCACCAAGGGCGTCTTTGCCGGAGTGAGCCTGGACGGCACCGTGGTGCACGCGGACAAAAGCGCCAACGAAGCGATGTACGGGCCGGACGTGAATCGCCACGCCATTCTGAGCGGCGAGCTTCCGCCGCCGGAGTCTGCTGCGTGGTTGCGGCATCAACTCGCGCAATACTCGAGGTAGCAAAAGGCAATTGCTGGCATAGGGGCGCCCCGTCAAGCCAGGACGCCCCTGGCTGGCTCTCGCGAAGGGCAAGCGCATGAGAACCGACTCGGCCAGACGTAAAGGAGACGCACAAAAGGCCAAGAAGATGCGGTCCGAGACGTTCCTCGCCACAGGGCTCTCTTTGATGCTCATCTGGGAAGCCGGTTTTGCTTTCCTCCATATCGGCGGAGCGCCGATCCACTGGCTTCCTGTTTTCGCGGTGATTTTCCTCGTGCTTTACCTATTGAACGGCCCCAAGACCACTTAGAAGTTTCCACTACTCCATTTCTCAAACGATTTAACGAGCAGATCGAGAAGGGAAAAAAGAAAGGGACCGCTCTCGATTTAGGGGGGGGGTGAGAGCGGTCCCTCGGGGAAAGAGTTGCGGAAAAGCGCTCAGTGGATCGAGCCTGTGAATCTCAGCATCATGCGTAAGGTATAGAGCATATTTGTGGGGGCTTCAATCAGGTGTGCTTTGTATATTGGGCGGGAGGTTCACTGTAGAACGAGAATGAGGCCCCGGCAATGCCGGATAGTACGGCGCAGGTGGAATGCCTCGCATGCGAGGCATTCCACCCGGTATCCGCTCACGGCTCCTAATTATTTGCGTCCGGCGCCGCGGGCCTTGGAGGCCTCTTTTCGAGATTCTTCCAGAGACCCGATGAACTCATTCACCTGCTCTTCGGCCATTTCTCTGGCTATGCCATAGCGCTCCTGGACGATTCCGACGAGCTGCTGGCGCCGGCCGTCAATTACATCGAGGTCGTCGTCCGTGAGCTTGCCCCACTTTTCTTTTACTCGTCCTTTATATTGCTTCCATTGCCCTTCGATTTGATCCCAATTCATAATGGGCCTCCTTCGAGAATTGAAAAACGGTGTTACCGGCTTCAGGAGACCGTGCCGCGCCGCAATTGGGAATACTGCATAACCCCGAGGCATGCGAGGGAAATCCGGTAAAGCTCGAACCGGATGGGAGCGCAAGCTACCAATCCGATTTCCGCGGAATACCAGCAGCGAATCAGAAACGCTAGCTGACCGCGGGTTTCCCGCATTTACAGCGAGGCGGACGCGTCCCTACGTGGATGCGTGTATTCGCTTCGGGCGCGATCCGAGTTACAAAAGCGCGAGTAGAAGCGCCGGAGAAAACAGTTGGATCCTAAAGCGGCGATTGACAACTTGATCAGATAGGAGGCTGTATGCTGGGCTGGGCAGCGACATTTTTCATTATCGCGTTGATCGCGGGGTTATTCGGATTCTTCGGCATTGCGGTAGCAGCCGCAGGGATCGCGAAGATTCTGTTCTTCGTCTTCCTGATTCTCTTTGTGCTTTCGCTGGTCGGCGGCTTGGTTAGGCGCGCGTGAAGGAAAGTGCCGGGAATGCCGGCGAGGCGGCGCACTGAAGCAGCCGATGGGATTCGAACCCACGGCCTTCCCGGTTTCACCAGGACGCCCTCCGCGACTGGTCCATGAATCAACGAGTGGTGGAGCCGATGGGATTCGAACCCACGGCCTTCCCGGTTTCACCGGGACGCGCCCAGCAACTCTTCGATAAACCGGCGGTCCTTTTGCCGTTTGACGTAGATCTCTCGCCGCAACGCTTCGCTGCGAGTGGCATATCGCTCGTAATAAATCAGCTTCCAAGGCCCTCGATTCTTGAGTGCTAGGGAGTAGTTGGCATTGTGGTAGGCGATGCGTTGCTCCAGGTCCTTGGTCTGGCCGACGTAGTAGCGTCCGCTCGACTGGCTCTGCAGTATGTAAACGAAGAAACTCATAAGGCAGATGAAAGTGGTGGAGCCGATGGGATTCGAACCCACGGCCTCCTCGATGCCATCGAGGCGCGCTCCCAACTGCGCCACGGCCCCACCGGGCAGCGGAGTGATGTATTTCTTATAGCACCCCGCATCGAGGAAGGTCAAACAGGGGCCTACCCGCCTGATTTTTCTGCTATGCTGGCAACATAAGAGGGCCGGGTGGTGTCCAACATACTAGAGGGATTGCCCTCGGGAAATGCGGCGGATGGCATGTCTGAACTGGCGCAAATCTGGCCGTGGGTAGGCGATGAAGCGAGCCTGGTAACAGAGCTTCAGGCGGGTTCCGACGCGGCATTCGATTGGCTCGTTACGCACTACCACGCCTGCGTATATAACCTGGCTTACGGGATCCTCGGGGACCCCGCCGATGCATCGGACGTCACCCAGGAGGTTTTTCTGCGGGCCTTTCGCGGGATCAGGGGTTTCCGGCGCGGGAGTTCGCTGAAAACATGGCTCTACCGCATCTCCGTGCGCCAGGCGCTCAACCACCGGCGCTGGCGCTGGCGGCATCACCGGGAACGGATTTCGATTGATGCGGAAAGAGAAAGTCACGGCTCGCTGCTTGAGCTGAAGGACGCGGAAGCCACGCCCTTCGAGCAGCTCGCGGCGCGCGAAGTGCAGGCGACCGTCCGGCGGGCGCTGGCAGGAGTGCCTACATTATTTCGCAGCGCGGTAATTCTGCGGGACCTGGAAGGGCTTTCCTACGAGGAAGTGGCCGAAGTGCTCGAAGTATCGGTGGGAACCGTGAAATCACGCATCTTGCGCGGACGCCGCCTGCTGAAGGAAATTCTCGACCCCCTTTTCAATGCGCCACAACCGGCGCCGGCCGCCGTGCCCGCGAGGCAGGCGGCAGAGGACGCGCTGGACTGCCATCGCCGTATTTCGTCCGTTGCCGCGCGCGTGGCAGCGGATGTGGCGCCCGGCGCGCTTGCAAGGGCGCATGGAGCGGTCCGATGAACTGCCCGGCCACAGGACGCCTGCTTCCCGGCTATCTCGATGGGGCCATCGGCCACGAGGAACACGCGCGCGTGCGCCGGCATCTGGATTCCTGCGAAAAATGCCGCGAAGAACTGGAGCGATATCGCCGCATGGAAGCGTGCCTGGCGAACGTGGAACGGGCGCCGGCGCCTTCCGGTCTCGCGGCGCGCATTCGCATCCAAACCGCGCAGGCGCGCTCCGAGAGAGGCACACTCGCGCGGATGATTTCGCGCGCGATCCTGGTCTTCGATGATGTTGTGCGGCCACATGCGGTGCCTGCCACGGGAGGCATTCTGGCGGCGCTCGGGATTTTCGTCCTGCTGGTGCAAAACATTCTGACGGGCGTTCCCATGGGCGGCGTGGTTCCCAACGACTTGCCGCTAAACCTGGTTCAG
Source organism: Terriglobia bacterium (assembly GCA_963823205.1). GTDB lineage: Bacteria > Acidobacteriota > Terriglobia > Acidiferrales > UBA7541 > Palsa-295. The sequence goes on from CAWGKL010000002.1 coordinate 346,027, forward strand.
CCCGCGGCGCTGGAAAGCCTGGCTCCCTTTCCGGCTCCCGGCATCGTTCCCGCGGACGGCCTGCCGGATTCAGGGGCTTTGCTGCTGGAAACCACGGTGAACGCGCAGGGACAGGCCGTCTACTACAAGATTCTTTCCGGCCCAAACAACACGGCGGTGCAGCGGCAGATTGACGAGGTTCTGATGTTTTCGCGCTTCCGCCCGCAGTTGAGTTTCGGGCGTCCGTCGGACGGCGGCCGCGTCCTGCTGGCCTTCAGCGAAGTGCGTGTGCGCGGGTAACTTCCGTCCATGAGGAGTTTGCCGATCGCCAAGCACATCCGCAGGCACGCCCAAAAGTTGGCGTGGGTTGTTGCCGCGCTGGCGCTCCTCGGCGTCCTTATCCCTCCGCTTCGCGCGGCCGGCTTGCAGACCGAAGACCAGCAAGCTTCCCCCGGCAACTACACCGGCGTCAGCGTGGAGACAAGCCCGCAGATTTTCTCGGTGATGTGCGCGCTCGATGCCGCGGGATTCGGCGCGGATGAAACGACTCTCGCGGAGATGCCCGAACGCCTGGCCCTTCGCGCGGACCTGCTCAAGATGCAGGGGCCCGCAACGCAGGCGCTGCACGACTTTTATCGCGAGCACGCGCTCGCCGATCCAGGCCAGACGCTCTCGCGTTACATGGCATTCGCTCTGGTCGTGGGTCCGCCTCCCGAATTCCAATTTCAGATGGATCCCGACGTGCTCCCGCCGGACGTGCTGGCGCTCGATGGATTTCAGGCAATTCTGGTCAATTTTTACAAGGAGGCGCATCTGGGCCTTCGCTGGTCCAAAATCGAGCCGGAGTACTTGCGCGCCGCCGACCGCTATGATGCCCCTGTTAGCCGCATCGTGATGCTCTCGAATGCCTATCTCCGCGAGGTGGTTCATCACTCGCCTGTGGCCTCCTTCACTATTTATGTCGAGCCGCTCGCCGGCGCCCGCACCACACTGCGCAGCTTTGGCGATCGCTACGCAGTGGTCGTGGGAACGCGCCAAATACCCATTGACGACATCCAGCAAGCCTACCTGCACTTCCTGCTGGATCCTTTGCCGGTGCTCTATCGCGATAAGGTGAAAAGCATGAGCGCGCTGCTCGATATCGCCGCGCACGCCCCCCAGCTCCCCCAGGAATATCAGGAAGATATTCTGGCATTCACGGGGGGGTGCCTGGTCAAAGCCGTCGAATTGCGGCTGCAACATCTTGCGCCGAACGAGCTCGAAGCGGCTCTCCGCGACGACGATGAGTCCGGCTTCCTACTGGTGCGCCCGCTTGTCCAGCAGTTGCAGAAATTCGAGAAGAGCCAGCTTTCCCTGCCGGACTATTTCCCCGAGATGATTGCTGGAATAGACGTGGCGGCGGAGCGCAAGCGCCTGCAAAGCATCACGTTCGCCCCCGTCCGGCCCTCCGCGTCTTCCGACTCGGATCAGGCATCCGCCTCAAATCAGGAATCGGAACTCAGGAATTGGCTCGCGGAAGGCGACAATCAGATTGCTCTTCAAAATGGGCCGGCCGCCGCCGCCGCATTCGAGAAAGTTTTGCAAAAAAATCCCGACCAGCCGCAGGCCATGTACGGACTTGCGGTTGCCTCCGTGCTCACCGGCCAAGCGGACCGCGCCAAGGAATTGTTCGGAAAGCTAGTGGCGGCCCAGGGTCCGGCGGCAGTGGGTCCGGCAGGATTGGGGGGAGCCACGAATCCGGAAATTCTGGCGTGGTCGCACGTCTATCTGGGGCGCATCCACGATCTGGAGGGCGACCGCGAGCTCGCCGTCGGTGATTATCAGGCAGCCCTCGGGATCGAAGGCGCTCCCGAATCCGCCCGCGTGGCGGCACAGCACGGCATGGATGCGCCCTACACGCCGCCCGTGCCCCCGGACGATAACGGAACACGACAACCGTGAGATGCTCGCGTTGTTTTTGCGGTCCGCGTAATGTGGTGATGCAGCCTGAAAGGAAAAAATGAAGCTCTCTACAATTCGCAGCGGAGTTGGATTGGCGGTGCTCTTGTTTGTATTCGGACTCGCTTCGATCGCAGCCGCGCACGAACAGCAAGGCTCGCAGGGGCCGGATAGGTCGCCCGCGCCACGAGAGCCAGGGGGCCAGCAAGGACAGCAACCGCCGGCGAATCCGAACCCAGGCGCGCCGGGGACACCGCCGCAAGCGGCCCCTCCCGCTCCCGGCGCACAACCGGCAGCCCCCAAGCTGAATCCCCAGGAAGAAGCGGATTACAAAGCCCTTTTTGATGTAACAGACGCCGGCAAGAAAATCGAGCTCGGCCAGGATTTTCTTCAAAAATACCCCACGAGCCACTACACGCAGGCCGTTTACGAACAGCTCGTGAAGGCGCACTCCGCGAAATCGGATTGGAATGGTTTTTACGCGATCACCAAGAAGGCCCTGGCGAACGATCCCGACGACGCGGATGTCCTGGTTTTCGCCGGCTGGGTGATTCCGCATATCTACGATCCAAAAGACCCGGACGCGGATGAGAAGTTGGACAACGCCGAAAGTTACGAAAAGCACGCGATCGAGATCATTCCCCACATGTCCAATTCCGGCGCAATGCCTGATGACCAGTTTGCCGCCGGCAAGGCCGGACTGTTGGCCGAGGCGCACAGCGCGCTGGGAATGATAGATTTCCGGCGGGGTGACAACGAGGAGTGCGTCAAGGAACTCCAGCAGGCGATCCAAGGCGCCACCTCTCCGGACCCGACCGATCTTTACGTGATGGGGCTCGCGCTCGAGCGACTGAAGAATTATACCGAAGCGGCTGATTCATTCGGGAAGTGCAGCTTGATTTCCGGGGTGCTCGCGGACCGCTGCAAGCAGGCTGCGGACCGCGTACGCAAGCAAACCCCGCAGCCCAAGTGACCCGCAAGGTACAATCCAAGCTATGACCCCGGAGGAGCGCGCGGAACTCGAATCCGTCCTGGGCCATCATTTCGAGCGGCCCGAACGCCTGGAGCGCGCGTTGACTCACCGGTCCCACCGGCAAGACTCGGAGGGAGTGGATAATGAGCGGCTCGAGTTTTTGGGTGACCGCATACTGGGATTGGCCGCCAGCGAGCGTCTATGGCACGATTTTCCTGGTTGGGATGCCGGAAAACTCTCGAAGGGATTGGCGCGGCTGGTGAGCGCCTCGTCCATTCATTCGGCGGCGCAGCGTTTGAACCTCGGCAGGCACCTGCGGCTGGGGCCGGGCGAAGAGAAGACCGGCGGGCGCCAGAAAAAGAGGCTGCTCGCCGACGCGTTCGAGGCCGTCGTCGGCGCAATTTATCTCGATGGGGGCCTCGCCGCGGCGACCGCCTTCCTGCGGCGCGCCCTGCTCGATCCAGCCTCTGAATGGCGAGGTGGAGGGCCTCGAAAGCCCGGACCACAAATCCGCTCTCCAGGAATGGCTGCAGCAGCGCGGGCTTGCCGCCGTCGAATACCGCGTCCGGAAGGAAACCGGGCCGGAACATCACAAGACATTCGAAGTGGAAGTGTGGCACGCCGGCCGGAGGCTCGCCGCATCCGAGGGCCGCACCAAGAAAGAGGCGGAGCAGGCCGCGGCTCGGCTGGCGCTGGAATGTTTGGAAGGCGGCCCAGCGCCCGGCTGAGCAAAACAAATGGGCAAACGCCGGCGCATCCGGCGAGCCGCGCGTGCTGGAATGGGATGCTAGGCGAAATTCCCTAGAGGATGGTTTGAATTTCGGCGTCAATGCAAACGTGCGTTTGCGGGAATCCATTGATTTCGAAACTCGCGCCGGAATCGTTGCGGAAATGAAAGAAGCGGCTGATGTGGTAATCCTCATCGAGGATGCCGAACGCGCGCTCCAGTTCCTGCCGGGAAAGTCCCAGCGATTCGAGTGCGGCGGGTTTTCCGTAACCGCCCGCCGCAGCCAGGTATTTTTCCACCACCTCGCGCAGATTCATCGCCGGCCCCGCTTCGCCGGTATGGTAACAGATGCCGGCGGGAATTGCCCCGGCGCGGCCCCGCGAGCCTCGTCGAAAATCGGGCTGCCGGCCATTTGGCGCTGAGGAAGCGGGGCTTGTGCGCACCGGGATTTGATGTTAAGAATGTGTTCATCACCGCGCGATGGGGTTCTATGGGCGCGCGGAAGAAAGCCCCTGTTCCAGGAGGGTGTAGATGGCGTATGTGATAGCCGAACCGTGCATAGGGACCAAAGACACCGCCTGCGTGGATGTGTGCCCAGTGGACTGCATCCACCCGCGAAAAGACGAGGCGAGTTTCGAGGCCGAAAAGCAGATCTACATCAATCCCGACGAGTGCATTGATTGCGGCGCCTGCGTTCCCGTCTGCCCGGTAACGGCTATTTTTGCGCTGGAAGACCTTCCCGAAAAGTGGAACAGCTTCACGCAAATCAACTCCGAGTGGTACAAAAACAAAAAGTAACGGCAAGCTGAATAATTCATAGCAGACTGTTCCTCATAATTCTCACGGGCCTAATCAGGGGAGGGAACCATGAGCATGGCGCGGCGCTTGCGTGCCCCATTCAGTGCACTGGTGTTTTCACTTGCCTTTCTTGCATGCGCGCAGCCACGCGCCGCCGCACAGAACCCGGGCGCGACAGGCACAATCGTGGTGCCCGCTCCGCCTATCGGCAGCCATTATGCGAAGCAGAATGACAACAACCCCGAGACGGCCCACGATCGCTGGACCGGTCAAGACCTGAAATGGGACCGCGAAAAGAAATCCTGGGTGGATACCAAGACCGGCCAAGCCCTGGGCTTCGACGGACAACTCGCCAGCGACGGCTCCGTGATCCCGGCCCCGCCGTTTATCCTCTCGCCCAAAATCGGTATGCACGAAGCCGAGCAAGAAAAGCCCACAGCCTATAATGGTCACGGAGACCCGGAGTTGGCCTTCGACAGTGCGGCACACCAAATACTCCGGTGGGATCGCGAAAAGCAATCGTGGTTCGATACCACTTGGGACCCCAACACTCGATCGCGAATTGAAACTGGACAGCCCCTCGGTTTCCACGGTGTTGTGGTGAACCCCGGCGCGCCCGCGGCGTCATCAGCCGCAGCTCCCGCGCCGCCTACGACCGTCCCCGCGTCGGAAGCAGGTGGGGCCGTGCCTTGCCCCGCCGTTGAAGATTGCGCTGTGCTGCAACAAATTTACCGTGATGCGGACGCCCGGTCGGTCGCGGCCGCGCAGGCGCTGATCCAGGCCCAGGCCGATCGCGATAGCGACCTTGCGCAGGCCGCCCAACTCGATCAATCGGCTTCCCACCAGCGCGACACGGATGTTTCCAAAGCGGAGCACGGGCAGGCGCAGGGGCTTCGGGACAAGCTCCCCAACGCCCAGGCCAATTACGACGCAGCAGCCAAGGCTGCCCTCGACGCTTGGCAGAACTGGCAGAATTGCCTGAAGCGATTGTTGACGGACTGTCCGCCAAAGGTCGCTGTGCAGACGAGTAGCGGAACGGGCGCAGCCGCAATGGGCGCGGGCGCACTCGCGGGGTTTGCGTTCGTGGGCGAGGACAACAGCGTGTCATTGAGCCGCTCGCCGGCGCCGCCCCCCGGCGCGCGCGCGGCTGCGGGCGCGACAGTAGGCGTCGGTTCCGTATCGTCGAAGACCGATGGCGCGGGCGCATTCACCTTAACGAACATTCCCGCCGGCCTGGGCACGCTTCACGTGGCAACGGCGACGGGGCCGGCGGGGGATTTTTCGGTAACAGTTTTCGGCGGCGCGACGGCCCAGCTCGGCGCCCCGGCCGTGACACGAGCGGCCGCGCAGGCCGCCGTCATGAACGCCCTTGCGACGATCACCCAGGACCCGAAAGCGACCATCGTTATTGGGCCGCAGGAGCCGCTTCCCCCCGGAACCACGGTTGCTCCCGCCTACGGCGACGACAACGGCGAGCCAAGCCAGGCGCTGAACTATACGGCGCGCGCGGAGCAGTGGTTCATCTATGTGGATCCGGACGCAACGGCCCGATACCAGCACCCTGTGGAATTCTTTTTCGTGGACGCGGCGACCGGCACGCTGACAAAAATGGACGACATGTTCTGGCCGCTCATCAATGGGTTCAGCTATTACGGCAGCCGCGACGCGGATACGAGGTCGCCTGACCTGATGGCTGGCCCACCCGTCCTATCGGGCCCGAAGTCCGCCGCGAGCCAGCTGGCGCCGCGCGCGCGGGCCGCCGTGATGCGCGATGAGGGCGACGGGGCATCCGCGCATGCACTCGAGGCCGCCGGCCGAAGCATTCGTGCGCATATGGTCCTCGCCAGCATGCCTGCCGCACCGGCGCGTACCTCAACCTTGAACTTTGCAGCCCGCGGGGCTGGCTCACAGGTGCAGACCACCGCGACTCCGAATGGGGGCGGCACAACGTACGCCTTGATCATCGAGGGTGCCGACGAAAGCGACGAGAACGCGGACATCCGCAACATCCCCGGGCTCTTTGGGCACGGCGGAATTCCGCCTGCGGGCATTCAATTCAGCAAGCCCAGCGATTTGGTGGGGCTGAACGGGCCCGGCCGATCGCCGCGCATGGACGAGGTGGAAGCCGACTTCCAGAAGGATTGCGCGGCGGCGCAGCCCAACGACACGCTGTTTATTTACATCACGGGCCACGGCTTGAAGAACGGCGGCGTTCAACTGGACTCGAACGGTGTGGACAAGTTCGGCGATCCGGTCACCTTCGAGACGCTGACGGCCAACCGATTCAACTTCAGTGGCTGCAAGGCGTGCCACATCATCATCATCATTGATGCGTGCTACTCCGGTAAGATGGCCTCCCAGTTCAACGACATCCTCAAAAAGAAGGGTTGCGTCAACTATACGATCATCTCGGCAACCGACTCGACGCACGAATCCCGCGGAATCCCTTCGTGGTATCCCGGCGTGGCCACGGGCGGATATTTCACCAACAAACTGATCTCCGCGTTCAGCGACCAGGCGGCCGCCGACCCGACGGGAACCGTGGATTTGACGCAGGCCTTCCAGACCGCGAAGGCCGCGACCAACAGTTCGTGGCTCTCGCACGTGCCGGAACAAAACCCACAGATCTACGTCCAAAGCGCTCCCCCGGGATGCTGCGGGACGTCCGGCACGATGACCACCGGAACCGCAAGCAGCACTCCGACGACGAGTCAAACGAGCACAGTGCCTTCCACAAGCACGGAGGGCGGAACACAGACTCAGCCGGCCGGATCCTCGCCATCCACCGGTGCGAACACAACGCCCGGCGCGCCGGCCCAGCCGCAGCCAACAGGCAATTCCAGCCTTGCCGCCGATCTATGCGAGCGAGCGAAAGCGCTGCGGGATATTGCGGCCCGCGACCGCCAGATGGCCGATACCGCGCAGGATCAGAGGACCAAGGACTACCTCCTGGGCGACGCCAAGATGATGGACGGCATGGCGAAAGAGCGCGAGGACCTCGCGCGCTATTACGACCCCAACGCGTGCCCGGAGCACGCGACAGCAATTCCGGGAGGCGGCGGCCCCGGCCAAAATGGGGCTGGTTCACAAAGCGCGGGAGGAACGTCCACAACGCCTGGGCTCGTGGGTAATGGCCCATGGATCATGATCTTTCCAGGTATGCCGCTCTGGAACACGGAGGAGCAGAGGTGGTACGGACAAAATCCGGATCATTCGCCGCGGACGGAAAGCCCGGGCCCTGGCTCGGGGGCGGATGAATGGATCCTTATCTATCCCGGCTTGCCACTTTGGAATCCACAGCAGCAGAGGTGGTACGGATACAATCCGGATCATTCTGCGCGTGAGGACGAGCAACCGGAGGAAAGTTCACCCAACGTTTCCTCCGCGACTCCAGTACCCGTAGGAGGAACGTCGGCCGTCCCCGCCTTTCAATGTACGGCCAACACTCCCACTCTCCGCCACGAGGGGCTTGATGAATTAACGCTAGATATTCCCCTTACGTGTGCTGGCACGCCTCCCCCCAACTCCAGCATAGGCCTGCGCTCCACCGTCCCCTTCAAGGACTTGGATTTGCGATACAGTTTGGGCTCAACCCCATTCACAATTTCAGGGACGCCGGCATACAACGGCCGCATCGAGCGTTTCAACTTGCCGGATAATTGGGGCAAGGTATCGGACTTCAAACTGGATTTTGATGCGAAGTACGACTTGACGCCGGGCTACGATCACCTCAATTTGCGTCTTTTGGGTTCACCAGGTATCGACATCACTCCACGATACTGGACCGCGCCTATAACGAACAACGAGGTCGGCAATTTCACACCCCCTGCCGGTTTTGTGGATACGGCCAGATACGTTTGGGAACATAATCGCATGCCCACGCAGTGTACGGACACCACCACGACGACCTTTGTGCCTCGCAACGACTACGGGCTAACGGTGACCCCTTTGGATTCGGGGCTTGGATATATTCCCTCTCGGTGCAACTTCAACCCTATGAACGGATCGCTGACGCTGGGGGGATCAAATGATTTTGGTTTCGGAGGGTGGAGAGGTTCTCCAGCTCCCAATACGCCGGGAGGGGTGTACAACAGCGAATCCGGGTTTACGGTCACGCCCAATCAAAACGGCGGTTATGGGAACGGGGGATGGGGCCAAACGCCACAAACTCCCTGGACCACGCCGGGTTTCACCGGCAATGGCTATGGGGGGTTCTTCAATCCCTCGCCTTCGCCTTTCGGATTCATCCGGCCGCAAAGCTATTACGATAGTGGCCCGCAATACTTCGGAATTTACGATCCGTGGAATATGAAGCCGTCCTACTGCGATTACGACTTCCCGGACAAGCTGCTGCGCACGTTTCCCGCGCTGGCCCAGGCGCTGGCGGCGGAGGCCCGGTCGCGGAGCCCGCGCGAAAGCCGCGCCTCGAGCAAACCAGCGGACGCGCATTTTCAGCTCGTTTCCCTGAGGCGCGAGTCGGCCGTTTCCAATTCGCCCAGCCGCGCGGCGTGGCGCGCGCAAGGCGACCGGAAACCGCCGCAGGTGAAAATCGAGGCCCGCTTCGTGGAAGTGGCACCGGCTTTTAAGTACTCAATCGTGTCCAACGGAAAATCAACGGGCCAAGCGTTTGAGCTTCAGGTAGCCGGTCCGACCGGCAACGTAAAGACTGTGGCCATGCGCGATGGCACCGTGCTCGAAGCCATCAAGCCCGGCGTCACGCAGCCGGTCGTGACGTCCGCCGGAGATGCCGTTGTGAAACAGCCGCTGAATGGTTACTGCCTCGAATTCCACAAGCAGCCGCCGGCGGAAGGAACGCTCTATCGCATCGCGGACCCGGCCGCGCAAGAGAAGTACGCCTCGCTTCGATTCCTCGATAGGGCCGCCGCGCAAATGTCGCAGAAGAACGAGTTCCATCCCGACAGCAATGCGGATGCCTACAAGGATGCGATTTTTCAATATGCGCTGTGGAGCAAGCTCGAAGGCTGGGGGCAGGAAGAGTTCACGCAGCACTTCATCGAACGGACCAAGGAAAACGCGGAATCTCTCCACGTGCCATGGACCCAGGAGATGGAAAATACCCTGCGGGCCGCGGCGCCGGGCCGCTGGGGCGACATTTCTGAGTTGATGAATCAGGCACAGGCTCTTGAGAAGGCCTCGCAAGACCGGATAAGCTCAGGACAGTCAAGAAGGCGCCAGTAATCGCTGGATTACGCGGGCCACGTTGTTCAATTCCTAGAGGCTAATTTACGGAGGGTTCGATGAGAAAGTTCGCTTTCGTTGCGCTGGTTGCCGGATGGTTGGCGTGCGGTATAAGTTCGGCCAAGGCCGCCCCGATGCCGCAGGGAGGCGGCGGCACGACGGTCACGATAAGCAACAATGGCTCGCCCTCGAGCGGCGTCACCTTGGCGCTGGATCTCTCCAATATGGGCAAGGCCGCGCACTCGACGAGCATAACCGATAGCAACGGCTCGCCGAGCTCGGCCAATGTGCTCGATCTTTCCAACGTGGGCAAGGTGAGGGTCGAAGTGTATGTCGAGGTATGCCAGAACGGGCAGCGCGTTTGGATCGTCAATGCAGGCACGGTGCCGCCGGATGATGGAACCTGCCATGATCGGCACCGCATCGGCGGGGCCTACTGGCTCACCGGATCGGACACGATCAAGATAGATACGGGAACGGGAACCGTGGACGTGGAGCATGGTACGAGCACGAGCACGGGCACGACGGGAGGGCAGTACGAAAGCTACAACCCCTGGGAGGTTTACGGGGGCTTCGACTATCTTCGATTCCGCGAGGAGGGGTACGGCTACAACTTCGCGGGTTTCGATGCCACAGTTCTGTACAACGCCAACTCGCACCTGGGCATAGGCTTTGGCTACGGGTACAAGAGACTTCTCGGGGAGGATACGAGCCTTACCCGCCAGACTTTTGCCGGCGTCGTTCAGGAAAGCTGCCGGCATAAAATGTTCACCCCATTCGTCCAAGCACAAATCGGCGGTGCGCGCTTCTCCGCGTTTGGAGAATCGGAAAATGGCTTTTACTTGAAGGCCGGTGGAGGTGTCAAAATCAATCTCAACTCTACCTTCGCTTTGATTCCGGCGCAGGGGTTCTGGGATTATAACCACGTTGAGGGGGTGTCCCTGAACAACTTCGATTTGGGAGCGGGAATTTCCATCTCGCTCGGAGCGCCCAAATAATTCGGTTCGTCGGCGGCCTCCCGTAAGGCATTCACTTTCGTTCGCGGGCCGGGCGGATCCTGGGAAGACGCCGCGGCCCAGGGTCGCCGCCCGCGCCGAGCATTTGCGCCCATTCGCCGGCATCGCTTCTCAGTTGGGCGAGCGCAAAGCCGCGGTGATCGCCGGGGAAGCCCCCGAGCTTCCCGATCCCGGCGGCGAGCAGCGATTCCGCCCCGCGCCGGTTTCCGCGCTCGTAATGGTGGAAGGCCGCGGCAAGCTGGATGAGTCCCTGCAAAAAGGTTTTTTCCGGCTCGCGTTCGCGCAGCCAGATTTCCTCCCAGACCTCATGGGCCTCGAAGAATTCGCGGGCATTGAAATGCGCGAGCCCGCGCTCGAATATTTCGTTTTCGCTTGACGGCTTCATATCTGCCTCTCCCATTATGGACGAAATTCCCCGGCAAAGGCGGCGCAAATCCGCGCCGCGGAAACGGATGCTCGCGGAGCCCTTTCGGGCGGTTTGCGCCGCTGCGGTCCGCGGGTTATTCTGTAAAAGCTCCACTGAGGCCCATCGGTGTCCAAATTCCAGTTCGTTCTCCTCATGCACGCGCATCAGCCGGTAGGAAATTTCGACGAGGTATTCGAGCGCGCCTATGCGGATTGCTATTGGCCGTTTCTCGAAACGCTCGCACGGCACCCGGCCATTCGCGCGGGCCTGCATTATTCGGGCCCTCTGCTGGAATGGATCGAACGCGCGCATCCCAAATATTTCGACCGGCTCCGCGCGCTCGTCGCGCAGGGCCACGTGGAAATGGTCGGCGGAGGATTCTACGAGCCCATCCTCGTCGCCATTCCCCCCGACGACCGCCGGGAGCAGCTCACCCGGCTCGCGGATTACGTGGAAAAGCATTTTAAGGTGCGGCCGCGCGGCGCGTGGCTGGCGGAGCGTGTCTGGGAGCCGCACCTCCCGTCGGCCCTCGAGCAGGCCGGAGTGGAATACACGCTTGTGGACGACAACCACTTTCTCGGCGCCGGCTTCGACCCGGAACAGCTCTATGGCTACTACCTTTCCGAGGACTTGTGCCACGCCGTCAAGGTCCTGCCTGGCTTGAAGCCGCTTCGCTATACCATCCCTTTCCGCGATCCCGCCGAGACAACGCAATTTCTGCACCGCGCCGCGGGGGCGCACCCCGGCGGATTCGCCACCATCGGCGACGATCTCGAGAAATTCGGCGTTTGGCCGGGCACCAGCGAGCACTGCTACCGCAACGGATGGCTCGAGAAATTCTTCTCCGCTCTCGAGCAATGCGCCGCGTGGCTCGAAATCTCCACGCCCGCGGACGCGCTCGATTCGCATGCGCCGCTGGGCCGCGCGGATCTTCCCGCCGCCTCCTACACGGAGATGACGGAATGGGCGCTGCCGGCCCCGGCGCGAAGCCGTTTCCACGGCCTCCTCGATGAGTTTTCCCCGCGCCCCGACGTGCTGCCGTTTCTGCGCGGCGGGATCTGGCGCAATTTCCTGACGAAATATCGCGAGGCCAATCTCTTGCACAAGAAAATGCTGCACGTCTCGGGCAAGGTGAAAAAGCTCGGGCAAAGCCGCCGCCGCGATAAGGCCTTTTCGCAGGCGCGGAAACAGGCGGCCACGCTGCTGCTGCGCGGGCAGTGCAACGACGCCTACTGGCACGGCGTGTTTGGCGGCCTCTATTCGCCGCACTTGCGCACGGCCTGTGGAACTCGCTCGCGCAGGCCGAGGCCATCGCCGACGGCCTGGCGCACCGAAAACGGCGCTACGCGGAAGTCGCGACCCTGGACTTCGATGGCGACGGGCGCGACGAAATCTATTTCACTTCGGACCGCTACGCCGCGTTGATCGAGCCGCAGGATGGAGGGACGCTGAGCGCGCTCGATTTCCGCCTGCCGAATATCACGCTCGTCAATTCCCTCATGCGGCGGCCGGAATCCTACCATGCCGCCCTGCGGGACGCCTCCGCAAGGAAGGCCGAGGGCGTGCAATCCATCCATGAGCAGACGCGCACGAAAGAAGACGGCCTCGAGCGCTGGCTGAACTACGACCGCTGGCCGCGACATGCGTTCCGCCTGCTTCTTTTCGGGCAAGACAAAAGTTACCAGGATTGCTCGGCCGTGCGCCTCGACGAGGACGCGGCGCTGGCAGCGGGCCGCTATCGAGTGGTGGATCTGTCCTCCGATCGGGTCACGCTGGCCTCGGAAGGAAGCCCCGATTGGCCCGCGGAAAAGACATTGTCGTTCCTGCCCACTCCCGAGGGATTCGATATCCTCTGTGATGTCGCGCTCGGCCGCAGCGCCCCGGGCGCGGCCACGGTGGCCTTCGGAATCGAAGTCGTGGTGAATTTTCTCGCGCCTTCGGCGCCCGACCGCTATTTTGAATCCGGAGGCAAGCGGTTTCCCTTGCGGTGGGGCTCCGCGGCGCCCGGCGGTGTCCTGCGCGTGGTGGATGAATGGCAGAAAGCGAGCGTAACCCTGGAAGCCCCCGGCGCTCGCAATTTCTGGATTGCGCCGATTGAAACCGTTTCGGAATCCGAGGATGGCTTCGAGCGAATTTACCAGGGCTCGCAGATCATCGCCGTCTGGCCCGTGGAATTGGCGCCGGGCGGCGAATGGAAGGGACAACTGGCCTTCCGGGTCGCGCGGCTCTGAGCGCCCATCCGCGGGTAGACGCAGGTTGTCCTGGCCCGCAATGCTTTGCTACAGTTCCGCAGCAGGGAGGAATGGCATGGCAGTTTCGCAGGCGCTGCTCGACATTCTGGCTTGCCCCGTGTGCAAGACGCCGGTCAAGCTAACGCCCGACCAACAGGGGCTGAAGTGCGGCACGTGCCGGCGCGTCTATCCCGTTCGCGACGGCATCCCTGTGATGCTGATTGACGAAGCGCGCATCGAAGCCGAGTGAATCCCTCGGGACGTTCTCCGGCCTTATTTCTCGTTTTTTCCCGGGGTGCGCCGCTCAATACGGCGGGAAACTAATGGACTGGTCCTTGATGTCCACCCAAAGTTCGAACTCCTTCACACTGTTCCGCGCCGCAGCGCTCGCGTCATCCGGAAAAGGCTGATCCGAACTCACCTGGACCTTGATGACCACGCTCGAGCCTCCCCCATGGGGACGCTCCGAGTGCTCGATGCGGAAACTCCTCACAGGCCCGTAGTAGCCCTCCGTCCCCCAATCGTTCAGAAAATCCTGGAACGAATAGGAGGGCGAGGGTTGCCAGATTTGATAGGCCTGCTGCATATTCCCGCTTTCGACGGCGCTCAGGAAGCTCCGCACTGTGGCCCGCTCCTGGTAAAGCCCCAAGGGAGACAATGGATATCCGACGTACCATAGATATAAGAACGCGATGACGCAAACGATTGCAGCCCCGAGCGCCTTCACGGCGTAGCGCCGCCTTCTGGACATCGGATGTTCGAGCGGCAAATCGAGAATAGGCGCCATATCTCCCTTGTCGGCTACAGTTGGCGCTTGAAGAGCGCCATGGACCCCGCAATCATCACCGCGGCGAAGCAGAGCAAAATTAGCACGTCCCTATAGATTCCTTCAATGCCGGTGTTTTTGAGCGTGAGGTTCCTCAGCGCGTGCACCGTGTAGGTGAATGGATCGACGAAGGAGATCCAGCGCAGCCACGGCGGGAACGCCTCGATGGGATAGACCGCGCCGGAGGGGAAAAATAGCAGCGTATTGAGCACGCCGAAAATCGCGCGCGGCACCAGCGGATCGTCCACGCGCACCATCACCAGAAACATGAAGCTGATCATGGCCAGCGAAGCCACCAGCACCACCACGCTCAGATAGAACAGGCGCACCGGATCCCACAGCCGCGGAATCCCCGCGATCAGCCCGCCGATAATCATCAGCGCCATGCCGGCCATGAGTTCCTTTCATGGCCCCGGCGCCGATCAGTCCCAGGACCAGCTCCGATTTATGAATCGGCGTCAGCAGATAGCCTTCGTGCAGGCCGCGCGATTTGTCGTCAATGAAGGTGATGCCGCCGCCGATCATGGCCACGATGAAAATGGCCATGGCGGTGGAGCCGGCGAGCAGATACTTGACGTATTCGATGTAGGGATAGACTTCGACGACGTTCAAATTCACGTTGCCCGTCGAGCCGCGGCTCCCACGTCCGGCGTGTTCAGCTCGTCCACCATCTGCTGGATGCGCTCGAGCAGCGCGCTGGAAATGAACTGGTCGGTATTGTCCTCGGTGAATGCGATGCGCGGCCGGTCGTGCTGATAAAAGCGGCGCGAAAAATCCTGCGGAATCAGCAATCACGCCGCGCACGAAGCCGGCGCGGAGGTCGTCCAGGGCATGGGGCAGCGAGTCGTAGTTCACCACGCGGAAAGTCTTGCGGGCCGCGGCGATGCCGTCGAACATCTCGTGCACGCGCCGCGATTCCACCGAGTGGTCCTCGTCCACCACGGCGATCGTGGCGCCCTTGATTTTTCCGCCAAACGCGTAGCCCAGAACGATGAGCTGCACCAGCGGAAACACCATGGAAGCCATCATCAGCGCGGGACTGCGGAAAAATTTCCGCATGTCGCGCTCGATGAGCGCCCAGATGCGATAGAACTTCACGGCTCGAAATCCTCCGCGGCCCCCCGCATCCGCGCGCGGGAGGCGCAAACCCCGTTAGCGATAGAGATGGCTGATGTCATAGCCGCGCCTTCGTGCGGCCGCGTCGCGCAATTCGCGGCCCGTGTAATGCAGGAAAACATCGTCGAGCGTGGTGCTCTGCACGGTCACTTTTTGCACGGTCACGTCGCGCGCCCGCGCCAGATCCATCAGCGCGGCCACCGTGGCGGGCCCGTCGTGCGAGGCGATGTGGACCACGCCGTCGCGCTCGGTCACGCCCGCGGCCTGCGCCAGCCCGCCGCAGCTGCTCGATCCAGTCCGCCGGCGCGTCCGTCGAATTCCGCTTCCACCACGTCGGTTCCCGGAATGCTGTCCTTCAGCTGCGTGGGCGTATCGAGCGCCGCCAGCTTGCCGTGATCCACGATGGCGATGCGGTCGCAGAGCTTGTCGGCTTCGTCCATGTAGTGCGTGGTGAGCAGAATCGTGAGCTCGGATTTGTTCCGCAGCGTCGCGAATCATTTCCCACACGTTCGTGCGCGAGACAGGATCGAGGCCCGTGGTCGGCTCGTCGAGAAACAGGATCTTCGGCGAATGCACCAGGCCGCGCGCGATTTCCAGACGCCGCCGCATGCCGCCCGAAAATGTGCGCACCAGCGCGTCGCGGAATTTGGCGAGGTCCACCGATTCCAGCAGCTCGTCGATCAGCGCCTCGCGCTGTTTCGGCCGGCACGCCGTAGAGCTTCGCGTGAATCAGCATATTTTCGTTCGCGGTCAGCTCCGGATCGGACGTGAACGCCTGCGGGATCACGCCGAGGACGTGGCGCACGCCGTCGGCATCGGTGCGAATGTCGTGCCCGGCGATGCGCGCCGTGCCCGAAGTCGGCGGCGTGAGCGTGGTCATCATGCGGATCAGCGTGGTCTTGCCCGCGCCGTTGGGCCCGAGCAGGCCGAAGATTTCTCCCTCGGCGACGCTGAAGCTGATGTCGTCCACGGCCACGAGCTCGCCGAACTTTTTCGTCAGATGGTCGACTTCGATCGCGTTCATGATGGATATTCCGGACGGCGTCAAAGCCGCTGCAAACCAGCTCTTCTTTTCCGGTGGCGGCGGCAGCAGCACCGTCGCCGTCATTCCCGTGAACAGCCGGCGGCCAGGATTCGGCACGGAGACCTTGATGGCGAAAGTCTTGATGTCGCGCTTCGTGCGGCTCACGTCGCGCTGCGTGGCGAAGTCGTTTTCCACGCCCTTGAAGAACACCTGGCCTTCGAGGATGTCTCCCGAAGGAAGCTGCACGCGCAGCGTCTGGCCGAACTGAATCGAGTCGATGTAGCTCTCCTCGCACGTCGGCGCGCACCCACAGATGGTCGACGTCCACGACAACCACGATCGGCGAGCCCTGCGCCACCACTTCGCCTTGCTTGGCCACGCGCACGGAGACGATGCCGTCAATCGGCGCGTAGATTTCCGTGTAGCCGAGCTGCGTTTCGGCCTGCGCCTGCGTGGCGCGCGCCTGCTCGAGCTGCGCGAGCGTGGTGGATAGCTGCGCTCTGGCGGACGTCCACCTGCTTGCGATTCGCCTGCGCCACGTCCAGGGCGGCTGTCTGGGCCTTCACGGATTCCTCGAGGGCATCCACGTTCGCTTGGACAATCTCACGGTGGCTTCGGCGTGGTCGCGGTCTTGCGCCGACACTTCCCCCTTATCGAATAGCTTCTGCATGCGCTGCAAATCCTTTTGATCGCGAGCCAGCACCGCGCGCGCCTGATCGAGCTGCGCGTTGCTCGATGTCACCTTGCGCCCTCTGCCTGTCGAGCGAAGCATCGGTCTGATCGTTCGTCCAGGAGTAGTTGTGATTCGCCTCGTTGACTTGCGATTCCAGGCTGGCGACGTTGGCCTGGGCGGCGGCCAGGTTCGCTTCGAGCTCGTTGCGGATCGAGCTCCGCGATCAGGTCGCCCTTCTTCACCTCCGAGCCTTCGTCCACCGTCAGCTTGATGATGCGGCCGGTGATCTGCGGGCTGACGATCACTTCGTTGCCGTCGATGACCCCGATGAGCGGGATGTCGTTGCCCCGCGGCGTGGTGATGAGATAGATCGCGAGCGCCACCACGAAGACCACCGCGATGAACAGAATAAATTTCCGGCCGGTCATCGGGCCCTCGCTCTTCTTGCCATCGAGACCGTGATCGAGAAAATCGAGCAGGGCGCGCTTGCGCGCCGCGACCGCATGGGGCGCCAGCAGATTGCGGCCGGCGATCTCGCTCAGGATCGGCGCGGCAGCGAAATAGGAAGTGGTCATTCCCAGAATCGTGAAAGCGGTGTGGTCCGGGTCCACCCGGCGAATCTCGCCGGCGGCCATCCCCTCGCGAATCGTGCGCACCACCTGATTGTGAAACGGCCGCAGATATTCGCCGCACGATCCAGCCGAAATTGCGGCCTGCCTCCATCGCTTCCCGCTGCACCAGGCGCGGATAATTCGGGTGCGTGGCGAGAAAATCGAAATAGCCCTCGACGAAGGCGCGGAGTCTTTCGCGAGGAGATTCGCCTGCGTTCGCCGGGGCCTGGGCGCCGCTCGGCAACTGGCGGAAAAGATTTTCGAGCACGGCCCGATGCAGCCGCCGCTTATTCCCGAAGTAGTAGTAGAGCATGGCCTTGTTCGCGCGGGCCGCCGCGGCGATTTCGTCGGTGCGCGCCCCGGCCAAGCCCTCCGCGGCAAAATGCTCCTCGGCGGCGGCCAGGATGCGCCGCGCCATGGCCGGATTCTCGGTTTTTTTGCGTCCGCGCCGCATCGCGGCGTTCCTCCCGAGGCGTATTATTCAA
Organism: Terriglobia bacterium; assembly: GCA_963823205.1. Classification (GTDB taxonomy): domain Bacteria; phylum Acidobacteriota; class Terriglobia; order Acidiferrales; family UBA7541; genus Palsa-295. Next base: position 364,029 of record CAWGKL010000002.1, read on the forward strand.
CCAACTGGTTAGTTTAATCGGTCGAGAACGGCATGTCAAGAACGCAGCCAAGCCGCGCGGAGGAAGTGGGCAACTCTAGGCGTCGAGCGCGCCGCCCGCACCGGCGGGCAGTTCGATCGAGTATTTCGTGCGCGCTTTTTCGCGGTGCAGTTCGAGGGCCAGTTCGATCAGGCGGTCGATCAGCTTGGGATAGGGCAGCCCGGAGGCTTCCCAAAGCTTCGGGTACATGCTGATGGCCGTGAATCCGGGAATGGTGTTGAGTTCGTTGACGAAAATCTTTCCCGTGCGCCGCTCCAGGAAAAAATCGCAGCGCGCCATGCCCGCGCCGTCGATCGCGCGGAACGCGCGCACGGCATAATCCTGAAAGGCCGCGACTTGCTTCTTCCTGAGCGGCGCGGGAATCACCAGCCGCGTGCCTTGCTTCCAGATATTTCGCCGCGTAATCGTAAAATTCGCGATGCGGCACAATCTCGCCGGGAATGGACGCCCGCACGTCATCATTCCCCAGCACCGAGACTTCGATTTCCCGCGCCGTCACGCCGCGCTCGACGATGATCTTCAGCGCGAATTCCGCCGCCAGATCCATCGCGCGCGCCAGTTCGTGCGCCGCTTTCACGCGCGTCATTCCCACCGACGATCCCAGCGTCGCGGGCTTCACGAAAATCGGGAAACGGAATTTCTTCTTGATCCGCCGCAGGACCACCGCGCGCTCGCGCTCCCATTCCGCGCGCCGCACCGCGAAGAAACGGAACGATCGGCAGCCCGGCCTGCTCGAACAGCCGCTTCTGCACGTCTTTGTCCATCCCCACGGCGGAAGCGAGCACGCCCGCGCCTACATAGGGCAGCCCCGCAAGCTCGAGCAAGCCCTGCACGGTGCCGTCCTCACCGAACGTGCCGTGCAAAACGGGGAACACCACGTCCACTGCGATGCTCGGATGCCCCGCACCCTGCGCCAGCGGGACCAGCGCCGCGGACGTCGGGATCGGGCGGAAGCGAAACGCGCTCGCCGGATTTCAGCACGTCCGGAAGCATTTTCTGCGCGCCCGTGCCCACCAGCCAGCGCCCGTCCTTCGTGATGCCGATGGGCACCGCTTCGTATTTTTCCGGATCGAGCGCGCGGATCACCGAAGCAGCCGACGCCAGCGAGACTTCGTGCTCTCCCGAGCGCCCGCCAAAAAGCACGCCAACTCGCAGGCGCTTTTGGGAATTCATTGCCGCACCGCCTCTCTCCTCGATCCCGTGCCCGCGCCTCTCACAGAATTTTCTTTCCCAGCCCGGAAAGGACCAGCTCGACGCCCAGCGTCGCGGTCGTGTTGTGCAAGTCGATCACCGGATTGATCTCCACCAGCTCGAGCGAGACCATCGAGCCGGCTGTCGGCGATCATCTCGAACGCCAGATGCGCTTCGCGGTAGGTGACGCCGCCGCGCACCGGCGTGCCCACTCCCGGCGCGTCCGACGGATCCACGAAATCCATGTCCAGGCTCACGGCGATTCCGGCCGTTTCGTCGCTCGCAATGCGCAGCGCTTCCGCCATCACTTCGCGCATGCCGCGCTCGTCGATATCGCGCATGGTGAAAATGTGCACGCCGGATTCTTTCACCAGCCGTCGCTCCTTCGAATCCAGCTCGCGAATGCCCACCAGCACCACGTTGCGCGGCTCGACCATGGGTTTCATGCCGCGCGAGTCCGATCAACTCCGGCGGCCCATAGCCCATGATGGACGCCAGCGGCATTCCGTGCACGTTGCCCGAAGGCGAAGTTTCCGGCGTGTTCATGTCGCCGTGAGCGTCGAGCCAGATCAGGCCGATGCGCTTTGATTTCTTGCCGAAGTGCGCGGCCGCGCCTGCCGCGGTCCCGACGGCAATGGAATGGTCGCCGCCCAGCACCAGCGGGATCAAATCTTCGTCGAGCGCTTTTCGCACCATTTCCGCCAGGGCTTTGCAGGTCTCTGAGATTTCGCTCGAGATACTTCGCGTTTTTCTCGCCGTAGTGCTGCTCTTCCGGCTGCGGCACGGGGATGTTGCCGATGTCTTCCACCTGCCGGCCCAGCTGCTTCAGGCGCGCTTGCAGTCCGGCCACGCGCAGCGCCGAAGGCCCCATATCCACGCCGCGGCGGCTGGCGCCCAAGTCCATCGGCACGCCGATGATGCGAATTTTTTCGGCCATGGCCCGCTAAGGCCCGTTAAGGATAGACGCGATAAAGCATCCGAGGGAAGGGAATCACTTCGCGGATGTGCTCGGTTCCGCAAATCCACGCCACGGTGCGCTCCAGGCCCAGGCCGAAGCCCGCGTGGGGCACGCTGCCATAGCGGCGCAGATCGAGATACCACTGGAACGCCTCCTCCGGCAGTTTGTTTTCGCGGATGCGCCGCAGCAGCGTTTCATAGCTCGACTCGCGCTCGCCGCCGCCGATGATTTCGCCGTAGCCTTCCGGAGCGATCATGTCGAAGTTCAGCGCCAGCTCCGGCCGCTCCGGATCTCTCGCCATGTAAAAAGCCTTCATCGCGGCGGGATAGCGGTGGATCATCACCGGCTTGTCGAAATCCTTCGCGAGAATCGTCTCCTCGTCGCCGCCGAAATCGTCGCCCCACTTCGCCGGGTTGCCGGCCTTCTGCAGCATCTCGATGGCTTCGTCGTAGCTGATGCGCGGAAAGGGCGGCGCGATTTTTTCAAGCTTCGCGACGTCGCGCTCGAGCGCCGCGAGTTCGCGCGCGCGATTCTTCACCACGGATTGCACGATCGCGCTCACGAGCCCTTCGCCGAGCTCGATCATGTCCTCCAGATGCGCGTAGGCCGCTTCCGGCTCGAGCATCCAGAATTCGGTCAGGTGCCGCCGCGTCTTCGATTTCTCGGCGCGAAATGTGGGCCCAAATGTATAGACCTTGCCGAGCGCCGCCGCCGTGGCTTCCACATACAGCTGGCCCGACTGCGTGAGGTAGGCCTTCTGATCGTCGATGTAGTTCACTTCGAAGAGCGTCGTGGTGCCTTCGCAGGCCGCGGGCGTGAAGATCGGCGCGTCGGTAAGCGTGTAGCCCTGGCCATCCATGAAATTCCGCGCGGCGCGAACGCACTCCGCGCGGATGCGCAGGATGGCGGCCTGCCGCGGCGTGCGAATCCACAGGTGCCGCTGGTCGAGCAGGAAATCCACGCCGTGCTCCTTCAGTTGGATGGGATACGGCTCCGATTCCGCCACGCGCTGGACCACCTCCGCGCCGCTCACGTGGATTTCGTATCCGCCGGGCGCCCGAGGCTCGGCTTGGATTTTCCCCGTGACGATCACGCTCGATTCCTGCGTCAGGCCCTTCAGCGCGGCAAAGGCTTCGGCGTGTTCCTTCTGCGAGACCACGCCCTGCATCACGCCCGTGCCGTCTCGGAAAATCGGGAAAAGCAGTTTGCCCGATTCGCGCAGGTTGTAGAGCCATCCGCGAACCGTGACCGTGCGCCCGGCGTGCTCGTCCGCATTTTCAATCGCAATTATCGGCGCGGCGGATTCCGCTTCAGGGGTCATAGGCTCACTCGTCTCGGGCGGGCGTCACGTGCGGGCGGAGCGGGCGCGCTTCTCCTCGAAATGTTTTTCGAGCCGGTCGAACGCCGCGCGAGTTTCGCCCAGCGCCGGCGTCCCGCCGGCCTGCTCCTTTAATTCCACCACCAGTGGGAGAGGCTCCGGCGCGGCGGAAAAGCCGCGCAGCGCGGCGCCCCAATCAATCGTGCCTTCGTAGGGCAGCAGGTGCTCGTCCTTTTCGCCGTGATTGTCGTGCAGGTGCGTGGTTGCCACGCGCTCGCGCATGATTTCGAAGCTCGGCTCCACGCCCGCTTCGATGTGCGCGTGGCCGATATCGAAGCAGAGCCGCAACTCGCGCAAATGCGTCTCCCGTATAAATTGCTCGAGCGACGCCGGCGAGCCAAGCTCCCCCGGCGTGTTTTCGAGCGCGATGGTCACGCCCCGCTGCTTGGCGAACACCACGAGCTGTTCCAGCGAGTTGAACGCCGCATCGAACTTGCGCGGGTCCGCCATTTGCCGCCCGTGGCCCATGTGCTGCACCAGATAGCGGAAGGGAATCCGCTCCGCCACTTCCAGCGCGCGCTTCACTTCGTCCACGGCGTCCACGCGCCGGATGCGCTCCGTCTCGGAAATCTCGATGGGAAGGCCGCTCTCCCGCCCCGGCGCCATGTCGCGTTCCGTCGGCGAATGGAGCGACTCCAGCCGAAGGCCGTGCTCGTCGAGCGCGTGCGCCAGCTCGCGCACCGCCTGCGGCGACCCATAGTCGAAATGCCCAGGCGAGCAAAAAATCTCGATGCTCTGTATGCCCGCCTGCGCGATTTCCGCGAGCAGCCCGGCCCCGAGCGGATGCTTGACATACCGGTAGGTCGAAAGAATTCGTTGCATGGCGTCCCTGGACCGCGAATCCCTATCGTCCGTGGAAACCGCGCCCGCGTCAATAGCGCCGGGAATCCGGTTCAGTGACCGAACAGCGCTTCTATGTCACGGCTGCCGTGGAGCACGCGAAGAATGAGCACGTCTCCGCCCTGAATGCGATAGATGACGGCATACTCCCCCACGGGAAAACTGCGCAAGCCCGCGCGCAAGTCTTCATCGCGGCGGCGCCCGATGTTGGGATACTTGGCGAGAAGAAGGAACCGCTCCGTGATGGAATCAACTAGGCGGTCGGCGGCGTCTGCGCTGCCGCTCTCAGAAGCCACGTAGTACCAAATGCTGTCGAGGTCGGAATCGGCTTGCGGGCTCCGAACATGTCCCATCAGCGGGGCGTCTGTTGCTCGGCAGTCAGGCGGGCGCGTCCACGCCGCTTCACGTCTTCCGCGAGCTCGCGCATGGACTCCTGCGTCAGGATGCGCCCTTCGCCCCGAGCGAGCGAAGCCTCGGCCGCATCGACCGCGGCAAGGATCTCCGCACGGGTGCGCTCGCGCTTTTCCCACAGGGAGAGGGCTTCTTTCACCGCGTCTTCCTCGCGCAGGATGCGCCCGCTCTCGATGGCCTGGCGGACAAACGCCTTTTGGTCCGGAGTCAAATGCACTTCCATGTCTTAAGGGTAAGAGCCACGGGAGCGAGTGTCAAGCGCAGCTTCCGCGCCGGCCCAGCCGAATCAACGCGCGAAAAGGGCGCCCTGCGCGACGCTAGGGGCGCTGCGCGTCTCCTCGAGTATCTTTTCCAGCATTCCCGGAATCTCGAATACGGCGCGGTTGTGAATTGCCGCGGCATTGGCGCGGTAGCGCGCGAGCGTGGCCGGCTCGGTCAATCGCGCCACCGCTCCTTCAATCTTGCGAAAACTCGGCAGCACCAGTCCTACTTCCTTCTCGAGTATCCAGTCGGCGTTGTACCGCTCCTGCGGCAGCGTCCACGCATTGCGTTCCACGATCACGGGCAGCCGCATGGCCAGCGCTTCGCTCATGCTCCCGGGTCCCGGCTTGCCGATGAAAAAATCGGCCAGTTGCATGTAGTAGTTCACGCGGGTGGTAAATCCTTCGACGATCCGCGCCAGCCGCGCCTTCATTTGCCCGAAGCGCCTTCGCCAGCTTCTCGTTCTTCCCACAGACGAAAATCATTTGAAGATCGAGCCGCGATCTCTCCAGCCGCTCCGCGATTTCCAGCATAGTCCATGAGCCGTAGCCGCCGAAAAGCACGAGCCCTGTGGGGAGATCGGGCCGCAGTCCCAGCCGCTCGCGCTCTGCCGTGCGATCGGCCACGGGCTCGTCGTAGAAGCGCGGATGAAGAATCATCCCCGACGCCCGGAAGATGCGCTCCTCCGCGTGGCCCAGCGCGCGCGCCTGCTCGACGGCGCGGTCCGAGCCGCAGACCAAGTACTGCTGCTGGCGCTCGATCCAGAAGTGCGGCGGATAGTCGGCGATGTCCGTAAGTACGGTTACGAATGGGCGTCCCGGAAACGCGCGCGAAAAGCTTTCCCCCAGCGCGCGATTGAAGTGCGGCACAAACGAAACGACCATATCCGGCTGCGTTTCTTTCCAATGCGCTTCGAGCAGGCGAACTGTGGGACCATGATACAGGCGTATCACGCCCTGCAAGACCCTCATCAGCTGCGTGCTTCCCAGCGTCCAGCCGTTGCGCAGCATCAAATTGTAAAAATCCTGTATGCGGATGCGCGCATATTTCTTGAGGATGTCGAGCGGGTCCAGCAACTCCTGTAGGTTCGTAAGCCGCACTTCCCACGGGCGTTGCTGCGCCCGGATGGCCATTTCCAGGGCCGTGGCTGCCGCGCGGTGGCCGCCACCGGCATCGAAGTAACAGAACTCGATTCGTTCCATGCGGGGGGATTCTGGCACTCAAAGGGCCGTCGAATGTTTCTGCAGTGTTAAAAGTGGGAATCTTGTGTCCAAAGAGGTAAATGGTTGTGTTATCAGAACTTTAGCACGCATGTCATCTGTGCGTAACATTGTGCATTTATTGTGGAAATCGTGAAGTGCGATATGCACGTTCATTCCAGCTTCTCTGGCGACTGCACCACTCCCATTCTCGGGAAGTTCTGCCGCGAATGTTATAGCGATCCCGCCGAGGTTTATAGCCTGCCTCGAGCGCCGCGGCATGAATCTTTTCACGCTCACGGACCACGATTCCATCGAAGGCGCCGAAAGTCTGCGCCGCCATCCCGATTTCTTCCTCAGTGAGGAGCTGACCTGCCGGATGCCCAGCGGCACGGAGGTCCATATCGGCGTGTACGACTTCCATGAGCGCCAGCACGTCCAGCTCGCTGCAGCGCCGCAACGACATCATCGCCCTGCTGATGTATCTCACCGAGCGCAGGCTCTTCTTCAGCGTGAATCACGTCTTCTCCAGCCTCACCGGCCGCCGCGAGCTCGAAGACTTTGCCTGGTTCCAGGAGTATTTCCCGGCCGTCGAGACTCGCAACGGCCAGATGCTCGAAGGCGTGAATCTCCACGCCGTGAATCTTGCCCGGCAGTGGCGGAAGATCGGCATCGGCGGAAGCGACGCCCACGCCCTGCCCTCCGTCGGAACCACCTACACGGAAGTCCCGGGTGCCCGCGATAAGGACGAATTCTTTGCCGGCCTGCGAAGTGGCCAGGGCCGCGTCGCCGGAGAATCCGGCGGCTTCCTGAAGCTCACGCGCGATGTCCTGCTGGTCGCCGGCGAAATGATGCGCGACAAATCCTGGACCGCGCTTCTTTCGCCGCTCGGCGTGCTCATTCCCGGCTTCACATTTTTCAGCCACCGCGAAGACCGCGCCTTCAGCCGCCGCTGGGCCGCACGCGTCCTGGCCCAGCCCGCGCCGGCCCGCAAGCGTTCCCGTTGGATCACGGTGCCGCGGCCCGCGCCGCAAGCAGCAGTGGGAGAATGGGTATGACCGTAGGAAAAGCCGTGTGGAACCAGATTGAATCGAACGATTACCGCCTGATGCGCCGCGTCCACCGCTGGCGCGCCCCGCGATGGTTCCGCATCCTCATGATCGTTTCCACGCGCGGAGGCGATGGCTGGCTTTGGTACGCTCTGGCCCTGATCCTTCTGCTCTACGGTGGAGAGAACCGCTTCGCCGCCGTCGGCGCCGGCACCTCAGCCGCCTTCGCGGCCTTCCTGATCTTCCGCGCGCTCAAGCGCACCAGCCGCCGCAAGAGGCCTTGCGAAATCGAGCCCCACTGCTGGGCGTCCATCCTGCCCCCGGACAAATATTCCTTTCCCTCGGGACATTCCATCACCGCCTTTGGCGTGGCCATCGCGGTGGGTCTTTTCTATCCCGACCTGCAAGTCTGCCTGCTTGCCGCCGCTTTCCTGATCGCGTCCTCGCGCATCATCCTGGGGATGCACTTTCTCAGCGACGTTCTCGCCGGCTCCGCCATCGGCGTGGGGCTCGGATTTGCGGCCTTCCATATCTTCGCGGCGCTCTAACACCCCCCTTTGGCGCGGCCGGATGATTTGCGCCGGCGCGCCTTGACGGGCACACCGCTTCAAGCGGAGAATTCTTTCCGCCGCCTTCGGGGACGTTCGCTCGCTTTCTTCTCTCCTCGCGGCTCGCCTAACGTGAAAACATCCCAGCCGGCCGAATCGAACACTCTCGGGCCTTCCGTGAAGGAGCGCATGGCTGCGGGCAAGGCGCTGCGAGAGCGAGTGCCGAGAGCGTCGCACGCGCCGTGGGCGCCTCCGCCCCGGCGTCCCGACCCCATCGAATTTCTGAAAAAAGCCGACCGCGGGCGCTTGCCGGATTTGCTGCCCATCCGCTACGGCCGAATGCGCCAATCGCCCTTCGCGTTCTTCCGCGGCGCGGCCGCTTTGATGGCCGCGGATCTTGCCGCGACGCCGGCCACGGGAATTCGCGTGCAGGCGTGTGGCGATTGCCACGTCGCGAATTTTGGCGGCTTCGCAAGTCCCGAGCGCCGCCTCGTCTTCGACATCAACGATTTCGATGAAACGCTCCCCGCGCCATGGGAATGGGATGTGAAGCGCCTCGCCTCGAGCATCGTCCTCGCGGGCCGTCAGATTGGCTTGCGGGAGCGCCGATGCGCCGATGCGGCACGCGCCGCGGTCGCGTCCTACCGTCGGCACATGCGCGAGTACGCGCGGATGCGCGCTCTGGAGGCCTGGTATTCGCGTCTCAGCGCCGAAATCTTCGTCGAGGAAGCGAAAACCCCGGCGGCGAAAAAACGCTGGAAGGCGGCCGAGCGAAGGGCGCGGTCCGAGACCGCGGAACACATCTTGCCCAATATCACGGAGATCAAGAATGGCCGCCGCAGAATCACGGATCGTCCGCCGCTCGTCTATCACCCGCCCGGGATGGCTGCGATTGGGAAGCACGTAAAAGAAATGTTCCACCGTTACCGCCTGACGCTTACCGAGGAGCGGCGCGTGATTTTGGACCGCTACCGCATCCTGGACGTGGCTCGCAAGGTCGTCGGCATCGGCAGCGTGGGAACGCGCTGCGACGTGATCCTCCTCATGGCCGGGCCGCTCGACCCGCTGTTTTTGCAGGTCAAGGAGGCGCGCGCTTCCGTGCTCGAGCCGTACGCAGGCAAGAGCCGCTATCGGAATCACGGCGAACGCATCGTCACCGGCCAGCGCATGTTGCAAACCGCCAGCGACATCTTCCTCGGCTGGACGCACGACGACGCCGGCTGCGACTATTATTTCCGCCAGCTCCGCGACATGAAAATGAAAATCGACCACGGAAGAAATATCGCGCCAGGATTGGCCTGGATATGGCGAACTCTGCGCCTGGGCGCTCGCTCGCGCGCATGCCCGCACGGGAGACGCTGCCGGCATCGCGGGCTACCTCGGGAAAAACGCCGCCTTCGATAAAGCCATCGCGAAATTTGCCGCCGCCTACGCCGATCAGACCGAGCGCGATCACGCCGCATTGGTTAAAGCGATTCGCGCCGGCCGCCTCACCGCGCGCTCGGAATAGCGCGGCGAAGGCCGCGCCCGCCCGCTTCGCCTTCCTTCATAGATCGAGCGGCAGCGGATTTTTTCCCGTAATCAATCGCGCCGAGCGGTTGAACGTAAGATAGAGCCATCCCCATTGCACCAGGACCAGCAGCCGGTTCTGAAACTGCACGATGTAGAGCAGATGAACGAAAATCCAGACGAGCCACGCAGGCAGCCCTGAAAGCCACAGCCAATTCAGATCGGCGATGGCCGCGCCGCGTCCGATCACCGCGAGGCTTCCCTTGTCGAAGTAGCGAAATGGTTCCGTCTTTTGCTCCCCGCGCAGCCGGCCCTCGATCACCTTGGCCACGTAGTGGCCTTCCTGAATCGCGGGCTGCGCAACGCCGGGGAGCGGCTGGCCTGTCTGGTGGCTGTAATTGGCCAGATCGCCGATTACGAAAATTTCGGGCCGCCCCGGCACGGTGAGATCCGCCTCCACGATCACGCGCCCGGCCTTATCGAGCGGCGCGCCCGCCTCTTGCGAAAGAATCCGCCCGAGCGGTGACGCCAGCACTCCCGCCGCCCACAGCACGGTCCGCGTGGGAATCTCCTCCGTCCGGCCTCCTTCGCGAACGGTCACCGAGTGCTCCCGAACGTCAGTCACCATTGCCCCGGTTTTGACCACGACGCCCAGCCGCACAAGCATCTTCCGCGCGGCTTCGGATAGCTTCGGCGGATACGCCGGCAGCACGCGCTCGGTCCCTTCCACCAGGATGATCCGCGCCTCCGATGGGTCAATCTTGCGGAAGTCGTGCCGCAGCGTATCTTTGGCGATCTCCGCGAGCGCCCCCGCAAGTTCCGCGCCGGTGGGCCCGGCTCCCACGATCACAAACGTCATCCACTCGCTCAGCCTCGCGGGATCGGATTCGCGCTCCGCGGCCTCGAAGGCCAGAAGAATTCGCCCGCGCATATTCGTGCCGTCCTCGACGGTCTTCAGCCCCGGCGCGAACTTTTCCCATTCGTCGTGCCCGAAATACTGATGGCTCGAGCCCGTGGCCACCACGAGCGTGTCGTAATCGAGCGCGCCATCGCTCAGCACCACGCGGCGCTTCGCGGCGTCAATGTGGGTAGCCTCGGCCAGCAGCACCTCCGTGTTTTTCTGCCGCCTCAGAATATTGCGCAGCGGCGAGGCGATGTTGGCGGGGGAAAGCGAGCCGGTGGCCACCTGATAGAGCAGTGGCTGAAACAGATGATGATTGCTGCGGTCAATCAGCGTGATGCGCGCGGGCGCATGCTTGAGCCGCTGCGCGGCGCTCAGCCCGCCGAATCCCCCGCCCAGGATCACGATCTGGTGCTGCCCCGCCATCTCGCGCATCTCCCTCGCCCAAGCTGGCACGGCCAGGACGAAATTTCAAGTGTTGCGCGCTTGCAGGGCCGTTTGCCTCGCCTCCCACCGTGTGCTAGCGTTTCTTCGATGCCCTCTCATCTTTGTTTTCGAACGCGCGCCCGCCTATCGCACTGTCTGCTCCTCGCCGGCCTGGGCGCGATGGCAGCCGTGCCCGTGGCGTCGCGAGTTTCGCGAATCCATTTCGCGCCGAAGTTCTCGACGGGGGAAGCGGTATGCTATCGCATCGAAACTCGCATCACGACCACGCAACATATCACCTCTCCCATCGTCAATCCCCAGGGCGGATCCGATTTCAGCCAGAAAGTCAGCTTGGTCGTTCGTCTGGACGTCCTCGACGCGCAGCCCGCCGCGCCAGGCGCCGCCGGGCCGGTGCGCTTCCGCGCCACCTACCAGAAATCCCACTCGGATTCGCAATCCGACGCCTTTGACCCGGCCGCGCCCTCCCTCGACACCCTGTATGACAGCCTCGAAGGCCGCTCCTTCGAATTCACACTTGAGCCGGGCGGACAACTCGCCGATTTCAAGGGCTTGGCAGAGCTATTTCCGGACCGCTCCCAGCCCGATCCCGTTCTCTCCTGGCTGAAAGTGCTCTCGCTCGGCGCCTCACTTCCGCCGGCGGGCGTCGCCATCGGCGAAAAGTGGACGAGTGAGCAGCCTCTCGCGGGCTCGCCCCTCGCAGGCCTCCTCTGGCGCTCTCATTCCACGTATTTGCGCGACGAGCCGTGCCCCGCGCCCGCCCTCTCGATCGCGCCCGCACCCCCTCAGCCGCCCGGAGGTGATACGTGCGCCGTGATCCTCACTCGCCTCGAAATCTTTCGCCACGGCTCCGCCTCTTCCGACGCCACGCCCGAAGATTATCGCCGCAATGGGCTGCGCACCTCCGGCGCCTGGACCGGCACAGCCGAAAGCCTCGATTCCATCTCGCTTTCGACCGGCCTCCTCGTCAGCTCCACGCAATCCGGCACCCAGAATATGGACTACCAGATCTCGAGCGCCAGCTCCGGATCGAAAATCCACAATGTGAGCCAAGTGAAGAGCCAGTCCGAAATCACGCTGGTTCCCGCCTCGCCCTAGCCCCTCCCCTCGAAGTTCCCTCCAGCGGAATGCGCTATAATGGAAGGTTTACCGGGAGCGCGTTTTGCGCGCCGAAGGACTCGACCATGAAGTTCAAGCTAGCCAGCGACTACGAACCCCGCGGCGACCAGCCCGAAGCCATCTCCCAGCTCGTCGGCGGCATCAACTCGGGAGAGCGCCAGCAGGTGCTCCTCGGCGTCACCGGCTCAGGCAAAACCTTCACCATGGCCAAGGTAATCGAGCGGATCAACCGCCCCGCCATCGTCCTGGCGCACAATAAAACCCTCGCCGCCCAGCTTTTCCACGAATTTAAGTCCTTCTTCCCGCAGAACGCCGTCGAATATTTCGTCAGCTACTACGATTATTACCAGCCCGAAGCCTATCTTCCCTCGAGCGACACCTTCATCGAGAAGGAATCCACCATCAACGACGAGCTCGATAAGCTGCGCATGAGCGCCACGCGCTCCCTCTTCGAGCGCCGCGACGTCATCATCGTCGCCTCCGTCTCCTGCATCTACGGCCTCGGCTCTCCCGAAGCCTACTACAGCATGGTGCTCGTGCTCGAAAAGGGGCAATCCATCGCTCGCGAAGCCATCCTGCGCAAGCTCGTCGAAATCCAGTACGAGCGCTCCGAAGACCTCCGCCGTGGCACCTTCCGCGTTCGCGGCGATATCATCGAAATCTATCCGCCCTACGAAGATTTCGCCGTGCGCGTCGAGCTGTGGGGCAGCCGCGTCGAAAACATCCGCAAAATTGACCCCCTCACGGGCGCCATCCTCTCGCGTGACGCCGATATCCCGCGCGTCCCCATCTATCCCAAGACGCACTACGTCCTCCCCGCCGAGCAGAAGGAACGCGCCATCCAGAGCATCTACAAGGAGCTCGATTGGTGGAAGGGCGAACTCGAGCGCCAGGGTAAAATCGTCGAAGCCCAGCGCATCGTGCAGCGCACCCACTTCGATATCGAAATGATGCGCACCATCGGCTATTGCCACGGCATCGAAAATTATTCGCGCCATCTTTCCGGGCGCTTGCCCGGCGAAGCCCCGCCCACGCTGCTCGATTACGTTCCTCCGGACTATCTGCTTTTCGTGGACGAGTCCCACCAGACCATCCCGCAGATTCGCGGGATGTATCACGGCGATCGTTCGCGCAAGCAGACGCTGGTGGATTACGGCTTCCGCATGCCCTCGGCCCTCGATAATCGCCCGCTCACCTTCGAGGAGTTCGAGCACCGCACCGATTGCGTGGTCTACGTTTCCGCCACTCCCGGCCCCTACGAACTCACGAAATCCGGCGGCGTCGTAGTCGAGCAGGTGATCCGCCCCACGGGCCTCGTGGACCCGCAAGTCGAAGTGCGCCCGGTGAAGGGCCAGGTGGACGATCTGCTCGAGGAAATTCGCGTGCGCGCGGCGCGCAACCAGCGCGTCCTCGTCACCACGCTCACCAAGCGCATGTCCGAGGACCTCGCCGAATATTTCGCCGAGGTGGGCGTGCGCTGCCGCTACCTGCACTCCGAAATCGAAACGCTCGAGCGCGTGCGCATCCTCCGCGATCTCCGCCGCGGCGAATTCGACGTCCTCATCGGCATCAATCTCCTGCGCGAAGGCCTGGACCTGCCCGAAGTCTCGCTCGTGGCAATTCTCGACGCCGATAAGGAAGGCTATCTCCGCAGCGCCACTTCCCTGATTCAGACCATGGGCCGCTGCGCGCGCCATATCGAGGCCCGCGCCATCCTCTACGCCGACCGCATGACCGATTCCATGCGCCAGGCCATTGGCGAAACCAACCGCCGCCGCGCCAAGCAGCAAGCCTACAATCTCGAGCACCACATCACGCCGCAATCCATCCTGAAATCGGTGGATATGCAGCTCGCCGCCATTGTCGAAGCGGATTACTTCACCGTGCCGGCGGAGGATGTGGTGATCGGAGAGATCGCGAGCGAAGAGCAGTTGCGCCAGGCCATCGCGCAGCTCGAAGCCCAGATGCGCGAAGCCGCCAAGAATTTCGAGTTCGAGCGCGCCGCCGCGCTCCGCGACCGCGTCCGCGCCCTCAAGCAGCGCACCCTCGGCGCCGCTTTTTCCGCTTCGCCCAGCTCGGTGGACGCCTAAACCACTCCCCGCTTCAATTCCTCGAGCGGATAGAACGTCCCGCGCCACACGATCCCGCCCTGCCACAGCGTCACGATCGCCGACCGCGCCACCATCCACGCGAATATCAGCCCGCCCACGGGATACGCCAGCGCGTAAACCGGCGAAACGCCGCTCTCGATGGCCACGCCGGTCATCACGGCCACGGGCAATGCGGCGGCGGCCAAAGCGAACACGCGCGCCCATCCGTGCGCGAACCCCAGCGCCACCACCGGAAAGTCGCACATCAGCAGCAAGCCAAACACGTGAATGCACGCGAGCCACAGCCGGTATCCCGAGGCCGCGAAGAAATTTTTCGTCGTTCCGCGAATCGTGTTGCCCACGCCCGCGTGCCAGTGCACGCTCACGTGGTCTCCCGCCATCGCGATCCCCGACCGCACTCCCGCTTCCTTGGCCAGCTTCCCCAGCTTCATGTCGTCAATCACTTCCATGGCCAGCCGCCGGTGCGTTCCCAGCTTTTCGTAGGCGCTCCGCCGGATCATTTGGAACGCGCCCACGCCCGTATAGCCCGCCGACCGCTGGTTATTGGTTCTCCAGGGCCGCGTCCCGATCACGAACGCCATTCCGAAAAACGTCATCACCACCTTTTCGCCGGGGGTGAACATTTTCACCGACGCCATCAGAGTCAGGTGCTCCCACTCTTTTTCCTTGGCCAGGGCCACCGACCGCCGCAGCACATCCGGCGCGAAATGGACGTCCGCATCCGTAAACACCAGCCATTCGCCCGACGAATGTTCGTAGGCCTGCTGCAAGGCGTGCGGCTTCCCCAGCCAACCCGCGGGAAGCCCGGCCACGCGCACGGTTTTGAGCCGCGCATCGGTCCGCGAGGCGGCTTCGAGCGTCGCTCCCGTGCCGTCCTCGGAGCGGTCGTCCACGGCGATCACTTCATAGTTTGGATAATCGAGCGCCAGAAATGTCTTGAGTGCTCCGGGCAGTTTTTCGGCTTCGTCGCGCGCCGCAAAAAGGACGGAAATCTTGGGGCAATCGGCATCCGGCATGGGGGAAAAATCTCGAAGCCGTGGAATGGACCGGAACCCCACCGCAATCTCGATCGTTTCGGCCAGCCACAAAAACGCGATGGCGCCCAGGAGCGCGGTCCAGAAGATGTGCAACGCGCAATTTCCTCCACGCAAAACCGCCGGACAAGTTATGCTATCACACTGGATTGGGCGGACACTTTTCCGCCGCGGGCCTTTTTCCCATTTTTCCGCGGCGCAGGCGCGCCCGCGAAAATTTTCTGGGAGGCCCCTTTGAGCACGCAGGCAAGGAACCTTCACATTCCCGTCGAGCACACCACGCTCGCCAACGGTTTGCGCGTCGTCGCATCCCCCGATCGCTCCGCGCCCGTCGCCACCGTCGGCGTCTATTATCAGATCGGCTTTCGCATCGAGCCCCGCGGACGCAGCGGCTTCGCCCACCTTTTCGAGCACATGATGTTTCAAGGCTCCGAAAACGCCGGCAAAATGGAGCACATCCGCCTCATCAATTCCTCCGGCGGCCTGCTCAACGGCACCACGCACTACGACATCACGAACTATTTCGAGGCCGTCCCTTCCAACGCCCTCGAACGCGTCCTCTGGCTCGAAGCCGACCGCATGCGCGCCCTCAAAGTGGACGACGAAAATCTTCGCAATCAGCGCGACGTCGTAAAAGAAGAAGTCCGCGTCAACGTGATGAATCAGCCCTATGGCGGATTTCCCTGGCTCGATTTGCCGCCCGTCGCCTTTCGCAATTGGCCCAACGCCCACAATTTCTACGGCGATTTCGCGGACCTCGATGCCGCCACCCTCGCCGACGTCCGCAATTTTTTCCATACCTACTACGCGCCCGATAACGCCGTCCTCCTGATGCTCGGCGATTTCGATCCCGCCGAGGCCTTCGCACTCGCCAAGCGCTACTTCGACGATATCCCGCCGCATCCGCTCCCGCCCCGCCCCGACGTGAGCGAGCCGCCGCAGACCGAAGAGCGCCGCGGCGAAGTCGAGGAAAAATTCGGCCCGCTCCCCGCCATGGCCATCGGTTACACGGCCCCTCCGCGTGGCGCCCCGGATTGGCGGGCCTTCACCATCCTCGACCGCGTTCTCCACGGCGGCCGCGCCGGACGCGTCCATCGCCAGCTGGTCCTCGAAAAGCAGATCGCCGTCGAGACCGATGGAAGCGTGGACACATTTGACGCCAATGGCCCCACGCAGATGGTCACGCGCATCTTTCATAAGCCCGAATACACCTCGGACGCCACGCTCGTCGCCTTCGACCAGGTGATTCGCGAACTGCACGACCAGGAAATCGCCGCGGACGAGCTCGATCCCGTCAAAGTAAAATTCCGCGCGGACTACTATTCCGCGCTCGAAGGCGGCATGGGCTCCTACATGCCCCGCTTCGGTTTGATGCACTACCTCGCCTGCTTCACTCTCTTCGATGGCGATCCCGGCCGCATCAATACGGCCCTCGATGGCTTTCTCGCCGTCACGCCCGCGGAGGCGCAAGCCGCCGCGCGCAAATACTTGGTTCCGCGAAATCGCGCCGTGCTCCTGCGGCGCCCTGTTTCGACCGAAGGTGCGCGATGACCACCGCGAGCACTCCCGCAACGCCGCGCTCTTATCCGAAGACGCCGCCCGCACTCGGCCCCGAGCGCCCCGTCTCCTGGCCCGCGCGCGGCGTTCACACGCTTCCGAACGGCCTCCGCGTGGTCCTCGCGGAATCGAAGCAATTTCCGAAAATTTCAGCGCAGCTCTTCTTTCGCAGCGGCAACGCCGCCGT
Source organism: Terriglobia bacterium (assembly GCA_963823205.1). Lineage (GTDB taxonomy): Bacteria > Acidobacteriota > Terriglobia > Acidiferrales > UBA7541 > Palsa-295. The sequence continues at coordinate 380,765 of CAWGKL010000002.1, forward strand.
CGCGCACCGCTCGCCGGGCCTCGCCGGGATGACGGCCGCCGTCGTGCGCACCGGCACCGCCTCCCGCCCCAGCCGCCGCATCGAAGAGGACCTCCGCCGCATGGGCGCGGATCTGGGAACGCACGCCGGCGCGGATTCCAGCGTCATCTCCATTTCGGGCCTCGCGGAGTTCTCCGAAAAAATGCTCGCTCTCGTCGCCGATCTCGCCCGCCACGCTACTTTCCCCTCCGATGAATTCGAGCGCGAGCGCCGCCAGCGCCTCGAGGAACTGCGCGTCGAGCGCACCACCCCCAGCTTCCTCGCGAGCGAACGCCTCCGCCGCGCCCTCTTCGGCGAGCATCCCTACGCGATTGCCGCGCCCACCGAGGAGCAGGTGGCCGCCTACCGCCGCGAGCAGCTCGAGGAGTTCTACCGTGGGAGCTACGTCCCCGCGGACGCCCTCCTCATCGTTGTCGGCGATTTTGACTCGCCCTCCCTGCTCGCCCAGATCGAAAATGTTTTCGGCGATTGGAAAGGTTTTCAGCCGGAGCCGCCGGCATCGCCCGCGCCGCCTCGCGCGTCCGGCCGACGCGTGCACCTCGTCCATTTGCCCGGCACCGCGCAGACGCAGGTGCTGGTGGGAAATCTCGCCATCACCCACCGCGATCCCGATTGGTACCGCGCCTCGCTCGCCAACTCCATTTATGGCGGCGCGTTCCATTCGCGCCTGGTCATCAACATCCGCGAGCAGAAGGGCTACACCTACAGCCCGCGCAGCAGCCTCCATGCCCTCCGCCAGCACGGTTATTTCACCGTGCACGCGGCCGTGCGCAACGAGGTGGCCGCCGCAACCCTCACGGAAATTTTTTACGAAATGGACCGCATGCGCTCCCTCCCGGTCACGCCGGAAGAGCTCGATAGCGCCCGCAGCTATCTCGCCGGAGTTTTTTCGCTCGGCGTCGCCACGCAGGATGGCTTGCTCGGCCAGCTCTCCACCGTTTTTCTCGACCTCCTGCCGGACGATTATCTGGAAACGTATCGCCAGCGCATCCGCGCGCTCACCGCAGACGATGTCCTCGCCGCCGCGCGCCGCCATTTCGATTCCGCGGGCGCGCAAATCGTCCTCGCCGGCGACCGGGAACAAATCGCCGCGCAGGCCGCCCTCTTCGGCCCGGTCACCGAATACGACGCGCAGGGCAATGCCAGGTGACTATGGGAAACTCCGTGAACTTGACGCGGAACCGCGCGCTGCTTGTGCTCCTGCTCTTGCTGGCGCTCGCCGGCGCGGCATCCGCCAAGAAAAAGCCGCCCGCGCATCCGATCAATCTCAACACCGCGACATTCAAACAGCTCCAGGAATTGCCGGGCGTCGGCCCTGCCACGGCCAACGCCATCATCCAATTCCGCGATAAGAGCGGGCCATTCAAGCGCCCCGAGGATCTGCTTGCCATCCACGGCATATCCCAGGCGAAATTCGAAAAGATGCGGCCCTATGTTAAGGTGGGTGCCTATGCCCCGCGGGCGAGTGTTCCGCGGACCAAGAAAACAACACCATAAGGGGGTTTCTATGCCGTCCAATCGTTTCGCCTGCACGGGACTTTTCGCGGCTGCCGCGGTGGCCTTGGCTTTCACACTTGGCGCCGCCAGGGCGCAGAAATGTCCGCCGGTGCCCACGCCGGTCTCCTCGGGTTATCACCTTCTGAAGACCATCCCGCTCGGCGGCGAAGGCGGCTGGGACCTTCTCGAGTTCGATTCCCCCACCCGCCGCCTCTTCATCTCCCGTTCCACAAAGGTGGTTGTCCTCAACGTGGACTCGGGGCAGGTCGTCGGCGAAATTCCCGATACCGCGGGCGTCCACGGCATCGCCCTCGCCCCCGACCTCGGCCGCGGCTTTACCTCCAACGGCCGCGCCAATACCGTCACCATCTTCGACCTCTCGACCCTCCGCGTCCTCGGAACCGTCGGCACAGGGGAGGGCCCCGACGCCATCGTCTACGATCCGGCGTCCAAGCGCGTCTTTACCATGAACGGCCACGGCAATAGTGCCACGGCCATTGATGCCGCCGCGGGAACCGTCGCCGCCACGTTCCCGCTCGGCGGCAAGCCCGAGTTCGCCGTCGCCGATGGCGAGGGCCACATCTACGCGAACCTCGAAGACCTGAGCGAACAGGTGGAGATCGATTCCCGCAAGCTCGCCGTGAACGCGCGCTGGCCGGTTGCCGGGTGCGAGTCGCCCTCCGGCCTGGCCATGGACCGCGAGAAAAAGCTCCTCTTCGCTGGCTGCGATAACAAGGTGATGGCCGTCGTAAACGCCGAGGCCAGAAAAGTGACCACCACGCTGCCCATCGGCCCGGGCGTGGACGCGAACCTCTTCGATCCAGGAACAGGTTTTGCGTTTTCGTCGAATGGCGGCGACGACGGCACGCTCACCGTCGTGCATGTGGATTCGCGGAAAAAGTTCTCTCTCATGGAGGACGTTCCCACGCAGCAGGGCGCGCGCACCATGGCGCTCGATCCCAAGACGCACGAGGTTTATCTCGTCACCGCGAAATTCGGGCCGCCGCCCGAGCCCACGGCGGACCACCCTCACCCCCGGGGCGCTATCTTGCCCGATACATTTGTCGTGCTTGTTTTCGGAAGGTAGCTGCGCGCTGTTAATTTCTTAGTTCGTGCGGAGCGCCTTGCGCCGTCATTCCGAGCGGAGTCCCGCGCGCCTTTGTTTTCCCCCGTTTTATGGGGGCGCGGGACGCAGTCGAAGAATCCCTCTTCCACACCTCAAAAACCGAGAAATTCTCGCAGTATGCCACTTCTCGCGCGCTAGAGAACCTGATGGCTCTGCTTGGCCCGCTCGATGGGAAGCGGCACCTGCTCCACGATCTCGAGCCCGTAGCCTTCGAGCGCCACCACTTTGCGCGGATGATTCGTCAGCACGCGAATTCGCCGCAATCCCAAATCCGTCAGGATTTGCGCGCCGATCCCGCTTTCGTGCTGCACCATGCGCTGGCGTCCCAGGTCGCGGTCCAGTTGTTCGCGCGAATGAAAAAGAATCCGCGCCGGCGCCGCGCCCTCTTCCGCGCGCGCCGCAATCTCAAATCCCCGGCCCGTGTGATGCAAGTAAACGAACACTCCGCGGCCCTCTTCGGCAATCGCCCGCAGCGCACCCTCCACAAGCTCGCGGCAATCGCACGCCGTCGAGCCCAGCACGTCGCCCGTCAGGCAATGCGAATGTACGCGCACGAGCGCGGGCCTGCTCGTGGCCGCCGCGCCTGTCGGGCTTGCCGCCGCGCCGCCCACGTCGCCGCGCACCAGCGCCACGTGCAGCTCCTGATCCATGTCGCTCGCATACGCAATCATCCGGAAGTCGCCGTACTTCGTCGGCAGAATGGACTCGGCCATCCGCCGCACGTATCGCTCGTGCTGCATGCGGTAGCGGATCAGCTCCGCCACGGTCACCATCTTGAAATTGTGCGCGCGGCAAAAATCCGCCAGTTGCGGCACGCGCGCCATCGTGCCGTCGTCGTTCATGATTTCGCAAATCACGCCGGCGGGCGCGAGCCCCGCGATCCGCGCCAAATCCACCGACGCTTCCGTGTGCCCCGCGCGCACCAGCACTCCGCCCGTCCGCGCCCGCAGCGTGTAGACATGCCCCGGCCGCGCCAAATCCTCGGCGCGCGCATCCGGATCGGTGGCCGCCAAAATCGTTGTCGCGCGGTCGGACGCGCTCGTCCCCGTCGTCGTCCCGCGCCGCGCATCCACCGGCTCGCAGAACGCCGTGCCGTATGCCGACGTGTTGCGCGGCGAAATCGGCGCCAGGCCCAGCGCCTCGCAGCGCTCCTCGGTCATCGCCAGGCAGATCAGCCCGCGCCCATACTTGGCCATGAAATTGATGGCTTCGGGAGTCACCTTCTCCGCCGCCATGGTCAGATCGCCTTCGTTCTCGCGGTCCTCGTCATCCACCAGGACCACCATGCGGCCCTCGCGTATCTCCTCGATGGCTTCCTCCACCCCCGCGAATTGCGATTTTTCCGCGCTCATTTCCGTTTGACCGGCTCCCCGGCGACGCTGCCCAAACCGTCCCCTCTCCTCATTATCCGCCTGCCGCCCATTCCCGCAAAATCCCCGGTAGTGTCCTAGTTCGAGCGAAACGCATTACATCGTCATTCTGAGCGGAGTCCCGCGCGCTTTTGTTTCCCCCGGTTTGTGGGGGGCGCGGGACGCAGTCGAAGAATCCCTCTTCTCCCCGCCTCCGTTTCCCCTCTACGTCTTCTCCTTCAAGTCCACCGACTTCCGGTGAGCCTCCTCCGACCACTCGAAAGCCTTCCTCGAATGTTCCAATGCTTGCTTGGAAAGCTCGTGTCCGGTCAAGTGGTCTCCCTTCCCATGTGACGCGGCGGCGGCAAGGTGCGCGTGTGCGGCGAGTTCATGGAATTCGGCTGCCTTTTGGTGCGAGTCATATGGCATAGCGTTCCCCGTCCTCGGTAGTTACTCCCTCTCGATGGTCACTCCGTCTCGGTGATGACTTCCTCTGGGTAGTTACTCCCTCTCGAATCCATCCCCTGACAATCCTTCCCCACGCCCACAAGATACTCGAATGCCCGCGACCCGTCGAGCCGCGAGCCTGACGAGAGCTCCCCCTCGCTTGCCGCGCCGAAGCGGACTCATCACGCAGGCGGCCCGGGTGCCCCACCCTCGCGCAGTTCGCGAGGGTGGGACCTCCGCTTCACATCCGTGCAAATCCCTGCCTGTAATCGCAGCACCCGTCATATTTGTCAGGGGGTGCGGTTTTCCGGGTGCCATATGCTTTCGATTTGCAGGAAAGGGCGGCCTCTCTCTCCCGCTAGCCACTCGTCACTAGCCACTTTCTTCATCCCGGTGCGTCATCTCCGAGTAAAACTTCAACACATCCCCCTCCCGCAATTTCCGCAGCAACCGGCTCAGCGTCTCTTGCTCGCGCCCATCAAGCGTGCGCATCAGCGCCTTGATCACCTTCGCGTGCCGCGGAAAGACGTACCCCATGAACTTCTCTCCCCCGGGCGTCAGCCGCAGCACGACCACGCTCCGTCCCCTCCTCGGCTCGCCCCTCTTGGCCTTGGCGATATGGCTCTCCTTGATTTCCACCGGAGGGAGCATGATAACCTCTCGCCGCACCCAGCCCCTTCCCTCCAGCCGCTCGGCGATCGCGTCCACGTTCTGGTACTTGCATCTGCACCTCTTGGCCGCTTCGCCCAGCGTCATGGACCCCTCCCGGCGCACCATTTCCAGCACCCGAAAGCTCCTCATCGTCAGGTCAAACCCCTCGAGCTGCCCCCGCGTCTCCCCACCCACCCAATCCGCCGTGTCCAGCAGGTCAACGTACGCCCGGTAGGCCCTCGAAGTCTTCTCTCTTTGCGTCGGCCGATGGGACATGGCGCATAACCCCCCTTAAGGCGCCTTTTCGTGCCTTTTTCCGGCCTTTAAGGCCCCTTTAACCGGCATTTGACTTCAATGCCCTTGTTGCCGTTGCCGCAGTAAACGACCCACTGTTACCAGTATATCCACGTCCCTGTCAAGTTATGATTCTCGCGCCCTCTTCTCCCGTAGGGGCACAGCATGCTGTGCCCGCGGCCCGCAGGGACGCTCGCCTTTGCCTTTGAACTTGTAGCGCCCGCCTTCTTGCCCTGACGAAGGAAGGGTCAGGCGGGCGCCTTGCTCTAGTGGTGAAGGTTTAAATGTAGCGCCGCGGGCTTAAGCGCGGCATCTTGCCTTTGCATTTGCCGTTGCCCCTGTAGCGGCCGCCTCGAATTCTAGGCGGGCAGCCTTGCTCTGTTTTTGCCCTTGATTATGTAGCGCTGGTCTTCCGCGCATCTTGCGTCCCGACGGTTTGTATCGGGAAGACCAGCACGCCTTTGCTTCGCGTGCAGCTTCGGGTGCGGCCGTCTGTGCAGAGCGCGAATCAGCGCCGGAACGGATCGGAAGGGGCCATGCACGCGGCCCTTCCGAATGTCCGCAAGGCCTTCGCCAAGGCGCTTTTCGACGAGGGCTTTCGGGGTAAGAATCATGATTTAGGCTTGGCGTTTCAGTTTCGCTAGATGAGCGTCCAGCTGGTCTTCCGGGATCCCTTCGCCGCGGTCGAGTTGCTCGATACCACGCTGGATCTTCTCGTTGATCGCGTCCCGGTTTTCCGAAAGCCAGCGATCCTGTTCCTCCTGCGTCTCCAATAAACGAAGCAACACTTCTTCGACGCTTCCGGAGCCGGTCGCCCGAAGCTGCTTCTGGATTCTGGCCTCAAGGGCCGCATCGTGGATTTCAAAGTTCACGCCTGAATCCTCCCGGAGGGGACCGAATTCTCTATTGATCGTAATTGAGCAAGCGAAAATGTCAAGATAACGCCGCGAAGACGCGATTTTTGCAGCTTCCGGCGAGGGATCGGGACGCGGCTATTTCGCGTGCGGCGTGTGCTTGCCGCTCGAGATTCGTCAACGCAGCGGAGCTACTAGCTGTCACTGGATTGCGAGGAGGCCGGTGCCAGTGTAGGAGGTCCCATCGCTGTTCGTTAGAGCTATGGACACGGGTCCGGGACCGAGAGCCGGTATAGTCAGGATCAGGGTGTTTTCGTCCGTTACGCTTACTGTTGCAGCTTGCCCCCCCACAGTCGCTGTTGTCGATGAGTTGAAGCCGCTCCCTCGAATTGTAACTTGCGCGCCCGGCGAGGCGGTCGCCGCACTCAGCCATCCGATGGACAGCGGCGCTTCACCGAGGTCCACTATCGTCAAGCCCTGGTTGGTGATGAGGTAGACGAACCGCCCGCTGGGATCGATTGCTATGGGAGCAGGGACATTGGCCAATGTCTCGGAGAGCGAGAAACGCATGCGCAAAATGCCGTGCAGGACGTTCTACGATCTCAAAGAAATTCGGATAGGCCATGTAGTAGAGGCTGCCAGAATTATTAAGTTCTGATTCCTGGAAATTCAGTTGCAAGCCACCAGGGCCGAGCTTTGAATAGTAGATGTCAGGGCGTGCTACGCGGTTCACCGCATTCGCCAAGGAATCGGCGAAGACCGATCCTGAAGCCGCAACGTTTCCGTCGCCGGAAATTGCTGTCCCGCTTGTCACGATTGTTTGAAACGCGGAATTGGACGTATATGTGCCTCCGGGAACGGCATAAATGCATAAGCCCGAAACATTTCCCATCGCAACCTTTTGGCCGTCGTTCGTCGCGGCGACAAATGACGGCCCCGATAGCAATGGGCAATTGGCAGAATAGGGTGGCGGCGCGGCCGTGCGTGAAGTGAGGTTCGCTAAATAAAATGGGCCTCCGAGGCCGCATCCGAAGCCGGAAATGGCCCCTGTCGTCACAAACGCCTGATTGTTTGCCATCGGGGCCACATATAAGGGACCAAAGTTGCAACCCGAGGGCACATTCATCCCGTAGGGAGCAATCGGAATAGCGTAGCTTGAACCCGGATTGTCAGGACTGATCACCGCCAGTGATCCGTCAAGGAAGTCCGCAGCGAGAAGAAGGCTCCCGTCCGGCGTTAGCGCAAGCCCCTCGAATTGTTTCGCGGCTCCTTGGGCAGGTGGATTCAACGGCGCGACAAACTGGTTCGAACCTAGTGAGAAAACATCAATGTGGTTTCCCGCAGAAAGGTAGAGCTGCTGGCGGCCTTGGTCGTAAAGAACCGCCGTGAACGTATCCGGTGAACTGTAGTCCGTCACGCTTTGCGCATAGAAAAGGCTCTTCGGCAATGTTGACGTTCCATCGGGCGTCGTGAGAGTGATGTCCGCCCAGCCCGGCGAGCCAGGGGGCACCGTATAGTCGAGAGTTTTGCTAGGGAACGGAGTTCCGGCGAACGGCAATCCATTGCCACCGGGTGGGCCCAGCGCAGCACTCGACCCCCCCACGGCCAGAGTCCCTGACAGGCTGTCGTCACCAGGCATGCCATAACCTACAATTTGCCCAGGCACGTTCCCCTGAGGGGACGAGCCGGATGTCAATGCATACTGGAGATCGGGACCATAGGAAAAGAACAATGGATCAAAGACCTCAATCCCATCCGGGAAAAGCATCTTGATGTTCACCGGCCCCGGCACGCTGGCTGGCGGAGAGGTGAGCGTCAGCTCGTTGGTTGTTAACGAGTCCGTACCGCGGTTGGCTCCGTACCAAACGTCTGGAACAATCGAAAAAGCATTTCCGAAGCCTCCTGAGTTCGTACCACCGCTAAGGGGGCCAAAGTACGGATCCATATGCTGGACAGATATGTTGGGGTGCCTGGCTGGGCGGACGAGTAATTCTGCGCGAAACTAGCGTCATCGAAAGCAATTCCCCAGTCCTCAAGTCCGAATACCATTCCCGACGCATCGACCGCAAATGGATCGGGAATATAATACGGTGGCGACAGTTCATACATCACCGGTATCATGGGCATCACTGGCGCTATACTCAAAATGTTCAGCGTATTGGCGTCAACCTTTATAATCGCTGGAACGTTGAGTAGGGCCTCCTGATAGAGATAAAGATTGTCCGCGCTGAAGACCGACCCACCCTCGAAAAATGGCGGCCCTCCGAATCCGCATGTAGGCAGCGGGCCTAGCCGGTTGAAGTTGCCGTCGTACATATTCGGCCCGTTGACCGAGTCGCATATCATGAGCCGGGAGCTATCCGTATTCACAGCGGCGCTTATTATGTACTCACCGATGGTGACAGGATTGCTGAATGTTTGCGTCGCCACATCGTAGTACATCGCGCCACCACCCGAATCGCCGGAAAAATAATAGACACGCGCCCCGTCGCCCGACCGATAGAGAGCCCAGTCCTGGCCACCTTGCGGTGGTCCGAAGAACCTGATGGCATTCGTAGCAGGGTTCCATACCGCCGTTTCCGACGATGCTCCGGAATTTTCGCCCTCCGTAACGACGATCATCACCGTCCCGTCGGCAAGAGCCAGAAGCTGGCTGCCCTCCCAGTACGACATCACGGATCCGAGCGGATGCAGGTAGCGCGAAACTCCGAAGTTTGCCGTGTCGATCCCAAAGACCTGCCTTGAGCCAGTGGCCACCCATACAGTCGAGTCGTCCTGCGTTATATCGAGGCCGCGCGGGTCGGGCAAGGGAATGTGCGAGACAATTGCGTGCGTCAGCGCGGAGATTACATCCACTCGATTCCAGGACTCGTTGCTCGCAAATATTAGCTGGTGCGCTGGGTCGTATACTGCGGAATAAGGCGTGTCCTCCGTCAACACATAATCGGTGCGATTATCCGCAAGAGAGCCCGGCTTTGGCGTGACATCCACCAGGAAGCTAATACTTGCCGGAGGCACCGAAGCAGAAGGCGTTCCCGTGAGCGTTACACTCACGTTCTGCGATTCTGGCGCATTACTAGCGGCCGTAATCGTGACCTCTATTAGGTCCCCTGGAGTAATTGTAGGTGGATTGATCGTCGCGGTGGTGCCCGGTGGAAGGCCGCTCAGCGATAGCTGCACAGTGTAATTGGCAGGCCCATCTGCTCCCGAGTACAATTGGATTTGTCCCGAGCCGCCAATCGGCACGGCGTCCTCCGAGAAAATGGGCGTTGGAAAAAAGAACTCTGGTGGATTGGTTTGCACGGTCACGGAAAGAGTGGCCGAAGCAGTGGCGGGGCCGGCCTGTCCATCAATCGTCAAAGTGTAAGTCCCGGCGGCGATTGATTGCATGGTGAGAAAGTTTATGGATGCTCCGGTGCTCGGAATGGCAAGAGGAAATGTGGTCGTGGTTGTGATTCCCGGGGGTAACGTCGGGATTGTCACTGTCGGGGTTGTGGATGCGTTTGTGGAAGCAGTCACCATTACGCTGAAAAAATTGCCCGGCGAAATAATGAGGGAATTTTGAGACAGGGTCAAAGATAGAGAAGTATTTCCTGCGTTCGCACCGCCTCCACATGACGCGGTAAGAAACGACAATCCGGTGCAGAGCAAAAGTGCGAGCGTTGCACGAGGGAAAACGAGCGAGGCTGGGAACAAGCGAGGCACGATTGGCGAACTCCTCCTTGGTTAACTCGGCGAAGGCACGCCGCATTTAACGGACAAAGGTTATTATTAAAATTTATCTTCTTTGTCAACAATAATTCGTATGCCTGCCAGTTACCTATGTAATCAATTGATGGGATTACACTTGCCAAATGGAAGACATAAACTAAAAGGGCGCCCCGATGGAATGAGTCGGGACGCCCTTGTGAAACCGCACAAACAAAAAGCGAACAGCAGATCCCTCGTCGGCCAGAAAGCGGCCTCTGTCGGGATGACCCGCCTAGGCTGAAGCTACGGCGGGCAAGCAGCCGAGCTTTAGTACATGCCGCCCATGCCGCCGCCACCGCCCGGCATGCCGCCGCCGGCGCCTGCGCCCTTCTTATCGTCTTCCTTGATGTCGGCCACCAGAGCTTCGGTGGTGAGCATCAGGCCGGCAATGGACGCGGCGTTCTGCAGTGCGAGGCGCGTGACCTTGGCCGGGTCGATAACGCCCGCCTTGACCATGTCGCCGAACTCGGCGGTATCGGCGTTGAAGCCGAAGTTGTCGTCCTTCGATTCGCGGACGCGGCCGACGATGACGGCGCCTTCCTGTCCGGCGTTCTGCGCGATCTGCCGCATGGGCTCTTCGAGCGCGCGCTTCACGATGTTGACGCCAATGGCCTCGTCATCGGTCAGCTTGAGCTTTTCGAGCGCCGCGATGCAGCGGACCAGCGCCACGCCGCCGCCGGGAACGATGCCTTCCTCGACTGCCGCGCGTGTGGCGTGCATGGCGTCCTCGACGCGAGCCTTCTTTTCCTTCAGCTCGGTCTCGGTTGCCGCGCCCACCTTGATCACCGCCACGCCGCCGACCAGCTTGGCCAGCCGCTCCTGCAGCTTTTCCTTGTCGTAGTCCGAGGTGGTGTCCTCGACCTGCGTGCGGATCTGCTTGACGCGGCCTTCGATCTCGCAGGACTTTCCCGCGCCTTCGACGATCGTGGTGTTGTCCTTGTCGATGGTGATCTTCTTGGCGCGGCCGAGGTCCTCGACCTTCACGTTCTCGAGCTTGATGCCGAGGTCTTCGGTGATGGCCTTGCCGCCGGTCAGCGTGGCGATGTCTTCGAGCATGGCCTTGCGGCGGTCGCCGAAGCCGGGAGCCTTGACGGCGGCGCACTGCAGCGTGCCGCGCAGCTTGTTCACCACCAGCGTCGCCAGCGCTTCGCCTTCGACGTCTTCGGCGATGATCAGCAGCGGCTTGCCCATCTTGGCGATCTGCTCGAGCAGGGGAAGCAGGTCCTTCATCGAGCTGATCTTCTTTTCGTGGATCAGGATGCGGACGTCTTCGAGCACGCATTCCATGCGCTCGGGGTCGGTGACGAAGTAGGGCGAGAGGTAGCCGCGGTCGAACTGCATGCCTTCGACCACTTCGAGCGTCGTCTCCATGGTCTTCGATTCCTCGACGGTGATGACGCCGTCCTTGCCCACCTTCTTCATCGCCTCGGCGATGATGCTGCCGATCTGCTTGTCGTTGTTGGCGCTGATCGTGCCGACCTGCGCGATCATGTCGCCCTTCACGTCCTTGTGCAGCTTCTTGATTTCCTCGACGGCCACTTCCACGGCGCGTTCGATGCCGCGCTTGAGCGCCGTGGGGCTTGCGCCGGCCGCCACGGTCTTCACGCCTTCGCGGAAGATGGCCTGCGCCAGCACGGTTGCCGTGGTGGTGCCGTCGCCGGCCACGTCGGAGGTCTTCGAAGCGACTTCGCGCACCATCTGTGCGCCCATGTTTTCGAGCGGATCTTGCAGCTCGATTTCCTTCGCCACGGTCACGCCGTCCTTGGTGATGATCGGCGCGCCGAATTTCTTTTCGATCACCGCGTTGCGGCCCTTGGGGCCGAGCGTGATCTTCACGGCGTCCGCCAGTGCATTGACGCCGCGCAGAATGGACTGGCGGGAATTCTCGCCCGTCACGATTTGCTTTGCCATGGTTCTCGTTCCTCCTGGAATTTCTCTCTATTTGAGATGATTTTTCACTCGATACATGTGGTCACGCGTTGCGCCGCGGCTGCTTGCTGCCTTTTGCCCCGCCGCGGCGGAAAGTTACTTTTTGCCGCCGGCTGCTTTGGCCGCGTGGCCCAGTTTGGCGAGGATTTCGTCTTCCTTCACGATGAGATAATCCTCGTCGTCAATCTTGATGTCGTTGCCGCTGTATTTGCCGAACAGGATGCGGTCGCCGGCCTTCACGTCCATCTGGATGCGGTCGCCTTTTTCGTTGAGTTTGCCGGCGCCGACGGCGATGACTTCGCCCTCTTGCGGTTTCTCTTTGGCCGTGTCCGGGATGATGATGCCGCCCTTCACGGACTCTTTTTCTTCGATCCGCCGCACGAGCACGCGGTCGTGTAGCGGTGTGACGTTGACAGCCATTTTCGCAATTCCTCCGATTGTGAAATCAGGATTGCCCGTGCGGAATCGTGGATTAGCACTCCTCACAGGCGAGTGCTAATATAGTGGAATGGCGTGCGCGTGTCAAGCATCAAAGGTGATAATTCCGCGCGCAGACATCAAAGGGCGCTATTTAGTGTAAGTCTAGTAGCATCATACTATTAGAATAGATTTATGGCGCGGCGAACGGCCGGCGCACGGGCCTGCCACTATGCGCTCCCCAGCGCACCACTAGGAAAGAGTTTGATTCCGACCGCCTGCTAATCAAGAATGGGCGTTCCGCGAGACAGGTGGCGGGCGCGGCCTGATGCTTCGGGGCCAGGGCGCCAGGCAACAAAGTTTCGAGTATCATGCGGCGAGCGAAAAATGGCTGAGCACTATTTCGAATTTCGCAACGTCACCATATCCTTCGGCGAGAACGCCGTGCTCAAGGACGCGAACTTTTTCGTGGAGCGAGGCGAGACGGCCGTGATTATGGGGCGCAGCGGGGCGGGGAAGTCCGTTTCGCTGAAATTGCTGCTGGGCTTTCTCCAGCCGGACGCGGGGCGGATTATCGTGGCGGGTGAAGACATCACCGGACGCACGGAAGAGCAGTTTGCCGCGATTCGCCGGCGGGTGACGATGGTGTTTCAGTCGGGCGCGCTCTTCGACTCCCTGACCGTGGCCCAAAATATGGCGTTTCCGTTGCTGAGCCGCGGCGGCAAGGCAGACGAGGAAAAAATTGACGCGAAGGTGCGGGAACTGCTCGGGATGCTCGAGGTCGCCGAATTCGCGGAGCGCTTGCCCGCCGATCTGAGCACCGGCACGAAACGCTCCGTGGCCATCGCGCGGGCGCTGGCGGAAGATCCCGACGCCATCCTCTATGACGAGCCAACCACCATGGTGGACCCGCTGATGGCGGCGCACATCAGCGCGTTGATTGCGAAATTGAAGGGGAGCTTCCATAAGACCTCCATCGTCGTGACGCACGACACGCACCTGGGGAAAAAGCTGGCCGACCGGGTGATATTTCTCCACGAAGGCCGCGTGGCATTCTTCGGCATGTGGGCGGAGCTCGAAAGCTCGCGCGATCCCTTCCTGCGCAATTTCCTGGCTGAGGACACGTTGATTCCCGCTCTGGACCTTACCGCGTGACCGAAAGCAATCTCTCCGATCCCAAGAAGCAGCTGCGGCGGGTGATGGGGCTATGGGACGTGCTGCTGTTCAACGTCGCGGCGGTGCTGGGCCCGCGATGGATCGCCGCGGCGGCGCATAATGGAACGTCTTCGATCAGCCTGTGGGTGCTGGCGGCGCTGTTCTTTTTTCTTCCCACGGCATTCGTGATCGCCGAGCTTTCCACGCGATTCCCGGAAGAGGGCGGGCTTTACGTCTGGTCCAAGCAGGCGTTCGGGGAATTTCACGGATTCGTCGCCGGGTGGACCTATTGGGTCTACACCTTTTTTTACTTTCCGGGGCTGTTAATGGCCAGCGCGGCGATGGGCGCCTACATCGGCGGCAATGGCGGGGCATTTCTGGCGCAGAATCGCGCGTTTCTGATGGCCGGGTCGTTTTTTCTGCTCTTCGTCGCCGTGTTTCTGAACATCATCGGACTGAACATCGGGAAGTGGCTGCAAAACGCGGGGGGTGTGGGCACGTACGTCCCCCTGCTGATGCTCGCGGGCTTGGCCGGCACTCTGTGGCTTACGCGCGGCTCGCAAACGCACTTCACCTGGAAAAACATGCTGCCCGCCTGGAATTGGGGGACGGCGAATTTTTGGCCGCAGATCGCCTTCGCCTTCACGGGGCTCGAATTGGTCTCCGTGATGAGCGAGGAAATTCGCGAGCCGCGCAAGACATTTCCTCGCGCGATTTTCGGCTCGGGGATTTCGATCGCGGCGATGTACATCGCGGGCACGTTCGCGGTTCTGGCGCTGCTTCCCGCGATCGCCGTGGACCCCAAGAGTGGCATGTTGCAGGCGCTGGCTTCCGGCTCAGCCATCCTGAAGATTGGATTCTTCGGCGTGATCGCCGCAACTTTCGCGGCGGTGGGTAATGCGGGCGGCATCGGCTCGACGGTGGCGGGGGTGGCTCGCATTCCTTTTGTCGTGGGGATTGACCGCTACCTGCCCGCCGCTTTCGGCAAAATCCATCCAAAATGGAAGACGCCATGGGTGGCCATCCTGGTGCAGGCGCTGATTCCCGGCGCGATTCTGCTGGCGATTCAGGTGAACGAAACGGTGAACAGCGCGTATCAGATCCTCGTGGACGCCACGATCATCCTCTACTTCATTCCGTTCCTCTATATGTACGCGGCGGCGATCAAGTTGGCGTACCGCCCGGACCGCGCGGCGGGCGGCAACGCCGTGCTGATCCCCGGAGGGAAATTCGGCGTGTGGATGGCGGGATCGCTGGGATTCATCGTGGTTCTGGGAGGCATTGCGCTGTCGCTCGTTCCGCCGGCCGAGGCGGCGAACAAATGGCTGTTCGAAGCGAAGCTGGTGGGCGCAACCGCCATTTCGGTCCTCATCGGCCTCGCGCTCTATTTTCGCGGGGTGAAGGAAAAGTCGCGCAGCGGCATGGCCGATTCCGCGCGGCGCGGGGTATAATCGCCGGATGCCAATGACGCGTAAAACCCAGCCGATACACGGCACCACGGTGTTGTGCGTGCGCAAGGACGACAAAGTGGTGCTGGCCGCCGACGGGCAAGTCACGCTCGGCGAAGGCGTGGTGAAGCACAGCGCGAAAAAAACGCGGCGCCTCTACAACGATAAGATCGTAGCCGGATTCGCCGGCAGCACGGCCGACGCGCTATCGCTCTTTGCCCGCTTCGAGAATAAACTCCAGGAATATCACGGCAACCTGCCGCGCGCGGCCGTGGAGCTGGCGAAGGATTGGCGCACGGACCGCTCCCTGCGCCATCTGGATGCCCTGCTGATCGTGGCGGACTCGAAATCCACGTTCCTGCTCTCCGGCAACGGCGATGTGATCGAGCCGGACGACGGCATCTGCGCCATCGGTTCCGGGGGACCCTACGCTCTGGCGGCGGCGCGCGCCCTGGCGAAGCACACGAAGCTCGCGGCCAAGGAGATCGCGCAGGAAGCCATGCGCATCGCCAGCGAAATCTGCATCTTCACGAACGCGAATTTCAGCATCGAAGAATTGTGAGCGAGAAAACGGAGAAGGATAAGGACATGGTGATCTATTTATCCGGGGAGCAGCAGGCGGCGGAGGCGGAGCCGCTTCCGTCGTTCGACGAGCTGACCCCGCGCGAAATCGTCGTGGAGCTCGATAAATACATCGTGGGGCAAAATGCGGCGAAGAAGGCCGTGGCCATCGCCCTGCGCAACCGCGTGCGGCGGCAGAAGCTCCCGCCCGAAGTAGCCGAAGAAATACTTCCCAAAAATATTCTGATGATCGGGCCGACCGGCGTGGGCAAAACGGAAATCGCGCGGCGCCTGGCGCGGCTGGCGGGCTGCCCATTCATCAAGGTGGAAGCGTCGAAGTACACCGAAGTGGGCTACGTGGGCCGCGACGTGGAATCCATGGTCCGCGACCTGGTGGAAACCTCGATTGACATGGTGCGGGAAGAAAAGCTCGACGAAGTGGCGGAGCGCGCCGAGCAATCCGCCGAAGAGCGCCTGCTCGATCTGCTCCTGCCCTCCTCGCCCGTTCCTGTGGACGGCGGGGCAGCCTCGGAGGCGCAGCGCCGCGAACAGGCGGAGCGGACCCGGGAAAAGCTCCGCGCGCAGCTTCGCGAAGGGAAGCTCGATCAGCGGCTGGTGGAAGTGGAGGTGCGCGAGCGCTCCATGCCTTCGTTTGAAATCATCACCAACCAGGGCGTGGAGGAGATGGATGTCAACGTCAAGGACATGCTCTCCGGAATGTTCGGCCAGCAGAAAAAGAAGCGGAAAATGACGGTGGCGGAGGCCTTCGACTACCTGATCCAGGAAGAGGAAAACCGGCTGATCGACATGGACCAGGTGACGCGCGTCGCCGTGGACCGCGTGGAGCAGATGGGGATTCTCTTTATAGACGAAATCGACAAGATCGCGGGCCGCGAAAGCGGCCACGGCCCGGACGTCTCGCGCGAGGGCGTGCAGCGCGACATTCTTCCGATCGTGGAAGGGACGACGGTAAACACGCGCTACGGCATGGTGCGCACGGAGCACATCCTATTCATCGCCGCGGGCGCGTTCCATACGACGAAACCCTCGGACCTGATCCCGGAACTCCAGGGGCGCTTTCCGATTCGCGTCGAGCTCGACTCGCTTTCCGAGGCCGATTTTGTCCGCATCCTGGTGGAACCGAAGAACGCGCTCATCAAGCAGTACACCGCGCTCCTCGACACCGAGGGATTGAAAATGGCGTTTACCGAGGATGCCATCGCGGCGATCGCGCGCTTCGCGGCCACGGTCAACGAGCACACGGAAAATATCGGCGCGCGCCGCCTGCACACCATTCTCGAAAAAGTCCTGGAAGAAATTTCCTTCGAGGCGCCGGAAATGAAGAAGAAGGCGGTGAAGGTGGACGCCGCCTACGTGCAGAAACAGCTTGCGGACATCGTCAAGGACCAGGACCTGAGCCGGTACATTCTTTAGAAAATTGAAAATCGAAAATGGAAAATAGAATAGAGGTGTCAGCGCCTCCGTCCGCGCGAGACCGGTTTTGGCCGGTCTCTTCTTTCCATTTTCTATTTTTCATTTTCCTCTTTGGACTTCTCCTCAGCGGCTGCGCATCCCCGGGCGAGCCTACGGAGCGCAGGGCGCCCGTTCCGGCGGCGGTTACCGATCTGGCCGCCGGGCAATCAGGCGACGACGTGATCCTCACCTTCACGCTGCCCAAGGAGACGGCCGACCACAAGCCGCTCAAAGAGATTCCCACAATCGAGATCTACCGGGATTTTGAATCCATGGCGAATCCAGCCGGCGCCGCTTCGCCTCCAGCGCCGGCGAATCCATCGTTGCTCGTGACCATTCCCCCCGGGATGACGGACCGCTACGCGGAAAAGGGCCAAATCCGCTATGCCGATACGCTCACGGCCGAAGATTTCGCGCAGCATCCCGATGGCGTCGCGGTATACATCGTTCGCGCCCGGGCCGCCGCGAAAAGAGAATCAGCCGATTCGAATGGCGCGGATGTGCCCATCCATCCCCCGCTCGATCCCATCGGAGATTTGAAGGCCGAGATCGCCCACTCGGCGGTTGAGCTGGCGTGGACGCCCCCTCAAAAAACAGCGACCGGCACGGCGCCGCCCGCTGCCGGATACCGTGTCTATCGGGCGGAAACCGCCTCTCTCCCCGCCGGCGCGCCGGCGGCCGCAGGATCCGGGCTGGGCGCCGCGAGCCTGGAGTTGAAATCGCCGCTTGCGAAAATCGGGGATACCGAATCCGCGGCCTTTGAAGACACCCAAGCCGAGTTGGGCCGAACGTACGCGTATTCCGTCCGCAGCCTCGCGGAATATCCCGGCGAGGCGCTGGAATCCGCCGATTCGAATCTCGCGGTGGTGACGGTGCGCGACATCGTTCCCCCCGCGTCGCCGCTGGGATTGATTGCCGTATGCGCGCTGGCGCAGGACGGAACTCCGGCGCACGCCGAGCTATCCTGGGCCATCAGCCCTGAAACCAATATCGCCGGTTATAACGTCTATCGTAGGGGGGAGGCTGGCGTTCCGGGCACACGGCTGAACTCGACGCCCTTGCTTTCGCCGGCATTCCGCGATATGAATACGGCACCCGGGCAACGCTACTTCTACAGTGTCACCGCGGTAGACCGCTCAGGCAATGAAAGCGCCGCCAGTATCGTTGTCCCTTGCGGCGTACCGGGAGAAAGCCAGCCAACGCCATGAGAGACGTGTCAATGGCCGAACCCAACCACACCGTGGAACGCCGCCATCCCCACCAGGCGCTCTCGACCGGCCTCTGTGTGGGCGCCCTCCTGACCATCGTGATGCTGGGATCACTTGTGGCCGCGGACCGCATCCCCTGGTTGGAGCGGTATGCGCTCGAGCGGAATGGTGTTGCGTACGGCTTGTTCCTGACCATCATGCTCTATCCCATCTGCCGGTTCCTCCATCGCCCGCTTCAAATGTTCGCAGCGGGGATCACCGCATGGGTGATATTCGCCGCCGCCTACAATCTTGCGGGACTGTATTTCCGGAATCTGTTCTCCGTTTTGCGCTCACCATTGGAGGTGCTTGTTGACGGCGCCGTCGTCTATGGCATTTGCGCCGTGGGCGCGTGGGTGGGAGGGATGGCCTTTCGCGCGCGCCACCAAGCCATCGCGCCGCACCGGCGCCGGGCGCACGATGCGGTTCCTCACGAGCACTGAACACGAGCCGCTTCCGCGCCGGCGCAGCCGGCGCCGGGCGAGCACCCCGCGCAAAGAAACCCTCCTCGCACATCCCGGGAATCGTCCTTCCATGTGATGTTATACTCCGGCCCAGAGCGGATTTTCTTTGGCTTCAGCTTTGGCGCATGGAATGGCGTGCGCTCCGCGAGCCGAATGGAATTTGCGAGATGGATTCGAAAGAATTCCCTGCGTTGAGACCATTTCTATCGAACTGGCATAACCTGCTTCCGGTGGCCGGACTCGCGATTCTGGCGGGCGTCGGGATTGTCCTATGGCTGCGCCGGAAGCCGCAAGACGCCGATGAGCTGGAACGCCAGCGGCGCGCCTATCTGAATCGCGTGGGGCGCATCGTCGAAGGGCAAGTGCTCGAAATCCTGGACCACCCCCGCGCGACGTCGCCGGAGCCGGGTCAGGGCGCGTCCGCGGGGATGAAAAAGGACAAGCAAGGCGGAGGCGCTCCCAAGAGCGGCGTCCGTAAACTCCTCCACTACACCTATTCGATTTCAGGCGTGAGCTACGAGACAGCGCAGGACATCACGGGCCTGGAGGAACGGCTGCACCTCACGCGCGTCGCCGCGGGACAGACCGCCAGCGTGAAATACGACCCCTCGAATCCCAGCAACTCCATCCTGCTCGCCGACGATTGGTCGGGATTGCACTGAGCCTTCCCCGCGCGCCGCGTCTGGATCGTCAACTGGATTGGATAAGGCGGTTCAAAACATCCTGGTTGATGGTGATCTTGCCTTCCTGTTTCAGGCGGTCGTTGAGGGCGGTGCGAAAGGCGGCGAAAGCCGCTTCTTGCTTGTCTTGAAGAAGCTGCTGCTCGATATCCCCGCTCTGCTTGGCGAAGTCGTCCGGGTTCGGATTCTGGTGATCGGCGACACGGTACACCAGCCAATTGCCACCGGCATCCGTGGGCGCACTCGTCTGTCCAACGGCCATGCTGAACACATCGGCCGCGAACGGCTGGACGGAGCCAATTCCGGGCAGCGAGCCATCACGGGTGAACGGGTCTGAAGTTTTCATCTCGAGGCCGAGTTCCTTGGCGGCTTTGTCGAGCGGTTGCCCGGCCTGGACACGCTTGGCAAGCTCCTCGGCCTTCGTTCGCGCCAGGTCCACGGAGTTTTCCTGCCGGTAATCTGCCAATACGCGATCATGCACTTCCGCGAGGGTTCCCTGATGCGCGGGAATAATGTCCTTCACCGTGAGGATCACCCAGCCGCTATCCACTTGCAGCGGGTCGCTCAACTCGCCGGGATTCAATTCGGAGAGGACCTGGTGCAGGTCCGCGGAATTGCCCAGGGGACCGACGGGATCGGTCGCGGGAGCCGGCTGCGTCTCGCCCAACGTGAGATTAAATTTTTTGGCCACGGCGTCGAGTGGCTGGCGGTCGGACTGGCGCACCGCCGCGGCCATTTGGGTGGAGATGTCGTCCACCTCCTGGTTCACCTTTTGCGTCACGAGGATGGGAAGAATCGAGTCGCGGACCTCGTCCAAACTCTTTGTGTGCGCCGTCTCGCGATCGAGCACCTTGATGATATGAAAGCCGTATTGAGTCTTCACGAGGTCCGAGAGGGCCCCCTTCGGCAGGGTGAAAGCAGCCTGCTGAAATTCCGGCACGGTCTGACCTTCCACGATCCAGCCCAGGTCGCCGCCCTTGGCCTTGGAACCATCGTCTTCGGAATACTTCTGGGCCAACTGCTCGAAATTGGCGCCGTGCTTGGCTTGCTTCAGCACGTCTTCGGCCTTCTGGCGGATTTCGGCGACTTCGGCGTCGGTTTTGCCCACGGTTTTGAAGAGGATGTGCTCCACGTGGACGCGATTTTCGACTTTATACTGGCTGATGTTCTGGTCGTAATAGGCGCGCAATTCGTCGTCGCTCACATGCGTGTTGGCGCGCAAGGCGGCCAAATCGAGCAGGGCGTAGCGGGCGGAACGCATTTCCGGCACCTGATAATTCGCCGAGTTTTTCGCATAGAAAGCGGCGAGTTCCCCGTCCGATGGGTTGATGGAAGGCGCCAGGGCCGCCGGGCTGACGAGCACGTAATCTACCTTTACCTTTTCATTCTTCCAGCGGAACTGCTGGGCGATTTCGGCGGGGCTCACCGTGATTCCGTCCGTGACGATGTGTTGGAATTTTTCCACGAGCATCACATTGAGAACTTCCGCTTCAAATTCCTGAACCGATAATCCCCGCGATTCGATTTCGCTCGTGTAGGTGTCCTTCTGCCATACGCCCCCGGCCCATGCGTCGGGCAGGTACTCCTTGATGCGCTCCGCTTCCTCTTCGGGAGTGACGGTGATTCCCAGGCGCGCGGCTTCGATGGCCAGCGCGCGGTCAAAGACCATCTCGTCGAGGACCTGGCGGGCGTAGAAGCGCTTCATCATCGGGGGAATTTGCTGCCCCTGCGCGGCATTGTTCAATTTCCGCTGGACGTCCGTGAGGGAGATGTCCTGCCCGCCGACAGTGGCGATGGTGTCGGGACTGCTTCCGCCTATCGTGCCGCTCATCAGCCCGGGAATCAGCGTCACGACCATGCTGACGATGATCAGGCCGAGAATGATGGCCATGGTGATCTTGATCCAGCGGTTGCGGTCGAGGTCTCGCTGCTGAATGCTTTTTAGCATGTCGCCGTGCGGCCCTTCTCCTGCCGCGCAAACAATCCATTATAGAAGACATTCGCCGAGCGGCGCGAATGGATTTTTTTGCAACGGCGTCGAGAGCGTATATTGTATGCGCACGGGATGCGGAGAAGGTTTTCCTGTCGTATGCTAACCTGAGGGTTGCGAACCACATGTGCGATGGGCCTGTAGCTCAGATGGATAGAGCAGCGGTTTCCTAAACCGCGTGCCGGGAGTTCGACTCTCCCCAGGCCCATGAACTTCAGAGGTCGGAGGTTGGAAGGCGGATGGCGGAATGTTGGCGCCAGCCATCTACTCCTCGACGAGGTCGATTTCGCCAACCCTGCCGTGGATGTTCAGGCTGATTGTCGCGGGGGTCTTCCCGTACAGATTGTCAACGTAAGCGCCCCCATCGCGCGCCAACCCGGAAGCGTTGATTGCGCCAATTCCCCCGGATGCGTAGACGCGCACGCCCACGTCCTTTGGCAGGCGAATCGTTGCGTGTCCCGCGCCCCCTTGGATGTCCCCTTGGAAGCTGGTTTTCCGTTCCCCGGTTAGGTCTAGATTCAATTTGCCCGCGCCCATTTGAACCTCGAGTGCGCTCAGATTCATCCCGTTGAGCCGCAGGTCACTCTGGCCGGCGCCCATGTGGACTCGCAAATCGGTCGGCACCGCGTCGTTGAAGCGCAGGTTCCAGTCGTTGCCATTGTCGCCGAAGAAGGAGTGCCTCGGACGTTGCCTCACGGAAAGCTCGCCGTGGTCGCCCGATACGTCATAGTCCACCGTCGGCTCTCGCTCACCCTTTTCATAGTCGAAGTCCGCATCGAGCAGCCGGGGCGACCCGCCCGTCAGGGTAAGCTGGCCCGCGGGCATTTCTAGATCCGCGCTCACGGATTTCGCGCCCTGGATTTCGACTGCCTGCGTATCGTGGACGTGAGCGCCCCAATCACGCCCCGGCCAGAACCATCCGTATGGGCCGTCCCAGACCGGACTGTGATGCCACGCCAGCATAAGAAACAAGACCAGCACAATGATCCACGCGATGCCCGTGCCGGAAACGTGCGGGGCGCTTGGCTGATCGGGATGCTGGCGAGCGTAGTGGATGTCCCATATTTTCCCCAGGCCGATCAAAATCAGGACGAGAGGCCAAGATAGCGCGAGAAACCGCCAAGGGTCGAAGCCGGGGAAAAGGTCGCCCGTCAGAAATAAAGCGCCCAGCACAATCAAGATGATGGGGCCGACGTAGGATCTGTGCCGCGGACCGCCCGGTGGCGGTGTCGGTGGCGGAGCCGGATCGGTCATGATTCACCTCTCTCGCGTGATAATACGCAATGGCCCGGGAAAATGTTTCCGATAACCTACACCCGACGCCCTCCGCACACAATACTCCGTCCGAGGCTGCCAAAAGACTGGCTGCATTACGGGATATCAACAGAACCGCAGTGGGGACTACAGCTCGAAGGGGCCGAGGGGAATGCGCTGGGAGGCGATATGCAGCGTGCCGCGGAAGGCGAAATTCGGCGGGGCGGCGGCTGAGGGCTTCTTCGGCGGAGATGCGCGCGAGGTCGGGAGTTATTGTTCTGCTCGGAAAGATGCGCGAGGACCAGATGGCGCGCGCGGCCGTCGAAAACTTCCGCATCGGCGAGAAATTCGCTGACGATGGTGTTCGAAAGATGCCCGGTGCGGCTCATCACGCGCTGCTTGATGTACCACGGATACGGCCCCACCTTGAGCATGTCGAGATCGTGATTCGATTCGAGGATCAGGAAATCGGCTTCGCGCAGATGGTGCTTCACCAGCTCGGGCAGATAGCCGAGATCGGTGACGATCGCGACTTTCGTGCCGTTCATGCGGAAGCATAGCCGACCGGATCGGCCGCGTCGTGCGGAATCGCGAACGGATTGATTTCGATGTCGCCAATTTCGAAAGCGCTCGCCGGCGCGAATGTGCTCGACGCGCTCCATGTGGCTTTCTTCCCGGCTTTTCGGGGTCCTCGGTGATACATTTTCAGGATTTCGCGGTGCGTCGGCTCGGTGAGATAGGCGGGGCAATCCCACTGGCGCGCGAGTTGCGCGACGGCGCTGGAATGGTCGGAATGCTCGTGGGTGATGAGGATGGCGTCCACGCGCTCGGGCTGCGGCCGGCCCAGCGCTTCGAATCGCCGCAGCATTTCCTTGCGGCCGAGGCCAGCGTCAATGAGGAGAGTGGTGCGCTCCGTTTCGAGCAACGTCGCAGTTGCCCGCGCTGCCGGAAGCGAGAATGGAAATGCGGAACGAGATGCGGATTCTCTCCGCAAGGGATGATGGCAAAGTGCGAGCGGCGGCGTCAAAGGAAAACTAGGCACACGGAGCACGCAGAGGCACGAGGAAAAGGCGCAGAGAGCCAAAGATGAAGCAGAGAGAAGCAGGCAGAGGTCAGAGAAGAACGCACGAGGTGGCCAGACTGTGCGTAACTGTCCTTCGCCGCAGATGCCTGCCAGCGTCCTAGCTTCAACCTAGCTACGTCTTAAAAGGCGAGTTGTTCGCGGGTGAGCTGGAAGCCGTTGAGGTTGCCGACCACGAGGCGGCGAGCGCGCCGGGCTGGAAGAATTCGTGCGCGATCTGCTGGACTTCTTCCGCGGTCACCGCTTCGAGCATGGCGATCAGTTCCTGCGGCGTGAAGTGCCGATCGAAATAGATGTGGTAGCGCGCGAGGCTGTTCATGCGCGCGCCGGTGCCTTCGAGCGCAAGCAGCGTCGCGCCTTTCAGATGATCCTTCGCGCGGCGCAGCTCTTCCTCGTCGAGCGGCTCGTCCCGCATGCGCGGAATTCCTCGAGGACGCAGACGCACGAGCTGTGTCGGCGGTTTCGAGCGACGTGCCGGCATAGACCGAAAGCACGCCCGCATCGCGATAGGAGTTCAAATCGCTGAAAATGGCATAGGCCAGGCCCAGCCGCTCGCGAATGTTCTGGAAACAGCCGCGACGACATGCCGCCGCCGAGAACATTGTTCAGCACCGAAGCGGCGAAGCGGCGCCGGTCGGTGAGCGGCAGCGCCGGAACGCCCAGGCAGATATGCACCTGCTCGAGTTCGTGCTTGGTGCGCAGCGTGATGTGCGGCGCGGCTCCGGCTTCGGATCGGCTGAAGCCGTCTTCGTCGCGGCGCCAGCTTCGAAAAACGCTCGCGCGACCAGATCCACAAGCTGCGCGTGAGTCAGATGTCCGGCGGCGGTGATCACCAAGCTGGTTCGGCGCGTAGCATCGGCTGGAACCACTCTGCAGAGCGTGTCGCGCGTGAACGCCGAAACCGTTTCCGGCGTGCCCAGAATCGGCTTGCCGAGCGCGTGCGGATTCCAGAAATTCTGCGTGAAAAGCTCGTGGACCAGGTCCTCGGGATTGTCCTGGGTCATGCGGATTTCTTCGAGCACCACGGATTGCTCGCGCTCGATGTCGTCCTCGGCGAATTTCGGCTCGAGGACCATGTCGGCGAGCACGTCGAAGGCTTTCGGCAGATGCTCGTCGAGGACGCGCGTGTTGAAGCAGACCATTTCCTTCGACGTGAAGGCGTCGAGCATTCCGCCGACGCGGTCCACTTCGCGGGCGATGTCTTCCGCGGTGCGCCGCGTGGTGCCCTTGAACACCATGTGCTCGATGAAATGCGAGATGCCGTTCAGCTCCGGCGGCTCGCGCCGCGAGCCCGAGCGCAGCCAGATGCCCACCGAGACCGAATGGACGTGCTCCATCGGCTCGGTGAGGACCACGAGCCCATTCGGCAGAATTTCCTTCTGCACCGTGTAGACGTTGTGTTAGGCATGTATGCGTCTACATTTTGGCACGCGCGCTGCGGTAATGTCATTCGCGGTTGCGCGGAAGGGCCCGCTCCGGGGCTGCAAAATTGCGCTCGGCGCGCGTGCTATGATTGATAGCAAGATGTCCTCACAGCTCCCAGCGCCGCCACGAAATCTGCTCGGAAAATCGGCGGAAGAACTGCGCGCATTCATGCAGGACGCTCGGCGAGCCGGCGTATCGCGGCGCGCAGATTTATCACGCGCTCTATGCCGAGCGGCGATTCGATTTCGCCGCGATGACGAATTTCCCGGCGGCGCTGCGCGAGCGCCTTGCGCGCGAAGCGGCCATTGCGCTGCCGCAGGTCGTGCGCCGCTACTCGTCGTCGGATGGCGCGGTGCGCTACGTCCTCGCCATTCGCTCGGGTGAAGGCGGATCGGCCAGCCCGCCGAACATCGAAACCGTGTTCATGCCCGAGGAAAATCGCCAGACGATCTGCATTTCGACGCAGGCGGGCTGCGCCGTGGATTGCCGTTTTTGCCTGACGGCCACGCTCGGCCTGGTCCGCAATCTCACGCCGGGCGAAATCGTGGGGCAGGTGCTCGTGGCGCTCGAGGACAATCGCGCCGCGCTCAAGCCCCAAACCAACATCGTGCTGATGGGCCAGGGCGAGCCGCTGCTGAACTACGACGCGGTGATGGCCGCGCTGCGCATCCTGCTCGACCCGAACGCGCATGGCCATTTCGCCGAAGCACGCCACGCTTTCGACCAGCGGCATCGTTCCCGGCATCGAGCGGCTGGCGCGGGAAAAAGTGCGGCCCGAAGCTCGCGATTTCGCTGAATGCGTCATCGGACGAGCAGCGCGACAAAATCATGCCCATCAACCGCAAGTATCCGCTCGAAAAGCTGCTCGATGCCTGCCGCAAGTATCCGCTGCGGCCGTGGGAGCACCTCACGTTCGAATACGTGCTGCTCGGCGGATTCAACGATTCGCCCGACGATGCGCGCCGCGTGGTGAGACTGCTCGCGAACCTCCGCGCCAAGGTGAATCTGATCCCCTGGAATCCCGGCGACCTGCCGTACGAAAAGCCGGACGCGAAGCGCGTGGCGGAATTCAGGGCCATTCTCGCGGATAAGGGCGTGCCCGCCTTCGTCCGCGATTCGCGCGGCCAGGACGTGATGGCCGCCTGCGGCCAGCTCGCGCTGGTCGGACGACTCGCGACAGTGCCGCCGCGAGCTTCGCCGTGGCGCCTGTCTCAGCAGGATGCCGATCGCCGCCATCATGCGCCCGGTCGTGCGTTCGCGGCGATAGCTGAAGAAAAGATCGGTGCGGCAGGCGGTGCAGAAGCCCGACAGGAAATCTGGCGCAGCGGCACTCCGGCATCGGCGAGGATCGCGCGATTCGCGGCGATCAAGGTCGAGATGAACGCGCGGCGGCGGCAGGCGGGTGGCCCGGCGGCCTCATCGTAAGCCACGGGAGCCAGTTCGGATCGTTTTCGCCGGCGGCCAGCGCGTCGAAGGGTCCGTCGAACCATTCGCGCGCGGCAGGGAACTGCGCGTGAAATTCCTTTGCGACTTCCGCGCCCACTTCGTAGCAGCAGCGGCCGATGGCCGGGCCGAGCGCGGCGACCACGTCTTCAGGCCGCGTGCCGAATTCCATCTGCATGCGTCCCAGCGTTTTCGCGGCAATGCGCCGAAGCGTGCCGCGCCAGCCGGAATGAATCGCAGCGACGGCGCGCTGCTTCGTGTCGGCCAGCAGAATCGGAACGCAATCCGCGGTCTGCACGGCGAGCAGGACGCCGCGGCTCGCGCGTGAAGAGCGCGTCGGCCTCGGGGCGCTTCCGCGGCGCCGGTTTCCGGCGAATCCACGCGATGCACGATGTCGGAATGAATCTGCCGCAGCGTCACGGCGCGCATTTTGTCCGCGCCCATCGCGCTGAAAGAATTTCCCGCGATTCTCGCTCACGCGCGCGCGCGAATCCCATTCGGTAAAGCCGAGGTTCAGGACGACGTTCGGCCCCGGTCATTTTTGGCTTGCTCCCCGCCGTCGCTTGACGCGAGTTCGCTCGCGCCGCCGGCGCGCGTGCTGAATCCGTGGACGAGCCAGTCGATCCGCGCGAGAGCGGGCGCTTCCAGAATCTGCAATCCGCCTGCGCGGCGCAAAATCCATTTGCCGCCGGCCGCCGCGGGAGGCCGTTTCCCGGAGCCTTTTTGCCGCGCAGCCTTTTTCGTTGCCACGGTTGCTTTCATTTCGTGCCTTCCGGTTCACATGCCCTGGGGGCGCATTTCGATTATATAATCGCGGGCATTCACGCGCTCGGAAGACGCGCGCAGGCGGAGGGACCGGTGATCGTCGGACTGGGACTGGACATCGCGGAAATCGACCGCATCGACGCGGCCATCGAACGTCACGGCGCGCCGTTCCTCGAGCGGCTCTACACGCCGCGGGAAGTGGCCTACTGCGAGCAGCCACAAGAACCGGTTCGAGCGATACGCCGCGCGATTCGCCGCCAAGGAAGCGGCGATGAAGGCCCTCGGCACCGGCTGGCGCCACGGCGTGCGCTGGCGCGATATCGAAGTGGCGAACGACGCCGAGCGGAAAGCCACGCTGAATCTTGGCAGGCGTGGCGCGCGGAATTCGCCGCGCGCCTGGGCGTGAAAAATATCTCGCTCTCCATCACCCACAGCGGCAATTTTGCCCTGGCGCAAGTGATTTTCGAAAGTTAGGCCGAATCGCAGGACGGGGAAACCCCCTCGGCCAGCCCTTGCGCGTCCGCCGCGATGCGCACTTCGCGCCATTCATTCGCGGGATGCCGGCCCGCGATCCGCACCTTCAGATAATTGCCCGTCAGCGCTTCGGTCCAGCCATCCCCGCGCCGAGCGAGCGTCAGCGCGCGCGCCGTGCGCCCTGCTTGCGACGCGCGGAAGGCGGCGGATTTTTCTTCGCCCAGCGCCCGCAAGGCGCGGGCGCGCTCGCGGATCGACGCCGCGGGCACGGCGCAGCTCGAGTTTCGCGGCTTCCGTTCCCGGACGCGCCGAAAATGAAAACACGTGCAGGTAGGTGAACGGCAGGCGCTCGACGAAATCGAGCGTGTCTGCGAAATCCGCGTCCGTCTCGCCCGGAAAGCCCACGATCACGTCCGCGCCGATGGCCGCGTCGGGCAGCAAGCGGCGGATCAGCTCAATGCGCTCGGCGTAATGTTCGGCGCGGTACCAGCGGTGCATGGCGCGCAGAATGCGGTCGGAGCCCGATTGCAGCGGCACGTGAAAATGGGGCGCGATGCGGCCGCACGCCGCCGCCAGGCGCGACGAAATCCTCGGTGACGTCCTGCGGCTCGATGGAACTGAAGCGCAGCTGCTCGAGTTCGGTCTCGTCCAAAATCCGCCGCACAACATCCGCGAGCGCCGCGCGCGGCGCGAGATCGCGCCCGTAGCTGCCCAGGTTGATTCCGCTCAGGACGATTTCCTTCGCGCCCGCCGCCACGAGCCGCTGCACTTCGCCGATCACCACATCCGGCGGCAGGCTGCGGCTGCGTCCGCGGACAAATGGAATCACGCAATAGGAGCAGCGATTGTTGCAGCCGTCCTGAATTTTCAGGATGGGGCGCGTGCGCCCGCCCGCACATCGGGGCCGCGGGCGCAACCGGCACGGCGGTCTGCGCGAAAATATCGCCGGTCAGAATTTTCGCCGGGCCGCGCGCGAGCGGCGCGTTGCCGCCGTCGAGCTGCGCCAGCGGGAACGAAATCCGGCGTCGCCGCGCGCGCGCGCGGTCCCGGCGCCGGCAATTTCCGAAGGGCGCTCGGGATTTCCGCCTGGTGCGAATTGCCGACGACCCACGCGACTCCGCCGATCGCCGCGATCTCTTCCGGCGCGCGCTGCGCGTAGCATCCGGTGACGACGATGCGCGCCGCGGGATTCGCCGCGTGGATTTTTCGCACTGCTTCGCGCGTCTGCGAATCCGCCGCGGCCGTCACGGTGCAGGTATTCAGCACCACAAAGTCGGCCGAGGCGTGCCCGGTGGCGGCCGCGAACCCGCTTGCGAGCAAAGCGGCGCGCAGCGCGGCGGCGTCCGCTTCCGTCGCCCGGCAGCCGAAATTCTCGATGGAAAAAGTCGCCATATCGTGCGCGGGCGTTCCCGCGGTTCCCGGATGCAAATTATAGCAGCGAAGCCGCGCTGTTTTCGTTGGGAGTAAGGCGCGGGGGCCGCGCGCGCAGAGGAAACTTACGCGCCAGCGCTGGCGCCGCGGCGCTGGTAGCACAGGAGAATCAGGTCGGCGCGGCGGCGCACGCCGAATTTGGCGAGCAGGTTGGACACGTGAAATTTTACGGTGCGCTCGGAGATGTGCAGGCGGTCGGCAATTTCCTTATTGGCCAGATTTTCGAGCAGGCTGGTGAGCACTTCCTGCTCGCGCCGGCTCAACTCGGTCGGGGCGTCGGCGCGCAGCCGCCGGCCCTGCGTGCTGCTCAAAATGGAATCCACGAAGCGGGATAGAACCGTGCGCGGCACCCAGATGCCTCCCGCCGCCACCTGGGGCAGGGCGCGGGCGAGCTGTCCGCGGGCCTCGGCGTACGTCAGGATTCCCTTCACTCCCTGGCGAAGCAGGGAATAGCTTTCGGCTTCCTTGAGGTCGTCTCCCACCACCAGCAGCCGCGCGTTCGAGTAGCGCTCCAGGATGTTCGCGAGCAAAGCTCCCGTGGCCTGCCGCGCGGCGTGCGCGTCCACCACGTACACGTTGGCGCGAGGCACCTCGAGCTCGCGCAAATCCGGCGGCAGCATCGAGTCGAGCAGCTTGGCATTGATATGAAAACCCGCGTCCTCGAGCAGGCGATGGAAATCGTCCAAAACCATCGGATGCGGCGAAAGAAGGCAAACCTTCAAGTTCGATTTGTCGGCGGCTTTTGCCATCCCGATTTAGGCTAGCGGAATTGACGTGCGGGAGCAAGGCGCAAGGCAAGGCCGATTTCAAACCCGGCAAGGGCGCGCGTCGTCGCGGGCGTGCTCCGGCGGCGCATGCGCCGGCGGAGGCCGTGGGAACCGAAGGAAAAAAACGAAAAGTCAGTCGCCGGGCGAAGGAGATCCTGCCGGGATTCCATTTCCCAGCAGCCCTTTTCTCCGGGCGTGCTTTGCGGGAAGGCCTGCTTGGCGCACCTTGTACAGCAACGCGCGATAGCTGATTTTCAGCGTTTCAGCGGCCTTGCGGCGGTTCCAGTGGTTGGCCTGAAGCACTTTCAGAATCAGGTCGCGTTCCATTTTCCGCGTTACCTGCTGGGCGATGGATTTGAGAGGGATATTGCCGTCTTCCGTCTCCTTGTAGGCAAACCGGCGAGCCTTTTTTTCGGTGCGCTCCGCATAGAATGTCTCTTCGGACCCCAGCAGCACATAGCGCGCCATGCAGTTTTCCAGTTCGCGGACATTGCCCGGCCAATCCCGCTGCTGCAGCATTTGCAGCATCTCGCCGGCCAGCGGCGGAGCTTCGCGCTTGAAACGGTGGGTGAATACCTGCAGAAGATACTCCGCAAGGTGCGGAATGTCCTCGTGGCGCTCGCGCAGCGGAGGAAGAGTGATCGTGATTACGTTGATGCGATAGAAAAGATCGGAGCGGAAGCTGCCGATTTCGATTTCCTTCGGGAGCGCGCGGCTGGTGGCGCAGATGACCCGCGCGTTCATGCGCTTCTCTTCGTGGCCTCCAATTCTCGTGAAGTGGCCATCCTGCAATGCGTGGAGCAATTTCGCTTGCAGGCTCCCATCCAGCTCGGCGATTTCGTCGAGGAAGAGTGTCCCGTCCTGGGCCAATTCCATGCGCCCGGGCTTGTCTCCATGGGCGCCGGTGAACGCCCCTTTCTGATAACCGAAAAGCTCGCTTTCGAGCAGCGCGCCTGGGATCGCCGGGCAGTTCACCTTTACGAAGGGCCCGCTGTTCCAGGGCGAATAGTTATGAATGAATTGCGCCAAGATTCCCTTGCCCGTGCCGCTGGCGCCCAAAATCAAGATGGGAACATTCAGTTTCGAGGCGCGCTCCACCCTTCTGCGAACTGCCTGCATTGTCTCCGACGGGCCAAAGAAGACGTGCTCGGGCGGCAATTCGCTTAAGATTGTCGAAGGGTTGGGTTTGAGTTCAGCCGTGGAAGCCATAGGGAGTGGGAAACGACCCGGATGTTGAGCGATTCGCCATGCGACTGTACCGCACAACGCATGCCAAACACCCCGAAGCAAGCCTCCGCAAGGGCTTTATAGGCGCCACCCAGAAATCCATGTAACTCATTTTATTTGTGGTACTTCGGGGATAGTTACAGGTTTGTCCCAGAACCTTGAAAAAAAGCGCATGCCTGCGCCTTTTGGGCCAACACTAGAAAATCATTGTCACTTTGGGGAAGGCACTTTCCCACTCCGAGACAACGATGTTCATTCCTATACCACGCTATAAGGCGGGAGCTTGGCGGACATCCTCTTCACGGAAATCATCTTGGGAGACAGCCAGTGCGTAATTCTTCGTAAGAAGAGTTCACATTCCGGTGCGGATACTACGCCATCGGAACCAAGCAAAAAGAGGCTTTTCCGGATGAGCTCGGCCAAGGAGCGGAAGCCCTAGATGTGAGAGCCTTCGCCCCGGATGATGTCGTAGCGCTCGATGATCGCCGCGATTCCTATTGTTTCGTGGCCATCATCCTGGCGCTTGTCCACGCGCACCACGCGCCCATGGGCGCGCACAAATACTTCCGTCCCGCGCGTGATTTCCGTCGGCAGTGTGAGTGTGAAATCCAATTCCGTGCCGGTAGGAAGGTCTTTGTGCATCATGAAATAGACCCCACGCGTCGAAATGTCTCGAGTTTGCCCGCTGTGTGAACCTGGCTCCCGATTGACCGGGAGACGTACGTTCAACGGCAGTGAGAGGTCATACCGGCGTGCCAAACGACGTTCCGTCATCCCGCTGCTCCCCCCAAGCTGGTTTCGAAGTTTACAGCATGCCCCACAATAGTTCTGCAATCCCTATTCCAAAGATCACACGACCTTTAGCGTTTTCTCCCGTGGGCCTATGTGGTTCAAAAGCGCGCACCTTGGCGACCCGTCCAATTCCCCGTGCGCCGGGCAAACCCTTTTAAAACAATAGCAAACCCTTCGGTGGTTCCCTTCGTATGTGCGACTAACAGGCCCGCGCCGCATGAAGGCCCCTCAGGTGCACCCCAATTTCGGATGGAATACTAGAATAGCGCGGGAGGATATGATAGCGCTATTTCATTGAATGTGCCCAAGATAGGCAATACTTTGCACAGGTACAGGACTACCTGCCGGTCTACGTACCGTCTCAATCTTTTCTCATTAGGAATGGGCCAAAACCTGGGATTCGGTATCAGGAACCGCGAATAGCAGTAGGAACGGGAGGAGCCTCTTCCGCGGCGGCTTGCTTGGCAGCCGCCGCGGCCTTGGCGGCTTCTTTCGCCGCTGCGGAGCGCGCTCCGCGCCCGGAATCGAGATTGAATTGCCGCATCTTGTATAGGAGCGCTTTGTAGCTGATGCCCAACATAATCGCCGCGTCCTTCCGGCACCAGTTCGTTTTTTCGAGCGCGTCGGCGATCGCTTCCGTTTCCGCCTCGTCTTTTAATCCCCGCACCAGCGCCTTCAGGCCCTGGTCTTTCGGAACGGGCGTATCCTCACGAGGGGCGATGCGCTGCTGCTGGCCGGTCATCTCCAGAAGCTCGCGAAAGCTGCCTTCGTCGTCTTCGAGGATCACGTAGCGTTTCACAAAATTCTCGAGCTCCCGCAGGTTGCCCGGCCACGCGTAGCGCAAGGCCGCTTCGAGAAGATGCTTCGAGGGATCGGAGGCCGGCTTCTGGTATTTTTCGCTGTATTTCACCAGGAAGTGGCGGAACAGCAGCGGGATTTCCGCCGTCCTCTCGCGCAGCGGCGGGATGTGGATGGAGAGAACGTTCAACCGATAGTAAAGGTCCTCGCGGAAGCGTCCCGAACGCATGGCTTCCTTCACGTCCATGTTGGTGGCCGCAAGGATGCGAACGTCCACCGTTATGGTGGAGCGCGCGCCGAGGCGGGAGTACTGCCCGTCCTGCAACACGTGCAGAAGCTTTGCTTGCAGGTGAGGACTCATCTCCGCGATTTCATCCAGAAAAATCGTCCCCTTGTTGGCCAGTTCGAACTTGCCGGGCTTGGCGCGCACGGCTCCGGTAAAGGCCCCCTGCTCGTAGCCGAATAGCTCGGATTCCAGGAGTTCGCCCGGCAGCGCCGCGCAATTCACCTTGATGAATGGCTGCTGGGCCCGCGTCGAGCGCAGATGCACCATCCGCGCGATCACTTCCTTGCCCACGCCGCTTTCCCCGCTCAGGAACACCGGCACGTCCACCGGCGCAATCTGCAGAATCTGCTGCCGGATCTTCAGCATCTGCGGGCTGGCGGCCAGGAACGAGATGTCTTCGGTGATCGTTTCGCAGTACTCCCGCAGGGCTTGATTTTCGGAACGCAGCTGCTGTTTCTGCCGGCACTTCAGGAACGCCGCATCGAGGTCCGGCTTCTCGAACGGTTTGGTCAAGTAATCGAGGGCGCCCAGGCGGATGGCTTCCACCACCGTGGTCACTTCGTTGATACAGGAGAGCATGATTACGTTCAGCGCGCGGTCAATTTGCATCAGCCGCCGCAGCGTCTCGAGCCCGTCCATCTCCGTCATCAGCACGTCGAGAATAATGAAATCCGGCCGCTCCCCCTGGCTCACACGCTCCACGGCTTCCTTTCCGCTGGCCACCGTCTCCACATGGTGGCCATCCACCTCGAGGAGCGTCTTCAGATACTTGCGAATGCTGGGTTCGTCGTCCACCACCAGTATGTTTTCTTTTTCGGCCTTTTTCATATTCCCGCTGTTCCTTTGCCGGATTTACTCGGCTTCCACGGGCAGCAGGAAGGAAAACGAGACTCCCGCGGCCTACTTCGCTATCCACCCAGATTTTTCCGCGATGCGCCTGAATCAGCCGTCTCGTGATGGCCAGGCCCAGGCCCATTCCGGACGAGGAAGGATCCACGCGCATGAATTCCTCGAAGATCTCCTGATGAAATTCCGACGCGATCCCGCTGCCCGTATCCTTCACGCGAATCCGCACGCTGTTGGGATGCTGCGTCGACTCCGCCGGCGGTCCTCTTGGGGGATCGCCTCGGCCAGGCGCCGTTCCCAAAAATATGGCTCGGCCTGCAGCGTGACGCATCCGCCCGCCGGCGTGTGCTTCAGCGCGTTATCCAGCAAATTCCCTATGCACTGCTGCACTTTCTGATAATCGAATCGAAGGGGCGCCAAATCCGCATGCACCTGCGCGTCCAGGCGCACGTTGGCCCGCTGGAACGCGTCCTGCCACCGGCAGGCAAGGTCCTGGATGCAATCCCGCAGATCATTTTCCCGCAATTGCAACACCAGCTTGCCGCTCTCCAGCGCCGAATAGTTCAAAAACATGGATACCACCCGGACCAGACGGTCGCAACTTTCCTTCGACTCCCGCAAAATCTCCTCTTGCTTCTCGCTCACTGTCCCCAGCGATCCGGATAGCAGCAATTCATAGTAGCCCTTCATCACCGCCAGAGGCGTCTTTAATTCGTGCGCCGCGGATGCCAAGAAGACCGTCTTTTGCCGGTTCAAGTCCTGAAGTCTCAGGTAGGCCGCCAGAAGATTTCGGTACGTGATTTCGCGTTCCTGCAGCAGGTCCTGCACCGTCTGCCGCATTTCCGCCTCGCCGGTGGGGAAATCCGCGGGGATGGGCTCGATGTATACCACCAGCCAGTCGGGTTCGGGCAACCACCGGATGCGCGACCGCCTCTTCCCCTCCGGACGGTCCGTGACCACGCTGATTTCCTGTTCTCCGCCCTCGAGCCTGTCTGAGGATGCTTTTATGGTCGGCGCGCAGAATATCCCTGAAAAGATTTACCTCCGGCTTGGCGTTCAATTCCTCGGCGGTCAGCGCATCCCGTGCGTGGAGGTTTGTGAACAGCACCTTCCCGCTCCGGTCCGAAACCAAAAGCGGGCGGTCGAGGGCGTCCAGCAGGCTGGCGACCAGTTGGAGCGACGGCTGAACATCCGCCTTCGCTTCGGCGGCTGCATTTCTAGACATTATCACTCCCTGCGATGCCCCTATTGGATCCAAAGACACGGCCGCTTTCGTTGCGCACAACTCGCGGGTGAAATGCGCTTGAGAATCAGAATGCTCGCAGAGGGATTTGTCGGAGTCAATGGGAAACAAGTCCTACAATTGCACAATGATGGAAATCAATTGCAGCAAAATCGCACAATACCATGTAACCGAGCCCTTTTGGACTCCCTGAAGGCTTCATTATCCTGCTGATAACAATGGATTTAATTATTGCGGATCGCTGTGATGGACTTGCATTAAAATTGCGAACCAATGTGGTACTACTACTCGGGTACCAAATGACGACTAGAGAACATATCGTTCACCAAAGACAAGGCATGACAGGATCCTACGACGAGCGCCGGCGCTTCTATCGCATCAAGCTTCAGGTGCCGCTCTTTGTTCGTGGCAAAGATGCTTACGGAGACCAGTTTCTAGAGGCTCGCTAAGACTCTAGATATCAGTGCCTTAGGGAGCCTCTCATCACCTGTGCGCGCCCATTGGCAGTCAATGAAATCGTCACCCTCACGATCCCCGCCCCCTCGATGACTTCTTCTCCCTTGGTTCCTTCGGGGATGCCCCCAATCCAGGCCCGGGTAAAACGGCAGCAAGAGGCAGGCGATGTCCATCTCGTAGGGGTCGAGTTTCTCAAGCCCATCGGGTGAAGCAATTTTCCACAAGTCCGTGGGGGCCAACCGCAGGCCACTGTCTAAAAAGTGGAATCTTTTTCTCCATGGACGGCCGCGCATGTAAGAATCCCCTCAATAGGCCACGGGCGTGACACTAACCTTTTATTTCACAGTGATTTACAGGGACCCTAATCGCCCTGTTTTCACAACAACCTTTGGACTGTCCCGTGCAACAGGCATATATACCCGCAGACGACCCTAATTCCAGGGACGAAGAAAACTGGTTCGGAAACCTTGATGCCCCAGCCCGGCGAAGCTTTCGAGCCGCAGCCAGCGGCGGAAGACTATTTTTTCGACCTGCTTGCGGAAGTCCTGCAAGGACTCGATGAGTCCGCCCGTGGACAATTCCTGCGCCAGTATTTCCGCACCACCGCGCAGATTGATTTCACCGAGGCGCAGAGCAACGAATGCTGGGTGCGCATTCTGCAGCGCCGCCGCGAACTTACGGAAAGCCTCGGGAAGAGAGTCTCGCTTAAGACCGCCATTCTCGATGTGCTGGCCTCGGCGAACTATCTCCATGTCCCCATCCTGATGGAATACGAGGAATTCAAAAAACTCCAGATTAACGCCGCCACGGACGCGCTCACGGGGCTCTACAATCGCCGCCTTTTCGACGAATCCTGCGACAAGGAACTGAACCGCGCCAAGCGCTACGGCCAGCCTCTCGCCGTGGTCGTCATGGACCTCCACAAACTCAAGGAAGTGAACGACCGTCACGGCCATCTGCAGGGCGACAAAGTCTTGCACTCGTTGCCACCACGCTCCGCAATACTCTGCGCGCCGCCGATTTCGCTTTTCGCATCGGAGGCGACGAGTTCGCCCTGCTTTTGCCCCAGACCGACGCCGAGCAGGCCGCCACTCTCAGTAACCGTGTCCGCGCGCAATTCGAAAGCGACCTTCGCCAGCTCAATCTCAATGTCGGGGCCACCGTGGATTTCGGCGTCGCCGTCCATCCCCAGGATGGCGACCAAAAGGGCCAGCTGATGGGCCTGGCCGACGAGCGCCTCTACCAATTAAAGCATTCAGGGCGCGAAGCCTCGCGCGTCGTTCCTCCCGAGCCCCGTCCTCCGGACGAACCCCGGCCTGCCGCCGCCCCGGTCACTGGCTCTGCCGTTCCCGCCGAGCCGCGCGCCACTCCCCCGCGCGTCCAGCCCCCGGCCGAACAGCGCAAGTGGGAGCGTGTCTCGCTCGCAGGGACCAAGGCGCACGCCGTACTCACCGATGCCGGCCAGAAAATGGCCAAGGTGATCGACCTCAGCTACGGAGGCGTTGCCTTGCACTTCGAGAAATCGGAGGATTTTCCCAGTCAATTCAACGCCGTCTTGCACGTGCCCATCTTGCCGCCCGTGCGCGTCGTCCTGCGCACGGTTCAGACCCAGGTCATCGAAGGCGGCGGCATGCGCCTCGGCTGCTCCTTCGTGTCCTAGCAGCTATTCGAAAAGGAAGGGAGTTTTGTAGGTCGCGGCTTCAGCCGCGACGTATAGCATGCGAGTGAGTGGGGCTTTCGCGCCTTTTGCGTCCCGACGCTTTTCGTCGGAAAGCCCCTGAAGTTCTCTCAAATCAGTTTTTCAGCAAGCTCCAAGTAGCGTTCCACCCAAATGATGCAAATTCCACGGACTCCGCCAAGCTTGCCCCCTGCTGGCAAAATCGCCGTCGCCGGTATACCATGGGGCGCTAATTTCTGCCCCAGCGAGATGGCTTGTCCCATGTCACTTCCAGTTTCCATGCCCGCCGCGAATACAGCGAAATATAACGGCCTCGAAGTGTGGATGGGCCGCGTGGCCGAAAGAGCCGACCAAGTCCGCCATGGTTGGGACGCCGATTCCGTCCACGATTTGCGCGTGGCCCTGCGCCGCTGCCGCACCATGTCCGACGCGCTCAGCAAGGTCAACCCCGGCCCCGGCTGGCGCAAACTCAAGAAAACCACCCGCGAACTTTTCCACGCCTTGGGCGATCTCAGGGATACGCAGGTGCAGCGGTCCTGGCTGAAAAAGCTGGGCGCCGCGGGCGACCCCGTGCGAAAGCAGATGCTGGTGCTGCTTTCGATCGAGGAACGAAAGCACCGCAAGGCCGCCGAGCAGGCGCTCGACGGGTTTGACCGCAAGGACTGGCGCAAGCTATCGCGTAAATTGGCGTCCAAGGCACGCTTTTTCCCCCTCGAAAGCGTGGTTTTCCAGCGCCTGGCGCTCGAAAGCTTGCATGAAGCGGTCAGCCTCTATCAACAAGCCAAAAAAAGGCGCAGCGGCATCGCCTGGCACCACCTGCGCATCGAAATCAAGAATTTCCGTTACATCGTGGAAAATTTTCTGCCCCAGCGCTACGAAGTCTGGGCCGACGACCTCAAGCGCATGCAGGACCTGCTCGGGGACGTCCACGATTTGGACGTCGCTAAGGACCAAAATCCGCCACCATGCCTCCCGGCTCAATCCCGCGATTGTGGCCCAGTGGCTCGAAAAAATCGGCGCCGAGCGCAAAACTCGCCTCGATGAATTTCTTTCCAAGGCCTCCCGCGAGAATTCCCCCTGGGCCGTCTGGCGTGCCGGATTTCGTTGGGGCCACGAACTCAAAGCCGCCTCATTTCCCGAGCGCCGCACCGCCTAATTCGGACACACGCACTCTCGCCATCGCCTTTGCCGTTGCCGTCACCCTCACCCCTCACCCTCGCCCCCACTCCCGCCTGCGCGCTACCCAAGTTCAGCCTTCGTTGTCTAGGCCGCATCCCGCTGTCATAATGCCGAAATGCGCCCGGCGCTGAAGGCCTTTTCAATCCATGTGCTCTCCGCTTGTCTGGGTCTCATCTTCTGCGCCCCACACGCGCGAGCGCAATCCAGCGCGCCCGGTGAGTCCGATGACGAGCCACAAGCGAACCCCGGGCGGCCAACCGTCTCCACCCCGGCAACGCTCACCCCGGTGGGCTACCTGCAATTCGAGACAGGCGTGCTCGGCGCAAGCGACTCGCCTGAACTCTCGACGCAGGTCGGCTTCGGCGAGGTCATAAAACTCACGGTCACGCCGCGCCTGGAACTGCTGGCTGCTGCCCAACCGGTCGCCTACTCCACTTCGCATGGGATGGGTTCGAATAACGCGGGGGACGCTTCCTTCGGCGCGCAGGCGGTGATCTTCCCCGGCGAGGGCGCCACGCCCACTGTCGCTGTGAGCTACTTTCATCGCGCCTACGATGGCGACGCTCCCGACCTCGATGTCGGCAGCCCGGTCAACTCCGGCTTGCTGCTCGTAAGCGCGGACGTCAAGGGTTTCCACTACGACGCGAATGCCATGCTCAATGAACTCATCGAGGGGCCCGTTCGCAGAGCGCAGTTCGGCCAGTCGCTTTCCATTTCCCATCCGATTGTGGGGAAATTTTCCTTGACGGGTGAACTCTGGCACTTCACCCAGCCCTTCCTTCGCGGCAACGCGGTGGGAAATCTTTGGGCGGTGGGATATACAGCGAGAAGGACGCTTGTGCTCGACGCCGGCTTCGACCACGGCTTCACCAGCACATCCACTCAGTGGGAGGCATTCGCGGGATTCACCTACCTGCTTCCCCATCGCCTCTGGCCCAAGTGACGCAAGCCAGGTTTCTCTCGGCGTGGGCACAACGCGCCGCTCTTGCCTTTGCCATCGCTTTGGTGGGGGCACCCGCCGCGCCAAGCGCATCACTCCCGCATTTGCCGTTGTTTTGGGGGGGACGCGCCGCGGCAAGCGCATCGCTCTTGCATTTGCCGTTGCTTGGTAGGGGCACAGCACGCTGTGCCCGCCTGCCGCCAGGCAGGCTAGCTTTTGACTTTGGACGCGGCGCTGGATCGAAACCACCCGTCCAGAACGAGCACCGGCGCACGTCAGCCCTGGCCGCCAACTCAGAAGCATTCCCGAAACGGGATTCTGAGAAATCTCTCGTTAACGTGCCAAAATCGCGCAAAAAGTGCCAAAAAACTGCATTTAAGCCCATTTTAAGGCCTTAAATTACTTGAAGATTCAAGCAAAATTTCGAGGAACTCGAGCCGCCAAAACTGATTGAATTGCTTGAAGTTATCGAGGAATTTTTCGGCGTGATGCAGGGCTTGGAATGCTCGAATGATTCGAGGAATTCGAGGGGGGGGCAAAACCACTCAGTCGGCTAGCTTGCGGAGCATCTTGGGCGTGAGAATCCAGCGCAGCTCCCACCGGCCGTGGCCGGTGGCGTGTTCGAAGCAGGCGACGCCGGCCTTCTTCAGCTCCGTGAACGCGCTGCGCGCGCCCGCTAGATGCGCGATCAGCAGATCCAGATGCGGCGCGTGGCCGAAGCACATTGCTTCCTTGGCTTTCAGCT
This sequence comes from Terriglobia bacterium, assembly GCA_963823205.1. Lineage (GTDB taxonomy): Bacteria > Acidobacteriota > Terriglobia > Acidiferrales > UBA7541 > Palsa-295. The sequence continues at coordinate 420,966 of CAWGKL010000002.1, forward strand.
GCGAGATTTCCTTCAGGATTTCGGCGGGATTTGCGGCGGGCTTCAGAGTGTCGCTCACGCGGATTTTTTCCGGCGAAAATCCCAGCGCTTCGGCGAAAATTTCCGCCGTCTGCGCCGCGCGGACGTAGGGGCTGGTGATCAGCACGTCCGGCTTCGCGCCCAGGGCGCGCAGGCCGAGCGCGGCCGAGCGCGTCTTCTGCACGCCCTCGCCGTCAGCGGCCTTTCCGCTTCGGGCGGCGATTTCGGATCGGTGCGATCCACGGCGATGCCGTGGCGAACGATATAGAGAATCATGGACTTACGCTACCTTTTCCTTCCTCTGGGCGCGCCGGAATTCGGCCCGGAGATGGAATTCTCGCTCGAATAGATCCGACTTTGCGCGCGAGGCCCGCGAGATCGAGCCGCGTGCCCTCCGACGCGCGAACCAGGAAAATGGCTCGGCGCCCGGCGATCTGCACGTCCACGCCGGCGACGCGCTGCGCGTGCTCCGATTCCAGCTTTTCGGCAATGCGCAGCAGGGAACGTGAGCAGCGCGCACCTGCCGTCGCTGCTCGCTGTCGAGCGCGGCATAGGACGCGTGCTCGAGCTGCGGCTCGGACTTGCAATTATGATAGCGCACCAGCGCCGCCACCATATCGCGCCGCCAGCCCCGCAAGCCCGGAATTTCTCCGTTGCGGATCAGGTATTCGCCATGGCGGTGGTGCGATTTGCGGTGCACGAAATGTCCCACGTCGTGCAGCAGCGCGCCCGATTTCCAGCACCAGCCGCATGTCCGGCGCCCATCTCGTGCATCGGGCGCAGCTGATCGAAAAGCGAAAGCGCCAGCCGCGCCACCTGCTCGGCATGTTGCGCGTTGTAATCCAAGCCGCCGCGCAAACCATCGCGCGCCCGCCAGCAATTCCGTCGGCGCGGCCTTTTTCCTCCTCCGACGCCGCGCCGCCGGAATATTGTTCGGCGACCAGATCGAGCAGCAGCCCTTCGCGCACGCCCACTCCGGGCACCAGCATCGAGCGCAGCCCCAGCCATTTCGCCAGCGTGGTGATGATGATCGCGGCGATGCCCATCACTTCCGCGCGGTCTTTCTGCACGCGGAACACCCGCATGCGTCCGGGCACATCGAGGCCCAGCAGCCGCCAGGTCTGGTCCTGCAGCAGCCGCACATTGATCGTCGGGGTTCGGCCCACCAGCGGCCCCGGCGCGAGGCGCACAGCGCCTCGGCGTTTCCGCCGCAGGCCACGCCGATCGCGCGCGAAAGATTCGGACGGCGAGGGCATCGCGCTTCGCAGCAGCGATAGAACGTGATGGCGCAGCCGCCGCGCGGTGTCTTCGTCGATCGCGCCGTCGATGGAATACGTCTCCATCAGCCGGATGGTGCCCAGCGGCAAGCGCGACGCGATGTTCGCAGCACGCCGCGCTCGAAGAAATTCAGCTCCAGGCTTCCGCCGCCCAGATCGAAAATCAGCCGCGGCTGCATCGCGGTCGCCCAGCGCCCAGTGCACCGCCGAGCAAACCAGCCGCGCTTCTTCCTCGCTGCTGATCACTTCCAGCTCGATTCCGGCCTTGCGCTGGATGCGCTCCATCAGGCGCCGGTAGTTGCGGACCTCGCGCGCCGCGGCCGTGGCCACGGCGCGGTAGGCGGTCACATGATAGTGGTCCATGCGGTCGCGAAAATGTCGGAAGGCGCGGGCCGCGCGCGAGATCGGTTTCGTCGTCGAGCAGGCGGCGCGTGAACGCGTTGTGGCCCAAGCGCACCGGCGGCGCGTTCGTTTTCCAGGATTTGAATGTGCTGCGGAGAGGTGGCGCGCGCGATCGCCAGCCGGATGGCGTTCGATCCGGCGTCAATCGCGGCCAGTTGGACCGGGGCGGCCACTCTTAGCGCCAGAGATGCGCGAGCGCGTGCGAAGGCTTGTATCTGCGTGCTGCGGATCCCAAGCTGCGACGCGATGCGCTTGCGCAGCACGCCGGTTCACCTTCGGAGACGCTTGCCTCGCCGTCCAATTCGATGAAGCCGTGCCGCTTCGAAAGATATTCGAATTCCCGCTTGATCATGGACTGGTAGCGGATGAAGGACTGGAACAGATCGTTCGAAAGCGACATGTCGCGGCCCGACTCCCAGTAGCTGATCGTCTGCGACTTCTTGAATTCGCGGTCGAAGGCCACTTCCGGCCGCACGTTCAGCCAGAAAGTCAGGTCCGGCCGCAGCGCGATGTCGTAAATTCCGTGCAGGTAGTCCCGGCCGATCCCGCGAACCGCCGCGCGCGCGATCAGCGTGAAGATATAGCGGTCGGCGAGAACGATCAATCCCGAACGCAGCGCGGGCAGAATGCGCCGCTCGAGCTGATCGAAGAAATCCGTGCTGTACATCAGCGCGAGCGTCATGCGCGTCACGGCATTTTCGGCCAGCAGCCCGTCGATATCTTCGCCGACCAGAAACGAGCGCCGCAGTCCCATGGTCTCGACGGCGAATCCCTCGCATTCGAGCCATTCCGTGAGCAGCGAAATCTGCGTCGAGCGGCCGGAGCCGTCCGTCCCCTCGACGACGATCAGGCTGCCGCTCAGATCCTCCGTCCGCACGCCGGGCAGCGGCATTCCATAGAAGCGCGAAGGCCGTTGGCGGCGTCCGTTCTTGCCTTTTTTCGAGCGCTTCGAGGGGCGGCCGTTCGATCCCGGCGCCTGGGTCGGAATGGCGCGCGTGGCGTCATTTTTTCTTGGGCGCGAACTGCTTCAGGTCCATGCGTTCGCCGAGAAGCTGGCGCATCAGCTTCTGCAGCTTGTTCACGCGCACCGTGCCGTCCATCAGCACGAAGTGGTCGGTGTCGACCATCTGGTCGTAATTGTGTCAGGATTCGTTCCTGAAAGATGCGGAAGCTTTCGGCGCGGTCGAGCGAAATTCCCAGGTCCATGCCCGGCTTCGTAATATTTCAGCTTGGGGCGCCCGGCGACGATGCGGTTGACGGCCACGTCCAGCGGCGCGCGGAAATAAAAAGTGATGTCGGGAACCGGCGCGAAGCTATAGAGGTTGCGCAGCCAGTGCGGAGAGCAGCCGCGGGCCGCGTCGCGCGCGAATGCGGTGTAGACGTAGCGGTCCGCGAGCACCAGGTAGCCGCCATGCAGCAGCGGCAGGATTTGCCGTTCGCAGCGGTCGGCAAAATCGGCCGCGTGCAGCATCGAGAAGGTCGTCGGCGTCAGCAGCCGGCGCTGCTTGCCGCGCCGCGTCGCCGATTTCACCAGCGGCGACGAATTCCACTCGGTGAAATGAATCCGGTAGCCGCCGATTTCGAGCCAGCGCTTCAGCAGGTAAAGCTGCGTGCTCTTTCCCGAGCCGTCGATTCCCTCGACGACCACCAGCGCGCCGGGATATTCGCGCTTGGGCGCGAGCGCCTTTTCGGGCGCGGGCTGCGTAGGAGCAAGGATGTCAGGAGTCAGCGTAGCCATCGGAGACACACTTCATGCCTAAAGGGCCATGATACTTCGGAACCGTGAATGCAGCATGAAGAAAATGTTACCCCCGCATGACGGCCGAAATTCCCTCGATATCAAGCGAATTTCGCCCCTCGAATCCCTCGAATTTTTGCCGTAGTCTTCAAGCAATCTCACTGTTCGAGTTCCTCGAATCTTCAAGCAATTTTTCTGTTCGAGTTCTTCCAATATTCGACCACGACCACATCAATTATTTCCTTGAATCTTCAAGCAATTCGAGGCCATTCCGCCGCTCGAGTTCCTCGAATTTTTCCTTGAATCTTCAAGCAATTTAAGGCCTTAAAATGGGCTTAAATGCCATTTTTTGTACGTTTTTGGCGCTTTTTGCGCCGTAAAATTGGGTTAACCGGGGCTGGGGATGGCGAGGGATTCGAAGGCGGCTCGCCTTTCCCTTCGGCTCTGCACAGTGCCTTCGGAGACTTCGCCTGGAATAAACCGACAATTGTAGTAGTGAGCGAGACGCGGCGACAAAGCCTGGGCCCCGGCATGATGGCGCATGAATGGGGATTCCGGGCGGCCTGCTCGGAATTTGAAGAGTGGTGCGCAAAAAGCGCTCCATCGGTGTAACTTTCTGGCCGCGCATGGATAACTCCTCTGAGATGCACGCATGACCGGCTTCGGCGAGCTATACAAAAAGCATGCACCGGACGTGTACCACTTCGCGCTGTATCTTTCCGGCGAGCGCGGCGAGGCCGAGGACATCACATCGGAGACGTTTGTGCGCGCCTGGACTTCGCCCGAGCCGATCCGAATGGCCACGGTTAAGGGGTACCTTTTTGCGATTGCCCGGAATTTGTTCCTGCAAGGGCTCCGGAAAAAATCGCGGCACGTTGCGCTCGATGAAGAGCTGCGAGATCCGCAGGCCAGCCCTTATGCGCACGCCGAGCAGAAAGCAGAGCTTGGCGCCGTGCTCGCGGGGCTGCAGAAGCTGCCGGAAATCGACCGCGCGGCGCTGGTCATGAGGGCTTTTGACGATATGCCTTACGAAGAAATCGCGCGGGCATTGGGAATTTCACTGGCCGCCGTGAAAGTGAAAATCCATCGCGCGCGGCTCGCGCTTTCCGACGCTCGCAACCCGTAGCATTCAGGCATGAATTTGACCGATTGGAGGAAAAATATATGAACGTCACGCGGGAAGTTATTTTGGATCTTTTGCCGGTGTATCTTTCGGGCGACGCGAGTCCGGCTACACGAGGTCTCGTGGAAGAATATTTGAAGCAGGACTCGGAGCTTGCGCAGCGGGTTCATTTGCAATGGGCGGAGAACTTCGCGAAGATTGCGCCCTCCGCTGTGCCTCCGGATATCGAGTTGCGGTCCTTTCGCCGCACTCGAAAACTTATAGGCTGGCAGCGGTGGCTATTTAGCTTCGGGATAACCTTTACTGCCCTCGCATTCGGCGCCGAATTCACGCGAGAGCGAAATCCCGGCAGCCAACTCAAGGCGTTCCATTTCTTGCTGCGCGATTATCCCGTCGAGTGCGGGATTTGCCTGATCATCGGCCTCGCCTGCTGGACTGCTTACTTCTCCATACGGCGGCGCCTGCGGACCGCCTGACACATGCAGGGGATGCTTAGGCGCTGCGGTGTCTCTCTGGATTCTGTCTGGATCACGGTGTACTGGGAACGCATGGTTAGCTGCGGTGGGAGGTTACGGTCCGGCGGCGTCGGCGGTATCTTCCACGGGGAGCGGTGCCGCGGGTTGGTTCGCGCGCGTGGTGGTGATCACGACTACGCTAACGAGAATAAGGAGAGTTCCCAGAACCGTGCGCAGGCCGAGGGGTTCGCCAGCCAGGAAGTATCCGAGGAGCACGGCGACGACCGGATTCACGTAGGCGTAGGTGCCGACTTTTGTCGGCGACTCGCGGTGAATCAGCCAGACATAGGCGGTGAACGCGATGATCGAGCCGGGGAAAATCAGGTAGAGAAGCGCGAGCCATGCTTCGCGCGAGACGGCCCACGGATGAAAGTTGCGGAATTCGCCCAGCGCGGACGAGATGAGAGCCAGAAACACTCCTCCGGCCAGCATTTGCGCCGCTGCACTCATGACTTTGGAGGGCGGCAGCGGCAGTTTGCGTGCAAATGCCGACGATACCGACCAGCCGAGCGATGCAACGATCAGGGCCACGGCGCCGAGCTTGTCTATCGGTGCGCCGCCGAGGTCGAGTGAGCGGCTCACCAGCACGGCGACGCCGGCGATGCCGGCGAAGAACGCGAGGACCAGGCGGAGGGTGAGCCTCTGCGTGCGCAGGAAAATGATTTCCGCGAGCGCCATAAAGACCGCGTTCATGGCCATCATGACCGCGGCAAGGCCCGAAGGGACGCGCTGCTCGGCCCAGAACAACAGCCCGTAGTCGAGGACGAAGATCAGGATGGCGAGCCAAGATGCCGACGCCCATTGGCGTGCGGTCGGCGAGCGTTCGCCCCGCGCGATCGTCCAGGCGTAAAGAAGCAGTCCCGCAATCAGGAAACGCATCGCCGCGAGAAGGAACGGTGGAACTTCGCGGACACCGATACGAATTGCGAGATACGTGGATCCCCAAACGAAATAGATAATCGCGAAAGCCAAGACGGTCATCCAGGTTGTGCGACGCGCTTGGCTTTCCATTCTCGACCCCTTGGCGATTGCTCCGGAGTGACGGTGCGCGGACAAATCGTACACCTGTCTTGCGGAAGTGTAATAGCGGCGCATTTTTTTGGTGATGTCCTAATTTGAAAAAGTTCCCGGCCCTGACGGCTGGAAGAGAGATTCTTCGACTGCGTCCCCCGCCCCTCAAAAAGCGAGGGGGAAGCAAAGGCGGGGGACTCCGCTCGGGATGACAGGCGCGTGGGGTGAGGGATGAGGGGTGGTTGTGCCCGTTTGGCGGCTGCGACTGCAGGAACGAAGTCAACTGCACACAGACAAGAGTGTCTGTGCTACTCAATTCGGAAGAAAAGAGAAATACGGCAAATTGGGGGGTCGGGGCACTACAATATGGCGATGATGCGCGCGACGGAGGAAGAGAGGAATGAAACCGCGGCGGAAGTCGCGATGAGGGGCAACCGCGCGTTTCGATGGTGGCTTTTGGGGCTGGGGCTTTGCGCGGCCGCAGTGGCGTTGTGCGCCGCGTACGTGGATCGTCCGGTGGCGGATTTCGTGTACGAACATCTGAGCCACAAGGAGACATATCGTACCCTCACGCGCTTACCCGACCCGCTGCTATGGGTGGTGATGCTGGCGGTGGTGGTTCTTCTGGGGGCGGGATGCCGGGCCGTCGCCGGGCGGCGGCTGGGTGCGTGGGCGGAGGCGCTGCTCGACTGCTCATGGGCCTTGGTGTGGGCTTTGGCGGCCGTGACGGGGCTGAAATACGCGTTTGGGCGCAGCTGGCCCGGGGCGTACGTGCAACGCCACGTGTATAGATTTCATGCCTTTCACGGGGGCTCGGGCTACGATTCTTTTCCGTCGGGAATTACGGCGGGGGCTGCCAGCATCCTTGCGGTGCTGTGGATTTTGATGCCGCGTCTGCGCGTGGTTTGGGGGCTGGGGCTGGCCGCGGTGGCCGTCGGGCTGGTGGCGACGAACAGCCATTTCGTGAGCGATGTGATGGGCGGAGGATTTCTGGGAGTGACGACGGGTTGGATGAGCGTGGCGCTTTGGCGGCGGGATGCGTGAGAAGGAACGGGTAGCGGCAGGCGTTTGGCGTCTGCGTCCGCTGTAAGAAAGAAGGCTGGCATGGCGACTAATTTCACAAAAGAGCTGATGGCGAGGCCGGGCAAGAAGGTAAAACTCGCGAAATGGGATCCCGAAGAAACGCTCGGATGGGAGAAGGGCCACCGGATGGACTCCAGTCTCGAAAAGGCGACCGAGCGGCTGGATAAGCTGCAATATCTGCTCTACGCGGAGCACAAGCACGCGCTGCTGGTGGTGCTGCAGGGGATGGACGCGGCGGGAAAAGACGGGGCGATCCGGCACGTGATGGCCGGCGTGAATCCGCAGGGGTGCCGCGTGACGTTGTTCAAGACGCCGACCGCGGAAGAGTTGGAGCACGATTTCCTGTGGCGCATACACAAGGCCGTGCCGGAGCGGGGCGACATCGGGATTTTCAACCGGTCGCACTATGAGGATGTGCTCGTGGTGCGCGTGCACAATCTGGTGCCGAAAGAGGTGTGGCGGCGGCGGTACGAGCAGATCAACGAATTCGAGTCCATCCTGCAGGAGAACGGCGTGAGGATCCTGAAATTTTTCCTGCACATCAGCAAGGAGGAGCAAAAGAAGCGGTTCGAGCAGCGCATTGACGATCCCGACAGGCGGTGGAAAATTTCCGAGGACGATTTCAAGGAGAGAAAATATTGGGGCGAGTACAGGGCGGCCTACGAGGACGCGCTCACGCGGTGCGGCACGCCGGAGGCGCCTTGGTTCGTCATTCCCGCGAATAAGAAGTGGTTCCGGAATCTGGCCGTCTCGCACATCATCGTGGAAACGCTCGACGGGATGAAGATGAAATTCCCGCCGCCCACCGTGGACGTGAAAAAATTGAAGTGGAAATAAACACTCCGCTTGGTAATGCCCTAACTTAGGAAGTTCCCTGGCGTTGGGCACACGAAGAGGGATTCATCGCTCAAACACCGAGCGATGGAAAACCGTACTTCGACTGCGTCCCGCGCCCGCCGAAAGGCGGCGGGAAAACCAAGAACGCGGGACTCCGCTCAGAATGACGATCCAATCCGTTTTGCTCGGACCGGGAAATTACCGTGGAATGTTGGCGCTGCCCAGGCGAACGAAATTTATCGAGGGGGCTGGAAGCCGGGAACGCCGAACTGCCAGAGCATGAAGCTCATCTCGTCGGCGAGTTCCTCTTCGACCTGCGTTTTGGTGGAACCGATGCCGTGTCCGGCGGCGTAATCCACGCGCAGAAGAATGGGCTTGCGGCTGGCCGTGGCCGCTTGGAGGCGCGCCGCCATCTTGGCAGGCTCCCAGGAAGCGACGCGCGGGTCGTTGAAGCCGGTGGTCAGCAGGACGGCAGGGTAGCGAACGCCATTGCGGACGTGCAGGTAGGCGTCCATGGTGTAAAGATCCTCGAAGCCCCACTGCGTCTTGACGCTGCCGAATTCGGGGATGTTGGGCGGGCCGTTGGGAGAGAACTCGGAACGGAGGGTGTTGGAGACGCCCACCTGAGAAATGGCGGCGGCGAAGAGATCTGGGCGCTCGGTGAAGGCGCGGCCGATGGTGATGCCGCCGGCGCTGGCCCCCCGATCCGGCCAATTTATCCGAGGAAGTGAACTTCTGAGCAATCAGATATTCGGCGCAGGCGATGAAGTCGCGCCAGGTGTTGGGCTTGGTGAGCTTCATGCCCCATTTGTGCCAGTCTTCTCCATTTTCACCGCCGCCGCGAGGGTGCGCCACCGCATAGACGCCGCCTTTCTCGAGCCAGGCGAGCAGCACGGGACTAAAGTACGGATCGAGGGAGATGCCGTAGGAGCCATATCCGGTGATCCACGCCGGATTCGATCCATCTAATTTCAGGCTGCGCTTGTAAACAATGGAGAGGGGCACGAGGACGCCATCCCAGCTCTTCACCTGGACTTCTTCGGAGGTAATGTCGGTGGGATTGTCGTTGGGCCCGAGAGGCTGGAGCCTGGTATCGGCGATCTGGCTGGTCGAGGGATCATAGGAATAAATACGCGGGGCGCGGGCCCAGGAGGTCATGTCTAGGAGGACGCCCGGAAGCCGCTGGTCGGAGGCGGCGATTTCGAGCGCGCCCTCGAACGGCAAGGGAATATTCGTGAGCTTTCCATCGGAGTAGGAGAGCCGCTTGAAGGTCACCCACCAGTCCATTGGTTTCTTCGATGTAGAGAGCGTCCTGGGCCGCCGCAAAATTTTTGATGACGGCTTCGCTTTCGGGGACGACGACCTGGGCGTGTTCGACATCCGGATGAGAAGCGCTGGTGCGGATGACCTTGAATTGGGGGGCGTCGCGATGAGTGAGCAGATAAAGATTGTCGCCGAGGATGTCGAAGGCGGTGACGTCGTCGGGAACATCGCAGATTTCCTGCCAGGGAGTGCCGGGCTGGCCGACGGAGTCGAGGGGCGCGCCGTAGATGGTGACTTCATTTAGAACGCCGTGCTCCAGGACCGCGAGGGCATAGGAAGAGCCCGGAGCTGTGATGATAAAAGGATCGTCAATGGGAGCAAGCGGGACCAAGGGAGAAATGCCAAAACCGAGGGCTGGGGGATCGCTTTCGGGGTCCGTTCCGACTACGTGGAGATAATCGGTGCTTTTCTCCTCCTCTTCCGTGGCAGGCTGGCCGGGTGCGAGCTTCTGCTCGCGATTGTAGAAGAAGGAACGGTTGTCAGGGCGCCAACTGACGCCTCCGAAGCGCGCGCGGTCAATGGTTTCGGGCGATTCCTCACCCGTCGCCACGTTGAGAATATGGATGACGGCGTTCTCCGAGCCGCCGGCGGAAACTCCCACGGCCACGAATTGGCCGTCCCGGGAGGGCGCGTAGTAACTGATGGAATTGTGCGAGCCCTGGGGCGCGGGATATTTATCCGGATCGAGAACCAGCTTTTCCGGGCCGTCGAGTCCCTGGCGGATATAAAGCTTGGCGACATTCTCGGTCGCCAGGCGCTTCTGATAAAAATAGCGGCCGCCGGGAATCAGGCGCACGTCGGAAACCCTTTCCGGCGTGGATTCGTGCACTCCCTGATGCGAGCCAGCAGGGCATCGCGGCCCGGGATTTTGGCGAGCACAGCGCGCGTGTAGGCGTTCTGACCCTTGAACCAGGCGGCAACTTTGGGATCCTTGAGATTTTCCATGTAGCGGTAGGGGTCCACCACCTTGGTTCCGAAATAATCATCCGTGACGGGACGAACGGGCGCGACGGGCGGCGCGGCGGGCGCGGCGGCACTTTTAGAAGGCGGGGGACTGCTCTGGCCCGCCTGCGCCTTGGCGGCCGGATGCGAAGAAAGGATTAAAACGCAGATAGCCAGGAAAGATTGCGCGGTCAACCGAGTCAGCTTGCGACGCGACATTTTGCACCTCGCTCGATTCGTCCCAGGCCGGCGTTTTTCAGCCGGATTTCGCATGGGATATGTGGCTCGTGCATTTTATGCGCGTCCCTTGCCGGACACAACGAATTTGGGTAGGGGGCCAGTTTGAATTTTGGCTCTTTGTGTCACGATCAAGAAAATTCAAACTGGCCCACTACCCGAATTTGCCACGCGGCAAATCCGGACAAAATGATTTACTCTTCTCGGGGGGGAGCCCAGCGCATGAGCCTGTTTCCCGCATTTTTGAAGCTGGAGGGGCGCCGCTGCCTGGTTGTGGGAGCGGGCGCCGTGGGGGAAGAGAAGATCGAGGGCTTGCTGCGCGCCGGCGCGGATGTGGTGGTGGTGGCGCCGCGCGCGACCGGGCGAGTGCGCGCCTGGGCGCGGGATGGGAAGCTCCGCTGGAAGGCCCGCAAATTCCGTCCGGGCGAGCTTGCGGGAGTATTTTTGGCGGTCGCCGCAACATCCTCGGCCAAGCTCCACGAGAAAATTTACCAGGATGCCCGGCGGCGAGGAGTGCTGTGCAACGCCGTGGATGATCCGCCCAACTGCGATTTCTATTATGGCGCGGTGGTCCGGCGCGGCGGCCTGCAAATCGCCGTCTCGACGGGCGGACATAGTCCGGCGCTGGCGCAGCGGCTGAGGAAGCGGCTCGAACGAGAGTTCCGCGCGGAGTATGGAGTGTGGCTCGAGGAATTGGGAAAGGCGCGGGAAGAGCTCGTTCGCGAGGCCCATGGACGCCGCGCGCCGCCGTGGCCTGCTGCACGGGCTGGCGAGCCAGCGATCGTTTGAAGCGTTTCTTCGCCGCAAAAAACCAAAGCCCAAAAAAGCCCGGAGGTAGCCGCGCGCCAGGCGCGCGTTGCCATCGGCAATACGGATTGATTCAATCCGATACTTGACGAACGGCCCGGCGCGCGCGCCTGGTAGAATCTTGCATGATTTAAGCGGCCAGGCGCGGCACCCACCACCCAACCACCCAAGTCGCCTGGCCGCTTTTCTTTCTCGGGTAAATCGCAGAGAGACTCAGCCGATGGATTTCCCACGAAGGAATTTCAAGCGATTCGCGGCGGCGATTCACGCGGGAGCGCGATTGCGCTTCTCGTCGAGAAGTTCGCGGCCGCGCTTTGCCGCTTCATTCACGAGAAACCCCATCTTGGGGTGGGCCGGCTCGAAGCCAGGTTCCAGGCCCTCGCGCCGCAACTCCTCCGATGTTACGGGCCCGATAGAGCCGACGAGGATGCGCGAGAAGGCGCGGCGGACGCCTTCTTCCAAGCCCATGTCGGCGGCCATTTTCAGCAGATGATTCACCTGAACCGAGGTGGTGAACAGGGCGACGTCAATCCGGCCGCCGGCAATGGCTTGGATGGCGTCCCGCAGGGGCCCCGTATCTTCCGGCAGCGCCCATTGATATACGGGCACGCGAGTGACTTGCGCGCCGCGCGCGGCCAGCCCCTGGAGCAACTCATGGTTCGAGGCGCCATATTCCTGAACGGCAATGCGGCGGCCGGCGAGCGGCAGGGCACCGGCCCGTTCATCAAGCGCGCGCAGCAGATCGCGCCAGGTGTTGGGCTCCGGGACGGCCAAAGTCACCGGCACGCCGAGTTCCTTCAGCGCCGCCACGGGCTTCGGGCCGCGCGCCACCACGGCCACTTGCCGGAGCGCAGCCGCGAACTGCTCGACCGGATAGAGCGTGGCCGCCACGCGAGCGAGGAAGCGCGTCCCGACCCCGGTGAGAAAGATCACTATGTCGAAGCCGCCCGCGGCGAGCGAGCGCGCGAAGGCCAGCGCTTCGGTATTGGACTCGAGCGGCACCTCCCGCATGGAGGGCGCGAGGATGGCCTCACCGCCGTAATTCAAGATCAGCTTGGCCATCTCGGCGGCGCGCCTGCTTTCGAGCGACAGCACGCGCAGCCCCCCGAGGCCGCCGGGTTTCGAGGTTTCGTCCACGGGCGATATCATGACATTTTTTCGCTCTGTTGACATCGTGCTTGAAATGGACGCTGGATGGATCCGAGGTTACCGCCGTTCCGGCGCCGAGATTCTTCCTCCTTCGCCAAGGCGCCCGATTTCCGCGCAAGTGCGAGGACGAAGCGCGGAAATCGGGCTGCTCAGTCGTCAGAATGACAACGCGTGCGGGGTGGGGCGGGAGGGGATGTCAACAGAGCCGGATTTTTTGTTATCCTGCCCCACGCAGATGCTGCTCACGCGATTTTCCGCCGCCGAGCGGCTCATTCGCAGTAGGAGTTCATGGGAGTGACGATCGCCGCATATTTTGTTCTCGGCTTTGCCGCCATACCGTTCATCTATTACGGCATCGCGCTCTATAGCTCCTGGCGATTTTTCCATGTGGCGCGGCAGCGTAGCGCGCCGGGCGCCGGCTTCGCTCCGCCGGTCAGCATCCTGAAGCCCGTCCGAGGGCTGGATCCGGAGGCCTACGAAAATTTCGCGAGCTTTTGCCGCCAGGACTATCCCGAATATGAAATCCTTTTTTGCGTCGGCGAGAGCGGCGATCCCGGGCTGCCGGTGATTGAAAGGCTGATCCGGGACTTTCCCGAACGGCGCATCCGCGTGCTATTCGGGCCGGGCCGCATCGCCGCCAACGACAAAGTGGCGAAATTGGTTCGCCTGGTCCACGAAGCGCAGCACGAGGTTGTGGTCATCAACGACAGCGACGTTCGCGTGGAGCCGGATTACCTGCGGACCCTGGTTGCTCCCCTAGCCGATGCCAGCGTGGGAGCCGTGACGTGCTTTTATGCGGCCACGGGAGAAAAATCCTTCGCCGAAAACCTTCAGACCATCGGCATGTTTTCCGATTTCTACGCCGGCATCCTGGTGGCGTGGCAACTCGACGGAATCAAATTCGCGCTGGGGCCATCCATTGCCACCACGCGCGCGCGCCTGGCGGAGTTCGGCGGCTACGAAGCCATCGAGAACCGTCCGGCGGACGACCTTTTGGTGGGCCGCCTGATTGCGGAGCAAGGGCATGAAGTGGCGCTTCTGCCTTATACCGTGCTGACGGTGGCGGACTTTGAATCCATGGGCGCGCTTGTGCACAAGCGCTTGCGGTGGATGGTGGTGATGCGGCACATGCGCCCCTGGGGGCACTTCGGTTTGCTTTGCACGCAGGGATTGCCGTGGAGCCTGGCGGCGGCCGCGATCCATCCCTCGGCGGCGGTGGCTTGCGGCTATCTGGGGATGTACGCGGCGCTACGAGCCGCCATGACGTGGGTGATCGGCATCCGGGGGCTCGAGCAGCGCGGGCTGTGGCGGAAGATGGCGCTCGTCCCGGTGTGGGACGCGCTGGCGTTCGTGATCTGGCTGGCCAGCTTTACGCGCAAAAGCATTCGCTGGCGCAACGCCAAATATTATATTCGGGGTGGTCTTCTGGTCCCGGCGGCTCCCCCCGGCGCCGAGAAATAAGCGGCCCGCCCTCCGCTTTGCTTTTACGAAATTTCCGCAGCCGATCCCCGTGAAGATGGCAGCCACAAGCTCACTGCGTAACAGGCGAGGACGACGATTTCGGGATCCCAATACTCCCGGTAGGCGAAGAAGGGGGTTGTGACGTAATAGATGACAGGAAGGCTCAGAAGCAAGAGGGCGAAGGGCATGGCGACATTTATGTTTTTTTGAAAGGCGCGGCGCAGGCCCATCAGCATCAGCAGCGTGGTCACCGAGCAAAAGAAAATATTGTACGGGTCGAATGGCTCTTCTTCCAGATAGTCCTTGCGAAGACTCCAATAGCCGGTCCACATGTAGATGAACCTGCGAACCGAACGCCACACGAAAGTTCCCGGATGGCCCTCGATCATAGCGACGGCTTCGGGCCACTTCTCCGTTTCGTAGGCGAGCTCGCCCAATCGGCGGTATTCCGCCATCTCGGCGTCGCTTCCGCAGGGATCCGCCGCGCCGTTCCACCAATGGAGCGTGTTGCCCAGGTTCCCGACGAGCAATGCCTGGGGGAAGGCGTCCCTCAAAAATACGGGATGATGAAAGGTCCGGTGGTTGCGCACCAACCAGGGCGTGATGGTGAGACAAAGAACGAACGCCGCGGTAACGGCCGGAGCGAACCAATTTCGCCCCTTTTGGCGCAGACGGTAACAGGCCCATCCGGCAAGAAAAGGAAAAGCGCCGAGAACCACAGCGTCTATCAGAGCGGCAATCCCCCAAAGGAGGCCATATCCCGCCCAGGCCCGCAGTCGATCGGAATTCGCGAGATCGAGAGTCATCAGGAAGAGCAGCGAGACGACCAGACCGGTGAGGGCGCGATCCCACATGGAATTGGCCGAAAAGTTGATCGCATAGGGAAAGAACGCCCAGGTCCAGCCGGCCCACCGGGCCACGCGAAGCCCGAAGGTTCGATTGGCGATGAAAAAAATCGGAACACAGGTGAGCGCCGAGAACAGGCTGTTGAGAGACAGAATCACCAGGGCCGCGGCCTTGGTGTAGATCCCGAAAATCGCCATCACGCCCGCGAGGATGTAAGGGAAAATCGGGCAGACCATGGCGGTGGGCCCCGTATCGCCGCCATAATAGGGATTGCCGAATCCATGGCCCAGAACGATGGAACGGGCTAACTTTCCGACTTCATAGCCGAATTCCCAATGATCGCGCCCGGGCGCCAAAAAACTCGGATAGACGAAATAGACCACAATCAGGCGCACCGCCAGCGCGGCCAGAACGACACGGAACAAATACCGGCCCGTGGGGAAAGGCGAGCCGGATCGCGAAGCGGCGGCATTCATGGGAGGCGTCGCGAGAGATTGCTTCGAGGCTTTCTCCATCACGTCCATGGGGCGATGCCGGCTTCGCTCCCTACCGCGCACGCGACACGGTTGAGGACATAATCTGGGCGGGCTTTTGTTTCCTGGCGGATGCGGCGTTCCGCCAGTTCACCTGCGGCAAAAAGAGCGACGCGTCGATGCGATCGCGGTATTCGATGGCGATATTCATCAGCGAATCGAGCAGCGAATCGGACAGAGAGATGCGGCTGCAGGCCGAGATCGACCAGCTTGGAGTGCTTGGCGTTGTAGTAGTGGGTCTTCGGCTTCGACGCGCGGATCGGGCAAGTGATCGATCTCGACCGCCAAGCCCAGCTTCTTCGCGGCGGTTTGCACCATGTGCGCCAGGTCCAGCACCGAAAACTGCTCGGTGAACTGGTTGAACACGCGGCACTCGCCCGGCGCGGCGGGATGTCAGGCAGGCGATCTCGACGCAGCGGACGGTGTCGCGAATATCGAGGAAGCCGCGCGTCTGCCCGCCCTTGCCGTACACGGTGAGCGGGATGGCCGACGGCCGCTTGCACGCAGAAGCGGTTCAGCACCGTGCCGAAAACTTCGTCGTAATCGAAGCGGTTGATCAGGGCTTCGTCGAGCGCGGTTTCGTCGGTGACCGTGCCGTACACCACGCCCTGATTCAGATCGGTGGCGCGCAGCTTCCAGATCTTGCAGCCGAACATGATGTTGTGGCTGTCGTGCACTTTGGAAAGGTGATAGAAGGAGCCGGGCTGCTTGGGGAAGGGGAGCACGTCCTTGCGGCCGTTGTGCTCGATTTCGATGTAGCCTTCTTCGATATCGATGTTGGGCGTGCCGTATTCGCCCATGGTTCCGAGCTTGACCAGATGGCAATCGGGCCGGAACTCGCGCAGCGCGAAGAGCAGATTCAGCGTGCCGACGACGTTGTTGACCTGGGTGAAGGCGGCGTGCTTGCGGTCGATCATCGAATACGGCGCGGAGCGCTGCTCGGCGAAATGGACCACGGCGTCCGGTTCGAATCCCTTGATGACCGAGGCGAGAAAATCGTAGTCGGTGACGTCGCCGACGAACGATTCGATGCGTCTTGCCGGTGTGCGCGTTCCATGCGCGCGAGCCGTTCGGGAAGCGGCTGGATCGGCGTCAGCGTTTGAACGCCCAGCTCGAAGTCCCATGGCGGCGGACAAAGTTATCAACGATGGCGACCGAGTGCCCCTTTTGCGAGAGGTACAGCGCCGTCGCCCAACCGCAATAGCCGTCTCCCCCCAGCACGGCAATCTTCATGTCTGCTCCTCGATGGATCCTTCTCCGCTGCGTCACGGGCCGCATTGCGGCGGCCGATTCCCCTCACCGAATGTATTGTAACGTACTCTCACTCAAGAAAACGAAGCAAGCATCTTTCGCCCGGCGGGTGCTTGCCGTAACGACGCACGCGGCGCTCCATTGCGGCAGACGGCCGCCGGCCATCCCGTGTTCGCCATCCTCGCGAAGTCCATCGGAGCGGAGTACGAGTTCGCCGTTGCAGTGGTGGCGGGCAAGGAAGGGGAGGGCTTCGCGTCTCACGATACTAACGGCCGGTGGCGTCCGCGATTCGGGGAGGCTCGATGCGGGCCGCGCCTTCGTCGTGGCGGCCGCGCAGCTCGCGCACGGTGTAGACAGGCTTGTTCTGCGATTCGTAGTAGGTGCGGGCGAGCAACTCACCGATCAGACCGATGGCGATAAATTGGATGCCGCCCATCACCAGGGCCATGCCGAGAATCATGAGCGGGCCGTGATTGGCCAGCAGCCCTTCGTTGAGCAGCGCCTTGCGCGCAAAAACCCACAGGCCGATGCCGAAGCCGCCGGTGAGGCAGGCGAGTCCGGCCAGGCCGAAGAGTTGCAGCGGCTTGGTGGAGTAGTCGAGCAGGAACTTCACGCTGACCAGATCGAGCAGGCACGCGAATCGTGCGCGAGATGCCGTAATTCGACTTCCCGTTCTTGCGCTGGAATATTCGTGATGGGCACCTCGGCGATGGAGGCCCCCGCCCAACTGGCCAGGGCGGGGATGAAGCGATGCAGCTCGCCGTAGAGGTGGATTTCGGAAATAATTTCGCGGCGATAGGCTTTGAATGTGGTGCCGAAGTCGTGCAGATCCACGCGGGAAAGCTTGGCCATAATGCCAGTTGGCGATGCGGCTGGGCAATTGCCGCGTGAGCCAGTGATCGGTGCGCTCGACACGCCAGCCGCTGACGATGTCGTAACCTTCCTTCATCTTGGCGATAAAAAGAGGAATCTCGGCGGGGTCGTGCTGCAGATCGCCATCCATGGAAATGATGATTTCACCGCGGGAATGGTCGAAGCCGGCCTTGAGGGCCGCGGTCTGGCCGAAATTGCGGCGCAGGCGGACGACCATCACGCGCTCGTCGTCATCGGAAATCTGGGAAAGGATGCGGAAGGTGTTGTCGCGGCTGCCGTCATCCACGAACACGATTTCGAAGGGTTCGCCCACCGCGTCCATGACGTCAATAATCTTGACGTAGAGCGGAGTGACGCTTTCTTGTTCATTGTACAAAGGCACAACGACGGTATAAGCGAGCGGATTGCCCTCAGTTGTCATAGGTTCGAAAGCGGCAGTATAGCAACGCGGCAAACACCGGGGCAAGATTTTTCTGCCGCGTGTTTTACGGCTTATCTACCCCCCGCCGTAGCTTCGAGCTGCATCAAGCCGCTGCTTTTCCTGGATTGCTTCCTGCCTCGCAATTGGAAAAGGGCGCTCGAAACGCCGTGCTTCATGGCCAGGGAAGTTTCCACGCCGCACGTGCAACCCGGGCACTCCCGGCGGATCATGGCCGCGGATTGGCGCATGTAGGCGTCCGAGGCCAGGATCGTTTCCAGGCTTTCCCGCAGAACGTTGCCGACGGGTTTGAGCGGGTAACACCCGGTCAGCACGTCGCCATTGGACATCACAAACACCTGCGTGAAGCCGAGAACGCAGGGGGGTTCGGCGAGCGATTCACGGTTGTAATACCGGGTGATGTAATCCACTTCATACGCCGGCCTTTTCAACGTGTCGCGCAGGAACTTCGTGATTTTCAGCACTTCGCTTCGCTCCGGCCACATGGAACTGATATCGCTGCCGTCGAAGAAGGGAAGACTGTGGCTCAAAATGTTGAACTCCAGCGCGGCTCCCAGCCCTTGCGCTACAGCCGCGATTTGCTCGAGCTCCCCGGCGGAGATTCGATTGAGCGTAATCGAGATGGCAAGCTCCTTGTCGCGGAGGAGCTGCAAGCCTTCAATCCCCAGGTCAAAATAGCCTTGAATTCCGCGAATCTGATCGTTGGTCTCTTTCAGGCCGTCAATGGAGACCGCAATTTTGGAGATGGGAGAAGAATTGATGGATTTGTGAAGCTTTTTGAGGAGCAGCCCGTTGGTCTGCACGATAATCTGCTTGAAACGCGAGGTGTCGGCCTTCTCCAAAACCTGGAACAGGTCCCTGCGCAGGAACGGCTCACCCCCCGTAAGGCGCAGGGTTCGGATGCCCAGAGCGCCGATTTCGTTCAATAGTTTGACGGCGCGATCCGTGTCAATGGCGTCGGTCCATCGCGTCTTCCAGTAGTCACAACTGATGCATTTGGCCTGGCAATTCTCGGTGAGCTTGATATGCGCGGCGAGCGGCCGGCTGGCCGTGGGCAAAAACCTGGCGGATACCTTGCTGCCCAGCCATACGCGCGATAGATAGGGACCGCGAAACTGCATGTTTTTGTCCTCGCGATACTATGATGATAGCAAGCGAATCCAAATATGCGAAATGGATTCCCGCGAGGCCGTTTCTTTGCGCTCGCAAGATGCCCCCAATCCTGAAGGAATCGCCCGCCGTTATATCGCGGATGGAAAGCTAGGAGCCATCCAGTGGATGGTTGGTCAGGAGGAGCTTGCCGCCGCTTTCGGCTACCTGCACGATTTCTCCCGGCGCGAAGAGCCCCTGGTAATAGGGCTCATTTTGCGACGATATCAGCAGGTACTGCCGTGCCGGAGAAATCCACAGCTCTTTCAGCCGCGAGCCATCAATGAATACTGCCGGGGCGCCGGGCGCGGCCGAGCCGTAGTCCAGATTCATCCGGCGATCCGTGCCCAGGAGCAGCGTGGTGCGATTCGTGTAGAAGAAGACGGAGGAGAAGGCATAGTAGTGGTCTTCGGCGATCAAGCCCCCTTGCGGGGCCTGCATCAACGTCTGCGCCAAGGGACGCGAGGAGAGATATGGGTCGAAAGTGACCATGGCCATGCGCGCGGCGTGGAAAAACAGCACCATCATCAGCGCGGCGGCCCAGAAAGCGCGCTGGGTCTTGGCGCGAAAAGTTCCGATAGCCCCCACAAGAAAGGCAATTCCCGCGATGGTGAGGGGCCGGCGAAGATAGGCCATGGAGTCCACTGTAAGGTCTTCCATATGCCCGAGCGAGAGCGAATAGGCCTTGGGATGCCGGCTGAGAGCGCCGGAAATATCTCCCGGCGTCGGAAGGCCATGCACGTGCGCGAGAATGGCGAGCGCAGCGATCGCCGCACAACCGGAAAGGGCGCAAAGCACCCATGTTCCCCGGTGCACCCACTTGCCTCCCGCCGCCATCGCCGATCCGAGCAGCAGGGCGAGGGCCGGATAACAGGGCATCGAGTAGTATTCCTGCGTGGTCGAAAACGTGAAAAAAACGAGCACGAAACCGGCCCAGCACAGCGCCAGCAGACGCGTTTGCCCGGCGCGATCCACGGGTTTGAAGGAGAGCTTGGCGACCGCCGGGAAATAGACGCTCCAGGGAAACAGCCAGACCAGGTGAACCAGCCAGAACCAGAGGCGCGGCACCGTATTGTAATCGCGCGGATAGCGCAGATTCAGAAAGCGAAGAACCTGCTCGTTGATGAAGTAGAACCAGAGAAAACCGTGATACTGCCCGGGGCCGGAATGGAAAGTAAAGACGAAATAGGGCGGATTGCGCAACGTAGCCAGAATGTGCCACGGCGCCGCAATCAGCAGGATGACCAGCGCCCCGGAAATCGGATGAAGCCGCTTCCAGGTTCTGGCGGCAAACAGTTGGCGCGTCAAAAGAAGATAGATCAAGCCGGCGCCCACCGGGAAAACGACGGCGACCAGGCTTTTCAGCAAGAGGCCGATTCCGAGACATGCGGCCAGCGCGAGCGCCCAGAGGCGGGGATGCGGTTCCTTCTCGTCGAGCGCCCGCAGGAGGGCCCACAGCGCGAGCGCCATGGTGAAGGTCAGCATCACGTCTGGAATCAGAATCCTCGTGAAGAGAAATAGCCCGATGCACGTGGAGATGCATAGCCCCGCGTAGAGGCCCGCCCGCTTTCCGAACGCCCACGCGCCGAAGGCCGCGGTGAGCAGGGCCAGAGCGATAGCCGAGAGAGCGATGGGAATGCGCGCGGCCCAGTCGTGTACGCCCAAAATTCTGTACGACCCGGCTATCACCCAATAGACGAGCGGCGCTTTCTCAAGGTAGGGTATGCCATCGAGCCGCGCCGTGACCCAATCGCCCGAAGTGAGCATGTTGCGCGCGATCTGGGCCTGCACCGCATCCACGTCGTCCATCAACGAGGGAGGGGAAATGATACAGCCCAGATATATGGCGGCGGCGAAGAGCAGGACAATTAGATAGACGTGAGAACGCTTCCCGCCGGCTTCCCGCTCGGCGCGGGAATCTGTTCCGAGTGAATTTTCCATTTCCTCATCCATAGAAACAGGATCATTAAACCCCACAGGTGATAGCCGTAATTGGCGCGCCTCTCCATGTGCTGTCGCACGTACAGGTCAATCGCGCCGGGCTGGAACAGGTGGCCGTGCTCGAAGCCGGTGGTCCCGAGCGTGTCGAGCAGCAGCCCCCGCAGCGGCCCGCGGAGCCATTGATGCGCCGGAATATCGAATCCCATCTTTTTTCGGCGCAGAACCGACGGCGGCAATTTTCCCTTCATCAGCTCCTTGAGGAGAAATTTCTGGCGCGAACCCCGGATCTTCATGGACGCGGGCAAAGACGCCGCGAATTCGACGATGCGATGATCGAGGAAGGGCGGACGCACTTCCACGGCATGGGCCATGCTCATGCGGTCCACTTTCGTCAAAATATCGTCGGGAAGATAATATTTCTGGTCGAACCACAGATACGGGGCCAGATCGTCCCGGCGAAAGGGACTGCTCGCGCAAGCTGGCGCAGGATGCCATCGAGCGCGCCGGGAAGCGCGGCATCCATCAGGGCTTTCTTTTGCGGATTCCGAGAATGTTCCGTTCCAGTAGATGTGCGCCCACTCGGGAGAGCATCAGGCAGCCTTCCAGAAATCGCTTGAGCTTGTACTCGAAGCTGATTTTTTCGTCCGACACGGGCCAGGCGCGCAATCCCGCGAGCAACGCGCGAATCGCGCCCGAGGGCAGCCGGCGCATACCGCGCGCCAGCCTGTCCGCGCGATACGTCAAGTAGCCGCCGAAGAGTTCGTCGCCGCCCTCGCCGCTGAGGGCAACCGTCACCTTCGTTTTGGTCATCTTGGAAAGAAACCAGAGCGGCAGCGCGCCGGCATCGGCAGTGGGCTCGTCGGAGTAATAGGCGAATTCCTCAATCGCGCTCGGATAGGTTCTCCCCCGGATTGAGATCGAACTCCTCATGGTCGGTGCCATACTGAGCGGCCACGTCGCGGATGTACGCGTGTCTCGTCAAAGGTCCTTCCGAGAAAGGAAATGGAAAGGGTCTTGAGGCGGGCACTCGATGCGCGGGCCGCGTAGTGCAGGATCGTCGAAGAATCCATCCCTCCGCTGAGCCAAATTCCCAGCGGGACATCGGAAAGGAGATGCTCGCGCACGGATTGCTGCAATAGAGAATCGAGCTCCTCCTGGGCGGATTCGATGGACCGGGGAACCTGCGGGCCGGGCGCCAGCCGCCAGTACGCCCCGGTGGTTACTTTGCCGCTCGCGCCACTCCAGCCAGTTTCCGGGAGGCAGTTTTTCAATGCCCTCCACCAGCGTCCACGGGCAGGGCACGTAGTTCACGGATAAGTAGCAGTCCAGGCCGGCCACGCTCAATTGGCGGCCGATTTCCGGATGGATCAGGATGGCCTTCAGTTCCGAGCCGAAGTAAACGTCTCGCCAAGGCGCGCGATATAGAGCGGCTTGATGCCCAGGCGGTCCCGCGCCAGCACCAGGCGCTTCGCCGATTCGGTCCACAGCGCCACGCCGAACATTCCGCGCAGGCGGGAAAAGCAGTCCGTGTCCCATTCGAGGAAGGCGTGCAGCACCGTTTCCGTGTCGCTGTGCGAAGTAAACCGGTGCCCACGCCCTTCCAGTTCGGCGCGCAATTCCAGGTGATTGTAAATTTCGCCGTTGAAAACAATCACGGCATCGCCGTTTGCCGCCGTGATCGGCTGGTCCCCCCCGGCGAGGTCAATAATCTTCAGCCGTGCCGCGCCCAGAGAGACGCTTCCCGATTCGAACACGCCCTGCTGATCCGGCCCGCGGTGAATCAGTGTGGCGGTGGCCTCCCGGATCCGGCGGGGATCGGGCGCTTCCTTTTCGTGCGTAAATCCGGCGATTCCACACACCTTTCGGTACTCCTCCGTATGGCGGCGCTTATAAATCTTTCGGATGCCAAACCCATCGCGCGCGAACGCTCCTCCACAAGCCCTTCGGGCGATGCGCTTCCATTTCTAGCGCGGAAATTCCACCGGCTGAAGTCCAGCGGCCATTTCGGCCGGCAGGTGTCCGAAAAATTCACCGGTTTCGCAGGATACTACATAGCTCGGCGCGACGGGAAGGCACGAAATCGAATGGCGCTCGACACAAATGAAATTCCGCGCCATGGGCTCCTTAGGCCCGTCCCTTCGGGCGATTGCACCACGGACGCCGCCGGCTTACTAACCAGCGGTGAGTTGCCATTTGAACAACAGCCGCGGCCATATTTGCTTGTCACGGCTCGGGTTTCACAGTAGTCTGTTTTTACCCCTTCCTTTAGGTTTCACAGCGAAACAGGCCTTGTAGTGCGGGCGCACCCGCCCATTTTTCGCGCGTGTGTGCGTTTGGCCGCCGAAAAGTGCGCCGCCGTTCGAGGGGGCGCGTTGGAAGGGAGTATTCCCGGTCAAATGTCGGCGAACACACATGACGGCGCCCTCGCGCGTTCGCCCCGGGGCGGAGCGTTTGCCGGTAAATGGCTCTGGTTGGCCATCTTCGCGTCGGCCGCCATGGCCGCCTACGAACTCCTAAGCTGGCTCTTGTTCCCGCACCTCGTGGCATGGCAGGCGCAGGCAATCACCCTGGCGCTCGTGGCTTTATCCTGGGCGCTTCCTGCCTCGTATCTGCTGCGCCCGTCCCCAACCTCCCCGCCTCTCCTTCCACCGATTGGGGCGCTCCCGGGGGAAGGCAGTATCCTGCGCACACTGATTGATAACGTGCCCGACTTCATGTACGTGAAAGACGCCGACAGCCGTTTCCTTGTCGCCAACCTTGCCGTGGCGCGCCAAATGGGCGTGGCCACGCCGGAAGAACTGACCGGGAAGAGCGACTTCGACTTCTATCCGCACGATGTCGCCGCGGCTTTTCACGAAGACGAGCAAAGCGTGATTCGCTCCGGACGCCCTCTGCTCAATCGCGAGGAAAACGGCGTGGATCGCCTGGGCAACATCATCAACGTCCTCACCACCAAAGTGCCGCTGCGCAACACCGAAGGGCATTTGACCGGGATCGTGGGCATCGGCCGCGACGTTACCGAGCTGAAGAAAGCCGAAGCCCGGCTCTCGAACGAGCGCATCATGCTCCGCACCCTGATTGACAACATCCCCGATTCCCTCTACATAAAGGATGCAGACAGCCGCTTCCTTGTCGCCAACCTTGCCGTGGCGCGCCGCGTGGGAGTGAATACGCCGGAAGACCTGGTCGGAAAGAACGATTTCGACCTCTATCCGCAGGATCTCGCCAAAGTCTTTTACGAAGACGAGCAAAACGTAATTCGGTCCGGACTCCCGCTCGTCAATCGCGAGGAAACCGGCATGGACCGCCAGACAAACGAGATTCAGTCTCGCCTCACCACCAAGGTGCCGCTGCACGATGCGAATGGCCGGGTCACCGGAATTGCGGGCATCGGCCGCGATATCACGGAGGCCGAAGAAGGCGGAATTCAGGCTGCTCCGCGCTCTGGAGGCCGCGGAAGGCGCCCGCTTGGCCAAAAGCGAATTCCTGGCCAACATGAGCCACGAAATCCGCACACCCATGAACGGCATCATCGGCATGACGGAACTGGCGCTCGAGACCCAGCTGACCGCAGGAACAAAACGAATACCTCGACCATGGTCAAAGACTCCGCCGATTCCCTGCTCACGCTGCTGAACGATATCCTGGACTTCTCCAAGATCGAGGCCGGAAAACTCGACTTCGAAAGCATCCGCTTCAGCCTGCGGAATAACCTGGACGACGCCGTCAACCTCCTCGGTTTTCGCGCCCATCAGAAGGGACTGGAGCTCGCCTGCGATATCCTTGCGGAGGTTCCCGACGCGTTGCAGGGCGACCCGGGGCGTTTGCGCCAGGTGATCGCCAATTTGGTCGGCAACGCCATCAAGTTCACCTCCAAGGGCGAAATCGTGCTTCGCGTCGCGACAGAATCGGAGTCCCAGGATCACGTGGTCCTCCATTTCGCCGTCAAGGATACGGGCATCGGGATCCCGGAACAAAAACGGGAGGAAATTTTCGAAGCCTTCACCCAGGCCGACGGCTCCACCACGCGCACGTACGGCGGCACGGGCCTGGGCCTCACGATATCCACCCGGCTGGTGGGAATGATGGGGGGCAGCCTCTGGGTGGAAAGCGAACTCGGGGTTGGCAGCACCTTTCACTTCACGGCGCGCTTCGCCTTGCAAGAGCATTCCACTGGAAAGGCCGAGCCCCTCACGGAGAAGCAGTCTGCGCGATCTTCCTGTTTTAGTTGTGGATGACAATGCCACCAACCGCCGCATCCTCCAGGAGACGCTTCTTGGCTGGCAGATGAAGCCGGCATTGGTCGCGGACGGGCCGAGCGCCCTCGCCATCCTGCGCGAGGCCCAGGCGAGGGGAAACGCTTTCCCTCTCGTGCTGCTCGACGCGCAGATGCCCGAAATGGACGGCTTCACCATAGCGCACGAAATAAAGCAGGACCCCAAGCTTGCGAAAACAGTGATGATTATGCTCACGTCGGCCGGCCTGCGCGGCGACGCCGCGCGCTGCCAGGCCGCGGGCATTGGCGCCTATCTCCCCAAGCCCCTGAAGCGATCGGACCTTCTGGAAGCCATTAAGCTCTCGCTCGCGCCGCGAGATCGAGTGAGCCAAGATGCCCCTCTCCTGACTCGCCATTCCTTGCGCGAGAACCGGCGGCGGTTGAAAATCCTGCTGGCGGAGGATAACCACGTGAACCAGATGCTGGCACGGCGCTTGCTCGAGAAGAGAGGCCACACGATCATCGTGGCGGAGACGGGCAAACGGGCGCTCGAAATCCTCGAAGAGCAGGCCATCGATCTTATCTTGATGGACGTTGAGATGCCGGACATGGACGGTTTGCAAGCGGCGGCGAAGATTCGCGTGCGCGAGCAATCCACCGGGAATCATATCCCCATCATCGCCATGACCGCTCACGCCATGGCAGGAGACCGCGAGCGCTGTATCCGGGCCGGGATGGACCGCTATGTTCCAAAACCCCTTCAAACCAAACAACTTTTCGCGGCCATCGAAGAACTCTTGCCTGATTCGATAGAACCCCTGCAGAGTGAAGCTCTCCGCCGCCCCACGAGTCGCCTTCCCTCGCCCGTCGGCGGCTCCTGAAAAAACCAGCGGAACCAGAGTCGAAGGCCTAAACGCAGGGCCAGGCCTTTGACTCAAGCGAGTCATCCGAGTGCGGCAACGACAACAAGGACATTGAAGTCAAATGCCGGCTAAACGGGGCTTAAATGCGCGAAAAAGACCGAGAAACGCACCTTAACAGCAGGAAAGCGAGGGGTTCCCCGGTAAAAAGCGCCGGGACGCAACCCTTCGCCTGCGCTCAGGGCAAGAAATCGCGAAAACATCTGGATGGGGTAAAAAGGTTACAGCAGGGCCGCTTCGGCTCCCCCTGGCTGCCAGCAGACAGGCGGGCTAAGTGTCGTATGATCCCGTGCGCGGAATTCGGGGGGCAGGTCACTCTTCTGCGTCAGGCGGTCCGATTTCGGGACTCGCGGTGGAGTCCATGGTTCAGCTGCGCTCACCACAGATCGGACTCCTGAAACCGGAGTTCAGGGCGTCGTAGAGATACTGGATGGTCTGGCTCTTGCGGTCGGTCTTGCTGGTGAGGTTGTTATCGGCGTTCCCTCGGCCGCGCAGAATCACCCGGGGCGCACAAGGCGCGCTGCGCTCGGGATGAACTCCGGCGTAGGTCTCCGCGTGGCCCGAGGGGAACGCGGTCTGGGTGACGCGGCCAAAGGCATCGTAGCTGAAGTTCGTGACGTGATTATTCGCGTCAGTGATGTTGGTCAAAGGTAGGCCAAAAACCGCACCCTTTGCAGAAAGGAAAGACGCAAAGGGATGCGGCACCCGCCGATTTTAGGTTGTGTCCTTAAATGAGGCGAGGTGCGGGTGTGTTCGTTGCTTCCCGCTTCGGGCCGAAAAACAGGCTGCGCCACCCGCCTTCACCTACGATTATCGCGGCCGCCGCGTCACTGCCACGGACCAGAACGGCAAGACCACCACTTACGCGTATGACGATGCCGACCGGCTCACCAGCGTCACCGACGCCGCGAACAACACGACCCAATACGCCTACGACACTGAGAACAACCTGCTGAGCATCACGGACGCTGACGGCCACGCGACCAACTTCAGCTACGACGCCTTTGGCCGCGTGACGCAGACGAATTTCCCGTCGTCGCTGATCGAGACCTACGCCTACGACGCCGATAACAACCTGACGAGCAAGACGGACCGCAAGGGCCAGACGATTCAGTATGTCTACGACGCGCTGAACCGGCTCACGCAGAAGAGCTATCCGGATTCCACGAGCGTCGAGTACACCTACGACCTGGTGGGCAAGATCCTCCAGGCCAACGATCCCACCGGCTCCTACGCCTTCGCCTACGACAATATGGGCCGGCTTATCGGGACGACGACGAACTACGCGTTCTTGCCGGGCAGCCTGACGAATGCCTATAGCTACGACGCCGCGTCGAATCGCACCGGCTTCACCCCGCCCGATGGTTCGACGAACACGTATACGTATGACACGCTCAACCGCTTGTCGAATCTACAGAACTCCTGGGCGGGGTCCTTCGGCTTCAGCTACGACGCCCTATCGCGCCGCACGCAGCTCGCGCGTCCCAACGGCATTGCCACGAATTATTCTTACGACAATCTCTCGCGCCTGCTGAGTGTGCTCCACCAGGCGGGCGGGAGTACTATTGACGGCGCGTCGTACACATTGGATGCTGCGGGAAATCGGACGTTGAAGGCGGATTATCAGGCCCACGTGACGACCAACTACGGCTACGACTCGATCTATGAATTGCTGAGCGCCACGGGCGGCAGCACGGAGAGATACACCTACGATCCGGTCGGCAATCGCCTCTCGTCGCTCGCCGCATCCTACACGGTGAATTCGTCGAATGAAATGACGGCCGCCGCCGGCGTCATGTACACCTACGACGCGAACGGCAACACCACTTCCAAAACCGACTCCACCGGTACGACGACCTACTCCTGGGACTACGACAACAGGCTCACGCAAGTGACGTTGCCCGGTTCGGGTGGAGCCGTGTCGTACCGCTATGACCCGTTCGGAAGGCGCATCGAGAAAATCGCGCCGACCGCCACTAGCATTTACGGTTATGACACCGACAATGTGGTTGAAGAAACTAACGCGGCAGGAGGAGTCGTAGCTCGCTACAGTCAAGGATTGAACATTGACGAGCCGTTGGCTATGTTGCGCAGCGGGACCACGAGTTACTACGAAGCGGATGGGTTATGGTCGGTTACTTCGCTGAGCAACACCGCTGGTGCACTCGTCCAAACCTATACGTTCGATTCGTTCGGGAAGCTGACGACGTTGAGCGGCTCGCTAACAAATCCATTCCAATACACGGGCCGTGATTTCGACACCGAAGCCAACTTGCAATTTTCGAGGGCTCGGTTTTATGAACCCAATGTCGGGAGGTTCCTGAGCGAAGATAAGGAGGGATTCAGTGCGGGACCAAACTTCTACTCGTACGCACTAAACGATCCGCTCATCTATAGGGATCCTTTTGGACTTGACGTGATTGTTTGCCTTTTCCCGAAGGGAGCCCACGGATTTGGACATACAGGGTATGGCTTTCCGGGGGACCCGTTTACAGTCGGATTCTACCCAGCCGCAACTGGGGCGGCGAACCCTCGCCGTATACACGGGCCGGGCGAGCTTCGCCCGGACGTGGGAGACGGCCCCAGGACTTGCAAACTTATTCACACTACTCCTCAGCAAGATGCTTGCATGCTGCAGCAGCGCATCGAAAGGCTGCGAAATCCTGGAACTTACGATTTAGTGGCACGCCAATGCACAGGCTTTGTGCGTGACAGCTTGACGGCGTGTGGAATACCTGTCGGACCTTCAAAGGACCCAAGACCGAATGATTGGTTTCCTACGCTCCCGGGGCAGGTAATACCGAACCTGCCTCCCGACGCGCCGCTACCTCGGAGTGCCCAGTGAGCGGCGGCGTGTCATTGGGTCTTTCAGGGCAAGACTCGTGGGGACGGATCAAGCGCCGTCTCCGCGACTCCGTCATTGCATTTTGCCTCTTTGCTTTCGCGGGCCCTCTGTTGCGGTTCTTTCTTCCGCCTTCGGCTAATCCAGGTCGCTTCGACCGAATGGTCAACGATGTCGTCCTTTATCTCTGGCCGACCATTGTTTTGAGCATTGGGCAGGAAAGTGGTTGGCGCACTACTTCCGTCTTGATCGTCGAGAATGTGCTTCTCTTTGCAGTATTGGGATTCCTAATCGGAATTTGCGCTGTAAGGAAATGGACCGTCACAGCATCGTATTTTCTAGTATGTGGAGTGATTTTCCTGGTTGAGGGCTGGGGATTTAAGTCGGGTCTAGGTGCTCTGTCCTTGTGCGTACTCGCGACCACGTTTCTACTGTATGCAGTTCCGTTTGGTGCTGTGAGATGGCTTCTTTTCAAATCGTCGCCATGACAGCAAATAGGTGCGACGATTTGAAGCGCCGCACTATCAGTTGCGTCTTTGACGCGAACGGCAACACCACGTCGAAGATTGATTCCAGCGGCACCACAACCTACACCTGGGACTTCGAGAATCGCCTCCTTGGTGTCACTCTGCCCAATGGTGGCGGCACGGTTACCTTCAAGTACGACCCGATGGGCAGAAGGATTTACAAATCCTCATCCGCAGGCACTTCAATTTATGCCTACGACGGCACCGGCATTGTCGAGACCGTGAACGCTTCGGGAGCTGTGCTTGCTCGCTACAGCCAAGGGCCGATAATTGATGAGCCTCTGGCGGAACTGCAAGGCAGCACAACGGATTACTACGAGGCGGACGGCGTCGGCTCCGTCACTTCGCTGAGCAACGCAGCAGGGGCGCTGGCCCAGACCTACACGTTCGATTCCTTTGGAAACACGACGAACTCGTCCGGCTCGCTGACCAACCCTTTCCAATACACTGCGCGGGAACTCGACAGCGAAACCAATCTCTACTACTACCGTGCGCGGGATTTCGACCCGGCCAGCGGAAGGTTCCTCAGCGAGGATCCAAAGAAGAGCACTGCTGAATTCAATTTCTACAGATATGCGCTAAATTCGCCGCTCAACTTCACGGACCCGCTTGGCTGGGCTTCATGCGCTTCAGGTCATTGCGCCGACTGTCCCGGAGGTAGATGGGTGAGCGGAGCAGTGGTCGCCGAAGCATATGCCAGTGCGAGATTTGCGGGGGGAGGCGGCTTGCTGTTCGCTGGCGTGATGATATGCACGAGTAATCCCACATTCAATGTTCCCTTCACGACCCTTTGCGGCTTCGGAAATGTTGGCCTGTCTCCACGCCCACCGCTCACCAGTCCGCCAGCCAAACCCATTGGCGTAGGTGCAGGATTAGGTGGGGCGGCTCTCACTTGCACCGGCATACAGTGCAAGGAGAACCTCGCCGGCACAGAAGGAGGCTGGTACGCGCAGGTTGGACCAGCCTATTACTTCCACGAAGGAGGGCCAGGCGGCAGCGGTAGCTGTTCGGGCGTAGGAGTGGGCTTTGAACTCGGCCTGGGCGGTGGAGGCTTCAAGTGCAAAACATGGACTGGTCCCTCGATCGGTGGAGTCCAGTAATCGAAGGAGGAGGCTGCGCTCATGCCTGGTTTTCGTCGCTGGAATCCGTCTGAGGAGCTGTTCAGCTATGCCAAGTTGTGCTTTTACTACATTCCCTGCTTGCTGGTTTTCCTCGGCATTGCGGCACTACTGATCTCGGCCTTTGGTCGTCTGCAATGGCTGGATCAGATAGGCAGCTTGCTCCCATCATCAGTACCGTTGAGGGTTGCTATCGGTGCCGCTTTGATAGGGGCGTATTATGTGTTCTTCATGAAGGTCCTCTGGAAGCTCCTGCCAGCCAGCTTCCGGGCGCGAATTCCGTACGACGCCAAAGAAGCCCGCGAATCGAAGGGCGACATCAGGTCATTTTGGGACCTGCGCAAGCTCGTACTACGGCCTCACCGAAACTGAGTTTTCGAGTCCGGTTAGCGCGGTTCGTGGCCGGTTAACGCAGAGCGCTGGGAGGAGCCATGCCTTCGGCATGGGGAGTGGTATGACACGTCACCCCAAGTTGGGTGCTGCACAGCAACTTTGGTTGCTGTATAGGAACCATCCAGAAATCAGCGACTTACAAAATCTCCGGCGCTGTAGAGCGCCGCACGGTTCCTATACGGGAACTTGTTGAAAACAAACGGCAGCAGCTAAAGGAAAAAACGCCACTCGCCACACGCCGGTGTCACTGCTTCTTTCGCGGAGTGCGGGTTGGAGGCTTATCCTTGAGCAGCTTGCGCAGAGCGTCTTTGAGTTGCCGCTCGACCTTGGCTTCGTCAACGGCGTCTTTATGCCCGATTCGCAGGACCATTTCTTCGCGGAACTCCTGCGCGTCGTGAACACGGCGGACGATCAGTTCCAGCGGCTCTGATGGATGGTCGCCTTTTTTGATCCCTTCCGACCTGGCTTTGATGATGGCGGTGATCAGGTCAACGATGCTCTTGGCCAGGCTGAGGCCCGCCGTTGTCACGGCCAAATACAGCAAAATCTCGGGGCCGCTTTCGTGCTCTTCGAATGCGAACGAGCCGTCAGAACCGGGCAGCATGGTTAAGCCGCGGTCAATGAGTTCGTAGGCGCACGGAGAGTGTTCGCGGTGGAAGCATCCCCCGGCCACGCGCACTTTAATCGAGACGGCAGCTTCGCCTGGCTGGGGCGCTCGTCTCGCCTCGAAGCCGCGCATGCGATTACGGAAGGTCTCCTGCCACTCGCGGTCCACGGTTGCCTCAGGAATTTTTCAGACTTGTGAAGTCACCGAGGCTCATTCGCCTCAATTCATCTTCGATCTCTGCGACCCGGGGCTCAGTCACCCGCAAGACGCAGTCGCGGGGAATGAGAATATCTCGTGGCTTCGTCCGCTTAGGTCTCGGGTGCTTTGGCTTGGAGATCGCTTGAGCGGCCGTCGCTGGAGTGGGCTGCGCGATCCTGGCGGATGCCTTTACGGCGACGCCACTGGGCAAATTGTTTGCATAATCGATTCGCTTTTGGCGCGTGTAGATGTCCTCGGTTCTCCTATGTCCCTCCGAGAAGTCTTTGACGACGTGCAGTAGAGCCCTGGCAACGTCATTGGGATTGGCCAACAGAAGGAGTTTGTTATCTTTCCACTCGATGCCGCATTTTTGCCGGACCTCCGGCGTTCCCAGCACTCGCTTGATGCTCGACGCTTTTACTTTCCTTCGCTCATCGATGGAAAGGTCAGCACGCTTTTCGAGGAAGTCCAATGCCTGAGTGTGGATTTCCAAGTCCCCGCCACGGACTCCGAACCTAGTGGCTTCGTCACTACTCCACGGCACGATTCCCGCGCCCTCGTTCTGCCCTGTGTGGCGCAGCTTTATCCAGTGGCGCGCTTCACTCCTGTTTTTTACCGAAACGCAGCGGATCGATTCGATCGGGGATGATTGGTATTGCTTGCTGAGATCGCGAAACTCTCCTAACAGTTTAGGATCTACGGCACCGGCGATTGGCTCAGGATTTTCGAGCACCTTCAGTGCTGCCAACCGGCGATTTCCCTCAAGAACGAGGTATCGCTTACGGTCGTCATTCAGCGGCATTACAAAGGGCAAGTCCGCCGGGTTCAACCCCGACTCTAGGATGTCCTGCGCAAGCACAAGCAGCTTTCGTTTCATATGCCCCGCAAGTGATCTCAACGCTTCCCGCTGGCCCTCGTTTGGGTTGGGGAGCCGAGGATTTTGTGCGTTGATGAGCAGATCAGCCAGCGTCAGCACAATGATCTCAGCCATGGCAAGTCATTACATAGGAATGGCCTTACTTAGTCAAGGAATGCGTCGCCTTGGTAGTGGTTCACTTTGCCGGATCATGTTGGTTTTGGTGACGCAGGCACTCCTGCTTGCGCGCTTCAATCGGGGCATCCGGCAGGCACACAGCCAGGAGTGGCTGTGCTACCGCAAAGTGACCCACTACGCTGGAGGGAACTGGCTTCCGCCGGTTTTGAATTGCTGCTAAACTCAGGCAGGAGTGAAGGCTCGTCATGACCTGCACTGTGGTTACCAGGAATCCGGACATCCTAGGCGGCGCGCCTGTCTTTCGCGGCACAAGGGTGCCCTTTCAGGCTCTCCTCGATTATCTGGAGGCCGGGCAGACGCTCCAGGAATTTCTTGACGATTTTCCCACCGTCAGCAGGGAAACCGCCATCGCCGCGCTCGAAGAGGCGAAGGCCCTCGATTGAGCGTACCGCGGAGCACACCACGATTTTTGAGGTATCATAACAGGTAGAATAGAAGAGCAGCAGTCCCGCGTTTGCAGGCTGAAAAAAAGGGAGCCATATTTGATCGCACGATATACACGCGCGGAAATGGGCCGCGTCTGGAGCGAGGAGAACAGGTTCCAGAAGTGGCTGGAAGTCGAGTTGGCCTCGACGGAAACGCTGGCCGAAGCGGGCGTCGTCCCACGCGAGGCCGCCCGGAAGCTGCGCGAGCGGGCGCGCGTGGACGTGGCGCGCATCAACGAAATCGAAGCGAAAGTACGCCACGATGTGATCGCCTTCACCGTCGCCGTGGGGGAATCGGTGGGCGATCCCGAAGCGGCGCGCTGGCTGCACTATGGGCTCACTTCCAACGACGTGGTGGATACGGCGCAAGCGCTGCTCGTCCGCGAAGCCTCGCGCCTGATTGAGCAGGGAATCGCGCGGTTCGGCGAAGTGCTCGAAAAGCGCGCGTGGGAGTTCAAGGACACGCCTGAAATCGGCCGCACGCACGGCATTCACGCCGAGCCCATCACGTTTGGCCTGAAGGTGGCCAATTGGTACGCGGAAAATCGCCGCGACGCTTTACGCTTTGAGGCCGCGGCCCGCGAGATGGCCGTGGGAAAAATTTCAGGCGCGGTCGGCACATGTACGCACCTCGGCCCCGAAATCGAGCAAAAAATCTGCCGGCGCCTGGGCCTCGCGGCGGCGCCCATCACCTCGCAGGTGATCGAGCGCGACCGCCACGCGCAGTATCTTTCCGCGCTCGCCATTCTCGCTGCGTCGCTCGAACGCGTCGCGCAGGAAATTCGCCATCTCCAGCGCACGGAGGTTCGCGAAGTCGAAGAGCCTTTCGGCGGCGAGCAGCGCGGCAGCTCGGCCATGCCGCACAAGCGCAATCCCGTTTCGAGCGAGCAGGTCTCGGGCCTCGCGCGCGTGGTGCGCGCGAATTCGCTCGCGGCCGTGGAAAATATCGCGCTGTGGCACGAGCGCGACATCTCGCACAGCTCCGTCGAACGCATCATCCTCCCCGATTCCACGATTCTCGCGGACTACATGCTCGACCGCACGAGCGAAATCATCGCGAATATGCGCGTGTTCCCGGAGCGCATGATGCGCAACCTCGAGGCCACGCACGGCCTGATTTTTTCGGGGCAACTGCTGCAGGATTTGGTCGAACACGGCGCGCCGCGCGAAGACGCGTATAAATGGGTGCAGGGCCACGCCATGGCCGCGTGGGAATCGGAAACCAGTTTCAAGGATCGCGTCGGCGCCGACGCCAACATTCGCAAATTCCTCGACGAAAAGGCGCTCGCGAACACTTTTGACCTATCGCGTCAATTGCGGGCCGTGGATGCGATTTTCAAACGCGTGTTTGCGGAGAGTGGGTTGCTACGAGAGGAAATGAAGAGGGATCCCTCGGCTCGCGTTGCTCGCTCGGGATGACGATCCCTGCCTGAGCGGCAGGCAGGCTCGTCGGATCGTCACTGCACGCGCTGGATGTAGCGGCCTTCGGAAGTGTCCACCTTCACTTTGTCGCCTTCGCCGACGAACGGGGGCACGTTGATCACCAGCCCCGTCTCGAGCTTGGCCGCCTTCATCACCGCGCTCGCGGTGGCTTTCTGGATGGTCTGCTCGGTCTCGACCACGGTCAGGTCCACGGTGTCGGGAAGCAGGACGCCGATGGGCTTGCCGTCGTAGTATTCGATTTTCACGGGCAGGTTGGGGATGAGGTAGTCCTTCGTATCGCCCACGATATCATTCTGCAATTGGAGCTGTTCGTAGTCCTCCGTGTTCATGAAATGATGGCCTTCGCCGTCGCTATAGAGGTACTCGAACGCGATTTCGTCCACCACCACTTTCTCGACGAATTCCTCGGCGCGGAACCGGTAGTCAATCATCGAGCCGGAGCGCAGGTTGCGCATTTTGGTCTGCATGGCGGCGCGCTTGTTGCCAGGGGTGCGATGGTCCACGCTGTAGACCACGCAGAGGTCGCCCTCGTGCTTGATAATCATGCCCACGCGCAGCAGGGTTGCCTTCAACATGAGTGCTCCTCGGTTCTTTTCTGGAGTTTTCCCGCAGCGGGAGTCGAGCCGAGCGGCTGCCGAATTCACCAGCGCCTTACGCGTCGCGGTTTCCGCGACGGAACGCAATTCGAATTATAGCGGCCCGCGCCGGATCGGTCAAACGGGGCGCTTGAAGGGTAATGTCCCGATTTGAATATGTGAGGCGAGGCTTTGTCCGCGGTCTCTTATTTTATTTCCATTTTTTGCGGCGTCCGCTTCTGGCTCCGCATTTTCGCCCTCGACGCGCCTAGCGGCATCCGCGACCTATGGCGCGAGACGGGGCTGCTACAAGACAGAAGCGGAGCCAGCAAAAAACAAAACGGACTGAACCTCGCGGCGCAAAACCCCGAATATGGACACTACGTCTCGAAGGGAGTGTCCTTCGCCGGTGTTCGCGCGGGCTACGATTTGCCGAAAATGCTTTCGGACAGATCGGCCGCCACCGGGACGCGAAAGCGCTCGCCCTTGTGCGCCTTGACCATGAGGAGTATCCAAAGAATGAAAGCACCCAGCCACACAAGGCGGTAGAGCATGTAGCCCAGAGAAAATCCCGCCCAGCCTCCCATCATGAAGCTCATTCCGAAGAACATGCTGAGAGCAAAGCTCAGGATGCCCAGGCCGCCGAAAACCACGATGGACTGCGCCGCGTGGAAACGCACGTAGGGCCGCTTGTCAATCAAATAGAAGATGAGCCCCGTGATCCATCCGAGGGCGTAGCTCAGCGTGGCGGCCGTGTTTTCGGCCATCTGCCCAGACGAACCCGACGATGCCGATGGTGCGGCACCCGGCCCGGGATTGTGGCTGGCTGCCGTGTGCGGAGCGCCGCAAGCAGGACAAAACGCCGCGTTATCGGCGACCGCGGCTCCGCATTTTGTGCAATGTGCCATCTCACACCTCCTCAAGAGCACCCATTGGCCGCGAAGCCTAGCAAAACCCAGCCCCGGGGGCAAGCGCAATCGTTCTCCGGCGCGATTCCCTCGGATGCTATACTGAGCCTGCGACGCGGAAGTGGCGGAATTGGCAGACGCGCAGGACTTAGGATCCTGTGGCCGCGAGGCCGTGGGGGTTCAACTCCCTCCTTCCGCACTTGTGCTCCGCCGAAAATATACGCGCGTTCGCGGAGCGGCGCAGTTGACGCTCGCGCGCAGATTTTCTATACTGCGGATTCTCTCCTGCGCTTTTCCTTACAGGATCCCGAACAGGCGAAAGGCGGGCTGAATACCAGGGTTTGCCGGCGTGTTTCCCGGAAATTTTTTCCATGACCGAAACGACTTGTAAGCGCGAAATCGAACTGGAAATTCCCGCCGAGAACGTTCAGAAGGCGGCGGAAAAGGTGGCGCGGGGTATCGCGCGCGTCGCCCGCATCCCCGGATTTCGACCCGGCAAGGCCCCTGTGACGCTCGTGCGGCGCCGCTTCGCGGACGATATCCAGGGCGAAGTGGTGCAATCGCTCGTGCCGGAATATCTGGAAAAGGCGCTGGACGAAAAAAAGCTCGTTCCCGTCACGCGCCCGGAAGTGGACCAGGTGCACTTTAAGGAAGGCGAGCCGCTGCGGTTCCGCGCCATCTTCGAAGTCTTGCCGGAATTCGAGCTGGGGGATTACAAGAACCTCGAAGTCCAGGTGGACGAGATCGAAATCGGCGATGCGCAAGTGGACAAAGCCATCGAAGAGATGCGCGAGCACGCCGCGACGTATACTCCCGTGGAGGGCCGCGCGGCCGCCGACGGCGACTACGTTCTGATCAAGCTGATGGGCACGCCTTCGGGCGGCGGCGACCCGGTGCAGGCGGATAATATCCTGTGCCACATCGGCGCGGAAGAAACGCTCGAAAGTTTCACCCAGAATTTGCGCGGCGCGCTGCCCGGCCAAACCAAGCGCTTCGAGTCACGCTATCCGGACGATTTTCCCGATCCCAAGCTCGCGGGAAAAACGTACGACTATTCCGTGAACGTTCAGAGCATCAAGGAAAAGAAGCTGCCCGAGCTGAATGATGAGTTTGCGAAGGAAGCCGCGGGCGCGCAGGGCGGCGTTCTGACGCTCGAGGAGCTTCGCAAGAAAATTCGCGAAAATCTCGAGGCCGCAAAAGAGCAGCAGCAGGAAGCCCAGGGGCGCGAGAAAATCCTCGAGAAGCTCGTGAAGCAGCACGATTTTCCGGTGCCGGAGGCCCTCGTCGAGCATCAAATGGACGTGCGGCTCGAACGCGTGGTGCGGTCCCTGGCGTCCCAGGGAGTGGACCCGCGGGCCGTGGATGTGGACTGGGTTTCCATGCGCAAGCGGCAGCGCGAGCGGGCGGCGGACGACGTGAAGGCCGAACTCCTTCTCGACCGCATCGCCACGGCGGAAAAAATCGAGGCCACGGAGGAAGACGTCGAAAAGGAGATCGCCGCGCTTGCCGAGCACAGTGGCGAGTCGGCAACGGCGTTGCGGGCTCGCTTGACAAAGCAAGGAGCGCTCGATAGGATTAAATCGAAGCTGCGCAGCGACAAAGCTGTCGCATGGCTCTACCGCACCTCTCGAATCGAGAAGACAGCCGCAAGTGAAAAAGTGATTTCTGATTCGGGTTCCTCTGCGCGCTAAAATATTCCCGATGAATCCAATAGACGACGCGACTCCGCGGGGTACAACGCTCGTTCCCATGGTCGTCGAGCAGACGAACCGCGGCGAACGCGCCTACGACATCTATTCCCGGCTCCTGAAGGACCACATCATCTTCATCGGGACGCCGATTGACGATCATGTGGCCAATCTCGTGACCGCCCAACTGCTTTTTCTCGAGTCCGAGGACCCGGAAAAGGATATTTCGGTGTACATCAACTCGCCCGGGGGCTCCATTTCGGCGGGAATGGCCATTTACGATACGATGCAGTTCGTGCGGCCCGACGTGGTCACCTATTGCATCGGACAGTCCGCCTCGATTGCCGCGCTGCTGCTGGCCTCCGGCACGCCGAAAAAGCGCTATGCGCTGCCCAACTCGCGCGTGCTGATTCATCAGCCGTGGATGTCGGGCCTTTCCGGGCAGGCCACCGATATCGACATTCACGCCAAGGAGATTATCCGCACCCGCGCATCGCTCAATAAGCTGCTGGCCGGACACACGGGCCAGCCGATCGAACAAGATCGAGAAGGACGTGGAGCGCGATTTCATCATGACCGCGGAGCAGGCGAAGGGGTACGGCATCGTGGATGAAATCATCACCAAGCACCGTTAGTTGAGGGGGAAAGGCGTTCCAAAGGGTTAGTAACGGGCGCGATGAATCTTCGCCACACGTCTGGATTCGGTTTTAGAATGGGCGGTAGATAGTTGACAGGGGCTGACAGGTTTCCAAGCGAGGGGGGTTGTCCTTGAAGCGATTTACCCCAGAAGAGCCGCTGCGCTGTTCCTTCTGCCACAAGACGCAGGAGCAGGTGGAGAAACTCATCAGCTCTCCATCGGACTACCCACGCTCGTATATTTGCAACGAGTGCGTGGGCGTGTGCCAGCAGATTTTGGAAGACGAGAAGCGGGAGCAAACCACTCCCGCCAGCCGCCGCCTGCCTCGGCCGCCCGAGATCAAGTCGTTTCTCGACGGATACGTGATCGGGCAGGACAAAACGAAAAAGAAACTGGCCGTGGCGGTTTATAACCATTACAAGCGCATCTTCCTGAACAAGCAGCCCGGCGACGTGGAACTGACGAAGTCCAATATCCTGCTGATCGGGCCCACCGGCACGGGCAAGACGCTGCTGGCGCAGACGCTCTCGCGCATGCTGGAAGTGCCCTTTGCCATCGTGGACGCGACCACGCTGACCGAAGCGGGCTACGTCGGCGAGGACGTGGAAAACATCATTCTGAAATTGCTGCAGGCCGCCGATGGCGACGTCCAAAAGGCGCAGCAGGGCATCATCTATATCGACGAGATCGACAAAATTTCCAAGAAGGACGAGAACCCTTCGATTACGCGGGACGTCTCAGGCGAGGGCGTGCAGCAAGCCCTGCTGAAGATTCTGGAAGGCACGGTCGCCAACGTGCCGCCGCAGGGCGGCCGGAAGCACCCGCACCAGGAATTCACGCCCGTGGACACGACCAACATCCTCTTCATCTGCGGCGGGGCGTTTGTGGGCCTCGAGAAGATCATCGAGCGGCGCGTGGGGCAGAAGTCGCTGGGATTCCACGCGGACGCGCAGCCCTCCACGCCCACGCGGCGCAATATCGAGGTATTGGAGCAGGCCCAGCCCACGGACCTGATCCGCTACGGCCTGATTCCGGAATTCGTGGGGCGGCTGCCGGTGATGGGTGTGCTGAGCGATCTGGATAAGAGCGCCCTGGTGCGCATCCTGACGGAACCGAAGAATGCGCTGGTGCGCCAATACCAAAGGCTCTTCGAATTCGAAAACGTGCGGCTGCGGTTCACCGACGACGCGCTCGAAACCGTGGCGGAGCTGGCCCTGCAGCGCAAGGTGGGAGCGCGCGGCCTGCGAATGATCCTGGAAGACTTGATGCTCGAAATGATGTACCACCTGCCGGCGCAACGGAAATTGCGCGACTTCGTGGTGACGGCGGACATGGTCAAGGGACACGAAATCAACTGGAGCCTGCTCGAAAAGGCGGGCTAGCGCCGTTCCGACTCCCAAGGGAACCGAATGTTCAGCCGGGAAAAAGCCGAAGTGAAGCGCGTGCCGATGATGCCGGTGCGGGACATGGTCATCTTTCCGGAGATGATGCACCCCTTCATCGTGGGCCGCGAGGCTTCCGTGCGGGCGCTCGAGGAAGCGCTGGCTTCCGACAAGAAAATTTTTCTCGTCACGCAGCATGATGCCTCCGTGGACGACCCCAAGCCGGAGGAGATCTATCAGGTGGGAACGCTTGCCAGCATCGTGCAGAGCGTGAAGCTGCCGGACGGCAATATCAAGGTGCTGGTGGAAGGCACCGAGCGCGCGAGAATCGTGCAGATCACGAGCGAGGAAGGTTTCTTCCGCGCGTCCATCCGGCTGGTTCCGGTGAAGGTCGAACCCTCTCCGCAGTTCGAGCAGGCCTCCAGCCGCGCCACCAACCTGTTCGAGCAGTACGTGAAACTTTCGCAGAGCCTGAACTACGACACCATGACGGCCGCGGTGCGCGTGGAAGATCCCAGCAAGCTTTCCGATGCCATTGCCGCGAACCTGCAGATCACCGTGGAGGAAAAGCAGGAGCTGCTCGAAATATTCGAGCCGCTCGAGCGGCTGAACCGCATTGCCGCCATCCTGGAAGTGGAAATCGAGAAGCTGAACGTGGACCGCTCGATCAATACGCGCGTGAAGCGCCAGATGGAGCGCGCCCAGAAAGAGTATTACCTCAACGAGAAGCTCAAGGCCATTCAGAAGGAGCTGGGGCGCGGCGAGGCCAACGAAATCGAGCAGCTCAAGAAAAAGATCGAGACCTCCGGCATGCCCGCGGGACCCATGGAAAAGGCCCTCCAGGAGCTCAAGCGGCTGGAAATGATGCCGCCGATGTCGGCGGAATCCACCGTGTCGCGGAACTACCTGGATTGGCTGCTGGCCGTGCCGTGGAAGAAGCGGTCGAAGGAAATTCGCGATATCAAGCGCGCGGAAAGGATTCTTTCCGAAGACCACTACGGACTGGAAAAAATCAAGGAACGCATTCTCGAATATCTGGCGGTGCGGCAGCTGGTGAAAAACCCGAAGGGTTCGATCCTCTGCTTTCTCGGGCCTCCCGGCGTGGGAAAGACGTCGCTGGCCATGTCCATCGGGCGGGCCACGGGGCGGCAGTTCGTGCGCGTGTCGCTGGGCGGCGTGCGCGACGAAGCGGAAATCCGCGGCCATCGCCGCACCTATATCGGCGCCCTGCCCGGGCAGATCATCCAGATGATGCGCAAGGCGGGAACGGTGAATCCCGTGTTCGTGCTGGACGAAGTGGATAAAATGTCCATGGACTTCCGCGGGGATCCCTCGGCGGCGCTGATGGAAGTGCTCGATCCGGAGCTGAACCATTCGTTCACCGACCATTATCTCGACGTCGAATACGACCTTTCGAAGGTGATGTTCATTTGCACGGCCAACGTGCTGCACACCATTCCGCAGCCGCTTCAGGACCGCATGGAGGTCCTGCGCCTGCCGGGCTATACGGAGCAGGAAAAGCACCAAATCGCGCAGCGCTTCCTGGTGGGGAAGCAGCGCGAGGCCACCGGATTGACCACGGAAAATCTGAGCTTCACCGAGGAAGCCATCACGCATGTCATCCGCCACTACACGCACGAGGCGGGCGTGCGAAATCTGGATCGCGAGATCGCCAACGTCTGCCGCAAGGTGGCGCGCAAGGTGGTGGCCGAAGGAAAGAATGTGGCCGCCGAGGTCACGGTTGCCAATCTCGGCGACTACCTGGGCATCATCAAGTTCCGCGACTTCTTCGCCGAGAAAAAGAACGAAATCGGGCTGACCACCGGCCTGGCCTGGACGGAAGTCGGCGGGCAGGTGCTTTCCACCGAAGCGACCCTGATGCAGGGCAAGGGGCGGCTGACGCTGACGGGGAAACTCGGCGACGTGATGCAGGAATCGGCGCAGGCGGGCATGAGTTACGTGCGGTCCCGCAGCCATCTGTTCAGCCTGCCGAAGGATTTCTACCGCCACCTGGATATCCACGTGCACGTGCCCGAAGGCGCCATCCCCAAGGACGGCCCTTCGGCCGGAATCACGATGTGCACCTCGATCGTCAGCGCGCTGACGCACATTCCGGTTCGCTGCGACATCGCCATGACGGGCGAAATCACGCTCCGCGGCAAGGTGCTGCCCATCGGCGGCGTGAAGGAAAAGCTGCTCGCGGCGCACCGCCTCGGCCTGCGCACCGTGCTTCTGCCGAAAGACAACGAGAAGGACCTGGCGGATATTCCGCCGGAGATTCAAGCGCAGATGTCCATTCATTTCGTGGAATCCATGGATGAAGTCCTGCAGCTCGCGCTCGAAAAGCCGCTGCCGATTCCAGGCCGCCCGCCGGTTGCGGGAGTGGAGCCGAAGTTCGATGCGGAGGCCGCGCAGGACAACGAATTGACCAACTGACACCTTCGGCCCCTATTCATATCCCGCGGGGCAGGTTCCGCCCGCGACCGAAGCGTGAGGGTTTTCAGTAAGCAAGCTCAATTTTGAATCTGGGATAGAGTGTAACAATCGGACGCGCCCGCCCCGGATAGGCTTCGCACGACAATCGCGCCTGAAAAATCATGCAGGAGAAGGAAAGACCTCGATGAGCATTAGCCTTGCAGAACTGAAAGACAAAAACATCACCGACCTGGCGAAGATCGCCAAGGAGCTGAACATTCCCGGCGCCTCCGGCATGCGCAAGCAGGAGCTGATCTTCCAGATCCTTCGCGCGCAGACGGAAAAGAACGGCCTGATCTTCTCCGAAGGCGTTCTGGAATGCCTGCCCGACGGCTTCGGTTTCCTCCGCGCGCCGGAGTACAACTATCTTCCCGGCCCGGACGACATCTATGTTTCGCCCTCGCAAATTCGCAAATTCGACCTGCGCACCGGCGACACCGTCTCCGGGCAGGTGCGCCCGCCGAAGGATGGCGAGCGCTATTTCGCGCTGATCAAGGTCGAAGCGGTCAATTTCGAGGATCCCGAAGTCACGCGAAACAAGATTTTCTTCGACAACCTGACGCCGCTGTATCCGCAGGACCGCATTCGCCTGGAAACCACGCAGGAAAATCTTACAGGGCGCGTGCTGGACATGCTGTGCCCCCTCGGCAAGGGGCAGCGCGGGCTGATCGTGGCTCCCCCGCGCACCGGCAAGACCATGATGCTGCAATCCATCGCCAACTCGGTCACCGCGAACCATCCGGAAGTCGCGCTGATCGTCCTGTTGATTGACGAGCGGCCCGAGGAAGTGACGGACATGCAGCGCACGGTGAAAGGCGAAGTGATCAGCTCGACATTCGATGAGCCACCGCAGCGCCACATCCAGGTGGCGGAAATGGTGCTCGAGAAGGCCAAGCGGCTGGTGGAGCACAAGCGCGACGTGGTCGTGCTGCTCGATTCGCTCACGCGCCTGGGCCGCGCCTACAACGCCGTCACGCCGCCTTCGGGCAAGGTTCTTTCGGGCGGCATTGACGCCAACGCGTTGCAGCGCCCCCGCCGCTTCTTTGCCGCCGCGCGAAATATCGAAGAGGGCGGCTCGCTCACCATCATGGCCACCGCGCTGATTGACACCGGCAGCCGCATGGACGACGTGATTTTCGAGGAGTTCAAGGGCACCGGCAATATGGAAATCAACCTCGATCGCAAGCTCGTGGATAAGCGCGTCTTCCCGACGATTGATATCAACCGCTCGGGCACGCGCAAGGACGAATTGCTTTTGCCCGCCGATGAGTCTGAATCGAATCTGGGTGCTGCGGAAGGTGCTCAGCCCGCTCTCGACTGTCGAAGCGATGGAGCTGTTGTTGGGCCGCCTCTCGAAGACGAAAACCAACGCGGAATTCCTGGCCTCGATGTCCAGCCCGGCCTAAGCATCCATTGGCTTACGGGAAGCACTTCATGGGGACGACTCATAGTATTTTGTAACTGCTCTGTCGTTCTCGTCAAAGCCGACAACATACTCGCCGACGCGTACGTGGGAGAAATAATGGAATTCCTCCACACACTTCGCAGACTTCCCGTCTAAAGCCGTTTCGTCCCACATGTTCTCTTCGCTGCATTTCGTTGTGTATCCCGGCCTTCCGAATAGGCGAAGGACCTCGACTTTTGACGTTCCCGGGGTTAATCGAGCGTATGCTTTCTCGTATCTCGTGTAATCGTAGTGTAGCCAATAGCCGACAAACGAGACCAGAACAAGTATTGTGAAGATTGTTAGCCTGCCACGACGGCTCACGGTAGCCCTCACATGAGGATTAGGCTTGTTGCTTCGCTAGCATCACCACGAGGCGCGCGACTTCCTCGGGCTCCATCGCCGTGCTGTCCACCACCACTGCATCTTTGGCGCGAACCAGAGGCGAGGAGCTGCGTTCCTGGTCGCGGCGGTCGCGCTCGTGAATCTCTTCGAGCGTGCGCGCCATGTCAATCGCCTCGCCTTTTTGCTGATGCTCGCGCCAGCGCCGCGCGGCGCGGACTTCGGGCGAGGCGGTAAGAAATATTTTCAATTCCGCGTCCGGAAAAACCACGCTGCCGATGTCGCGCCCTTCCATCACCACGCCGCCCTCGCGCCCGGCGCGGCGCTGCTCGGCCACCAGCACTCTGCGCACTCCCGGCACCATGGCCACCTTCGACGCCGCCTGCGCCACTTCCGGCGTGCGGATTGCCGCGGTCACATCTTCGCCGTCGAGGAGCACCCGCTGCGCGCCATCGTGCGCTCGCAAGTCAATGCGCGTTTCGCCGGCCAGCGCGGCGAGCGCTTCGGCGGCGTCGAGCGGCACGCCATTGCGCAGCGCCTTGAACGCGAT
Organism: Terriglobia bacterium; assembly: GCA_963823205.1. Lineage (GTDB taxonomy): Bacteria > Acidobacteriota > Terriglobia > Acidiferrales > UBA7541 > Palsa-295. The sequence goes on from CAWGKL010000002.1 coordinate 465,665, forward strand.
CGCGCGGTACATCGCGCCGGTATCCACGTAGATATATCCGAGCAGCTCCGCCACGCGCCGCGCCAGCGTGCTCTTTCCCGAGCCGACCGGCCCGTCAATCGCGATGATGAGTTTGCGCGCGGTCATATAAAGAGAGATCCTTCGCTTCGCTCAGGATGCCGATGCTGGCCGCATCGTCAAATTCGTTTGAACGCCCGCTCGATTTCGCGCATCGAATAGCGCAGCACCACGGGCCGGCCGTGCGGGCAGCTCATGGGGTACTCGGTCTTCGCGAGCTCGCCGAGCAGCCATTCCATCTTGGTCGCATCGAGCGGCGTATTCACCTTGATCGCCGCGTGGCACGACGTGGAAGCGGCAATCTTCGATTGCAGCGAGTCAATCGAGATGGCCTGGTTTTCGCGGGCCAGGCCGTCCAGAATTTCGAAGAGCAGCTTTTCCGCGTCGGCGCTTGCGATTCCCGCCGGCGCGGCCTGAATCGCCACACTGCGCGCGCCCATCAATTCGGCTTCGAAGCCATTGGCGCGCAGCTCTTCGCCGATCTGCTCGAAGATCGCCAGCTGCCGCGGATTCAGCTCCACGACGAGCGGCACGAGCATGCGCTGCCCGCCCACGGTCCCTTCGCGGCGCGCGCGCAGGTGCTGCTCGAAGAGCACGCGCTCGTGCGCCACGTGCTGGTCAATGATCCACAGGCCTTCGCTGTTGACGGCCACGATGAAGCTGGCATTCACCTGCCCGAGCGGCTTCAGATCGGCGATTTCACCGGGACCGGGGAGCGTCCCCGGCGCCGCCGCCGCGGCTTCGTCCGCGGGAGCTTCCGAGCGTTGCGCGGGCAGCAAGAAATCAATCGCGCTCGCTGAATCAAAGCCCAGCCGCTGGGCGATGGGCCGGTCGGGCGCGCCCGTCAATTCAAAGGTTTCAGCGATTGCGGCGCTCGCGGCGAACGATGTGGGAATCTCCGCGCGCGGCGGACCCGGAAACGCGCTCGCATCGGGCACGGGCGCGGTAGCCTCGCATGGCGCCGGGCCCCACGCCCGCATTGGGCGGGCCGCTCGTGCCTCCCGGATTCGCCGCGGCTGCTGCGGCACGCGCCGCGGGAAATCCAGGAATGGGCCGCGCGGTCGAAAGCGCATGGCGCATCGCATCGCGCGTGAAGTCGTGCACAAACTGCGGATGGCGGAAGCGCACCTCGATTTTCGCCGGATGCACGTTCACGTCCACCTCCTGGTAGGGCAGGTCGAGGAACAGCAGCACGACGGGAAAGACGCCCGGCGGCATGATGTTGCGGTAAGCCTCGCCGATGGCGTGCAGCAGCAGGCGGTCGCGCACCAGCCGCCGGTTCACGAAAATGTAAATCCCGTTGCGGTTCGAGCGCTGCACTTCTGGGCGCGACGTGAATCCCGTGACGCGCAGTGTGGCCGCCTGCTCGTCCGCTTCGAGCTGCGGCTCGGTGATCGCGGAGCGCACCGGCGCTTCATCCGCGGGAATTTCGACCAATTCATCGAGCGCCTGCCGGCCGAAAATCTGGTACACGCGGTCGGCGAGTTTTTCCACCGGCGCGCAATTCAAGATCTCCTGCGTCGGCGTCTTCAGCACGAACTGGTTGTCAGGATGCGCCAGCGCGTAGTGCGTCACGAGCGAGGCGATGTGGCCCAGCTCGGTCGTTTCGGACTTCAGGAATTTCCGCCGCGCCGGCACGCAATAAAAAATATCGGCCACGCTGATCGATGTCCCGGCCGGCACTCCCGCTGGCTTCACGCCCAGGAGCTTTCCGCCCGCGAATTCGATGCGCGTGCCTTGCTCTTCTTCCGCGGTGCGCGTTTCGAGCAGCAGCCGCGAAATCGCCGCGATCGAAGGCAGCGCCTCGCCGCGAAATCCGAGCGTGGCGATCGAAAGCAGGTCGTCCGCCGTGCGCAGCTTCGACGTGGCGTGGCGCTCGAAGGCCAGCAGCGCGTCGTCGTGGCTCATGCCGCTGCCGTCGTCGATCACGCGGATCATGCGCTTGCCGCCCGATTCCACCTCGATGCGAATCGAGCGCGCCCCGGCATCCAGCGCGTTTTCGAGCAGCTCCTTCACCACCGACGCGGGCCGCTCGACCACTTCGCCCGCCGCGATTTTGTTCGCCACGTTCTCCGGCAGTATGCGTATCTTCGACATCATGTTTTCAATCCGCTACTTCGCTTGTCTCTCTTCGACTGCTGAATGCCCAGTTCATCGAGCTGCGCCGTGTCTACCTCGGACGGCGAATCGGCCATCAAATCCTGCGCGGCCGTCGTCTTCGGAAATGCGATAACTTCGCGAATGGATTTTTCGCCTGCGAGCAGCATCACCACGCGGTCGAGGCCCAGCGCGATGCCGCCGTGCGGCGGCGTGCCGTACGTGAGCGCGTCGAGGAAGAAGCCGAAGCGCTGGCGCGCCTGCTCGTCGCTCAGGCCGAGCGCCTTGAACATTCGCGCCTGCATATCCTGCCGGTGAATTCGAATGCTGCCGGAGCCAAGCTCGACGCCGTTCAGCACCAGGTCGTAGCCCTTCGACCGGCACTCCCACGGCGCGCTCTCCAGCTTTTCCAAATCTTCCTCGACGATGCCCGTGAAGGGATGCTGCGCGCTCACCCAGCGCTTTTCCGTCTCGCTCCATTCAAAGAGCGCGAAGCCCGTAATCCAGACAAACTCCCATTTGCCGCTGTCAATCAGATTCAGCTTGTCGCCCAAATACTGCCGAATCCGGCCCGCGACGTGGAGCGACGTATCCTGGTGTGGAATCTGCTCTTTTGCCGCCGCAGCTGCAATCAAGTCCCCGGGCTTTGCGCCGACAGCTTCCGCCAATTTCTTGAGCGTATCCGCGCCAAGATTTTTCTCGAGCGGCGAGCTGATTCCTTCCGCCGCCACTTTCACCGTGTAGACGCCGCGCGCGCCGGCAAATTTCGCGAGTTCGCCAAGCTCATCGAGCTGCTTGCGCGACCACGAAGCCGCGCCCGGCGCGACGACAGCCTGCACGTTGCCCTCGATGTGCAGCACGCCGCGCGCGGGATCGAAGAATTGCGTCACATCGTGCAGCTCCATGCCGAAGCGCAGGTCGGGCTTGTCCGAACCGTAGCGGCGGAGCGCCTGCTTGTAATCCAGATGGTGGAAGGGGCCCTTGGCCCGCACGCCCAGCGGCGGAGCAGGCGCGCTCCATCACGCGCTCGATCACCTCGAAAATATCCTGCTCGCGCGGGAACGACATCTCCAGATCGAGCTGCGTGAACTCCGGCTGGCGGTCGGCGCGCAGGTCTTCATCGCGGAAGCAGCGCACGATTTGAAAATAGCGGTCCATTCCCGAGATCATCAAAATCTGTTTGAAAATCTGCGGCGATTGCGGCAGCGCGTAGAACTGCCCGTGATGAATCCGGCTGGGGACCAGATAATCGCGCGCGCCTTCGGGCGTCGAGCGCGTCAGCATCGGCGTCTCGATTTCGAAGAAGCCCATTTCGTCGAGCGTCTTGCGAATCTCGAAGAGCACGCGGTGGCGCAGCTCGATATTGCGGTGCGGGCGCGGACGCCGCAGATCGAGATAGCGATGGCGCAGGCGCGTCTCTTCGCTCGCGGTCGTTTCGTTCTCGATCTGAAACGGCGGCGTCTTCGAATTATTCAGAATGTGCAGGCGCGTGGCGACCACTTCCACTTCGCCGGAGGCGATTTCGGGATTCGATTTCTGCCGCCGGATTACGCGGCCTTCGACCGCCACGACAAATTCGGAGCGCAGCTCCTCGGCCTTTGCGTGCGCCTCGGGATGCTGTTCCTGATTGAAGACAATCTGCGCGATTCCAGCGCGATCGCGCAGATCAATGAAAATCAATTGCCCCAGATCGCGGCGGCGATGCACCCAGCCCATGAGGACGACTTCCTTCTCCGCGTCCGGCGCGCGCAGCGCGCCGCAGTAGTGCGTCCGCTTCAAGTTTCCCATCGCATCAAGCATGCGAGCCTCTTCGCTCCGATTCCAGATATTCGAGCAGATCGTTTTCGCTTAACTTCTGCTGATCGGCATCGGCTAGGCGCTTCAGCGTGTAAGTCTGCGACGCAACCTCGTCCTCGCCGATAATCAGCGCATATCGCGCGCCGAGTTTGTCCGCGAGGCCCAGGGATTTCTTGAATTTCATTTCCTCGGGTGGAAGCTCGACGGCGAGCCCGCGTTCGCGCAGCTTTCGGGCGATTTGCACTGCCGTGGGATACGCCTTGGCGCCCATCCAGGCTACATACACCGCGAGTCCGGACAGATGCGGCAGCTTGCCGCCCTCCTGGAGCGACAAAATCGCGCGATCGGTGCCGATGGCGAATCCGATGCCCTTCGTCGGCGGGCCGCCGAGCAATTCGACCAGGCCGTCGTAGCGGCCGCCGCCGCACACTGCGTTCTGCGAGCCGAGGCCTTCGGCCGTCACCTCGAATGTCGTCCGCGTGTAGTAGTCCAGGCCGCGAACGAGCCGCCAATTTTCCTCGTAGACGATTCCGCGCAGCTTCAATTCTTCTTTCAGCTTCGTGAAATGCTCGCGGCAATCGGCGCAGAGATGATCGGAAATGCGCGGCAGCTTCTCGATGATCGGCTGCTCTTCGGGCAGCTTCGAATCGAGCACGCGCAGCGGATTTGTTTCGATGCGGCGCTGGCTATCAGGCTTGAGCTGGTCCTTCACTTTTTGCAGCTCCGCGCGCAGCAGCTCGACGTACTTCGGCCGGCACTCCTTGCAGCCTATGGAATTGAGGTAGAGCGTGGTGCGCTCGAGGCCCACGCGCCGGAAAAACAGCAGCAGCATTTCGAGCACTTCGGCGTCAATGGCGGGCGCGTCCGATGGCCCCAGCACCTCCGCACCGATCTGGTAGAACTGGCGGTAGCGGCCCTTCTGCGGCCGCTCGCGGCGAAACATCGGCCCCCTGTAATAAAGTTTCACGTTCCCCGGCAGCGTGTGCATTCCGTGCTCGATGTATGCTCGCGCGACACTCGCCGTCGCTTCAGGCCGCAGCGTTAGTGAAGTGCCAAGGTATAGCTGTCGGACAACGTAAATCGCCTCGTCGATCTGGTCCAAAATCGGCTGATTGCTTTGCGCACCCGGATGCCCGAATCGATTCCTTTGTGCCTCAATTTGATCCAATGCGATCTTATTCTCTGGGGTCTTCGGTATTTCCCCTGCTTGATAGGCGCTCTTCGCCTCGGCTAAAAAGTATGCGAGCAGTCCCCGAAAACTCAGAGACTCATCCTGAATCCCCTCACGCGGCCATGTTTCGATGTACTTCTTTAGTGCTGGGAGGAGCGGAACCTCGCACTCCTCGAACGTGTACATTTCCTTGCCGACGACATCCGTTTCCGCGCCGATGGATCGGGCAAAAAGCTCCGTCTCCTCGAAAATCGGCAGGCGAATATCACGGAAATTGTAGGACTCGAAGACTTCGCGCGCCGTCTGCTCGACGTGGTTCCACAACGCGCTATCCGGCGGCAGAATATCGCGCGTGCCTTTGATTGCTCGGAACTGACGTTTTTCTGTCATGGGCAGACCAGCAGTGGCATGAGGTGAACAGCGAAATTAGCATACGCCCGATAGGCTGACAAGCAGAGGACCCATGCAGCGCCACAGCTACAAAATCTGCACGATGGGCGCGGCGGCGGACGCGTTGACGGCGGCGACCCGCGCGGCGACGTTGCGCGCCATCGCGTACATGCTTTTGCTCCCCGGCGCGTCCTCGCCGAGCGACGCGACGGGCTTTCCCGTGTCGCCGCCGATGCGAATCTGGGGGTCAATTTCGATCTCGCCGAGGAACGGGACGCCGAACGCCTCCGCCATGCGCTCGCCTTCGCCGTGCCCGAAAACGTCAATCTGCCCCTGGCAGTGCGGGCATGAAAAATAGCTCATGTTTTCGACCACGCCGAGGATTTCCACGTTCACCTGGCGGAACATTTCCACGGCTTTGCGCACGTCGGCCAGCGCGACGATCGAAGGCGTGGTGACGAGCACCGCGCCGGTCAGCGCCACGGTCTGAATCAGGCTCAACTGCACGTCGCCCGTGCCGGGCGGCAAATCCACGATCAGGTATTCGAGCTCGCCCCAGCGGACGCTGCGCAGGAATTGCTGCATCACGCTGTGGAGCATCGGGCCGCGCCAGATCAGCGGCTTATCGCCGGGGCTGAGCAGCCCCATGGAAATCATCTTCACACCGTAGGCCTCGACGGGAATGATGGTGCGGTCTTCGAGCGCGCGCGGCTGTTCGTTCGAGCCGAGCATCACCGGGACATTTGGGCCGTAAACGTCCGCGTCGAGCAGGCCCACCGAAGCGCCCAGATTTTTCAGCGCAATCGCCAGGTTCACGGCCACGGTCGTCTTCCCCACGCCGCCCTTGCCGCTCGCGACCGCGATCAGATTCTTCACGCCTTCGATGGGCGCCTTAGTCATAGACGGCGCTGGTGGCATACACGTCCTTTCCGGCAACGGTGGTTCCGGCTGGCCTTTCGGCGCCGAAGCAATCTCAATGATAGACCGCCATCCCACATGCGGCAAGGCGCGGCGCACATTCCGCGCTCGCGCTTCAAATGGATCGCCGCCGCGAGGCCCATCGTGAAGATCGCCGCTTTGCGCGAAATCATGCGAGCGGATACAATGAAATAGGCCGGAGACAACCGAAGCCGCATCGCATGGACATCGAAAAAATCATAAACAGCATCGTCGCGCGCTTCATCGGCACGAAGCACGAACGCGACGTGAAGCGCATCCAGCCGCTCATCGTGGCGATCAACGAACTCGAGCCGGAGATGCAAAAACTCTCCGACGACGAGATCGGCGCGCGCACCCTCGCGCTGCGCTCGGAGGTGCAGGAGCGCATGCAGGGCATCGAGGAAAGCAACGATCCCCAGCAAAAAGAGCAGTACAAGAAGCAGCTCCAGGAAGCCCTGGAACCCGCGGTGGTGCCCGCATTTGCGCTGGCGCGCGAAGCGGGGCGCCGCACCATCGGAATGCGCCACTTCGACGTGCAGCTCATCGGCGGAATCGTCCTGCACCAGGGCAAAATCGCCGAGATGAAGACGGGCGAAGGCAAGACGCTCGTCGCCACGCTGGCCGCCTATCTGAATTCGCTCACGGGCAAGGGCGTGCACATCGTCACCGTAAACGACTATCTGGCCCGGCGCGACGCCGAATGGATGGGGCCGATTTACAAGATGCTCGGATTGACCGTGGGCGTGATCGTGAACGGCCTGGACGACGTGCAGCGCCGCGCCGCCTATGCCGCGGACATCACCTACGGCACGAACAACGAGTTCGGCTTCGATTATCTTCGCGACAATATGAAGTACGACCTGAAGGACTGCGTCCAGCGCGGCCACCATTTCGCGATTGTGGACGAAGTGGACTCGATCCTGATTGACGAGGCCCGCACTCCGCTGATCATCTCCGGCCCGGCCGAGGAATCCACCGACAAGTATTACCGCATCGACAAAATCATTCCCAGGCTCATCCGCGAGATTGACTACACGCTGGACGAAAAAATGCGCACCGCCACGCTCACCGAGGAAGGCGTTTCGAAGTGCGAGCGCCTGCTGAATCTCGGGAACCTCTACGATCCCGAAAACATGGACATCATCCATCATGTCTTTCAGGGCCTGCGCGCGCACACGCTTTACCAGCGCGACGTGGACTACGTCGTCAAGGAAGGCGAAGTGGTGATCGTGGACGAATTCACCGGCCGCCAGATGCCGGGCCGGCGGTGGTCGGACGGCTTGCACCAGGCCGTGGAGGCCAAGGAGGGCGTGAAGATCGAGCGCGAAAATCAGACGCTCGCCACCATCACCTTCCAGAATTATTTCCGCATGTACAAGAAGCTCTCGGGCATGACCGGCACGGCGGAAACCGAAGCGCCCGAATTCGACAAGATTTACAAGCTCGAAGTGGTCGCCATCCCCACGAACAAGACGCTGATCCGCATCGAGAACTCCGACGTGGTCTACCGCACCGAACGCGAAAAATTCGAAGCGGCGGTGAACGGCATCATTCAGGAGGATGGTACGCGCGCGGGCGGCATCCGCCAATATTTCGAGAGCGGCCAGCCGGTGCTCGTCGGCAGCATCTCCATTGAAAAATCGGAGAAGATCGCCGAGCTGCTGAAGAAAACTGGCATTCCATACCAGGTGCTCAATGCCAAGCAGCACGAGCGCGAGGCCAAAATTATCGCGCAGGCCGGACGCAAGGGCGCCGTAACCGTCTCGACGAACATGGCCGGGCGCGGAACCGATATTCTGCTCGGCGGCAACCCCGACGCGATGACGCGCGAATATTGCCTGAAAAATAAGCTCGCCATGCCCTACGCTCCCGCGGGAGCGGTAATCGGCGCGGCGCCCGGCGCGGAGACGACCGCGCAGGCCGACGCAGCGCTGAACCCGGCGGCGTCGGGCAATGGCGCGGGCGCAGCGGAGAAAAGCGCCGCCATGGTGCTCTTCCAGCAGGAGGGCAAGATTTTCCAGGTGCCCCTCGAACAGTGGAAACCACTCTACGAACAGTTTGCCGGGCAGTGCCGCGCCGAGCACGATGAAGTGGTGGCCATGGGGGGATTGCACATCCTCGGCACCGAGCGCCACGAGGCCCGGCGCATTGATAATCAGCTTCGCGGGCGCGCCGGACGCCAGGGCGACCCCGGTTCCTCGCGTTTCTTTCTCTCCCTCGAAGACGATTTGCTGCGCATTTTCGGCGGCGAGAAAGTGAAAGCCATGATGCACTGGCTGGGCATGACCGAAGGCGTGCCCATCGAGTCCAAGCTCATCAGCAAGCGCATCGAGAACGCGCAAAAAGCCGTCGAAGCGCAGAACTTCGAGGCCCGCAAGCACCTGCTCGAATACGACGACGTGATGAACAAGCAGCGCGAGACAATCTACTCGCTGCGCCGCTCGTTCCTCGAAGGCCGCGACCAGAAGGAATTCGTCCTCGAACGCGCCGAAGCCATCGCCAACTCCCTGGCCGAAACCTATTGCCCGCGCGAGCAGCATCCCGATCAGTGGAACGTCACGCAACTCGGCAACGAGATGCTGAACCAGTTCGGCTTCGACCTCAAAGCCGCGGGAGTGGATGCGGCCGGCCTGAATCACGACGAGCTCGCCGATACGCTGCTCGAAAAGGTCAAGGCCCGCTACGAAGAGAAGGAAAAGCTCTTCGGCGCGCAGACGCTGCGCTGGCTCGAACGCCACATCCTGCTCGACATCGTGGACGCGCAATGGAAGGACCACCTTCTCACTCTCGACCACCTCAAGGAAGGCATCGGACTTCGCGGCTACGGGCAGAAAGATCCCCTCGTCGAATTCAAAAAGGAAGCCTTCACGCTCTTCGAAGACATGATGGACCGGATTGATACCGAAGCCGTCCGCTTCTTGTTCCTCGTGCGGCCCGCGGAACGATCGGAGGGCGGAGCCGCGGCCCCAGCAGCTGTGCTGGCCGGCCCGGGGGCGCCGTCAGGCCCGGGAGCAGCGGCCACACCTGCATCCGCCATCGCCCGGCAAATCGAACAGCGCCAGCGCCGCCAGCAGCAGAATTTGCAGTTTCAAGCAGGGCCCGCGCAGGCCGAGGCGCCCAAGCCGGTTCGCTCCGCGGCGAAGATCGGACGCAATGATCCCTGCCCCTGCGGCTCAGGCAAGAAGTACAAAAAATGCCATGGCGCATCTGTATGAGGATTCCCCGAATAAAACTCAGGCCGGATATTCAACCACAACTCGAACTGGCCCCTCATCCATGAGCTTTCCGCCTGTGGGCGCCTCACGGGCCTATCCAGGGGGGGTAATGATATGTCCATCAAAAACATGTAAAATCCGGTTGTTTTAGGGTCAGAAGGGTGGTAGAAACGGCGTGGGGTGGTACACCACTCAAGGCATGGAATAAAGACTTGCTCCCGGGGGGTTTCCCGTGTCAAAATGGGTGAAATTTTGGCGCGAAAAACAGGAGGATTCGATGAAAAGGTGGGGTTTGCTGTGCGTAGGCATATTGCTTTTCGCTGGGATTGCTTCGGCTCAAGACACTCCCAAGGTTGAAGTGTTCGGCGGCTACTCGTTCCTGCATACAAGCGTACCGGCCAGTGTAGCGACCAATGGCTTCAGCTCCAATGGCGCTTCCGGCTCCGCCGCCTTCAACTTCAATAACTGGCTCGGCGTCGTGGGCGACTTCGGTTTCTATGAATCGGGCAAAAAAGGCATCAACGGGACGCTAATCAGCTATATGGGCGGGCCCAAGTTCGCTTACCGGGGCAACGACAAGGTGACGATATTCGCCCAGACTCTGTTCGGCGGAATGCACGCGACCCCTGGCAAGGGCGCAAACTCCTTTGCCATGGCGCTCGGCGGCGGCGCGGATTACAATCTCAGTGAACACCTCGGTATTCGCATCGTTCAAGCCGAGTATTTGCTGACGAGATTCAATCTTGGGGTCAATCCGAAATCGCAAAACAATGTCCGGATCTCCGCGGGCGTTGTGTTCCGGTTCTAACTCTGCTGATTTTTTTCGGGGTCTGAGGCCGGCGGCGGTTTTCCCGCCGGCCTCTTTAGTGTCGGCCTCTTTTCCTGTTGCGTGGGGTGCAACACAGAGCTATGCGCGGTGTTGCGCGTTTGCACTACGCCGTTTGCCGCTTTCCCTCTCTTATACAGTGAAACTGTGGTAGTCTCTCGCCCTGTCTGGCAATTCGGTGGAGATTTGGGGTTTGTCATGAGCGCCACACCATCGGGCAATTGCCGCAAGGCTTTGTGCGCGAATACGGTTCCGCCCACTCTCGCCATGGAGCAGCTCTGCCTCGATCATTTTCTCGACGAAGCATATGTGCGCACCGGCAACGCGCTCGAGCGATGCCGCCAGGGACGCCCCATCCATGCCAAGGGCCTGGAATGGCTTCTGGCGGACGCTCTCGCGGTCGTCAAGAACCTGGAGGAGGGAGCAGGCGAGCACGCCGCCGACCAGCGCGACAGGATGCTCGAACTGCTCCTGATACTTTCGAACCTGCACGAATACGCCGCGCAGCATTCGATCCGTTTGGACCTGCCCGCGTGAAGTTGGGCGCCTCCTTTTTGTCCTGAAAAACAGCATTTGGCCTGTTTGCGGCGGGGCGCGCGCCGCCGGATTCCGCTTGCGAAAACGTCAATACCGTGGCTGGCGTTCGCCTTGCATTTTTTCCGTCCGCCGTTCAATCTGAACGTGCGATCCCTGGCTTCTTGGGCATGCCCGACGAAAAGAAATTCGATCCCTTCAAGCCTCAACAGCCGCGCATACCTGGTGTGCCGGCGAGCGAGGGCCAGGGCAACCCTGCAAGCCCTCTGCCGCCCTCGAGTCCTTCGGTTCCCGGCCAGCGCATTTCAGAAGCGCGCCGGCTGTGGGTCCCTCTGGTTGTGGCGAGCGTGGTGATTATTATCATCGGCGCCTTTTTGCGTAGCCGCATATCGTTCAGCAAGCCGGACAAGGCAAGCGCCTCTTCGGCGGCGGTCACCGCGCCATCGTCTGATGCCGTTCCGGCGTCCAACCCCGCGGAAAATCTGCCTGTTGCGCCGGGAAAGGTGGCGACGGCGGGTGAACTGGCAAGTGCGTGGTCGGCAAAGCGTTTCCTATTCCGCAATCCGGTAACGGGAGAGCCGGCTCCGGCGATGGTAGTGCGCCTGCCGGGGGGTGAGTATTGGGGGTTTTCCCTGCGGGAGCCATTCGGCGATTGCAACCCGGAATATGTGACGGATCTCGATGCGCTGCAAACGAATTACAATTTCCACGCAGACCACCCGATGGTGGTGGATCCGTGCAGCCACTCGGTTTTCGATCTGCTGCGCTACGGCTCGACGCCGAGCGGAGCGCTCGTTCGCGGCGAGATTGAACAAGGGGGGGTTATCCGGCCGCCGATTGCGATCGAGATTCGCAAGGAAGGAAATGAAATCCGCGCCGTTCGCATGGAATAGCTTTCCGGAGTGAATCAGGCAGCCCGGTCGCTCCGGTTTAGGGAACGCTCCCCGCCATCTCCGCCGCGGAAACGCCACCATCGCGCGCCCGGCAGCATTGCGGGACGGTGGCGCGGATGCAGCAGTTCCTGCACCCTAATCGGCCATCTCCTCGATGGATCGAGCCACCATCACCGGCTTGCCCGTCGCGCTATCCACGAGTATGAATCCGACAATGCGAAGCGGAATCGGCTGAGCGCCCGTCAACGCCGAAAGCCCGCCGAGGTTGATGAAGGTCGTCGAGTTAAACGTGAGCACCGTGAGGGGTTCGGGCAGCAGGATGCCGGCAATATAATCGTCATCGAAAGTAAACGACCCGGTGTTGCCCACTTGAATTATGGTGCTGCCGGGATTCCACGTGCCGCGCTGTCCCTGGCGCCGGAGGACGACACGGTGCACGGTGATCGTCGGAGGGTTCACCGCGGTGTTCAGCGTGCCGCCGAAGGCAAGCCGCTGGCCGGGAGTCAAGTCGTTCAGACCAAAAAGCACCGAGGCCACGGGCTGGTTCGCGATGAAGAAATTCGCGCTTCCCGTCAAGGGAATGGAATCAATTTGTCCAAGCGGATAGCCGGAAAGGGCGGGCAGCTGCAGCCCGGGTATAGAGATTGAGTCCGGTCACCTGAGCGCCCGTGGTTTGAACGAAAGTGTTCAGGCCGTCGGCGAAAAAGTGATCTTGCGAAAGAACCTGCACCTCATCGGCGAGGATGTCCGCCGTCACGGTGTTCAGAGTCCCGGAGACTTCGACGATGGTGTTCGCATTGAAGCTGCTCAGGGGCGCATCGTTGGAATCGAAGTTCGTGTTGGCGTTTGTAACCACGGTGAACTGGCGTCCGTGGGGGCCTTGGATCACGAACGTATTGTCTGTCGTGTTTACGCTCACGACGCCGGCTTCAAAGCAGTCTATGTGGGCGTCGGCATCATCGGCGGAAAGCGCCTTCACGTCGAACGTGGGCGTGAAATTGCCGTTGAGGTTTCCGTTGGCGTCCACCCCGATGGATTGCTTCAAGTCGAGATCCATGAAAAATCCGACCAGGTCGTTGTCGAGCACGGTCAGCGGCCGCGCGAGCGGCGTCGTCACGGTCATCGGCGCCACCACGGGGGTAATGGTGTCGAGCGCCGGAGGCGACTTCGTTGTGTCGAGATATTGAATCGTGACGCTGCCCACCGTGATCACCGAAGAGGTGAACGTCACGTTGGACGGCACGTTATTCAAGTCCACAAGTTGACGCAGGCCGTTCAGCTTGGCGAAGTCCACTACCTCCGGCGTAGTGGTCGAGAAGGTTCGCGGTTGTGGTCCCGTCGGTGAGCATGACGCTCGTGAGTTGAACCTGGACGGAGACGACGCTCGGCAGAGGCGGAGCACTGTCTGTCCCGATGGTGAAGACCCCGCCCGTCTGCTGCCCGGAAACCTGTGACGACCCGGCGCCGCAACTCGACAGCATGACTACGGCCAGGAGCGCAGCAAATAAACCCATCGCCTTCGAATTCCGCATGACCATTCTCCTTATCTGATGAATCTGTCTATAATGGCCGAGAGCCGGGGAACTGCTTTCTCGGCACTGCCTATCGAACACGGGCGCACGGAAAAAGTTGCGGCCCATGGGCAGGGGAGGTTGAATGGGGATGGGACACGGCCTTGCTGCTTCGCGTTGATTGCCCCGCTGCGCGGACCGGAGACAGCATTCCAAGGCGGCGGCGCATCGTAGTGGACGGGGATTGTCCCACTCAAGAGGCGGGTCCTTATTCCGAGAGCGCCAGGGTGTGCGGAAATCGGGAGGAACAGCTAATGCGCAACACGTGGGTATCTTTGATCGCGGTGCTGGCCATAGCGCTGGCGGCCGGCTGCTCGAGAAAGCCGGATGACGCGGCCCTGGTCACCAACATCAAATCCGCGATGTTTTCGGACGCCGAACTGAAGGATGCGAGCCTCGATGTAACTTCCCAGAACGGCGAGGTTACTCTGACCGGAAGCGTGCCCAACGACGCGGCGCACCTGGAAGCCTACAAAATCGCCAGCTCGACTCCGGGCGTCGCAAAAGTAAACGATCAAATCACCGTGGAGCAAGCGCCGCCTGCCGAGACGCAAGCCGCGCCGGCCCCTGCGCCCGCCCATAAGCGCGAGCGATCCCGCAAGGTGCATGAGGCGCGCGTCAAGAAGCATATTCGCGAAGAGGAACCTGTGGAGACGGCGGAGAATACGCCGCCCGAGGAACCGGCGCCGATGGAGCAGCCGCCGGCTCCCGCGCAAGGTGCACAGATCTCCCCCTCGCAGGTTGAGCAGCTCACTCCCATTCCGCCTCCGCCGCAGCCCAGGCAAGTGACGATTCCCGCCGGTTCCACGATGACCATTCGGATGATTGACAGTGTGGATTCCTCCGTGAACCAGCCCGGAGAAATCTTTCACGCTTCGCTCGAAGCCCCGCTGGTTGTGGAGGACGACGTAGCCGTTCCCCGGGGCGCCGACATATATGTACGCCTGGTGAGCTCCAGCAGCGCGGGAAAATTCGCCGGGAAGAGCGAGTCTGCATCTGGAACTCATCAAACTGGAATTTCACGGGCAGTCCTACCCGCTGGTAAGCAGCACGTATACCCTCTCGGGAAGTTCGCGGGGCAAGAACACGGCTGAAAAGGTCGGCGGCGGCGCGGTGCTGGGCGCTGTGATCGGAGCGCTTGCCGGCGGTGGAAAGGGAGCCGCCATCGGCGCGGGCGTGGGAGGCGCGGGCGGGGGAGTCTGGCAGGCCTCGACGCGCGGAAAGAGTGTGAGAATCCCGTCGGAAACGAAACTGGACTTCCAGCTCGACCAGCCGGTGACCGTCACGGTGATGCCTCGATCCGCTCCGGCGGAGTAATCGCCGGGGGCAGCGGTGCGTTCGGTAGTCGGCCGCGGCGGGCGCCCCTACACGGAAAAAGCGGGCGATGACGGGCGATTCTGCGCGACGATCTCTTGCGGAGGCGGGACGGGCGCGGAAAATTGGACGGCGCGGCCGATGAGATCGTAATCCCTGGCGCCGGTGATTTCGATGGTCGCGAGGGTTCCCGGCGATGGCAATTCGGCGGCTTCGGTGACGCCCTCGAACTCCGTGACGTAGATCTTGCCGTCAATTTCGGGCGCCATGCCTTGGTGCCGGGCTTCCCAGATCAGGTCGGTGTCCTTGGAAGGGCCTTCGAGCATCACTTCGAGTTTTTCTCCGATGCGCCTGTGCAATTTGCGCGCGGATATCTTTTTCTGGATGGCCATCAGGCGGTCGCGGCGGCGCTTGATTGTCCTTGCATCCACTTTGTCCGCGCAGGCGAAACTTTTGGCCTTGTCCTCGTCCGAGTAGGCAAATACGCCCATCCAATCGAATTCGGCGGCGCGAACGAAGTCGCACAGCTCGCGAAAATCGCTTTCTGTTTCGCCGGGGAAGCCGACGATGAAGGAAGTGCGGATCGAGACCCCGGGAATCGTCCTGCGGATTTTTTCTAGCAGCTTCAGGAATGCGTCGCCGTGTGAGCCGCGCTTCATCCGCGCGAGCACGCTGCGGCTTGCGTGCTGGAGCGGAATATCGAGGTATTTGGCGAGGCGCGGATGCGCGGCGATGGTCTCGAGAAGTTTTTCGGCGATGCGGTTGGGATAGCAGTAGAGGAAGCGGATCCAGCGCAGCCGCTCGATTTGGGCCAGGCGCTCGAGCAGCAGCGGAAGGCCGTGGCGCAAGCCGAGGTCTTCGCCGTAGTAGGTGGTGTCCTGGCCGATCAGGGAAATTTCGCGCACGCCCGCGGCGGCCAGATTTTCGGCCTCGCGCACGACCGATTCGAAGCGCCGGCTGCGAAATTTTCCGCGAAGCTGCGGGATCACGCAGAACGTGCAGGGATGGTCGCAGCCCTCGTTGATTTTGATGTAGGCGGTGTGGCGCGGCGTCGAAAGAATGCGCGGAGTGAGGTCGTGATAGAGATACGCGGGCGGCCCGGCGGCATCGGTTTCGATCGCGAGTTCGCCTTGGCAGGCGGCCAGGACTTTTTCGATTTCGCCGGTGCCGATCACCGCGTCCACTTCCGGGATCTGCTCGCGGATTTCGCCGCGGTAGCGTTCGACAAGGCATCCGGCGACGATCAATCTTTGCGCGCGGCCGAATTTTTTGTATTCGGCCATTTCCAAAATGGCTTCGATGGATTCGCGCTGTGCCGGCTCGATGAAGCTGCACGTGTTCACCACCAGGACGTCCGCCTCGCCGGGACGCGGCGTGATTTCATATCCCGCGCGCGCGAGAATGCCCATCATCACCTCGCTATCCACGAGGTTCTTCGGGCATCCCAGGCTGACGAATCCGACTTTTGGCATTGGAGCGCGGTCCTTTTTACTGGGTGGAAACAATCAATTCTATCACGGCAGGGAGGGTTTGCCGGTGCGGAGCAATTTGCGGATGGAGCGCAGCAGGGAAGACATCTGCTCGATGCGGGCGGGGTGATTGCCGAAGCGCGCGGCCTGGTAGAGTTCGGTCAATTGCGCGACGGGGGCGGCGACTTCCGGCGCGGGAATGGCGGCGGCGAATTCGAGCGGGGTTTGCGGCGGAGCTTTTTTCCAGCCGCGGCGTTCGAGCAGGCGCAGCATCTCGCGGTATTCGAGCGAGGCGAGCGGCGCGGTGAGGTCTCCGCTGCGGCGCGCGCGCAAGGCCCAGCGCGCGGCGGCGTAGCGAATCAGGGAGCGTCCCCGCACGAAAAAAAGCAGCGCGACGAGAAAGACGAGGACGCCCGGAAGAAAATAGGGCGAGGCTTCGATCCTGCGGTCGAGCGCGAGGAGCAGGCGCATGGCCTGCTGCTCGTTGCGTTCGTAAAGCTGGCGGGCGCGGATGGAGAAATCGCGCGTGCCCTTCTGCAAATTCTGCCCCAGCGTGAGCTGATGCGAAAAGTCGTAGTTGATCACCCATTCGCTCCACGCGAATTGAAACCAATCCCAATAGAGCGCGAGCCGGCTGAAAATGCCGCCGCGTGTTTCGTCTCCGGGGGGAGTGGGGTCGAAGGTAATCCAGCCATAGCGCGGAAAGTAGACTTCCACCCAAGTGTGCGCGTCGCTTTCGCGCACGATGTAGTCGCCTGCCAGGTCGTTGAACTGGCCGGGGAGAAATCCGGCCACGTAACGCGAGGGGATTCCGATGGCGCGGAGCATCACGGTCATGGCCGAGGCGAAGTATTCGCAATGTCCGGCGCGGCGGACAAAGAGGAAATAGGCGAGGGGATCGTCCATGGGAGGCCCGGTGAGGTCGAGCGTGTAGGCATAGTGCGATTTCAGATATAGCTCGATGCGGGCGGCGCTGTCGTATTCATTCGACGAGCCAGCCGTAATTTTCCGGGCCAGCTTCTGGATGCGCGGGTCGAGCGGCGGCAACTGAAGATAAACGCCGGGGATGGCAGGCGGAAAAGTCGAAGGAGAATGGCGGAGGTCCTGGGGGGACACGGCCGGGAGATTGGACGTGCCTTGGTAGCGGATTTTCGTTTCGTTGTGAGCCGGATTGAAGAGCGCGCCGGTCGGGTCGAGAAGCAAGAAGCTTCGGCGCGCCGGCGCGCCGGGGCCGCTGGAGTCGTTCATGAAGCGGCCGCTCAGGGATTCCAACTGCGAGGGCGCGAAGAGGGCGTCGGTCGCGAGCGGCTCCATCAGCACGGTATAACGCAGCGGATGGAATTGGCCCGGTGGAAGCTCGGGGGCGGCAAGGCGGTACTCTCCGCCGGCATCCGGCAGGAGAACTTCCTGGCTGTGCGGCGGAGTGAACCAGCGGCGGCCGTCGAAATTCGTATAGACGATGCCCCGCCAGTGGACGTCCTGGGCGCCGGCAGGATCGCCGCCATCCACGCGTATGCGCATCACCACGGCGGTATTCTTCATGATCCTTCCGATCTCGCCGAGGGTGACGCTGTCGCTGAAGCCGGTCATCAGGCCGGGCTGCAGATTGAGCGCGCTGAGATATCCCGTGGTGAAGCGCGGAATCAGGAAGAAAAGGAGGCTGCCGATGGCGAGCGTTCCGGCGGCCACGAGCGCGGACGTGGTCCCGAGCGCGCGATTCAGCCGGCGGGCCAGCGGCGAGCCGGCGTCGAGCGGAGGGGAAACGGCTCCGGCGGCGCTGCGGCGAATTTCAAGCGCCACGAAGGTCGAGACCGCCAGCGCGAGGAATATCCCGAGCGCCACGAGAAAGCCCGTGCCCACCGTGAGAATCGCCGCGGCCAGCATGGATGTGACCGCCAGAACCGCGAGGAAGGCATAATCGCGGTTCGTGCGCGCGGAAAAAAGGCGCACGAGCGTGGCGAACAGCACCAGGTGGATGGTGGCCAGCAGCGCCGCGTAGAGCGCCGGGTTGGGCGCGCCCGCGGCGAGATTTCGGGAGAGCGCCCACAGATCCACCGGGTAAAAAAGGAAGTAGGCCAGGACAAGCCACGTGGCCACACGCGCGGAGATTTCCGGTCCCTTGCCGCGCCACACGCGGATGGCTTTGTAAACCAGCGCGGCCGGCGGAAGGTAGGTCGAAAAGACGTCGAGCCTGCCCATGGAGACGATGGCGAGCATGCCCGTGGAAACGAGCAGGAAGAGCGAAACCTGGAAATATCTTTCGAGCGCGGGCAATTCTTCGCCCGCTGCGGCGGGTGAGCCCGACGGAGCGAGGTCCGTGCGCAGCGCAGGCGCGTCTAAACGTGCGGTGTGAGCCATTCTTATGATGCTAACACCGGCGGGCGCAGCGCACCTGATGGCGACGCGAATCGGCTAATGGCAGAGAGGCTCTTCGGATCACCAGAAGGAGGCGGGTTACGCAGTTACAGAAAGCTTGAACTGGAGGGTTCTTTCTCGACCGGAATCGGCTCTTTCGCTTTCTTGAGGCCCTCGATATAGCAGCGGATGGCATCCCTCGCCATATTCCTGGCATCTTCCAAATTCTTCCCCTCGGTGACGAGTCCGGGCAGAGAAGGCACGGTGACCGTGTAGCCTCCATGCTCGTTGGCTTCGAAGAACGCCGTGTATTCGTAAATCCGGCTCTTGCCGTTTCTCATGCCGGAATTATAGCCCGCGGGAAAGCCCTACGCCAATGGTGAGAGCAGCGGCGATTTTGCGTGTGGCGCTCGAAACGGGAAGATCGCGCAGGCGGGCAAGCGGGAGGATGCGCGTGCGGGGGCACTTCGGCAAGCGTGCGACGCGCGCGAGAAACGGCAGGAGCGTAATATTGCGGAAAGTGACGCCGTGGCGGGCGGCGGGCAGCGGTTCCAGCGCCACGGAATTGACTCGCAGAACCGAACGCAGATGCTCGGCGAGCTCCGAAGCCGCGTCGCGCGCGACTTCCACGGCGGGGAACTGCCACAGGCGCGAAAAGAGCACGCCGTCGTGCGCGCCGGGATCGCGCACGAGAAGAGTGCGGGCGCGAGAATCGCGCAAGATTGCGGCGGCGATACGGACGTGGACGGCTGTGCGCTTGCGGCGCGGCGCGGGAATTTTTCCTGTGATTCCGCGCGCGTAAGCGCGGCACCAGCGCGATACCGGGCACTCCGCGCAGCGCGGGGATTGCGGCGTGCAGACTGTCTCGCCAAGTTCCATGAGCGCCTGATTCCAATCGCCGGGCGCGCGGGGGGCGAGCAGATCCTGTGCGGTCTCGCCGAGCCGGCGCCAGCGGCGCGGCGCGCGCAAATCGCCGCGAATGGCGCCGAGCCTGGCGAGCACACGCGCGACGTTGCCGTCGAGCACGGCGAGCGGCGCGTCATAGGCAATGCTGAGGATGGCCGCGGCCGTGTAGCGTCCGACGCCTGGAAGGGCAAGCGCGGCTTCGAAACCGCGCGGGAATTTTCCGTCGTGGCGCGCAACGATTTCGCGGGCGGCGCGGTGCAGATTTCTCGCGCGGCTGTAGTAGCCAAGCCCGGACCACTGCCGCAGAACTTCCTGCAGCGGTGCGCTCGCGAGGCGTTCGACGCCCGGAAATTTTTTCAGGAAGCGATGGTAATAGGGAAGTACAGCCGCGATGCGCGTCTGCTGCAGCATCACTTCCGCCACCCAGATACGGTAGGGGTCGCGGCTGCGGCGCCAGGGGAGATCGCGGCGATGGGCGCGGAACCAAGCGAGCAGCCGGCGCTGGAAATTTTTCATCGCGCGCGAGGTAAGATGGGTTTTCATCGCGACGTATTCTGAGGCCATGGGACGGAAGATGCAAAAGAAGAAACCGAGGGTGCGCGAACTACAGGGTGTCCATGAAAATGAAATAGGAGGAGGACCACAGCGCCGTCGGAATGTTTTTCTGCGAGTGGGAGGTGAGGATGATCTTGAAAATCTCGCGTTCGGCCGCCAGTTCGTCGAGGAACGCGCCGCCCGTGGAGGACGTGTCCGGCTGAATGAGGGCCAGCGCGCGCAGCGCGTCGTAGATGATCTCGCTCGCCGGGGCCATGGGAGTGAAAATGCGGTCGGTGCGAAACTGCATCGCGGAATTGAATCTCGTAGAAATGCCAGGCGATGGAGGCGGCCAGCGAGACGGCGCGCTCGAAGCGCTCGCCATGCTCGGCGCCTCGCGAAGCGCTGGGCAAGCCGATAAAAGGATCGAGGACGAGCATCACGCGGCGCTCGTCCTCGCGCGCGAACTCGCGGACCATCAGGCGCTGCGATTTCGCGGTCACCTTCCAATCCACGGAGCGGGCGCTATCGGTGGAGACGTATTCGCGCAGGGAATGAAGCTCGTGGCCGCGGCCGCGGAAGAAGCTGGCCATTTCGCCGCTCAGCAGCGGCAGAACTTCGTAGAACTGCGCGGCCGGCAGCGACCCGCGGATACACCACGATCTCGATCTCGGAACCCACGCGCCGCGTTTTTTCGAAGAAGCCGAAGGGAAATCGCGTGCGAATCGCGAAGGCATCCTGGCGGTAGGCGCCGCGCCGGGGAAAATTCAGCTCCACTTTCTGGCGCGCCGCGCTTCTTTTCGGAATGTAGGGGAAGAAGACGGGCCGCGTGAGAATCTGCGCGGGGGCTTTTTTGGCGTCGCCCGCCACGCGCAGCGAAAACGAGGGCCACAGCGGCTTCTCATTGCGCAATTCGAGTTCGGCCAGCACGGGCTGGCCGGCGAAGATGTGCTCGGGCAGATCGAACTTCAGTTCGACTCCCGTGAGCACGGCGCGCGAGAGCACTCCGGACATCAGAATCCCCGCCAGCATGCAGGCCAGAATCAGGAAGAGCAGGTTATTGCCGGTATTTACGGCGGCGAGCACCAGCACGAGCACCGCGGCAAGATAAATGATGCCATCGCGCGTCAGGCGGTAATCCACCTGGTAGGCAAGCCATGGGAGGCTCGTGCGGCGCGCGAGAGCCGGGACGATTGTGACTCCCACCCAGCCGGCCAATCCCAGGGAGAGCGCTGCGGCGACGGCCGCCAGGCCCACGCGCCCCGCTTGCGCCACGGCGGCGGAGAACAGGGCCAGCACCAGCGCGAACCCCAGAGCCAGCATGGCGATGCCGAAGCTGCGCCAGCCGGGCCGGTCCAGCCCGCGCCACCATCGCGCAACGAGTGATTGATCCATGGGCTACAGCGGGACGCGCACGGTTTCGAGGATTTCGCGGAGGATCGCTTCGGCTTGCTCGGATTTCTTCTGGATGGAGACGTAGCGCGAGCTGACCACCACGCGGTGCGCGAAAACGGGCAGGATGAGCTGCTTGAAATCGTCGGGGAGGCAGAAGTCGCGGCCTTCGAGAAAGGCGCGCGCCTGCGCCGCGCGATGGAGCATCACGGCGCCGCGCGGGCTTACGCCCAGGCTCAGCTGCTCGCTTTGGCGCGTGCGCTCCACGATCTCGAGCGCGTAGTCGAGCAGGCTATCGTCCACTCTCACGCGCGCGACGGCTTCCTGCATGGCGAGCACATCCGCGGCGTCCATCAGCGGCTCAATTTGCTCGGCGCCCGCGTGGCCGGAATGATTGCGAAGGATTTCCTTTTCGGCTTTCGCGCGAGGGATAGCCCATGCGGATGCGCATCAGGAAGCGGTCGAGCTGCGATTCGGGCAGCGGATAGGTGCCGTGGTGCTCGATGGGGTTCTGCGTGGCCAGCACCATGAACGGCTTGCGGCAGCGGGTGCGTGTGATTGTCGACGGTGATCTGCGACTCGTTCATGGCTTCGAGCAGCGCCGATTGCGTCTTGGGCGTGGTGCGGTTGATTTCGTCGGCCAGAATGATATTGGCGAAGATCGGGCCGGGCTTGAACTCGAAGGTCTGCGCGCCGGGATTGTAAACGCTGATGCCGATCACGTCGCTGGGAAGCATGTCCGAGGTGAATTGAATGCGCTGGAACGAGCAGTGGAAGGAACGCGCCAGCGCCTGCGCCAGCGTGGTCTTGCCCACGCCGGGCACGTCTTCGATCAGCAGGTGGCCGCGCGCGAGCAGCGTGGTGAGCGCGAGCTGGATGACGTCTTCCTTGCCCTTCACCACGCGCGCAATCCCGCGCTGAAGGTCCGCGAGGCGGCCGCTGGCGGCGGTGGCAGTGGTCGTGGCGTTCATCGTGGTTTGCAATTCGCGCGGCCTTCTGCTACAAAAAGTAAGATGCCGTCAGCGCATCAGCGAGCCTTGTAGGTCGCGGCTTTTTACCCTGAGCTTCGAAGGGTAGCCGCGACGACAACCAGCGCGTTTCAGGGGCTTCAGCCCCTGAAGTTCCCTAGGTCCGGGCGACTAGCTCAGTTGGTTAGAGCGCTCCCCTCACACGGGAGAGGTCCAAGGTTCAAGTCCTTGGTCGCCCACCATGCC
The DNA here is from genome assembly GCA_963823205.1 of Terriglobia bacterium. Classification (GTDB taxonomy): domain Bacteria; phylum Acidobacteriota; class Terriglobia; order Acidiferrales; family UBA7541; genus Palsa-295. The sequence continues at coordinate 488,339 of CAWGKL010000002.1, forward strand.
CGCTATGATTCTCCCATTAAGTGCTTGGCTGCCTGAACTGCTGATTTGGGCAGGTGTGCTCAATATGTGGTGTGAGTGCGTAATATGCTTTTGGAGCCGCCGATCATCCCTAATGCTGAAGTAGATCCCGCCCAACATTCGGTTACAACGGCAATCGGGGGGCCGCACCGGCTGAACACTTCGGGGAACAACTTGCAGGAATCAGCTGCGGGAAATGCGGGTGATGCGTTCTGAGGCTCTAGGCAGCATTCCGTCGGTTAGGCCGGCGCCTTTCCTTTTGACGGTGAGAGCAGAGCCGAACTAACGCTAGATCTCTTTCGGCCACTGGGTGTGACCATCAAAGCTAATAGCGTAGCATGAAGGTATTTCTCTTGAAATTATGCTTGACCGCCGAAACTGGTTGATACAAGATTGGCCAATTTTTGGAGGCGGGGTGTCCGCTTGGCGGGCCTGTTTGGGATTGTTAGAATTCGATTCTGATTGCGGCGAGTTGATTGATGCGGAGTCGCTTTTTGAGCAACCGTCGAATAACCCTCAAGGAATTCGGAAAGGAGCTGGGTTACTGGTTCGCCTTCGGCGTAGTGATAGCTCTGGCTCAGCTATGGCTCATTCCTTTCGCGGGGATGCTTTTCAATAAGCCTGTTAGGTGGGCTGATCTCATTCAAAATGGAAGCTTTCTCATGTATGCAACTACTCTCACTGCAAAGACTGTAGGCGACTACCATAAGAAAGTGCATGGGGAGCATGGCATGGCCACACTTCTATGTTGGCTGGTCGGAACGTCGATCATCATGGTCGGTGTTCTCTCATATGCACTTGTCGTCGTTGGACCTCGTATAGGCGTGCTGGCTACGTCGTCGCTGTCATCCGAGGGCGTTGTTCGCGCATCAGGCATCCTTGCTGTCGCGAGCATGGCTTTCAGTTTGGCGTACACGCTGTATACTTGTGTCCACGGAGACGAATAAACTTGATGGACGCACCTTCATTCTCGACATTCTTGACTTGGGCTGCCAACCACCTGACCTGCATTTCGGTGGGTGTTTTGGTGGCCGCCTTGTTCCCTTTGGCGCTATCGTTATACCAAGCATTTGTGCCGACGGGAGTTGTTGCAGGGAGTGAGGCTCAAGAATCCGCTGGGGAGTACGAGGTCAACAGCGATTTCCTCGAGACGCAATCTGGTGAGGGATCCCCAGTTGTCGGAGACCTGTCCGAACTGCCAATCGAGTTGTCCAGAGGACGCTAATCTACCCCGCATATGTGAAAGTCAAGGGTTGAAACGGGCCGAGAGATTTGTCTTGACATCTGCGTACAAATTGAGTAGAAAATGAGTATAGAAATTGTGTAGAAAGAGAGAGCAATGAGTTAAATCTAGACACGATTGGAGGAGAAAATGACCATTTTCAATGTTTACGAAGAAAGTCGACCATGTAGAACTGGCAGCCGTAAATTCGTCTTGGCCTTTGGATACGGGAGAGTTTGCAGATCTGGCTAGAGGCCTGTAAGGAGGGGCTATGGATTCAACCGAACCTTTCGGGGTCGGAAGAGACGATGTCGTCCTTCCACTGAATGGTTTAGCGATAGTGGAACGAGCAGTGAGCCTAGACTCCGAGCCGAAGGAGAAACAGGCAGTTCAAATAGTTCCATTGCATCCCTTCGGGGACAATTCAATAGCAGACTCCTCAACCACGCAAGGATACGTGCTTGAGGGATCTTGCTAATTTCCTCTCTGCGCGCCCGCAAGTCCAGCGACTGGACAGCTATTGGGCGCACTGGGAAAAGAACGTGGAGATTGCGTAATGACCGAAAAGTTGCGACTACAATTCGATTTTACTCCGGAAGCTTTGGAAGAAGTGGACAGGCTGAAAGTGGTATTACGTGCATCCAGTAGGGCTGAAGTTGTTCGTTTTGCATTGCGTGTTTTGCAGTGGGTCACGGGACAACTGAGCGATGACGGAGTGATTTTGGTCAGGAGAGCAGGAAAGACACAGGAAGTTGTCTTTCCGTTCCTGAAGCCAACCCCTAAAGAGGAAACACGGGCGAAAGTAAGCGTCGGTGGATTGCGGTAGTGATCCAGGGCGCGTTGGCGGTGGCCTCGCAACGCGCCCCTCGCAGGGAGCACTCGTAATATCACGACGCGAGCTTGCCTGAAATGTAGCTCGCCCCCGCCTTTGCGGGGCGTGGCTTTCACGTGATTGCGGAAGCCTCCGCTCCTCCCGACAACGAAGTCGGGACGCCCAGCAGCGCGCGACCCTGCGTCCCTCACGACTAGGGCGAGATTCGTTATCTCACCGGGGCCGAAAGCTCAAGCCAGCTTGGTGACCACGCGGTGCGCGGCCATGGATATCATCAGCCGGGAGACTCCGCTGAAGACCATGCTGATCCCCACGAGCGTGCCGATCACCCATTCGGTGCTCGATGGCCACGTCTTCCAAATCAACACGGCAAGAATCAGGGTGATGATGGCGTCGAATATCAGCCAGCCCGAGCCGGCCATGGGGCGAAGCTGAAACGACAGGACAAGTTCCAGGACACCTTCGATCAACAGGTAGATCGCCAGCGCCAGCGTGAGTGCCGCCAAGCCGGCCACAGGATGTAGCAGCAGGTAGACGCCAATGAAGCCGTACAGAATTCCCACCAGCAGCTCCCAGAAGACCCCGCCGGTGGTTCGCGTGTACCAGGCAAACACCAGGTGCACCACGCCGCTGAAAACCAGCAGCCAGGCGACCACTATATTCACCGCGATTCCAGCCACCTGAGGCAACGCGATAGCCAGAATGCCAGCCACGATCAGCAAGATGCTCAGCCCAATGGACCACCCAACTGACTCCTTCACGATTGTGCGCACGGACGTATCGCTCATGACGCTTTCCTCCTTCGAGTCGGAATTCCCAAGTTGGCACCACAACTTGCGGGCATCGTACTCCTCTCACATCCTGTACGCAACAAATTTGCCGCCGGAGCAGGCCACGGAGGATCAGCGGTGTTCGGATGGCTTTTTGTGGCTTTTTGAGGTCCGCTGACGGCTACTTTGCGCGTTTCTTTGCGAGGCGGGGCTTGGTGATTTTGCGCGCGGATTTGCCGGCGTGCTCGACGGCGCGCCACAAGTACCAGCTCGCGACCGTGCGCCAGGGCCGCCAGCGTTCGCCGAACGCCGCCAGCTCGCGCGGCTTGGGGATGCGCTTCTTGCGGTAGGTGAGCGCGAAGCCCTTCTGCACGCCGTAATCGTGGATGGGCAGAACGTCGGGGCGCCCTAGCCCGAAAATCAAAAACATCTCGACGGTCCACGCGCCGATGCCGCGCACCGAAATCAGCCGGTCAATCAGCTCCTGGTCGGACATCTTCTCCGCGTCTTCGAGCGTGGGCACCACGCCCTCGATTGTCTTCCGCGCGAGGTCCCGCACGGCGGCTATTTTCGCGAACGACAGGCCGATTTTCCGCAGCTTCGGCTTGCGCACGCGAAGCAATTCTTCAGGCGTGGGCGAGCGCCCATTCGCGCCGAGCGCCTGGATGCGCGCGAAAATCACCCGCGCGGCCTTGCCCGCGATGCTCTGGTAAGTGATGGCCTGGAGGAGCGACTCGTAGGGAGTTTGCGCGCCGTCAATTTTGAGCCCGAACTCGACGGACTTCCCGATCACGCGCGCGAGCCTGCGGTCCGCCTTCGAAAGATGTTCGATGGCGGCATTGCAATCGAACGGGCAGGCCGGCTTCTCAGGCATGAGTGAACGGACAGGATACCGCTCGAGCCCCTCCCGCACAATCTCGCGCACGCGCTATGCTAGTATCACACGCTTATGCAAACGGGAATTATCGGGCTGCCGCAGGTGGGCAAGACGAGCCTCTTTCGCATCCTCACGCGCGCGCGCGTGGATGCGCGCATGGCTCCCAATCAGGCGCACATGGGAATGGCGCGCGTGCCGGACGCGCGTGTCGCCAAGCTTTCCGAAGTGTTCAAGCCCAAGAAAATCACCTATGCCGCGATCGAGTACGTGGACGTTGGCGGGCTGCAAAAAGACCGCGAGAAAAATTCCGCTTCGCTCGTCCCGCTGCGCGAAGCCGACGCGCTCGCGCACGTCGTGCGGCTCTTCGAAAATCCCGCCGTGCCGCATGAAGCCGGGCCGCTCGACGCCATGCGCGACATCGTGAACGTGGAAATCGAGCTGATCCTCAACGATCTCGAGCAGGCGGCGAAGCGCATCGAGCGCCTCGAAAAGGATCTGAAGAAAAAGAAGGAGCCGCTGCTCGAGGCCGAATTGCAGCTCCTGGTGCGCTGCCGCCAGGCGCTCGAAGCCGAAACGCCGCTGCGCGAGCTTGAGTTCAAGCCCGAGGAACTGAAGATGCTCACCGGGTTCATGTTTCTCACGCGCAAACCGATGGTCTATGTTTTGAACCTCGGCGATGAGGAAGCGTCCGAAATCGGCCGCGCCATCGAGAAGCATCATCTGGAAAAGCTGGCGGATAAACCGCGCACCGCCATCGTCCCTTTTTGCGGCAAGATCGAAGCGGAGCTTGCAGAACTCGACGACGCCGAAGCCGCCGAAATGATGCGGGCCTATGGACTCACGGAATCGGGGCGCGACCGCCTGATCCAGGCGAGCTACCGGCTGCTGGGATTGATTTCGTTCCTCACCTGCGGCGAGCCGGAGTGCCGCGCATGGACCATCGAGCGTGGCATGACGGCGCAGAAGGCCGCGGGCGCGATTCACAGCGACATCGAAAAAAACTTCATCAAGGCGGAAGTGGTGAACTGGGAGAATTTGCTCGCGGCGGGCAGTTTTCCCGCGGCGCGCGAACGCGGGCAGGCGCGCCTGGAAGGCAAGGAGTATATTGTGCAGGATGGCGACGTGATTCTCTTCCGGCACTCCGGCTGAACTCTCCCGCAACTTTATGGCCCGCCACGTGTTAGATAGAGTGTGGAGGCCATGGCCAGGTCCGACGTCCAACTGATGCTGGACGTGAAGGCGGGGGACGATGTGTCCTTTGACTGCCTGCTGCAGAAGTATCGCTCGCCGCTGGTCAACTTCCTCTATCGCATGGTGAGAGACACGGCCACGGCGGAAGACCTGGCGCAGGAAGTGTTCCTGCGCGTGTACCGTGCGCGGAAGCAGTATGTCCCGAGCGCGAAGTTCACCACCTGGCTCTTCCGCATCGCCACGAACCTGGCGCTGAATTCGGTGCGCGATAGCCGCTATCGCAAAATGGAAATAGCGCTCGACGCGCCGGTCGAAGAGGACGAAGCGCCCCGGGAATTGCCCGCGCGCGAAATGCGCATTGACGAGCATATGATCGAGCGCAGCCGCGCGGAAATCATCCGGCGGGCCGTGGCGGCGCTGCCGGAAAAGCAACGCGCCGCGGTTTTGCTGCATAAGTATGAAGAGATGGAGTACGGAGAGATCGCGAAAATCCTGGATTGCTCGGAAAGCGCCCTGAAATCGCTGCTGTTCCGGGCATACGAAAATCTGCGGGTGCAGCTGGCGCCGCTGGTGGGCCAGCCGGCGGCGCATCGCGGAGCGGAAGGAAGGCCGTCATGAAATGCGAAGATATTTCCAGGGAACTGGTCGCCTACCTGGACCGGCGGGCGAATTCGGCCGAGCGCCGCGCCGTGGAAGAGCACTTGGGCGCCTGCGAGGCGTGCCGCGCGCGGGCCGAAGATTTCCGCAAGCTGTGGGGTGTTCTCGACCAGATGCCGGTGATCGAGCCGTCCGCGGGCTTCGACGCCCGCCTGCGCCCCCGGGCCGAGGCCGAGCCGCGGCCACGGTGGTTCGCATGGCTCGTCCCGTCGCCGCGGCTGGCCTTTTCGATGGCCCTGCTCGTGGCCCTCGCCGTATGGATGGCGAGGCTGCCTGGGAATCCGGCGCCGAACAGCACGGCCGTGCAGGCGGAACAGGCGCAGCAGGAGGATTTCAACGCCATCAAGGACCTCGGCGTTCTCGAGAATTACGAGGTGCTCACGAAATTCGACGCCTTGTCGGAGCTGCCGCCGCTCCCTGCGCGGCGGCCGGCGCGGCAGTTGCAGCACGATCCTGTGACGAATGATTGAGGGAGGAATTTAGGTGCGGTACGGCAGGCTTGTTTTCGCCATTTCTCTCGCGCTCCTCGCGGCGTTTGCAGCGCGGGATGCCATGGCCCAGCGCCGGTGGAGCGAACCCCCTCCCCGCCTGCGCATGATCCAAGGCCAGGGGCAAAAGTTCAGGCCGAATGGGCCGCTGAATGGGAATAATCCGGGGGGCGCCGGGGAGCAGGGCCTTGGGCGCGGCATGGCCGGATTGCCTCCCAAGTGGGTTGAAAATTTGCGGGATATGTCGCCCGAGGAGCAAGAACGCTTTCTCGACAACAATCGGCAGTTCCAGAATCTCCCGCCCGAGCGCCAGGCGCAAATTCGCACGAACCTTCAGAAGTGGAACCAGCTTTCGCCCACGGAGCGCAATGCCATCCGTGACCGCGAATACATGTGGGAGCACATGTCTCCCGAGCAGCGGCAGTACGTCCAAAACGTTCTTTTGCCCCGGTGGCAGCAGATGCCCCCCGAGCGGCGCCAACTGATCAATGGACGCTTGCACACGCTGCAAGGCATGACCCCCGCCGAACGCGAAGCGGCGCTCGATGATCCCCGGTTCATGCAAGGGCTGAGTCCCGACGAACAATCCATGGTGCGCGACCTGAATTCCCTGCGTAACACGCCGAATCAGTAAAGTTCCATCCCACTTTGAACCACCCCTTCCCGCGGAAGAAACTGCCGCCAGGATGTTAACCGTTACAATACAAAAGCGCGCGCGGCGTCAACGGCGCGACTAGGGGCCGGGGAAGAGAGAGCGCGCTTCCACTAGGGATTGTGTATTTCGCGGCGCGCGGCGCACGCGCCCTCGGCGGCTTCCCAAAAATATTTTCAATCGGAGTGCGGATTCCACTTGACAACGCCTGGAAAGCATCTAGAATCGCGGCACAAGTGGGAGAAAGTAGTAGAAAGTGGTAAGAAGTGTTTTGCAGTGGGGGGTAGAGAAGCGATTCATGTCCAGGGCGGACACGCCGGTCGGGCTTCGAAGGGGTTCTCATGCTGCGGGGCAGCCATCTAGCTACGGTAGACGAAAAGGGCCGGCTAAAAATTCCGGCCGACTTTCTGGCCGAGCTGCACAAGGCCGGCAAGAAATTCTACGTCACCAGCGCGAGCGGCGATCACGCCCGGATCTACCCCATGAAGGTGTGGGAAGAGATCGAAAGGAAGCTCGCCAAGCGATCCTCCTACAATCCCGTGAAACAAAAGTTTCTGGCGCGCACGAATTATTACGGGCAGGTCGTCGAGGTGGATGGGCAGGGGCGCATTCTGATTCCACCCGTTTTGCGGGAATCCGCGGGGATGAAGGGGGAAGTGGACGTGCAGGGGAATCTCACGTACCTGCAGGTCTGGAACCACGCGCGATTCCTCGAGCAATTGAACCGTAACCCGATGACGGCGGAAGACGACAAGGCTTTGGACGAACTCGGCGTCTAGCAGCCGTTCCAACTCGCGAAGCCCATGGGCCGCACGCGAGGCCCAGCATCCCAGGCTTCCCAGTAAGGATGGGAGCTCGACAGCCGCAGAGAGTTGGAACGGCGCTAGATTTTGAACGTATGGCATACGCCGGTTCTGGCCGGTGAAACGATCGAATGGCTCCGCATTCGGCCCGAGGGGACCTATGTGGACGCCACGGGGGGCACGGGGGGACAAGCTATTGAAATTGCGCGGCGGCTCACGACGGGCCGATTGGCCGTGCTGGATCGCGATCCGCAGGCGCTCGAAATTGCGCGGGAGCGACTCGAGCCGTACGAAGACAGGGTGACGCTGGTGCATACGGATTTTTCAAAGATCGGCGAAGTCGCGGGGGACTTGAAACTCCCTCTGCTCGATGGAGTGGTCGCCGATCTGGGCGTTTCCAGCCTGGAGCTGGAAAGCGCCGAGCGGGGATTTTCATTCCGCCATGCCGGGCCGCTCGATATGCGCATGAATCCGCAAGCGTCGCTCACAGCGGCAGAGATTGTGAACCACTGGCCGGAGAAAGATCTGGCCAATCTCCTCTACGAGAAGGCCGAGGAGAGGGACTCACGCAGAATCGCCAGGGGCATCGTTCGGGCGCGGCCCATTCGCGACACCGAGCACCTGGCAACGGTTGTGGCAGGGGGACGAAAAGCAAGGGGAAGGCAGAAACTGCATCCCGCGACAAAAACGTTTCTGGCGCTGCGGACAGCGGTGAATCGAGAAGAGGAGGAACTCGAGCAGTTTCTTTCGCGGACCCCTGCCACTTTATCTTTCGGAGCGCGATGGGTGGTCATCAGCTATCACTCGCTGGAAGACCGCCGCGTGAAGCGTGCGTTTCTGCGCTTGGCGCAAGAGGGAACCTTCCGGGTCTTGACCCGCAAGGTGATCCGGCCCGGCGCGGAGGAAATCCAAAATAATCCGCGCGCGCGGAGCGCGAAGATGCGCGTGGCCGAGAAAATCGAGCCGGGGGAAGTCCGGCGGGCGGGAAACTGGCCATGACGGAATATTACACGGTAAAGCGCATTGATAATTCGCGGCTGCTTCGGCCGGCGCCCGCGGCGCGGCTGAAGGATTTCTGGCGGCGCGCTGCGGCCGGCGCGGCCCTGGCGGCCTGCCTGCTGTTTTACGCCTTGCAGCACTTCGAGTGCATCCAGAAGCGCTACCAGATCGAACAGCTCCAGTCCGAGCGCGCGCAGGCGGCGGAGCTGAATCAGCAACTGCAGCTCGAGATCGCGACGCTCGATTCGCCCATGCGCGTGGATGCCATCGCGCGAAACCAGCTTGGCTTGACGGTTCCCGTGCCCGGGCAGGCGGCGCCGGCCGAAGCGCCCAGCAACGATGTGCTGGCGGAGGCCCCGGCGGCGGCTCCGATGGCCCGGCCCTGAAATCATTGCATATGAATTAGCGGCCCGCGGTGGCGGGCCATATCCGGAGGCGGGAGCGATGATCGCCGCCGGAGCACGTTTCCGAATGGGGCAGACCGAAGTCCATGGGGCAGCGCAACCCGCGTCTCCGCTGGCTGGTTGTCTGGGCGCTGGCGGCGGTATGGATGGCGGCCGTGCTGGCCCGCCTCGGTTATCTCCAACTCTTCTGCTATAGCGAATACCTCGCCAAGGCGCAGCATCAACAGCAGCGGCTCTTCGAGATCAGTCCGAATCGCGGAACGATTTACGACCGCAAGGGGCGGGAACTCGCCGTGAGCATTCCCATGGATTCCGTTTTCGCCGATCCTCTGGAGATTAGCGACGCGGAGATGGTGGCGCGGCTGCTTTCGGGGGTTCTTCCCGCGTCCAGCGATGACCTGGAAACAAAAATTCGCGAGGCCCGCACGCCCGTGCGGCTGGCGCGCAAACTTTCTCCCGAAACCGTCGAGCGCATCGGGGAGATGAACCTGCGGGGGATCTTCTTCCAAAAGGAAAACAGGCGCGTCTATCCGCAGCGCGAGCTGGCGGCCTCCGTGCTGGGTTACGTGGACGTGGACGAGAAAGGCATCGGAGGAATCGAGTATTCGCTCGACCGGGAGATTCGCGGGCGGCCGGGCAAGATGATGGTGATGGCCGACGGGCTCCGGCGCTGGTACGACCGCAGCGAAAATGCGGCCGACCCGGGCGACAGCGTCACCCTGACCATTGACGAAACCATCCAATACATCGCCGAAAAGGAATTGCGGCGCGCCATCGAAGAGACAAAGGCGAAAGCGGGCGCCGTGGTGGTGCAGGACCCGAACAGCGGGGAATTGCTGGCCGTGGCGAATTATCCTGAGTTCGATCCGAACGACGCCGGAGCCTATTCCCCGGAGTCGCGCATAGACCGCGCCGTCAGCACCGCCTTCGAGCCCGGCTCGACGTTCAAACTCATCACCCTAACGGGCGCGATCGAAAATGGCGTAGTCAACCCGGACGAACTGATTGATTGCCAGATGGGATCCATCGTGCTGGGGAAGCGCGTGATTCACGATCATAAGGCGTACGGCATCTTAAGCGTGCGCCAGATCCTCGAGGATTCGAGCAACGTGGGTGCGATCAAGGTCGCTCTCAAACTGGGCGCGACTAGGTTCTACGACACCATCCGCAGCTTTGGAATCGGCCAGCCCACGGGAATCGAATTGCCGGGCGAAAACCGGGGGCTGCTGCGGCCGATGGAGGATTGGTCCGCGAATTCCATCGGTTCGCTGGCCATGGGACAGGAAGTGAGCGTGACGCCCATCCAAATTATTTCCGCCGCTTCGGCGGTGGCCAACGGTGGAACGCTCTACCCGCCGCGCATCGTGCGCGAGATCAGCGGGGATCAGCCGGTTCCCGACCCGATCGGAGGGCAGCCGCGCCAGGCAACCGACGCAAAGACAGCGGCCACCATGCGCGAGATGATGGAAGGCGTGATGATCGCAGGCACGGGCGAACATTCGCAGCTCGATGGATACACCTCGGGCGGAAAATCCGGCACGGCGCAACAAATCGATCCGGCGACGGGTCGCTACTCGGCCACGAAGTACAATGCATCGTTCGTGCTCTTCGCTCCGGTAAACAATCCGGTCGTCACAATTCTCACCGTTCTCGATTCGCCTGTCGGGAAGCACATGGGGGCCGAGGTGAGCGCCCCTGTGGACAAGCGCGTCGCCGAGCAGGTGCTGGCCTATCTGAACGTGCCGCGCGACGTGCCCTCGCCTTCCGGCGGCATCGAGACGGCAAAGAATTCCGCCCCCGGCCAGCGGTCTGATTCCGCGCCCGTCGCGGATGAGAAGGTCGCCGAGGCAAGTTTCGAGGCTACCGTGGCGAAGAATAATCCGGTCGCGGCGCCCACAATCGCCGTGGGGGACCCGGAAGCGGTCGCCGTGCCCGACCTTGCGGGGCAAACGGTTCGGGCCGTGACGGAGACTTGCTCGCGCCTGGGGCTTGTCCCATCCCTGATTGGCAGCGGCGTTGCATTGGAACAGTATCCGGCCGCCGGAACGGAAGCCCCGCGGGGCAGCCGGCTGACCGTGCGGTTCGGCCGTCCGGGGGAGCTATTGCCGGCATCGGCGCGGAGGGATGAAAATTGAGATTCGCCGTGCATGGCGTGCAAGCGGCCGCTTCTGAAGGAAGCAACGGCCCGCGGTCGAGACCGGGCATGGACCTGGGCGATGTGATTGAGGGCGCGGAAGTGGTCCGCGTCAGCGGGCGCCCGGACGCAAGGATTGTTGCCGTCGCGTATGACAGCCGGCGGGTGACGCCCGGAGCGCTTTTCTTCGCGCTGCCCGGCGAAAAAGATAATGGGATTCGCTTTGTGGCAGATGCCCTGGCGCGCGGCGCCGCGGCCGTTGCCAGCCCCGAGCCGCGCCCCGCGGAGATCCCGCCGGGCGTGGCGTGGGTCGAGCTCGCGCCCGGCAAGGAGCGGCAGGGACTGGCGCGCGCCGCCGCGAACTTTTACGAACACCCGGCGAGCGCGCTCGAGCTCGTCGGCGTGACGGGAACAAATGGAAAAACGACCACAGCCTATCTGATGGATTCGATCCTGCGCGCCGCGGGGCGTACGTCAGCATTGATTGCCACCACGGGCTACCGCACGCCCAAGGGTAGCCGCGCGGGAGCCAACACCACGCCCGAGTCGCTCGATCTCCAGCAGATGTTCGCCGAAGTGCGCGATGCCGGCGGAACGCACGCGGTGCTGGAAGCGAGTTCGCACGCGCTCGCCATGGACCGCCTGTGGGGCTGCCATTTTAAGGTGGCGGTTTTCACGAACCTCACGCGCGATCATCTCGACTACCACAAAACTTTCGAGGCCTATTTTTCCGCCAAGCGCCGCCTCTTCCAGGGCGCCGGCGCGGCAGCGCCCGATGTGGCCGTGCTGAATGCGGATGACGGGTATTCATCGCGGCTCGAAGGCCTGTCGCCGCGCGCGCTGACGTACGGCATCGCGGCCGCGGCCGATCTCACGGCGAAAAAATTCGAGCTCGGCTTCGACGGCTTGGAGTTCACGGCGCACACGCCCTCGGGAAACATCCAGGTGCGCTCGCGGCTGGTGGGCCGCATCAACGTGTACAACATCTTGGCGGCCATCGGAGCGGGAATCGGCCTCAATATTCCGGCCGCGAAAATCGAGCAGGGCATCGCCGCCCTGGAACTCGTTCCGGGGCGTTTCGAGCGCGTGGACGAGGGACAATCGTTTCGCGTGTTCGTGGACTACGCGCACACCGACGACGCGTTGCGAAACTTGATTTCCACGGCGCGCGAGACTCGCTGCCGGCGGCCGCATCATCATCGTATTCGGAGCGGGCGGCGAGCGCGACCGCACCAAGCGTCCCCTGATGGGCGAAGCTGCCGGCTCGCTGAGCGACCTGGTTGTGCTCACGAGCGACAATCCGAGAAGTGAAGACCCGCTGCGCATCATCAACGACGTGGTTGTGGGCTTGCAAAAGACGAACGCGAAGTACCAGGTCGAACCGGACCGGGAACGCGCGCTGGTCATCGCCCTGAATGAAGCGCGGCCGGGCGACATCGTGCTCTTGGCCGGCAAGGGCCATGAGACCTATCAGGTCCTGCGAGACGGCGCCGTGGAGTTCGATGACCGCGAAAAGGCGCGCGCCATCCTGCGCCGCAAGGGATTGTCAAAGCGAGGATCGTAGGGATCTTTGGCGACGGAACTGTACCACTTCGAGAGCGCAGGGTGGGGAGTGACGCCCAGCACATTGGAGAAGCCATGCGGTGGACGGTGGTTCAAGTTGCTGAAGCGATGGGTGTTGCGCCTCCCTCGGGCCTCGACCCCCTGGCCCGGCTGGCCGGTGTCTCGATTGATTCTCGTTCTATCGAGCGCGGGGAACTGTTCTTCGCCATACGCGGTCCGCGTCACGATGGACACGATTTCGTTGCCGGGGCACTGGGTCGTGGGGCTGCGGCGGGGGTGGTGGCGCGCGAGCGGCTCGGGGAATACCCGGAGGAGGCGCGTGAAAAACTCTTCGCGGTGGGCGACACGCTGGGGGCGCTGCACCTATTGGCCCGGCGCGCATGCGAAATCTGGCGCGAGGGAGGGCCGGAGCGATGGATTGCGGCCGTGGCCGGGTCCATCGGCAAAACCACAACGAAGGAAATTCTGGCGGCGCTCGTGGGCGCGCGGTTCCGCGTCCTGAAGACGCAAGGGAATCTGAACAACGAATACGGTTTGCCGCTCACGCTGCTCAAACTCGGCGATGAGTATGAAGCCGCGGTCGTGGAGATGGGAATGTCGCACCGCGGCGAACTCGCGCGCCTGGCGCGCATGGCGTCGCCCGAAGTGGGAGTGATTACGCGCGTGGCCGTCGAGCATTTGGAGTTTTTTTCCTCCATCGAGGAGATTGCCCTGGCCGAGCGCGAGCTCGTCGAAAACCTGGCGTGGCCGGACGCGACAGCGGTTCTGAATGTAGATGACGAGCGCGTGGCGCGATTCGCCGAAGTGGCGCGCGGGCGCGTCGTCCGGTTTGGCGCGGCGCCGCCGGCCGAATTTCGCGCCGAGGCCATCGAAGAGCGCGGCCTGGAAGGCTCCGCGTTCGACTTTGTCTCGCCGCAGGGAAGCGTGCGGCTGGATTTGCCGCTGATCGGCCGGCACAACGTGATGAACGCGCTCGCCGCGCTGGCGGCGGCGAGTGTGTGGGGTGTCGGCGCGCGGGAGGCCAAGCGCGTGTTTCCGTCGCTCGCGCCCGCAGACAAGCGCGGAGAAGTGGCCCGATTCGAGGAAGGATTTGCGGTGATTAACGACTCCTATAATTCGAGCCCCACGGCACTCGGCGCGCTCATGGAACTGCTCGCCGCCACTCCGGGATATCGGCGGAAGATCCTGGCCGCGGGCGAAATGCTCGAGCTGGGGAGCGGCTCCGGGGAACTGCACCGCGAGTGCGGCCGCGCCGCCGCCGCGCGCGGGAAAATAGACTGGATATTCGGAGTGCAGGGCCGCGCGGCGGACCTGGTTAGCGCGGCGATCGAGGCAGGGCATCCCCAGGAGCGCGCGCAATTCTTCGAGAATTCCGGCGAGGCGGCAAAATTCCTCGAGAAATTCGCGATGCCGGGCGACCTGATCCTCGTCAAGGGCTCGCGCGGCGTGAAGATGGAAAAAATTCTCGAAGCCCTGGAGGCGCGCCACAAGCGCTCCGGTTCGCGCGCGCCCAGGGAGGCGCTGGAAGCGGGCGGGAAGGGGCGGGGCTGAATGCTTTACTACCTTTTCTATTTTGTGCTCCGCCCGCACTTCAGCCCGCTGAACGTGTTTCGTTACATTACGGTGCGTACGGCGGTGGCGAGCTTGACGGCGCTGCTGCTCTCGCTGGCCTTCGGGCCGTGGATGATCGGGCGGCTGCGGGAATTGCAGGTGAAGCAGTACATTCGCGAGGAAGGCCCCAAGCGCCATCAGGGAAAGGCTGGAACGCCGACCATGGGCGGCGTCCTGATCGTGGCCGCCATCGTGATTCCCACGCTCTTGTGGGCGGACCTCCGCAATCCCTACGTCCTGCTGGCGCTCGGCGCCACGCTCGGGTTCGGCGCCATCGGGTTCGCGGACGATTACAGCAAAGTAGTGCGGCGGCGGAATCAGGGTCTGAGCGCGCTCGAGAAATTTCTGCTGCAAGTGCTGGTCTGCGTGGTCGTGGGTGTGGCGCTGCTGGTATTGCAGGCCGAAGGCAAGTATTCGACGCAGTTGAGCGTGCCATTTTTCAAGCGGCTGCATCCTAATTTGGTGATCCATTCGTTGCGCGGGTTCCCGTACATCTGGCTGCTGGCTTACGTCCCGTTTATCGTGTTTCTCGTGCTGGTGATCGCCGGGCTGTCGAATGGCGTGAATTTGACGGACGGCCTCGACGGCCTGGCCATCGGCTGCGTGTTGGTCTGCTCGGCTGCGCTGACCGTGCTGACCTATCTTTCCAGCAACGCGCGCTGGGCCGAGTATCTCGAAATCCAAAAAATCCCCGACGCCGCCGAGCTGACCATCTTTTGCGGTTCCGTCGCCGGAGCATCGCTGGGCTTTCTCTGGTACAACGCCCATCCCGCCGAAATGTTCATGGGAGACGTGGGCTCGCTGGCGCTGGGCGGAGCGATCGGAGTGGTCGCCGTCATCCTGAAGCAGGAAATCCTGCTCGTTTCGATCGGGGGCATCTTCGTTCTCGAATTGCTCTCCGTGATCGCCCAGGTGGGATCGTTCAAGCTGACGGGCAAGCGCTGTTTCGCATGGCGCCGCTGCACCACCATTTCGAGCTGCTGGGATGGAGCGAATCGAAGATCATCGTTCGGTTCTGGATCCTGGCGCTCGTGTTCGCGCTGTTTTCGCTGACGACTTTGAAGCTGAGGTGATCGCGAGTGAGACCTGGAGTGGATCTGGCGGGCAAGCGCGTGCTGGTCGTGGGGCTGGCGCGCACGGGCGTGGCTGCGTCGCTCTTTAGCGCGGCCTACGGCGCCACGGTCACGGCCACCGATGATAAGCCGGAAGCGGAGCTTGCCGAAACGGCCGCGCGGCTGCGCGCCGCGGGCGTGGCGCTCGAACTCGGCGGGCACGTTTCGAAAACATTTCTCGATCAGGACTTGATCGTCGTGAGCCCCGGCGTTCCGGCGAAGCTTCCACCGCTCGAACTCGCGCGGGCCCGCGGCATTCCCGTGTGGAGCGAAGTCGAACTGGCCTGGCGCTTCCTGCGAGGGACGCTCGTGGCCATCACCGGGTCGAACGGCAAGACCACCACCACTTTTCTTGTGGCCCATATCTTGAAGACCGCGGGAATTCCCGTGCTCACCGGCGGGAACATCGGCGTGCCGCTGCTTTCGCTCGCCGAATCCTCGACGGATACCACGGTAACGGTCGCGGAGATCAGCAGCTTTCAGCTCGAGATCGATCGAAAGCTTCCGGCCCGAGATCGGCGTTCTGCTCAACCTGACGCCGGACCACCTGGATCGCCATGCATCGTTCGACGATTACGCGCGCGCGAAGATGCGCCTCTTTGAGAACCAGCTCGAGCGGGACGCCGCCGTGCTCAATGCGGACGATCCCGAAGTGACCCGGAGAATGCCTTCGCGCCCGCGCATCTTCTGGTTCAGCCGCCGGAAACGCGTGGCCCAGGGCGCGTTCCTGCGCGGCGGCGAAATCATTTTTAGGCGCGATGGCGTGGAAATCGTGCTGGCCGAGCGCGCCGAAATCCAGTTGCGCGGCGAACACAATCTCGAAAACGTCCTGGCGGCGTGCGCCGCCGCGCACCTGGCGGGCGCGGCGCCGGCCGCCATTGCCGGCGGAGTGAAAACCTTCCGTGGCGTCGAGCACCGGCTCGAGTTCGTCGCCGAAATCGGCGGCGTCGCTTTTTACAACGATTCGAAAGCGACCAACGTGGATGCGGCGCTCAAGGCCGTGGAAGCGTTTCCCGGCCCGCTCGTCGTGATTCTGGGCGGCAAGGACAAAGGCAGCCCGTACACGCCGTTGCGCGAGCCGCTGCGGCAGCGCGCGCGCGCCGCCATCTTGATCGGCGCAGCCGCGGAAAAAATCGCCGCCGAACTCGGCGGCGCCGTCTCCCTCGAACACGCGGGCACGCTCGACCGCGCCGTGGAACTGGCGCGCAAGCGCGCGCGGCCCGGCGATGTGATCTTACTTGCGCCGGCGTGTTCGAGCTTCGATCAATTCGAGGACTACGAGCATCGCGGGCGTGCTTTCAAGCAGCTTGTGGCGCAGCTCGAAACGCAGTCTGCCGCGAGCGCATCCGCCAGGAAAGGGTGAAAGGGAAAAAATGCCGCGCAACCTGCAACCCGATCGGCAACTTTTCGGCGCCACTCTGGCGCTCTGCCTGATCGGTGCCGTGATGGTCTTCAGCGCGTCGGCCATGACGGCGCGCCAAGAATACGGCAGCGCTTGGACATTTCTCATCCGCCAAGTTCTCTGGATCGCTTTGGGGATTGCCGGGATGTTCCGGCTGATGAACATGGACTATCGCAAGCTGTGCCAGCCGCGCGTGATTTTCACGGGCCTCTCCGTGACCCTGCTCCTGCTGCTTGCCGTGCTCTTCCTGGACCGGTCCCACGAGACGCACCGCTGGATCCGTCTCGGCCCGCTCAGTTTTCAGCCTTCGGAGATGGCCAAGCTCGCCGTGATTTTATTTCTCGCCTGGTTCCTTGCCCTTCGCCCCGCCAGGTCTCCGGCGGGCGGCTTGGCGGTGAACGACCCGCTGCGGACGCTCGTGCCCGCGTGCGGCACCGTGCTGCTGGTGGCGGCCCTGGTCTACAAGGAGCCGGACATGGGCACGGCCTGCATGGTGGTTTTCATCGCGGCGGTGATGCTCTTCATCGCCGGCCTCTCGATGCGTTACATCGTGGGCGCGGTCCTCGCGCTCGTGCCGGCGATTTATATCGCCACGATCAGCGCGCCCTACCGCATGCAGCGCCTGCAAGCGTTCCTCGCGCCCGGCTCGGACCCGCAGGGCCACGGCTTCCAGTTGTTGCAGTCGCTGATCGCGGTCGGCTCGGGAGGATTCCGCGGCGTGGGACTTATGGAAAGCCGCCAGAAACTCTTCTTCCTGCCCGAAGCGCACACGGATTTCATTTTTTCGGTGATCTGCGAGGAGCTGGGCTTCCTCGGCGCCGTGATCGTGCTCGCGCTGTTCGCGGTGTATGGATGGCGCGGCTTTGTGGCGGCGATGAAGGCGCCGGATGAATTCGGCCGGCTCCTGGGAATCGGAATCACCGCGATGGTTGTGGGCCAGGCGCTCGTGAACCTGAGCGTGGTGCTCGGTCTCGCGCCCACGAAGGGCATTCCTCTGCCTTTCATCAGTTACGGCGGCTCGAGCCTGCTGGGGATGCTGCTGGCAACCGGGGTGCTCCTGAACATCAGCCAGCACGCGGACGACGCGTGAGCCCGGATGCCAAAAGCTTGTTGATTGCCGCCGGGGGCACGGGCGGGCACGTTTTTCCGGCCCTGGCCGTGGCCCACGAATGGCTCCGGCGGGGAGCGGAAGACGCTCTGGCGGGAGCAGGGAAGGGAGAAAGAAGCGTCGTGTTTGTGGGAACCGAGCGCGGGATGGAAGCGAGGCTGGTGCCGCAGGCGGGCCTGCCGCTCGAGACGATTCGCGTGGCCGGCTTGAAAGGCATCGGGGGAATGAAATTTCTGCGCAACGCGGCCATGCTCCCGGCGGGCTTGTGGGATTCGGAAAAAGTGCTCAGGCGCCATCGCTTCCATGCGGCCTTCGGCGTGGGCGGTTACGCTTCCGGTCCGATGATGCTTCTGGCCATGGCGCACGGGATTCCGAGCGTGGTCTTCGAGCCCAATGTGGAGCCGGGATTCACCAATCGCGTCCTGGCAAGGATGGCGGCGCGCGTCGCCGTGGCCCATGCTGACACTGCCGCCCGGCTCGGCAGCAAAGCCGTCGTCACCGGCGTCCCGGTGCGCAAGGAGTTTTTCAGCGTGCCGCCAAAGGAGCACCGCGCGCCCTTCACCCTGCTCATCACGGGCGGAAGCCGGGGGGCGCTTCCGGTGAACCGGGCGGTGGTGGATTCGCTCGATCGCCTGGCCGCCAGAAAAAGCCGGCTTTTCATCGTGCATCAGACCGGGGAACGCGACTATAATGCGGTTCGAGTGGCTTATGCGCGCCGCGAACTTCCAGCGGAGGTGGTTCCTTTCATCGAAAATATGGCGGAGAGGTTTGCCCAGGCTGACCTGATCGTCTGCCGTTCGGGCGCAATCACTGTCGCGGAAGTATCTGCCGCCGGACGCGCCGCCATCTTCATCCCCTTCGGAGCCGCCACCGATGCGCACCAGACGCGCAATGCCGCGGCCATGGAAAGCGCCGGCGCCGCCCGCCTCGTGCCGCAAGATCGAGCTGACGCCCGAGCGCCTCACGAACGAAATCTTTTCCCTCCTGGACCAGCCCCGGAGAATTGCCGAGATGGAAAATCGCGCGCATGCGCTCGCCCGTCCGCGCGCCGTCGAGGATATTGTGGATCTCCTGGAAGGGGTGGCCCGGCCATGAGCCCGTCCTTCAGCAACTTTCAGCGCACGCATCTCATCGGCATCGGCGGAAGCGGCATGAGCGGGATCGCCGAAGTGCTCCTTTCCAGCGGCTACGCCGTTTCCGGCTCGGATTCGAAATCCTCTCCGGTCACCGAGCGCCTGCGCAACCTCGGCGCCACGATCCACGAGGGCCATCGGGCGGAAAATGTGCATGGCGCGCATGTCGTCGTGATTTCTTCCGCCGTCCCACGGGACAACGTGGAAGTCGTCGAATCCCTGCGCCTGAAAATTCCGGTGATTCCGCGCGCCGAAATGCTGGCCGAATTGATGCGCCTGAAATACGGCATCGCCGTGGCGGGCGCCCACGGAAAAACCACCACCACTTCGATGACCGCTTCCGTCCTCGCGGCCGCCGGCCTCGATCCCACATTCGTCGTGGGCGGGCGCGTGAACCAAGCCGGCGCAAACGCCAGCGTCGGCCAGGGCGAATATATCGTCGTCGAAGCGGACGAAAGCGACCGCTCCTTCCTTCTGCTCGCGCCGGTAATCGCCGTGGTGACCACGATCGACCGCGAGCACCTCGATCAGTACGCCTCGCTCGAGGAAATTCAGGAGACATTTCTGCAGTTCGTGAATCGCGTGCCCTTCTACGGCTCGGTCATCCTGTGCCTCGACGAGCCCAACGTCCAGGCCATCCTTCCGCGCGTGAAGAGGCCGGTGATCACCTATGGTTGCGGCGCGCCGGGCCAGGCCGACCTGGTGATCAGCGACGTGAAACTCGAGGGACTTTCGAGCGATTTTCGCTTGCAGTATCGCGGCGACGATCTGGGAATGTTCCATCTGCCCTCGCCTCCGGGAATTCACAACGTGCGCAACGCCGCGGCCGCGGCCGCCGTCGGGCTGGCGCTGAACGTTCCGGAGGACCTGATTCGCGCGGGACTCGCCAAATTCGGCGGCGTCGGCCGGCGCTTCGAGGTCAAGGGAACGCACGCCGGGGTCACGCTGATTGACGACTACGGCCATCATCCCGCCGAAATCCGCGCCACGCTCGAAGCGGCGCGCGGCTGCGGCTACAAGCGCCTGCTCGTGCTCTTCCAGCCGCATCGCTACACGCGCACGCAATATCTGTGGGACGACTTCCGCCGCTCGTTCAACCAGGCCGATATCCTTGTCACCACGGAAATCTACGCAGCGGGCGAACCGCCCCTCGAGGGGATTACGGGCGAGCGCCTGGCGGAGGCCATCAGCTCCGCCGGCCACAAGAACGTCGTCTACTCCAGCACCATGCAG
The DNA here is from genome assembly GCA_963823205.1 of Terriglobia bacterium. Classification (GTDB taxonomy): domain Bacteria; phylum Acidobacteriota; class Terriglobia; order Acidiferrales; family UBA7541; genus Palsa-295. The sequence continues at coordinate 508,548 of CAWGKL010000002.1, forward strand.
GCGGGCCTCGAATACATGCTGCGCGAAGCGCGCCCCGGCGACGCCGTGCTGACCATCGGCGCCGGCAGCGTGGGCCGCGTGCACGACCAGCTTGCCATGCTGCTCGAATCGAGGATTTCGACTTTCCATGCGCATTAGCGGCACAGTTGCGGCGCGGTTGCAGGAGCTCGGCGCGGAATTGCGCCCCGACGCGTTGCTCGCGGAGCACACTTCGCTCGGCATCGGAGGCGCCACGGACGAAATCCTCCTGCGCCGCTACGACACGATTCCGCAAATCATGCGCCTGCTCGCGGACGAAAACATTCCCTGCCGCTTTCTCGGCGGCGGCACCAACGTCCTCATCGCCGATGGCGAACTTCCCTGGGTGGTTCTGCACCTTCCCTCCGTCCGGCCCGGGATGCGCGTCGAAGGGAATGCGGCGTTCGTGGACGCCTCCGCCGACCTCGGCGGCATGGTCACGTTCTGCGCCAAGCACGATCTCGGCGGCATGGAGGGGTTGATCGGCGTGCCCGGAAGCGTGGGCGGCGCGCTGCGCATGAACGCGGGCGCCTACGGCACGCAGATCGGCTCTTACGTTCGGGAAGTGGAGCTTTATCGCGCGGCCACGGGCGAGATCGAAACTCTGCGCGGCGCGGACATCCGCTTCGACTATCGCCACACGTCGTTCGCCCCGGACGACCTGATGCTGCGCGTGAAGCTGGAACTGCCCTCCAAGCCCTACAAGGAAATCCTGGCGGGCATCCGCGTATGCAATGAAAAGCGCCGCGCGAGCCAGCCGCTCAATCAGAAGAGCGCGGGCTGCATCTTCAAAAATCCTCCGGGCGGGTCGGCGGGACGCATGATCGACGAGCTCGGCCTCAAGGGCTTCCGCGTGGGCGACGCCATGGTGAGCGAACGCCACGCCAATTTTTTCGTCAACGCGGGGCGCGCCACCTGCGCGGACATGCGCGGACTGATGGACCGCGTGCGCGAGCGCGTGCGCGCCGCCTACGATATCGAGCTCGAATTCGAGGTGATCGTCTGGCAAAACTGAGGACCATGGACGAGGACGCCTATCCCCGGGAAATCCTGGGCGACGAGGAGCCCAAGTATCTCCGCCGGCAGAAGCCGCTCGAAATCAAGCGGCGCAAGTTCGGCCGGAAGGCTTGGAAAACGTATCTGCGCGCGGCCCTGTGGACCGCCGTGGGCCTTGCGGGCGCGTGGGCCGCGTATCAGGTCGGGCGCTCCCTATTGTTCTCGCCGCGCATGGCCCTGCTTCATCCCGAGCAGGTCGCGCTCGCTGGCAACCACTTCGTTTCGCGCGACCAGGTGCTCGAAATCTTCGCTCCGGATCGCGGCAAGAGCGTCCTGCGCATTCCGCTCGACGAGCGCCGCCTCCAGATCGAATCCATCCCTTGGGTCGAGCGCGCCACCGTGCGCCGCGCCCTTCCGAACAAAATCGAAGTGGATATTTCCGAGCGCACCCCCATCGCTTTTCTGCGCGAGCCCGACGATATGGCCCTGATAGACGCGCAGGGCGCCATCCTCGAGCGTCCGCTTCAGGGAGATTTCCATTTTCCCGTGGTCACCGGAATCGGCGCCGATATGCCGCTCGAGGGCCGCGCCGGCCGCATGCAGCTTTTTGCCGGCTTCCTCGCGCAGGCGGAATCGGTGCGGCCAGGGGTCGTGGACCAGGTGAGCGAAGTGGATCTCTCCGACGAGCACGATTTGCGCGCCACGATTACGGGTTTACCCGCCGATGCGGGCGCTGCTTCACCGGCGGCCTCGCAGGCTTTGGATCAGGCGCCAGGCCAAGCAGATGCTCCGGTGCTTGTCCATTTCGGCGACTCCGATTTCCGCGCCAAGTTCCAGACTCTCGTCGAAAATATTTCCCAGTGGCGCGCCACCGCCGGGCGCGTCGAGTCCGTGGACCTGCGTTTCAGCCGCGAGGCCGTGGTGAATCCGGACCGCACGGCCGGCTTCGAGCAGGTTGCCCAGGGCGCTGTGCGGCAGCCGCCGGCGCAGAAGCCCGCGGCAAAGGATTCGCAATAGCGGTCCACGGTTGATGTTGAAAGAGACTTGCGAGGAGCAAAAGTTTGACAAAAAAAGAACGCCAAATCATCGCACTGGATATCGGCAGCACGAAGACCTGCGCGCTCGTCGGTGAGCAAGAAGACGACGGAGCGGTAAAGTTCGCGGCGCTGGGGGCCGCGGAATCGAAGGGCTGGCGCAAGGGCCAGATCGTCAACCTGGACCTCGCGGTCAGCTCCATTCGCCGCGCTGTCGAGGAAGCGGAGGCCATCGCCGGCGTGCCCGTGGAATCGGCGATGATCGGCGTGGCCGGAAACCACGTGCGCGGCGTAAACAGCCGCGGCGGCATTACCCTGGGCACGCGGCCGCGCGATGTCCAGCGGGAAGACGTGCGCCGCGCGATTGAAGCGGCGCGCGGAGTCACGCTCCCGGAGGATCGCGAAGTGCTCCACGTTCTGCCGCAGGAATTTTTTCTCGATGGCCAGGACAATATCCGCGACGCCATCGGAATGTTCGGACAGCGCCTCGAAGCCAACGTCCACATCGTCACCGCCTCCGGCATGGCCACGCAGAATATCGTGACGGCGGTCAATCGCGCGGGCGTCCGCGTGGAAGATACCGTGCTCGAGCCGTTCGCTTCGGCGGAAGCCTGCCTGACCCAGGACGAGCGCGAACTCGGCTCCTGCCTGCTCGATATCGGCGGCGGCACCACCGAGCTGATCGTTTATGCCGGCGGCGTCGTGCGCCACACGGCGGCCATTCCCGTCGGAGGCGATCATTTCACGAACGACCTCGCCGTGGGCCTTCGCACGCCCATCCCCGAAGCCGAAAAAATCAAGCGCGAGCATGCCTGCGCATTCCGCGAATTGCTCACCGAGGATTTCCCCATCGAGATCGCCAGCGTGGGCGATCGTCCCCCGCGCACCGTCTTCGCGCGCATGCTTTCCGAAATTGTCGGGCCGCGCGCCCACGAATTGCTGATGCTGATTCGCGACGAACTGCGCCGCGCCGGCCTCGAATCGCAGATTCCCGCCGGGATTATATTCACCGGCGGCGGAGCACATCTCCGCGGGCTCGTGGAGCTCGGCGAAAAGATTTTCAATCTGCCCGCGCGCGTGGCCTCGCCTCGCGGTCTCGCGGAAATGAGCGAAACGGTTTCCCGGCCCGAATACTCGACCGCTGTTGGACTCGTGCTCTACCGGGCGCGCACGCGGCGCCTCGCCGGAGCGCATCCCACCGGTTGGGTAGGCAAGTTGAAGAGTATGTTTGCGGGGGCATGAACGGAACTTGCATAAGAATCCGAAGCACACTACAGGGGGAGGAAACATGGCGCCAAAAGAATCGAGCATTCGAGTTTCATTTGCTGAAGAAGCCCAGAACGGCGCGAAAATCAAAGTGATCGGCGTGGGCGGCGGCGGCTCCAATGCCGTCAACCGCATGATCCGCGCCAAAGTCGAGGGCGTCGAATTCATCGCCGCCAACACCGATTTGCAGGCGCTGAAACTTTCGCAGGCGCCCGTAAAGCTGCAACTCGGCGCCAAGCTCACCAAGGGCCTGGGCGCGGGCGCCAATCCCGAGATCGGCCGCAAGGCCGCTCTCGAAGACACCGAGAAAATCATCGAAGCGCTCGACGGCGCGGACATGGTCTTCATCACCGCCGGCCTCGGCGGCGGCACGGGCAGCGGCGCCGCGCCCGTGGTCGCCAATCTCGCAAGCGAACTCGGCGCGCTTACCGTCGCCGTGGTCACCAAGCCCTTCGCCTTCGAGGGCAAGCGGCGCATGCAGCAGAGCGAGCAGGCGCTCGCCGAACTCGTCGGCTGCGTGGACACCGTCATCGTCATCCCCAACGAACGCCTGATGGATTGCGTCGAGCAGGGCACCAGCTTCTTCGAGGCGTTCCGCATCGCCGACGATATTCTGCGCCAGGCCGTGCAGGGCATCAGCGACATCATCACGATTCCCGGAATCATCAATCGCGATTTCGCCGACGTGAAGACCATCATGGCCGGCCAGGGATACGCCGTCATGGGCACGGCCGTCGCTTCCGGCTCGAACCGCGCCATTGACGCCGCCAATCGCGCCATCAATAGCCCGCTGCTCGAGGACAATTGCATCAACGGCGCGCAGGGCATTCTGATCAACGTCACCGGCTCGTCCAGCCTGTCGCTCCACGAAGTCCACGAAGCCTCTTCCATCATCCAAAAAGCCGCGCACGAAAATGCCAATATCATCTTCGGCGCGGTGATGGACGACGCAATGAAGGAATCGGTGAAAATCACGGTAATCGCCGCCGGCTTCCGCGAAGTCGCGGGCAAAAAGCCCCACGTCCGGCCATCCTATCTCCCGAAGACGTGGAAGGCCGGCCGCGAAGCAACCGTGGCTCCGGAGCAGACGAACGTGGTCCAGCAGGTCGCGCGCAACATCGGCGAAGTTCTCCCTGAGATTCCCGCCGACGATCTCGACGTCCCCACATTCCTCCGCCGCCAGGCCCAGAAGGCCTAGCCACTGTCGCATAGACGGTTTTTTAGGGGGTCGGAGCTTTAGCTCCGACAAACGCCTGCATCAAAACAGGAGGGCGGGGTTTAAACCCCGCCGTAAGGAGCCCATTTCCTCAGGGTTTTAACCCCTGAAGCCGGTTTCTGGAGGTTTTGCGGTGACCTGCCGGTGGCCGTGGGCGGAGGGTTTTTCCCGTAGGGGCGCAGCACGCTGCGCCCTCACCGCCGCATCTATTCCCCGAAGGTCATGCGGGCCAGCTCTTCCTTGATCCGATGCCGCTCGTCTTCATCGCTGGACGCGATTAGCCGCTTCACTAATTTGAAGAACCGAAGCCTTTCGGTATCCTTAATGTCGGCGTGCATCTCCATCCTGCGCTCCATTCTACCCGAATTATCCACGCTCGGGCGCCCTGGGTACCCCAGACGGGAATTGGGGGGCTGCTGCCGGGGCGCGGGGGTGCCGGATGCGGCGGGAAGGGTCACTCGGGCGAGGGAGCGCCCCAATTTAGCGAAAAAGTAATAAGCGCATTTTAAGCCTCGTTAAGGGGCGATCTTGTGCCATTTTTTGGCGGTTAAGGGCCTCTTAAGCCTGCTTATGAGAGCAAAGTCCATGCTGCAAATAGCAGCAAAGTCCATGCTGGTATTTGCGCTGCAATTAGGAGCAAAGCCCATGCTGCAAATTGCAGCAAAGTCCATGCTGCAAATTGCAGCAAAGTCCATGCTGCAAATTGCGGCAAAGTTCATGCTGCAAATTGCAGTAGGGAGGGACTCGAGAGGTATAGACTTCCGTACGTGCTGGGCGTGATCCGAATTGAAGGCGGGATTTCGGCGGAGCTTGCGAGGCTTGCGCGGCAGGATGCGGCGCGCGAATCATGCGGGCTGCTGGCGGGGCGCGCGGGCGCCGTCACGCGGATTTTCCCGGCGGCGAATGTCGCGGCGAGCCCGGCCACATCCTACGAAATTGCGCCCGAGGAACTATTCCGCCTGATGCGCGAAATTCGCGCCGCGTCGCTCGAACTCCTGAGCATCTATCATTCGCATCCCAACGGCCAAAATGAGCCTTCCGCGCGCGACATCGAGCGCGCCTTCTATCCCGACGCAATCCATTTCATCGTTTCGCCGCTTGCCGACGCGCCGCAGCCCGTCCGCGCATTTTCGATTCGCGATGGCCGCGCCACGGAACTGGGAATTGAAATTTCATAGCGTGGACGCTGGTGATTTGCGAAAGAGTTGGATTCCGCGCAGGTTTTAGTAGCACAGGCACTCCTGCCTGTGTGCCTTTCGCTGCGCTCGCTACGACTGCACCTTGAGGACCACGGCGGTGATGTCGTCGTGCTGGCGGCCGCTTTCGGAGAACTGCTTGGCTCCCTCGAAGATAAGATCGAGAGACTCTTCGGCGGATTTTGCGCGGCACTTTTTCCAGATTTCGCCCATCTTGTCCCAGCTAAAATCCTGGTCGTGAGAATCGCGAAGCTCGTGGAGGCCATCGGTGGCGAAAAGGACCGCATCACCCGCCGCCAGTTGGACGGTATGGAGATCGTACGTGGAGCCCGGAAGAAGTCCCGATGGAAAACCTCCGCTCCCCAGCAGCGTGCAGCCGGATTCGGAGACGAGCAGAGGGTGCGGCAGCCCGGCATTCGAAAATGTCAATGTGCGCGTCATGGGATCGAAGAGCGCATAGAGCGTGGCGGAATAGCGCCCCGCCACGGGACGCACGAGCAGCCGCCTGTTCAGCAATGCCAAAGCCGTGGCCGTGTCTTCGCCGGTTTTGTGGATGCTGCGCAGCACTCCCATCACCAGCGCCGCATACATCGCGGCCGGCAGCCCTTTGCCGACCACGTCTCCCACGTAAATCCCCACGCAGCCATCGGGCAGAGTGAAGAAATCGGCGAAGTCCCCTCCCACGTCCGAGAAAGGAGAAAATCTGAAAGAAATTTCAAACGCGGCGCCTTTCAAAGGTCCGGCGGGCAACAAAGACTGCTGGATTTGCCGGGCTTCGTCCCGTTCCAGTTCGGCGATGTCCCGGCTTGGGGCTTCCACGGCTGTTTGCAGGCCCATTTCAGGAATACTCCCGATGGGAAAGCTCATATTTGTCAGGCTATCTATGGCACGGAGCAAACTCGTTGCCACAGCGCAGGAATCAGGCGAAATGACGCATCAGTTAAAGAGCGCCCAGCGAGGATTCGAGGATTGTGGGAGGCGTTAGCCGCTGCGTCCGACGCCCAGCAGAGCGGCTGCCGCATCGGCGGCTTCGAGGCGCCGGGCATAGAGAGGAAATTTCGCCGCGAGCGCCGCCACCTGCGCGCGGACGCGCTGTTCGGTCGCCGGATCGCCCAAATTGGAAAGAACTTCGGCGATCCATTCGGCGATGTTCTCCATCTCCGGCTCGCGCATCCCGCGCGTGGTGACCGCGGGAGTGCCCACGCGGATGCCTCCACCCTTCATGGGCGGCAGGGGATCGAAGGGAATGGAATTTTTATTGATGGTGATGCCGGCGCGGTCGAACGCGGGCTGCGCATCGCTCCCGGTAATCCCGCGCGAGTGGAGCTCCACGAGAAAAAGATGATTGTCCGTGCCGCCGCTGACGATGCGGAATCCGCGCCGCGCCACGCCGGCCGCCAGCGCCTTGGCATTGGCCACCACCTGCTTCTGGTATTCGCGGAATTCCGGCTCCATGGCTTCCTTCAGGCACACCGCTTTGGCCGCGATAATGTGCATCAGCGGGCCGCCCTGCACGCCGGGGAACAGCGTCCGGTCGAGCTCCTTGGCGTATTTTTCGCGGCAAAGAATCATTCCGCCGCGCGGGCCGCGCAGCGTCTTGTGCGTGGTGGTGGAAACAAAATCGGCGTGCGGCACGGGGCTAGGATGCACGCCCGCGGCGATGAGTCCCGCGATATGCGCCATGTCCACGAAGAGCAAGGCGCCGAGGGAGCGCGCGATCTCGCCATGCGCGCGAAATCAATGATGCGCGAATAGGCGCTCGCCCCGACGACCACCATTTTCGGCTTGTGCTCCTCCGCCAGGCGCTCGAGCTCGTCGTAGTCAATCGTTTCGGTCTCTTTCGTGACGCCGTAGGCCACGAATTTGTACATCTTCCCGGAAAAATTCAGCGGATGCCCGTGCGTCAGGTGGCCGCCGTGCGCGAGGCTCATGCCCAGCACCGTGTCGCCCGGCTGCAGCGTGGCCAGATAAACGGCCATATTGGCCTGCGCGCCGGAGTGCGGCTGCACGTTGGCGTGTTCCGCGCCAAAGAGCTTCTTCGCGCGGTCAATGGCCAGCTGCTCGGCCTGGTTCACGAATTCGCAGCCGCCGTAGTAGCGCTTCATTCCGTAGCCTTCGGCGTATTTGTTGGCCATCACCGAGCCCATGGCTTCGAGCACCGCTTCGGAGACGAAATTCTCCGAAGGAATCAGCTCGATGCCGGTGGCCTGCCGGCGAACTTCGTCGCGCAGCGCCTCCGCGATTTCCGGGTCCACTTCGGCGAGCGGGCGGTTCATTCTTCGCGATTCGGGCGTCTCGTTTGTCATGTGAGCATCCATTCTACCAAAGGACGCGACCCGGCAGCCGCGATTTATATTTCGCGAACATGGAAGCCGCCGCCACCGCAAAAACCAGCATGGATCATGCTGCAATTTGCTCGTTTACCGGGTGCAAAAAGCAGCATGGACTTTGCTGCAATCTGCAGCATGGCCTTTGCTCTCATAAGCAGGCTTAACGGGCCCTTAAATGCCAAAAAAGGCCCCAAAATGACGCGTAAAACCGCCTTAACGGGATGTTCGGTGAATCAGGGAGCCTTTCTGGAAGGGGGGGGGGAACGGAGGCCGATGGGGGAGTGCTCGGCCGCTTGTTTGGCTACAGTTGATGAGGATTTTCATTTCCCGAAACGGGCCAGAATAAGGGCCTTGGCCTCTTCCAGCGCGGCGATGGCATTTGCCCGAGTGAAGCCGGGGTGCGGTTCCAGGAATTCGTCCAGAGTTTCGCCGCCTTCCAAATAGTCCAGCAGCGTCTGGAAGGGGACGCGCGTGCCGCGGAAAACGGGTTCGCCACTGTGGATTTCCGGATCCTGGACAATCACGCTTCGAGAGACAGTAGCCATTGTGTTCCTCCTGCGCGTGCCCCGATTATCTCATTCATTCGCGAAAACGGCTTTGAAAAATGGCGTTCGGCAGGGTTTGAATCCCTTGGGTAATGGGTCAGTTTGAATTTTGGCTTTTTGTGTCACGATCAAGAAAATTCAAACTGACCCAAGAGCATCCGTTGGGCTCTGTTGACATCCTGCCTGAAATAGACGCTGGATGGGACCGAGGTTTCCGCCGTTCCGGCGCCGAGATTCTTCCTCCTTCGCCAAGGCGCCCGATTTCCGCGCAAGTGCGAGGACGAAGCGCGGAAATCAGTGGTGGGTCAGTTTGAATTTTGGCTCTTTGTGTCACGATAAAGAAAATTCAAACTGACCCACTACCCGGAAATCGGGCTGCTCAGTCGTCAGAATGACGATGCTTGCGGGGTGGAGCGAGGGGGATGACAGCAGAGCTAATCCGTTGAAACGTGGGAAGCAGCGCGGAACTGGTGGCGTAAGAGAAATCGCAGGCTTCGGCGCCCTTAGGTGCGCAGTTCAGACGACGAAGCGGTAGAGCTGCTTGCGGAGCGCCTCGTTATTCCAGTATTGGACGTGGGCGTAAATCGGGATGTTGGCCCCTGGGTCGCGCAGGTTCTGGACGCAGGGAGGGCGATTCGGCGGAAGTAGGGGATCGTCATAATAGTTCAGCTCGCCGCTGATGATGTCCATGGGCGACCAGATGTTCACCCATTCGAAGCCCGGCTTGGGGACCATGGGGCGATAGAGCGCGTAGCTGACGATCAGCGGTTGAACGGACGCGGCGAGCTGCTCGCGAATCCAATCCTGGTCGCTGCGCGCCTGCATGCGGAAGATGAAAGCGGTCTTATCGAGCGGCGATCCGAAAGTGACGAGCGCGCGTGTGCGCGCGACGACCCCGCGGCGCGCGGCAGGCGCGGAGACGTTGTCCTGATTGATCAGGGCATTGAGCGTGTCGTAGGCCAGGACCGAGCCGAGCGAGTGGCCCACGACGACGACCTTGCGGTAATCCGGAACGTTCACGGTCCGAGGGCCGAAGCCGTAGATTACCTTCCCGACGTTCAATCCCACGGCTTGAATTTTTTTGCGAATCTCATCGAATTTGCTGTCCTTGTAAGGAGCGACGTAGGCGGTCACGTCTCCGACGTATTCCACGATAAAGTAGCGGGCAAGGAGGGCTTCGGCGATGGCCGCGATCCAAACGCCGAGCACCACGAACGCATGCCACCACGCAGGGCTGAACCACGGCTGGTGGATTAAATCCGAGTGGCCGGGGAAGAATGGTCCGAGCCAGCGAAGCAGACCATAGCAGAGCGTGAGCCAGGCTTGCAGCCATCCAGGCACGAACAGCAATCCGTGAAACGAAATGGAGGGCGGCGGGAGGGCGAGGAAAGTCTTGTACTGCTGGGCGAGTCCATTGAGAACGAATCCGATGATGGCCACCTGCATCAGAACAAAGCCCGCGACGAACAGGAGGGCGGGAAACGTAGCGCGTCCGATGCGCAGAGGCTTGGGTCCGCCGAACATCCAGCGTTCAAAGCGGCGCGGGCTGAAGGGCCTGCTATAGCGCAGGCCGTTTCCGGCCGCGCTCAAAAGAAATTTCACCGTATCCCAGTACGAGACGCGGCCTTCGGTGAGCGGCGCCCAGTAGGCTTCGTAGACGTGGACGTTGTGCGTTTGCTGCGATGTGTCCGTCCATTGGATTTCGGCGCGCGCGAGCAAGCTATTATTTTCCTCGCACAGGTGAACCTCGACGGGAGAGACGGTGGTGCCCTGCTCGTGCGCTTCGGTGAGAATAGCCTCCGCAACCGAGCTGATGGTTTCGTAGCGCACCTGCTGGCCCATGCCGTGGCAGACGAGGATGGCAACCGGGCCTTCGGGCGTCGCATGCGTTTCTTCGAGCGCCGCGTCCCAGGCGGGGCCGTAGTGGATGAGCTTGGTGCCGGTCAACTGGCGCGGAGGGGGAGCCTTGGCGTCCGACAAATGGAGCGGGTGATTTATTGGGGGCGTCTGGGCCATCGGCGGAGCGCGGGGCCGGAAATCGGGGTTAACCTAACAGGGTATGACGAGAAATACAAGTGAGCGGAGGTTTCGGTAGTGTCTTAATTTGCCTTGTGTTCGTCATTTTCCCTCTAGTCTGCGGGAAGCCCTGCAAAGCACGCCTCGGTTTCCTTCCCCGCACGAAAGGGTTGTCTGGCGAAGTAGCAGTACGGCGTATGATGGATGGTGACGGTCTTGTCCCCAGGCTTAGCAAATTCATCCATGTAGGTTATGCAGCCGTATATCGTGGCGGAGCTACCTGGATTCCCGATGGTTTCTCGAATTTTGAGGGAAGTAGGACCAGGGAAAATCGTGTACCCGTTTTGAGCGACGCGTCCGGGCGCAACGCCCAGCCTCCCGGTGGTGAGACCTTCGCCTTCCTCGCATTCCAATTTTTCCATGCCTGCAAGGTCGCCAGAAAACGGAGCGAGCACGCGTTCGGCGGTTGGGACAGAATGCAAACCCGGAGACAAACCATAGTTCCTAATATGAAGCTCAGCGAGCCAAACCCCTCTGTCGTTTTGTTTTATGGTAGGTATGCCGTCAATGCCAACCCAGGGGCGCTGAGCAAGTATCAGAGTGTCTCTGGCGACTTCGGCGCTGGCCTGCGCAGCGTTTGTGGCCTTCCGCATTTCTCGCAATTGGAAGGCTGCCAACCAAGCGTAAATAAAAGCTGCGGCAAAGGCACACCATGCCGCCCATCTTATAGAATTTTGAACGGAATGCTGGCGATTTGCCTCAGTTTGTACCTCTCGTTTCGTGCCATCGTCAAAGGTGATTTCAGCTCGAATGCTCTGTTGGCGGCTCTCCAACTCCCTGTCGCGTTCCTGTGCGGTATGTATGGCACCTCTATACTCGCTGAATATCTTCTCAATTGCCTTGAGCCGCTCGACGATGGCTGCCAAGCCGTTCTGGATTGTCATAGCAGCAATACTGTATCACACAAATATCTCTTGACAAGCCCTAATTTATGGGATACAGTAATGACCATAGACAGGGAGGCGGTCATGGCAAACACTCTACCGATGGAAAAGAAAGTGGCGGTTATCAGCGCATTGGCGGAAGGCTCTGGAATCCGTCAAATCGAGCGCATGACGGGCATCAACCGCAACACGATTATGAATCTAGGCGTGCGCGTCGGCCAAGGCTGCGCGTCTCTGTTGGACCAGAAGATGCGCGGCCTGTCCTGCCGCCATCTGGAATTTGACGAATTGTGGGGATTCATCGGCAAGAAGGAACGCCACGTCCGCCCCGGCGATAACCCACAGCTTGGCGACGTTTGGACATTCTGCGCGATTGATGCCGACACGAAACTCGTTCCATCGTTCAAAGTCGGCAAGCGAGATGCCGCAACAGCCAATGCGTTCGTTTCGGACGTGGCTGGACGCCTCAAGAATCGCGTACAGATTTCGAGCGACGCGCTCCGCGCCTACGTCGAGGCGGTAGAGCAAGCCTTCGGAGCAAACGTAGATTTCGCTCAGATAGTGAAGGCGTATGTATACGAGGAAGGCGCAGACCGTCACTATAGCGCGCCGGAAATCGTCATAACCGAGAAGCGGCCCGTCACTGGCCGTCCTGACATGAGGATGGCTTCTACCAGTTACGTCGAGCGATTGAACGGTACAACGCGGCTTCACATGCGCCGCCTGACTCGCCTGACCTACGCTTTCAGCAAAAAACTAGAGAACTTTGAGGCGGCGGTTGCCCTTCACTTTGCCTATTACAATTTCGTGAAGCGCCACAACACGCTTCGCATGACTCCGGCGATGGCGGCGGGAATTGAGCGCGATTTCTGGACGGTTGAAAATCTTGTCGAGGCTTCCGCGTGACCTATATCGAAGAATTGCGCGATGTAATCCGGCGCTTGCATGGCGTTGAGTCAACGCACGTTGAAAGTGTGCCGGTCAAAGAGACGTTTCAAGGGAAAACAGTGTGGGAGGGCATCGTAGAAGTTTTTGAACTTCACGGCCATCCCAAAGCGCCGAAGGTTTACGCATGGGCGTATAAAACGGACAATCCGAAGAAGCCGGTCCATGTGGCCGTGCTGCATATCCCGCCCGTTATTTCGCCCCTCTTGGCTGTGCGGGCCGCAATCGTACAGGAGTTTAGAAGCCTTGAGCCGACAGAAGAAGTCTAAGAAGGCGGGACGCCCCCCGCTGCCAAAGGGACAGGCCAAGGTGGGAGCCTTGCGTATCCGGGTCACTCTCGGTGAATTGCGGGCAATCGAAGCGACGGCCAAGGCCAAGAAACAGTCAGTCTCAGAGTGGATTCGGGGCACGTTAAATGCTGCAATCTAACGAAGGAAAATTCAAATTAAGACACTACCGAGGTTTCAGTGGTGGGTCAGTTTGAATTTTGGCTCCTTGTGTCACGATCAAGAAAATTCAAACTGACCCACCACGGAAGTCTGCGGTTGGTTGACTTCGCTCGGGGAGTCTCCTAACCTTGGGCGCTTGCTTGCCTCCCGGAAGGGGCGGCGACAAATGGGGCTGCGTAAAAAATGGCGGAAATGAAGCTGCCGACGCGCGCGGAAGATTTCTCCGAATGGTACAACCAGCTCGTGCTGCGGGCGGAGCTGGCGGATTACGCGCCGGTGCGCGGCTGCATGATCGTGCGGCCGTACGGCTGGGCGCTGTGGGAAAACATCACGGCGGCGCTCGACCGAGCGGTTCAAGGCCACCGGGCACGTGAACGCCGCGTTTCCGCTGCTGATTCCGCGCAGCTTCATCGAGCAAGGAAAAATCGCACGTGGCGGGATTTTCGCCCGAGCTGGCCGTGGTGACGCACGGCGGCGGCGAAAAACTGGAAGAGCCGCTGGTGATCCGGCCGACTTCGGAGACGATCATCGGCCACGCCTACGCGAAGTGGATTCAGTCGTACCGCGATCTGCCGGTGCTGATCAATCAGTGGAACAGCGTGGTGCGCTGGGAGCTGCGCACGAAGCTTTTTCTGCGCACGCTGGAATTTTTCTGGCAGGAGGGCCACACGGCGCACGCCACGGCCGAGGAAGCGGAAGCCGAAACGCGCCAGATGCTCGACATTTACACGGATTTCGCGGTGAACGAAGCGGCCATTCCCGTGATTCCCGGGCAGAAAATCGGCGTCGGAGCGCTTCGCCGGCGCCGACGAGACCTATTCGATCGAAGCGATGATGGGCGACGGCAAGGCGCTGCAGGCGGGCACGTCGCACAACCTGGGGCAGAATTTCGCCAAGGCCTTCGAGATTCGCTACCTCGATAAGGGCGGCGTGCTGCAGCACTGCTGGACGACCTCGTGGGGGCTTTCGACGCGCTTCATCGGCGCGATCATCATGGTGCATGGCGACGATCAGGGATTGATTCTGCCGCCGCGCCTCGCGCCCTATCCAGATGGTCATCGTGCCGATCTTCAAGACGGACGAAGAGAAGGCGCTGCGTGCTCGAGAACGCGCAGAAAATCGCGCGAGCAACTTGTGGACGCGGGCATCCGCGTGAAAATGGACGAGCGCGAAGGGCAAAGCCCCGGCTTCAAGTTCAACGACTGGGAAATGCGCGGCGTGCCGCTGCGGATGGAACTCGGGCCGAAGGACGTGGCCAAGGGCACCGTGGTGCTGGCGCGGCGCGACCGGCCGGGCAAGGAAGGGAAGGCTTTCGTTCCGCAGCAGGGAATTGCGGCTGCCGTGGCGCAGATGCTCGAGGAGATTCAGAAGGCGCTCTACGAGCGCGCGCTGGCATTCCGCGAGGCGAACACGGCCGAGCCGCCGATTATGCGAGAATTCAAGAAGGCGGTCGAGAAGGGATTTGCGTGTTCCTGGTGGTGCGGCGCGAGCGCCTGCGAAGAGAAAATCAAGGAAGAGACCAAGGCCACGATGCGCTGCATTCCCGTCGAGCAGCCCGGCAGTTCGCTCCCTCCCTTCGCGCCCGGCGCAGGCCAAGCGGGCAAGTGCATCTATTGCGGCGCTGCCGCTCGGGAAAAGGCTATCTTCGCCCGCGCGTATTAGAACCCATCTCGCTCTGTTGCCATCCTGCCTGAAATAGACGCTGGAGGGGTCCGAGGTTTCCGCCGTTCCGGCGCCGAGATTCTTCCTCCTTCGCCACGGCGCCCGATTTCCGCGCAAGTGCGAGGACGAAGCGCGGAAATCGGGCTGCTCAGTCGTCAGAATGACAACGCGTGCGGGGTGGGGCGGGAGGGGATGTCAGCAGAGCCAGATAGCTTGTAGTTTGCATGTGCGGACCGGGAACGGGGCCGGGCGGGGCCGCCTCTGGTTTACTCATGGCGAACATTTTTCCAGGGATGATTGCGCGCCGCGGCCGTAGCCGTGCTAGCCTGAAACCACATCGGGCCATCGGCTTTTCCCTGGAGGTTACGGACATTCCCATGCTTTGCGGAAACCACAGCAAGGAACGCGGCGGCTCGAAAATCAGGCTCGTGCTGACGCTGCTGGTCGTAGGCTCGATGATTTTCGCGGGCGTGAGGATTTTCCCGGCCTATTTCGCCAACTATCAGTTGCAGGATGCCATGCGGACCGAGGCCCAGTTTGCCGCATCCGCGTACCCGCGCAGGACCGAACAGACGATTCGAGACAGTGTGTGGGCCAAGGTGCAGGATTTAGGCATCCCCGCCAAAGAGGAAGATATCGTGGTGAACATGTCCGGCGGAAACGTGGATATCACCATCGATTACACCGTAACCTTCGATCTGGCAGTGACCCAGTGGGCTCACGAATTTCATCTCCACGTGGACAACCATTCGATTTAGAATAGAGGGTGCACGCATAGGAGGTGCCGGGCGAAGCATGGCCCGGCGGCGCCGGGCTCTCCCAGCCGCGGTTTCGAGCGCCCAGCAACCTTTTTGCCGGCAGGGTGTAGCGGAGAAACCTATTGCGCATACGAATTGCCCCCGGCTTCTGGACTTCCCGCGCGGGCATCGCGGTGCTGTGCACCGCTCTGGCGGCATTGCTCATTGGCACGGGCCTGTTTGCCTATTACTACGTGCAGTTCGGCCGATTGATTGATCGAACGCTCACCGGGCAAATTTTCGAAAACACTTCATCGGTTTACTCCGCTCCCCGGCAAATCTACGTGGGAGAATCGCTGCGTCCCAGCGAGCTCGCGGATTACTTGCTGAGCGACGGCTACCAGGAAAGCGCCGTGGAGGGAGCGGCGGGGGAGTTGCGCGTGAAGGCTTCCATGGTTGAGATCCACCCCTCGGCCAATTCCTATTTCCGCGGCGGCGGCGCGATTCGCGTGGATTTCTCCGCGGGCGCTATTTCAGGGATCACCCAGCTTTCCGACGGGCAGCTCCCACGATGGCGCGGAAATCGAGCCGGAACTCGTCACCAATCTGTTCGACACCACGCGCGTGAAGCGCCGCGTGGTGCGGTTCGAGGATCTCCCGCCCACGCTCGTGAACGCCGTGCTGGCGGCCGAGGACAAGCGCTTCTTCGAGCACGGGCCGCTCGACTTGGTGCGGGTGTTCGGCGCGGCCTTTTACGACGCCACCCGCGGGCGGAAGGCCCAGGGCGCCAGCACGATTGACATGCAGGTGGCGCGGACCTTCTTCTTCACCACCAAGCGCGAATGGACGCGCAAGGTGAAGGAGATTCTGATGGCCGCCGAAATTGACAAGCGCTTCTCGAAGCAACAGATCTTCGAGCTGTACGCCAACGACATCTATATGGGCAACCGCGGCAGCTTTGTGATTCGCGGCTTTGGCGAGGCCGCCGAAGCATACTTCGGCAAGGACATGCGCGAAGTCAACCTGGGCGAATCGGCGTTTCTCGCCGGAATCATCCGCGCCCCGAACCGCTATTCCTCCGCCGAGGACCACATGGACCGGGCCATGGAGGCGCGCGACCGCGTGCTGGGGCAAATGGTCGAGGACGGCATGATTACCTCCACGCAGGAAGCCGCGGCCAAGCGCGCCGGCTTGCGATTCGTCAACGGCGGCACGGGAAGCTGCGCGGCGCCCTATTTCGTGGACATGGTGAAGGACCACCTGCTCGAACGGCTTTCCGAAAGCGATCTGGAGACGGAAAGTTACCGCATCTATACGACTCTCGATCCGGACTTGCAGCGCGCCGCTTCTGAAGCCGTGCAAATCGGGATGCACGATGTGGATAAGCTGCTCGCGCGGCGCACGGCTATTTGGAAGAAGCGGGGCCAATCGGCGCCGGAAGCGCAGGTGGCGCTCGTCGCGCTCGATCCGCACACGGGCGAGATTCGCGCGCTGGTGGGCGGGCGGGACTACGGCGAGAGCCAGCTCAATCACGCGCTGGCGCGGCGGCAGCCCGGCTCCGCGTTCAAGCCCTTCGTCTACGCGGCGGCGTTCGATAACGCCGCACAGGGAATGCAGCCGGTGGTAACTCCGGTGACCACGGTGGAAGACGAGCCGACCACGTTCGAATTCGACGGCAAGGAGTACACGCCCAATAATTACGGCCAGGATTACATGGGAACCGTGACCGTTCGCGAGGCGCTGATCCATTCGCTCAACGTCGCGACCGTGAAAGTGGCGGAGATGATCGGCTACCAGCGCGTGGTGGACCTGGCCCGGCAAATGGGCTTGGGCTCGAATATTCAGCCCACTCCGGCGGTGGCGCTGGGCGCATATGAAATGACGCCGCTCGATGTGGCCGCGGGATACACGGCGTTCGCCGCGAGTGGCGTCCGCGCCGAGCCGCTCTTCATCCGAAGCGTCGTCTCCGCCGAAGGCGATGTGGAGGAATCGAACTCGCCCGAGACGCACGCGGTGCTCGATCCGCGCGTCGCCTTTCTCGTCACCAACTTGATGGAGGATGTAATCAATCACGGCACCGGCTATCCCGTGCGCGCCATGGGTTTCACGGCGCCGGCGGCGGGGAAGACGGGCACGTCGCGCGATGGATGGTTCGCCGGGTACACATCGAATTTGCTATGCGTCGTGTGGGTGGGATTCGACGATAACCGCGACCTGGGACTCGCCGGCGGCCAAAGCGCCGCTCCCATTTGGGGCGAATTCATGAAGCGCGCGGTCGCCTTGCCGGGATTCCGGGATACGCAGTCCTTTGAACCTCCCCCAGGCGTTGTGCAAGTGGCAATTGATCCGCAGTCCGGGCAACTCGCATCGCCTGCGTGCCCTCAAACTGCAAATGAATACTTCATCTCCGGCAGCGAGCCTACCGAATACTGTGGCCAGCCTCTCGCAGGCCCCGCCCGGCTCCTGGCTGGGTCACCTGTTTGGCGGAGCGTCGCATGCACCGGTTCCTCCGCCGCCTTCCAATCCTTCGAGCGCCCCTGCGGCGCCTCCGGGGGACCCAGGACAGCCTGCCCAGGCGCCTGAGCAAAAGAAGGGTTTCCTCAACCGGATATTTGGTATCTTTGGAGGAGGCAACAAGCCCGCGGACAATTCCAAGCCGCAGCCGTAGGCCGAGGGGTGCCGCGCAGCTTGCGTTACGAGGAACTGGCCAATGAAGCGCCTGATTCTTATCGCCATCCCGCTGATTTGGGCCGCGCTGGGAAGCGCTGCTGCTCCACAGGCGCCCAGTCCGGCCCCCCATGGCGCCGCTCCTGCCGCCGCCGCGCCGCCGCAGAGGACACCCCTGCAAATCGCCGAGATTCGCGCCCAAATCCTGATGGCGCAGAAGGATTATGCCGCTGCTCTGGTGGTCTACCAGCAAATCCTGCTCCAAGATCCCAAAAACGCCAAGGCCCTGAATCAGGCCGGGATTGCCTATCAGGAGCTGGGGGGACTCGATTCCGCCGAGCGTTACTACAAAAAGGCCATGCGCGCCGACAAAACGTTTTCGAGTCCGGTGTGCAATTTCGGTACGGTGGAGTTCGAGAGGAGAAACTACGACAAGGCAATCAGCCTCTACAAGAGAGCGATTGTCATCGGCGGCGACACGTCTTCCTTATACATGAATCTCGGCTATGCCTATTTCTCGAGCGAGCAGTATGTGCTGGCGATGGATTCCTTCGCGAAGGCGCTGGCACTTGACCCGAACGCTTTTGAGCCTGGGGGCGAGGGCGGCTCTAGCCTCGAGGAACGATCCACGGAGGATCCCGGCCTCTTTTACTTCTTGATTGCGAAAACCTACGCGAAAAAGGGGGATGCGGAGCGCACGGCTCATTATCTGAAAATCGCCCGCGACGATGGTTACGACAAATTTCGCTCCGCCATGACGGACCCTGATTTCGCCGCCGTGATCAACGATCCCCGGGTGCAGGATGTTCTTCAGCTTCCGCCCTCCTATGCCCCGGAACCTAAGAAGTCGAGTTCCCTCTAACTCGTTCCGCGCGGCCGAATTCCCGCCCGCAAGAAGACAGGCGCGGCGCGCCGCATTTCTCTTGCTATAATGCCGGCCTGGAATGGTTCCACGCTCCAACCGATTTCTGCCTCTCGCCGTGTGCGTGATCGCCGGGATGTCGCTGGCCTTCGCGGCGCGCGCCGAAGCGCCTGCTGCGCCCGCCGCCGCTTCGCCCGGGTCACTGGTTGTGGAGCTTGGGATTGACGATGAAATCGAGCCCATCCTGGCCGAATATATCGCGAACGGCATCCACGACGCCGAAAGCCAGCACGCCGCGCTCATCCTGATCACCATCAATACGCCGGGCGGGCTGGACACTTCCATGCGCTCGATCATCCAGGCGATTCTGGCGTCGCCGGTTCCCGTGGCCACCTACGTTTCTCCCACCGGTTCGCGCGCCGCTTCGGCGGGATTTTTCATTCTTCTCTCCGCGGACGTGGACGCCATGTCGCCCGGCACGGAAACCGGCGCCGCTTCGCCCATCATGGAAATCGCCGGCTAGCCCGTCCAGATGGACGCGACGCTCGAAAAGAAGATCATGAACGACGCCACCGCCTTCCTGCGCAGCTACACGAGCAAGCGCGGCCGCAACCCGGACCTGGCCGCCACTGCCGTCACCGACGCCAAGGCCTTCACCGACAAAGAAGCCCTCGATGGCAAGCTGATTGATCTGATCGCCGCCTCGCCCGAGGACCTGCTCGCCCAGCTCAATGGCCGCACCATCACGCGCTTCGACGGCTCCTCCACCGTGCTCGCCCTCTCGCATCCCGTGGTGACGCCCATCGGCATGACGGCGCGGGAAAAATTTCTCTCGCGCATCGTCCAGCCCGACGCCTTCTTCATTCTCCTGATTCTCGGCGTTCTCGGGCTTTATACCGAATTCACGCATCCGGGCCTTTTCGCGCCCGGCGTGATTGGCGGCATCGCGCTCGTGCTGGCGCTCTTTGCCATGCACCTGCTGCCCGTGAACATGGCCGGGCTGCTGCTGATTGTGCTGGCGCTCGCCCTGTTCGTTCTGGAGGCGAAATTTCCCACGCACGGCGTGCTGGGCGTGGGCGGCGTCGTCTCCATGATTCTGGGCGCGCTGCTGCTGGTTCGCTCGCCGCTCACGGGCATGGGCGTGAGCTTGGGCGCCGCGTTCGGCGTGGCCCTTCCATTTGCGGTCATCGTGGTCATCCTGATGCGGCTCGTCCTGCGCTCGCGCGGCTGGAAGCAGTCCACGGGCAAGGAAGAGCTGATCGGCGAGGAGGGCGAAGTCACCGCGGCCGTTGCGGCGGGTGGCGCGCCGGGGATGGTCCGCGTTCACGGCGAGCTGTGGCGAGCCGTGGCCCCGGCGGGCGCGGGAATTCCCAAGGGCGCGCGAGCGCGTGTGAAAAAAGTGCAAGGTCTTACGCTCGAAGTCGAGCCGGTGAAGCCGCCATCGGCGTCTTCATAAGCGTCGCAAGATTCGCATCGAAGGAGGCAGCATGGATCCTATGACCGTGGTCGCTGGAATCGGCATCGTCATTTTTCTGATCTGGTTTTTCAACTCGGTTTACGTCATCAAGGAGTGGGAGCGCGGCGTGGTGCTGCGCCTGGGGCGCATGCTCCCGGAGGCCAAGGGCGCGGGGCTGCGGCTGGTGTTCTTTCCCATCGACAAGCTCACGCGCATCTCGCTGCGCATCGAAACGCTCGACGTGCCGCCGCAGGACGTGATCACCCGCGACAACGTCTCCGTGAAGGTAAACGCGGTCTGCTATTTCCGCGTGGTGGACGCCAATCTCGCCCTTTCGCAGGTGCAAAATTATCTCTACGCCACTTCGCAGCTGGCGCAGACCACGCTCCGCAGCCTCGTCGGCCAGTTCGAACTGGACGCCATCCTCTCCGAGCGCGAAAAGGTAAACGCCAAGTTGCAACAAATCCTTGACCAGGATACCGAGCCTTGGGGTATCAAGGTAACGAAGGTTGAGGTCAAGCAGGTCGATATTCCGGAGAATATGCAGCGCGCCATCGCCAAGCAGGCGGAGGCCGAGCGCGAGCGCCGCGCGAAAATCATTCACGCCGAGGGCGAATTCGAGGCTTCGACGAAGCTGGCGGATGCGGCCGAGGTCCTCGAAAAGCAGCCGGCCGCCATCCAGCTGCGCTATTTGCAGACGCTGACCGAAATCGGCGTCGAGAAAAACACGACGGTGGTGTTTCCGCTGCCCGTGGACATCATTTCGCAGTGGGTCAGGGCGTTCGTGGATAAGAAATAGAGCGGAGAAGAGATAGAATTTATGGCTGGAAGCGGAAGACGCGGCGGCGCAGACCGGGTGCTCGAAAGCCGGCATCTGGTGGGACTTTTTCTCGGCGTCGTGCTCTTGTGCGCCGTTTTTTTCACGCTCGGATACGTCATGGGCCGGACGCAATTCGGTGGCCCCGTCCACGCCGCTTCTTCGCTCGAGCGCGGCGCGCCCCTGCCGCTGGCTCCCGCCGCCAAGCCCAAGGATAACGGGCAGGGCGCGCAAAATCCGGCGGCCCCCGCTCCCGGCGAATGGGACTTCTACACGAAGAAGGATGAAACGCACCTCGCGCCCGCCCCGGGGGACGCTTCTCCCGCGCCTGTTGCGGGGCCGCTTGCGGTCTCCTCGCCGCTCGCGCCATCGAAGGCGCCGGCCGCTGGCTCCGCTCCCGCTGCGCCTTCGAAGCCTGCGTCCGCAAATGCGAAGCCGTCCGCTCCCGCCGCGATCACTCCCGCGCGGTTTGCCCCGCCGAAGTCCATGAAGGGAGGCATCGTCTTGCAGATCGCCGCTCTCAGGCGTGAAAGCGACGCCCTGGCCATGGCGGACATCCTGCAACGCAAGAAATTCCCGTCCTTCGTCGTCGCGCCGGTCTCGGACAGCTTCTACCGCGTGCAGGTGGGCCCTTACGCGAGCGAGCGCGCCGCCCAAAGCGCCCAATCCGCCCTCGAGCGGGACGGTTTCAAAGCCCTCATCAAGCACTAGAAGACCCCAGCATTCGTTGGAATCTCGGCCCGCCCCACCGCGCGTTGTCATTCTGAGCGGAGTCCCGCGCGTTTTTGTTTCCCCCGCTTTGTGGGGGCGCGGGACGTAGTCGAAGAATCCCTCTTCCTATCCTCGAACACCACCATCCCCCGAACACAGTCCTCTTTGCCTTGCCTCTTGGGGTAAACTGCATTCGCTGATGATCCTCTCCTGGCAAACGCGCGTGCTGCTCGCCGCGGCGAGCGGCGCCGCCCTGGCGCTTGCGTTTCCCAATTACAATCTGCCGCTGCTGGCGTGGGTTGCCCCCGCTATGCTCATCCTGGCCTCGTACCGGGCGCGGCTCGCTTGGGCGCCGCTCTACGGTTTTCTCCACGGCATTATTTTCTATCCCTTGTCCGTGCCCTGGATTGACACCGTAATGCAGCAGTACGGCAACGTGGACCCTTGGACCGCCGCGGGCATCCTCGCCTTGCTGGCCTTCGCCGGAGGAGCGATCGCCGCGCTTTTCTCCTGGGGCATCGCGCTCGCCTCGCGAAAAGGAAAAATGTTCGCCTGCGCGCTCGCGCCCTTCCTATGGGTGACGCTCGAATTCGCGCGCGCGCATCTGCCCATTATCGCCTTCCCGTGGAACCTCACGGGCTACGCCGCGAGCGGCAACCTGGCACTCGTCCAACTCGCGACGGTCACGGGCATCTACGGCCTGAGCTTTGTCGTCGTGGCCTACTCCTCGCTGCTCGCGTACGCCATTCTCGCGGGGACGCAGCGGGCGTGGAAAGCGCTGCTCGTCGCCACGGCTGCGGTAATCTTCATCGCCATTGGCGGAAAATATTTTGTGCCGTCCACAGCGCCGCGCTTCGTCGCGCATCTTGTGCAGACCAATTTCCCGCAGTCCGAAGAATATCCCCCGAACTGGCTCGCCATCCATGCCGGAGAAATGGATCAACTGGAAAGCATCAGCGTGGACGCCGCGCAAAAAGAGCCCGGGCCGATCATCTGGCCCGAAGTCCCCGCGCCGTTCACTTTGTTCGAGCCTGCCTTTCGAAACCGCGCCACGCAGATCGCTAAAAATTCCCAAAATAATTTCCTCGTCGGCGTGGTGGACTGGAAGAAGGACGCTGCCGGCAAGTGGGGGGCGTCCAATAGCGCCGTGCTTCTCGACCCCTCCGGCCAGCGCATCTTCACCTATGACAAAGTTCATCTGGTGCCCTGGGGCGAATATGTTCCGCTGCGCCACTGGCTCACGTTTGCCGGAAAACTCACCGCCGATATCGGCGATTTCACTCCCGGCACGACCTACCCCGTGGGCAGTTTTGCGAATGGTTCGCTGCTCGATCAGAAATTCGCCGTCTTCATCTGCTACGAGGCCGTGTTTCCCGATGAAGTCCGGCGGTTCACGCGCAATGGCGCCGAGCTGCTGGTCAACATCTCGAACGATGGCTGGTTCGGACGCTCCGGCGCGCCCGCGCAGCATTTGATGACGGCGCGCGTCCGCGCCGTCGAAAATCGCCGCTGGCTGCTCCGCGACACGAACAACGGTTTTACAGTGTCCGTCGACCCCTATGGGAGAATCGTCGCGCAACTCGCGCCCGATATTCGCGGCCAACTCGACGCCCCCTACGATTTTCGCTCCGGCCTCACGCCCTATGCCCGCTTCGGCGATTGGCTCCCCTGGCTTTGCCTCCTCGCCTCCCTCGCCATGCTTGCGACTGCGTTCGCCTCGGGCAAACTTGGTGTAAAATCTCGCTAATCATGTTGCGAAAAAGCATGCCTCACTTTTCGTGCCCTGTTTTTTTGGCTATGTTCGTCTTATTTGCGCCGGCGAACTCGATGGCGAACCCTCCTGAATGGGCCAAGAAGGGCGTAAGCTTCCGTGCTTGGTGCGACGCCGACAAACCAGATGATCTGAAAGAATGCCAGCCCTTACGCATTGCCTCACCGGATGGAAAAAGCGCTGTCGAAGTCGGCTACAAGCCCCTTCCGGAAAATCCAGACGCCGATTTCGTTTCTCTGCGGGTAACGACGGCAGGAAGAAACATCGGCGAGGTCGAGCCTGTGTCGGACGTAGAAGACGAAGTTACATGGTCGCCGGATTCAAAGGCCTTCTTCATAAATGGCGGTCACGCCGATGGCGACGATCTTGTTGCGGTGCATCTGCTCGATGATCCAAACTTAGGCCCTGGTGATATCACCCGTGAAGTTAAGCGGGACACGTTCCGGAGCTTCCCACCCTGTCAAGCCAACCCGTCCGTTGACGATTGCACTATATTCGAAGTCGAGCCGTACGAATACATCAACGTCTCGGGGATCGACTGGATCGGCGATTCCTCGCGGATAGTTGTGATGGCCGAAGTCCCATGCAGCTCTTCGATGGGCGGGATCATGTGCCAGGTTCTCGGTTATGAGATCGAAGTGCCGAGCGGCAAGATTTTGCGTCGCATGAAGGCGAAGGAGTTCGCCAGGCGCTGGCAACACAGCATGGCATGGAAATTCTCGGTTCCTGACCCTCCCACTTTCAAAACAAAATCGCGATCAGCTTCAAACTAACCTGTCCATTAGCGCCTGGTTAACCACCGGGCAGTGCCCTAGCCTGAGTGAAAAGTATTGCGTCGTCATTCTGAGCGGAGTCCCGCGCGCCTTTGTTTTCCCCCGCTTCGTGGGGGCGCGGGACGTAGTCGAAGAATCCCTCTTTGTGTTCTCAAGACCAGAAAATTCTTCAAGTTAGGACACCGCTAACTAATGTCGCGAGTTTCGATTTTCGAATTTCGCGATTCGTGTGTAAAATCAAACCATGCCGCCGACGCAGCATATCGAAGACCTGCAAAACCGCTACGCCGAGCTCCAGAAGCGCATCGAGCTTGTGCGGAGCTATCTTTGACGGCGCCTCCGCCCGCAAGCAGCTTGCCTCGCTCGAAGAAATAACCAGCGGCCCCAATTTCTGGCAGGACCAGGAGAGGGCCCAGGCCACGCTCCAGGAGCGCAAGCAGCTCGAGGACCGCGTGGGCGCCTTCGACACACTCGAGAGCAAGACCAGCGACATCGAAACCTATTTTCATCTCGCGCAGGAAGAGGGCAATGACGCCCAGCGCGACTCGCTCCTCGGCGACATTTCCACAGAACTCGACGCCGCCGATAAATTCGTCTCCGAGCTCGAAACGAAAACCCTTCTCGCCGGCGAAAGCGACCGCCTCAACGCCATCCTCACCATCAAGCCCGGCGCGGGCGGAACGGAATCGCAGGACTGGGCCGAAATGCTCCTGCGCATGTATCTCCGCTGGGCGGAGCAAAAAGGCTTTCGCGCCACGGTCCTCGATTCCACTCCCGGCGAGGAAGCGGGCATCAAGTCCGCCACGGTGCAAATCGAAGGCGAAAACGCCTACGGCTTGCTGGCGGGCGAAAGCGGCGTGCATCGCCTGGTGCGCATCTCGCCGTTCGATCAGGCCGCGCGCCGCCACACTTCTTTCGCCTCCGTTTTCGTCATCCCGGAAATTGACGACCGCATCGAGATCGTCGTCCGCCCCGAAGACCTTCGCATAGACACATTCCGCGCCGGCGGCCACGGCGGCCAGAACGTCAACAAGGTCGAATCGGCCGTGCGCTTCACGCACCTGCCCACGGGCATCGTGGTCCAGTGCCAGAACGAGCGCAGCCAGCACAAAAACCGCGAGATCGCGATGAAGGTTCTCCGCTCGCGTCTCTATGAAGTCGAACTCGAAAAGCGCCGCGGCGATGTGGCCAAGCTCGACGCCACCAAGTCCGACATCAGCTTCGGCAGTCAGATTCGCTCCTACGTGGTGCAGCCCTACCAGCTCATCAAGGACCACCGCACCAAGCTCGAGCGCGGCGACGTCCAAAAAGTCCTCGACGGCGACCTCGATCCCTTCATCCGCGCCTATCTGCTGAGCCGCCGCACCTCCGCGCAGCCCTAATCGAATGCCCGCGGATTCGCAACTTCCATGGAGTGAATGAGGAGGTTGGTAGGGGCGGTGGGGATCGAACCCACGACCTTCGGCTTAAAAGGCCGCTGCTCTACCACTGAGCTACGCCCCTGCGGGAGATATCCTTCGATTCTAACGTGCGCGCGCGGAACCGGCAAAGGGCATTCTCGGCGTCAATCCGCGGAGGAAAGCTCGCTTGCATCCAAAGTGCGGCGGCCGCGCTTGCGTTTCCAGACGTAATCCTTGCGCAGCTTTTGCTGATGCTTCTTCACCTGGGCCTCGAGTTCGGCGAAGGCGGCCCTGGCGCTCGCGCGCACGTCGGGTCCCAGGCCCGTGGCGTAGAGCGGCCCGGTCGGCAGCGTGAGATGCAGCGAAAATCCGAACTCGGATTTGCGAGGCGTCTTCTCGAGCGAACTGTGAAGGTGGACCAAATCGGGAGCGTACCTCTTCAGCAGGCGATTCAGCTTTTGTAGGTGCCGCCCAAAATCTTCCTCCACCGACTTGCGATCCTGGGCGCTGATGTTGCTGTATGTGATTTTCATGCCACCGCCTTCCGGCCCGCGGACAAACGCGAAGAGGCATCCGCAAGGATGCGAATCCAGAATAACGCTCGCGGCGGCGGCTTGCAACCCGCCTCGAAATTCCGAAAAAGGGCTATTTTTTGAAAAGGTCTTCGAAGGCTTTGCGCGCGTTGTTGGGGCGTGAGGCGGGGGCCGCGGCGGGAGCATTCGTGGCGTAGGTGACCGGCGAAGTGTCCTTTTCCACGGTCATCCGAAATTCGAAAAACGTGCAGTCGTTTTTCGCGTCCTTCTTCGCGATCCGCTCCGGGATGGGCTGATTGCACTCGAATTGCTTGCCCGTATCGAAATGGACGCACTGCTTGCAACTGTGCAATTCGGCGTGGCAGCGCGGGCAGGCGGTGTTGGCATCGAAGCCGGGCGCCAGCACCGCGCCGCAACTCGTGCAGCGCGCCCGCATCACCGTTCCGACCATCCGGGGCGTGCGCGGCCCCAGCAATTCCTGCTTGGGACGCGGCTCGCCGGGCGGCCGGTCGGTGCGTTCGCGCTTTTTCTCGTCGGCATCGCTGTCGCGATAGCCCTTCTGCTTATACTTCCGCTCCATGGAATCCTCCTGGGGGATAACCCATCATACTCTGAAACACCGCGCGCGAGCGGCATTCCTCGTTCGGGCGCTCGAAAGGCGATCGGGCCGCCCGCGCGGCCATCGGACCTCGTTCAAGCATGCGGCCCGAAAGCCTCCACCGAAAAAATGGGCGGCAGAAAATCGGCCAGCAAATTCCAGCCGTTCCCTTCGTCGCGCGTGTAAAAAAGCTGGCCGGTGGACGTGCCGAAATAGACGCCCGCGGGATCCGCTGAATCCACCGACATGGCCTCGCGCAAAACCAGCAGATGCGCGTTGCGCTCCGGCAAACCGCGGGACGCCCGCCGCCAGGAGCGCCCGCCATCGCGCGACCGGAAGGCGGACAATTTTCCATGCGCGCACGCACGGAACTGGCTGCTCTCCATGGGCACCACCCAGGCGGTCGCGGCCTCCCGCGGGTGAACGCCCATGCAGAAACCGAATCGCGAGGGCAGGCCTTTCGAGATATCGCTCCACCGTTCGCCGCCCGAATCGCTGCGGTACACGCCGCAATGATTCTGCTGGTAGAGGGAATGGCCGCCGGGCGCGGCGAGAAGCTTGTGCACGCACTGTCCCAGGTCCGGATATTTCACGGGCAAAAAATCGGCGCGCGTGCCTCGATTGCGCGGCTGCCACGTGGCCCCGCCATCCTCGGTGTAAAAAACGCCCGCGGCGGATATCGCGACGTGCATTTTGCGCGCGTCACGCGGGTCGGGGACAATGGAGTGGAGGATCATGCCTCCCTTTCCCGGCATCCAGCGAGCGCGGGTTTCATGGCGGTTGAGGCCCTTCACTTCGCTCCATGTGGCGCCCGAATCCTCGCTGCGGAATAATCCCGCCGGGTCCACGCCGGCGTACACCACCGCGCGCTCGCTCGCGTTGCCCGCGCGAATATGCCAGACGCACTTCACCGAAAGCCCCGCATCCGGCTCGTAGCGCACGCCGCCCTTGGTGCGATGCCATGCGCGGCCGCCGCGGCTGCGCTGGATGTCGCAGCCCCACCATTCGGAATACGTGGCCGCAAAAAAGGTCTCGCGATCGCGCGGATCGAGCGTGAAATGGTGGACCATCAGCCCGGCGAAGAGCGGCCCTTCCACCGCCCATTTTTTCCGCCGCGCGTCGCTGCGAAGAATAAAACCGCCCTTGGAGGTTCCCACGAGCAACAGCACGCCGCCCTTTTTGAGCCGGGTCATTCGCGGACCGCCTCCTTCCGCCGCGCCCACAATTTCGAGAGGCCCTCGAAGGGCAGATCGGGTTGCAGGAATTTTTGCGGACGGCCATCGGTCCGCGGGAAGGCGGCGACGAGCGCCTCGGAGGCCAGATAGCCGCTGCGAACCGCTCCTTCCATCGTGGCGGGCCAGCCGGTGCGCGTCCAATCGCCGGCCACGAAAAGATTCCGCACTCCGATTTCTTGCGACGGCCGCCAGCGGTCCACGCCCGGTTCGGGGGAAAACGTCGCGTTCACTTCCTTGATCACCGTGGCTTTCAGCATTTGCGCCTTTCGCGCGGCTGGAAGAACGTCCTCCAGTTCCTTGCGGCATAGATCAATAATTTCCTGCCGCGAGCGCGGCACCAAATCGTACGATGCGCTGATGACGAGTGCAGATACTGCCCGCCGGCGCCGGGCCCCTGCGCCGCCGTGGAATGCGAATTCGCGCCGCCATCTTCCTCCGCATAGAGCGCCGACTTGTTGAAGATCCACTGTGTGGTGTGGTCCAGGAGCGCCAAGTACGGCTCTTGCATCACGGGGCGGTCGAACCAGAAATGCACGCCCGTGATCGGCGAAGTCTTGATGCGCGGGAGACCGCCGAGGGGCGCCGTTGCTTCGCTCAATGAGCCGGGCAGCAGGCCGAGCAGAGCATCGTGGGGCACGCAGGCGATGCACGCGTCCGCCGCCATCTCCGAACCATCCTCGAGGACCATGCCCGCGAAGGCATTTTCCCGCACATGGATTTCGCGGACTCCGCACCGCAGCCGGACTTCGCCGCCCGCGCGAACCACCGCGTCCCGGCAGCCTTCGTAGAGTTCGCCGAGCGGTACGCGCGGAATGCCCACGCGGTATCCGCCGCGGTTGGCGAGGAAAGCCTTCCAGAAAACCTCGATTCCGTAGCGCGCGTCGGTGCGCGCCAGCTCCTCGTCGAGCGCGCTCACCAGCACGACGCGCCAGAATCGCTCGATGGCCCCCGGCGTCTGCCGCATTCGCTGGAGCCATTCCAGCATGGAAATTCCGCCGGTTCTCGGCGGCTTGCCGCCCGCCCTGGCGATGGCCACGATGGCCCTGGCGATCCCTCGTTTGTCCGCCCAAGTGAGCGAGCCGAAAAAAAGGAACGAGGGCGCCAGGTGCAGAGGCGGAGGCAATGGCGAAGCCCGCATCACCGACTTCCGGCCCTTGGCGTCCATGAAGTACAGCTGGTCGTAGAAGCGGATTTTGCCGTCCGCGCCGGCGCGGCGATAAAAATCCGCCAGGTTCGTGCAGCAACCGAGCGTCACGTGCTGGCAATTGTCCACTTCGCTGCCATCGGGCAGCGGATAGGAAGTGGCGCGCCCGCCCAGGCGCGGACGCTTCTCCAGCAAGCGGACGTGGAAGCCCGCTTCAGCCAGCACGACGGCGGAGGCTAGGCCCGCCAGGCCGCCGCCGATCACCACAACGTTTTGCGAGGACATCCTTCTTCCACCATCCGGGAATTCCCGCCGCGAGGAGACACTGAACCTTTTCCGCGCGGGACAGCGACACGCGCGAGCCGAACACATCGAAGCCACGCTCCTCGATCCGCGCCAGGAGGCTGCTATACGTCCGGATCAAAGCGCCGAGGGTCGCGCGGCTATCGGAATCCACCCGCTCGACGAGCGGCGGCGCCTTCCTCATAGAAGCGCCAGGCGCGCTCGGCCTCGAATTCCAGAAGATTTCCGAGCGGCGGGGTGAGGGGCCCGCGCAGGTCTTCGGCCCGCGCGCCGAAGCGCGCGAGGTCTTCCGGCGGAATATAGACGCGGCCCATCTCGAAATCGGCGCGCACGTCGCGAAGAATGTTCGTCAGTTGAAAGGCGAGTCCCAGGCGCTCGGCCAGATCCGGGGCGCGCGGATCGCGAAAGCCGAATACATGGAGGCAGGTGAGTCCCACGGTGCCGGCCACGCGATAGCAATATTCGCGATAGGCGGTCGAAGGTGGCGTACGATGCCACCGTCAGATCCATTTCCGCGCCGAGATATCAAATCGTGAAAATAGCGCGTGGGAATCTCGAAGCGCGCCATGGTGTCCGCGAGCGCGGGGAGAATGGCGTGGCCTTCGGTGCGTCCCGGCAATCGCTTCGTCGAGCATGGCGCGCCAGCGGGCCAGGCCGCGGCGCTTCGATTCCAGAGCGCCGGATTCGTCCGAAACGTTGTCCACCAGGCGCATGAAGGCATAGAGCGCGCACAGGGCATTGCGCTTTTCCTTGCGCAGGCCGTAGAACGCCAGATAGAAGCTGCTGTGCGCCGCGCGCGCAATGCGATGGCATTCCGCATAGGATGCGCGAATATTTTCTGTTTCGTTCGCCGCGCCCCAGGCGCGCTCCGCGCGTGCCGGGCGGCTGGGCCTGACTCGGACGGCGGCTGGGGCAGGGAAGCGGCGCCCTTGTGCGTCGGGCGGCCGCCGGCAAACGCGCGCGAGACAAGCGCGCGGCCGAGCAGGCGGGGCTGCGCGCGCTTCGAAATTGCAGGGCGGCGTTCGAGCGTGTTGTAGCCCGAGGCTTCGATGGCGTCGAGGACGGCGAGCCCGCCGCGGCTGAACAGATCAATATCCACGCGCAGGAAGGAGTCGACGGAGGCCGCCAGCGGCAGCCCCGCGGCGAAAAGCTCGCGGGTGCGGGCGATCAGGGATTTCATCAGCGCGATGTAGCGCCCATCGAAACGCCGCGCGACAATATCCGCGTCGCTCAATCCATGCGCGGCGAGCGCATCGAGCGGGATATAGATGCGGCCCTTTTCGAGATCGCGCGCGACATCCTGCCAGAAATTGGCAAGTTGCAGAGCCGTGCAGGTGAAATCGGAAAGGCGCTGCCGCTCCGGCGTCGCGGTAATCGCACAAGATACAGGACCAGGCGCCCGACGGGATTCGCCGAATAGACGCAGTAGCCGAGAACGTCGTCCCAGGTGGCATAGCGATGGACCGTCTGGTCCTGGCGAAACGCGCGGAGAAGATCGCGGAAGGGCTGCGCGGGAATCTGCTTCGCGCGAATCGTCTCGGCCAGCGCGATGAGAACGGGATGCGAGGGGCCGCGCCCGTGTCCGTAGAGGAGGCGCAGCTCGTCTTCCCAGGCGTCGAGCAGCTCGAGCGCGCGCGCGGGATCGGCTACTTCATCGCCGAGGTCGTCCGACCAGCGGCAATAGGCGTATAGATTGTAAAAATGCTGGTGCAGCCGGCGCGGGAGCAGCCACGAGACGACGCTGAAATTCTCGTAGTGGTGCGTGGCGAGCCAGCGCGTGTAGCGCTGCGCTTGCTGGACGCCGCAACCTTCCGGGGGAAGGCCGCGGGCGATTTCGAGTTCCGGTGTGGGCAACATGGAAATTGTGGCGTTTCGAAAGAACCCTCAACGCCCCTGGCGGGCTCCCGAATCCCAAAGCGGAAACCTTACAGGTCAGGGAATGACGGCGGTCTTCAATTCGCCATTGCGGTTCTTCATTTTTTCGAAGACGTGCGGCAATTCGGAGAGGGGGACTTCGCCGGTGATGAAGTCGCTCGCCCGAATTTCGCCGCGCGCGATGGTATCCACGGCCTCGCGGATGAACCGCGGCGTATGGTGAAACGTGGACATGATGGTGATCTCGGAATAGTGCAGCGCGGCCGGATCGATGTGCATGTCGGTGCCCCGCGGGCATCCACCGAACAGGTTCACAGTGCCGCCCTTGCGCACCATTTGCAGCGCCCATTGCCAGGTCGCGGGTGTGCCGACCGCTTCGATCACGGCATCGGCGCCGCGCCCGCCTTCGGTCAGCTCGCGGACCAGGCCCACGGGATTCTCGATTTGCGAGACGTCGAACGCGGCGACAGCGCCCAGCCGCTCGGCGGCGGCGATTTGGCTCTTGCGCTTGCCGACCGCGATCACGCGAACCTTGCGGCCCGAAAGGACGCGGATGAATTTCAGGCCGATTGGCCCGCAGCCGATGACCACGACCGTTTCGCCCGGCTGGATTTGCGTCTCATGGATGCCGCGCAAGGACGCAGGCGAGCGGCTCGACCATGGCCGCATCGAGGAACGAAACGTGATCGGGGATTTCGAGCATGTTCTGGCGAACGATTCGTCCCGGAATGCGAATGTATTCCGCGTAGGCGCCGTTATTGAAGAGCAGGTCCTCGCAAAGATTGGGCTGGCCCTTGCGGCAGAAGAAGCACATGCTGCACGGCGCGGAATTCGACGGCACGACGCGCATGCCACGCCGCAGAACGCCGTTCACGGCGCAACCTTTCGCTTCCACGACGCCGGCCAGTTCGTGGCCGAATAGCGCGGGCGGCTGGATCATGCGCGCATGGGAGCCCTGCTTCCAGACTTTCAAGTCGGTGCCGCAGGTGAGCGCGACTTCGACGCGGACGAGGACTTCGTCATCGGCGAGCGAGGGAATATCCACGCGCTCGATCTTCACGTCTTCACGGCCGTAGAGAACGGCCGCGGTCATGTGCCCGTTTCTCTGAGATGTTGCTCATTCGTGGGCAATCACCACTTTCAGGGTATCACCCTTCGGGTCGGCCGCCAATTCCAAGGCGTCCGCGATGCGCTCGAGCGGAAAGCGGTGCGAAATCATCTCGCGAACGGGAATACGCCGCTCGAAAACAAGCGCGGCCGATTCTTCCTGATCGTCCACCGAAGCGCTATAACTGCCGAGAATTTCCTTTTCCTCGATCCCCACGGCCGATGCCGGAAACTGGAGCTGCAACGCCGGGTCGTTATGCGCAAACAGTAGCACGCGGCCGCCGGGCCGCGCGAGAGCCAGGGCCTCCGGGACTGATGACGGGTTGGGCACGGCCACCAGCACGGCGTCCGCCCCGCGTCCGCCCGTGCGGCGGCGAATCTCCTCGATGAGTTTTCCGTCCGCCGGGTCGAAGGATTCCGACGCGCCGAAGCGCAAGCTGGCTTCCGCGGCGCCCGGCCATGGGATCGCTCGTATACACGGTACCGCCTTCGAACTTCGCGAGCATCGGTCAAAAGCATGCCGATCGGGTCCTTGCCCGATGACGAGAACCGTCTCGCCCGGAGCGACGCGCGCTTTGCGGACGGCCTTCAGGCAGGTATTCACCGGCTCGACAAAGGTGGCTTCCTCGAACGTGACGTCGAGCGGGAGAGCGATCATTCCGCGCTCGACGATCCAGGGCATGGCGCGGACATATTCGGCGAAGCCGCCGCCGTTGGGGTCGAAACCGGCCGTGAGCCCGACTTTCTTATAACCCGCGCATTGCGAGAAAAGCTTCTTCTCGCAATAGAAGCAGCCGCCGCACGGAATGTGATGGAAACTGACCACACGGTCGCCGGGCTTGAATTTCCTGACGCCTCGCCCGGTTTCGACCACCGTGCCGGCGAGTTCGTGGCCGAGAATTTGGGGAGGCTTGATGAAGCCGTGGTGAATTTTTTTGATGTCCGTGCCGCAAATGCCGCACGCGGCCACGCGAAAGAGCACTTCGCCTTCGCCAATTTCCGGGATGGGCACCGATTCGACGACCACGCGCCCCTGGCCGCGATACACTCCCGCGCGCATCAGGCCGGTGCGTTTCCGCCCGGCGCCCTGCGATCCGATTTGTGCGACCGTGTGGCTCATGCTCTGATCAGGCCGTGGCTGCCGCTTTGTCAAGAAGTTCCGCCCGCCCGGCAATGGCGGCAATATAACGATCCAGGAAGTCCGCGAGAGATTCCGCCGCCGCTTTGCTTTGGCGCCCGAGCCGCATGAGGCTGGGAAGCGCCGCCGGATGCCGGGCCACCTGGCCCAGGACGCGCGGCATGCTCACCCGGCCTTCGCTATCGAAGACTTCGCCCATATCCAGCGGCAAGTCCTCATCCGCGGAGTCGCTGATGGCGCGTATGGCGATCGCCGGAATACCATTCACATGGGCTTCGCGCATGACGTCAAAACTTTCCATTTCCACGACGTCGGCGGTTTCGCCGAGATGGCGCTTTTCTTCCGCCCTGGCCACCACGCGCCCGGCGGTGTAGAACCGCTCGACGAGCGTAGCACCGCATTCGGCGGCAAACGAAATAAGCGCTTCGCTGCTTCGCAGCACTCGGTCCACCGCATCGGCGCTCGGAAGTTCCGAGAATGCGCTCCGTGCGGCCAAAACTTGGCCCACGCGATAGGCGGGGCGCAATGCGCCTGCCAATCCGGAACTGATGCAAAGGTTAAAAGCGCTAGAGTCGCCGCGCATCAACTCTTTGGTTGCCACGCCCGCGCGCGCCGGACCAACGCCGGTTAACAGCACTTCCACTTCAGCGCCGCCGATCCGGGCAAAGGATGTTTCCGCGGCGGCGCCTTGGCCGGAACGAAACTCATGCCTGGCTCGCCAGGGGGCGAATTCATTTTCGAGCGCGAACGTAACCAGGATTTTCATGTCCGACGCTGTGCCGAAGAAAGAGATTCCTCGCTCCGCACCAAATTACGCGGCTTGCGCGCGGGTGGCCGGCTTGCATGCGGCGCCGCTGGGAACGTATCCGTGCGCTTCATACCAGCGGACGGCGCGTTCGAGCGCTGTTTCGACCGGTCCCGGCTGGTAGCCGAGTTCGCGGCCGGCTTTATCGCTTTCGACGAACATCCGGTGGCGCGACATCTTCACGCCCTCGACCGGAATCCTCGGCTCGCGGCCCGTGAGCCACGAAAACCACTCATCCGCGTATCCCGCGGCGAGCGCGACGGCATGCGGCAGGCGCACGCGCGGCGCGGGCCGCCCTGTAATCATGGAGAGCGCGTCCAGAATCTGCTTGAGCGTCATATTGCGCGCGCCCAGGATGTACCGTTCGCCGATGCGTCCCTTTTCCGCGGCCAGCAAGTGCCCTGCTGCAACATCTTCGACCGCTACCACATTCAATCCCGTATCCACATACGCGGGCATCTTGCCGTTCAGAAAGTCCACGATGATGCGGCCGGTGGGCGTCGGCTTCCAATCGCCCGGGCCGACGGGGGCCGTGGGATTCAGGATCACCACGGGCAGGCCCGCGCCGGCGGCCTTGATGGCTTCCAGCTCGGCGAGAAATTTCGAGCGCTTGTAGTGGCCGATCATCTGGCTAAGATTCGCGTGCGTCTCTTCATTCGGCAGCGCGCCAGGGTCATCGGTGACGGCGATCGTCGCCACGGTGCTGGTGTACACCACGCGCTCGACGCCCGCGCTCCGGGCCGCCTCGAACAGACGGCGCGTGCCTTCCACGTTGCTCTCGTAAATCTCTTGCGGATTGCGCGTCCACAGGCGGTAATCCGCCGCCACGTGAAAAACGCGGCGAACGCCCTTCATGGCGCGGCCCAGGGAAATCAAATCGCGCAGATCGCCCTCGACGCGCTCGACCGGCAATCCTTCCAGAAGTCGCAAATTGCTGGCCGGACGGACAAGAACGCGAACCGAATGCCCTGCGTTGACAAGTTGCCGGGCGACGTGGCTCCCTACGAATCCCGTGGCGCCCGTGACAAGCGTGGTCATAAAATGCGGAAAACCTCTTTCTCTTGCTTTTCTTGCGCCACAACTCCCGCGTGGGAGGGCGCTTGGTCATTTTTGGTGATCGCCGCTCGCTTGCCGGACGACCGTTCGAATGTCCATTGCCGTTCGAGTGTCCATTTCCATTGCCGGCCTTGGCGCGCTTGCCGCCCTTCAGGCCGCCCATGCGCCCGGAAACCGTCCAGGTGAACATTTTCCAGGTGTCGCCCAGCTTTTTGTTGCCGCCGATCACGGCGGAGGCTTCATACCCGGCGTGCACCATGCAGTCCTGGCAGCGCGGGTCGCGTCCGTGGCCGTATTTTTCCCACGGCGTGTTGTCGATCAGGTCCTTGAAGGTCTCGTGGTGGGCATCGGTCATCAGATAGCAGGGGCCCTTCCAGCCGCGCGGGTTGTAGGTCGGATTGCCCCACGCGGTGCACATCAGCTCGCGCTCGCCGCGCAGAAATTCCATGTAGATGGGCGAGGTGACAATGTTGTAGCGTTCCAGCAGCTGGCTGGCGCGGCGGAATTTTTCGCGGATTTCGTCGCGCGACATGAAGATTTCCTTGGTCATCACGGCGGCGTAGGAATAGGCCGGCGAAATCATGTGGCCATCCACGCCGAGCGTCTGCAAGTAGGCAAAGAGCTCGGCGATTTCCTCGATATCGGTTTCCTTGTAGACGGTAGTGTTCGACGTCACCAGGAAGCCCGCCGCCTTGGCGGCCTTGATGCCTTCGATGGCTTCGCGGAACACGCCATCGCGCTCGACGCAGATGTCGTGGGTCTTCTCGAGGCCGTCGAGGTGCACATTGAAGAAAAGGCGCGAAGTGGGCTTGAAATCGCGCAGGCGCTTGCGGATGAACATCCCGTTGGTGCAGAGGTAGATGTGTTTCTTGCGCGCCAGGATTTCGCCCGCCAGCCGGCCGATTTCCGGATAAATCAAGGGTTCGCCGCCGCAAATGGAAACGATGGGCGCGCCGCAATCGTCCACCGCGCTCAGGCACTCCTCGACCGTGAGACTCTCATTGATCGTGGATTTGTATTCCCGAATGCGGCCGCAGCCCGTGCACGTGAGATTGCAGGCGTGCAGCGGTTCGAGCATCATCACCAGCGGGTACTTCTTCTCGCCGCTCAGGCCCTTGCGGGTCAGGTAGCCGGCCATGTTCGTCGTCAAGCTAAAAGGAACTCTCATCCATTACCCCCTGGTCCGTTTCGATGCTCGATCTCTTCCGCAGGGACTTGCATGCCCGGATTTTTTCTCCGGCCTTTGCGCAAATTGTCATAGCGCGCAAGGGCGTACAGCG
This sequence comes from Terriglobia bacterium, assembly GCA_963823205.1. Classification (GTDB taxonomy): domain Bacteria; phylum Acidobacteriota; class Terriglobia; order Acidiferrales; family UBA7541; genus Palsa-295. The sequence continues at coordinate 545,433 of CAWGKL010000002.1, forward strand.
GGAAAGAGATTCGATAGAAATGATACTTCAGATAGAAAACGCAGCGGGAAACCCGTGCCCGTAAAGTCATCTTCATCCCAGGCCCCGTCGGCATTCTGATGTGCAACGAGCCACGCCACAGCGCGCTCAGCCGCGGGATCCTCCGGCCCCGACGCCGCCAGCAGGCCGATCAAGCCCCAGGCCGTTTGCGATGCCGTGCTGCGGCCCTTGCCCTTCAGCGCCGGATCGTAATACGAGAGCACGGATTCCCCGAAGCCGCCATCGGCATTCTGCACCGAGCGCAGCCAGTCCGCGGCTCGCTGGCATTCGGGTTGCGAGGCCAGCGCCAGGGTTTCCAGGGCGCGCAAGACGCCGCTCGTGCCGTAAATGTAGTTGACGCCCCAGCGCCCGAACCAGGCGCCGCTGTCTGTCTGATCGTGCCGCAGGAACGCGCGGGCGCGCTCGATCACCGGATGCGACGCAGGCCATCCCATCTGCCCCAGGCATTCGACCGCGCGGGCGGTGACGTCCGCGGTGGATGGATCGAGCATGGCGTTGTGATCGGCGAAGGGAATGTGATTCAGGAACTGAAAATTGTTTTCGTGGTCGAAGGCGCCCCACCCGCCGTCGCTATTCTGCATGCTCGCGAGCCACGCCAGACCGCGCCGAATCGCCCCGCGCTGCCGCGCGGGTTCCGGGTCCGCCACGCGTCCCAGAGCCATCAGCACAAAGGCCGTGTCGTCCACGTCGGGGATAGTAGTCGTTGCGAAATTCAAAAGCCCATCCGCCGGGTTCGGCCTTGCGGTTCTTCACCTGCCAATCGCCCGAGCCCAGAATTTGCTTATCGAGCAGCCAGCGTTCCGCGGCCACCAGGGATGGATGCGCGGGATCGAGCCCGGCCTCTTCGAGCGAAACCATGGCAATGGCCGTATCCCAAACCGGCGAGATGCATGGCTGGATGCGAATCCGGCCCTTTTCTTCGATCTCGTAGCGCGCCAGGAATTGCATCTCCCGTGCCACCAGCGGATCGGTGGTATCGCTGCCGGTGGCGAGCAGGGCAAAAATCGAATTCATCATCGCGGGAAGAATCGTTGCCAGGCCGTCGCTGCGCTCAATGTGCTCGAGCATCCATTTTCTGGCGCGTTCGAGCGCGGCCTTGCGAAACGGCTTCCAGGGCAAATTCTCGTAAACCTTTAGCCCGCGGTTCAGCGCCAAAAAGCAGTTTCGCCAGGAGATCACGCGCCGGTCCCAGGCAAAGGACCGCGGCTTCGCGCCAGGGACTCTGAAAAGCTCATCCACGGTCACGCCCCCGGGCAGGCGCCAGCCGGGCTTATGGGCGTACACGATGGCGAGCGGGATCACGATAGCGCGCGTCCACGAGGACATCTCGTAAATATTCAGGGGAAACCAGTTCGGCAGGAGCATCAGCTCCGGCGGAATTGCCGGAACTAAATTCCAATCCACCGCGCCAACCATGGCGAGATAAAAGCGCACATACGAATTCGTGGCTTCCAAGCCGCCCAGTTCGTGGATTTTTCTCTTCGCGCTTTCGAGGTGCGGGGCCGCGGCGGAATCGCCGGCCAGCCGCAACCCCACGTAAGCCTTCACCGTGGCATTCAGCTCCGCCGGGCCCCCGTGAAAAATATTCCAGCCGCCATCGGGCAGCTGCTTTTCCCGAATGTACTTGGCGAGTTTTCTGGTTTTTTCCGATTTCAACTGGCCGAGAATGTGGAGAAAGAGGATATAGTCCGACTCGAGTGTGGTGTCGGCTTCCAGCTCGGCCCACCAGTAACCCTCCTGGGCCTGCGCCGAAAGCAGCCAGTTCACGCTCCGGCCGACTGCCTCCCCGACCTGCGATTCCAAATCGCGGGCAGCAATGGACGCAGCGCTCTCTGTGGCGCCATTGGCCGTGCCTGGCACACGAACTCTCGCCTCCGGTGTCATTAAACCCTCAGACATAATTACACGCTACCTCGACCGCTCTATGAAACACCATATTCCGCGACTCTTACCGAGAGCCCATCCCGGACCACGCGCCAAACCAGGCATTTCAGCCGCCTGGCCTGGAGGGCACCCGGTCTGGCGTATCCCGCACCCGCCAGTGCAACGCGTTAAATCGCTCATTTGTGCCGGGCGGGCCTTCCGGCTAGTAGAAACAGCCCAATCTGCGTGACCTACAGATATTTACAACCCCAGGTACCATTATCTTTGGTATCGAATGTGCGGTCAATTAAAAATCCGCCGCCATTGCCATCACTATAAACCGTATGTGGGATGAGCCAACCCCCCGCAAGGCTGCCTGCCAAAAGTTGTCAAGTGGAGGGAGCCCCGGTACCTATCGGCCGGATACAGCCGCACCTGCGTCCCATTACTCACTGCCCGATAGCGGTTCTCCCCGGGGCATACTCCCTCGCGCCTTCTCGAGCCGGCGAACGCGCCCAGCCAGTTCGGCGAGACGCGCGAACCATGCGTATTGCTCCTTAAATTTGGCAAGCGGCCGCGCCGGTGTACCCCATACTATCTGTCCGCAACGGATGACCTTGCCGGGCAGAATTCCCGCCTGTCCGCCAACGATCGCCCCATCCTCGATTGTGCAACCGTCTCCCATTCCGGCCTGGCCGCCGACGAGCACATGTTCGCCCAGCGTAGAGCTTCCCGAAATTCCCGCCTGCGAGGCGATTGCGGAATTTTTACCAATGGAGACGTTATGCGCGATCTGAACAAGATTATCTATTTTCGCTCCCGCGCCGATCCGCGTGGTTCCGAGCGAGCCGCGGTCAATGGTCGTATTGCAGCCGATTTCAACGTCGTCGCCCACTTCCATCGCGCCGATTTGCGGAAACTTCCAGTGGCGCCCCTCGCCGAAAACGTAACCAAACCCATCGCCCCCGATCACGGCGCCCGAATGCACTTCCACGCGATTTCCCAGCCGCGAACCTGGATACAATGTCACGCGCGGATGCAACCGGCAATTTTCCCCGACGCGAGCGCCCCGGCCCAGAAAGCAGAATGCCTCAATCACCGTTCCCGCGCCGATTTCCACGTCCTCTTCGATCACGGTATAAGGGGCCGGCGAATGCATCGGGCGCCAGCCGGGCGCTTGCGGCCACCACCGCCGAAGCATGGACCCCCGTCCGCGCAGCCGGACGGGGCAGGAGCCATTCCGCGGCTTTGGCAAAGGCGAACTTCGGGTCCTTCACTTCGAGAATCGTCTTTCCCTTTAGGCGCACGCCCGGCGGCGCAAGCACACACCGGGCGGCCGATTCCGCCGCGCGTGGCAGGTGGCGCGCCGAATCGGCATAGATCAGGTCCTCGGGCGCGCGCGCGTTCGGGACTTGCCACGCCTGAGATAGGCGCCAGCGCGATCTCCTTCGAGTTTGGCTCCCAAAGATCGTGCAAGTTCACCGGCTGTACGAGTCATGGCCACCTCTCGGTCCAGGGATTCTCGAAATGAAAAACAGAGCGTCCCAATTAAAACGGATAAATCGGCGTCTCGCCCGGCGGACGCGTTTTCCACCGCTTGTGGACCCAAAGCCACTGATCGGGATGCGCGCGCACATAGTCTTCAATCACGCGCGTGAAACGCGCCGTATTTTCGAGGACGTCCGCATCTTCATTCCCGGTGCGCGCCAGTTCGGACGGCAGGCTCGAATCGCAAGCGGTATTTCCTGCGGCCTTCATCCCAGGAAAGAAAGCCGGGGACGACCGCTGCGTCCGTGCGCAATGCGATCCGCGCTAGCCCCGAGGTGGTCGAGGCCGGGATGCCGAAAAACGGCACGAACACGCCCTCTTCGAGCGTCGCATTATGATCCGCGAGGATGCCAACCGTCCCGCCATCCGCCAGCACTTTCAGAATCGCGCGCGCCGACCGGTTCTTTTCGATCGGCCGATTTCCGGAAAGGCAGCGATAACTGTTGATGAGCGCATCCACGCGGGGGTTCGCGATGGGCCGCACCAGGAAGTGCAGAGGGTGCCCATAAAGCGCCTGCGCGAAAGGGAGCCAGCTCCCATGCGCTCATGTGCCCGGTGAGAAATAGCACGCCCTTTCCCCGGCGGCGCGCGGAATCGAAGTTCTCGAATCCGTCGAGCACCACGATTCGCTCGATCCCCTCCCGCGTGTATTTCGGAAATTGTGAAAACTCGCCGGCCATCCAGCCAATCTGCCGGACCATGCCGCGGATCCATCGTTTGCGCTGCCGGGCGCTCTCCATCCGGAAACGCGAGCCGCAGATTGAACATCGCGGCGCGGCGCAACGGCGTGCGAACCGCGTAGGCAGCGGCGGCGAAGACCGCTCCCACGAACCGCGCCGCCGGCCTGGGCAAGATTCCCAGCGATTTCAGCCCGGCCCACGCCGCGGCATATTCAAGCCATTCCCGCATCGCGTGCCATTATGCTAGAGGCTCCTCGGCGGACGCTAGTGTTGGCGCCGCGAGAGCGAGGCCGCGATAGAACGCTGCCAAGGTGTTAGACTCGGCGGGTCTTGGGTGAATTGGCAAAACCAAAGCATCGCAGGATGGGGACGATAGCCGCCGCTACGGCCCTGCTCATCCTAATCTGTCTCTTCGGCCATCTCGGCGCGATCGGCCTTCTTGGCCCGGATGAGCCCCGCTATGCCTGGATCGCTCGGGCCATGGCGGCCTCCGGAGACTGGGTCACGCCGCGGCTCTACGGCCAGCCGTGGTTCGAGAAGCCGATCCTCTATTACTGGGCGGCGGCATTCGGATTCCTGCTGCATCTCCCCGCGGAGTGGGCCGCGCGCCTGCCTTCCGCTGTTGCCGCTCTTGCCGCGGCCGTGGCTATCGGCTGGCTCGGATGGAAGCACTATGGAGACGACACAGGTTTCGAGCGAAGTCCCGCGCTGCTCGCGCCGCTGCTTTTCTCGACGAGCGTCGCGGCCATCGGATTTGCCCGCGCGGCGACGCCCGATATGCTCTTCAGCGCCGCGATTACGCTCGCCATGGCGAGCGCGGCGAGCGTATTCCGGCGCGCCGGAGCGCTGCGCGCCGCCGAAGCTGCGCCGAGCGACAATCGCAGCGATAAGGTGCCGCTGGTTTGCTTCGGCGTGTTCCTCGGTCTCGCGGTTCTGGCAAAGGGCCCCGCGGCGGTCATCCTGGCGGGCGGAGCGATCGGACTCTGGGCGCTCGCGACAACCCGCTGGCGCGCGGCGTTGCGAGCAGCGCATCCGTTCGCAATTGCGGCGTTTTGCGTGGTCGCGCTTCCCTGGTACATTCTTTGCGCGCTCCGCAATCCGGACTTCCTGCGCGTTTTCATTCTTCAGCATAATTTCGAACGATATCTGACTCCCGAATTTCGGCACCCGCAGCCCTTCTGGTTCTTCGGCCCGATTTTCCTTCTCGCGCTGCTTCCCTGGACGGTGCTGCTCTGGCCCGCGGCCCAGGAGGGTTTGCGGGCCTGGCGCGAACGATCGTGGAAAAATTCGCCCGGATTTTTTTTTGCCTGCTGGGCCGCTTTTCCCGTTCTGTTTTTCAGCTTTTCGCAATCCAAGCTTCCCGGCTATATCCTCCCGGCAATTCCGCCCTTCGCGCTTCTGTGCGCTGTCGCCCTCGCGCGCGGATTTCAAAACGGCCGGCGAACCGCGCTCTTGCTGGGGGTGGGAACCGGTGTCACGTGGATCGCTCTCGCGCTCTTCGGATGGCATTTTATCCGCCGGCTTCCGGACGATACGTTGGAACAGGCGGGACTTGCCCATCGCGCGGAAACAATCGTGTTCTTGGCAATAGGCGTGGCGCTGCTATTGGCGTTCTCGGCTTCCGCGCAAAACTAGGCCTTCGGTCGCCCTCGGCGCGCTCACGGTCGCGGCAAGCCTTGAATTCGCAAGCCTGCAAATTCTTCCTGCCCTCGACCCTCTCTATTCCGCAAGGCCTCACGCCATATTCTTGCGCAAGACCAGCATCCCGACCGGATTTTCACCTACCATTTGCAGCGTTCCTGGAACTACGGGCTCGCTTTCTACTTCGGCAGGGAACTGCCCGAATGGTCTCCTGCGGATCCCGAACCCGCGCTGGTCTTGACGACGCCTGAGGGTTTCGACGAAATAAGGGAGCTGGGCAGATTCCGCGGCGAATGGGACGAGCCGCGCGCAGGCATCGTTTACGTCCCCGTCCTGCCGGCGCCACGCTAGGGCGCCGGAACCGGCGGAAGATTCTTCAGGAAGAAATTCACAATCAGGTTTTCATAGTTCCTGCGGTCGTCGTCTGACATATCGGAATAGCTCAAACTATCGCGTGCGGTTTGCTTGGGGTCGGGCGCCGCGACGAACATTTTGAGGGTATCGTCGGCGAGCTCGGGACGATCCTCCGATTGGATAAATAGCTTGGGAATGCCAGCCGTCTTCCAAAGACGCGCGGACGCGGGCGGTTGATCGTGGAAACTATAATTCACCAGCCGGAATCCGAGATCGGAAAAGCCGCCGACGAAAGGCAAAATCGTGAGGCCGGAATGCTTCACCTGGATCTGTACCATGTCGCGCGGGCTGGCATAGGCATCGTCCACGGCGAAAGCCGCGATCCGCGTGTCGGACGCGGCCACCTCCAGCGCGGCATACCCGCCCATGTCCACGCCCCACAATCCGAAATGCTGGCGGTCCACGTCATCGCGCGTGGCGAAGCGTTTGCACGCCGAACGAAGCTCTCCTGTCTCCCGATAACCCAGCGTCGTAACGCCGGGACTGGTTCCATGGCCGGCGAAATCGAACGAGAAAACATTGAATTCGTGATCCTGCAGCGCGGTACACGAGCGTCAGCACATCGGCGCGCTGCGACTGGTATCCATGGCAAACGACCACGGTGGGCGCGCCGCGCAAGCCGGGGAAAAACCAGCCCTCGCGCGTCGCGCCATTCCCCGCCGGAAATGAAAAAGTCGTGGGATGGCCCATCATCACGCTCAAATCGAACGGTTATGGCAGACCTTGTCGGGCGCAGAATTTGGTAGAGCAGAAATCCCGAAAGCGTCGAAATAGAGATGAAGCCAAACAGAAACAGCGCCAGCAGTCCGGAGAAAATCTTGGCAAGACGCGATGTGGGGTAGCGAAGATCTGAGAGGACGGCCATCCGTTGTGCGCGGGCGCTGGAATTCCGCGCCTCAGCGAATCGAATGTTAGCATAATTCCCCGGCGAAGCCCGCGCGCATCTGCCCGATAAGGTTTCGGCCTATTGCCGCCCGGACCCATCGTGCGGTTTGGGCTCCATGGCCGCGGGCAGTTATAATGGCGGGGAGAATAGCCGCCTCCATGCAGATCGTCGACCTGCGCCAGATATCATTCCCGCGCGCCTCGAGGCCCTCTTCCAGGAGGAAATCCGGCGCTGGCGCGAAGAGCTTTCCTGGGACTACCGCCCGTCGATTGACCTGATCCGCAAATTCATCGATTCGCGCGCGCTGGGAGGATATGCGGCCATCGAGAAGGGACAGCCGGCGGGCTACGGCTTCTACGTCCTCGAGGACCACAAAGGGCTGATCGGCGGCCTTTTTGTTTCTTCGCGACTACGCCCAGGCCCCGTCACGCAAAAGCTGCTGACCGAAATGCTGGGCACGCTGCGCGCCACGCCGCGGCTGCAACGAATCGAAGCGCAGTTGATGCCCTTCGGCACCGAACTCGATCCCGCTTTTCTGTCGCAGTATTTCCGGCTGCACGCGCGCCAGTTCATGCTGCTGCCGCTCGCGGAAGCAAAGCTCAGCGGCAAGCCGCTCTCGCCCGGGCTGCGCATCGAGCCGTGGACCGACCGCGCGTTCGAATCCGCGGCGCGGCTGATCCATCTCGCCTATGCCGACCATGTGGACGGCCAGATCAACGATCAATACCGCAGCGAGGCCGGGGGCCTGAAATTTCTTCGCAACATCGTCTTGCTTGCCCGGCTGCGGGCAATTTCTGCCCGAGGCGTCGTTCCTGGTGCGCCCGCCGACGGGCGACCGGCCTGATCGGCCATGGTGCTCACGTCCACCGTGGCGGAAGGCGTGGGCCACACGACGCAGATCTGCGTCATGCCGGGCTATCAGGGCCACGGCATCGGCCGCCAGTTGATGGAGCACTCCATCCAGGCGCTGCGCAAGCGCCACTTACAAATCGCTGTCGCTCACGGTCACATCCGTGAACAAGCGCGCCGTGGAGCTTTACGAGCATCTCGGATTTCGCACGGTGAAGACATTCGCCGCGGGCGTCTGGCAGGCGTAAAGCGGTTATCCGGTGCTCTTATTTCTTCGCGCGATCCTTCAGCAAGCCTTTCAGCTCGTCCATGAATTCCTTCACGTCCTTGAAATCGAGATAGACGGACGCGAATCGGACGTAGGCGACTTTATCGAGTTTCTTCAAGCGCGCCATCAGATGCTCGCCGATTTCGGTGGTGGTGCGCTCGCGCTCGGCCGCTTCGCTGACGAACGCTTCGGCCTCGTCCACGATCGTCTCGAGCTTGCCCACCGGCACGGGACGCTTCTCGCAGGCTTTCAGCAGTCCCTGCAAAATTTTCTGCCGCTCGAATTTTTCGCGGCGGCCGTCCTTCTTGATGACCATGTAGGGAATTTCGTCAATGCGCTCGTAGGTGGTGAAGCGGCGATTGCACTTCAGGCATTCGCGCCGGCGGCGGATCAGGTCGCCGGTGCGCGCCTCGCGCGAATCGATCACTTTGTCGTCCAGGTGCGCGCAGAAAGGACACTTCACGCGCAGCTCTCGCTTCCGGAATCCGCGCCGCGCTCCGCTTCGGCCAGAAGCTCGGCCTCGCCCGCCTTTTCTTCCGCGCGCGCCATCCGCCGCAATTCACCCATGGACCATCCTTCGCGAAACAGCAACGGCACCCCCGCCAGGCAGCACCCCGCGAACGTGATGAGCCAGATCACGATGGACGCGGCCGCCGCCGGCTCCTTTTCTACTCCAAAGATCAGCGTGAGCACAAGAAAAGTGGCGACCTGCGATCCGCCGCCCACGCCGGGAGACTGCGCCGCCGAGCCCACCAGCGTGAAAGCCAGCACCAGAGCCGCCGCGGCGAAATGCGATGTGGGCGAGCTCTCCGCCGAAGGCGTGCGAGCACCCAGACGTAAACGAATATCACGAGCACCCAGTGCGCCACGCGTATAGGCGATGAGCGCCGCCAGATCGCCCCACGTGCGGATGCCCTGCAAGCCCTCGCTGAATCCTTCGAGCAGCACGGCGACTTTTTCGCGCCAGCCGTGCCGCCAGGACTCGTGCTCGAGCTTGCGCGCGAGCCAGCCTGCGCCGTGGTAGCGGAAGTAAATCAGAAACGCGACGGCCACCACCAGCCCGGCAAGAAGCGCGACGCCCGCCGACCGCGCCACTTTCATCAGCGGGCCGTTTTCCGCTTCCGCGCCGGCCATCCCTCCCCGCTCGAACATCAGCAGCGCATACCCCGCGAGAACGGCCGTGGCGGCCATATCGAAAACGCGCTCGAGAACGTAGACGCCAAACATGCTCGGAACCGAAAGCGAGTCCTTGCGCGCAATGAGCACGGGACGAATCGGCTCGCCGGCACGGCCAAGGAGAAAAACGCAGGCGAAACCCATGAGCGTGGCGGAATAGACGTTCCCGAAATGGGTCGCGCCCAGCGCGCGGCAAAATCGCATCCAGCGGAGCGCGCGAATCGCGTAACAGACGTAGATGGCCGCGAGCGAGAGCAGAAGAAGCGAAATCCGCGTCCCGTGCAGCGACTGGGCCACCATGCCCCACCGGAATCCCTGGAGCGAGATGGCGTTCCGAAATTTGTAAACGAAATACCCCGCGGCCAGAACGGCGAGAACAAGCAGAATGTATTTTTTCGATTTTTGCAGCATTCGGACAGAACGCTAGCAGCAAGCCTCCGAAAGTGTCAAGGAGTCGTTTGCGCGCGCCGGAGATGGTATGGCGGGACACCGCCGCGACGTCACTCCGAGCTGTGGTACGATGGGGATACAAGAGGCCGCCATGAAGAGGCAAGAGCACGTTCGAGAGGTCGAAGAAGTCGCTATCCGGATACGAATTGAGGCGCTCCCGCTAGCAAGCGGCCGCGCTTCCAGCAAGGAAGGGCGCTATCTCGGCACGAGTCCCGATGTTCCCGGACTGGTAGCGGAAGGGCGCAGCATTGCCGAGACAATCGAGATTGCTCAGGGCCTTGCCCGCAAGATTGTCGAGTCCTGCCGCGAGCATGGCGATCCTCTCCCGGCTGTGTTCTCGAAGGCCCCTCAGAAGACCCGCGAATTCCTCGTGCCTGTCCCGATGCCCTGATGGGGCGCCTGGCAGGATTCCGCTACCACGAAGTTGCCCAGCGTCTTCGTGTGTTTGGGTTTCGTTTCGACCGTCCCGGTGCGGGCAGCCATGAAGTGTGGCGCCATTCGGGCACAGGACGAAAGGTCACAATCCCGCATCACTCCGGCGATATGGCGGAAGGAACGCTCCGGGCCATTTTGCGCGAGGCCGGAATCAGCGTAGACCGCTTCTTGAATGCTCGATGAACGCGCTTCCCGCGAAAACTGCCTCATTTAAAAATTGAACCGCGAAGTTGTCCGTTACAGGCCGCTAATCGGCGTGGTCGTCGATGGAGGGGCTCGGGAGGGCACATTTTGGGGCGTCACATAGGGGCGTGACGGGCGTCACTGCGCTCGCGACGGAGGCGGGCCAATGTCGCTGGCTAGCCGGAATCCGGCCGATTGCTCGCCAATGGGGGGTGAGCCATTTCATGGAATATTTGAACCTCGAGCGCCTTGAGGCAATTTCCGCGGGCGCTTTCCAGACCCAGCAGCCCTACCCATGGATCAACATCGAGGGGTCATTAACACCAGAAGGCTACGAAAGCCTGCGCCAAACGCTGCCCGACGTCTCATCGTTCGACCGGCAGGTGGGCATGAAACGCGCCTACGGGCAGGCCCCGCACGAGCGCTACCTGCTGCATTATCACCCGGGCTTGAACTTGGCGGAGCCCTGGAAGGAATTCATCGCGGAGCTTCAGGGCGACGTGTACCAGTCTTTTCTTCGCCAGATGCTGGGCGCGAGAACGTTCATCCCCACACTCGAATGGTATTACGCCTGGCAGGGGTGTGCGGTGTCGCCGCATTGCGATGCAGCCCGCAAGCTGGCAACGCATATTTTCTATTTCAATACGGAAACAGATTGGGAGCCCAGTTGGGGAGGCCAGATCCTGATCCTCGACAGCGGCCGGCGATTCAAGACCCATTCTGCTCCGAGCTTCGATGACTTGCGCGTTGCCGCCGCGCTGGAACCACTGGGGAATGGCAGTCTGTTCTTCCAGCGCACGCCCCATTCCTGGCATGGCGTGCGGCCGTTACAGTGTCCGCAAGGCAAGTTGCGAAGGCTTTTCATTGTTACCGTGAATGTGCCGAGTTTTCAAGTTTGGTGGCGGCATGTTCGCGGCAAGGATCCGGACGGTTTTCGTGTCACGGCCTGAAGACGATTGGAACCGGCAAGATATGCCGGCTGTCGCGTCAAAACGGAGGCTATAGCTATGAGCACGGTGCGGCCGGCAACGGAAGAAATGGTACGGCAGCCGGCGGAAAAAGAGCCGGTCAGGAAACGCGCCATAACTGCGCCGGAAGTTTTGAATGAAGCCTACTGCTATCCCCGCCCCTCGTCGTTTTCGCGAGGTCTACGATTGGACATCAAAGGCATCACCATTCTCGTCATTTCGGGTACCGCCAGCATTGACGAGAATGGGTTGACCCTTCACGCCGGCGATTTCAGGGCACAGACTTGGCGAACGTATCGCAACATTACGGCTCTGCTGGAGTCCGAAGGCGCCAGTTGGAAGGACGTGGTCCGCACGACGTGTTATCTGCGGGACATTGAGCGCGACTACGCGGTTTTCAACCAAATCCGGACAGAGTTCTTCGACCAGCAGGGGCTCGATCCCTTGCCAGCGTCCACGGGTATCCAGGCCATTCTCTGCCGGCCCGAGCTATTGATCGAGATGGAAGCTATGGTCATCATGTCTTCCCCCGAGGCATCGGAGTAACCCGCAGGGCACCGCGCTTCGCCACATCACAGAACATTTATGAGACGGGCCGCTAATCGGCGTGGTCATCGAGCTGAGGTCCGGCGGGGGAGGGATCGGGTTCGCCGAAGCCGCGAATGCGGCCCCAGGCGCTGGTGCGCCAGTTGTCCATTACCTCCTGAGCCAGAATCCAGGGAGGAAGCTGGACGAAAAAGAATGCGGCGAGGGCCTGCAAGTACGGCTCGTACATTTCGCGTGCCTTGGCGAGCTTGGCGTTGGCCGCGGCCGTATCGGCAAACGAGAAGCCGGCTTCGGTGAGCACGGCGCGCAGGCGCACGAGATCGGCGGGAGCGAGCCGGTCTTGCGCGGCGCGGAGCGGCGCGGCGTTGAACACCTGGGAAAGATCCACGACCGTGTGGCGGCACATGGCGAAGGTGAGCCGGGCCTGGCGGGTGCAGGAGGCGTCGTCCACGCCGGCGACGATCAAGGCGCACGTGTCCAAAATGGCGGCGAGCGCGGCCAGCCAGGATTCGTTGGCGTGCTGGGAGCGGAAATAGCAGACGGCGGGGTAAGAGATGTGGCTTTCGAGGATGTCGGCCGCGGAGCGTTCCCAATCGTGGAGAAGCTGCTGGAGGGCGTCCAATCCGCGCGGGCCGGCATGGCGGCGGAGAAGTTCCGCGGCCGTGGGGGGAGAGCCCGCGCGGGCATCGAGGAGAACGATATTCACCTCGCGGCGCGAGAAGGCCTGATAAATCACGGGCAGATAACTTAGGACCAGGGCCAAAAAGCCGAGGCCGATTCCACATTCGATGACGACCAAGAAACGCTCGAGGGGCGATTGAGGGACGACGTTTCCAAGCCCCAGGGTGACGAATGTGGTTCCGCTCAGGTAGAGGCACGTGGGGAAATGCATGGGCGCGGCGTCCCGCGCGGACGCGCTCAGAAAAACTAGGCCAAAACCGAGCACAATGAGCGAGGCCCAGAAAACGAGCAGAAACAGGAGCGAGAGCGGGCCATAGACGCCCAGGAAAGCCTCGCGGCGGCCCTTTTGCTTGATCCTCCGCGCAATCGCGCGCCAGGGGAACCACGAGCCGCGATAAAACAGCAGCGTGAAGCGGAAACGGCGCCTCACGCGGCGCGGGAGGACAATCGCCTCGAACGCTTCCCACAGGATGGCCGCGACAAGGAGCAGGCCGGCGGCGGCCGGAAAAATCATGCAGCCTGCTCCAGGCTGGCCGTCATGGTGATTTCAGCTTTGAAGAGGCGCGACACGGGGCAATTTTTCTCGGCGCTCTCGGCCGCGGACTGGAACGCCGCGGCGGTGATGCCGGGAATGCGCGCGGTAACGTCGAGATGGATTTTGGAAATGGTCCAGCCGGCGTCGAGCTTTTCGAGAGTGACGGCGGCGGTGGTGCGCAGGCTATCGGGCGTGAAGTTTATGGTCCCAAGCTGCGCCGAAAGAGCCATGGTGAAGCAGCCGGCATGCGCCGCGGCGATCAGCTCTTCGGGATTGGTGCCCGGGGCGCCCTCGAAGCGCGTGCGGAAGGAATAGGGCGTGTTCGATAGTATGCCGCTTGCGGTGGAGATGGCGCCTTTGCCGTCCTTGAGGGAGCCGTTCCAGACTGCCGAAGCTGTTCGTTGCATGATTTTCCTCCTGTCAGGGAATTAAGACGATTTTGCCGTATGCGTCGGGCTGCATTATATCGGAGTGGGCGCGGGGCGCTTCGGCCAAGGGAATCTCCTCGCGAATGACGGGGCGAAGAGTTTTGTTTTCGAGACCCGCCGTGAGAGCGGCGTGGATGCCGCGGATTTCCTCGGGCGAGGTGTTCATCATGCTCATGCCCAAAATCGAGGCGTTGCGTCCCATGATATCGCGCGGGTTGATTTCCACGGTGCCGCGGCTGCCGACGACAGACGCGCGTCCGCCAGGAGCCAGAATCGTGAGGTCGCGGCCGAGATTGACGTTGGCCAGCATTTCGATGATCACATCGTAGCCGCGTCCAGCGGTAAGCGCGAGGGCTTTTTCGAAGTGGTCGGCGGCGCTGTGGTCGAGCACTTCGTGCGCGCCTTCGGCGGCGACGAGCGCCATGCCGCGCGCCGAGCCGGCCGTCCCCACGACGCGCAGGCCCGCGGCTCGCGCGAGCTGCACGGCGGCGATGCCCACGCCTCCGCTCGCGCCGTGGACGAGGACGGTCTCGCCGGCGCCCGCCTGCGCGCGATGGAAAAGCGCGCGGTACGCGGTGGCGTAGGGAACGTGCACGGCGGCGCCCTGCGAAAATGAAACGTGTGGCGGGAGTGGAAACACGGCCCATGCCTCGCACAGCGCCTTTTCCGCATAGGTGCCGGTGAGACTGCCGGCCAGATAGACGTGGTCGCCCGGCGCAAACCCGGCTGCGTCCTGACCGGGGGAGCCCAGGGATTCGATCGTGCCGGCGGCGTCAATTCCGGGCGTGTAGGGAAGGGAAGGCTTGAGCGAATACGCGCCGGCACGAATGTAAGCGTCCACCGGATTCACGCCCGCGGCGCGGATGCGGACGACGATTTGTCCCGCGGCGGGGCGCGGGTCGGGAACGTCTTCCAGGCGCATCACGGAGGGATCGCCGAATTGGTGTACGCGAATCGCTTTCATCACATTCGCTCCTGAATCGCCCGTTGCGCGTCAATGCGGCGGCGAGGGTTGCGCGGGCGCCGCGTGGCCTTCGAGCATTTTAAACTTGCTATGAATTTGGGCGAGGCGGGTGCCCATCGTATTTTGCCATATGCCGAAAACGAGAAAGGGAATCATAGCCGCGAGGACCCAAAGCTTGGCGCGGCCCGGAACCTTGGCTTCCGGCTCCCAGCGGAAAAGCTGGCGCGAGATTTCGAAGGCCACAAGGAACCCGATGATGAGCGCGGCTGCGTCCGTCGAGATTTCGACGACGGTTGCCGTGCGCGTGGTGGCGGCTTCGAGGCCCGTGGCGAGATACGTGGCGGGCAGAAAGAGAGACACGCGCTGGAGCCACAAGGGAAGAACGGCGAGAGGGACCGTGGCGCCGGAAAGAAAGAGGAAACCCATCCAGATAATCTGATTGATCATCTGGGTTTCCTGCATGGTGTTCGTCACGCTCGCCACGATCAGGCCGAAGGCGGAAAATGTGGCCGATCCGACGGAAACCAGCAAAAAAATCGCCCAGGGGTTTCCCCACGTGTGCATATGAAACACCGAGCGACAGATCAGAATTTCGATCACCACCGTGGGTATCGCCAGGACATAATTCGACAGAATGCCCGAAGCCAGCATCGCGCCGGCGCCTACGGGCGCCAGCCGGAAGCGGCGGAGAATGCCCTGCTCGCGGAAAGTGACGAGCTGCACGCTGAGCCCCCAGAAGCTGCCCATCACCGTGAGAGTGAGCACGGAGCCCAGAACGTAGGCGATCATGCCGGCCTGCCCTTTGCCGAAGAGCAGCGCGAAGAAAACCAAAAAGCCGAGCGGAAAGGCGAGGCTGAAGAAGAGAAATGTGCGGTTGCGGACGGCGAGCCGCATGCGGATTTTCGCGAGCGTCCAAGTGTGGCGCAATTTCGTGCTCCTATGTCATTCCCGCAAGCGGCGGCCGGTGAGTCTCGATGAAAGCGTCTTCGAGCGACGGCGAAAACATTTCCAGGCTTTGCAATTCGTTATTTTCGGCCTCGAGCTGCTTGACCAGCGCGACGATCGTCTGCGGCGGGCGGGCGGAATGCAGCACGTAGACGCCGTCGAATTCGCGGCAATCGGAAACGCCCTCGAGGCGCGCGAGCGTGCCGTCCGCTGGAGGACGCGCCAGGCGCACCTCGATGCGCGTGGTTCCCGCCGAGGCGTGCTTCAATTCGCGCGGCGTGCCCATGGCGATCACGCGCCCGTGGTCCACGATGGCGACGCGGTCGCAGAGGCGCTCGGCTTCCTCGATATAGTGCGTGGTGAGCAGGAGCGTGCGCTTGCTGCGGCGGAGTTCCTCGATGATGTCGTAGATTTCGCGGCGGACCTGCGGATCGAGCCCGGCGGTAGGTTCGTCGAGGAAGACGACTTGTGGATCGTTGACCAGCGCCATGGCCAGCGCGAGCCGCTGCTTTTGGCCGCCGGAAAGCTGGCCGTAGAAAGCGTTGCGCTTCTCTTCGAGCTGGAAACGGCGCAGCAATTCGTTCGTATCGGCGCGCCGGGAATAAAACTGGGCGAACAATTCGAGGGCTTCCTTCACGCGGAGCTTGTCCGGCAGGGAAGTGGATTGCAGGACCGCGCCGATATTGTCTTTGAAGCGCTCGCCCGAGCGCTGCGGGTCGAGGCCGCAAACGCGCGCCGAGCCGCGGTCGGGCGTGCGCATGCCCTCGAGGATTTCGACGGCCGTGGTTTTGCCGGCGCCGTTGGGCCCGAGCAGGCCGAAGACTTCGCCTTCTTCGACGGTGAAACTTACGCCGCGCAGGGCTTCGACCGCGCCGTAATTCTTGTAGAGGTTTTCGGCTTGAATGATGGGCTCGGCCACGGAATCAGTTCTCCCGGATACAGGGAGGAGAATTCTATATCACAACGCGATGGAGCGCGAATCGCCGCGGCTGGCGCGCTGCCAGTGCCGGAGTTGGAGATTAGTTCTGAGGGCTTTCGGGGGATCCGCGCTTTGGATCCGGCATTAACAGTCGCATTTCTATGGGGCTTCAGTTCCGGGCGCTTCGGCTAGATTTTACCGCCAGCCTGTGAAGGTCCCTGTGCATCGCCCTGGCTTGGGCGGGCGTCATGGTTTCCTCCATGTGGTCAATCAACACGTCCGCTATTTTTTCGGCGGCGATGTCGATTTTTGTTTTTTTTCTCGGCATGAAAGTCATCATACCGCTTTCGGCTGCTGTTACATAGCGTCGGTGGATGCGAGTTTTCTATCGCCTGCCCGGCGGGCAGATTGTGGACGCTCACATCGCTAGGACGACGCGGAATTCGGCGCGCCTGTCCAGTGGACATCCGTCTCTGGTCGCTCAGGGGCGTTTGTTCCATTGACGCGGCCCACGGGCTCGCGCTATAAGGCGGCCCGCCATGTCTCGCTTCTACCTTACTCGCGGACCGGAATCGGCGCCGCATCCCCCTGCCAAGCCCCAAATCCCATGATCCCTATTTCCCTGATCGCCTATGCCGCTTCGCGTTCGCGCCCCATACAGCGCTTCGTGCGCCCCATCCGCCGCGCCTTTTGGCGGTCTCTCGGGACGCCCTACTTCGTCTCGTCCGCGCTTCTCGCCGGCTGTTATCTCACCAGCGACTGGCCTTGCGCTCCCGCAATCGCCGCCCGCGACATCGCCACAGGATTCGTCGCCGCTTTCGTGTGCCTGCTCCTCATCGCGTGCAGGTATTGGTTGAAACGAAAGCCGATCCCGTCCCCGTGGCTCTTTCCGGAAATGTGCGCCTGCATTCTCCTCGGCGCCGCGATCGCGCGCATCGCCGGCCGATGGCATCCGTTCCCTTGACACGCCGCACGGCACGCGGCTTGCCGGCAGGCCACCCGTTGACTTTCCCGTCCTGAATCGCGTGACCCGGGCGTTGCGGACGCTCACATGGTGAGGACGACGCGGAATTCGGCGCGGCCGCTCATCATGCGCGCATATGCCTCAGCGGCCTTGGCGAGCGGATACTTTTCGATCATGGGGCGGACGCCGGTCATTTCCGCGAAGTGGAGGGTGTCCTCCGAATCCGTGGGGATTCCCGCCGACCAGCCGTGAATGCCCTTCCTGCCGATGATCAACTGGCCGGCCTGCACTTCAATGGGATCCGGCGAGGCTCCTATGACCATCAACGTGCCATTGTTCCCCAGGCCTCCGATAAGTGACGATATCGCCTTCCCGCTCGGGGCCGTGGCAAGGATCGCGCTTGCGCCACCGAGCTTCTGCAGCTCGGCTGCGGCATCGGTTGTTTCGCTGTCGATGTAAACGTCCGCTCCGAGCTTTTTCGCAAGGGCTGCGTTCTCGGTCCCGCGCCCAATAGCAACCACTTGATAGCCGGACTTCTTTGCGAACTGAATCCCCAAGTGCCCAAGGCCGCCGATTCCCTGAATCGCCACCAAATCGCTGGGCACCGCGCCGCTATGCCGCAAAGCATTGAATGTGGTGAGGCCGGCGCACATCAGCGGCGCGGCTTCCGCCACATCCAGCGACTCCGGCATCGACGCAACTGCTTCGACCGGCGCGACCATAAATTCCTCGTAGCCGCCGTCGTAACTGATTCCACAAATCTTCACGTTGGCGCAGTTGGCAAAGTCGCCCCGCCTGCAAGCCAGGCACGTCCCGTCCTGCCCGCCGTGCCAGCCGACGCCGACGCGCTGGCCTTTTTTCCAGTTCGTCACGCCCGCGCCGGTTTCGTCAATCACGCCGGCGATTTCGTGTCCCGGCACGCGCGGGTATTTGATGCCTGGAAAAAGCCCTTCCTTGGTGAACACATCGCTATGGCAGACTCCGCAGGCCAGCACGCGAATCCTTACTTGTCCCGCGCCGGGCTGCGGAATTTCGCGCTCGACGAGTTCAAAATCCGCTCCCCGCTTGGGCACTTGCACCGCTCTCATTTTCGCCATGGTCTATCTCCTTCGCAGCTTTCTCCGCCCATCAACTATTGCCATAGACCGGCACGGACGCGCCGTGAATCAATTTGGCGTCGTCGCTGCACAGGAAAAGAATCACGCGCGCGATGTCCCCCGGCTTTGGCCACTTCGCAAAATCCGCATCGGGCATAGCTTTGCGATTTTCTTCCGTGTCAATGATGCTGGGAAGAATCGAGTTGGCGCGCACGCCGGTGCCCTTCAGGTCTTCGGCCAGGGAATCTATCATGGCCACCGCAGCCGCCTTGGAAGCCACATAAGCGGCGGCGCCCGCCCAGTGGTTCACCGCAGCCTGAGACGCAACATTGACGATCGCGCCGCGCCCCTGCGTGAGCATGGCAGGGACCGCCGCGCGCGCCAGCAGAAAGCCCGAGCGCAAATTGAGCGCCAGCATCTGGTCGAAGGTTTTCGTGTCGAGCTCCCACAGCTTCACGCCGCCCGCGTACGCGCCGACGGCATTCACCAGGGCGTCGAGAGCGCCATGTCGCGCGAAAATATTAGTGATGAGCTGGCTCACCGCGCTTTCGTCCGTCACGTCCACGCGATGCCCTTCGAGTGAGGAAGCATTTGCGCCAGCCGCACTTTTCAGGGCGTCAAATTCCTGCTGCTCGCGGTAGGTGACAATCACCTGGGCGCCTTCTTCGAGGAACGCCCGGCTCACGGCTCGTCCCAATCCGCCGGTTCCCCCGGCAACCAATACCGATTTGCCCGAAAATGTTGAGGACATGCGCCCCTCCAATTAGGACGAACACCCGGCTAACAACGAGTAGATGATTTACACGACGGTTCGGGTTCAGCGCGCAACCCTGTATGGGAGACCCGCCGCGGCGCCTTCAGCGCTTCGCTGCCTTCGCGCTCTTCTTGCGCGTGCGGGCTTGCGGGCGCTTCTCCGCCGGGGACCAGCCGTAGCGCGCGAGGTTCACCCGGCCGCCCTCGAGGGCCACGCATTCGCTTTCGAGCAGCCGCCGCTGCAACTCCGCATGCGGCTCTGGAACGCGGATGCGCCCTCCGGCTCCGAGAACGCGATGCCAGGGAATGCCCCGGCCAGTGGGACACGCCGCGAGCGCATAGCCGACGGCGCGCGCGCCGCCGGCGAGACGAAGCGCTTGGGCCAGCTCACCGTAGGTTGTCACGCGCCCGCGCGGGATTTTTTTCACCAGGCGGTAAACCGCATCCCAAGACATGTTTTCGAGCCTCCCGCGAGCCACGCCCTGCGCCGATTCAGCATCCAAATGAGTGACATCGGTTTTGCGTATCGAGGCCGCGGCGGGCACGCCCGAAGGGCTGTGTTTGCAGGCGTTCCCGCTTCGGCCCGAATCGGCAATAGAGTAATAACTGATACGATGCAGCCGGCATCGTACCATTGACGCTGTAGTGGACGCGCCATACACTACGCGACAGTTGGACATGATGCACAGAGCGCGAAAAGGAGATCGCCGTGGCTTTCGTTCGGCGCAGAGGCAATTCCTACTACCTGGTGCACAACGTGCGCCGGCAGGGGAAAGTGCACCAGCTCCATCTGGCGCGGCTCGGCGAGCGGCCACGCATCACCGACGACGTAGTGCGCCAGGTTTCGCGGAGCCACCCGTTGCTCGATCTGGACTGGTCGCAACTGCGGGAGCAGGTGAACAGCCGCGTGGAATTGTTCGACATCCGGTCGCCGTACGTGCAGAACATGATGCACACGTTGCGAAGCCTTCACCTGGACCTGGCCGGGCTGTCGCCGCCGATGCTGCTGCTCGCAGACCGCGCCCATTCGAGCCGGGAACTGGTGACGCAATTGCGGTTGCTGCGCTCGACGCTCGATATTAAGCTGGATCAGTTCGAGAGGTCGGCGCCAGGCCATCTCGAAGGAAGAAGGATGTTCCGGTAGGGGGGAGCAAGGCGATGGGGGCCCAAGGATACCAACTCGATCCGACCCTGCGCAGCCTCGAGTCGCGCGATTTCGAGGCGGGACTGCGCCGGAAGATCGTGGGGCAGGACGAAGCCGTGCAGGCCGTCGTGGACCTGTACCAGGTGTTTCGCGCCGGGCTGAACCCGCCGGGACGGCCCGTGGGGAATTTGCTGTTTCTGGGGCCGACGGGCGCGGGGAAAACGCGCGTCGTGGAAGCGACCACCGAAGTGCTGTACGGCGATCCGCGCGCGGTGATCAAGGTGGACTGCGCCGAATTTCAGCACTCGCACGAGATTGCCAAGCTGATCGGTTCGCCGCCGGGCTATCTGGGCCATCGCGAGACGCATCCGCTGATCACGCAGGAAGCGCTCGCGCAATACCATACGGACAAGCTGAAGATTAGTTTTTTGCTGTTCGACGAAATCGAGAAGGCGTCGGACGCCCTGTGGCAATTGCTGCTGGGAATTCTGGACAAGGCCACGCTCACGCTGGGCGATAACCGCCGCGTGGATCTGTCGCAGGCCATGATTTTCATGACCTCGAACCTGGGCGGCGGAGAAATCACGGAGCTGATGACCGGCGGGATGGGATTCGCGCCGCAGGTGCGTCCGGAATCGCAAACGGGTCTGGACCAGAAGGTCGAGCGGACGGCGTCGGAAGCCGCCAAGCGGAAATTCGCGCCGGAATTCATGAACCGCATCGACAAGGTGGTGGTGTTTCATCCGCTGCGCTCCGAGCAGCTCGAGCAGATTCTGGAAATCGAGCTGGGCATGGTGCAGCAGCGCGTGCTGGAGACGGCCAAGGGGCGGTTCCTCTTCCGCGTCACGCAGCCGGCGCGCGATTTCCTGCTGCGCGAAGGCACGGACATGAAATACGGCGCGCGCCATCTGAAGCGCGCCATCGAACGCCACGTGGTCTATCCGCTGGCGAGCCTGCTGGCCACCGAACAGGTGTGCCTGGGTGACGTGATCTCCATTGATTGGAACTGCGGCGAGAATGCTCTCGTGTTCCTGAAGGAAGCCGAGGGCGCGCTCGTGCCCATGGCTGCCCCTGTGCCGGAAACCGCGGCGGCCGCCGCGGCCGCCATCTCCGATGGCCGCGAGCTTTCCTTCCCGGCGCCCGCGACGGCGTCCGCCGAAGCGGCCGCCAATGAACCGAAGGCGTCGTCCGCGCTCTCGCACCGCACCCTGCCCGCGGAAAAAGCCAAGAACGAAAAATCGTAGGAAATTTCGCGCGTCAATTGTATTCGCGTGGGTGCGAAGCTGCGCCTTGTCCAGACGGCGGCAAAGGTTTCGGGGGGAGGACTACACAGATGTTGCGGCAAACTCGCGGATGTCCAACTCGACGCCGGCGCGAAGGGTTTCGCGCGCGGAGGCCAGCAGGCTCCGCGTCACTTCGGCGCTCACGTATGCTTCGCCGCAGTTCTGGCACACTTCTGCGGGCACTTTGCGGATGACGAGCGCCGCACCATCCCTTTCGAGTGTCACGGTCGTGTGGCCCGGGCGGGTTTCGCCGTGCTTACAGACGACGCACTTCATGGTTTCCTCCTCTCAAAAAACCGCGCTCCCAAAGGCCGGAATCAGGCTCGTACACCGTGACCACGATTATTTCATGTTCGGCCGTCGCCAGTGGCCCAATTTGGCCGAAGCGCATAATCGCGTCATTCTGAGCGAAGCGTCCCGAAGATTTTTCTCTCTCCCGGAAATCGTGTTTTTGCGATTTCCGGTCGGGACGCGCAGTCGAAGTACGGTTTTCCATCGCTCGGTGTTCGAGCGATGAATCCCTCTTCGCCTTTCTCCTGCCGTGCCTCACGCCGCCATCGGATGATAGAATCAGCCCGGCAAACGCTTTCTGCACGCTGAGCGCCGAAGCAGGAGTGAACATGAAGCTGCACTACTACGCGGAAACGGACTCGCTCTATATTGAGTTGAACCCGAGGCCTAGCGCTGATTCCCGCGAAATCAGCGATGGACTCGTTGTGGATTTCGATGCCCAAGGTCGAGTCGTCGGTCTCGATATCCAGCACGCCTCGGAAACCATGGACTTGAAAACCCTCGAAGCCGACTCCCTCCCGGCAAAGAGCACCCGAATCGCATAAAGTGCGCGGCATTTTGTAGCCTGCCTAAAGCCCTGAGGCCGTAAATGCAAGCGCGAAAATGTTAGGCGAACATAAAGCGAATAAAAACATCAGATTAAATGATGCGAAGCGTGCTAAGATAGCCCCGACTTTCCTGACGCTATGGCATCAACGCCTTATCATAAGACTAAGCACGGCTCGATTGTGTTGGGGGATTCCCTATCTTACCTGGCCACACTTAAACCGCAATCGGTTAACCTCATCATCACTTCGCCGCCGTTCGGCTTAGTCCGAAAGAAGGATTATGGGAATGTTGAGAGCCATGAATATATCGAGTGGTTCAGGCCCTTCAGCAAAGAATTCGTGCGGATTCTGAAGCCATCCGGCTCGCTTGTGATCGAACATTGGTGGCGCATGGATTCCAGGCCAGCCAACGAGGTCCCTCTACCATTTCGAGCTCGCAATTATGCTCTGTCGAGAACTCGGGTTGTATTTGGCACAAGAATTCTTCTGGTGGAATCCTTCCAAGCTGCCGAGCCCCGCGGAATGGGTCACAGTTCGCCGAGTTCGCGTAAAGGACGCCGTCAATGTCGTCTGGTGGTTTTCAATTACACCCTGGCCGAAGGCGAGTAACAAACGTATCCTCGCTCCTTACAGCGATGCGATGCGGGGATTATTGAAAAACGGCTATCGGGCTAAGCTCCGACCGAGCGGCCACGACATCAGTGATAAATTTTCGAGGGATAATGGCGCAGCTATACCGCCGAACCTACTTGCAATTCCTAACACGGAAAGCAACTCCTACTATCTCCGGTACTGCGAGAAGAACAAGCTTAAGCCCCACCCTGCCCGCTTTCCGTCTGTCCTACCGGAGTTTTTTGTCCGTATGGTGACGAACGAGGGGGATGTTGTCATAGACCCCTTCGCAGGTAGCTGTGTCACCGGCGAGGTCTGCGAACGTTTACGTCGCAAATGGACCTGCGTCGAGATGCGTGAGGAGTATCTGCAAGGTGCACTCGGCAGGTTTGAGCGGCCGCCAAAACCGCAGCAAGAATCAATGTTCGACGACAAAGCAGTCTCGATCAGCTACAAACTACACCATCCCGCCGCGTTCTGGAACGGACATCAGGAGGAAACCGCTCGAGGAGGACGGAGGGCAAACACGGAGGGTAAGTGCCCGCCATCGCTCCTGAGCAGCTTGTCGCCGCAATCGGAAATGCGGTGGGAGATTCTGGTTACGCGGGCACTCTCGTTTCTCCAATCCGTCGGCATCCTCGTCGATTCCTCGTCGTAGGGCCAAATGTCAACATGACCCTGAGCGTGTATGCATGGACGCTCACGTTTGGCGGACGCCCGTCACTGGCAAACGAGTATCGTATCCAGATGACGTCTGTGCAGTCCCCTCTGCAGATAGCATCTGATGGACCAACCATTCTCGTCGGATACGAACCGACGCTCAATCTGTTTGCAGGGTTCGATATAAGCCGGCACAAGACTTTCACCGCTGGCTCTCCGTCGGTTCAGATTGATAGAACGGTTCTTCAAGGGGCAGAGACTAACGGGTTGAGCTTTCACCGGAAGAGTAACGATGAAATCGCAATCGGTATCAGACCAGATATGTTCGTAGCTTACGCCACGAACGCTACGGTTCTCCATCGCTACGGCAAGGAGGCTACAATCCTGCGATTATTGGACAGCGCAGCGAAACAGGAGCCAGTCCACGAACCGGAACTTGAGGTTCTGTCCCAAGAGCGGCAACGAGTAGTCAACGAGGTCAGCCGCTGGAGCAGGGCAGCTGGGTTCAAGCGACAAGTCCTCTTCGCATACCAGAGCCGCTGCGCGGTTACCCGCGTACAACTTCGTCTCGTAGATGCTGCGCATATCCTCCCCGTAGGTGCCACTGGAAGCGTGGACCATGTCCGCAACGGCATCGCGCTGTCCCCCAACGTACCACCGGGCGTTTGACGCGGGGCTGATATACCTCGACGAACAGCACAGGATGAAAATGAATGAAGGTCAGCTCCACCTGCTCAAGGGATTGGACCTAGCAGGAGGAGTTGAATCATTTAGGGCACCGCTCGGACAAATTTTCTTGCCGCCCGACAAAAACCAACGGCCCGATCCGAGCTTCATCAGACGAGCTAACCTGCTGCGGCAAATACCCACCGCGTGAGTTGCTGTTCGAGAGTGCGGAAGTCCCGGAGTCCTAGAACTATGTAATCTTTTCCCTTGCAATTCTTCCAGAAGTGTGCTAACAATTCCTATGAGCAACTTGATAACAGAGTCCGGCCGGGACGAAGCCGCCGCCCCTGATCCTAATCGCCATAGCCGTAAGTGCTCCGTTTGCAATCACCCCGAACGCGACGCCATCGAAGAGGAGTTCCTCCGCTGGCGTAGCCCCCATGCCATCAGTCACGACTACGACGTTCATAAGAAAGCCATTTATCGCCACGCACACGCCATGGGACTTTTCGCTCAGCGCCGAGGGAACGTCCGCTCAGTCCTCGAATACCTCATCGAACAGGCCGAACACGCCCCGGTAACGGGCCAAACCATAATCAACGCCATCCGCGCCCTTTCCTGTCTCCAGGACGACGGTCGCTGGGTCGAGCCGCCCCGCCGCGTCATTTACTCGATTGAGCGGGTGCCAGCTACAAGTATTCCAGCCATTCATCCGCGGATGTTAAGGGATTCAGCCGGCCACTTCATGGGAGGACCTCCGGCAAGTAGCGACGACTCATCGCAATCCGACGAATTTCTAATCGTCCCTGGGACGATTAGAAATGGCGCTAACTCTATGGAAACAAAGGAGGCGACCCAATCCTAATCGGGACAAACCCCTGGCCGCTCGCTGCCAACTGCGGACAGCCTACTGCCTACCGCCTGTTCCAGCGGAGGATGGGCTTGCGGGCGGCGGCGACTTCGTCGAGGCGGCCGACGCGCGTGGAATGCGGCGCGGTCTTCACGATTTCGGGATTCGCTTCGGCTTCGGCGGCAATCGAGCGCATGGCGTGGATGAAGCGATCACATTCCTCTTTCGATTCCGATTCGGTCGGCTCGATCATCATGGCGCCGGGAACGATTAGCGGGAAGGCCGTGGTGTAGGGATGGAAGCCGTAGTCAATCAGGCGCTTGGCGATGTCCATGGTGTTCACGCCGTGCCGCTTCTGCCGCGCGTCGCTGAAAACCACTTCGTGCAGGGACGGCAAATCGTAGGGCAAGTCGAAATGCGGCCTCGAGATTTTTGCGAATGTAATTGGCATTGACAACGGCGTCTTCGGTTGCCTGGCGGATGCCGGGGCCGTAGGCCAGCGTGTAGGCGAGGGCGCGGAGCAGCACGCCGAAATTCCCGCAGTAGGCGCGCACGCGTCCCACGGACTTCGGCCTCTGGTGGTCGAGCGCGTACCCGCCGTCTTCTTTTTGCACCACGACTGGCACGGGCAAAAACGGCTCGAGAATTTTCTTCACCAGCACGGGCCCGGCGCCCGGGCCTCCGCCGCCATGGGGCGTCGAGAAGGTTTTGTGGAGATTCAGGTGCAGCACGTCCACGCCGAAATCGCCGGGGCGGGCCACGCCCGCAAGCGCGTTCATGTTGGCGCCGTCCATATAGAGGAGCGCGCCGCGCTCGTGGAGGATGGCGGCGATTTCCGCGATGCGCTCCTCGAAGACGCCCAGCGTGCTGGGGTTCGTCACCATCAGGGCCGCAACGTCCTCGGTGGCGAATTCGCGCAGATGATCGGTATCAATCTGGCCGCGCGCGTTGGACCGGATATTTTTAACCTCGTATCCCGCGATCACCACCGAGGCAGGATTCGTGCCGTGCGCCGAATCCGGAATCAGGACTTTTTTGCGCGCGTCGCCCCGGCTCGCGAGATACGCGCGAATCATCAGCAGCCCGGCCAGTTCGCCCTGCGCGCCGGCGGCGGGCTCGAGCGTGGCCGCGTCCATGCCCGTGATGGCAAGCAGGCATTTTTGAAGGTCGTGGAGAATTTTCAAGCAGCCCTGGGCCACTTCGGCGGGCTGCAGCGGGTGCTCACTCGCCAGGCCGTCGAGCCGCGCGACGTGTTCATTGACGCGCGGGTTGTACTTCATCGTGCACGACCCCAGCGGATACATCCCCAGATCAATCGCGTAATTCCAAGAGGAGAGGCGCGTGAAGTGGCGGATCACCTCGATTTCGCTCACCTCGGGAAAACCCTCGATCGGGCCGCGCGCAAACTCGCGGCCGAGGGCCGCCGCGGGATCCACAGCAGGCACGTCGAGCGGAGGAATTTCCATCCCGCGCTTTCCGGGCGCGGATTTTTCGAAGATCAGGCCCTCGTCGAGCGAGACGTGGCGCCCCGCGCCACGAATCGAGCCTGCGGCGGATTCGGTTTCCGTGGACTTCGATTTCAAGGCGATCGACTCCTTAGAGCGGAGTTGCGAGAATCCGCCGGATGGCCGCGGCGAGGCGCTCGATTTCGGCCCGCGGCATCGTTTCCGTCACGCACACGAGCCCGCGCTTCGTGTGCTCGGGGTAATGCGTGCCCAGCGCGAGCGGGCCGATGATTTTCTCGCCGTGCAGCGCGGCATTGATCAGCTTCACGGAGCGCGGGAACTCCAGCACGAACTCGTTGAACACCGGTCCGGAAAAGACGCGCCGCACGCCGGGAATTTTTTCGAGCTCCTCCTGCGCGAAGCGCGCCTTGGCCAGATTCTGGAGTGCGATTTCGCGCAAGCCTTCCTTTCCGGCGAGGCACAGATGAATCGTCGCGGCCAGGGCATAGAGCGCTTCATTGGTGCAAATGTTGGAGGTGGCCTTCTCGCGGCGAATATGCTGTTCGCGCGTGGCGAGCGTGAGGACGAAGCCGCGGCGTCCCGCGGCGTCCGCGGTTTGTCCCGCCAGGCGCCCGGGCATCTGGCGGACGAATTTTTCGCGCGTGGCGATGACGCCCAAAAACGGCCCCCCGTAGCTCGGCGCGATGCCCAGCGACTGCCCCTCCATGGCCACGATATCGGCCTCCGCGGGCGGACGCACGATCCCGAGCGAAATCGCTTCGGCAATGCCGGTAACGAGCAGCGCGCCGGCATGGTGCGCCGCATCGGCCAGCGCCGGCAAATCCTCGAGCACGCCGAAAAAGTTCGGCGATTGCACCACGAGCGCCGCCGCGCCCGCGAGTTTTTCTTTCGTCAGAACGGCGCGATCCACCTGTCCCGAGCCCGCGTATCCAATCTCTTCGATTTCCAGGCCAAGATTCTTGGCGTAGGTGGCGAGCACCTGGCGGTATTCGGGATGCACCGAGCGCGCGACCACCACACGCCGTCGCCCCGTGAGCCGTTCGGCCATCAGCACGGCTTCGGTGAGAGCGGTCGAGCCGTCGTACATCGAGGCGTTGGCCGCTTCCTGGCCGGTGAGCTGGCACATCAGCGTTTGAAATTCGAAAATCGCCGTGAGCGTGCCCTGAGAAATCTCCGCTTGATACGGCGTGTAGGACGTAAGAAATTCGCCGCGCTGGATGAGCGCGTCGGCCACCACCGAGCGCAGGTGCTGATAGACGCCCGCGCCCAAAAACGACGTGAAGCCACGCGCATTTTCCGCCGCGCGCGCCTGGAAATACTGGATGATCTCCGCCTCGGAGAGCGGGCCGGGGAGGGGAAGCGGTTCGCGCAGGCGAAATTTTTCCGGGATGCACTCGAAAAGTTCCTCGGCCGACCCGGCTCCGATGGCCTCGAGCATTTCGCGGCGTTCGGAGGGGCTTTTGGGGAGGTAGCGCATCAGGCCGAGTGTTCCTTCGCTTGCGTGGCGATGTAGGCCTCGTACGCGGCGGCGTCCATCAGGCCCGCGGTTTCTTTCGGATCGGCCAGGCGAATCTTCACGAGCCATGCCGCGCCGTGCGGGTCCTGATTGATTTTTTCGGGGGCGTCCGCGAGCGCGGGGTTGATTTCCGTGACTTCGCCGGAGACGGGGCTAAAAATGTCGCTCACCGCCTTTACAGATTCAATTGAGCCGAAGGATTGGCCGGCCTTGACCTGCGCGCCCACTTTCGGCAACTGGACAAAAACCACATCGCCGAGCTCCTGCTGGGCGTATTCCGTGATTCCGAGCGTTGCCTGCGCGCCTTCCACGTTGAGCCATTCGTGCTCTTTCGAATATCGGTAGCTGGTTGGATACATGGCTGCTCCCTTCACAATTTTACGATTCTCGATCTACTTCACGCGCTTGTAAAACGGCAGCGGCACGACGCGCGCCGGAACCGGCTCGCCGCGAATCCCGATTTCGATCTGCGTCCCGAGGGCGCTCGATTCGGGCGGGACGTACGCCATGCCGATATTTTTCTTCAGAAAGGGCGCTGGGCCCCCGCTCGTCACGCGGCCCGCTTCGCGTCCGGCGACGGAAACAGTGTAACCGTCGCGGCCGATTCTCCGGTCGAGCATTTCGAATCCCGCGAGCTTGCGCTCGACGCCGCGCTCTTTTTGCCGCGCGAGCGGGTCGCTGCCGAGAAACGGGCCCTTTTCGATCTTGCAGATCCAGCCAAGGCCCGCTTCCCAGGGCGTGGTCGTTTCGTCGAGTTCATGTCCATAGAGGCACATACCGGCTTCGAGCCGCAGCGTGTTGCGCGCGCCCAGGCCGCAGGGAATCATGCCGAAGGGCTCTCCCGCGCGCATGAGAGCGGTCCATATTTTTTCGGAATGCTCGGGAGCGAAATAGAGTTCGAAGCCATCCTCGCCCGTGTAGCCGGTTCGCGCTATCAGGCATTCGGCGCCGCTCACCTTGCCGAAGGTGAAATGGTAATAGCGCAGGGCGCCGGGCGCAATGGGCGCCACGGGCGCAAGCTGCTCGAGAACTTGCAGCGCGCGCGGACCTTGAATCGCGAGCTGCGAATATCGCGGGCCGGCGTTCTCGATTTCCGCACCGAAGCGATTGTGCCCGGCGATGTGCGCGAAGTCGGCGTCCTGATTCCCGGCATTGACGCAGAGCAGGTAGTGCGCGTCCGAAATTTTGTGCATCAGCAGGTCGTCCACGAACGCGCCGCTCTCGGTCATCAGGCCGGAATAGTGCGCCTGGCCCGGCGCCAATTTCGATGCGTCGTTGCAGGTGACCCACTGGACCAAATCGAGCGCGCGCGGCCCGCGAATTTCGATTTCGCCCATGTGGCTTACGTCGAAGAGGCCCGCGCGCGTGCGCGTGGCCAGGTGCTCGGAGAGGATGCCGGAATATTTGAGCGGCATCTCCCATCCGCAGAAGTTGACCATTTTGGCGCCCAGGCCGCGGTGGGTTGCATTCAGAGTCGTCTTGCGGATTTCAGCGGTGGCCGGCGTGGTCACAAAAAGTTCTCGGCTTTCGGTCGAGAAAACGAAACTAGCACGCGTGTTTTTGGGTGTCAAGAAACAGACGCCGCGCGGCGCTTGCCGCGCGCGGGCGCGTGTCCTACCATGGGATGAAGGCGAACCGAGTTCCCGGCGGAAGGACAGCCAGCATGACGACCGTCTGCTCGCAATGCGACAAACCGGAACGGAAATGCACGTGCGAAAAGTATTGCTGCTTTTGCCAGTCCCAATACGGCGTTCGGCTGTGCGTGGACGGGCTGTATTACTGTCCCGATTGCCGCGAGGCTTGCGACGTGCATCTTGCTGAAGCCGATGTCCACTGACGCAAAGCGGATGGAATGTACGCTCGACGACGATCCGCGCCTGATCGCCGGGTTCGGTGCGATTGCTTCCGCGGGCGCATGGCGCGCGAGACTCGCCGGCGAAGACCAGGAGACTTTCCTGGCCGCGGCCATCGAGTGCTGCCGCGAAGCGTTCGCGCTCATCGCGCGCGATGGCTCGCGCGATTCCGCCCTTCACATCGCCGTGGCTTCTTTTCCGGGATGTGTGGAAGCGACCATCGAATATGCGGGACCGGCGCCCGCCAGCGCCCGGAGCTCGCTGGGCGAATGTACGGCAGACCGCTCGGGCCCTCCGCCCGTGGTTTTACCCCGTGGGGCCGGCGCGCAATACGAGACACACGACGGCCGCTGCCGCGTGACGCTCACCATGCATTGTGCGGAAGTCAAAGCCAAGTCGAGAGAGTAGCTTCCGGCGCGATTCCTTCCCGAACACCCAGCTTCCTTCCTACATCGGCATGGCAAGAGTGCGGTTGTGGATCAGGGAGAGGAGCTGATCCTGGCTCACGGGGATGTCCACTTTCAGGCGGTCGCCGGTGGGCTTCACGGTGATTTGGTCGAGCGCGGTGGCCAGGTCCGGATTTCCCTGCGAGGCCTGATACCGGCGCATCAGGATGCCGGCCTGCAAGGCCGCGCCCATCAGATTGGCGTCGTCGGTGGAACTGCACACGGCCTGAAATTGCATATCCAGATTTTTATCCGCGGTGACGAGGATGGTCATGGCTTTCATGCGGCTTACGATGGCGGTAGCCTGCGGAAATTGGCTGGTCTGCGGAACCAGCTGCTGCATGGCCATGCGCGCGTATTTCGGGTCGAGCACGCCCCAAATAATTCCGTTGCCGTTTGCTTCATTGATGAGCGGAAAGATGGTGTCGTCCGTCAGCAGGCTCGGCGCAACCCCCGTGCGCACGTCGAGCATCTTCTCGAGAGCCGAGCGGCTGCCGAAGACGGCCGTATTGACGTCAATGAAGGTGAACAGAATATCGCCGCCGCCCGTTCCGCTGCCGAAGGCGTAGAGATGGTAGCCGCGGTCGTCTATTCGGGCGAGTTTCTGCTGCTTGAAGCGGTCTTCGGCCGCGGAAGGGTTGAACGATCCCAGCGCCACGCCGACGATATCGTCGCCGCCGCCCTTGGAGACCGGAAATCCGGCCCAGGCAATCTCATCCACCTGTGAACTCGAATCCACGCCCGCGGAATTCAGGAACTTTTCGAACTCGCGGAAGCGGCTGGGCAGAAGCTGCTCGCGAAGCTGCGGGAACCACGAATACTGCCGCGCCGATTTCAAGTCGGCATAACCGAATTCGCCCACATCTTTCGGGAACATCCCGATAACGTCCGTGCTCAGAGTTCCGGCGGAGGCTCTTCGCGGGACCATGGCCCACGCCGCGAACAATAACCCGGCGGCCGCGGCGATGGCCGTCCAATGGCGCATGCGCTGTCTCATCTTTTTATCCTTCCTATCCCCATGCCAACGATTGTACAGGCGCTTCGCATCCCGGATCATTTTGCCGCGCTTATAGTGCCCATTGGTGCATCAGCGGCCCGGTCGCCGGCGAGCTCCTCCAACCTATTCTCTAACACTTTGGCTGGGGAGAAGTTTTCAAATTCCTTGCTCAAATCGAGACCCACTGCCGCGGCCGCTCCCATCGCGCGCCTGGGGACAAGCCCCACGATCTCGGCCCCGGCGATCGAAACTCCCCGGCGCGCGGCCTCTCGCTTCACGCTTTCGTACACGACGGGGATGGGCGTCTCGTCAAAATCGGTTAGATTCATGGAAACCTGCGCGAGGTTGCGTCCGGGCAAATAAACGCCCATGGCTTTCACGCAGGGCAGGCCGCCACTGGACGAGCGGACCCCTCGGGCAATGCTCTTCGCGATCTCCACGTCGGGTGTGGCGAGGTTGATGTTGCAGGCGATTAGAAACTTGCGCGCGCCCACGGCCGTGGCCCCCGCCGTGGGGTGCAGGCCCGGGCCGCCGATATCCGGCGCGCGGCTGGGATCGCGCGGAGCTTCTTCGCGCAGGCCCTCGAATTGCCCCTTGCGAACATTTTCCAGGTTGGCACGCTCGGGCCGCAAGGCGGCTGCTTCGTAGAAATAGACGGGCACGCGATATCGCTCCCAGATTTCGCGCCCCGCTTTTCTTGCAAGGATGGCGCAATCCGCGAGCGTGACGCCCTCGATGGGAATGAACGGCACGACATCCGCCGAGCCGATGCGCGGGTGCGCGCCCGTGTGCCGCGTGAGGTCAACCAGTTCGGCCGCTTTTCCGGCGCCGCGCACCGCCGCCTCCGCCACGGCTTCCGGCACGCCCGCGACCGTGACCACCGTGCGGTTGTGGTCCGGGTCGCTTTCGCGGCCCAGCAGATGCACGCCGCGAACCTCGCGCATCGCGGCGACAATCGCATCCACGATCGCGGGATCGCGGCCTTCGGAAAAATTGGGCACACATTCGACGAGACGCTTCATATCGTTCGTCTCAGGCGCTGGCCGTTTTTCCCAGGTAGGCCGGCGCGAAAACCTCGCTGGCGAACCATTCGAGCGTCGTGGGCGTGGTGTTCTTCGCCGATCGCGGCTCCTGCGGATTGAGCAGGCCTTTATTGGCCCCCCCCATCATTTCAATCAGCAGCGCGGCGGAGCCTTTCGGCATGCCCGCCTGCACGAGCGCAGTCTCGATTGCAGCTAGCGGGGCCTGCATATACTCGAGTCCGGGCTTGCCGATTGCCTTGCCAACTATTGCGGCGACTTCTTTCATAGTGTATTCGCGCGGACCCAGCAATTCCTGCGTCGTGTGGCCGGAAAAATTTCGTGCGGCCAGGCGCTCGGCGACGTACGCACCGATATCCCTTGTGGCGATCCACGGCATCGGCACGTCCGCGGGCGCCGGGCCGGGCAGCACGCCCATGCTTCGCAGCGCCCCGATATTCATCAGCAGGTTCTCCATGAACTGCGCCGGGCGCAGATGCAGCACATGCAGGCCGGGAATCCGGTTGATTTTTTGCTCCATGCTGTGCAGGCCGAGGATCGGGCCGGTCCCCTCCGCATGTTGCGCTCCAATGCTGCTGAGAGTGACAGCATAGGGAACCCTCGTGTTGGTGATCGCCGCCGCGTACGCATCCGACACGCCTTCCTCGTACGCGGGAAAATCTTCCCGCTGCAACGCGGCGGGAATTGCGAGATAAACCGCCGTGGCCCCTTCGAACGCCTTGGTCATCGAGGCGGCGTCCTCCACGTTGCCGAAGAATGGCTCCGCGCCCTTCCGGATCAGGGGATCGAGCGTGATCATGCGCCGCCCGATGACGCGCACCTGCTCGCCTTTCGCGAGCAGCGCTTCCGCCGCCGGTTTTCCTGTGTGTCCCGTTGCGCCTGTGATGACGATCATGGACTTCTCCTTGCCATTAGGATGTCGGAATGTTCATTCCGGATTCGCGCGCGAACCGAGCGGCGTCGGTATCGCCCGTCCCGGCGTACTCGACAATGCCCATGCCCGCGTAGTTCGCAACCACGCGCTCGATGCGCGCCGCCATTTCCCTCGTGCCGTCGGCCACGGCGTCCAGTCCATTGCGCAAATCCTGCGTCCCGCGAGGGGACCGCTCGGGAGAGCCGCCATCGAGGTGCAGGCGCGCGATGGCCATGGGAGCTTTCAATTCGCCGCGCGCCACGAGGTCGTTCAGCGCCAGGCCGAAGCGGGCGCGCTCGCTGCTGTCGAGCCAGCACACGCGCGCCGGCAATCCCAAAAACCGCACGCGCTTCCGCGAGAGCCGAATCCAGCGGCAAAGAATTTCGTCCCGCGCGAACATTTCCAGCAGCAGGTCGTCGGCGCGATGCATATCGGCGGGCTCGCCCGAAAGCGCAGCCCATAGGACGGCCGAGCGTCCCTCGGCGATTTCCCCGCTCCCCACGCCGAGTTTCACCGCGCCCATTTTCTCGAGCGCCAGCATTCCCTCCGCCTGCGTGGCCAGGGATTCGAGCGCCCGCTTGCGATAGTCCTCGGGGTCGCTCTTGCCGAGCGCTGCGGCTTGCGCCGCACTGAGCCCTCGCGGGATATAGTTGCGGGCGGAATCGTGCGCGCTGGTTTGATCCGTCAGCATGTCGGGCACCACGCCGCGGTTCGCCAGCTCGGGAACCACGTCCGCGCAATTGCCGGCCAAGCCCACGGAGGCCGCTTCGCGCTTGCGCACGGCATTTTTCAGGATGCGCAGGGCCTCGTCGAGATCGTTGACCATCACGTCGCAGCAGCCGGCCTTGACGCGCCGCTTGATGCGCTCCGGGTCCGCGTCAATTCCGAGAAACGCCGCGCCATTAAGTGTGGCGGCCAGCGCCAGCGTCCCGCCCCTGGCGCCCATTCCGCCGCTCACCACGAGCCTTCCACCGAGGCTGCCATGAAAATATTTGCGCGCGGCTGCGGCCAATGTTTCGTATGCGCTCTGGAGATACGTTTGCGTTCCTACATACGTCCAGCTACCGGCATTCGAACCCGCGATGAGGACGCGCGGCGCATCCGCACGCGTGCGAAATATGCCGGCTACCTCGCCGGACTCGACGAGCACCGTTTCGTCGTTTTCGAGCCGCTCAAGCGACTCCACGATCGCCTGAAAACATTTCCAATCGCGGCCCCCCTCGCCTGCCCCGCTGCGAATGATTGTGTCTTCGGGCGTTTCGGCCACTTCGGGATCGAGGCTGTTCATCAACATTCGCAGCGCCACTTCCTGCTGCCAACTTTTGCAGGTGATGGCCGCGCCGTGCGGCGCGCGCACGGGTGGATGGGCAGCCGTGTGGTCCACGGTGAGCTTTACCATGCGGAACTCCCGGATTGCCGCAATCCGACTTTGAATGGAGCGTTCGTACAATCATCTTAGTACGGAATAGTCCGCGCGCAAGGGGGGCGCGTTGTACGGAACTCTCGACGCGTTGCGCGCCCTTGCCGGGTAGGCTAGAGTGGCCTCGATGCCCACGGAATACCCATCGCTCACAAAATGTTTTCTCGACGCGGTGGATCGCTACGCCAATCCGCGCGCGCAAATTTCCCGCGCGCCGGATGGCTCCGGGGCGCACGGGTGGAGGGCGATTTCGGCGCAAGAGATGCTGCGGCGCGTGGCGGGTCTCGCGAAGGCGCTTGCTGAACTCGGCATCGGTGCGGGCGACCGCGTGGCGCTTATCGCGCCGAACTGCCCGGAATGGCACATCGCCGATTTCGCCATTCTGGGATTGGGCGCCGTGAACGTCCCAGTCTATTTCAATGAATCGCCCGACCGGCTCGCGTATATCCTAAACGATTCCGGTGCGCGCGTGGCGATCACGGCGGGAGAATCGCAGGCGCGCAAGCTGGTCGAGTGCCGCGAGCGGCTGCCGGGAATCGAACACGTGATTTCAGCCGCGGCGCCGGACGGTCTTCTCTCCGATTTTGGAAAAAATGTCCTGCGCTATGAAGCCCTGATTGCGCGGGCGGACGGCGCGTGCATCGCGGAATATCGCCGGCGCTCCGCCGAAATCGCTGAAAACCATCTCGCCACGATCATCTACACGTCGGGCACCACGGGCGAACCGAAGGGCGTGATGCTAAGCCACGGGAATCTCAGCTCGAATGCGTTTGATGGCTCGCGGGCATTCGATCTCGAGGCCTCGGACGTGGCGCTGTCGTTTCTCCCCCTGGCGCATGCTTACGAGCGCGTGATGTGCTATGCCTATCTGTTTCACGGCGTATCCATCGCCTACGCCGACCAGTTGGACACGATCGCGCAGGCGCTGCTGGAAATTCGCCCCACGATCGCCGCGGGCGTCCCGCGCTTCTTCGAGAAAATGTACGCCAACATCATCGAGCGCGGCAGGCAAGAGCCGCCTCTCAAGCGCAAAATGTTCGATTGGGCGCTCGGCACGGCGGCGGAAGCGGCGCCGTGGCGAGCCCATGGCAGGGAAGTATCGCCGGGCGTGAAGCTGCGCTGGGGCATCGCCAACGCCGTGGCCTATTCCAAAATCCGCGCCGGATTGGGCGGCAGGATTCGCATCTTCAGTTCCGGAGGCGCGCCGCTCGCCACCGAAGTCGCCGAATTTTACTGGACGATTGGCGTCCCCGTGTATCAGGGCTATGGCCTGACGGAAACTTCTCCTCTCGTCTCCGCGAATCTTCCGGGCGCAAAAAAAGTGGGCACCGTGGGACGCCCCATCCCGAACGTGCGCGTGCGCATCGCGGACGATGGGGAGATTCTCGTGCAAGGCCCGTGTGTCATGCAGGGCTATTACAATAAGGCCGCCGAAACGCTGGAAACCTTCACGCCGGACGCGTGGCTGCGCACCGGCGACATCGGGCGGCTCGACGAAGACGGCTACCTCGCCATCACGGACCGCAAAAAAGAACTGCTGAAAACCGCGGCGGGGAAATTGGTGGCGCCCGCCCCGATCGAAAACCTTCTGAAGACGTCGCCCTTCATCTCGAACGCGATCGTGTGCGGCGACAACCGCAAGTTTCCGTGCGTTCTGATCGTGCCCCACGCCGGGGCGATTGAAGCCGAAGCGCAAAAAAATGGCCGCGACCTCGCGCCGGGCGCGCGCGTGGCCTTCGATCCCTGGGTGCGGGACTTGCTCGCCCGCGAAATCGAGCGCCTCACCGCGCGCCTCGCGCAGCACGAAAAGCCCAAGCGCTTCGCGGTGCTCGATGGCGATTTCACGTACGCGAGCGGCGAGCTTACCTACACGCAGAAGCTCAGGCGCGGCGTCATTGTCGAGCGCTATCACGACGTGATCGCGCGCCTCTATGCCGATCTCGACGAGCCGCGCCCGCAGCGCCCGGCGTCACTGTAAAAAATGCATCCACGCTTCCAGAGCGCGTATGAAAACTCGAGAATCCTTGTAGGTCGTGGCTTCAGCCACGACGTAAGCCTTGCAAGATTAGGACGGCTTTAGCCGCTGAAGCTCCGATTTTTGTGGTCCCTACACAAAATCCTCCAGAGCCTTATCGCCCCGTGCAGCAGGAGCCACAAGCAGAGTAGAATAGCGGCGGAGAAATTCCATGACCGACCAACTGGTGATTGCCGGCCGCGCCTTCGGTTCGCGCCTGATCGTGGGCACGGGAAAATATCGAAGCTTTCAAGAGATGGCGCAGGCGCACGAAGCATCCGGCGCGGAAATCGTCACCGTGGCCGTTCGCCGCGTGAATCTGTCCGACCGCACGAAGGAATCCCTGCTCGACTACGTGGACCGCAAGAAATTCTTCCTTCTGCCGAATACGGCGGGCTGCTACTCGGCCGAGGAAGCCATCCGCGCGGCGCGCCTGGGGCGCGAAGCCGGCCTTTCGGAATGGGTGAAGCTCGAAGTGATCGGCGACGAACAGACGCTTTTTCCGGATACCGAGGAGCTCGTCCGCGCCACAAAGGCGCTCGTGAAGGAAGGTTTCATCGTGCTGCCGTACACGAGCGACGATCTGATCGTGGCGCGCAAGCTCGTGGATGCCGGCGCCGCGGCGGTGATGCCGCTCGGCGCGCCCATCGGCTCTGGCATGGGCATTCAGAACATTTCGAACCTGCGCATCCTCCGCGAGCGCATCACGGAGGTGCCGCTCATCGTGGACGCGGGCGTCGGCACTGCATCCGACGCGGCCATCGCCATGGAGCTGGGCGCGGACGGCGTCCTGATGAATACGGCCATCGCCGGGGCGCAGGATACCGTGCTGATGGCCGAAGCCATGCGCGCCGCGGTCGAGGCGGGCAGGAAGGCATTCCTCTCCGGGCGCATCCCGAAAAAACTTTACGCCACGGCTTCGAGCCCGGTCTCGGGTGTCGTAAAGTGAAGGCGCAGACCGTATTTCTATTGGTCGTC
The DNA here is from genome assembly GCA_963823205.1 of Terriglobia bacterium. GTDB lineage: Bacteria > Acidobacteriota > Terriglobia > Acidiferrales > UBA7541 > Palsa-295. The sequence continues at coordinate 583,362 of CAWGKL010000002.1, forward strand.
GTAAACGGCTTCGTCGGTTTTTATTGCTGGCGCGCATATCAGCACGGCATGCCCACCACGCGCGCGATTCTTATGCTCTTTATTTCTCTCGTCGCAGTCAACCTGGCCGTCGCATTGGGAGCCATCCTCGGCCAGCGCCGTCGCCCTCGCCCGCGCAAGTGATTTTCGCAATCCCTCGCGGCCTCGCCCTAGCGGAACACCGTCCGGCCGCCATGGATTGAATTTTACCCAAGCCGCCGGTTTCGCTCATCGCCGATAATCGCTTGCTTTGCGCTCCACGCTCGGCGATTCTTTCTCCTGGCCATGCCCGAACCGGAACACCTGCGCCTTCGTTACATTGACTGGCTGCGCGGGCTCGCTTGCCTGGGAATGATCGAAGTGCACGCCTACGATGCATGGCTCAGCAGCTCCCTGCGCGGCAGTACGTTTTTCAAGCGGTCGCAGTTCACCGGAACGCTCCCCGCGCCCCTCTTTATATTTCTTGCCGGCATCGCCGCGGCGCTGCTGATGGACCGCATGGGCCGCAAAGGCGCGCCCGCCGGGGAAATTGCCGCCCGGCTGATTCGCCGCGGCGCGCAGATTTTCGGCCTGGCCCTCGTTTTTCGCATCCAGGAATTCATTCTCGGCATTCCCAAAGCGCCCTGGGCCGACCTGCTGCGCGTGGACGTGCTGAACACTATCGGGCTTTCGATTATATTCATGGGCGTTCTCTGCTGGTTGGCGCAAACGCGCGTGAAGAGTGTGGTTTTTGCTGCCGCCGCGGCCCTGGCCATCGCCCTCGCGACGCCCCCACTCTGGACCACCTTGCAGCCGCGCTGGCTGCCGTGGTATCTCGAATCCTACATCAACGGCGTCCACATCTACGGTTCGCCGCAGCCCTGGCTTTTCCCCATATTTCCGTGGATGGCCTTCGCCTTCGCGGGGCTGGCCGCAGGCTTCCTGTTAACGAGCGACTGGTCTGCCGCGAATCCATCGAGGGCCATGGCCTGGCTGGCCGGCGCAGGGGCGGCGCTCTTTGCGCTTTCGGCATTGCTGAATTTCTGCCCCGTACGGCTGTACGCCGTGCACGACTACTGGCACACGAGTCCCAATTTTTTCCTCGCTCGCCTGGGGACTCTGTTCGTCGTGCTATTCGGAGGGTATGCGTGGTGCCGCTGGGGGCCGGCGCGCGCGGGCTTCAGCCCCCTCGCGCAACTCGGCCAGACGTCCCTGCTCGTTTACTGGGTGCACACGGAATTCGTCTACGGCTGGCTTTCGATTTTGCCCAAGCACAAGCAGACCATTCTCACGGCCTCGCTCGGCTTGATCGTGGTCTGCGCCGCCATGTTTCTGCTTTCTCTGGCGCGAACGCGCTGGAAGGGACGTGGCGCGGAAATTCTCGCGCGACTCGCTCCGTTTCGCTCGGGAATGGTTCGCCGCGCGCCGCGTCCTGCAACCGAAGGCTAATAGCTTGTTGAAAAAGCCTGAAAGTTTTTTTGGTCGCGGCTTTTGCGCTTGCGTGAGAACACGAGAATCTTTGTAGGTCGTGGCTTTAGCCACGACGTAACGTCTGCGAAATCGGCGGGGCTTTAGCCCCTGAAGTTCCTCCCAATCGGTTTTTTCAACAGGCTGCTAAGGCTTCGCGGGTTCTTCCGCCGGTGGAGCCGCCAAAGTGGAAGGATCGCCCGGCTTCTCCGGAAGCCGGAAAATATACTCGCCGGGCCGCGCCAGTCCCATTTCTTCGCGCGCGATCCGCTCGATCGCCGCCGGATCGGATTTCAGGGACTTCACTTGCCCCAGTAATTCGCGGTTCTCTTCGTTGAGCTGGTCAATTTGCTGCTGCACCTGCGCGGCTTCTTTTTGCGACCGCCGCATGGCGATCAGGCCGTGCGTCCCGAAAACATCCTGAAGCAGCAGCAGTGCCAGCCCGCCCGCCAGAAACCAGTTCATGTTGCGGCGCAGGAATTCGCTCATTTGGGCGGAAAAGTTCATGGGCGGTTCTTGGATGTTCGGACTCATAATCCCCGGGCGATTATCCCCCATTATCCGGTAATCCAGGCGCGCGCTTCCTCGGCCAGTTTCCTTGCCGAGGCCATCGTGGCCGCTTCGGTGTATATGCGCACCAGCGGCTCGGTGCCGGAAGGGCGCATCAACACCCAATCGCCACCATCCAAAATCAGCTTCAACCCATCGGTGCGATTCGTTCGCTCGACGCGCCGCCCCGCGAATTCCCTCAGCTCGCCATGCAAGCGCTGCGGCAGGCGGGCCTGCGCCTCTTCGCAAAGATGCAAATTCACGCGGATGGGCCAGAACTCGCGCCCCACGCGCCGAAAGAGGTCGCGAAGCTGTTTTCCCAGCGGCGCCTGCCGTGCGGCTATCATTTCCGCCACCAGCAGGCAGGCGAGAATGCCGTCCTTTTCAGGCAGGTGGCCTCGAATCGTCAAGCCCGCGCTCTCTTCCCCGCCCATGGCGATTTTGTCCTCGCGCAGAAGCGGACCTACATATTTGAAACCCACGGGCGTTTCATACACAGCGACCCCATGCAGTTGCGCCACCGCATCCAGAAAATGCGTGGTGACCACGCTGCGGGATGCGCCCAGCTTCGACCCGCGCGTTTCCAGCAGGTAGTCGAAAACCAGCGCGAGGATATGATTGGGCGAGACGAATGTGCCGTCGCCGTCGAGGATGCCGAAGCGGTCGGCGTCCCCGTCCGTCGCGAGCCCGGCCAGCGCCTTCTTCTCGCACACAGCCTTTTGGAGCGGCGTCAGATTCTCTTCGGAGGGGTCGGGCCCCGTGCCGTCGAAGAGCACGTCGCGTTCGGTGCGAATGGCCGTGACGTTCGGCGCCATTTTCCTCGAGGACGCGGTCGAGCCAGCCTGCGCCGCACCCGTGCAGCGCGTCGCACACAAATCGTCCTTTGGCATTCCGCAGCACGTCGAAGCGAATCATTTTCTGAAGCTGCTCGAAGTACGCCCCGCGCGGCTCCGCGCTTTCGAAGCCGCCGGCGGCATCCTGCGCGGCGGGTTCGTCCCCGGCCGCGGCGGCGCGCTTCTCGATGTCGCGCGTCACTTCCGGCAGCGCCGGACCGCTCTCCGGCCCGGAAAATTTCAATCCATTGTAGGCTGCCGGATTGTGGCTGGCCGTGATGTTGATCCCTCCATCGAGCTTCTGGTGGGTGATGGCGTGGGCCACGGCGGGAGTGGGCGTGGCCTCGCCGCACAGCAGCACGCGGCAGCCATGCGAGTGCAGCACCCCCGCCGCGCTCCGCGCAAAATCCTCGGAGAGAAATCGCGTGTCGTATCCCACGAGCAGCGCGGGATTTTTCTTCCGCGCCAGCGCATGCCCGGCGATGGCCGACGCCGCGCGGCGCACGCCTGCGAACGTGAAGTCATTGGCCATCACTCCGCGCCAGCCCGACGTGCCGAAGGAGATCGTACTGGAAGCGGCCGCGCCGGAATGGCCCGTGCCCGAACGGCCCGCGCTGGAACGAATCGTTTTGCTCGCCATCGGCGGCTATTGTATCTTGTGGCCCAAGCCACGGGCACTACCGAATCGCGCGGGGGCGAGTCGCAAGAGTAAAGCCGGGGGTAGAGCCGAAAAGATGACGGATAAAATCGTTGTGATGGTCACCTGCGGGTCGGCCCGGGAGGCGCGCCGCATCGCTCGCGCGCTTGTCGAGCGCAGGCTCGCGGCTTGCGCCAATATTTTGGCTGCGCCCATGAGGTCCATCTACAGGTGGAAGGGAAAGGTCGAGTCCGCGAGCGAGTTCCTCTTGCTCCTCAAGACCTCGCGCCGAAAATTCGCCGCCCTCGAGAAGGCCGTCCGGGCCTTGCACCGATACGATGTCCCCGAAATCATCGCCCTTCCCATTGCCGCGGGTTCGCGCGATTATCTGGCCTGGATTTCGGACTCGTTCGCGCGCCCCAAGTCCTGACTTCTCTTCGCGCTAGCCCTGCCACGGCCATGCTCGGGCCATCCGAAACTTGCGAGGCCGTGCCATTTGAGGTAGAAGAGGTGTGCGATGAAACCGGGAAAATATTTTCCTCCGGCCCTGCGGCTAGGAATGATATTGGCAGCCGCTCTGCTTCTCGCTGGCAGCGACCTCGCCCAGACCACTGGCGGTAGCGGCGCCAACTCCCAGGACCAACCCGCATCGAAGGACAGCAAGAAACAAGAGTCCTCGGGGCCTCCTACTACAAAGTTAAGGATTCAGGTGAATGGGAGCAGCGGCAAGCCCATTGGCAATGCCTCCGTTTATGTCCGATTCGATGAACCGGGCGGCTTCCTGCACCATGAGAAGCACGTGGAAATGAATTTCAGGACCAATGAAGACGGTTCCGTAAAAGTTCCGCCCGTTCCGCACGGCAAAATCCTGATTCAAGTGATCGCCACGGGCTGGCGGACCTACGGCAAGTACTACGACGTCGAGCAGGAGGAAGAATCTGTCGAAATAATCCTCGATCCGCCGCCGCATTGGTACTAGCTCCGTCGCGACCTTCCTCGAATTTCTCCGGCGTGGGATTTTTACCGCCCCAAAATAAATGGCGTTCAGGCGCGAAAAGTTTTCTCGTGAAAATATTTCCTAGGGCCGTGCCACTGCACAGAATTGGTGCAAAGAGGAGTAAGCCTTTGTTCTGGTGGAGAGTTTCGATCATCGCGACGCCCTTTTCCACAAAGTTTTCAACAGTTCTGTTGAAAACTTTCACACACCATTCATATTTTCTGGAGCGCGCCGCGATGGTGTGGCTCGGGAATTGCTTAACGCGGCTCGCTGCCCCCGCGCTGTTCACCAGTGGCACAGCCTCCAGTCTTCTCCGCTGGTCTCATCGCCGCTCGCTCGCGGAATTGGCGGAAGTCGCTGCGAATAGCCCGGGCATGATATGATCGTGTCCGTTCGGAGACATTTTCCAACAAAAAATGAGGCGGCTCATCGCCAATGCCGACGATTTCGGAATCACGCGCGGCGTCAACCGAGGAATCCTTTGCTCCCATCGGGAAGGAATTGTTTCCAGTGCGACGATCATGGCCGGTGGTGACGCCTTCGAAGACGGCGCGGAGTCCGCGCGAGCCAATCCCAGCCTGGGTGTGGGCGTGCATATTGTTCTTACCGGCGGCCGCGCCGTCGCTCCGTGGGCGGAAATCGGATCTCTTGCCGGCCCCCAAGGCCGATTGCCGGCGTCGCTCGCCCAATTACTTTCCAAATGGCATGCGGGGTTGATCCGCCGCCAACATGTTGAAAATGAAATGCGTGCGCAGATTGCGAAAGTCGTGGACGCGGGAATCAGGCCCACGCACCTCGATACGCATAAACACGCTCATTGCCATCCCTCGATCATGAAGGCCCTTGCCAAAGTCGCGGCGGAGTTCGGAATCACCCGCGTGCGCATGCCCTTCGAAGATCTTCGCGGCTTTTTTTCCCCAGCCGCCGGGGACGCGCGCCCCCCCATTTCACGCCGGCTCTTCATTCTTGCTTCGCGCGCCGGATATCCCGCATTTCGCGCCATCGCCGGGAAAAACCATCTTCAGGCGCCCGGCCACTTCTTCGGGTTTGCCGCCACGGGCCGGCTGGAGCGTGACGCGATCCTCCACATTCTTCGCAACTTGCCCCAGGGGACCAGCGAACTCGTGTGCCATCCTGGCGTCTGCGATGCCGATTTGAAAATGCAGCCCACGCGCCTGCTCCAACACAGGCAAGCGGAGCTTGCCGCCCTCACGGACCCGCTCGTGAGGAAAGCGATTGTCGCCGAAGACGTGCGCTTGATAAACTACGGAGACTTAAACTGATGCCGCCATCCAAAAGGGAGCGAATATGAAGAATTCGACGCGCGCCATCCTGACCGGTTCCTTGCTGCTTCTCCTCGCGGCCGTAACGGCCGCCCAGATGGGCATGGGCATGCGCTCTCCGATGCCGCGCGGCCTGTTCAACCCCGTGGTCGGCGCCGGGGCGCGTTATGAAATGGTGAGCGCCGATGGCGGGAAGATGACCATGGAAATCGCCGTCGTCGGCAGGGAATCGGTGAATGGCAAGGACGCCTACTGGTTTGAAACCGTCATGACCGGAATGCCGCAGGGAGATATGGTCATGAAGAGCCTCACCGTCCTCGATGGGACGGACACCTACGTCGCGCGCATGATCATGCAGATGCCCGGCCGCCCGCCCATGGAAATGCCCGACCAGATGGTTCACATGCGCGGCCGGCCCCAGCCCGCGGACATCCGCAGCCAGGCCGAAGACCTCGGCGTCGAATCCGTAACCGTTCTCGCCGGCACCTTCTCTTGCCATCACTACCGCATGAAGGAAGGCTCGGGAGGCTCGGGGAGACGTTTGGATCACCGACAAAATCTCCCCGTATGGTCTGGTCAAGACGCAGGGAGGCGGATCGTCCATGATCTTGCTGAAGGTCATTTCCGACGCCAGGGATAGAATCACGGGCACGCCCGAGCCTTTCAATCCCGGCGGCATGGGGATGGGCCAGCCGCCTGATGAGTCCGCGCCGCCCCAACAGTGATGACCTCTTCCGACGATAAGTTTTATCACGCGCGCATCACTCACCGCCGCGAGATCGCTTCCGATCTCTGGGCCATCCGGCTCGACCCCGGCGGGCCTTTCCAGTTCACCGCCGGGCAGTACGCCACGCTCGGCGTGCGCACGCCCGAAAAGCACATTGAGCGAGCCTATTCCATCGTCTCGTCACCCTACGAAAAGGAGCTCGAAATTTTCATCGAGCTGGTCCCGCAAGGCGAGCTGACGCCGATGCTCTACAAGCTGCAAACCGGCGCCGAGATGACCATGCGCAAAATCCCCAAGGGCCGCTTCACGCTCGACGTGAAAAGCGGCCGCAAGAACCATCTCCTCGTCTCCACGGTCACCGGCGTGGCTCCTTTCGTCTCCTACGTGCGCACGCTCTATAAGGACTGGAAGGAGAATCACCTCACTGGGGAGATTCACCTCTACTCCATCAACGCCGCCAGCCGCTCCCACGAATTCGGCTACCGCGAAGAGCTCGAGCGCCTGGCCGCCGAGGTTCCCTGGTTCACCTTCGTGCCCGCCATCAGCCGGCCCTGGGAGGACGCCGACTGGCGCGGGGAAACGGGCCGCGCCGAAGATATCCTCCGCAAATACGCCGACCAGTGGGGATGTACGCCCGCCAATACCGCCGTCTACCTCTGCGGCCATCCCCAGATGATCGAGCACAGCAAGGGCATCCTCCAGCGCCGCGGCTTCGACAAAGGGTTCCTCAAGGAAGAAATCTACTGGATTCCCCCCAAGGACTCCCACCCCTGATTTTTCACGCCTTCTGGCCCTGAGCGGAAGCAAAGGGTTGTGCCCCGATGATTTTTATCGCGGCCGCACACGATTACGCCCGCTGAATCTGCGCCTCAAACGCGGCCTTCGCCCACTCGCTCAGCGAATACACCCCGCCGCAATCCAAACACCCCGCCGCCGTAAACTGCGCCGCGCAATATGGACACGCGCCATGCGTCTCGAAAATATCGAATGTCTTTCCGCACCGCCCGCACGTCCAATAATTCCCCACAGGCGGCGCCGCTTTGCATCGTGGACACGCAAACCCCTCGCGCCGCGGCAATTTTGCCATCCGCAGTAGCGCCCGCGCCTGTTGCAGTCCGCCCCAGCAATTCATGAGGATGAACGCGCACAGAACGCCCAGCCACGCCGACCGCACCCACACCGCGAGCACGATCAATCCCGCCACGCCCGCGAATCCCACGGCCACCGCCGCCATCAAGCTCCGTGCCCGCCCCGCCACGAACCATAGCAGCGACCGCAGAATCTGCCCGCCATCCAGCGGATAAATGGGCAGCATGTTGAAAACGAGCAGGCTCAGATTAATCACCCACACCGCGTGCACCAACTCGTAGGCATTGGGCATCGTATCTGCCCAGTCCGACGCCCGGGCGAGCGTCCCCAGCGCGTACAACACGGGCGCCAGCGCCACGTTCACCAGCGGCCCCGCCGCGATGCTCCATAGCATGGCCCCGGGACGCGGCGGCGGGTCCACGTACGCCACTCCGCCCAGCGGCCACAGCACGATCTGATTCGCCGTTCCTCCCACCGACCGGCACGCCAGCGCGTGGCCAAACTCATGCATCGTCACAATCAGGAATAGCGCCAAATACTCGACCGCGTTCCACACGGGAGACGAATACGTTCCCGATCGGGCGTTGATTTCATACGCCGCCACCAGGAACCACGACCAGTGCAAATACAGATCAATCCCGGCCACGCGGAATAGATGGATAGACCCCTGGCGAATGTTCCTCATCATCGGCGCCGCTTTTATAGCATACCTTCACCCTATGAGACCCACGGCGCGGTCCTCGAAGGGATTACGATGAGACGCCCGTATGAGACGGGCGCCAACGAGAGAGCGGCCTAATTTCGGGAGCCCCGCCTCATGCCCTTGTACTTGCGCAGCAGGCGCAGGGGACGCAGCGCGGCATATACCGGGGCGAGCGCAGTCGGCAAGCGCATTATTTCCCAATCCTCTTCCGCGGGGGCCAGGGTGAGCCGAAGCGCATACCGCCACCCCGAAGAAAATCCCGGCACCATCCGCCGCCGAAATCCAAAGCGCCATGCGGGACTCAGTGCCGGAACTTCCCGGCTCAAAAGCCGCCGCCGCACTTCGGACGCGGCCGACGCCGCTACCGTGTCCCTCGCCACGCGCGACGCAATTTCCGCCGGCAAGGGCGCATCGAGAAGCCCCGCCGCCAGACCAAGCCCCAGGCAAACCATGCGCTGCGCGCGAAGCGATTCCGCGCGCTGCCAGACCGCGTCCCCATCGAGCGCCCCATGCGACTGCACGAGTTCGGAAATGTCCGCGATCCACAGAATCCTCTCCCAGAAATCCTTCGAGCCGTGAATCGCAAGCGCCACGAGCGCGTCCTCGGGCGAAAGCGTTTTCACCTCGTGCCCGCACACGAGCACCGGCGCCATCCGAGCCTCGAATTCGCCGGGATCCGGCGCGATGGGAAAATGCCGCAGCGTCGCTTCCGTATGCAGCTCCACCACGACCCGGCCCGTTGCGTCGCGATAATTATATTCTCCGGGGATGGGCGGTGATCCCGCGGCGGAAGAAAATAGCTGCGGAAATTTCGCGTGGTAGCCGAGCCCTAGCATCCGCTGATGGGCTTTCGGCACGTCCCGCTGCCGCAAAATGATGTCCAGGTCCTCGAATTCGCGCCGCGTCGCGTCGCCATAGGCTTGGGCCGCAAGCACCGGCCCTTTGTACGGAATCGCAAGGATTCCCTGCGACTGAAAAACGTCCAGAATTTTGATCAGCTCGGCGGAGAGGAGAAGCGAACGAACTTCATTCGCGCGCGCCGCCGCTTCGAGCCGCGCGAGTGCCGCGGGCGCAGCCTCCGGGGCATTGTCTGAGAATGCGGCGCGAAGCTGCCGTGCGACGAGCGGCGTAATCGAGTTCGCGGCCGCCGCGCTCGAAACAAAATCCCAATCGAGCGGGCCCGCGACGAGCCCCCGAATCTCCCGAGCGATCGCCGGCGGCATGCGCGTTCGCGCGCAGCAAACCAGCAAGCGCTTTTCCGGGCATGCAGTGGCAGTGGACGAGGGGGCCATTTTTCTCCCGTGCGCCCCCTACCGGGGCCGCGGGAGCCCTTTCTTATCGCGCACAGGCGGGCGCGCGCAAGGATTCTACGTCATCTCGAAGGGGATATGGAATTTCAGGCTAGGCGACGGTTTCAACGTCCAGGATTTCGCGCAGCTTGGAGGCCAGCGTGGCCAGCGTAAACGGCTTCTGGAGAAGGACGGCACCGGCTTCCAGGATGCCTTCGTGGACGATGGCTTGGTCCGTGTAACCCGACATATAGAGCACTCTGATTTCCGGGCGGACGCGAGTCACTCGTTCCGCCAGCTCTCGTCCATTGATTCCAGGCATGACAATATCGGTCATCAGCAAATGGATGGGTCCGGAGTGCATGGCGGCAAGCTCGAGCGCTGTGTGGCCGTTTTCCGCCTCGATTACCTCGTATCCGGCCATTTCCAGGTATTGGCGCGACAGCTCGCGGACTCCCCGCTCATCTTCCGCAAGTAATACCACCTCGGAACCCCGGGGGAGCGCGCCCGCATGGATGCGGTGGTCGTGCCCTAGGATGGACACTTCTTCCTCGATCCGGGGAAGATAAACCTTAAATGTTGTTCCATGCCCCGGCTCGCTGTACACCCAAATATATCCGCCGCTCTGCTTGACGATTCCATAGACCGTCGCAAGACCCAGGCCCGTGCCCTTGCCTTTATCTTTCGTGGTGTAAAACGGCTCGAAGATGTGCGCTTGCGTCTCGGTGTCCATGCCGCTGCCGTTGTCGGTGACCGCAAGCATGACGTACTTGCCGGGAGTCAGGACCGCCGGCAGTGGGGAAAAGGAAGCGTCTATCTCCACGTTGGCGGTCTCGATCGTCAAGCGGCCCCCGCCTGGCATGGCATCGCGCGCATTCACCGCCAGATTCATCACCACCTGCTCGATTTGGCTGCGGTCCGCTTTCACGAGCCAAAGATCGCGCGCCGAAGATGTGGTAAGCGCAATGTCTTCCCCGATCAGGCGCCGCAGGATTTTCTCCATGTCTGCGACCACCGTTTGGATGTTCAGCACCTTCGGCGCCAGCATCTGCTTGCGGCTGAAGGCCAGCAATTGCTGCGTGAGCGACGTGGCGCGTTGCGCCGCCATCTGAATCTGCTCGGCGTTGCGCCGCAGGGGATCCCCCGTCTGCAGCCGCTCTGCGAGCAGATCGCCATAGCCCTGAATGACCATCAGAAGATTGTTGAAATCATGGGCGATCCCGCCGGCCAGACGCCCGACGGCCTCCATCTTCTGCGCCTGCCGGAACTGTTCCTCGAGTTGTTTGCGATCGGTCACATCCAGGGCCGTGCAAATTGCGCCCTGCACTTCCCCGCCGGCGTCGCGCAGGGGCTCCACGTGGCACGCATAGGATCCTCCCTTCCATTCCACTTGGAAGGTGACGGGCTCACCCGTCATGGCGCGGCGGTGCGCCGCGATCGGCAGGAAGGCCGGATCGGAGGTCTCAAAATATTCTTGCAGCGACATTCCCGCGACCTGGTCCGGTTTAAGTCCCAGGCGCGCGAGCCCCTTCCCCAGAGCGGAGGTAAACCGGAGATCCTTGCCGACTGTCCAAAGCACGGCAGGCAATTGCTCCACCAGAACGCGCAGGCGCTCCTCGCTCGCGCGGTGCGCTGTGATGTCGTGCGCGACGGTCAGCATGGCGTCGCGGCCCGCAAATGAAATCCCCTGCGTGGTCACTTCCACATCAAAGCATTGGCCATTTTTCCGCAGATGCCGCCAATGCCCCTGAAAAGTCAGCGACCCGTCCGTCTTCTGAAGGGATTGTCGCAGGCGGGGAATGTCCTCCGCGGGACGAATATCCGTGATTCGCATGGCAAGGAATTCTTCTCGAGAATAGCCGTATTGCTTCATGGCTGCGGTATTCACATCGAGAAAACGCAAAGTCTTCCGGTCGAAGACGTACATGGGATTGGGATTGCGGGAAAAAAGCAGATGGAAATTGGCATCGTTCGTCGCGGAGGTGGCGCGCGAATCTTCCATCACGCTGCTGGAATGCCCCGACATAAGTAAGTTCGAGAGACGACCTCAGATATCGGAGCGGACACGAGGCTCCGTGGACAGCACCTATCTTCAGGTTATAGAGGCGGATGGCCTGTATCGCAATGGTACGTTGGTACCAAAGGCTGTAATTAGTGACGTTTACGCGTCAAGACGCCCTCCGCGGAATTGCCTCCCGGGCCGATTGTAGCCACACCCCATGCTCCGGTAAGATGTTACGGGGAACGGTGGCGGGCGGAACGCATGAACAATAGCGAAAATAAGGCGGCTCAGGAGCCATTGCCGCGCGATGGCTTCCGGGAGGCGCTCGAAAGCATCGTTCGCGCGGAAAGCTCGAATCCCTTCGAAATCCTGGGTCCGCACTGGGTGGAGCGACAGGGCAAGCCGGCGCTCGCGATTCGAGGTTTTCGCCCCGGCTCCATCGAAATGGCCGTTCTGTGGGCCGGAAGCTCCAAAATCCATCCTGCCCCGCGGATTCATCCGGACGGCCTCTTCGAAGCCATTCTTTCCCCCGGCGACCTGCAACTCCGCGGGGGCGAAACGGTGGCTCCCGGCGCCTACCGGCTGCGCTTTCGGTTTGCCAACGGCAAAACGGACGAAACATTCGACCCCTACGCCTTCCCGCCCCTGCTGACCGATTACGATCTCTACCTTTTTGGCGAAGGCACGCACTATTTGAATTACGAGAAGCTGGGCGCGCATGAGCGCGAGGTGGCCGGCGTGCGCGGAGTCCATTTCGGGGTCTGGGCGCCGAACGCCAAGCGCGTGAGCGTGGTGGGCGATTTCAACTCCTGGGACGGCCGCGCGCACGCCATGCGGAATCGCGGGGCGTCCGGCATCTGGGAAATCTTTCTCCCCGAGCTGGGCGAAGGCACGCTTTACAAGTTCGAGATTTTGTCGCGCGTGGGGAGCTACCTGGGACTGAAATCGGATCCCTACGCGTTCAAAGCGGAGATGCGGCCGAAAACCGCGTCGGTGGTCTGCAATATTGACGGCTACGAATGGAAAGATTCCGCGTGGCTCGCGGGGCGCGCGGCGCGGGACTGGCTGCACTCGCCGATGTCCATTTACGAGGTCCACGCGGGCTCCTGGCGGCGTGCCACGGCGGAGGGGCACAGGTGGCTCGCGTACCGCGAGCTGGCCGACGAGCTGATCCCTTACGCGAAGAAAATGGGCCACACGCACATCGAGCTGATGCCCATCATGGAGCATCCGCTCGACGCGTCCTGGGGCTATCAAACCACCGGCTATTACGCGGTTACCAGCCGGTTTGGCACGCCGCAAGATTTCATGTATTTCGTGGACCGCTGCCATCAGGAAGGCCTGGGGCTGATTTTGGACTGGACGCCGGCGCACTTCCCGCGCGACGCGCACGGCCTGGCATTCTTCGATGGCACGCACCTTTACGAGCACGCCGATCCGCGCATGGGGGAGCAGCAGGATTGGGGCACGCTGGTATTCAACTACGGGCGAAACGAGGTGCAGAATCTCCTGCTTTCGAATGCTCTCTTCTGGATAGGGAAATACCACGTGGATGCGCTGCGCGTGGACGCGGTAGCGTCCATGCTCTACCTGGACTATTCGCGGAAGCCGGGGGAGTGGATTCCCAATGAGCATGGCGGGCGGGAAAATCTGGCGGCAATTGCCTTCCTAAAAAAACTCAATGAAATCCTGCATGTCAATCATCCCGGGGCGCTCATGATCGCGGAGGAGTCCACTTCCTGGCCGGCGGTTTCGCGCCCGACGTATGTGGGGGGCCTGGGGTTCGATTTGAAATGGAACATGGGATGGATGAACGACACGCTGCGCTACATCGAGCTCGATCCCATTCACCGGCAATATCACCACAATGAGCTGACCTTCTCGATGCTCTACGCCTTCCACGAAAATTTCATTTTGCCGCTCTCGCACGACGAAGTGACCCACGGAAAGCGCGCCCTGCTCGAAAAAATGCCCGGGGACGACTGGCAGAAATTCGCCAACCTGCGGCTGCTCTTCGGCTACATGTTCGCGCATCCGGGAAAGAAGCTGCTCTTCCAGGGCAGCGAACTCGGCGACCGCAACGAATTCTGGGAAGACGGCAGCGTGGATTGGGCGCTCGAAAATTCGCCGCCGCACCAGGGGATTCAGCGGCTCGTTGGGGATTTAAATCATCTGCACACGGGCGAGCGGGCGCTGCACGAGGTGGACTTCGAATGGGCCGGCTTCGAATGGCTGCAAGCGAACGACGCCGCGTCGAGCGTGGTGGCCTTTCTGCGCCGCGCGCGCAGGCCCGAGGATTTCATCGTCGTGGTGTGCAATTTCACTCCCGTGGTGCGCGAGGAGTATCGCATCGGCGTTCCCGGGCCCGGCTACTATCATGAGATTCTGAACACGGATTCTAAGTATTACGGAGGAACGGACTTGGGCAACGCCGGCGGCGTTCGCGCCGAGCCCATACCGTGGAGCGAGCGTCCGTATTCCATCAAGCTGCGCCTGCCGCCGCTAGCCGTGATGTATTTCAAGCCTCAGGGGTGAGCAAAGCGAGTGTCAAAATCTGCTCTAAGATAGTTAGCTACTTTAAGTATAAATAAGGCCTTAAATGCCCCTTAAAGTGCGGAAAATGACGCGAAATGCGCGCTTAAAGGGGCCTTAACGCGCGCTTGTGGAGGTGGCCGTGGCTACGGCTTTTCGGGAACAGCGATTTTGATAGAAAATTGTTCCATGTGGAACAATTTTTCGATGGCGGTGGTGTGGCGGGAAGCATCCGCGCGACCGCCCAACGGGGATTCTCCCTGTCACTCGTAGCGGAGGGCGACCATGGGATCCACGCGCATGGCACGGCGCGCGGGAATCCAGCACGCCGCCAGCGCCACGACGAGCAGCAGAATGGCCACGCTGATGAATGTGAGCGGATCGATTGGTTTCACGCCGAAGAGCAACGTTTCCAGAAAGCGCGTGACGCCAAGGGCGCACGCAATTCCAATTGCGACTCCCGCGACGGCAAGCGCAATCCCTCTACCGACGACCAGCCTCAAAACATCGCGTCGCTGCGCGCCGAGCGCCATGCGGATGCCGACCTCGCGCGTGCGCCGCGTCACTTCATACGCGAGCAGGCCGTATAGGCCGATGCAGCTCAGCGCCACGGCGAGCGTGCCGAAGAAGCCAGAAAGAAGCGCCAGGGCGCGCTCTTGCGAAAGCCAGTGATCGACCTGCTCAGACTCCGTCCCGAATTCAAAGAGCGGCAAATGGCTGTCAACCTGACTGGCGATGGCTCGGACGGCGGGAACCAGGGCCGCCGGATCTCCCACGGTGCGCAATTCGAAGCTGGCTCCGCCGCCCGTTTTCGGGCGGAACATCGTGGGAGCAATTTCGCGCCGGAGGTTCGTGACTTTCATGTCTTCCACCAAGCCGACGATTTGGTAGTCCACAAATTTCGGTTGTGAGCCACTGGGCTTCCCCTCGCGAGAAAGACCTACGTGCTTACCAAAAGGATTTTCATCAGGGAAGAATTTCCGTGCGAAGGCCCGGTTCACAATGGCGGGAATGGAAGCTGCGGCCGTGGGTGACGATGCCGCTGCCGTTGATGCGACTGCGTTTTTCAGTGCCTCTGCCACGCCGGCCGCTACCGTGAAATCCTCAGGCGTGAACGTCCGGCCAGCCAGGAGCGGGACATGCATCGTGGAAAAGAAATCGGGGCCGACGCCGAGAATGTCCGAATCAAGATTGGTATCGCGCACCTCCCCCGGTAGATGAATGCCGGTGCTGACCTGCGATCCGGCTAACGGCGCATCCCCCGAGTAGCTGGCAGAGATGACGCCTGGCAGCGCCGAGAGACGTTCCTGCAAGGTCGCATAGAGAGTCTGAATTCTGGCATCTTCGTATTTCGAGAGCGTGGGGTCGATGCTGAAGAGAAGGACGTTGCGCGTGTCGAAGCCGGGATTGACGTTCTTCAAATTCTGGAGCGTGCGCACGAGCAGGCCCGCTCCCGTCAGTACAACCACGGCCAGTGCCACTTGCACAACGACGAGGGCGTTGCCAATCGTCAATCGGCCTCTGCGCGCGTGCAATACGGTGACGCCGCCGGAAGATTCCTTGAGCGCGGGCGTGAGGTTGACCCGCGCAGCCTGCAGGGCAGGAGCCAAGCCGAAGAAAATTCCCGTGACAAGCGAAATCACCGCAGTGAACGAGAGCACGCGCCAGTCGGGTCCGATCGCGAAAGTGAGTGGGGCCCGTGGATCGCGTGCGAGCAGCGTGGCGATTCCACGTACCGTCCAAAGTGCGAACAGCACGCCGAACGCGCCGCCAATGACCGACAGCGTCACACTTTCGGTGAGCAGTTGACGAATAATTCGCCCGCGGGAGCCGCCGAGCGCCAGCCGCACGGCCATTTCCTTCTGCCGCGCCGAACCGCGCGCCAGCAATATCCCGGCAACATTGGCGCAGGCGATCAGAAGGATACTTCCGACGGCCGACGCCAGGGCATACAGCGGCTTCTCATAAAGCCAGCGCGCTCCGCCCATGATCGCCTCCGGCGCGGGCCTGAGAGTGATGGAAGGATTGTCCTGCGCCTGTAACATCGGTGTCGCGCCATGCAGCACCTCGTCTTGGAAGAGCGTGGTGGCCGCGGCTTGCGCTTGTCCGAAGGCCAGGCGGGGTTTGAGCCTGCCAATCATTACAACCCACCACTCTGTGGCGTCTTTCTGCACGCCCGGCCTTAACCAATGCACGCTCAAGCGGTCCGCCATGCCGAGAGGCAGATAGAAATCCTGCGTCTCGCCAGGGGACAGACCCACGAAATGCGGGTCGGTGACGCCAACAATGGAAAACGGCACTTCGTTTATATAAATCGTCCGTCCGACGGCTGAAGCTTCGGCGGCGAAGGCACTTTGCCAATAGCGGTAGGTGAGGACAAGAGCGGGCGGCGCGGAAGGCGAATCGTCTGCAGGCTCGAGCGGGCGACCAAACAATGTCGTGACGCCGACTGTGGAGAAATAGGTCCCCGATACGACCTTGCCGCGGGCTGTACTTGGTGCGCCGTTGCCGGTCACGCTTACTTGCATCGGGCCGGCGAACGCGGCCAAGCTGGAGAACACGCTCGTTTGCGAACGCATTTCTCCGAAAAAGGGAACGGAGAAAGAACAGCCGCCCACACTGGTGCTAGGTCTGCAATCGCCATAGCTGCTTGTCCCGATATTTTTCGGTCGTGTGTGCGCGTCCCAGAAAAACACCATAAGGTGCTCGGGGTCGTGCACCTGCAAGGGCCGCAGCAGGACGGCGTCGAGGAGCGAGAAGATGGCGGTGTTGGCGCCGATGCCGAGGGCAAGCGTAAGCACGGCAACCGCCGTGAATCCGGGGTTCTTGCGCAGCATGCGCAGGGCGAAGCGAATGTCTTGCAGCAGGGATTCGAGCCAGGGGAAGCTGCGGCGGTCGCGATAGTTTTCCTTCGTCTGCTCCATGCCGCCGAGCTTGACGAGCGCTTGGCGCCGCGCCTCCTCGGGACTCATACCGCGCCCGAGATTTTCCTCGATGTGCATCTGGACGTGCGAATCGAGCTCTTCGGCCAGCTCGCGGTCGCGCTCGGCCTTGTGGAACAAGCCGCCCCATCGCGCCAGCCAGCCGCGCAGTGTCCTCATGACTGCTCCTATGGAATAGCCATATGGAAGATGGCATATTTCCTATGGGAACACAATAGAAAAATGCGAAGGCGTTGGTCAGTCTGCCGTGAAGCCAAGCACGAGATCGAGGTCTGCGGCACCGGCGAACGCTCGGAAATCCTGGTCCCGCGTGAGGAGGGGAATTCCTGCTTCCATGCAGCTCTGAGCGATGAGCGCGTCGCCGAGACGCGCCTTGCGGCGCTTTGCCAGCACATTCGCTCGCAACGCTCCTGCGCGCTGCCAATACCCAGGGTCTATTTCAACGAGAGGAATTTGCAGGAGCGTTTCGGCAACACCCGAAGGGAGCTTTGGGTCGCTTAACAGCTCCGTGAGCACAACCGGGACCATAACCACCTGCCGGTCCTCAAGCGCCTTATCGAGTAGCCGGACATCCTCGCCCGGCGCGCCTTCCAAAAAGGCAACCCAGCTACTCGTATCGGCTGCGATCATCGGTCAGCTTTGAGCCTGCGCCAGCGTGCGCGAGAAGCGAACCTTGCCACGGAGCCGGCGCAGGCGAGCGTACGTCCGCGACGCGGCGATGAGTTCGAGCCCCGCGCGGACGGTTTGGGTGATGCCAGCGCCGCTGGCCTGTTGCGCCTTCCTGAGAAGGTCATCCGGAATCTGGATGGTAATCTTACGGGGTGTCCCCATAATTTTGCATTATACCATATTTAAGACCAGCATTGAATATGGCACATGGCGTGGCCGATGCGTTGTTCGATGGGGGGCAGGGCGGGAGTGAAGACGGAGAAAAGAACCCCACCCTCACAAACCGAGGGTAGGGCACCCGAAAAATCAAAGGCGGGAGCGAGGCCCTCGTGCCTCAAGGCGGGCAGGCCGTCCTACGCGATGAAACTGCTCCGGGACGGCGAGCTGCGGCGGGTGACTGAAAGCTGAGTTCATGGCAGGCGGTTTTCCTGTAAACTGGACGGCGGGCAGGCATCGAGTTGGGAGGGAATATTTATGGATTCGAGCGAATCCGCGGGCGCGACGCAAGAGACGCTGGGCGAGCGCGCGGGCCCGTGCGCGATGGTCATTTTCGGGGCCGGCGGCGACCTGACCAAGCGCAAATTAATGCCGGCAATCTACAATCTGGCGCAAGGGAAGCTGCTGCCGGACGAGTTTGCGATCGTGGGTATCTCGCTCGAGCCGTACTCGACGGACGAATTTCGCCAGCGGATGACCCAGGAAATCGGGCAATATGCGATGCGCCCGGTGGATTCGGGATCGTGGGATTGGTTTTCCAAGCGGCTCTACTACATTTCCGGCGATTTCGACGACCCGCAGCTCTATAAGAAGCTTGGGGATCTGCTTGGGCAGGTGACGAAGGAGCAAAAGACGCAGGGGAACTGCCTGTTCTACCTGGCTACCAGCCCGAATTTTTTCCCGATCGTCGCCGAGCAGCTCGGAGCCGCCGGGCTTACGAAAGAGGATGGGGGAGGGTGGAAGCGCGTGGTGATCGAGAAGCCCTTCGGCCACGACCTGGCGTCCGCCGTGGCCTTGAACCAGGCGCTGGGACGGGTCCTCGACGAAAAGCAGATCTACCGCATTGACCACTATCTGGGAAAAGAGACGGTACAGAATATTTTAGCGTTTCGGTTTGCCAACGGGATCTTCGAGCCGATATGGAACCGGCGCTATGTGGATCACGTGCAGGTGACGGTGGCGGAGGAGCTCGGCGTGGAGCTTCGCGGGGGTTATTACGAAGGAGCCGGGGCGCTGCGCGACATGGTGCCGAATCACATCCTCCAGTTGATTACGCTTACGGCCATGGAGCCGCCGATTTCCTTCGACGCCGCGGCGGTCCACGACGAGCAGACGAAAATCCTTCGCGCCATTCAGCCGATGAGTCCGGAAAAGGTGCTGGACCACGCCGTGCGCGGCCAGTACGGCGAAGGCACGATTGACGGCAAGCATGTCTCCGGCTATCGCAGCGAGCCCCACGTAGCCCCGAATTCGACCACGCCGACGTACGTGGCCCTGGCCCTGCATATAGACAACTGGCGCTGGGCCGACGTGCCGTTTTATCTTCGCACGGGCAAGCGGCTCTCCAAGCGGGTCACGCAGATCGTGATCCGGTTCCGGCGGCCTCCGCTCGTGCTATTTCGCAAGACCTCCGTTGAAAAAATCCCTCCGAACGAGCTGGTGATCAACATTCAGCCGGACGAAGGGATCTGCTTGAGCTTCGAGGCGAAGGTGCCGGGCCCGGCGGTTCGCTTGGGCGCGGTAAATATGGATTTCGAGTACTCCGATTACTTCGGCACCACACCCTCCACGGGGTACGAAACGCTGCTCTACGACTGCATGATGGGCGACCCCACGCTCTTCCAGCGCGCCGATATGGTCGAAGCCGGGTGGGCCGTGGTCCAGCCGATCCTGGATGTTTGGACGGCGCTTCCGCCGCGCGATTTCCCGAACTACGCCGCAGGCACATGGGGGCCGGCGCAGGCGGATGAACTGCTGCGGCGCGAAGGACGCGAATGGCGCGACGCCGCTTGCGCTCCCGCCCCGCGGCGCCGCGCGCCCGAGGCGCAGGCCATCGAGTCCACGGCTACGAAGGCGGCCAGCAAACCCTGACCGCGAGGATTTTCGCGCAAGCATAGACCGAAGCGCCAATCAGGAGACCCTTCCCTTCGTGCCTCCCTTCGTACCTCAGGGCGAGCAGGGCAGGCCTTCATCGGGGCAAGTGGGCGTTCCCGACGGCCGAGCCCCGCAGCCTCGCAAGAACCTATCGGTTACATCAAGAATGTGCATTGTACATTTCGGCGGTCCACGGTTAGTTATGTAGGCGCGCAGAAGGGCCGCTCCGGCGCCCTCGCAGCAACGTCCGTCGGAGGAATGAGATGCACGATCGGAATAGTTTTCATGGGCAACCCGGCAGGAGCACGAATTCCGCGAAAGTGACGCCGTTGGCCCTGGTGGAGCCCGGTTTTTGCTATAATCCCCGCCGACAAGCTATGGACTTCGACCATCTGGTCACATTTCTCGAAATCGCCAAACAGGGCAGCTTTTCGCGGGCCGGCCAGAAGCTCTACCGGTCGCAGCCGGCGGTGAGCGCGCAGATCCGGCAACTCGAGCAGGAGTACGGGCAGAAGCTATTCGATCGCGTGGGGAAATCCGTGCGGCTGACAGTGGCGGGCGAGACCCTGATCGAATACGCGGGGAAGCTTCTGACGCTGCGGAACGAATCGTTGCGGGCGGTAGCCGACCAGGCCAGTACGCCCCGCGGCACGCTGGCCATCGGGGCGAACGAAGCGACCTGTCTGTATGTGCTGCCGGACATTTTCGCGGAATACAGCCGCCGGTTTCCGGCGGTGCAGATCAGCATCTATCGCAATTTCAGCCACAAAGTGCTGGAGAAGGTCGAGGATGGGACAGTGGACGTGGGGATCGTCACGCTTCCGGCGAAATCGCCGAGCTTGAAGGTGCACACGATTTTTCGTGACCGCCTGATGCTGATGGTAAGCCCGTCGAATCCGCTGGCGTCAATCAAGAGCGTGCGGACGAGTGAAATCGCCGAGCAGCCTCTGATTTTTCCCAAGATGGGATTCATGCGGCAGGTGCTCGACAAGCAGTTCCGTCCCTACCGGTCGCGGCTGCGGATCACCATGGAACTGCCGAGTGTGGGCATGATTAAGAGGTTTGTCGCCGCCGGGCTGGGAGTTTCCATCATCAGCGAGAGCTTTGCGCGGGACGAAGCGCGCGCCGGGCAGGTGAAGCTGATTCCCATTTCGGATATGGAGGTGTGGCGCGAGCTGGGGATCGTTTACCGGCGGGATCGGACGCTGCCGCGCTCGGCAGCCGCATTCGTCGCGCTGGTGCGGCAGGGCGCCGGGGCGATGAATGGCGAGGCGCAACCAAAGGCCGTGGGGCACCGCGCTGAAAAGGCCGCTCGCGGCGCATAGGATTCGACGATGATGACGAGCGGTTCAGGGCGCGCATTCCGCGTGGGCATTGCAGGCCCGGTCGGCTCGGGGAAGACGGCGCTGGTGGACCGGCTGAGCCAGCGGCTCTACCCGCGATACAACCTCGCCGTGGTCACCAACGACATTTACACGAAAGAGGACGCGGAATTCCTGCTGCGGCAGGGAACGTTGCCATCCGAGCGCGTGCGTGGAGTGGAAACGGGCGCGTGCCCCCACGCGGCAATTCGCGAGGATGCGTCCATGAATTTGCAGGCGATTGCGGAGCTGGAGGACGCGCTTCCGGGGCTTGAACTGATTTTTGTCGAAAGCGGAGGAGACAACCTGGCGGCGGCTTTCAGCCCGGAGCTGGTGGACATCTGGATTTACGTGATAGACGTGGCGGAGGGCGACAAAATTCCGCGCAAGGGCGGTCCCGGCATCATGCGCTCCGACCTGCTGGTGATCAACAAGATCGACCTGGCGCCCTACGTGGGCGCGTCGCTGGAAGTGATGGAGCGCGATTCGAAAAAAATGCGCGGGGAGCGGCCGTTCGTGTTCACGAATCTGCGGGGCGAGGTGGGACTCGACCGCGTTGTGGAGTGGCTCGAAGAAAAGATAGCGCGGCCGGAGCAGGCGCGCCATGCGGTGATTGACGCCCACGGCCCCTACACCGGCCATCCCCATTCGCACGGCGAGGAGCACGGGCACAGCCACGCGCATGGACATCCTCACGATTAAACGGTGCGTGAACTCGCGTGGACTCTGACCGAGCCGGCGCTCATCCTTCGTCATCCAACCTACTTGCCGAATTGCGCCTGATGCACCTGGCCGATAGCGCGTTGCCCATCGGCGCGGTGGCGCATTCCTTCGGGCTCGAGTCGCTGGTTTCCGAGGGGCTGCTGACCGTGAGTATGCTGCCGGACTTTTTCCGCGGATATCTGGAAGAGGCGGGAGCGATGGAAGCGGCGTTCTGCCGCGAGGCTTTTCGTCTGGGGGCTGCCGATCCGGAAATTTTTTCAATCAACAATTTTCCCGAGGAATGGGGCAGGAAGTGGCTCGAGATCAATCGCCGAATAGGCGCGCTCAAGCCCGCGCGCGAGAGCCGCGCCGGCAGCGCATCGTTGGGGCGGAATTTTCTAGCGGCGGTGCTTGCGCTGGGCGATTTCCCGGCGCTGCGCGCGGCACTTTTTGCGGCGAAACAATCCTCGGAGTCGAAGGAGAACGCGATGCATCACGCCCCGGCATTCGGCCTCGCGGCCGGAGCGCTCGGGCTGGGCGAGGAGCGGGCCGTGCTCGCCTATCTGCACCAGTCGGTGGCGAGCCTGGTTTTGGCGTGCCAGCGATTGCTGCCGCTCGGGCAGACGGAAGCGACGCGCATTCTGTGGAATCTGAAGCCGGCGGTGATCGCAGCAGCGACGCGCAGCGGCGCGCGCGAACCCGGCGACGCTTGCTGCTTTATGCCGCTGCTGGATTGGGGCGCGATGGAGCACACAGCGCTCCGGACGCGCCTCTTCGTGAGCTGAAAGCGGCCGCGGGAAGGGGCCGCGGAAGAGGCCGCGAATGCGAAGGAAGCGAGGAACGCATATTGTCCGCGCCCGCCGCAACCCTGCAAGGAACAGCCGCCGCGGCTCATCGGCCGAGCAGGCTCGAGGCTTCGCTCACGCTCGATTTCGCGCGCGACGAATCCACCGGGCGCACGGTGCTGGCCGCGAGCGCGCAAGAACCTCCGCTGCGTGTGGTGCGCGCTTTCGAGCTTGAAGACGGCTCCGCGCTGGCTCACCTTCACAATGTTTCCGGCGGCCTGCTGGGCGGCGATCAACTTGCGCTGCGTGTGCGCGTGGGTCCGGGTGCGAGCGCGCAATTGACGACTACTGGTGCGACGCGGATTTATCGTCCACGCGAGGAGTCGCCCGGGGCTACGCAGAGCAACGAAATTCAAGTTGCTGAGAACGCGTTGCTCGAATACGTGCCCGATGCGATTATTCCGTTCGCGGGGGCGCGCTTCTCGCAGCGTACGGCGGTGCATCTGGCCGCGGGCGCGGGCCTATTCTGGTGGGAAATCGTCGCGCCGGGCAGGGAGGCGCACGGGGAAGTTTTCCAGTACGAATGCGTGGAGATGAAGACGGATGTGGCCGCGGAGGGGCGCGCGATTGCGGCGGAAAATATCCGGCTCGAGCCGAAGAGGTATGCGCTCGAGTCCGTGGCGCGGCTGGGACCGTATCGGTATTGGGCCACGTTTTATATCTGCCGCGTGGGCCTGGGCGGGGACGCGTGGCTCGCAGCCGAACGGCAATTGCGCGAAGTTGCCGGAAAACTGGCGCGGCCTGGCGAGATACTTTGGGGAACGAGCACGCTCGTGGCGCACGGACTGGTCGTGCGCGGGTTGGCACGCCACGGACGCGATGTGCAGACGGGACTGCACGCCATGTGGAGCGCGGCGAAGCTGCTGCTGTATGGCCGGGAGGCCGTCCCGCCGCGCAAAGTGAATTGAGGAGGCTTCTTGCACCTAACTCCGCGCGAGCAGGAAAAACTCATGATCGTGGTTGCTGCCGACCTGGCGCGCAGGCGGCAGGCTCGCGGCCTGAAGCTGAATTACGTGGAGGCTGTGGCGATTATTACGGCGGAAGTGATGGAAGCCGCGCGGGACGGCAAGAGCGTCGCCGAAATCATGAGCTTTGGGGCAGGGATACTCACGCGCGATCAGGTGATGGAGGGCGTCGCCGAAATGATTCACGAAGTGCAGGTGGAGGCGACATTCCCGGATGGCACCAAGCTCGTCACCATCCACGATCCGATTCGATGAAGGGGAAGGCAAAAAGATGAAGCCGGGAGAATACCTGCTCGATGAAGCCGCCGGGCCGATCGAGGCCAACAGGGGGCGGCGCACGGCGCGGGTGCTGGTGAAGAACACAGGCGACCGGCCCATCCAGGTGGGCAGCCATTATCATTTCTTCGAGACGAACCGCGCCCTGGAATTCGACCGCGGCGCGGCGTATGGCATGCGGCTCAACATTCCCGCCGGGACGGCTGTGCGGTTCGAGCCTGGCGAGGAAAAGGAAGCGGAACTTTGCGAATTCGGCGGGAGCCGCGTAATCCACGGATGCAATGGGCTAGTAGGCGGGCCGCTCGAAGGTCGCGGGGCGCGAGAGCGAGCGGTCGAAAAAGCGCGCAAGGCGGGCTTTCGATTTGGCGGCGCGGAGAAGGGCCGATGAGTTTGAAAATTCCTCGGCGCACGTATGCCGACCTCTATGGGCCGACGAAGGGCGACCGTGTGCGCCTCGCGGACACGGATTTGATCGTCGAAGTCGAGAAAGATTTCACGCACTACGGCGACGAAATCACGTTTGGCGGCGGAAAAGTGATTCGCGACGGCATGGGCCAGAGCAGCGGCGCGGTGCGCGAAGGCTCCGCCGGTGGAAAGGGCGGCGCGCTTGACCTGGTCATCACGAACGCCGTGATCATCGATTATTGGGGCATCGTGAAGGCGGATATCGGCGTCAAGAATGGCCGAATCGTGAAGGTGGGCAAGGCGGGGAATCCCGACACGATGGACGGCGTGGATCCGGAGCTGGTGGTGGGCGCGTCCACGGAAGTGATCGCGGGCGAAAATCTGATCGCCACGGCGGGCGGCGTGGATAGCCACATCCATTTCATTTCACCACAGCAAATTTATGAGGCGATTTCGAATGGCATCACGACGATGATCGGCGGTGGCACAGGCCCCGCCACCGGAACGGCCGCGACCACCTGCACACCCGGCGCATGGAATCTGGCGCGGATGCTCGAAGCCGCCGAAGCGTGGCCCATGAATTTTGGTTTTCTCGGCAAGGGCAACGCCGCCGCTACAAAACCTCTGGCGGAGCAGATTGAAGCGGGGGCGTGCGGCCTGAAGCTGCACGAGGATTGGGGAACGACGCCGGCGGCGATTGACGTCTGCCTCGAAGCGGCCGACAAGTTCGACGTTCAGGTGGCCATTCACACGGACACGATCAACGAGGCCGGGTTTCTCGAAGCGACGGTGGCCGCTATCAACGGCCGAGCGATTCATACGTATCACACGGAGGGAGCGGGCGGAGGGCACGCGCCGGACATTATTCGCATCGCGTCGTTTCCGAATATTTTGCCCTCGTCGACGAATCCCACGCGGCCTTATACGGTGAACACGATTGCCGAGCACCTGGACATGCTGATGGTGTGCCACCACTTGAATCCGCTGGTGCCGGAGGACGTGGCGTTCGCGGAAAGCCGGATTCGCCCCGAAACCATCGCGGCGGAAGACATCCTCCACGATATGGGCGTGCTCAGCATGCTATCGAGCGATTCGCAGGCCATGGGGCGCATCGGAGAGGTGGTGACGCGCACGTGGCAGACGGCGCATAAAATGAAGGCGCAGCGCGGGCCCTTGCCCGAAGATTCCGGCCGCAACGACAATTTTCGCGCCAAGCGCTATGTGGCGAAGTACACGATCAATCCCGCCATCACGCACGGCATGGCCGGGGAAATCGGCTCGATCGAGCCGGGCAAACTGGCGGACATCGTGTTGTGGAAACCCGCGTTTTTCGGCGTGAAGCCGGAAATGGTGGTGAAGGGAGGGTTCATCGCCTGGAGCGCGATGGGCGATCCCAACGCTTCCATCCCGACGCCGCAGCCGGTGACCTACCGGCCGATGTTCGGGAGCTTCGGGCGGGCGACGGCCTCGACGAGCATCACGTTCATGTCGCAGGCCGCGGTTTCCGCGGGGCTGCCGCAACGGCTGGGCTTGCGGAAAATCATCGCGCCCGTGCGCCATTGCCGGAAAATCGGCAAGAAAGACATGGTGCACAATAGCGCGACGCCGAAAATCGAAGTGGATCCGGAGACTTATGAGGTGCGCGTGGAGGGAGCGCTCGTGACATGCGAGCCGGCGCGCGTGCTTCCGCTCGCCCAGCGCTATTTTCTCTTTTAGCGGCTATTTTCAAAGACGAACGCGCCCTTAATCGGAGGGAGGTTTTTCGAGGAGTTTGTAAATCTCGTTCGCGGCTTGGAATTCCTGCGCCAGGTCCTTGCTGGCGAGGCGGGTGCGGAGATGGTCGACAGCCTGGGCCAGGCGGTCGAGCGCGCGGGAGACATTTTCCGTGTTGGTGAGCAAAATATCGCGCCAGATGTTGTAAGGGCTTCCGGCGAGCCGCAGCATGCTATGGAGGCCGTGCCCCGCGAGCGAGATGGGCAGGCCGGTCTCGTCCGTTTCGTCCTGGACCACGCGCGCGAGAGCCACGGAAACAAGCTGCGGAAGATGCGAGACGATGCCCACGGCCCAATCGTGCGTGTCCGCATCGAGCCAGACGGGTTGCGCGCCGATGGCTTGTACAACGGCGGCAAAATCGCTCACGCGCTCATCCGGAGCATTTTCCTGCGCAATCAAGGCGTACGGCGCGCCGCGGAAGAGCGCGGCGTCCGCATTATCGATGCCTGAATGTTCCTTGCCCGCCATGGGATGACCGCCGAGAAAAAGCGCGCCGCCGCGAAAATGCTCGTTGGCCGCGCGGCAAACGGCGGCCTTGGTGCTGCACGCGTCCGTGACGAGCGCGCCCGGTTCGGCAAGCTCGGCAATTGCGGGGAGGATCTCGATCGTGGCGCCGATGGGCAGCGCGATATAGACGAGGTCCGCGCCGCGAACGGCGCCGGCGATATCCGGAAAAGCTTCATGGATGGCGCCGCGCGCGCGGGCGCGCTCCGCCCTGCCGCCGCGATCGTATCCGGCGATTGAAATTGCGGGGAACTGTTCCCGCAGCGCGAGAGCGAACGAACCCCCGATCAGGCCCGTGCCCAGCACGGCGACGCGGCGGAAGGGAAGTGTGTTCGCCATCGCTCAGGCCACGCGAGCGAGCGAATGGGGGACCGCCGGGACAAGGCTTGGCTGCGCGAAGAAGGGAATCAATTTCGAAAATCCTTCACTTGGAGCCTCGCGCCGCCGTGGTTTCCGGCTTGAGCCAGGACATCTGCTTGCGCAGTTCTTCGCCGACTTTTTCGATGGGGTGGTTCTTGTCGCGTTCGAGCAGCTTGGTGTATTGCGGCCGCCCGGCCTTATTTTCGAGCACCCATTCCTTGGCGAATGCGCCGGTTTGAATTTCTTCGAGAACCTTCTTCATGTTTTGGCGGACGTGCTCGTCGATGATGCGGGAGCCGCGCGTGATGTCGCCGTACTTCGCCGTCTCGCTGATGAACTGGTGCATCTTGGCGATGCCGCCTTCGTAGATCAGGTCCACGATCAGCTTCAGTTCGTGCAGGCATTCGAAATAGGCGGCTTCGGGCTGGTATCCGGCGTCGACGAGCGTCTCCCATCCGGCCTGGATCAGTTCGCGGCAGCCGCCGCATAGCACGGCCTGCTCGCCGAAGAGATCGGTTTCGGTTTCTTCCTTGAACGTGGTTTCGATCACGCCGGGGTGGGTGCCGCCGATGCGCGTGGGCGTAGGCGAGCGTGCGCTCAAATGCGTGGCCGGAGGCGTCCTGATGGATGGCGAGCAGGCAAGGCACGCCGCGGCCCGCTTCATATTGGCGGCGAACGAGATCGCCAGGCCCTTTCGGCGCGACCATGGTGACGTCGATATTCTTGGGCGGCGTGATCTGTCCGTAGTGAATATTGAAGCCGTGGGAGAAAAGGAGCATGGCGCCCGGCTTCAGATTGGGCGCGACTTCGTTGCTGTAAATCGCGGGCTGCGCCATATCGGGCGCAAGCATCATGATCACGTCCGCGCCTTTGGCGGCTTCGGAGGGCGAGACGAGCGCCCAGCCATCCTGCTCGGCCTGCTTCCAGGAAGGGCCGCCTTGCCGCAGGCCGACGACCACGTTGAGCTTGCTATCGCGCAGGTTCATCGCGTGCGCGCGGCCCTGGCTGCCGTAGCCGATCACGGCGATGCGCTTGCCTTCGAGCGCCTTCGGGTTTGCGTCTTCTTCCCAGAACATCTTGGCCATTTTATTTTCTCCTTGGAGTTTCGCGAGATTTTATGCCGCGGTGGTGACCGCGCCTTCGGACGCCGACGAAACGAGCTTCGCGTACTTCGCCATGACGCCGGATTTGTATTGCGGCGCGGGCGGCTTCCATTGCGCGCGGCGCTCGTCGAGATTGGCGTCCACATCGAGGCGCCGCGCGCTAACGTCGAGCGTGATTATGTCGCCATCGCGCAGAACGCGATGGGCCCTCCGCGCGCCGCTTCCGGCGCCACGTGGCCGACCATCAGGCCGTGCGTCGCGCCGCTGAAGCGGCCATCGGTGATCAGCGCAATGGATTCGCCCAAGCCCTGGCCCACGAGCGCGCCGGTGACGGCGAGCATTTCGCGCATGCCCGGGCCGCCGTTGGGCCCTTCGTAACGGATCACGACCACGTCGCCCGGCCATGATCTTGCGCTGCTGCACGGCTTCGAACGCGGCTTCCTCCGAATCGAACACGCGCGCCGGGCCGCTATGGAAAACGCGCTCGTGGCCGGCAAGTTTCACAACGCAGCCTTCCGGGGCGAGCGAGCCGCGCAGAATGGCGAGGCCGCCGTCTTTTTTGATCGGGTTCGCGAGCGGGCGGATCACTTCCTGGCCCGGCGTTTCCTTGCGCTGCGCGAATTTCCTCGAAGAGTTTTGCCCCGGAGGCGGTGGGGCCATCCGTGCAGCAGACCTGCTTCCTGCAAACGCTTTCCGAGCAGGCGCATGCCGCCGGCGTGGAACATGTCCGGCGCGGTGAACCGGCCGCCGGGCTTCAGGTCGGCGAGCAGGGGAGTCTTCGCGGAAATTTTGTCGAATTCGTCGATGGTCAGCGGCACGCCTGCGTCGCGCGCGATCGCGAGCAGGTGAAGCACGGCGTTCGTCGATCCGCCCGTGGCCGCGACGGACGCAATCGCGTTCCGCAGCGACGCGTGGGTGATGATCTGCTTCGGGCGGATGATCTTTGCGCGAGAAGATCCATCACCGTGCTTGCCGCAATCGAACGGCGACCTGCGCTTTTCGCGGGTCCACGGCGGGAACTTCGTTTGCGCCCATCGGCGAAATTCCGAGAAAGGTGATCGCGGTGGCCATGGTGTTGGCGGTGAATTGGCCGCCGCAGGCTCCCGCGCCGGGGCAGGCGTGGTCTTCGAGATCGTCGACTTCCTTCTCCGTCATTTTGCCGGCGGCGAACGCGCCGGCGGCCTCGAACACGTCTTGAATGGTGACGTCGTGCCCCTGAAACCGCCCGGCCATGATCGAGCCGCCGTAGAGCGAAAGCGAAGGGAGATTCAGCCGCGCGAGAGCCATCACCGTGCCGGGAATCGTCTTGTCGCAGCCGCAGATCGCCACGACGGCGTCAAACGCATGCGCGCGGACGAAAAGCTCGATCGAATCGGCGATCACTTCGCGCGAAACGAGCGAGGCCTTCATGCCCTCGGTGCCCATGGTGATGCCGTCGGAAATGACGATGGTGTTGCATTCGATGGGCGTGCCGCCCGCCGCGCGGATGCCTTCCTTCACTTTTTCCGCGAGCGCGCGGAGGTGAAAATTGCAGGGAGTCACTTCGCGTCCAGGTGTTGGCGATGGCCACGAGCGGCTCGCGCCAGGTCGGCGTCGGTCAGGCCGGTGGCTTTCAACATGGCGCGCGCCGGCGCCCGTGCGATTCCTTTTTTTATTGCGTCGCTCTGCATTTCGAATGGCTCCTTCCTTTCTAGCGCCAAAACAAAAAGCCCCGCGACCTGTCTTCAGGTGCGGGGCGCATTCGCCTAAGCGCGGCTCAGACGGGCGGCCCCCACTGAATGATTACGCTACGTACAGGCCGAATCGGAATCGATTGCCGCGTCATAGAGTATCGTCTCATTTCCGAAATCGACAAACGCTTTCCGCTTTTCCCATCAGCGCTCCATCGATGCCGCGCCGAAGTCGTTCCGCGTGAATCCAGTAAGCCCGAAGCCGCCCGATAAGTCAAATTTGTAATAATTGCGACCAATATAACTTACGTTTATGCGCACGTCGCAAGCCGGACGCTTGACGGTCGCGACCGCTTTTGTATAGTTGCCATCGGTTTGAGCCGTATGTTCGAATCGCCAAGGACTAGCCAAGAGCGCGCCATGCATCTGTACTCTAGCTATTTCGCCTTTACGTACCGCTTCCCCTTCGCGGGGGAGCGGGCCGGCGAGACGCGCGCGGAACAACAGTAGCAGACTAAAAGCCGCACAAAGTTTCGAAGCAACCGGCCGCGAACCTCCACCGAGGGCGCGGCTTTTTTGTTGTCCCGGCCCGATGCCGGAGAGAGGCGACGCGAGTCACTTCATGAACAAGATCATCGACTGGCGCAGGCAAAATCGACGCGATCGATACGGCGCTGCTGCACCTGCTGAACCTCCGCACCGAACTGGCGCTCGAAGTGGGCAGGCTGAAAGCCGACGAGGGCGTCGCGCTCCGCGTCCCGGCGCGCGAGCAGGAAATTCTCTCGCGCATGAAGAGCTCTGAATCCCGGCCCGCTGGCGGATCGACTCGGTCGCGAAAATTTACCAGGCTGATTCTCGACGAGTCGATTCGCACGCAGCAGCAGCACGGCTACGGCGCGCGAGGAAACGCGCGCAGGGCAGCGCGCGCAAGCCTGCGAAAAGGTCAGCGCCGAAAATGAAGGTCGCGAACAAAGCGCGCGTGGCGTTTCAGGGGGAGCGCGGAGCCTTCAGCGAAGAAGCGGCGGTCAAGCTTCTCGGCGAAGAGATCGCGCTCGTGCCGCGCCCGACGTTCGAGGCGGCGTTCAGCGCGATCGGCGACGGCGCTGGCGGACTACATTCTCGCGCCGATTGAAAACAGCCTGGCGGGCTCGGTCCACCGGTCGTTCGATCTGCTGGTGGACAGCAAGCTGAATATTCTGGCGAAGTGATCATCCCGATCGTGCACAACTTGATTGCGGTGCCCGGGCGCGTCGTTCGACGAAGTCGCGGTGGTCGAATCGCATCCCGTGGCGCTGGCGCAGTGCGAGCAGTTTTTCAGCGCGCATCCGCGGCTGAAGCGGATGGCGACCGAGGACACGGCCGGCAGCGTGCGCGACGTGGTGCGCGCGGGGGACCGGACGCGCGCGGCCATCGCGGGCCGCCGCGCCGCGGAGATTTATGGCGGCGCGATCCTGCGCGAGCATCTCGAGGACAACAGCGAGAACTACACGCGTTTCCTGCTGCTTTCGCCCTCGCCCGACGCGCGCCGAAGAATGCCGACAAGCTTTCGCTCGTCTTTCGAGCTCGATCACCGGCCCGGCGCGCTCGTTCACTGCGCTCGAACCCTTTGCGCGCCGCGAATATCAATCTGATGAAGATCGAAAGCCGGCCGGTGCACGGACGTCCCTGGCAATACCGCTTTTATCTGGATTTGCAGGCGTCGCGCCGCGATCCCGAAGTGGCGGCGGCGCTGGCCGAACTGGAAAAGCTGGTGGTCGGATCTGCGGATTCTCGGTTCGTACGCGTCGGCGCGGCGCGATCGGAAACAAAACTCATCAGGCAAGTCATGCGAGGACTCGAAAATGATCGTCAATATGGCTGGCGAACGCAACCGAAGAGCAGATCGAGCACGTCGTCGAGCGCATCAAGGAGTGCGGCTATCAGGCGCACTTGATTCGCGGCGAAGGAGCGCACCGTGATCGGAGTCGTGGGCAACAGCGAACAAGCCGCGAAGCGAGCTGGAAGCGCTGAGCTCCGCGCCGGGCGTCGAGGAAATCGTGCGGATTTCGCACCCGTTCAAGCTGGCCGCGCGAAGCGTCCGGCCCGAAGGCACGGTGCTCGAACTCGGCAAGGGCGTGACGATCGGCGGAGACGAAGTGGTCGTCGCGGCGGGGCCGTGCGCGGTCGAATCGCGCCGAGCAGATCGAGAGCATCGCCGCGCAGCGTGGCGAAGGCGGGCGCGAAACTGCTGCGCGGCGGCGCGTTCAAGCCGCGCAGCTCGCCCTACAGCTTTCAGGGGCTCGGCGAGGAGGGACTGAAGCTGATGCGCGACGCCGCGGACAAGAACGGCCTGCTGGTGGTCAGCGAGGTGATGGACCCGTCGCAGATCGAAAGTGATGCTGCCGTACGTGGACGTGCTGCAGGTGGGCGCGCGCAACATGCAGAACTACCATTTGCTGCGCGCGCTCTGGGCGAAATCGAGAAGCCCGTGCTGCTGAAGCGCGGGATGTCCGCCACGATCGAGGAGCTGCTGCTGAGCGCCGAATACATCATGTCCGGCGGAAACTACAAAGTGATTCTGTGCGAGCGGGGCATCCGCACGTTCGAAACGTATCTGCGCAACACGCTCGATATCGCCGCGATTCCCGTGATCAAGAGCCTTTCGCATTTGCCCATGATCGCCGACCCGTCGCACGGCACCGGGCGGCGGGACAAAGTGGCGGCGATGGCGCGCGCGGCGGTGGCGGCGGGCGCGGACGGGTTGATCATCGAGGTGCATCCCGACCCCGAGCGCGCGCTGTCCGATGGCGTGCAGTCGCTCTATCCCGATCAATTCGCGCAGTTGATGAAGGAGATTCGCGCGATCGCGCCGGCAGTGGGCCGCCGCGTCGCGTAAGAATAGCCACAGAGGCACAGAGGCACGGAGGGGTGTGGGAGGGAAAATACCGAGAAATTGGAAATTCTAGGTTGTTGGGAGTACGCGAATACAGCCAGGGCCGAGGGACGATTAGAAATGCAGTGGCGGGTGATTAGTGGTGAATGGCTAGATCCATCTCTAAATCCTTCGTATTCAATTGTCAAAGAACGAACAGCCCCTGGCCCAGGGCCGCCGGGATTTCCCGCGTACGGCGGGCAATCCCCGGAACGACGAAGTCCTTTATTGTTAATGGAACGACTGTATTATAACATGATAAACAATGGAAAGCAAGGGAAAAATGAAGCCCCACCCTCACAAGCCGAGGGTAGGGCGCCCGGCGCACGACGAAGAGGGATCCTTCGACTGCGTGCCCCGGCCATTCGTCCGAAAGCAGGACGAATGGGAAAAGGACGGCCGGGGCACTCCGCTCAGGATGACGTGGTGGCGCATTTTTCTCGAGTTAGGACACCGCCAAGTGCGCATTGCGATTGACAGAATCTTTTAAGGGGGCTAGGATATCCAATAGTATGCTTATGAATTGCACGCTCCCGAATTCGTGTTGTACATGTTGTTGCACGATGCGCGTGTGTGCGCTATCGGGGGGCGTCTGAGTTGATAAGCTAAGTTCGCAATATAACGGGACTTAAATTCAACCCGCCCTCGGAGCAGAGCCGAGAGGCGGTTTTTTTTTATCCGGAGGTGTTTGGTGAGGGGGGCTGTGTTGATAGCCTTGCCGTTCGCGGAATCGAAGGAAGAGGGATTCATCGCTCAAACACCGAGCGATGGAAGAGAGATTCTTCGACTGCGCGTCCCGACCGGAAATCGCAAAGGCACGATTTCCGGGAGAGAAAGGCCTTCGGGACGCTCCGCTCAGAATGACAAGTTTGCGAATGGAGAGCCGAATGGCGAGACGATGCCTCCCAAAAACGAGGATGGCAACGGAGCCGTAATGGGTCAGCATGAATTTTGGCTTTTTGTGTCACGATCAAGAGAATTCAAGCTGACGCGGGACTGGATTTTCTGACGATGGAACTGAACGGCAAATTCGATCACCTGAAAGAGCTCGAAGCGGAGAGCATCTTCATCCTGCGCGAAGCCGCGGCGGAGTTTGCCCGCCCGGTGATGCTCTACTCGATCGGCAAAGACTCCTCGGTGATGCTGCGGCTGGCGCAGAAGGCGTTTTATCCAGGGAAGATTCCCTTCCCTCTGCTGCACATCGACACGAGCTATAAGTTTCCTGAGATGATCGAGTTCCGCGACTGGTACGCGCAGCCACGTGGGCGCGGAACTGATCGTCCACATGAATCAGCAAGGCGCTCGACGACGGCGCGAATCCCTACGCCCTGGGCACGCAGAAGTGTTGCGGTTTTCTGAAGACGCGCTCGCTGCTCGACGGGCTCGCCGAAGGCGGGTTCGACGCGGCATTCGGCGGGGCGCGCCGCGACGAAGAGAAGTCGCGCGCCAAGGAGCGCGTCTATTCCTTCCGCGATTCGCTCGGCCAGTGGGACCCGAAGAACCAGCGTCCCGAGCTTTGGAGCCTTTACAACGCGCGCCATCATAAGGGCGAAAGCATCCGCGTGTTTCCGCTTTCGAATTGGACCGAGATGGACGTCTGGCTCTACATCCATGCGGAAAAGATTCCCATCGTGCCGCTGTATTTCGCCAAGGAACGCGAAGCGGTGGTGCGCGGCGAATTCCATTCTGGTGCTGCAGAACGGCGTGCGCCTGCTTCCGGGAGAAAAGCCGCAGAATGGTGAAGTGCCGGATGCGCTCGCTCGGGTGCGTTCCGTGCACGGGCGCGATCCGCTCGGACGCGGATACGGTGCCGAAGATCATCGACGAGATGGTTTCCTTCCGCCGCTCGGAGCGCGAAAACCGCGTGATCGACCACGACGAAGAAGGCTCGATGGAAATCAAGAAGCGCGAGGGATATTTCTGATGGCCACCGCGACGCCGAACCGCCGCTGAGCCATTGCGAAGCCGCTCGAGACGGCGGCGCCGCAGGTGCTTGCCGCTGGCCGACGAAGGCTTGCTGCGCTTCACGCACGGCGGCAGCGTCGACGACGGCAAGTCCACGCTGATCGGGCGCCTGCTGTACGACAGCCAGGCGGTCTTCGAAGACCAGCTCGCCTCCGTGCGCAAGAGCAAGGTCAACCGCTCGGGCGGCCCCATTGATTTTTCCCTGCTCACCGACGGCCTGCGCGCCGAACGCGAGCAGGGCATCACCATCGACGTCGCCTACCGCTATTTCTCCACTCCGCGCCGCAAATTCATCATTGCGGACACGCCCGGCCACGAGCAGTACACGCGCAACATGGCCACGGGCGCTTCCACGGCCGATGCGGCCGTCGTGCTGATGGACGCGACCAAGGGCGTGCTGCGGCAGTCGCGCCGGCACGCCTACATCGCGAGCCTGCTGGGCGTGCAGCACATCGTCGCCGCCGTGAACAAAATGGATCTGGTGGGCTTCTCGCAGGAAGTATTCGAGCGCATCGCGGCTGAGTTTCGGGAGTTTGCGGAGCAGCTCGGCGTGCGCAATGTGTACGCCGTGCCGGTGAGCGCGCTCGAAGGCGACAACGTGGTGCGCCGGAGCCCGCGCACGCCCTGGTTTGAAGGGCCCGCGCTGCTCGAATATCTGGAGACGCTGCGCGTCGCGGACGTCGCGGCTTGCCAGCCGCTGCGCTTCCCGGTGCAGTACGTGATCCGGCCGGATGCGAGCTTCCGCGGCTTTGCGGGCCAGATTGCTTCGGGCGTGCTGCGCCCCGGAACGACCGTCGTGGCGCTGCCTTCGGGCGTGAAGACGCGGGTCAAGTCGCTGGTGGCCTTTGAGGATGAACTGGAGGAAGCCGGTCCGGGGGCTCGGTGAACGTCACGCTCGAAGATGAAATCGATATCAGCCGCGGAGACGTGCTGGTCGGCGAAGAGCAGCGCCGCGCGTCGGCACGGAATTTCAGGCCACGGTGGTGTGGATGCACAGCCGATCCGCTCGACTGCACAAAATTTATCTGCTGAAGCACACCACGCGCACCGTGCGCGCCCGCGTGAAGCAGGTGCGTCACCGCATTGACGTGAACACGCTCGAAAAGTCGCCGGCCACGAGCCTGGACATGAACGACATCGCCGAGGTGGATATGAAGACGACTCTGCCGC
This sequence comes from Terriglobia bacterium, assembly GCA_963823205.1. Classification (GTDB taxonomy): domain Bacteria; phylum Acidobacteriota; class Terriglobia; order Acidiferrales; family UBA7541; genus Palsa-295. The sequence goes on from CAWGKL010000002.1 coordinate 619,179, forward strand.
TGTTCTTCGATCCCTACCGCGAGAACCGCACCACGGGCAGCTTCATCCTCATCGACCAGCATACCAACGCCACGGTCGCCGCCGGAATCATCGAGCGGGCCATCGAGCCAGGGCCGTCGTCGCGGGCGGGAACCGCGCCCGCACATTCGGGACGCGCCACAAAGGAGGAGCGCATTCTTCGCTTCGGCCATACTTCCGCCGCCGTGTGGCTGAAGGGACGTCCCCGCGTGGCGGAACTTCTGGAGCGCACGCTCTTCGACGAAGGCTGGTACGTGCAACTGGTCGGGCCGAAGGATTTTCTGCCGCACGAGCTGATCAGCGTGGCGAAAGCCCTGCGCCTTTCGGGTGCGTGGCGATTTTTTCGCCGCTCGACGATGGCACGAACCAGATGCAGGCGGTCCGCGCGATTTTTGGCCCCGACGCCTTCTTCGCCGTGAAGGGCGAAGACAAGACCGAGGAAGACGCCGCGGCGCGCATCGCGGAGATACTGCGCAAATGGCGCGACAAGCATTCCGATCCCTCGGGAGGGAAGCCATGAGCCAGCCCGTGTTTGCAGAGGAGCTGGAAGCGCTTTCGCCCGATGCGGTGATCGGCCGCGTGCTCGCGGAGAGCAAGGGGCCTGCGTGCATCACATGCAGCTTTCAGGCGGAAGACATGATCGTGCTGGATCTGCTGCGCAAGCGCCTGCCGGAGATTCCGGTGCTGTTTCTCGATACCGGCTATCATTTCGCCGAGACCTATGAGTATCGCGACCGCATGACGCGGGAGTGGGGCTTGAATCTGCGGAATCTGACCGCGAAGAAGTCCGTCGCCGAGCAGGAGGCGGAGTTCGGGATTCTCAACCGCACCGATCCGGGCCGCTGCTGCCATCTGCGGAAAGTGGAGCCGCTGTTCGAGGCGCTCGAGGAATTCGACGTGTGGTTCACCGGGCTGCGCCGGGAGCAATCACCCACGCGCAAGAATCTGAAAGTGGTCGAGCACCACGCATTGCCCTCCGGCAAAGTCCTCCTGAAGGTGAGTCCGCTCGCGGCATGGACCTGGGGAGACGTGTGGAAATACACGGCGGAACAGAAAATCGCCTATTTGCCGCTGTACGACGCCGGATATCGCAGCATCGGCTGCGAGCCGTGCACATCCGTGCCGCTGGAGGGCGCCGACCCGCGTTCCGGGAGATGGGGCGGAGCGAAGCTGGAATGCGGAATTCATACGGAATCAAAACGGAGGCTGAACGCTGTAAATGTCGCATAGCGCGATCTACCTGATCTGCATCACGCTATTTGCCGCCATCGTGAATGGCGGCCTGGGCTACGGCTTTTCTTCGATCACCGTTCCATTGGCACTGCTGTTCCTATCCAACCGGGTTCTGAATCCGGCGCTGGTTCTGATTGAAGTCGCGCTGAACGCATACGTATTGTTCGTGAATCGCGATGCGATCCCGTCCGTATGGCGCCGGGTGTTGCCCATTGTGGTTGGTTTGATTCCGGGCGTGATCGTGGGAACCTTGATTGTTTCCCGTGTGAGCCAGCCGTGGCTAAAACTGTGGACGTATTTCGCTCTGCTGCCGCTGATTCTGATTCAGGCCGCCGGTTTCCGGCGTCCGATTCGGTCGGAGCGCTCCATCGGGCTTCCCTTCGGAGCCGGCCTGGGCGTTCTCTACTCGGTCACCACGGTTTCCGGCCCGCCATTGGCTTTGTTGCTGAACAATCAGGGACTCGCCAAGCGCGAGTTTCGCGCCGCGCTGGGGATTATCCGCCTCGCCGAATCCACATTCACGGCCATCGCTTATTTGACCGCGGGGCTTTTCACGAAGACCTCGATGACGCTGATCCCGCATATAGTGCCGAGCGTGTTGGTCGGCGTTCCGATCGGAACCTGGCTCATCCGGCGCATGCCGGCGGAAACCTTCCGGCGGCTGTGCATGAGCTTTGACGCGTGGGTCGTTGGGTTTGGCGTTTCGACGACCCTGCAGGCTCTCAAGATTGCCGCGGGTTCGAAAGCGTTTCTCTTTCTCGCGGCCGTCATCGCCATTGATGCATGGCTGCTCTACCGCTTTTTCTCCAAGCCCGCGGTTCAAACCGCCGTTTCGCCTCCGTGAACGGCCGACTCTTCGGGCCCAGCACCGAATTGCGAGACAAAAAAGGCTGGGTGCCAGGCACCCAGCCTCTGCATCTCAAAATGGTTGCGGGGGTTGGATTTGAACCAACGACCTCCGGCCCCGAGTCCCGCTGGATGTGCGGGACTCGCTTCAGAAAAAGACAGCCCGACTCTTCGGGCCCAGCCGGTACATCTCAGAAAGTGGTTGCGGGGGTTGGATTTGAACCAACGACCTCCGGCCCCGAGTCCCGCTGGATGTGCGGGACTCGCTTCAGAAAAAGACAGCCCGACTCTTCGGGCCCAGCCGGTACATCTCAGAAAGTGGTTGCGGGGGTTGGATTTGAACCAACGACCTCCGGGTTATGAGCCCGACGAGCTACCAGGCTGCTCCACCCCGCGAATTGATGATAGCGGAAGCGCAGAGCGCGGTCAAACGAGTCGTGGAAAGACAGGCAGGGCGTGCGCAGGCTTCACCAGGTATTGTAGGCGGTACTAGTGAATGGCGAGATTTGACTCGAGGAAGAGAATACGTCACAGACGCCGTTTGCAGAGGTTTGATCAACGCTCAGCACTTCATCGCAGGTTTTCGTGGTCCAGTCTTTTTGCTTCGTGAATGGGTTGACGGGAACGTCGCCGATATATCCTGCGCTTTTTAGGTCATCGAGCGAACCGGGGTAGGCTTCCTTGTCCTCCGCGTATTGCTGGATCGCGCCGCGCATGACATAGAGATCTTCCCTAAGAACAGCTTCGTGAGCGTGAATGAGCGATTGTTGGTAGCGTCCCACAGCAATGGCGGCCAGGATCATGACGATGGCCATAACGACCATCAGCTCGAGGAAGGTAAAGCCGCGTGACACGGAACGTCGGTTTTTCCAGCCTTTGCTGGCGTTCTTATGCATGCGCATGGATCGAGCGAACCGAGGCGGGCTGTGCATCACCAATCCGAATACTTCGTCCCATCGAGCGCCGTGCCCTCGGACTTGCTGTAAACATCGAAGACGTCCTGCCCTCCCCAATCCATGGAATCGGGATCGTCCTGTACGGAGCGCAGGCCCCAGTCGGTGGTCCCGGTGATGGGGTCGGGTTCGATTTTGCGCAAGAAGCGGATACGAAGAGTGGCAGTCCCCGTACCCGTTGATTGCGTTCCGCCGGTTGTGCCTGTTGGCTGTAAGGGACCGCGCATGCCTGGCAACCCGCCGCCGGCCCCTGTCAGGTCTACCCCATTCACAAGCGTTTCGAGGTCCGGAGGATATCCCTCCGTGCCGGCCGGTGCTTGAATGAGGCCTCGATCCGAATAATCCTTGTATTTGTTGATGGCATCGCGCATTTCAAGAAGACGATGGCGCAGCAGTGTTTCTCTTCCTCGGATCACGGTGAGACGTGTGAGCGGCACGGCCGTGGTCGCTAGAACCAGGAGGATCGCGCAGGCGGCAATCAGATCTCGAGGATCGTCAAGCCCGCGGCCGCCCTGAGAGTTCTCCGAAGCCGTGCACGGGCGCACAAGGAATTATATGGAGATTTCGCCTCCCTGCCCGCTGTGTGAGGAAACCCGCTCATCACGCCCTCATTGCACCTGGATCGAGGCCACTCCGGAGACGAGAGGAAGGGTCTGCTGCTGCGAATTGCGCGCGTTCACCTGAAGGACCTGGAGCGTGGAAGTTCCCGGGCCGACGGCTCGCACCACAATTCCAAGCAGCGTCCCGGACCCGTTTACCCCGGGCGTATTCGGCTGGCGTGTCGCGGAGACAACCAGCTCCCCCCGCTGTTCATTGATATTTTGCACGATGGCAATTTCCTGGGTTCCGCCGGATAGGAAGCCGCCGTCGCGGACCTCCTCCACCTGAATGACCGCGGGATCGTAATGAATCAGCAGCGGAATCGAATAAAGATCATTCACGTTGGAAATGGCAACGCCCAGAGTCGCTCGATCGCCCATCTTCAAGGAGACGTTCGCCGGGTCGAAGTGGAGTTGCGCGGCGGGAGTGGCGCTCATTGGCGGGCTCGCCTGCGAAGAGGGAGCAGGGGCGGCCAGTTCCGCTTGCGGCTTGGGAGCCTCCTGCGCCTCATCTTCTTCCCGGAATACGCGGGTGTTCGTGTCCGTGCCCGCCGCCAGCGTGCGGAGGTTATCCGGATCAATGGAAGGGAAGCGGATCACGTGCGGCGTCAAGATGATCAGGAGCTTCCTGATCAACCACTTCATGGTTGTTATCGGAGAAAAGATAGCGGAGAAGAGGGACTTGCGCCACCCCGGGGATTCCGTTGAGATTTGTGGTTTCATCCCGCTCGATCAAGCCGCCCAGGACGCTGGACTCGCCGTCCTTCAGCCGAATGTCGTTTTCAATATCGCGTTGGCTGATGACGGGCTGAATGATCCCGCCGATATTGACGTTCTGCGCGATGGACGATGACCGAAATGGTCAGTTTCATGCTGACATCGCCATCGGGATGGATGCGGGGCGTCACGTCAAGCTGCACGCCGACGTCCTGGTAGGTGAACTGCGTATTCACCAGCGGACTGACGCTGTTTGCGCTCACCCCCACGCCCGCCTGAAAGCTGCCGGTCGCGATGGGATATTTCTCGCCGACCTTGAGGGTGGCCTTTTCGCCGTCCACGATCCGAACTTCGGGGTCCTGGATGACCTGGGTTTTGTCATCGGTCAGGATGGCATTGGCTGTTGCTCCCGGCAGGGTTATGGCCCAGTCCGCTGAGGAGAGGTGTTGCAGGTTATTCAGCGTGACCGAAAGTGGCGTGCTGCTCGTAGAGCTTGAACTGCTGCTACTGCTGCTCGTACCACTGCCCGGTTGCAGCGCAGTGCGGGGATTAAAGGCCATGGCCACGCTCTGCCCGGGCAGGATTCCCAAATCGCGCATGCGGTCCCTGTTCGCCGCCAGCACCTGCACATGAATCACGACTTCCGGCTTGACCTTATCGAGATCGTGGATGATTTTTGCTGCCAGGACCAATTCGTCCGGCCGGGCGCGGATTACAAGGGCGTTCTGCGCGTCCACCTGCTGGACACGCCTCAAATCCAACAGCTGGCGCAACCCTTGCATCACCTCCGTCAGGTCCTGGGGCGTCAGGGTATTCGAAAGATAAAAAGTTCGCACTTCCTCATCTTCCACGTCCTTGCGTTTTTGGGGGTTGTCGGGAGCCACCAGAATGACGCTGCCCGTCAGCGGCTTCCAGAACGATTTGCTCGCCCACGCCACCGCGTCCAGCGCCTGCTCGAGGGTGACTCTGGGGAGCTCGACCGTGATGCGCCGCTGTTGAAATTCCGGGTCAAAAATGACGCTCAAGCCCGCCAGTTTCGCAATCGTCTCGATAAACTTTGCCGGAATCCTCCGTCATCGTCAGATCAATGGGTTCGCGCGACAGCGGCTTAAGCTCCGGCGGCGCCGATAGCAGGTCTTCGTCTTCCGAGGCCTCTGGATCGGCCGGCTTGGCGGCCTCGGGTGCATTCTTGGCCGCCAGAAGCTCCAGGGTCTTCTTGACTTGCTGATCGGCTCCTGGATTCGAGGGATCGATCGCCTGGGCCTTCTGGAATTCGGCCAGGGCAAGGTCCAGATTGCCTTGATTGAGGTCCTTTAACCCCTGCTCGAGGTGGAATTGGCCGTCCTGATAGTGCATTTTATCGGCGCGTAGCTTGTACTCGACGTTTGTGGGATTGGCCCGGAGAGCGCGCTCGTAATCCACGAGGGCGGTATCGTAGTCCTGCACCATCTCGGCCTTGCGGCCCGCTTCGAAATCCTGATTCGCCTTGGGACAGCCCGCAAGTAAGATGGCGGCCAGCGCCACCAAGGGCAGATAGATTGTACGGCGCAAAAGCTCCTCCGCGGAAAATCCCCCCGATTCTTCAGGAGTGTAGCACCCGAAGTTCGATGCGGCAAGGAAGCGTGCAAGTTGCCGACAATCTTTAGTCAACCGGATTCCCAGCCACACCCCTGAAACGAGCATCCCGCGGACGAAGGAGAAAATTGCGTTGCATGCATGCCCCTCCGATGATCCTTCGTCTCAGGCGCGCCGGGAGGAAATGCAAATGCGCAGCGACTTGCGGGGAATCATGCGCGCCGGATATCATAGCGTCACCGTGCGGCCAAGCGCGAAAGAGAAAAAGAACTGGGAAGGCGTCAAGATCGTCGCTCAGAATCGCGCCGCCTCCTACAATTACCATCTCCTTGATAAACTCGAAGCCGGCCTCGTGCTTGTCGGCACCGAGGTCAAGACCCTCCGGGAGGGCAAGGGGACGCTCCGCGAGGCCTATGCCGAAGTTCGCGTCGGCGAGGCGTGGCTGGTAAACTGCCACATCCCGGAGTACCTGCCCGGCGGGACGCGCAACCACGATCCGCTCCGCAAGCGCAAGCTGCTGCTGAATCGGCGCGAAATCGAGCGGCTGCTGGTCCAGACGCAGCAAAAGGGCATGACGGTGGTCCCGCTGAAGATCTACTTCCGCGACGGCATTGCCAAATGCGAGCTGGCCGTGGCCAAGGGCAAGAAATTTCACGACCGCCGCGAAGCCGAGCGCCAAAAAGAAGCCAAACGCGAAGCCGGACGAAGCCATCTACCGTTCTCGCCGGCGATGAAAATGAAAGGGAGACATGCAGATCCAACTCGAGACCCAGCCCTACGCTTCCCTGCAGACCGACGCGCTGGTCGCCTGCGTTTTCGAAAAGGAAAACAAGTTCGAAGGCGTTCTCGGAGAAATCAACAGCGCGATGAACGGCCGCCTCGCCTCGCTCGCCGCCAGCGGCGAAATGACCGGCAAATCGCTCGAAACCGTTCTGATCCATTTCCCGAGGGACTCTCCGCCCAGCGGCTGCTGCTGGTCGGCGCGGGAAGCCGGATAAATTCCACGCCTCCGATTTGCGCAAGATCGCCGGGACGGCGCTGCGCTATCTGAAATCGCGGGGCGTGAAGAGATTCGCTTTTCTCGCGCCCGAAGGCGAACGAGGGACTGCGGCGGCCCAGGCCGCGGTCGAGGGCCTGATCGTCGCCGATTTCGAATCGGACAAGTACCGCACGGAAAAGAAAGACCGCGAAATCCAATCCGTTTCGCTGGCGGGATTCGACTCCGGCCTGGAAGCGAATCTCGCGGCCGCCGTGGAACACGGGCGCGTCATCGCCGAATCGCAGAATTTCGCGCGCGACCTGATCAACGAGCCTTCCAATCGCTCACGCCGCGCATTCTGGCCGCGCGCGCCGAGGCCATGGCCAAGGAAGCGGGCCTCGGCATCGAAATTCTGGACGAACGCCGCATCGCCGAGCTGAAGATGGGCGCGCTGATGGGCGTGGCGCAGGGAAGCGTCGAGCCGCCGCGCGTGATCGTCGTGCGTTACAAGCCCCAGCGCCCGCGCCCGGGCGCCGGTGCTGGGCCTGGTCGGCAAGGCCGTCACCTTCGATACCGGCGGCATCTCCATCAAGCCCGCCAACAATATGGAGAAGATGAAGTACGACATGGGCGGCGGCGCCACCATGCTCGGCGCGATGCGCGCCCTCGCGTATCTGAAGCCTCCGTTTCCGTGATCGCCGTGATTCCCGCCACCGAAAACATGCCCGGCGGCCGCGCGCAGAAGCCCGGCGACGTGCAGATGGCCATGTCCGGCAAAACGATCGAAGTGATCAACACGGACGCCGAAGGCCGCCTGATTCTGGCCGACGGCATCTTCTACGCGCGCAAGCTCGGCGCCACGCATTTGATCGATGCCGCCACGCTCACCGGCGCGATCGAAGTGGCGCTGGCGAACGTGAACGTCGGCGCGTTCGGCACGCCGCGCGAATATCTCGACAAGTTTCTCGAAAGCGCCAGCGCCGCGGGCGAAAAAATGTGGCCCATGCCCATGGACGACGAATACCACGAGATGATCAAGAGCAACATCGCCGACATTCGCAACACCGGCAGCGGCAAGGGCGGCGGCGCCAGCACCGCCGCGTGGTTCATCAAGGAATTCGCGGAGGATACGCCGTGGATCCACCTCGACATCGCCTCCACTTGCTGGGTGGACGAAGGCCGCCCCTGGCTCGCCAAAGGCCCGACGGGCGTGGCCGTGCGCTCGATCGTCGATTTCGCGATGAAAATGTAGCGCCTGGCTGCTACATTTTCTCCGGCGCGGTGATCCCGAGCAGGTCGAGCGCGGTGACGAGCTGCTCGCGCACGAGCTGCGTCAGCCGCAGCAGAAACGCGCGCTTCTCGGCGTCCTCTTCCGAGAGGATGTGGTGCTTGTGGTAGAAGACGTTGAACGCCTGCGCCAGCTCGAAGGCATAGCGCGCCAGAAACGCCGGCTCCTGCGCCGCCACCGCGGCGTCCACACGCGCATCGAGCGATCCCGCCAGCAGCAACTAGCTCCCATAGATCGTCGCCGCCGGGCGCGCCAAGAAATTTGGCCGCGTCGATCTCGCCGCCGTTCGACGCGCTGCGCATTCGCCGTGTTGCGCGGCATCGAGCTTGTCCGCGCTCTTGCGCACGATTCCGTTCACGCGCACCACGGCATATTGCACGTACGGCCCGGTTTCGCCCTCGAAGCTCAGCGCGTCCTTGAAGTCGAAGGCGATCATGGTCGAGCGCGTGAAGCGCAGCAGAAAATAGCGCAGCGCGCCGATGGCGATGGCGTGCGCGATGGCGGCGCGCTCGGATTCGGGCGCTTCCGCGTGGCGCGCATCCACTTCCTTCCGCGGCGCTCGCTTCGAGCTGGTCGAGCAGGTCGTCCGCCTTCACGCCCTGGCCCTTGCGCCCGCTGACCTCGACGTAAGGCCTCTTCGCGTCCTCCGGAGGAATTTCGTAGCCCATCTCCTCGGCGCAGCGCGGCGTGAGCGCCACCACGTTGTAGGCGAAATGCTTCAGATGGTCGGCCTCCTCCGCGTAGCCCAGCGCGCGCAGCCCCGCGACCACCACCTTCTGCGGATACGCTTGCCGCGAATCAATCACGTTGAAAACTTCATGCGCGTGGCCGAACGCCGGGCGCGCCCGGATCGTCGCGCTCACCTGTGGTGATCCAGACTTCGTGGCCGTCGGGATGCGTGTGGAACCGGTGGTAGTGAAAATCGCGCCCGAGCAGGCCGAATTTCCAGAGGTGATAGGCGATGTCTTTGCCGACGTAGGTGACCGTGCCGTTCGAGCGCACGATGATTTTCGCTTCGGCTTCCTCGGGCGGCTCTTCCGGCGACTCCTCCGCGGGCTCGGCTTCGTTCCCCGGCGCCTCCTTCTCCGAGGGAAGCTGCATCACCCAGCAGCCTGCGTTTTTGCCCGACGTCGGCAAGCTGGATCGCGCCCTTGCTGCTTCAGCATTTCGAACGCGGCGTCCCAGAATTTCAGGTGCAGGATTTCGCTCTCGCGCGAAAGCAGGTCGTAATCGATTCCCAGCCGGTCGAGCGTGCGCAGGTGGCAGCGCACGATCGCGGTGGAAACGATTTCCGCCATTTGCGCCGCCTCGCCGTGGCCCTCTTCGATGTCCTTCAGCGTTTGCGAGCGCAATTCCAGCCGCGCTTTATCTTCCGCGAAAAATTGCGTCACGCGCGCGTAGAGATCCCAGCAGAGATAATCGAATCGCGGCGCGCCGGCCAGCGCGCGAACTTCGTCGAGCGATCTTGGGTTCGAGGTGCAGGAATCCGAGCACCACGTCCGCCACCTGCACGCCGGTGTTGTCGATGTAGTTCTGCACTTCCACGCGCCGGCCCGCGTAGCGCAGCAGGCGCGCAAACGTGTCGCCCAGCACCGCGTTGCGCAGATGGCCGATGTGCGCGGCTTTATTGGGATTGATGCTGGTGTGCTCGACCACGACCTTGGCGGCATCCGGCGCGGGCAGCGCGCTCGCGCGGCCGCTCTCCTCGCAGGCTGCGCGAAAAAATGCCGCGCGGTCGAAAAACGCGTTCAGGTAGCCGCCGCCGGCCACTTCCATTCGCGCCACTCCCGGAATTGGCTTGAGTGAATTGGCGATCTCCTGCGCCAGCGCGCGCGGCGGCTTTTTCAGGCGCTTGGCCAGCTCGAAGCAGAGCGGGCGAAGCGACTTCGCCCATCGCCAGCTTCGGCGGGCGCTCGGTGACGATGGGCACGTCCGTCTTATAGCGCTCGTGGATGTGGTGGCGCAGCGCCTTGCGAATCCGGTCCTCGACCGTTTTATACACGTGGCTCCTTGCGCGAGATGAGTGCCGCGATTATAGGGAAACCCATCGAGACCGTCAAAGCAGGTCCATTTGACAGAGTGTGAAGGGCAGAATACTATCGTTTTTTCCGCGACGAGCGCATGAAAACCGTAGGGATTGCCTACTTCGACTGTTTTTCCGGGATCAGCGGCGACATGGTATTGGGCGCGCTGGTGGATGCGGGCGCCGGCCTGCCCGCCATCGAGGGGGAGCTGCGCAAGCTCCGGCTCGATGGCTGGACGATTTCCTCCGAAAAGGTGAAGCGAGGCTCGATTTTCGCCACGCGCGTGAAGGTGGAAACGCGGGAGCAGCATCACCATCGCGGCTTGGCGGAAATCGTGCGCATGATCGAGGCCGCAAAACTCGCGCCGCGGGCGGCGGACCGTGCCGGGAAAATCTTTACGCGGCTCGGCGAGGCCGAAGCGCGCGTGCACGGCATCCCCGTCGAACGCGTGCATTTCCACGAAGTGGGCGCGGTGGATTCCATCGTGGATATCGTGGGCGCGGCCGTCGGATTCGAGCTGCTCGGCGTAGATGAATTCGCTTGTTCTCCGCTCGACCTGGGCGCGGGCCAGGTGATGACGGCGCACGGCGTGCTGCCCGTCCCGGCGCCGGCGACGGCGGAGCTGCTGCGCGGCGCGCCCACATTTTCGAGCGGCATCCAGAAGGAGCTTGTGACGCCCACCGGCGCGGCCATCGCCACGGCGCTCTCCTCGCGCTACGCGGAGATGCCGGCGATGACGCTGCGCGCCATCGGATACGGCGCGGGCTCGGCGGAAATTCCGGAAAAGCCCAATGTGCTGCGCCTGCTCGTGGGCGAGAGGTCCATGAGCGAAGCGGGGGAACATTGGGGCGCGCCCGTAACGGTGATCGAAACCAACGTGGACGATATGAGCCCGCAAATCTACGGCTATTTCGCCGAGCGCGCGCTCGCAGCCGGGGCGCTCGACGTGTTTTCCACGCCGGCGCAGATGAAGAAGAACCGTCCGGGGTTGCTCGTCACGCTCGTTTGCGAAGCAGAAAACGCGGCGCGCTTGATGGACCTCGTGTTCCGCGAGACGACCACCATTGGCGTGCGCACCCACGAAGTGCGCCGCAAGACGCTCGACCGCGAATCCGTGCCGGTCGAGACGCCCTTCGGCGAAGTGCGCATGAAGGTGTCGCGTATGAACGGCTCGGTGCTCAACGCCACGCCAGAGTACGAGGATTGCAAGAAAATCGCGGACGAGCGGGGAATTCCGCTCAAGCAGGTGATCGCCGCCGCATCGTTCGAATTCCAGAAGCGCAGCGAGAAGCACAAATAATCCGCCAGGAATTTATGGACAAGTTTTACCTCACCACGCCGATTTACTATGCGAATTCGCGGCCGCACGTCGGCTCCGCGTATACGACAATCGTGTGCGACGTGATCGCGCGCTACAAGCGCATGTGCGGCTATGACGTCGCCTACCTGACGGGAACCGACGAGCACGGCGTGAATATCGAGCGCGCCGCGGAAAAGCTCGGAATCACGCCGCAAGAGCTGGTGGACCGCAATCAAAAAATATTCATCGAGTTGTGGAAGCTGCTCGGCATTCAGTACACGGATTTCGTCAGGACAACGGAGGTGCGGCACGCGCGCGCGGTGCAGGCGCTGGTCCGGCGAACGCTGGAGCGTGACCGGGGCCGCGAGCCCGCGAAGAAAGCCATCTACAAAGCGAAATACGAGGGCCGCTACTGCATCTACGACAATCTCTACGTGAGCGACACGCCCGAGCCTGCCGATTGCCAAATCTGCGGGCGCCCCGCGGAGCTGATCTCCGAGGAAAATTATTTTTTCCGGCTTTCGGCGTATCAGGAAAAGCTGCTCGAACTTTACAAAAATAATCCGCAGTGGGTCGAGCCCGATTTCCGCATGAACGAAGTGCGCAGCTTCGTGGATGCGGGACTGAAGGACGTTTCCATCAGCCGCAAATCCATCAAGTGGGGCATTCCGTGGCCGGACGATCCGCAGCACGTGTTTTACGTCTGGTACGACGCACTCACCAGCTACATGACCGGCATCGGCTTCGGCGAAGGCCACGAGGGAGACGCGAATCCGCAATTCAAAAAATACTGGCCCGCCGACCTGCACATGATCGGCAAGGAAATCATCCGCTTTCATGCCGTCTATTGGCCGGCGTTCCTGATGGCGGCGGAGCTTCCCTTGCCGAAGAAAATCTTCGCGCACGGCTGGTTGCTCTTCGAGCAGGAAAAGATGAGCAAGTCGAAGGGCAATGTCGCCTACCCCGAGCCGATTGTGAAAGTCCTCGGCAACGATGCGCTGCGCTATTACCTCCTGCGCGAGACGGTCTTTGGCCACGACGGCAATTTCTCCCGCGAAGCCCTCATCACCCGCTACAACGCCGATCTCGCTAATGGCCTCGGGAACCTCGCCAGCCGTGTCCTGACGATGATTGGGACTTATTGCGATGGCAAAATTCCGACAATATCGCCGACATTCAAGGAAGCGTGGTGTGCTCCAGAGGATGACGCACGACGGGACGAATTGGTGAAGAAGATATGCCTTGCGTACGAGACCTTTGAATTTTCGAATGCGGCGGAAGAGATTTGGAAAATTGTTTCTCATTATGGTGATGAATACCTCTCGCGACATAAGCCCTGGGCAGCGCAGAACCCGGAGCAACGTTCGTTTGTTGAGGGTGTTCTGGGAGTGGCTCTGGAGGCCGTACGAGCGGTCGTAATCCTTGCTCACCCGATAATCCCCGAAGCGACTCAGAAAATCTGGGAGCAGCTCGGTCAGATGGGAAAGCTCGCAGATGTTCGAATTGACCAATTGCATTGGGGCGGATTGAAGCCAGGGACGAAAATCGGAAAGCCGGAAGCGGTGTTTCCACGAGTGGACAAAAAAGAAGCATCGGAAAGGATTGAAACGATGGAAAACGAGATACGGAATCCGGCGAGCGTGCCGTCTGCGGCAACACCGCCAACGTCGACCACGGCAGGAAGCGCAACACCGCCGGCTGCTCCGGGCGCAGACGCGAAGATCATGATCGAACGATTTCACGAAGATCAACTTTCGCGTGGGAATCATCAAATCCGCTGAAAAAGTCGCCGGGGCGGACAAGCTGCTGAAGGTGATGGTGGACCTCGGCGACGAGGTGCGCCAGGTTGTCGCGGGAATTGCCACGGCCTACACGCCGGAGGAACTGGCCGGACGCAAGGTGGTGGTCGTCACAAACCTCGCGCCGCGAAAGCTGCGCGGCGTCGAATCGAATGGGATGATTCTTGCGGCGTCCGCCGGGCCGGACGGCAAGCCGGTGCTTTGTACGTTTGCGGAGGAGATTCCCGCCGGCGCGAAAGTGAAGTGACAACAATTTAGAAAATCGAAATTGGAAAATCGAAAGTCGAAATTCGTTCGAACGTTGGTCCGAGGAGGACTGAGCGATTCAGTTGTCAAAGAGCAATAAAAGCCCTCGCAGGGAGGGCGGAAAAATTCAGGCTAGTGGCATAAAGCCCTTCCCGTAGCCCGGTTTGTTCACGTTTTAGAGTTTCGCCTTCTGTTCGATCAGTGAGGCTAATTTTTAGTTGGCGCCCCCCCCTATTTTGTTTCGAGTAGAAAAAATTAAGTCATTGGTATAAGGGGAGATAGGGCGATTTCTATTTCCCGGTGTGTTGCGAGTAGAATTCTGGAAGTTAGAGGCTGGGGGCTGGACGCTACGGGGCGCCCGGCTTTATGAGCAGGGTGCGCCCCAGGAGCAGCGGTACAGTTCGGCCGACTGCCGCCTTACTGTATCGCGAAGCTCCCATAGGCTTCGTCCGCAAATTCCGAAGGCGCCCCGCTGGTGTGGAACCATAGTACTCCTCCAGACCCTTGCCCGGCCAGAATGAGTTGGAATGTACGGGTTTGCAACGTGAGTGTGCACGAGCCCCCGGATGGTATTGTCGGTGTCAATGACATCGTGCCAGTAGCGTTGCTGTTGATGGCGTAAGTGCCCGTGATATCGAGCACGCATGATTGGTCCTGGACCCCCCCCGGGTTGTACCCCTGGGCGTCCAGAGTGATCGTCCCTGAAGTAATACTGCCGGTGCCGTTAGCAACGAAAGTCCCAACCGCAGACGTTGGGCAAGGCACCGGGAAGGAGTTGATAACACAGTTTGCTTGGCCGGTTTCAATGAAAGTGTACGTTCCAGACAGACTGGCGTTGGAGTACGTAGCTGCAGCGACGGTCGTTGTTGGACTACAGCCGCTAAGAGTGCCGACGCTAGCCGCCATCAATAGCAGAACCAATGCCGCAAGGTTTCTCTTCTCTTCTCTTCTCTTCTCTTCTCATCTCTCTCCTTCTTCGTTTCTTAAGAGCAATTTCCGGTTGGGATTTCTAGCCGGGATTCCCGATTTGGCTCAATTTCTGGCGCATCGTACTCCTCTCCTGCCCCCTCCGCAACGAATTTCGCAGCAGAGCAGACTCCAGCAACATTGGCGGAGCCCCTACGGCTTGATCTTGCACGTCTCGCAAGCCCCCCTTGCTGTTGCGTGATCGATTTCTCAGACATCGCTCCGACCCTTCTCCCTTAGCCGCACATTTCGCGCCCTCAGTCCGAGCACTACCCTATCGCGTTCACACCCGCATGAACATTGATGATGGCGATGATCCAAAGGTTCGGTGGAAGAGTCTCAAAATGAAGATGTGGGTTTAAAGCTTAAAGGCAAGAGCGACACGCCGGGCAAGCGGGTACAATTTGGGGGGTCCAGGGGCTGGGTTTGGGGAGGAGGGGGCTATTGCAGATCGTTGATTCACATGCGCACCTGGAATTCGAGCAGTTTGACGCGGACCGCGAGGCGATGATCGAGCGCGCGCGCGGCGCGGGCGTCGAGGCGCTGCTGGCCATCGGCAGCGGCACGAGTCCTGCCGAGCGGCTCGATGCCGCGATTCCGTTTGCCGAGCAGCACGATTGGATCTACGCGACGGTGGGCATTCATCCTCACGACGCGAATGTGGCCACGGAGGAGCATTTTGCGCGGCTCGACGAACTCGGGCGCCATCCGCGCGTGATTGCATGGGGCGAAATGGGGCTCGATTATCACTACGACCATTCGCCGCGCGACGTGCAGCAGAGCGTGTTCCGGCGGCAACTTGGCCAGGCGCGCGCCGCGAAGCTTCCGGTGGTGATTCATTGCCGGGACGCGTGGGAGGATTGCCTCGCAATCCTCGAGCAGGACTGGCGCGCGGCGGGCCTGGGCGGAATTTTTCATTGCTTTACGGGAACGATGGAAGACGCGCGGCGCGGGCTGGACATGGGCTTTCTCGTTTCGTTCGCGGGGAATGTGACCTATCCGAAGATGCAGCACCTGCGCGACATCGCGAAGGAGATTCCGCTCGACCGGCTGCTCACGGAAACCGATTCGCCCTTCTTGCCGCCGCAGGGGCGGCGGGGAAAACGGAACGAGCCGGCCTATGTCGTGGAGGTGGCGCAAATGCTCGGGAATGTGAGAGACTTAGCCGGCGAAGAGGTCGCCGCCGCGGCCGCCGCGAATTTTCGGCGGTTTTTCCGGCTCGGCGACCCAGAACTCGGCTCCGGCCAGCAAGGCCAGGTAAAGGAACCATGGCATTTGCCGTTCAAATCGTGAAGGGGATTTTCGATCTGGTGCGCGACGACCTGGCGCTGGTCGAGCAGGAGATTGCCGCGCAGAATGGCGGGGCCATCGAGCCGGTGGCCGAAATTTCGAGCTACCTCTGCGAGGGCGGGGGCAAGCGGCTGCGTCCTGCGCTGCTGCTGCTGGCGGCGGGCGCCTCGGGGTATCGCGGGCCGAGCGCGATCCGGCTGGGTGCGGTGGCGGAACTGATTCACAGCGCGACGCTGGTCCACGACGATGTGATCGACGGCGCGAATACGCGCCGCGGCCGCCCGAGCGCGAATGTCCGCTGGGGAAATCACATGAGCGTGCTCGCGGGCGACTGGCTGTATATGCAGTCGTTCGAGATGGCGCTGCGGGAGCGCAATTTTAAAATTCTCGATATTCTGATTGACCTGACGCAGAACATGGTCGAGGGCGAATTGCTGCAACTCACGCGCCTGGGAAAAATAGATTTGACCGAGGCCGAAGCGACGGAGCTGGCCTATCGCAAGACGGCCTGTCTTTTTTCCGGATGCGCGCGGCTGGGGGCGGTGCTGGGCCGGCAGCCCGAGCGCGTCGAAGAAGCGCTGGCCGAATACGGGCGCAACGCGGGGCTGGCATTCCAGCTTGTGGACGATCTGCTGGATTTCACGGCGTCGCCGGAACAGCTGGGGAAACCCGTGCTGAGCGATTTGAAGGAGGGTAAAGTGACGCTGCCCCTGATTTTCGCGCTCGAGGCCGAAGCCGCGTCCGAGCCGGCCGGTGATGAAGGAAACGGCCACGCCGCGGGGCGCCCGCATCGGGAGGGCCGGAAGCTGGTGGCCAAGGTTCTGGAGGAGCGCGGATTCTTGAGCGTCCGGCCGGAACAGATCACCAGGCTGGTGCGCGAAACGGGAGCGCTCGATCGCGCCGCCGGTCTGGCGCGCGAATACGTGGGCCGCGCCAAAGCTTGTCTCGAAGAATTGCCCGAAAGCGAGTATCGCCGCGCGCTGCTTGCGGTCCCCGATTTCATCCTCGAACGGCAGAATTGATTTCCGGTTGGAAAATTTTAACTTTTCGGGACAGCGACGCTCGCATGCGAGCCGGCGGCGGCCGTGGCTTGCGGTGTCGCTGCTTTTGCGGCGTCGGCGATGAGATCGGCGGGGCTCCAGCCGTTATCGCCATACCATTTGTAGATGGCGCCTTGCGGTGAAATCACGCTGGTGCTCATGGAATGGATGATCAGGCCGTTTTGCGCGTCGTAGTAGAGGCCGAAAAAATCCGCCAACTTCTTGAGTTCCGCCGGCGGCGGGGCCGCAAACTCCCAGCGATCGAAGGGACTTCCACCGGTGATCTGCCGGAATGTGGCGGCATAGCTTCGAAGCGCCGCGGGGGTATCGTGCCGGGGATCGAAGCTGACGCTCAAGAGGCGGATTTCCGACTGGATAGCGGGCCGGGCGCGAGTGGCGGCGTAGATTTGCGCGAAGTTTTTTGAAACGAGGGGACAATAATTGGGAAAGGGGCAGCGCGTATATATGAAGGTGAGAAGCAGGACGTGGCCGCGGAACGCGCTGAGGCGAATGCGCTTTCCATCCTGATTGATGAGGGTGAAATCGGGAACGCGTTCGCCGGGTTGCGGCTCGTGCATCCTGGCGGGTGCGGGGGATGCGCCAGGCGCTCCCTTTTTGGCGACGACGATATTTTCAAGATGGCCGCCGGCGGAGGTTACCACCACATCGGCGGTGATTTCGTCTCCGGGGGCGAGCGCTGCGAGGGCCGCCGTGTCCGGGACGGGATAGGGCATGGTCATCGCGTCCATAAAGCCGGGGATGGCTTGATGGTCCACGAGGAGGATGCCTTGCGCCGTGTCCACGGAAACCACTTTGCCGGCGAGATGGTATCGCCGGGCGCTGCTCTGCGACTGCGGCTTTGCCGCGCAGCCGGCGAGCGCCGAGCCGAATGCCAGAAGCAGGACCACGAAGCAAACGCGGGGCCGCCGCTGGACGCGGACGCCGCTGCCTCTTATCGCAAGCAATTTCATCTTGTCCAGTTTAACTCTTGCGCGCTGCCTGCGGCTATCGGGCCGCGCTAATAGTGGAAGCGGTAGCGAAATTCGACATAAATCTGGCGCGGGTCGTTGTAGTGAAAGCCGCCGAAGGTCAGGCTGTTGTCCAGCAGGGTGCGGCGATTGGCCACATTCAGCGCGGTGAGTGTCACCGTGTATTTTTCGCCGAAGGATTTGCCGAGCGAGATATCGAACGTGGTGTGCTGTGGCAGATAGTTCCCGGGATATTGCGCGTTCGGCATCCCGTTCGTGAATCCCGAGCCGTAGTAGACATTCGTCGAAGCGAACGCCTGCCAGGGAAGATGTGGCATTGAAGCCTACATTCAACGTGTTTCTCTGGTCGTGGTCCACGGGAATATATCCAGGGGGAATATCCAGCGGGCAATCCGGCATCACGGGGAGGGCAGATCAAGCCTCCAGTGATGGGCGAGGTCGCCTGCGCGATTTGATTCGAGTAGGCAAGGTGAAACTGGCCGCGATGCCAAAGGCGGGGGGATCGCAGCGTGAGTTCCCATCCTTGAATCAAGGCCGCTTCCCACGTGATCGGCCAGAAGAGATTCGATTCTCCGATGTTGTTGTGATCCAGCCAATTGCTGCGCTTGTGTTTGAAAGTATCGGCGTCGAGAGCCCAGCCGCGATAGGGAATCGTGACGCCGACCTGATATTCTTCATCGCGCTCGCCGTGCAGAGGAGCAAAAGTCAAACCCTGGCCTTCCGCCAATTGGAAGAGCGCGCCGGTGGCCGTCACGATCGGGGGGGGCTGATAAAATTGGCCGTAGAATGCGCGAAAAACCCAGTTCAGGCGCGGGACTTTGACGGCGATGCCAAAGCGGGGGTCCACTGTGGTTTCCACGACGTCGGCCGTAAAGTGCGACTGGCGGAGACCGGCGATCAAAGTCAGCCAGGGAGTGACCTTGAATTTGTCGCTGAGAAATATTTCCTCGAGCCCTCCGGCTAGTGCGCTCGAAGAGGCGGCGGAAGTTCGTAGTGCCGTCCGTGAATAGGTTACTGAAGTAGTTGTTCTGGTGTTGAGCGAATCCGTACACGCCGACTTGAGCATCATTTCTCCAGAAGTGCGCGTTCACGGTGGCCTGCACGCCGCCGTAATTGGCGGTCTGATCGACGTTCGAGATGACCGGGATAGTCGTTGACGGGCCGCCTGGTAGTTGGCGCTGTTGTAATGATAGAAGGGAGAAACCGTCAGCAGCAGATTGGGATTGAAGGTGTGAACCCAGGAGAAGGTGACGTAGCCATCGGGCTCGGCTCGCCGTCGCGCAGGCCGTAACTGGGGTTCCCGCCGCTATCATGATTTCCGAAGGAGTTGGGATCGGGGTCGTAGGGAATCTGGTAATAATCCTGGCGCAAGGAGGTGACCAGGCGAAATTGGTTCTTGGGATCGGGATTGAAAATGAACGACGCGAATCCGCCGTAGCCATTCTCCGCATCGTGAAACACCTGCCCTATCGGGGTCTGAAGGCCGTAGTTGCTGCGATTTCCGTTTAAGCTCACGTAATACGCGAACCGCTCGGTATGCCCTCCGAAATTGATCTGGTCGTTCGTTTGATACCAATTGCCGAAAGAGAGTGACAAGCTCGCCCTCATTATTTCGCTCGAAGCCATTGCGGGGCACGATGTTGAAGATTCCGTACGTACGGTCTCCATAATCGGCGTCGTAGCTGCCTCTTTGGACCTCGAGATAATCAATGTCCTTGGGGTCGATCACCGGGCCCAGGTTGGCGGCGATATTCGTGTTGGGAATGGGGACGCCGTCAATCAGCCAGTCTACTTGGTGCCCGCCGCGCATGTGCAGCATGTCGTGGGTCACGTAGGCGCCGGGGGTGTAATCGGTGATCATGGCGAGGCTGTTGGTGCGGTCGGCGCCGGGCGTTTGCGCGATGTCTTCGCGATCCACAAGAGTCATGGGCGTCACCGAATCCAGGTTCGTGACCTCTGGCTGCGCGGACACGATCACCGTCTGATTCGCCGCCGCAATCTTGAGCTGAAAATGAAAGATGGGAGATGTGTCCGAGACCACCGTGATGGTTTGCTCGATGGTATCGAATCCAACGTGACTGACCGTGATGGTGTAATCGCCCAGGGACACGGGATTGAATTCGAAGGCGCCGTCCGCGTCGGATTGCGTCGTGCTGGACCAATCGGACGTGGCCGCCTTCAATTTCACATCAGCGCTGGCAATCGGCCGGTGCTGGGGGTCGTGGACGATGCCACGCACGCTCGAGAAAATCGTCGCTTGGGCGCGCTGGGCGCACACGACGAGTGCCGCAGCGAGCAGACAGAATAGAGCCTTCCGCATAATCGCTCCCTATTTCAGATTGAATTTGTGATGCGGTCGAGAGAGGCTATGCCCGAGGGGGTTCAAACGGCTCGGGGAAAAATCCGGAAAGAGGAGATGGCGCGAAAGTCGCGGCGATTCCCCGCGCGATGACCGGTGATGGGACCGCGACGACCGGCAAAGGCGCCGTGGGCGCGATGGGCGCGATGAGTCCGTAATCCGTCGAATGATGCTTGAGCTTCATTCCGCAGTACGGGCAGTATCCGGCGGCGATGCGGCGGAGTTCGGCGGCTGTGAACGGCGGCGAAGAGGAATGGCCGTGCGGCCTGCAGCACATGCAAAGGCACACGGAAGGATCGCAGGCTACCCCGCGGGCGACGAGCGCCAGAGGCGTTGCCAAGAGCGCGACAATCACGAGAATCGCCGGCGTGCGCCGCATGATTGAGTACAGTAGCACAAGCGTCCCTTCCCGGCTATTACGCCGCGCGACGGCGGAATGGATTGGCGTGCCTCTTGCGATTGCGTTCGGAAAGGCTTCGCGATAGGCTCGGAAAATCATGCTGCCATTCAAATTGATCTACCATGACGGCTACGATTTGAACTTGGGCGCGCACGTTTTTCCGTCGCAAAAGTATCGCCTGGTGCGTGAGCAGCTTCTGGCGGAGGCCGTCGCCGCGCCGGGCGATTTTCTCGCGCCCGCGCCGGCGGCGGATGAAGACGTGCTGCGCGTTCATACTCGGGATTACGTTCACAAGCTCCAGACAGGCTTGCTGACGCACGCGGAACTCCTTCGGATGGAGGTTCCCTATTCGAAGGAGCTGGTCGAAGCCTGCTGGCTGGCCGCGGGCGGTTCGATTCTGGCGGGGCGCCGCGCGCTCGAGGATGGCTGGGCGGCGAATATCGGAGGCGGCTTCCATCATGCTTATCCCGACCACGGAGAGGGATTCTGCGTGCTGAACGACGTGGCCATCGCCATCCGGCGCCTTCAATTCGACGGCGCTATCAAGACCGCGATGGTGGTGGATACGGACGTGCACCAGGGAAACGGCACGGCTGCAGTCTTCAGGGGCGACGCCACGGTGTTCACGCTTTCGATCCATCAGGAGAAGAACTATCCGTTTCACAAGCCCCCTTCAACGATGGACATCAACCTGCCGGATGGCACGGGCGATGACGATTACCTTGTGGCGCTCGCAAATGGTTTGCATGAGGCTTTCGGCCGCTTACGGCCGCAGCTGATTTTCTATGTCGCGGGCGCCGACCCTTACGGCGAGGATCAATTGGGCGGTCTGGCGCTGACGATGGAGGGACTCGCGCGCCGCGATGCGCTCGTGTTCGAAGCCGCGCGGCGGCAAGGCGTGCCGGTGGCCATCACGCTGGCGGGAGGCTACGCGCGGCGGCTTGCCGATACGGTGCGGATTCACGTCGGCACGATTCTGGCGGCGCGCGACGCGGCGCAGAAGGGAAGCAAGCAAGCGGAACCGGCAGCGCGCTGAAGGTGCGCTCGCCTGGAGATTTATGGCGCGGGGGCGAGGGCGCGCTGGATGGCGGAGGTGAGCGAGTCCGGGAGGGCATCGGGCAGGGGGCCGGTTTCGCTGTAGACGATTTTCCCGCTGCCATCGAGAACCAGCACCGTGGGAATAAACTTCACGTTCAGGAAGTCATCCAGGCCATCGGCGTAGACAACGGACATATCCCATTTGGCGCGAGCGAGGAAGGGCGGGACGAGCGACTCGTCCTCATCCGTGTCCACGGCAAGGAACGCGACCTTTGAATTCCCCAAGTAATTGTTGGCCACCTGGTCGAACTTCGGCTCGAGATCGCGGCAGGGGCCGCACCACGTGGCCCAGAAGCTTAAGGCCACAATTTTCCCCTTGAGCGCAGCCAGAGGGAGGGGCGTTCCATCGGGGCGGCGTAGGACAAACTCATACAGATTTTTTGCGTCCTTATTTCTCGCAGGCGGATTGGCATCCGCGCCGGGAGAGCCGGGAGCGAGGCGGTCATAGGCAGCGAGAATTTCGTCGCCCAGGCCCTGCTCGTTGCCGTGCGCCTGCCGCCAGACGTTGCCAAGCTTCCGGCGCACATCCCGCCGGTCGGGCGCGCCGGCCAGACCTGTATCCGGAAGCGCGAAGGCCAGGGAATATTCCTCGATGGCCCTGGGAAAATCCTTCTGCGTCTCCGCGATTTCGCCAAGCTGCTCGGCGGCGAGAGCGCTCGGCTCGATGGAATAGCTGGTTTCCAGGTCCTTGATCGCAAGAGCGTAGTTTCGCTGTGAATTTTCAATCTGGCCGCGCAGGCAATAGAGCGCCGAACGAAGGTCGGCCTGCTTCTTTTCCCAGTCGGCGGGCGACTGGCGGGGCGGCTTTTCGCTGGGGGGCGTTTTCTCGACTCGGTCAATGACGCGGGTGGCGTAGCCGGCGGCGCGCGCGAGGCTCGCATCGTCTCCCACCTGCTGCAGGAGTGCGATGGCCAAGACCATCATGTCCGAATCGTCGGGGCGGACGGCGATGAGGCGCTCGGAATATTCGAGCGCGCAGGTGTTGTCGCCAAGCTGCTGGCAGGCTTCCACGATGGCGCGATAGACGTCCGGGGTGCGCGGCGCGTCCGGAAAGCTCAGGAGATAATTTTTCAGGTTGCGGACAAGCGCTGCGGCGTCGTTTCCGGAGTCGGCGATGGCTTTTTGAAGCGCCGCATCGGCATCCACGGTCTTGCCAAGAGAGGATTCCTGGGGCGCGCCGGATTTTGGGGCGGCCTGCGCGGCGAAACCGAAGCCCGGGGCGAGGAGGGTGCCGATACAGAGCAGGAGAGAAAGGGAGCGCATCAGACGGCCATTCTATCGCGGGAACCATACGTGGTTTCCTGATTCATTTTAGGCCGGGACTATTTCTTTTTGAGGAGGGAATGGAGCGAGCCCTGGCGGTAGCCCTCGAGATCGAGCGTGACGAAAGAAAATCCGAGCGATTTCAAGCGAGCCGTCATCTGCCGGGCGACGGCGGGATCGAATCCTCGCGCGAGCTCTATCGGGAGCAAGCTCGATGCGCGCGAGTTCACCGTGGGCGCGGACGCGGAATTGCCGGAAGCCGAGTTCGCGCAAAGCGGCTTCCGCGCGCTCGATTTTTCCGAGGAGTTCGGGCGTCGCGGGAGTTCCAAAGGGAATGCGCGAGGAAAGGCACGCCGAAGCGGGGCGGTCCCACGCGGGCAGGCCGGCGCGGCGCGCGAGCATGCGGATTTCGTCCTTGCCGAGCCGGGCTTCAAGCAGCGGAGCCAGAACGCGGTGCTCGCGGGCGGCCTGGTGGCCGGGACGAAAATCGCGCGTGTCGTCCGCCTGGACGCCATAGGCAATGGCGGCGAACTGGCGGGCACGGGCGAGCGATTCCATGCGGTCGAAGAGCTCGTCCTTGCAGTGATAGCAGCGATCGGCGCTGTTGGCCACGTAGAGCGGATTTTCGAATTCGCGCGTCTCGATGAATTCATGGCGCACGCCGGTCGAGCGGACAAATTCCTCGGCCTGCTCGCGGTCGTAGCGCGAAAAGCTTGCGGAGAGCGCGGTGACGGCGAGCGAGCGCTGGCCAAGCACTCGGTGTGCCGCCCAGGCCAGGTAGCAGGAATCCGCGCCGCCCGAAAACGCGACGAGCAGCGAATCAAGGGCGCGGAGCGAAGCGAAGAGGCGCTCCTGCTTGGCGAGAGCGGCGGCTTCTTCCACGGACGGTTGCGCCGATGGGGCGATGGGACGAGAAGCCATGTTCTTCGACGAGTATAACTCACATCCCCTATTGAAAATCGAGAAGGACATCCACTTTCCCGGTCTGGGGGTCGGTCTGCAGGAAGCGGCCGATTTTTTCGTAGTGATAAGGCAATCCGAGAAACGCCTGCTTGATTCCCGTGTCCATAAATTCGTCGTACAGACTCTTATCAAAAATCACGCCCGCGGGGATTTTCCACGCGGCGCGAATGCGCCGTTCGCCGTCCATGGAAAGCCCGGTGAGGACAAGATTTCCCATGCGGTATTGCGTCCCCTCGGTGATGGCAACGGCATAGGTGACGCGATTCGCGAAGTTATCGAACTGCTCCACGGGTTTGAGATCCATGCTGAGATATCCGAGCCGCGCGTAAGCATTGGAGACGGTCTGCCAAGTGGCCGCGATTTTCATGCCGTCGGCGATGTCGCCGGGCTTGAAAGGAACAAGAGCGTTCAGCACATCCGTTGCCATCGCCGAATTTCCAGTCCATGTGACGCCGCTCCATGCGTAGGCCGGCCCAGGCGTAACCGGCACGGAAATAATTACGCCGCCGGGGGGAGAACCGGGGGACGGCATGGCGAACCGCGCCGTGGGCGGGCCGAACTCGACGCGCAGATAGCCGTGCGCGAGATAGACGGGGCGAACCTGCTCGATTACGAAAAGTTGCGTGGAAGTGCGGGAGTAGGATTTTCCGACGATATCGGAAAGGCGGTCCTTGATTCCGAGGTCGTTTCCGGCGAGGGCGTCGGAGAATTCGACGCCGACAACGTTCAACTCCGCGGCGTCGGCGCGAAACATCTGGGCTTGTTGATCGCCGGCCGGAAGAGTGACGAGCGAGTGGGAGACGCCGGCAGTCACTCCGCGCGCCGCGAGCAGGCTTTCGAGCGCGGCGGAGATTTGGTCGAGGATGGCTCCGTGCGCGGGCGCCGTGCCGTCGAAGAGGCCGACGGATTTTTCAAGCGCGGCGGTCAATTCCGCGTCGGTGAACCAGGGGAAATTGTCGTACCAGACGGGGAGGGTTGGGGCGTCGGCTACGGTGTATTCGACCTGAACGCCGGATGCGACCGATGAGAAGGTGTAATTGACGGATGTGAAGAGGCCGAGCGCAACCAAGCGGTTGGCCGCGGCTTGCAGATCGTCGCGCGTGATGTTGTCCCCTGCGTGCAGGCCCGTGGCGGCGGCGATTTTTTCCGAGTGGAATCTCGTCGAGCCAGTGACTTGAATGGATGCGAGGGACGCCGATGGAGCCGATTCATTCTGAGGCTGGGCGGGGGCGCACAGGAATAGCAAGGCCAGAAGGAGGACGGCCGAATAGAGTGCAGGGCGAGCGGGGAAGGTCACGGCCTCTACTCTAGCACTCCCCAAAAATCCATTCTAGCCCTCCATTTTCTTTGCGATTAGAATATTGCAGAGGATCGAGGTCGGAGGGTCATGTTGAAAGGCCTGCCTGCTTCCCGTAAAATTCCGGTTGAGATTCCCACGCCGGCCAAGGTTCGCGCTATCCATCGCGGCCAGGCCGCGTTGAAACGCGGCGATACGATCACGCTCAATGGCCTCCGAAGAGAAGAAGAAATGGCTCGTCGTCCTCGCCGGTCCCGCGTGAAAGTCTCTTAAACGCATTCCGCCGCCCGATCACGCTCGCGTCCGCGCCGCAATCGACGAAATGGAAAGTGATCCCTTTCAAGGCGACGTGAAGTATTTAAGCCTCCATTTCCGATTTGAATCTGACGAATTGAGTTTATGATGTGGTTGGAAGCCTTGATTTATACGGGTTCCAGCATGTCTGAGGCGTTTTGGAGGTGCACACCCCGTGGGTGAGAAACAAAACCAGCCCTTTCAGCTCTCGTTCAATGCTTCCTTGAAGGTCGATTTCCAGGGATCGCGAGTGACTTCCGATGGCGGCCTGATTCTGGTTCGCGAGTTGGATGAGCGACTGGGTCTGGAGAAGCTCATCGAGGAACACTTGAGCGACTCGCGACAAGGCTTGAACAAGCAGTTCACGCTGGCCGATCTGCTGCGGCAGTCGGTCTACAGCCGCTTGGCGGGCTACGAGGACCTCAACGACGCCGAACGACTGGCAGCCGACCCGACGTTCCGATTGATCAGTTCGCAGAGGATCTGGGACCGGGGCGCGGCGCTGACCTCGACCTTGCACTGGTTCGAGACCGAGCTGCTGACCAAGGAAGAGAATCTGATCGGGCTGATGGCGTTGAACCGGGAGACGCTGGGGCAGGCCGAGTCTCTCGACAGCTCCGACCGCGTCGTGCTCGACATGGACTCCAGCGAGAGTCCGGTTCATGGTGAGCAAGAGGGCAGCGCCTACAACGGGCACTTCGAGTCGGTCTGCTACCACCCGCTGTTTCTGTTCAACAGTCACGGGGACTGCTTGGCGGCGAAGCTGCGTCCGGGCAATGTGCACAGCGCCGAAGACTGGGATGAATTGCTGTTGCCGGAGATCGAGCGTCAACAGGCGGAGGGCAAGGAAGTTGCTTTCCGGGCGGACGCGGCCTTTGCCAAACCGGAGATTTACGAAGCGCTGGAGGAGCGCGGCGTGAAGTATGCCATCCGCATACCGGCCAACGAGAATCTGGAGCGGGACATTGCGGAATTGTTGACGCGTCCCGTGGGCCGGCCCAGCCATAAACCAGTGGTCTGGTACAAGGGCTTTCTCGTACCAAGCGGCCAGTTGGAAAACGGCGCGACGGGTGGTGGCGAAGGTGGAGTTCCACTTCGGGGAGCTGTTCCCGCGAGTCGGCTTTATCGTCACGAATCTGAGCCTGCCGAGCCGGGCGGTAGTGCGGTTCTATAACAAGCGGGGCACGGCCGAGCAATGGATCAAGGAAGGCAAGCAGGCGACGCATTGGACCCGGCTATCGTGTCATCGGTTCCGGGCCAATGAAGCACGCTTACAGTTGAGCCTGCTGGCCTACAACCTGGGCAACCTGTGGCGCCGGCTGGTGCTGCCGAAGAGAATCGACGCCTGGTCGCTGACGAGCTTGCAGCAGCGGCTGGTGAAGACGGGCGGGCGACTGATCAAGCACGCCCGGTATTACTGGCTGTTGCTGGCCGAGGGGCATCTGCACCGGCGCCTGTTCGGGAAGATGCTGCGGCGGATCTGGGCGCTGCCAGTCCCAACAGGCTGACGCGCGTCAAACGAAGCTACTGGGGAAAAAGGGCTCAGGCATGGAGTGGTGTCCGAGAAATGACTCGGAACGGAAGTTTCAGTCGGTTGCCGATCGACACGAGTCCGCCTCAAAGGGCTCCCGAGTTGGAAACTGGCGCGACGAAGAACAATTTGGTTGATTTGGAAGGACCTCGGGTATACAAGGATGGCCATCCGGCAGGTCAAAATGAAAATCCTGTATAAGGTTTCTCGACATTGCCCGCTACCGCAGCGAGTTGATTCTGGATCCGCTTCAGAACTCAATGTTTAAGCCACTTGCCATCTCATTTTTTTAAGTAGTTGGGTAAGTCCAGATTAATCCGGTAACCGGACAAGGGCGCCTTGCCCCCCAGAAGTCTGGTTGTGGGAGGGCGGAAGGTCATCTGGAGTCTGCAACCGATTGCAGGCGGATCACGGCGCGCTCGAGTAACCCGCAGATGATATTAAGATGAAGAAACCATTCACGGGGCCATTGCGCCCCTGAGCCGGCTATTCGACGGTGACGGATTTGGCGAGGTTGCGGGGCTGGTCCACGTCGCAGCCGCGGCGGACGGCGATGTGATAGGCGAGCATTTGCAGCGGGACGATTTCAAGAATGGGCGCGATGCAGTTCGGGCGCGGCGGGAATTTCGATCGACGTGGTCGGCGCGTTTCGCGGGCGAGGTGGTCGCCTTCGGTGACGACGGCGATGACGATGCCGTCGCGCGCCTTCACTTCCTGCATGTTGGAGACGGTCTTTTCATAGCGCGTCATGGAGGCGGGATCGGATTCGTCGCGCGTGGCGATCACGACCACGGGCAGATTTTCGTCGATCAGGGCGTTGGGCCCGTGCTTCATTTCGCCCGCCGGATAGCCTTCGGCGTGAATGTAGGAAATTTCCTTCAGCTTCAGCGCGCCTTCGAGCGCGATCGGGATAATGGATGCCGCGGCCGAGATAGAGGAAATCGGTGTGGCGGAAAAATTGCCGCGCGAGTTCCTCGATTTCCGCGTCGCGCTGGAGGATCGTTTCGATCTTGTGCGGGATGCGCGTCAGTTCCTGCATCAGAGTCTGCGAGGCGACGGGCGTGAGCTTGCCGCGCACCTGGCCGAGATGAAGAGCGGTGAGCAAGAGCGCGGTGAGTTGGCCGGTGAAAGCCTTCGTGGAGGCGACGCCGATTTCCGGGCCGGCGTGGGTGAAGATGGTGCCGTTGGCTTCGCGCGTGAGCATCGAGCCCACCACGTTGCAGATGGCGAGAACTTTGGCGCCTTTCTGGCGGGCTTCGCGTTCGGCGGCGAGCGTGTCGGCGGTTTCGCCGGACTGGCTGATGGCGATCGCGAGGCTGTGCTTGTCGACGATGGGATCGCGATAGCGGAATTCGCTGCCGTAATCGACTTCGACGGGAAGATGCGCCAGCCGCTCGATCATGAATTTGCCGGCAAGCCCGGCGTGCCAGCTGGTGCCGCAGGCGACGATTTTGACTTCGCGGAAATTCTTGAAATTCCTGCTCGGTGATGTCCATCTCGTCGAGGAAGACTTTGCCGGTTTCCTGCGAGATGCGGCCGAGCAGCGTGTCGCGCACGGCGCGCGGCTGCTCGAAAATCTCCTTCTGCATGAAATGCTTGAAGCCGCCCTTTTCGGCCATGATCGGGTCCCAAGCTGATGTGCTGGGGCGGGCGGTTGATGGCGTGGCTTTCGAAATCGAGTGAGGCGTGACGCCCTGAGGCGTGAGAACGGCGACTTCGCCGTCGCCGAGGAAAAAAACGCTGCGCGTGTGCGCGAGGATGGCGGGAATGTCGCTGGCGACGAAAAATTCGTTTTCGCCCAGGCCGACGACGATGGGCGGGCCGAGGCGCGCGGCCACGATCTTGTTGGGATCGCTTGCGTCGAAACGGCGACCAGCGCGTAAGCGCCGCCCATCACTTTGACGGCCTTCAGCACGGCTTCTTCGAGCGAGGAGTTCTTGGAAAATTTCTCGAGCAGGTGGGCGATGATTTCCGTGTCGGTTTCGGTCTGAAACTTGTGGCCTTCGGCGATGAAGCTGGTTTTTCAGCTCGATGTAATTTTCGATGATGCCGTTGTGCACCACGACGATTTCGCCGGTGCAATCGCGATGCGGATGGGCATTTTCCTCGGTGGGGCGGCCGTGCGTGGCCCAGCGCGTGTGTCCGATGCCGTAGACGCCTTCGAGCGGAGTGATGCGGATCGACTCTTCGAGATTGCGCAGTTTTCCCGGCGCGCGGCGGATTTCCAGCTTGCCGTTGTCGCCCACGACGGCGATGCCGGCGGAGTCGTATCCGCGGTATTCGAGGCGCCGGAGCCCGTCCAGGATCAGCGGCACAACGCGCTTAGGGCCGATATAGCCGACGATTCCGCACATGGATGTTGCTCCTCGAAGCTGCCAGGTGAGACAGGCGCGTAGGCAGCGAGACTTAATCAGGGTAGCACATCGTTGGATGAGCAAGCGGCCAGCCAGGAGGCGTGTTTCGGTGGTGACATCGCCTTCTTAAAGAGCCTGAACGGCTTAGCGCTCGGGGCGCGGGTCGGACGCAGGGGCGAAGGTCCGGCGTAGATGCGATTTAGTCAACAATTTCGAAGCGGAATTCCTCGATGACGGGATTGGTGAGCACATCTTTGGCGATGCGCTCGACCTGAGTCTTGGCTTCGTCGCGGTGAGCCCGTCGAGCTGCAGGACGAAAAATTTGCCCTGGCGGACGTCCTGCACCTTGGCATAGCCCAGGGAAGAGAGGGCGCTCTGGATGGTTTGTCCCTGCGGATCGAGGACGGTGGACTTCAGCATGACCCAGACGTGTGCTTTCATGGCCTCTCTTGCATGGCGCGCGGAAAGCGCGCGAATCTGTTTGTGTGACCGCGAATTATAGCAGGCCGGCGGCTTTTGCGGCGGCGCGAAAATCGTCGTGAAGTTTGCGCTTTTCGAGCGGCGGCAGAAAAGCGGAGCTGAAACTTTGCTCGGCGAGCTGCAGGAGTTGCTTATCCGAGAGGCCGAGGCGGCGGCGCGTGAATATTCGGTGAGCAGGTCGGTATGGAAAAGCGCGGGATCGTCGGTGGAGAGAGTGACGGGCATGCCGCGCTCAAGAAATTGCGGCAGAGGGATGATCGGCGAGCGAGGCGTTGGATTTGCCGAGTTGTTTGGCGAGAGCGCCAGTGCAAAGGTTGCTGGTGGGGCAATTTTCGAGCACCATGCGGCGCGTGGCGAGCGACTCGGCCAACGCGGGATCGTTCATCACGGCGATGCCATGGCCGATGCGTTCGGCGCCGAGCAATCTCGATGGCTTCGCGAACGGATTCCGGGCCGCCGATTTCTCCAGCGTGGCAGACGATGTGCAGGCCTTCGTTGCGCGCCAGATCGAAAGCGGCGCGGAAATTGGCGCGTGGGCAGGGAAAGTTCGTCGCCGCCCATCCCGAAGGCGACGACGCCGGAGTTATGGAGCTTCGCGGCGCGAGCGAGCCACTTCTTTTGCGGCGTCCGCGCCGAACTGGCGAACGGCGTCGAAAATCCAGGCGGTGCGCAGGCGGCTGAATGGAGGCGATCTGCGAAGTCTCGCGGATGGCCGCGAAATTCGCTTCGACATTCTGCATGCGGCGCAGCATCACGCCGACCGAAACGGTAATTTCCGCGTAGACGACGTTCTGGCGCAGAAGCTCTTCGAGCAGCCTTCGCGTGACCAGCGCGTAGTCTTGCGGATCGCGCAGAAAAGAAGTGACCCATTTGAAAACGTCGATGAAGCCCGCGAAATCGGAATATCTGTAGCGCGCAGTAACTTCTTCGACGGTGAGCGTGGTCGCCGTGGCGCGCGGCAAGCTCAACGGCCGTTTGCGGCCGGATCGAACCTTCGAGATGGAGATGGAGTTCGGCTTTGGGCAGGGCGTCAACGATGGTCGAGGGACGCGGTGAGGTGGTCATCTCGTCGGCTTTATTGTGAGGGCAACGGCGGGCGGCCGGCGTTGATCCAGGCGGTCATCCAGTAGGAGCCGACGTCGGTGGCGGCGTCGGAAAACTGGCGGATCAGCACCGCGCCCGCTTGCGCGTAGAACCGGTCGTAATAGGCGTCGCCATAGGCGGTAAGGCCTTCGTGCGCGCCAATGTCGGACCAGAGGATATTCTCAAGCCAGGTGTGGAGCTGAGAGAGCCATGTCAAAGGCATGATCGGTGGGATCGCGAATGAAGGCCGCTTCGTTCGGCTTTACGAAGAGAAAGAGCTGGTAGCGGTCGACGAGCCCGATGCCGAAGCGCTGGTCAACACCAGGCTGGTCGGAAAGGCTGCCGTCATGATTCATGGTGGTGTTGAAAGGATCGTGCGCGGCAGCCACGTAGTAGGCGAGGATCGCGGCGGTAACTTTCGCTTCGGTCCAGGTATGGGACTTCAAGCGCGTCCGTGAATTTCTTGCTGTAAATTCCGATTTGCCAGGGCAGCAGGCCGTAGATTTCGACAGTGTGACGCGTAAATTTGCTCACTGCGGCGGTATAGGAACGCGGCAGCGCCGTGAAGGGGAACTGGCCGTAGTGATCGAGCCGGATGAAACCGTTGTGCTCGTTGGGCGATTTGTCCTCGGATTCGGGATCGGTGACATGCTGCACCAGAAACTGGCGATTAGCCTGGAAGAAAGCCTGCATTTCGGGAGGCAGCGTGTCGACGGCCTTGTTGGTGATGAGGCGATCGGCATTCTGCCCCCAGCCGAAGGAAGGGGGCAGCAGCAGAAGAAGCGCGAAGAGTAGCGCGAGCGCCGAAAAGCCGAGGCGCCGTTTCAATTGACTCCTTCCTTTCAGGGCCGGCAGCGAGATTTGCGTTGCTGAGCTGGCTGTGCTTGCGTCCGTACTGGTGGTAGACAAAAAGCCCGATGATAAGCCAGACGAAAAAGCGCAGCCAATTCTCGACAGTGAGGCTGGCCATCAGCACGAAGCAGGAGATCACCGATGCCAGTGGGAAAATGGCGTCCAGGGGACGCGGAACGCGCGCGGACGGTCGGGCTGACGCTTGCGCAGGACGAGCACGGCGATGGACACAAGAATGAAAGCGAAAAGAGTGCCGATGTTCGTCAGATCGGCGAGAGTGCCGATGTCAAAAAATGCCTGCGGGAATGGCAACGAACAGGCCGGCGACCCAGGTGGCAACGTCGGGCGTGCGGAATTGGGATGCACGCGCAGAAAAAGCGGGAGGAAGCAGGCCGTCGCGCGACATGGCGAACCAGACGCGCGCCTGGCCAAGCTGGAAAACGAGAATGGAAGAGATCATGCCCATCAGCGCGCCGCCGATACCCAGTCGATGACGCCAATGGTGGAGCGCCTCGGTGGCGACGGGCGCGGCGACGCCGAGCGTTTTCCAGCTGGATGCCGGTGAGAAAGCACCACGGCAATATAGAGGAAAGCGCAGACAAAGAGCGACACGAGAATGCCGATGGGCAAGTCGCGCTTGGGAGATTTGCATTCCTCGGCGGCGGTGGAAACGGAATCGAAGCCGATATAGGTAAAGAAAACAATCGCGCCGCCGGTGAGAACGCCTGGCCAGCCGTTGGGCGC
>CAWGKL010000003.1:0-456646 GCA_963823205.1 Terriglobia bacterium
GCAAAACAGGAGGAGAGCGGTGCTGCATGGATAGAGCTACGTCAACGCGCCGCATCGCAGGGGCTGATATTCGCTCCATACGAATCGCTCGAATCGGCGTCAGCGGCGGGACAATCCTGGTTGCCGATTGCAACGGCCCCCGGTCGAAAGCGACCGGAGTGGGCGCCACATTCATCTTTGTTGACAGGCAGACGAACCGGGTAGGATTCGTCCTCGGGAGGTATTGACCGTTCTTCGCAAGCGTCGAAAGGCCTGCCAGAGCCAGGAGCAGCACGAAAATGGCGGCCCTTGCGATACACAGCCTCGCCATATGGGGCTCGGGCGACCGGCGCGCGGATTGTGGTTCGTGGTTCATTGGCGGCTGTTCGCGAGAACTAGCATTGCGCAAGAAAGCTACGATTTCTGTTGTAGGTCTGGGCCAAAGCTACAGTTTTTATCATATCGTTGGTGGGATTCTCAAAGCAAGGACGAGGATGCCCGCGCCTATTAACTCCCTGGTTGCGAGGAGGCGGTAACCTTTGAACGCCTCTGCGGGTCGCACAGGCTCCTGTAACGTCTACGTCAGCAATGCCACGGGAAGGAGCAGCGTCGTTGACCTGACCGGGATTTTTTGTACCAGCGGGAGTGAGAGAGAATTCACTCTGGAGGGAAGCTGGTATGCCAATGAAGAAATACAAGCCGGAGCAGATTGTGACGTTGTTACGGCAGGTTGAAGTGGAACTCGCCAACGGGAAAACCACTCCGCAAGCCTGCAAAGAAGCCGAGATCACCGCACAGACCTACTACCGCTGGCGGAAGGAATTCGGCGGATTAAAACTCGATCAGGCCAAACGTCTCAAGGAACTGGAACGGGAAAACGCCAAGCTGAAGCGGCTGGTGGCAGAGCTGTCTTTGGAGAAGCAAATTCTGAAGGACGTTGCGGAGGGAAACTTCTAGGCCCTGAGCGGCGGCGTGGCGCGGTCAGGCATGCACGCGAGAGTTACCGGGTATCGGAGCGGCATGCCTGCCGGCTGCTGGGGCAGTGGAGAGGGACACAACGCTACGAGGGGATCTACCGAACGGACGAAGATGCGCTGACACGAGAGATCGTGGCGCTGGCCGGCGAATACGGGCGCTACGGCTACCGGCGGATCACAGCGGTGCTGCGGGATCGAGGTTGGCATGTAGGCAAAGACCGAGTACAGCGAATCTGGCGGCGGGAAGGGTTGAAAGTGCCGCAGAAACAAAGGCCACGAGGGAGATTGTGGTTGAACGACGGGTCGTGCATTCGCTTGCGGCCAGAGCGAGCGAATCATGTGTGGAGCTACGACTTCGTGAGTGGAAAGACGCACGACGGAAGAACACTGCGCATGCTGACGCTGATCGACGAGTACACGCGGGAGTGTTTGGCGATTCGGGTGGCCCGAAGACTGGGAAGGTACGAAGTAATCGAAGCGCTGGCGGACGTGATGC
The DNA here is from genome assembly GCA_963823205.1 of Terriglobia bacterium. GTDB lineage: Bacteria > Acidobacteriota > Terriglobia > Acidiferrales > UBA7541 > Palsa-295. The sequence goes on from CAWGKL010000003.1 coordinate 1,453, forward strand.
TGTACCGGGGAATTCCGGAGAACATTCGCTCGGACAACGGCCCGGAGTTCGTCGCCGACGAACTGCGGAAGTGGCTGGCGAAGGTGGGTACGGGGACGCTGTACATCGAACCGGGGAGCCCCTGGGAGAACGGCTACTGCGAAAGTTTCAACGGGAAGTTGCGGGACGAATGCCTGAACGGAGAGATTTTCTATTCGCTGAGGGAGGCACAGGTGGTGATCGAGAAATGGCGGGTGATATATAACACGCTGCGTCCGCACTCGGCGCTGGGCTACAGGCCGCCGGCGCCAGCGACGTTCGCGCCGCAAATGGCGGCTCTCCGGTCGCCTACGGCTCCCTGCGAGCCGCCATTTGCCCCCTTGCCCGATGAGGTTGTGATGTAAACTCTCTCACTAGCCCTGGTACAAAAAGTCGGGCAGGTCAGTCGCCAACTCGGAAGTAATCGTCGGACGCGGAAGTGTGGCCGCGAAAACTGTCTCAAAATAGGGGTTCACTCCATTTGATACGAATGGTAACAAATGGATAGTCGCGAGGGCGTGAAATCTTTTAGAATCAATCAAGCGCCCGTAGCTCAGTTGGAAAGAGCGTCTGCCTTCTAAGCAGAGGATCGGGGGTTCGAATCCCTCCGGGCGCGCCACTGTTTTCGCGGAGAATGGAGACGACACTTGCGAGCCGATGGACGTGCGCACGATGACCTGCGGCCGGTGAAAATCACCCCGGATTTCATACCCAGCGCCGAAGGCAGCGTGCTGATCGAAATGGGCCAGACCCGCGTGATCGTCACGGCCACGGTGGAGGACGGCGTGCCCTCGTTTCTGAAAGGCACCGGCAAAGGCTGGGTGACCGGCGAATACGGCATGCTGCCGCGCTCGACCGAGGAGCGCACTCCGCGCGAATCCACGCGCGGCCGCCAATCCGGCCGGACGCTCGAAATCCAGCGCTTGATCGGTCGCACTCTCCGCGCCGTCACCGATCTGAAGGCCCTGGGCGAGCGCACCGTGTGGCTCGATTGCGACGTGATCCAGGCCGACGGCGGGACGCGAACCGCCTCCATCACCGGCGCGTTCGTGGCGCTCGCTCTGGGGCTCGAGCGCATGGTGGCCGCCGGAATGCTGCGGGCCGTGCCGCTGCTTGATTCCGTGGCGGCTACAAGCGTGGGGATCGTGGACGACGAATTTCTGCTGGATCTCGCCTACGAGGAAGACTCCCGCGCGCAAGTGGATATGAACGTGGTGATGACCGGCGGCGGAAAGTTCGTCGAGGTGCAGGCCAGCGCCGAAGGTCGCCCTTACACCAGCCGGGAATTGCAGAGCCTGATCGAGCTGGCTGCGGGGGGCATTCGGCGTCTCACCGAGGCGCAGCAGGAATTGCTGCATAATAGGAAATTTAGTGGGCGCTCACGATAAAGCCGGCGCGCGCGGCGGCCACGCTCGAATTTTTTTGGCGTCGTCGAATCCCGGCAAGCTGCGCGAATATCGGCGGATGGCCGGAGAATCCGTGATCGAACTCGACTTAATCCCGGATTTCGAAAAATTGCCCGCGTTCGAGGAATCGGCGCCCACGTTCGCCGAAAATAGCGCCGGAAAAGCCCTGCACTACAGCCGATTCGTGGGCGAGCCCGTGCTGGCGGACGATTCGGGCTTGGTCGTGCCCGCGCTCGGCGGATCCCCGGGAGTCCATTCGGCGCGTTACGCTGGGCCCGGCGCCACGGACGAAGACCGCGTGCGCAAATTGCTGCGCGAAATGGATGGCGAAGAGGGCCAGCAACGCCGCGCGCGGTTTGTGTGCGCCACGGCCGTTGCCCGCCAGGGGCGCGTGCTGGCTGTCGTCTCGGACTCCGTGGAAGGAGTTCTTACGCGGGAGCCGCGCGGGGAGAATGGCTTCGGCTACGACCCGGTTTTCTTCTTCCCTGAGCTGGGACGCACATTCGCGGAAATCCCGCCGGAAGAGAAGGATATGCACAGCCACCGCGGCAAGGCCTTTCGCAAGGCCCTGGGGCCTCTCATGGCGGCAAATTCGGCGACTCTTCCGTAGATTCTCCGCATCCAACTGTAGGGGGCGCGAAATCACTTGCCCTGGGAAGCCCGAGAGGAGTACAAGGGATTCCCCTACGTAGAGGTGACCCATGGCAACCTCCCAAGTTGCGCTGAACCGCCACGAGACGCTGCTCTCCCGAATGCAGGGCGCCCGTGCGCGGACCGATGCGCTGTTCGAACTGCTGCCGCCCAATTCTTTTTATGAGCGCCCCATCCCGGAGCGCCATCGCCTGATTTTCTATCTCGGGCACCTGGAAGCGTTCGATTGGAATCTGCTCGGCGGCGCGCTGGGGCTCGAAACCCAAGACGCGCAATCCGATAAGCTCTTCGCCTTTGGGATTGATCCGGTTGGCGGCGGTCTCCCGGCCGATACGCCGGGCGACTGGCCGAGCATCGCGCAGGTGGAAAAATATAACCGGCAGGTGCGCGAGCGGCTGGGCGAACGCCTGCGCGATCCCCTGTCTTTCGGTTCCGCCGTCCCCGAGCTTGCGGATGGAACCTTACTGCACGTCGCCATCGAGCACCGGCTGATGCACGCGGAGACTCTCGCATACCTGCTCCACAATTTGGCCGTGGAAAGAAGGATTCCGCATCCTGCCACGGTTGCGGATCCGAGGCCCGCGCCCCGGCCGCGACAGGCGACCATTCCCGCGGGCATAGCCACGCTGGGGCAGCCGCATGGCCATCGCCAATCCTTTGGCTGGGACAATGAATTCGGCGTGCAAGAAGTGAAGACGCCCAGCTTCTCGATTGGCGTATACCCCGTCACCAACCATGAATACCTAAAGTTTGTCCACGCCGGCGGATACGAAACTCCCGCCTACTGGAGGCCCGAAGATTGGGAATGGAAACACCGGCAGGGCCTGGGACACCCTCACTTCTGGGTGCCTCGATCGAGTTCGCGGGCCACGGACCCGGACGCGCAGTGGGGATACAAGGCAATGTTCGGAACGATCCCGCTGCCGATGTCGTGGCCCGCATACGTGAGCCACGCGGAGGCTTCGGCATTCGCTCGCTGGTCCAGGAAGAAATTGCCGACCGAAGAGCAATGGCATCGCGCCGCCTACGGTGCGACGGAGGGAATGGAGCGCGCGTATCCGTGGGGCGATGCTCCGCCCGATAGGCCCTCCGACGCCATGCGCGGCAATTTCCATCACCGGCGCTGGGACGCGGCTCCCGCGGATGCGCATCCCGCGGGCGCCAGCGCATTCGGCGTGCACGACCTGCTCGGCAATGGATGGGAATGGACCTCGACAACCTTCGGGCCGCTCCCAGGATTCAAAGCGCACGCTTTCTATCCCGGTTACTCGGCCAATTTCTTCGACGGAAAACACTTCGTGATGAAAGGCGGGTCGCATCGCACGGATGCGTGCATGCTGCGGCGATCGTTCCGCAACTGGTTCCAGCCGCACTACCCGTACGTGTACGCCACTTTCCGCTGCATGGAGGAATAGGGCATGGCATCGGCTCCGCGAATGGCAACGGCCAGTTCCGCCACACAGACGCTCGCTCAATTCGCGTGCGATGTCTCGGCGGGATTGAGCCAGCCGGGGCAGAAAGAGCTTCCCTCCAAATACCTCTACGACGAAATAGGCACGGCGCTATTCGACGTGATCTGCTTGCTGCCGGAATACGGCCTGAGCCGCGCGGGAATGCGCCTGCTCGAACGCCATTCCGCGGAAATCGTGAGCCGCGCCTCCGGCCCGCTGGTGGTGGCGGAACTGGGCAGCGGAAGCGGCCAGAAGACGCGCTGGCTGCTGGAAGCGGTCGCGCGCCGGCAGCGCGTGAACTATTACCCGATTGATATCTCGTCGAGCGCGCTCTGGCGGTGCCAGCAAGAGCTGGCCCATATGGATATGGTGAGCATCGTGGGATTCGAGAGCGCGTATCTGGAGGGGCTCGAGGAAGTGGCCGCTCGGCGCCGCGATGGCGAGCGGCTGCTGGTGCTCTTCCTTGGCAGCACGATTGGAAACTTCGACCGCCCCGCCGGCGAGCAATTCCTGCGCGAGGTGCGCGCCAGACTCCGCGAAGAGGACGTATTGTTGCTTGCCACTGATCTGGAGAAGCCGGTCGCGGTTCTGACCCAGGCCTACGACGATCCGGCGGGCGTGACGGCCGCCTTCAACAAGAATCTGCTCGCGCGCATCAACCGCGAGCTGGATGGCGATTTCGATCTGGCGCGTTTCGAGCACGAGGTGCGCTGGGACGATTCCGAGCGCCGCATCGAAATGCACCTGCGCTCACGAGCGTGGCAGCGCGTGACCATCCGCCAGGCGGGCCTGCGGTTCCATCTTCGCGAAGGCGAGACCATCTGGACCGAAAGCTCGCACAAATACAAACCCGACGAAGTGATTCGCATGGGGGAGCGCACCGGCTACCGCTCGGCCGCGCAGTGGGTGGATGAGGAGTGGCCCTTCGCGCAGACGCTCTTCTTCGCGGTGTAGCGGCTCGCGGCAGGTCGCGGTCCTCCCGTGTTATAGTTCCCGGCTTCATGGACGGCGCAAAAAAGAAAAAAGCGGCGGCGAAAGGGGCCACGAAAAAGGCCGCAGCGCGGAAGCCATTGCGCGCGCGGTCGCCGAAGGGCCGCGGCACAGATCCGGCGCGCGTGCGGGCCATTCTCAAGAAACTCGACGAGGCCTATCCCGCGGTCACCTGCGCGCTCCAGCACGAAAACGCGTTTCAATTGCTGGTCGCGACGATTCTCTCGGCGCAGTCCACCGACGTCACTGTGAACCAGGTGACCCCGGCGCTCTTCCGCAAGTATCCAAATCCCGCGGCCCTAGCCTACGCCAACCCGAGCGAGGTCGAGCAGGAAATTCACTCCACGGGCTTTTTCCGCGATAAGACGAAGTCCATCATGGGGTCAGCCAAGAAAATCGTCGAGGAGTTTCACGGCCAGGTTCCCCGGACGATGGAAGAGCTGCTCACGCTTCCGGGAGTGGCGCGAAAGACGGCCAACGTGGTGCTGGGCACGGCGTTTGGCATCGCGTCCGGCGTCGTGGTGGATACGCACGTCCAGCGGCTGGCGGGACGGCTCGATTTAACGCGGAACACCGATCCGAAGAAAATCGAGCAGGATTTGATGCAGGCGATTCCCCGCGACAAATGGATTCTATTCGCGCACCAATTGATCTGGCACGGACGGCGTGTCTGCCAGGCTCGGAAGCCAAAGTGCATCGAGTGCAACCTGGATTCGCTCTGCTACTCAAAGGACAAAACGAACTGAGCGCCCGGAGTTAGCGGGAAGCGTGGCGCAGGGGCGCGGATTTATTCCCGATATAGACGATCCTCCAGATGGCGTTCGAGCCGTCGTCCGTGACGAGCAGCGAGCCATCGTGGGCCACGGTGATGCCCACCGGGCGGCCCCACGCATTGCCGTCCGGAAGTACGAATCCAGTCACAAAATCCTCGTACTCGCCCGTGGCGTGGCCCGTGTGGTGCAAGCGGCACGCGAATCACTTCGTAGCCTGCGCGCACCGAGCGGTTCCATGAGCCGTGCTCGGAAGCAAAAAGGTCGCCCCGATATTCGGCCGGGAACTCGCGGCCGTCATAGAACGTGATCTCCAGCGAGGCGTTGTGCGGCTGCAGGATCACGTCCGGCGTAATGACTTTGTCTTTCAACTCCGGGTGCGTGCCATCGTGGCGCGGGTCCTGGTGGCCGCCCATGTACCACCACGGCCAGCCGTAAAAACCGCCGTCCTCGACGTGGGTAATATAGTCGGGGACCAGGTTGTCGCCCAGGCCGTCGCGTTCATTCACCGAACACCATAGCTCGCCGGTCTTCGGATTAATCGGCGATTCCGCCGCCGCAATTCCGGAGCCCATAGGCATAAACGCGCATGCCGGAACCATCGGGATTGAACTCGAGAATATCCGCGCGATCCTTCTCCGCGGGAGTGGTATCGGGGTCGTCCACATTCGAAGCCGAGCCTACGGCGACAAACATCTTCTTGCCGTCCAGGGAGAAAACGACATGGCCGGGTCCAATGGTTGCGGCCACCGGGGACATCCGCAATGTGCTCGGCGGGCCCGCGCGCTTTCAGATCGCCGTTGTGGTAAGGGAAGCGCACGATGGAGCCCGTGTTGCCGACATATACCCATTGCGGGTCCGTTCCCGGAGGATAGAAAGCGATGCCATACGGGTGGTCGAGGCCGGTGGCAAAGAGTGAAGTCGCCTCGGGCTTGCCGTCCGGGGAAATGCCGCGAAAGACTTTGATATCGTTCTCGGCGCTTTCTGCCACGAAGAAATCGCCATTGGGGGCCGTGGTGATCAGCCGCGGGTTATGAAGACCCGTAGCATATTGCTGGACGAGGAAGCCTGCCGGGGCTTTCGGCCAGACGCCTGCGGGCCGCGGGACGAGGTCCGGACTATTATCCACGGATGGCGTTAGGTAGGGCGCGGGAAGATCCTCGACGGTAATCTTGTGAACGACGCCGGGCTTCTCTAAGCGATAATCGGTGAACGGAGGCGGGGGAAGCGGAGCATGCGCTTCGCTTGGCCCCGCGGAGGGCGCGTAACCCGGCGATGCGACGGGTGGGTGCGCGCTCGCCAACGCTTTCAGATAGGTCACCAATTGCCAGCGCTGCTGCTCCGGCAGTCGCGCCCATGAAGGCATGCCGTTCGCGGCATCGCCCTTTGTGACGTACCAGAAAATCTCGCCGTCCGTTGCCTGCTGCGTCGGACCCTTGGCCAGGGAGGGAATATTCGCAATTCCTTGGCCCATGTTGCCGTGACAAGCGGAACAATTCCGGGCATATAAATTTGCCCCGGCTTGCGCGGCGTCCGCCTGCCCCGCATAAGGATTTTTCAATTGGGCGGCTTCGCCGGGGGCGTTGTGGAATCGGGATGTCTGAGCCGTGACCGGCGAAAAGAAAAGAACGGCGCACAGAGCGAGCAGCAGAATGGGTCCTGCCATCAGGAATGGAACGGCTTTGGGAGATTCACGCAGCGGGGCAATCGAAGGATTCATCCTCCTAATATGACGATCCGTGCACACCTCAAAACCTGATGCTGATTTACCAGCGGCCGTCATTTTACATGATTGCGGGCATGTTGACCGGCAAGAATGGCAGGAGGCGCCCGCTCTTGCTCTCCGCGGTTCCCAATGATCCAAGCCGGGCGAACTGCCGCGTGCGGATCACTCCCCGGCCATTTGCCGGGGCGCGCCCTCAACTGATATCCTCGGGGGCAATCGTCATGGAGAGGAGTTGCATGATGAGCACGCAAGCGCAAGCCGCATTTGAAAAAATGGTGTTTCGCAAGACCAACTCCCAGCTTGGGCGGCACATCTCCATCACGCCCGCCAACAGCGCCATGCGCCATCTGGCCTACGGTCGAATCATCCTGAATGCTTCCGCGCCATCGGCCGCGTTTTCGAACGGCAACCATGAAACCGCCCTAATTTGCCTCTCGGGAAGCGCGGATGTCAGAATCGGCGCCGAAAATTTTCATCTCGGGCAATACGACGCAATCTATATTCCTCGCGATAGCCACGTCGAGGTGAAAACCGGGAGCCAGGCGGACATCGCGGAATTTTCCTCGGATGTCGAGCACCGCTACCCCGTGCAGTTCGTCTCCTACGCCGAAATCTCGAAGGACCCAACATTGCGGATGAACATCGGCGGGGCGTCAACCACGCGCGACCTGAGCATCCTGATTGGCAAGAACGTGAACGCCGGCCGCCTTCTGGCGGGATTCACGGTCTCCGAACCCGGCAACTGGACCAGTTGGCCGCCGCACGAACACGAGAAAATGCTCGAGGAAATGTATGTATACTTCCACATGCCGCCGCCGGCGTTCGCGCTTCAATTGGTTTACAAGGATACGGAGTATCCCGAGCTCGTGACGGTCGTGCGCGATGGAGATGCCGTGCTCATGCCGGGCGGGTATCACCCGAATATTTCCATACCGGGGCATCGCATCTGCTTCCTGTGGGCCATGGCCGCGCACAGGGAAATAGAAGACCGGCAGTTCGGCGTCGTCAACGTGCAGCCGGCCTTCGGCCAGGGCGGCTCGGGCCTGGAAGCCAGCCGCAAATAGAAAAGGCCGCGCGGAGGGATTTCCACAGTAGAATCCCCAGATGGACCCTCAAAAGGTCACACACGCCGTTCCAAACTCCACGGCGGGCGCCACGGGCGCCACCACACACTACCGCTGGATCATCTGCGCGCTGCTTTTCTTCGCCACCGTGATCGCCTATCTCGATCGCAGCATCCTCGGCTACCTGGAAAAATATCTCGAGCAGATCATTCCCGGACTGGATAGCGTGCAGTACGGGAATATCATGTCGGATTTTCAGTTCGCGTACGCCTTCGGGCTGCTGTGGCCGGGCGCCATCACGGACAAGCTGGGCACCAAGCTTTCGTTCGCCTGGCGATGGCGTTGTGGAGCGTCGCTGCGATGATGCCCGGCGGGGCGCACACGGTGCGGGGCCTTGGCGGTCGCCATGACGCTGGTGGGGGTTTGCGAGGCGGCTAACTTTCCCGCGTGCATCAAGACCGTGGCGGAATGGTTCCCGAGTCGGAACGGGCACTGGCGATTGGGATTTTCAATTCCGGCGCGGGCATCGGAACGCTTTTGGTCCCGCTCGGTGGCCACGTCTCTGATATTGCGCCTGGGCTGGCGAGGAGCGTTTGTGGCTACCGGGTTTGGGTTTTGTCTGGCTGGCGTTGTGGCTCTGGCTTTACGCGAAACCCGAAAAACATCCCCGCGTTTCGGCCTCGGAGCTGCGCTGGATACTGGAAGATCGCGTGGACACGACGTCGCGTGTGCCCTGGCGGCGCCTTTGGCCCCTGAAGGAGACGTGGGCGTTTTCGCTGGCAAAATTTTTCACAGATGCGATATGGTGGTTTTGGGTATTCTGGGTGCCGCGGTACCTGCAGGGTACGTTTCATCTCAACCTGATGCAAAGCGCGGTGCCGGTGGCAGCAGTCTATGGTCTTTCGATCGTAGGAAGCGTCGCGGCGGGTTGGTTGCCCGCGTATCTTCTGAGTCGGGGCCGCACGCCGAATTTTGCTCGTAAGGTCGCCATGCTGGTGTGCGCGCTGGCGGTTGTGCCGGTGATCTACGTGCCTTTTACTCAAAGCGTCTGGATGGCCGTCGGATTGATCGGTTTGGCCACGGCGGCTCATCAGGGGTGGTCGGCGAACCTATTTACAGTGCCTTCGGACATGTTTCCCAAAGCGGCGGTCGGCAGCGTGGTGGGCATCGGCGGGACGACGGGCGCGTTGGCGGAGCGCTGCTTGCAGCGAGCGGCGGGCCATATCATTGAGTGGACGCACAGTTATCTTTCGCTTTTCGCCATTGCGTGCTCGGCATACCTGGTGGCCCTGCTCGTGTTGCAGATTCTGGCGCCGCGGCTGGAACCTGTCAATTTGGATTTCCTCGACCGTCCCTGATTCCCGTTGCCGCTTGTTGCTTTTTTGCGCGCAGGGGACCTTCGGGGTGGATTTTCAGCCCCGATTCGAGTACCATACGCTACGTTTTGTTTCACCGCCGTGGGGGGGACCCGAAAACCATTATGGCCAGGAACTGCCCGGAAAAGAATATGCTCGCATTGCTCGATTCCCTGATTGATGAGCGCCACCTGCTCAAACATCCTTTCTATCGCGCCTGGATCGAAGGGCGCCTTTCCAGAGAATCCCTTCAAGTCTACGCCCAGCAATATTATCAGCACGTCCGGGCGTTCCCGGAAAATCTCAGCCGGCTTGCCGGACGCGCGAACGGAAACTTGGCTCAGCTGGTCAAGGAAAATCTCGCCGAAGAGCTCGATCCCGCGGGCCCGCACCCCATGCTTTGGCGCCAATTCGCCCAATCCCTGGGCGTGAGCGAAGCTGCGCTCGACGACGCCCGCCCCCTGCCGGGAATTGCGGCGCTGCTCGATACCTATGATGAAGTTGCGTCCCAGGGGACCATGGCGCAGGCCGTAGCCTCTTTTTACGCCTACGAAGCGCAGGTTCCCGAAATTGCCGCGCAGAAAATCTCCGGTCTCCGCCGCTTCTACGACGTCACGGAACCCCGCGCCCTGGCCTACTTCAGCGTTCACCAGGAAGCCGACGTGCGCCACCGCGCTGCCTGGCGCTCATGGCTCGCGAGCCAAGGTGACGCCGGCGCGTTTGGCGTTCTCTGTGCGGCCGAGCGCAGCCTGAAGGCGCTTTGGGGCGCGCTCGATGCGGTGTATCCGCAGACCTGCGCCGCAAGAAATTAGAAGAGGGCGCGGCCCGTTCGATTCGCCGGGTCCAACGGGCCGGGAATCTGAATATGGAGTTTGCTTTTCCCGGCCTTAACCTTCCCCCATCCTTCGCAGGACCTTCACCCCGTCTGGCCCGCCGATGAACGCCTCTCGCGCAAATCCCAGAAAAAGCCCATGCTCCACGGCGCCGATCACGTGGTCCAGTTGGTGCGCCACGTCCTTCGGGTCCGCCATGGGCCCGAAGGCGCAGTCCAGGACGTAGTTTCCCCCGTCGGTGATATAAGGCTTCTTGCCCCCCACGAACCGCAGGGAAGGATTCGCGCCGAGCTTTTCGAGCCGTCTCTGCGTTTCTTGCCAGCCGAATGGCACCACCTCCACGGGGACGGCCACAAGCGAGCCGAGCCGCTCGACCAGCTTCGATTCGTCCGCGACCACCGCCATGCGTTTGCTTGCGGCCGCGACGATTTTTTCGCGCAGCAGCGCCCCACCGCGGCCCTTGATCAAAAAGAGCGTGCCCAGCTCGACTTCGTCGGCGCCGTCCACCGCCAGGTCAATTTCGGCGTGCTTGGCAAAAGTCGAGAGCGGGATTCGCAACTGGCGCGCCCGCGCCGCCGTCTTTTTCGACGTGGGGATTCCCCACACGCGCAGGCCTTCGCGGCGAATCCGCCCGGCGAGCGCGTCCAGGAAAAAGTGCGCCGTCGAGCCGGTGCCCAGACCTACGACCATGCCGTTTTCGACCAGTCTGGCGGCCGCCTCCGCCGCGGCCTTCTTCCATCTGTTTCGTTGCGGGTCTTTCATCCGCTCACTCACTTTCCGCACAGCCGAGCCCGGCCATAATAGCCGCTTACCGCATGCTTGCCAATCGAACCTTGCTTGTCCGTCACTTTCTGCGGCGCCCCGCCCGGTCTTCTGCAAAGTTCCAGGCTCTCCGCCTTTGAGCCGGCGCGCACAGAAGATATAGTGTAGGGGCCGTTTATGAGCGTGGACGACAACGAATCGAGCCCGATGAATTCCAGCGAGCGAATGTCGCCCGAGCCTGAGCTTCCCCAGGCCGCCGGACCACCGTCTCAAGGAGAGAATCTCTTGGCGCAGGAATTTCCAGTTCCCCCAGTCCGGACGCTTCCGGAGGATCTTCGCGTGCCTTGGGGCTGGCTCGATCTCGCGCTTTTCGTGGCCGTTGCGCTCTGCGCTGCGTTCCTCGCCAGCATGTTCCTGGCGGGTGTGTTCGCCGCGTTCCACGTGAGCATGGCGCAGATTCAGAACTCCCCGAACGAAAAAAACTTTTTTGCCGTTCTGAATCAAATCCTGCTTTCCTTTGCGCTGCTCGGATACCTTGCCGTGCATATTCGGACTCGATATGGCTTGCCTTTCTGGCGCACCATCGGCTGGCGCCCCCTGGAGGCCGGCGCCATTCCGCGCTTCTTCGCATATTTCGGTTTCATTGCCGGCGGAACCATGCTCTCGTTCCTGATTCAGATTGCCTCGAACGCACTCGCCACGAACGCGAAGTTGCCCATCGAGACGTTTTTTCAGGATCGCCGTACCGCGCTCCTGCTGATGATGACCGGCATCTTGCTTGCGCCCATTGTGGAGGAGACGATTTTCCGCGGCTACATCTATCCCGTCCTGGCACGCAGCTTCGGCGTGGGCGCGTCCGTGATCGCCACGGGGACGCTTTTCGGAGCGCTTCACGCGTGGCAATTGTGGGGCGGATGGTGGCAAATCGCGCTGCTGATCGTCGTCGGCATCGTCTTCACGTACGTGCGAGCCGTCTCGCGCACGGTGGTCGCCAGTTATCTCCTCCATGTGAGTTACAACTCTGTGCTGTCCATCATGTTTGTCGTCGCATCTCACGGACTCCGATCGCTTCCCGCCGGCTCTTGAATCTCGCCTCCTTCCCACCGGCGCGAGATCGGTTAGAATGGCAGATTGCTTGCCTGCGGCGGCCGCCGCGCGGCAGACATGGAGGATCACCGCTTGCACACGGTTGAACCCATTCGATGGACGTCCGAAGGTGTGGTCATGCTCGACCAGCGGCGGCTGCCGGCTGAGGTGATCTACCACACCTATACCGATTACCGCGAGCTCGCCCAGGCCATTAAAGACATGGTGATTCGCGGCGCGCCGGCCATCGGCGTCGCCGCCGCCATGGGAATCGCGCTGGGCGTGGAACGCTCGCGGGCCAAATCGCTCGAAGAACTGCGCGCGGAGTTTGCCGCCATCTGCGGCACGTTCGCGCGGACGCGTCCCACCGCCGTGGATCTATTCTGGGCCATCGAGCGGTTCCAGCGCCGGTTCGACGAACTCGCCCTCCTCGCGGCAAACGAGGGCGAAGCCGGTCTCGCCCGCATCCGCAAGGAGCTTGTGGAAGAAGCGCAAGCGGTGCACCAGGAGCGGCGCGAAGCCGACGAGCGCATCGGCCGCTTCGGCGCCGAGCTAATGCCCAAGAACGGCCGCGTGATGACGCAATGCAACGCCGGCGCACTCGCCACCGGCGGGATCGGCACGGCGCTGGGCGTGATTCGCATGGCGGTCGAAGGCGGCTATCGCATCGAAGTTCTGGTCCCCGAAACCCGGCCCTACTTGCAGGGGGCGCGGCTCACGGCATGGGAGCTTCATCAGGACGGCATTCCTCTCACTCTCATCACCGATAACATGGTCGGCCATTTCCTGAAGACGGGCGGCGTGGGAGCCGTGGTCGTCGGCGCCGACCGCATCGCGCGCAACGGCGACACGGCCAACAAAATCGGCACCTATGGAATCGCAGTTTTGGCGCGAGAGAACAAGGTTCCGTTTTATGTGGCTGCGCCTATTTCCACGCTCGATCTCTCCATCCCCTCCGGAGAGCAGATCCCCATCGAAGAGCGCCCGCCGGAGGAAGTGACGCATCTCGCTGGCGTGCGCATCTCACCCGACGTCCATGCCGCGCATCCCGCCTTCGACGTAACCCCCGCGCGGTTCATCACCGCCATCATCACCGAGCGCGGCGTCGCACATCCACCGTTCGAGGCTTCCCTTCAGGAGATCGTGGAGCGCAAGTCCTAGCGTATGCGCGGGTTTTTTTACCTGCGCGGCTTTAGGCAATCTCGATCTTCATTCATAACGAAGAGCTTCCACGGGATTGAGCCGCGCCGCTTTCCACGCCGGATAGCCGCCGAAAAAAATCCCGATCATGGCGGAAACCGTGAACCCCGCGAGAACCCAGAATAGCGAGATGGAGGTCGGTAGCGCAGGGAACACCAGGCGCACCGAAAGGCCCAGGAGCGAGCCCACGACGATGCCGATCACCCCTCCGATCGCGGAGAGCGTGGTCGCCTCCAGCAGGAATTGCATCAGAATGTTCGAGCGGCGCGCCCCGATGGCCTTGCGCACTCCTATTTCCCTCGTCCGCTCCGTCACGCTCACGAGCATGATATTCATCACCCCGATTCCTCCCACCAACAGCGCCACAGACCCCACCGCGAACATCACCACGAAAATTCCGCTCGAAATCTGTGTCCACAGGTCGAGGAACGCATCCGGCGTGAAGATCGCGAAATCATCCGGCTTGTCCGATGGCAGCCGTCTCATACGGCGCAAATACTCGCGCACCTCATCCACCACGGCCGGCACGTATTGCGCGTCCGTGGCCTTCACGAAAAGAACGTAGTCCTTGAACTCGGGGTGCAATTTCTGCATCGTGGTAAGGGGCAGGAAGGCCACGTTGTCCTCGGGATTTGTCCCGCCCCCAAAGGCTTGCTTCTGCTGCGCGGCCACGCCCGCCACCGTGAATACGGTTCCTTCAATCAACACTTCCTGGCCGATGGGATCTTCGCCTGCCGGAAAAAGCGTCTCGGCCGTGTCGTGGCCCAGCACGGTTACGGGCGAGCGATGTTCCATATCCGTATCGTTGAACCAGCGGCCCTCCTCGAGGTCGAGATTGCGGATCTGCGCGATCGCGGGCGTGTCCCCCTCCATAATCACGTTCTTGGCGTGAATGCCCCCGCGGCGCACGTTGCTTGAACCCGCTCCGAACTCCGGACGGGAAATCCGCGCGGATGCCGTGGCGGCCTCCACATGCGGCAGGTTCGCGAGCCCCTCTGCCCACTCCGCTTTCAGTTCCTTGCGCTGTAGGACGTCCGGAGGAAGCCTGCCGAACGTCGCCCAGGAAAAGCGGTAGCAAATCACGATGTTTGACCCCATGGCCTCCACCGAGCCGATCACGTTCGAGTTCAGCCCGTTGACGGCCGCGCTGATCGCGATCACCGTGCTCACGCCGATGACGATCCCTAGAATCGTCAGGAACGACCGCAAGGGATTCCGCCGCAGCGCATCCAACGCCAGTCCGATGGCTTCCTTCAGTTCGCTCGATCCGCGAGTCTGGCGCACCCTCTCTCCCTCTCGATCACTCCGCCCGCAGGGCCACGACGGGGTCTAGCCGCGCCGCCTTCGCCGCGGGATAGACGCCGAAAAACAGCCCCACACCCGTGGCCACAATCAAACCCATCACCACCGACCACGCCTGAATGGCGCTCGGCAGCGCCGTCGTCCAGGTGATAATTTTCGCCAGCAGGATTCCCAGGCCCGCGCCCAGAACCCCTCCGATGGCGGCAATCGTGGATGACTCGATCAGGAACTGCAGCCGGATGTCGCTCTGCCGCGCCCCCAGCGACTTCCGCAACCCGATCTCGTGCGTCCGCTCCGTCACCGAGACGAGCATGATATTCATGATCACGATCCCGCCCACCACCAGCGAAATCGAGGCGATGGCGATGGTCACCCCAAAAAACGCTCCGCTGATGCTGCCCCACAGCGAAAGAAATGAATCATTCGTTTCCATGGAGAAATCGTCAGAGACGTTATAGGGAATGTGGCGCCGCCCCCGCAGCAGCAACCGCACCTCATCCATCGTGGATTCCATCGCTCCGGTTCCGGCGGACTTCACCCAGATGCGAAGCGAATACTCGCCGCCGTAAAGTTTAAGGTAGCTCGTGATGGGTAGAATGATCCAGTTATCGCGCGATTGCCCCATCACGGACCCGAGTTTTTTCCCTACGCCGATCACCTCGCACGAAGCCGTGTCCACGTGGATCTCCTTGCCCACTGGGTCCACTCCCGGAAGCAACTCGTCTGCGATGGCGTATCCTACCGTGCACACGGGAGCGCCACGGGCCACATCCGCTTGCGTGATGTGCCGGCCCGCGAGCAGATCGTACACGTAGATTCTAGGCATCTCTTGCGTCCAGCCAAGGACGCTTGTGTTCGAAAAATAGTCCGTGCCATATTTCGCCTGGGCGCCATCGTGGCGAAGCGAGCCCCCCACGTCCACGCAACTGCGGCACGCGTCGCGAACCCATTCGTAATCATCGAGATGGAATCTCCTCCGTTTCTGCGATTCCACGTATTGGTTGATGTTCGTGATGATGAAGGGCACCCGGCTCACCACAAAAACGTCCGCGCCCAGATTGAACACCTTTTCGGCGACGAAGCGGTTCAGCCCGTTCACCACGCTCACCACCGCGATCACCGACATCACACCGATCACCACTCCCAGCAGCGTCAGCACGCTTCGCAGCTTGTGCGCCCACAGGCTCGCTCCCGCGATGCGCACCGCTTCTCCCATCGCCATCGTCGTCTTTCCACCCTTCATCACTCGCTCATCCTAACATACGCCCGCGAGGCCCTCGAAGTTGCGCGGCATCCGGTGACACGGTTATCCTTTACAGGAGGAGAGTTTCATGACCCGACGGTTGCCATTATTATTGTTCGGCCTGATTGCACTGATTCCGGTCACGGCCCAGGCGCAGATTTTGCAGGACAAACTGGAAGTGTTCGGCGGCTACTCCTACGTGCGGTTCCACAACTCACCCTCAACAAGCCAAAATGGATGGGAAGTCTCGGGCCAGTACAACTGGAAGAAATGGCTCGGCGGCGTGGGCGACGTTGGCGGCGTTTACGGCCAATGGGGTGGCGTTGGCATCGCCATTCACACCTATCTTGTTGGACCCGAGGTGTCATATCCCTGGCGTATATCGCCATTTGCTCACTTACTCTTCGGCGCGGCACACCGCTCCGGGAGCGGCATAACCAATACATCCTTCGCGTATGCTGAAGGAGGGGGCGCAGATGTCAGGCTTACCCACCGAATCTACTGGCGATTCCAGGGCGATTATCTGCCCACTCATTTCTTCGGGGTGAAACAGCACAATAGGCGCTTTTCCTCCGGCATCGTTTTCCGCTTCTGAAGGCCGGACGACCCCTCCGCCCTAATATCACTTGGCGAGGGTAGAATTCCTTGGGCCACCCATGATTCCCGCTAACTAACTACCTATCAATAGTTTGCACGCCATCTACATTCGGTGCATCGTCTCGCGCAATCCTTGCGTCTAACCTTTTGTCATAACCCTGACTGATCGGGGTAAGGAAGGACGTCATCATGAACCGAAGCTCTATAGAAACCGTGGGCGTTCGTTACACCGGCTGGGCCGCGCTGAATCGCGATCCTCTCGAAGACCGGGTCGAGTACACCTGTCCTCATTGCGGGTCGCATGGCACCAAGGCCGCCCGTCGGCCTCGGTCCGCCTACCACTTTACCGACGGGTTTGTGCAGGACCTGCAAGGTGAGATGACCACGTGCCGGGGCTGCAAGCAGTCCTTGCGCGTCTCGCCCGTGGTCCTGCTCCACGACCAGGATGAAAAGCGGCGCTTCCAGGCTGTCTTCGCTGACCTCAACGTCTCGAAGAACTAGCGCCGTTCCATCCCGCTTACGAACCGCTCCGTCGCGCCGCCCGCGTATCCGGCGCAGGCGTGCCGGTGTCTGCCGATCCCGCCTTGATTTACGCCCATAATTGCAGCCATCGCGCGTGTATAATGCGCGGTGGCACGCCCCCGCGATGCGGCAAAAATGAGTTAGCTGAAACGAGCGAAGATGACTAAAGTGGAAGCGATTATCCAAACTTCTAAGCTGGATGCCGTAAAGGATGCTCTTCATGAAATCGGCGTCGAAGGCATGACCGTGCTCGAGGCGCGCGGCCATGGCCGCCAGAAAGGGCACACAGAATTTTACCGCGGCCGCGAGTATACCGTGGACCTGATTCCCAAACTCAAAATTGAAATGGTCCTTCATGACGACATGGTCGAGAAAACCGTCGGCACCATCATGAATGCGGCCCGCACGGGTAAAATCGGCGACGGCAAAATTTTCCTCACGAAGATTGACGACGCCATCCGCATTCGCAATGACGAGAGGGGCGATAGCGCCCTCTGATGGCCTCGCGCCTGACGCAACGATGCACAAGCGCCCGGGCGCTATGCCACGGGACGAAAGTGCGCCCGGGCTGAAAGTCGCGCCCTATCGGCCATGGCCTCTGAACCCACACTCGGAATCCAACTGCGCGAGCTCTATAAGGCGGAATCCGAGCGCATTCGGAAGAACTTCTCCGCCACGCGCAGCGGCCGCGACGCCGTACACCAGCGCACCGCGCTCGTCGAGTCCATCGCTCTCCGCCTCTGGAAGGAACTGATCTCGCCACAATCGGAAGGTCCCCAGAATTTATCTCTCGTTGCTCTGGGGGGGTTCGGCAGGCGCTGGCTCTTCCCCTATTCGGATATTGACATCCTCTTCCTCCACGCGGGCGGCGACACCGAAATTCAGTTCAAGGACGCCATCCGGAATTTCTCCCAGGAAATGTGGGACCTCCGCCTGAAACTGAGCCCCGCAACCCGCACGTTTTCCGAGTGCGAACGATTCGACCCCGCGAACGTCGAATTCGCGATCTCCCTCCTCGATTGCCGCTATCTCGCGGGCGATGAAGCCCTTTTCGCGCGTCTCCACCAACACCTGATTCCCAAGCTCGTCGCGCGCGAGTCCCGGCTCATCGTGCAGCGCCTCGCCGACCTCACCCGCAGCCGTTACAATAAGTTCGGCAACTCCGTCTTTCATCTCGAACCAAATGTCAAAGACGGGCCCGGCGGCCTCCGCGATTACAACGTGGCATGCTGGCTCGCCCTCCTCTCCGCGATCGAAGAGCAAGGGGACTGGCCGCCCGAAGGTTCGCTTCTGCCCCCTTCGCTCCGCGCTCCATTCGACGCGGCCCTCGATTTCCTAATGTCCGTCCGCTGCTTCCTCCACTTCCGCCATTCCAAGGACGACAACACGCTCACCTGGGAGGCCCAGGACGAAGCCGCGGCCCTCTCCATCGGCGCACCCCATTCGAATTCCATGACCGCCTCCGATTGGATGCGCCTTTATTTCGGCCATGCCCGGCTGATTCACCGGGTGGCCACCCAGCTTCTCGAGGAGTTCCCCGCGGCCCGCCCCTCGCTCTATCGCCAGTTTCAAAATCTGCGCTCGCGCCTTTCCAACGCCGAATTTTCCGTGGTGGACGGCAGGATTTTTCTCCAGCGCGAGGAATCCTTGGGCGATCCCGGGTTGCCTCTCCGCACCTTTCGCTTCATGGCGCGCCACGGTCTCGTCCTCAGCTCCGCCACCGAACACCAGATGCAGCAACTCCTCCCGCGCCTGGCCGAGGCCCCCCCCAGCGGCGCCGAAATGTGGCACCACCTCCAGGAAATTTTGCTCGCACCTCACGCCGCGGATGCTTTGCGCGCCATGCATTCTCTCGGCCTGCTCACGCTTCTCCTCCCGGAGTTCCAAGGCATTGATTCCCTCGTCGTCCGTGATTACTCCCACCGCTTCACCGTGGATGAACACACCTTCGTGGCCATCGAGAATCTTCACCTCTTGCGACAATCGCAATCCAAGTGGGACCTCCGCTACGCCGAACTCCTCGACGAAATCGAGCAGCCCGAGCTGCTTTACCTCGCCCTCCTCCTCCACGACACGGGCAAGGGCGCGAAATCCGATGACCACGTCCGGGCCAGCGTCGAGATTGCCACTCGCTGCCTCGACCGCCTCGATCTGGACCCCCCCGACCGCGAAATCGTCCTCTTTCTCATCGCCCGCCATTTGGAAATGAGCGCCGCCTTGCGCCGCGACATCTTCGATCCCGCAACCCTGCGCCAATTGGCGGAGAAAACCGGAACTCCCGAGCGGCTCAAGATGCTTTGCCTGCTCACCTATGCGGATATCAAGGCCGTCAACCCCGAGGCCCTCACGCCCTGGAAGGCCGAAAATATCTGGCAGCTCTACATCGGCGCGGCCAATTATATGATTCGCACCGTGGATGAACGCCTCCACGCCGGCGCGGATGACGAGGTCTTGACTCACCTTCGCACGCTCGCTCCGGCGGCCGGCAAAAGGCTGGAAAATTTCCTCGAGGGTTTGCCCCGCCGCTACCTCAGCACCCAGACAGCCAGCGACGTCCTCGGTCACATGGAAATGGCTGGCCTCTTGGCGGAAGACCCCGTGCAGTTGGACCTCACGCGCGGCCGCCAGTGGTACCAGTTGACCGTCGTCACCCTCGATCGCCCTTTCCTCTTTGCCAAAATCGCCGGCACTCTCGCGGCATGGGGAATGAACATCGTGAAGGCCGCCGCGTTCTCGAATCGCGCGGGCACTGTCGTGGACGAATTTTTCTTCACCGACCGCTTCCGCACCCTGGAATTGAATTTGCCGGAATGGGAGCGTTTCAAGGCCAGCATTCGCGACGTCCTGCTCGATAAGGCGGACTTGGAGAGCATGCTCCAGGACCGCATGCGCCCGGATCGAAACGCCGCGCCCAAGGTCAAGGTCGAGACGCAGATCGAAATAGACGACGACTGCTCTCCGCAGAGCACCCTCATCGAGGTCATTACTCAGGATCTGCCGGGTCTCCTTTACCGCATCAGCTCGCAGTTCTCGCGCGAGAAGTGCAACATCGAAATCGCGCTCATCGAAACCGAGGGCCAGACCGCCATTGACGTTTTCTATCTCACTTCCGCCGGGGCCAAACTTACCCGCGAACATCAAGCGCGTATCCGCTCCGCCTTGCTCGAGGAATTGGAGCCCAAGTAAGTTCGCCCTTCTCCACGCGCCTGTTGGCGGAAAGCTCACAAATCACGTCCCGGCGCCGGCTTGCTGCATCCAATCTCATGTAGGGCGCGTACTATTGTTGGCAGGATCTGCCCGCGGAATGGCGAGGCCCAGGTGCCTATCAAGCGACCGCCGGATTTGACTTACAAAGATGTCACTCCCAAGGCCTTCTACATGGGAAGGCGCAATTTTCTCTTGGGCCTTCTTGCGACGACTGCCGCCGTGGCCGGCTGGAAGAAATTACCCGCGCTCTTCTCGGGCCCCGCCACTGGCTCGGTCCCCGTAAAACTGAATGGCCTCGTCAAATGGCCCTACAGCACCACCGAAACCGAGACACCCATCGAAAAAACCACCACCTACAATAATTTCTATGAGTTCGGAACGGATAAGGGAGATCCCTCGGAGAACGCCAAAAATTTCCGCGCCTCGCCGTGGGCCGTTTCCGTCGCCGGCGAAGTGGCCAAGCCCCGCACATTCACGATGGAAGAAATCATGCGCCTGGCCCCGCTCGAAGAGCGCATCTACCGCCATCGCTGCGTCGAAGGGTGGTCCATCGTCGTCCCCTGGATCGGCTATTCATTCAGTACCCTCGCCAAACTCGTTGAGCCTACCTCCCGCGCCCGCTTCGTCGCCTTCGAGTCCTACTATGATCCGCGGCAGATGCCCCTCGGGTCCTCCGCCGGCATCGAACTCCCCTACGTCGAAGGTTTGCGCCTCGACGAAGCTTTGCACCCGCTCGCGCTCCTTTGCGTCGGCATGTACGGCGAGACGCTCCCCAATCAGGATGGCGCCCCGGTGCGCATGGTCATTCCCTGGAAGTACGGATTCAAGAGCATCAAGTCGCTCGTGAAAATCACCTTCGTGGCGGACCAGCCGCCCACCACTTGGAATCTCTACGCCCCCAATGAGTACGGTTTCTACTCCAACGTGAACCCTCACGTGGATCATCCTCGCTGGAGTCAGGCCACCGAGCGCCGCCTGGGCCCGGGACTTGGCCTGTTCACGCGCCGCATTCCCACCCTCATGTTCAATGGCTATGAGGATCAGGTGGCCGGCCTCTACACGGGCATGGACCTGCGCAAGAATTATTGACGGGAGCCGCGCGCGGTGAATCGCATCCTCTCGAGCAAATGGACCAAAGCTGCCGTCTTTGCGCTCTGTCTCGCGCCCCTGGCCTCGCTCGTCTGGCGCGGATTCCAAAATAATCTCACCGCCGACCCCATCGCCTTCATCACCCACAGGACGGGCGATTGGACTTTGCGTTTCCTCGTCATCACCCTGGCCATCACGCCGCTCCGCAAAACCCTGCACGTGCCTCAGCTCATTCGTTTCCGGCGCATGTTCGGCCTGTTTGCCTTTTTCTACGCCACCCTGCATTTCACCACCTGGATTGCGCTGGACCATTCCTTCGCCTGGCCCGAAATGTGGAAGGACGTGCAAAAGCGGCCCTTCATCACCGTGGGATTCATCGGGTTTGTGCTGATGATTCCGCTGGCCGTCACTTCCACGGCGGGCTGGATCCGCCGCCTCAGCGGAAGGCGCTGGCAGTTGGTCCACCGCGCGATCTATTTCATCGCTATCCTGGGCGTCGTCCACTACTACTGGCAGGTAAAATCCGATAAACGCAAGCCGCTCGAATACGCTTGGATGGTCGGTATTTTGCTCGCCTGGCGGCTCGGCGCGTGGCTCTATGGCCGTCACAAGCCTGGCGCCGCGGGTGGAGCCCGGCGCGAAGAGCCGGTCACCGCGGAAACAAGTTAGCGCGAGCAGCCGTCATTCGTCCCCCGGATGCACGCCCAGCCGGTCATTCTCCTCGCTCTCCGCAAGCGGGCGCATGCACAACTCCTCTCCGCTCGCGCTGCACTGATAGATTTGATAGGCGGGCAAATCCTCCGCCTTCACCGTGTACTCTCCGTTCTCCATCGAGACGGCATCGTCGTAACTGCTCATCACGTAGCGATTGCCCGCGAGCGCGCGCACCCGAAATACTCCCGCGCCCGGCTCATAGTTGCCGTAGCTGTAGCAGTGGCCGATGCAGGCCATCTCCACGATGTGTTGGATGGTGACGCGCCAGTTGTCCAGCGGCAGTATCGTGGCCAGCACCCGCTGCCCCGGCGGCAGCGGAGCCACCAGCCGCTCGATTTGCGCCTCCATCTTGTTGATCGTTCCCGTGTCGCGGTACAAAAATGAAAAAAACACCACGGCGATCCCGAGCGCAAAGGCAAGGTGCCATTTTCTCGGCCGCATCGCCCCTAACAGGCAGCACACCAGCGCGGCGGAGACCAATGTGAGCCGTTCGCTCAAGAGCGCAATCTCCGCCGTGTGCTTCGTGATGTAGATGCCCGTGGGCAGCAGCGGAACCGCCAGCTCCACCAGGATATAGAGCTCCAGCGGGATGGCGTAACTCCGCCAAAGTCCCGGCTCACGCCGGCGGCCAATCACATCCATGGTCCACGCGGCCGCGGCGAATACAGCGAGTGCGCACTCCGGAATCGCGTACCGCTCGCCAAATAGCAACAGCTGGTCCCCGCCGTTTAGCCAGTACACCGCGAATTCATTCTGGTCCACCGCGAAGTGATGCCACAGGTAGTAATGCGCCGCGAAGAGCGACGCGACCCCCGCCAGAAACAGCAGCGCCTGCCGGCGCGGCGCCGCTTCCGCGATTGCCACATAGGCCCCCGCTCCCGCGAGCCACACAATCCCCAAAGGATGCGCCAGCACGACGAGCGGCGCGAGCGCCAGCGCCGCCAGCCGTTCCCACCCTCTGCCTCTCCACAGAATCGCCACCCCGAAAAATGAGAGGCCCAAAGCCATGTAATAGTTGAAAAAACCCTCCTCGAACGTGTAGCCGTATGCAAATACGGCCAGCAGGGGCGCGAGAAACCACGGGGCGCGCCGCGCGGCCGCGGAAACCAGCGCAAACATTCCCCAAAAGAAGACGAGCACCGCCAGCGACACCGCCAGCTTTTCCGCCGCCCCCCAGCCGAATACCGCTCCCAGCCCGCTCAGAAGATAATCGAACAGCACGTTCGTCCACTGGTGCGCGATCCACAAGCCGGGCGCGTGGCCGCGCCGGATCAATTCCACGAGCCACGCGTTGTACAGGTGGCTTCCCAGGTCCGCCGCCGCGATGTGACGATGCCAGAAACACGGCCCGAGAACGATGGCCGAGACGCACAAAAATCTCAGCCAATGTTCGCATATGTATTGAAAGGATTGCCTGAGGGCGGGCGCGCGCGTTTGCGTCTCCCGAACCGGTTCCATCTTTTCGGCGCTAGGATTCTGGATTTGCTTTGGGTACGTAGGGGTATTTCGGGGGTTTTTGCATGTGTGTCGTGCGGTATTCCTCGAGTTCCGCGTCGCTCAGCCGGAAGTGGCTTTTCACCGGATGGTTTTCCGTGGCGGCCGAGCTCCCGATGGAGCTTGTGCGAGCAAATATCCGGGGCGTCCTGGAACCGCACGCGGCGGGAATCAAACGCTTCGTTGGCAATCGCCACTGTGAATTCCCGCGGCTCCGTCTCCCGCTCCCGCACCGTAAACGTGTACTCCCGGACCTGCGCCTTCGATTGGAAGCCCACGAACTGCACCATCACATTGTCGCTCATCGAGTGTCTCGTACTGCCTGGACCCTCTCGTCTCGCATCCGCCGCCTTCCTTGCCTTACTGCGACAAAAAAGGCGGTCCGACGATTTCCGTCGGACCGCCCTTTTCGACTAGAGGCTGGTTACATTCGCTGCCTGCAGGCCCTTGGGGCCGCGGGTGACTTCGAATTCCACCGCCTGGCCTTCATTGAGCGACTTGTATCCCTCCGCCTGGATGGCCGAGAAGTGGACGAAAACGTCTTCGCCCGACTGCCGCTGAATGAACCCAAAACCCTTGCTGGCATTGAACCACTTCACTGTTCCTTGTTCTCTCACTGATTGTCTCGCTTTTCTTGTAAGCTATTTGTGCTTCTCGTAGCCGGGGTCCCCAGAGCGCTCTTGCGCGCTGGGGTGTAGGCCGCCTCCAGCCGTAATGCAAAAAGGGCCGCAAGTGTGACCTTGCAGCCCCTTCTAACGAATCTAAAGGTGTTACAAGAGCAACAAACGCACCACCAAACTATCACACCTTCCCCCCTCCCTCCCACAAAAATCTTCCCCCGTGCTGCGAAGATTTAAATGCAGCGCCGACCTGCCCTGAGCGAAGTGAAGGGGGCCTTGCGCGCGGCATCTTGTCTTCCCCGGGAGCGCCAATCTCCCGATTGGCGAAGATCGAGGCGCCGTTCTGGAGAACGGCGTTCCCAGGGACATCTACCGGCGACGCGTAACAGGTGATTCGCGGCCGCAATGCGGGCTTCTCTTGGTAAATGTTCGCGAATTCTTCGCTTTTCGTCTCGGCGACCCCCCCTATTTTGTTTCGAGTAGAAAAAATTAAGTCACTGATATCGGGGGAGTTGCGGCGATTTCTATTTCCCAGCTTGTTTCGATTAGAATTCTGGAGGCTAGATACTAGAGGCTGGATGCTGGAGAGACTGGAGGCAGAGGAGAGGCCCCCAGGGCGAATGTTTGGTTGCCTTTTAAGTATCATGCCACATTATAACATGGATGTCAAATCGGCTCCGGCGCGGGCGTTCCGCAAGTTCTTTTAGAACTGATAGTTAGGAGCCTCGCGCAGGTGCCGCGAAGATGCGATTTTCGCCGGGCACGCCCCTCGTGTCCCGATGGGTTTTGTCGGGGTATAACCCGCCCTTGCTTTGCCTGCTTTTTCTGTCTGGGGGCATCCGCCACGCCGGACTGTGCCTGTCCCTTCCAGAACCTGTCCGCTCTATCCTGAGTGACGTGGCGAAGGCCCGGCAACCCCCGGGGATGGCGAGTTTATCCCTCCTGCCGCTGAGCAGATTCAAACAGACGTGGACATTTACACTCACGTGGCAAATCAGATCGCGATTCAGCTTTGATGTCTCCATGCTGTGCCCCTACCAGAAAAGGCAACGGCGAGATGCCCGCCAGCAAACCCCCGTGCATTCCGCGTGAGCATTGATGTATCCTGTGCCGAACTTTGGCCCTGCCGGTGGCGGCGGCGATTCCCATTCGGAGCGGTGGCTCGGGGAGGAACCTCATGACGACAATTCTCGCGCGGTTATTTGCTTTGGCGATCGCGGTGACGGTTGCCGTTTCTCCCGCCGTGCCCAAGGAAATGTGGGTGTTCTTTGGCACGCATGTGGACCAGCCCGGCCATGGATTTTCCGTCGCTCGGTTCGATACTCGCACGGGCGCCCTTACGAAGCCGGAATTCTTGCAGCAATCCGCCGATCCCGGATTTTTTGTGGTTGCTCGCGACGGCAAACATATCTACGCCGCGAACGAAGTGGATACGTATCAGGGCCAGCCGACCGGATTTCTGAGCGCGTACGCCGTGGACCCGGCAACCGCGCGAATGACTCTTCTCAACGAACAGCCCTCGGCCGGCGCCGGCCCCGCGTACGTCAGTCTGGACAGGACGGGCCGCTACCTCTTCGTCGCCAACTATGCGGGAGGCACCATCGCCGCATTCGCTTTGAATCCCGACGGCAGCATCGGCCAACGCACGGCCTTTTTCCAGCACACGGGCAAGAGCGTCAATCCCACGCGCCAGAACGCACCGCATCCGCATTCCATTCGCGTGGACCCGACGAATCGTTTCGCGCTCGTCCCTGATCTGGGTTTGGACAAGATTTTCATTTATCGCTTCGACCCGAGCGACGGTTCTCTCACGCCCAACGATCCTCCTTTCGCCCTCGTCACTCCCGGCTCCGGCCCTCGACATCTCGATTTCGATCCCGCTGGACGATTCGTCTACGTGATGAACGAAATGGCGGGCAAGGTCACGGTGTTCGCGTGGGATTCGTCGCGCGGCGTGCTGACGGAGGTGCAGACCATTTCGAGCCTTTCCGAAGATTTTACCGGGAACGAACACATCCGCCGAGATTCGCGTCCATCCAACCGGGCGATTTCTCTACTGCACCAATCGCGGCGACGATAGCATCGCCGTTTTCGCCGTGGATTCGGCCAACGGACGCCTCTCCTTTATCCAGCGCGTCCCGACGCAGGGCAAGATGCCGCGAAATTTCGATTTCGACCCCACCGCGCATTGGCTCCTCGTCGCCAACCTCGATAGCGACAACGTTGTCCTCTTCAAAATTGATCTCGCCACCGGCAAATTGACTCCGCGCGGCGCGCCCGTCAGTGTCCCGATGCCGTTTGCCGTGCGCTTTCTCCCCATCGAGAGCAGGCCCCGGTGAGACTGCCGGCCGTGCATTCCACATGAGCGCTGTTGTATCCTGTGACCATGAGCGACAAAATTCGCAAGACCGACGCGGAGTGGCGCTCCAAGCTGACCCCCGAGCAATATCAGGTCACGCGCCGCAAGGGAACCGAGCCGCCCTTCACCGGCGAATATGAGGACATGGACGCGGAAGGCACCTACATGTGCGTCTGCTGCGGCCAGCCGCTTTTCGCCTCCGATGCAAAATACCACTCCGGTTCCGGCTGGCCCAGTTACTACGAGCCCATCGCGCCCGATAATGTCTCCACCGAGCGCGACGCCACGCATGGCATGGCCCGCACCGAAGTTCTCTGCAGCCGTTGCGACGCCCACCTCGGCCATGTCTTCGACGACGGCCCCGCGCCCACCGGCCAGCGCTTCTGCATCAATTCCGCCGCCCTGCGCTTCGACGAGAAAAAATCCGACAGGAAGAGCTGACTGTGTCCTCAAGGACTAAAGAGCCTGCGTGAGAATTCGAGAATCTTTGTAGGTCGTGGCTTTAGCCACGACGCAAGCTTTGCAAAATCAAGACGGCTTTAGCCGCTGAAGCTCCGATTTTGCAGTTGCCACACAGACTCTAAAGCCCCACTTTCGCAGGCGGTTTACGTCGGAGCTAAAGCTCCGACCCCCTAAAGACCATTTGTGAGGCGGGTTCTAGTGGTTGAAGAAATACACGACCGGATGTCCGGTTCCTGGACTCGCGTCTGTGGAAATCGCGCGGAAGCTTCCCGGCGAGACAATGTAAAAGACTACGCCGTCGGGGAAGCCCACGACGGAATTCGGCCCCTCCGTGCCCCGGCTGGTGCCGCTCACCGTATAGGGGACCGCGCTAACCGATTGCTCCGAATTTAGGACACCCTCCAAATGGAGTGCGCTGGGAGGATCGTATTCATCCACGGTGCCCGTCACGCTCGGACTGCTAAATTCCCCGCCATTCGAATACACCTGGCAGATCACGTTGGTCGCCAGGTTGTCTCCCGGCACGGCTGTGCCGAGCGTATAGCCTCCTTGCAGGGAGGACGAAACAAACGGAGCCACGCTCGTCTGCAGTTCCAGCAGCCCGGTGGTAACGGCCTTATCGCTGCCGATCAGGAATCCTTGCCCCGGCCCCGTCAGGTACGCCGCCGCAACACGCGTGCTCGCCGCGGCCAGGCCGGCCCATGTGAAGGCCGCGCGGCCATTATTCGCCACCGAATATGTCCCGGTATACGACGGCGTTGCAGGCGTCCCTCCGTTGTTTTCATCATAGGAAAAAGTCGCGTTGCCGCTCGACACTCCCGCCAGCAGCCCTGCAAACACACTGGCGTTCGACCCGCTCAGGCCCGTGCCCGTCGCGACGCTCACGCCGCTCGTGGCCGGCGGTCCAACCGCGGACAGAAAAGCCACATTCGAGAATTGATATCCCGGCTGCTGCAGCACCATCTCGCCGTTCAGAAGATAAAAAACCGTTTCCGTCGCCGACGTGTCGTTCTCCATGAAAAAGATGTCCGTCGGCGAAACGAAGTAGAAAACGAAATGCAGCGCCACCTGCGATTTCCCCGGCACTGCGAAATCCAGCTCCGCCGTGCTCCTGCCCGCCGCGTCCACCGTCGTCGAAAACGTGCCCGATAATCCCTGCGAACTATACGCCCCGGCATCGTTGAAATCGCACGTGCCCGTCAGGCTCGGCGTTGACGTGGTTGAGTCCGCGTGAACCACGCCCGCCAGAGCCACCGGGAGTTTCCCCGCCGATTCATAGCCCGCCAATTCAAAGGCATAATTTCCGCCGAAGCTCCCATCCGTAAAGCCCGATCCGAGCACGGGCTTCATGATTCCTTCGCCGTGCGTGCCATTGGGTGCGTCATTATTCGTATGGGTCGAGTTGTCTTCGAAGAACCGCACACTGGGTCGCCCCGCGCCCCCGCCCGAATCGAGCACCAAGCGGTAATCTATAGTCAATAGGGAGCCCGAGATGGGGGATTGGGTCACAAGTTCCATCGTGCCGCGCCCATCCGTGCCCATCAAATACACTCCCCCTATCAGCACTTGTGCGAAGCTCGTTCCGTCCCGATAAATATCTTCTTCGCCCGATAGATCCCCGCCGCCATCCGAGATCACCGTGCCCATGATGGTCACCGGCCCGGTCTTATCGAAGCCGTTGAAGAGAAACGTATACTGCCCGCTCAAGAGCGTGTTGGGGTTCGTTGCACCCACGGAGATCGTGATGTTGAATGTCTGCGTCAGCGTTTGCGGCGCCGGCAGCCCTGTCATCGGATTCACCTCCGAATCCGCCACTTGCACCGTGAAGAAATCATCCGTCGTGGGGTTTGTCGCCAGCACGGGAGTCCCGGAAATCGTGCCATCCGGCGCCAGCGTCAGCCCGGCGGGCAGTTGTCCCGTGATCACGGTCCACGTGTAGGGCGCCACGCCCCCGGTGACAATCAATGGTAGCGGCGAATAGGCCGTGGCCTCGAAGCCTCCGGGCAGCGTCGGGTTCGACAGGATGTCCAGCGGCGCCGGCGCGTTGATCGTCACGGAAATCGCCTGCGTATGAACTTGTCCGGAAGGCAGCGACGAATCCACCACCTGAACAGTAAAGAAGCAGCTCGTCGCCGGACCCTTCGGGATGCCCGTGACCTGTCCGCTTGCCGGGTTCAACATAAGCCCCGACGGCAAAAGCCCATTGATCGTGGCGCACGTATCCGGATTCGCGATGGTATTGGGGATGCTCCATGTGAGCGGAGTGACTCCGCCGGCGGTGGATATCGGAGCGCTGAATATCGCGTCAATCGTGCCCGGCGGCAGGAATGTGGTCGTGATCGAAAGCGGGGGGGGAGGCTCGACCGTGATTTGGAACGTCGCGGACGCTGACATCGGGATGTTGCTGCTATCCGTAACCTTCACCGTGAACTGGAATGCGATGGCCGCGTTCCCTACCGTGGGGCTCGTGGGCTTCCCCACAATCGCGCCCGTGGCTGGATTGAGCGTCAGGCCGGGAGGAAACGTGCCACCGGGGCTGGTGACTTGAAGGGTGTAAGGGGACACACCCCCTGAAACCGCAAGCCCGTTATTGGAATTGTAAGCGATGCCATTCGAGCCGTTCGGCAGGCAGTACACCCCGATCGCGCATTGCTGCAGCCCGGTGGTTGTAAAGGTCGGGTCCAGCACGATGTTGATGGCAATGTTCGAAGTCGCACCCGAGTTCGCCTTGGATACAGCCTGCAGCATCACACCCGTCAATTCCGTCGCCACGTTGGGCGGTGCGACATAGATGACGGAGACAGGCGTAGTATTGATCAGCGTGCCGCAGCCCGTGCCCGAGCAGCCTGTGGATAGCACATTCAGGTTCCAGATTACGCCGGCGTTGGTCGAATCGCCGCCCACTGTCGCCGTGAAGGCGATCTCCTCGCATCCCGTCAGAGTGTTGGGCGGGTTGCATGCCGGCTGGCTTTCATCCACCGTTTGTGTGGCGCTCGGCTGGATTTCCACGGTGATGCCTGTTGCGCCTCCTCCGCACCGCGCCAGCAAAATCACGCCAAGGCATGCCGGCACAAGCGTCGCGGCCCAGCGCAACTGTTTCATCCGCCGGGCGAAATGGCCCCCGTCTGTGCCGCCGTTGGCGGCGCCGTGGGTCGCGCGCACATACGCCTTCGAGATCCTCATGTCACTTTGTATTTCTGATTCGGAATAGCTCGGGCCGGAAAGAACCCCCCTGTCGGACCCGCGGAGCGTTTAGCCAAACATGTTGAATAACAAAATGGCAGCGGAGTGTCAACGCACTTCTCCGTCCGGCCCGCCGCGGCGCGCCTGGCATCTCGCCCTGGGGTGCTCCCGAAGTCATCTGGGGATAAGCTGCATCGTCCGCCATGTGGATGCGCCCCGCGCGAGCCTCGTTGCCTGGCGCCTCCCCCGGCGGAAACCTCGATCCCCTCCAGCGTCCATTTCAGGCAGGATGTCAACAGAGCCACGGTAGTGGGTCAGTTTGAATTTTTTTGATCGTGACACAAAAAGCCAAAATTCAAACTGACCCATCCCCAGAGCCACGTAGTGTCCTAATTTGAGCGAAACGCATTGCAGGTCATTCTGAGCGGAGTCCCGTTTACCCTGAGGTACGAAGGGCGTTCTTGGTCTTCCCGCCGCCCTTTGGCGGGCGCGGGACGCAGTCGAAGTACGGTTTTCCATCGCTCGGTGTTTGAGCGATGAATCCCTCTTCGCTTTCGCGCCGGGGAAGGATGTCAACAGAGCCACGGCGGCTTTCAATCTTGCCGTGTTTTTTGATATAAAAGTAGTTTCGCCGGAACCCGGCGAATGGAATGGTGCACTCATATTCTTGGGAGGAGCGCTTTGATCGAAGTGGAAGTGAAGGGCCTGACCAAGGCCTACGGCCCGGTTACGGCCGTTGACGCCGTTTCATTCACCGTAAACAAAGGCGAGATTCTCGGTTTTCTCGGGCCCAATGGCGCCGGGAAGACCACCACCATGCGCATCCTGACCGGCTATATGCCCGCCACGTCCGGCACCGCGCGCATCGCCGGTTTCGACGTCTTCAACGACTCGCTCGAAGTCCGCCGCCGCATCGGCTATCTGCCCGAGGCGCCGCCGCTCTATCCCGATATGACCGTCGAGACCTATCTCGATTTCGTTGCCCGCATCAAGAACGTCCCGGCGGAAAAGCGCGCGCGCGCGCGTCGCCGACGCCCTGGAAAAGACCAATATCGCAGATAAGCGCGCACGAGCTGATCAAGCGCCTCTCCCGCGGCTACAAGCAGCGCGTCGGCCTGGCCCAGGCCCTGGTGCACGATCCCGAAGTCATCATTCTCGATGAGCCCACCGTGGGCCTCGATCCCAAGCAGATCATCGAAGTGCGCCACCTGATCAAGGGCCTCGCCGGCAGCCACACCATCATTCTTTCCACGCACATCCTGCCGGAAGTCAGCATGACCTGCGACCGCGTGGTGATCATCAACAAGGGCAAAATCGCGGCGGTGGATACGCCGCAGAACCTCACCACGCAGCTCAAGG
Source organism: Terriglobia bacterium (assembly GCA_963823205.1). Lineage (GTDB taxonomy): Bacteria > Acidobacteriota > Terriglobia > Acidiferrales > UBA7541 > Palsa-295. Next base: position 32,916 of record CAWGKL010000003.1, read on the forward strand.
GCGGCCAGAGGATCCGCGTCGAGGTGCAGGCCCCGCAAAAGCCCTTGGAGGATTGCTCGCCCAGATTCCCGGCGCCAGTCGCGTGCAGGTCGAGCCGGCGCGCGCCGATGGCCGCGTCACCGCCACCGTCGAGGCCGCCCCGGGGAAGGACATTCGCAGCCAGATTGCCGCAAGGATCGTCGAAAAGGGCTGGCCGCTGTTCGAATTGCGCGGCGTCAGCCTGAGCCTCGAGGAGATTTTCCTGGAATTGACCACCGGACGACGCGGCGCACGCGGAGCCGCCAGCTAATGCGTTTAAAGGAGCGAAGGACGAGAACGATGAAGGGTTTGTACGCCATTTATCGCAAGGAGATGGGCCACTACTTCGTTTCGCCCATCGCTTACGTCGTCGTGGGCGTGTTCCTCATCCTCAGCGCCTTCTTCTTCAACTGATTCTATCCGCCGTGATCCAGCAGTCGTTTGCCATGCAGATGCAGGGCATGCGCTATGGCATGCCCCCGGATATCGACGTGCCCGGCGAGGTGATGCGCGCATTTTTCGGCGTGCTTTCCACTCTGATTCTGTTCCTCACGCCCATGCTGACCATGGGCGTCTACGCCGAGGAGCGCAAGCGCGGCACCATGGAACTGCTGATGACCTCGCCCATCACCGAGATCGAGATCGTCCTCGGCAAATTCTTGGCCTCGCTCACGCTGTTCGCCATCATGCTCCTGCCCACCGCGGGCTACGTGATCTTCATGTATCTTCACAGCGAGCCCGTGACCGCCCTGGCGCCTCTTGCTCGCCGGCTATACGCGGGCATGCTGCTGCTCGGCGGCTCGCTTCTGGCGCTCGGATCGTTTATTTCCTCGCTCACGGAAAACCAGCTCATCGCCGCGGTGCTGACGTTCGCCGCCTTCCTGATCTTTGGGTGATCGATTTCGGGCGCAACGCGGGCGGCGCCGCGGCCGGCGTGCTGCAGTATCTTTCCGTGATCCGCCATTACGACGATTTCACCCGCGGCATCATCGATACCTCGAGCCTGATCTATTACGTCAGTTTCATTTTTCTTTTTGTTTTCCTCACGGTGCGCTCGGTGGATTCCATGCGCTGGCGGCGCGCCTAGGACGCTTTCGGCCCCCGCCTCGCGGGCCTCGGAGGGAATGCAGGATGAAGATGCGGAGACAACGCGAAGTGGCGGAATTCCTGGCCAGCATCGGCGCGGCGCATGCTCGTCGCCGGCTACCTGCGCTATTCGATTCAGGGCGAATTGCTGATCTTCAGCAAGATTATGCTCATCGCCGGTGCCGTCCTTCTCCTCGCCGGTATCGTTCTCGGCTTTCAGCGGATTCTCGCATTCTTCTCCAAGCGCTCCTCGCAACTGGGAACCAACACCACCGTGCTCGTGCTCGGCGTGATCGCCATTCTCGGCGTCCTGAATTTCCTGGGGTTTCACCATCACAAGCGCTTCGACCTGACCACCGAGAAACTCTTTACCCTCTCCGATCAGACCAAGAAGATCGTCGGCGGCCTCACGCAGGACGTCAACATCGTCTGCTTCGCCAAGCAGCCGAACCAGCCCTTAAACGACCTGATGACCGAGTACAAGAACCTGAGCTCGCACATTCAAGTTTCAGAACGTCGATCCGCAGGAAAAGCCGGAGTGGCCAAGGAATACGGCGCGACGCACATCGGCGACGTCATCCTCGCTTCCGGCACCGTGAAGCTGACCATCGAGCCGGGCCCGGATGGCGGCATTTCCGAACAGGACATCACCAGCGCCATCCTGAAAGTCACGCGCGACAAAGTCAAGATGGTCTGCTTCGTCACCGGCCATGGCGAAAATCCCCGAGCGACGATCAGGCGGCCGGCTACAGCCTCGTGGATGAGGGCCTCAAGAAGGAAGGCTACACCACCAATTCCGTCAACCTGGTTTCCTCGAATGGCGTGCCCTCCGATTGCGACGTGCTGGTGATCGCGGGGCCCACGCAGGCCTTCTTTCCCGCAGGAAGCCGCTATGGTCCAAAAATATCTCGACGCCGGAGGAAAAGCCCTCGATCGAGGTGGATCCCGAGACCGATCCGAAGCTCGACGATATTTTTCAGGCGTGGAACATACCGTGGGCAACAACGTAGGTGATCGACGCCAGCGGCATGGGGCAATTGCTCGGAGCGGGGCCCGCCATTCCGCTGGTCGTTGACTACGGCGAAAGCCCCATCACCAAGAATCTTCAAAGGCCGCATGACTTTTTTCCCGCTGGCCCGCACCGTTTCCATCGCCGACAAGACCAAAGCCGGAACCCGAAGCTGTCGAGCTGCTGAAAACTTCTCCGCAAAGCTTCACCATCCCCAAGCTCGAGCAGGAAGGTGAAGTTCGATCCCAAGACCGACACTGCCGGCCCGCTTTCTCTCGGCGTGGCCGCCAGCAAGAATGTGCGACCAAAAAAGCGCGCGCCTGGTCGTGATCGGCAATTCCGATTTCGCCTCCAATCAAGCCGTCGGATCAGGCCGAGCAACGGCGATCTCTTCTACAACACCGTGGACTGGCTCGCGCAGGATGAAAACCTGATTTCCATCCGTCCGAAGACCGCGGCGAACCGCGCGATTACCCTTACGGAAAGCCAGGCGGCCCTGCTGAAATGGTTCGATCTATTGTTCCTGCCCGGCATCGTGATTTTTTCCGGAATTGTCATCTGGTGGAAGCGCCGGTAAGCAGGTCGCTGGAAGTCGTCTCGTAGATGGTTTGTGTCAGGGCACGACTTTAGTCGTGCCGAAAGCCTCTCTCCATTCAGGGGTTTTAACCCCTGGGGCCGGGCAGTCGGATCATTTATGAGCCGACATGTAGACAAATCATGCTCAAGAAAACCACACTGCTTGTGCTCCTTTGCGCCGCCCTTCTCGGCGGCGCCGCGTACTATTTCGATTGGAAGCGCGGCAGCGCCGAGAAACCGGCCGAAGACCAATCCAAACCCGCCTTCTCCATCCAGGCATCGGACGTTGCTTCACTCACGCTGTCTCACCCTGCAAGCCCGGATGTCCCGCCGATTCGTCTCGAGAAACGCAAGGACGCCTGGGAGATCGTCGAGCCCCTTGAAACCAGCGCCGACCAGCCCACGGCGCAAGGAATCGCCGACCTCCTCGCCGGCGCGCGTGTTTCGCAATCGGAGCCCGGCACACCCGACCGGCTGAAAGCCTACGGCCTCGATCCGCCGCAAGTCTCACTCGAGTTCCAGTTGCAGAGCGGCGCCAAGCACACGCTTCTCCTCGGCGACAAGGATTTCACCGGCGACTCCGTTTACTCCATCGTGGACGCGGCCCGGAACGTCTCGCTCCTGCCGGACTCTCTTTTGACCAGTTGCGCCAAGTCCTTCGACGACTTGCGCGATCGCGCCGTGCTCCATGCCGATAGCAGCCAGGCGGCCTCCTTTACCCTCAAAAATTCCTCCGGCCAGATGGCCGCGGCCAAGCAAAATGGTGATTGGAAATTTTCGAAGCCCTCCGTCGCGCCGGCCGATGGCGACGCGGTGGATTCGCTCCTCTCCGCCGTCACCAATGCCCGCATGCTCGGCGTCGCGAGCGAGCAGCCCGAAAACCTCGGGAAATTCGGCCTCGCCAATCCCTCCATCGCATTTACCATCGTGGACGACTCGGGAGTGATGTCCACACTGCTCGTTGGAAATCGCGAGCGCGATGCCTGCTTCGCGCGCGATCCCTCGCGCCCCATGATTTTCCGCATCTCCGGCGATCTCTGCAAGAAACTCGCGGTAAACTACGCCGGCCTCCGCTCTTCCGCCCCGCCATCGAAGTGATCTCACCGCCAAGAATGGTGCGAGAGCCGATACTGCGCGCGTCCAGCCAGCCTGCCATGAAAAATGGGAGTTACGTGTAATCGGCGTTAACGTTCAACTTCCTGCTTGCGCCATTTCCCGAATCTTGCCATAGTCCCAGCACTCAGGGGGTAGCCATGATCCGAAAGAGAAGAGGAAAGAGACCCACGGGGAAATCCACACGGCTGCACAAGGACCGCCGCCGCAGGCATCGCCACTGGCAGGTGACCGTCTATTACCACGACGGCGAAAGGTTCGGCCGCGTCTATATTGATCGCGAACGCGCCCGGCGCTTTGCCGCGCGCCAGAAGAGATCTCCGATCGTCAAGGCCACGCGCATCATGGAAGTGGATTAGCGCCGTTCCAACCATTCGGCTGCGGTGGGTAGTCTGCTCGTTCGAGCACAAAGCACTAGATCGTCATTCTAAGCGGAGTCCCGCGCGCTTTTGTTTCCCCCGCTTTGTGGGGGCGCGGGACGCAGTCGAAGTACGGCTTTCCATCGCTCGGTGTTTGAGCGATGAATCCCTCTTCCTTTCCTCAAGGCTGGGGATCTTTGAAATTGGGATACTGCCCTGCGGCCCCGCACCTTGTCCGCATCCATGCCGCATGTTATAAATATTCAGTTGTCGCGCTGTCCCCTGCAAGCGGGATTCGTATAGTGGTAGTACGCGACCTTGCCAAGGTCGAGGCGAGGGTTCGATTCCCTTATCCCGCTCCAGTTTTTTCCGCCCAGCCAGCTTCCGCCCGCCGGCCACGCAACTCCGTCTTCACCTTCCAGCCGAAAAGCAATAGAATGTCCCCAGCGGTGTGAACCATGGGCGTTACACGTAATCTCATACTCGGCGCCGCGCTGGGCGTCTGCGCCGTTGCCCCGGGCGCATTTTTGGCCCTCGCCCGCCAATCGAGTCCGCAATCCCCAAGTCCGCCGCGTGCCTTGCAGCCTGAATCCCGCCTGGCCATCATCCGTTTCGTTTCCAGTGAGTATGCCAAGGCCGTCGAGCCCCTTCCGCATGGCAGAAAGGGCTTCACGATCCACGTGGGAAAGCCGCCCAGCGAACAAAGCATCCAGGATGCCGCCAGGCTTGAGGGCTCCGCCGCGCAGCCGGGCGACACCATCCAGATCACCCGCATTGATTTCCGCGAGAAGCAAATCGTCTTCCAGATTGACGGCGGCCCGCACAAGCACTTTCACTGGAGCGAGCACGTATCCATCGGCGTCAACAATGTCCCCGATCCCACCCCCGTCGCGCATCCCAATGAAGGCATGGGCGCCATCCTGGTTCTCGATTTCGGCCGCCCGCTCCCGGACATGACCCCCGACGACGTTCAAACGCGATCTTTCGCCATTCCTCGATTTCTCGAATCAGCGTTCGGCCGCCGTGAATTGGCTCGATACGCTCCCGCCGCAATTTGTGCAGGGCATCAAGGATCACCGCGCCGTCGTGGGTATGGATGAGGACATGGTGATTGCCGCGCTCGGCCATCCGGATCACAAGGTCCGCCAGCATGATGCCGGCGGCAATGAAACCGTGGACTGGATTTACGGCGATCCCCCCGCCCGCACGATCTTCGTCACCTTTTCCGGCGACAAAGTCATCAAGGTCGAAGTCTTCGGCTGACGCGCGTTGCCGCCGCAACACCAAAATCAAGCCCCGCGCGATAGGATAACCAGTGGTGCCCGGGGTGGGGGTCGAACCCACACGTCCCGTTAGGGACAGGGGATTTTAAGTCCCCCGCGTATGCCATTCCGCCACCCGGGCAGGACTTTCCACCGAGTTTAGCACGAAGTTTTTTCCCGGCGTTCCCTTCGAGCGGCGCGATGCCCCCGGTAATGGGTCAGTTTGAATTTTCTTGATCGCGGCACAAAGAGCCAAAATTCAAACTGACCCATTACCGATGCCCCGATGGAAGTCCCCGATTTTTCGCTGGATGAATTCCTAGAAAGGCGTCACTTGGCTTCGCGGAGAAACCGCGCGGCTTCCTCGGGCGGCGTGGGATTGATGTAGAAGCCGGTGCCCCACTCGAATCCCGCCACTTTCGTCAATTTGGGCATCATCTCGATGTGCCAGTGGTAGTGATCGTTGATTTCCTCGCCGATCGGCGAGGTGTGCACCACGAAGTTGTACGACGGCATCGCCAGCGTCGCATCCAGCCGCGCCAGACAGTCCCGCAGCACCGCCGCCAGCTTGCCGTAGTACGGCGTGGGCATGTTCTCGAAGGCCGAGCTGTGCTCTCGCGGTAAAATCCAGGTCTCGAAGGGGAACCGCGGCGCATAGGGTTCGAGCGCGATGAAGTGCTCGTTTTCCAGCACCATGCGCGTTCCTGTCTCGATTTCCTGCCGGATCATGTCGCAAAAAATGCAACGTTCCTTTTCGTCGTAGTAGTGCTTGGAATTGTCCACCTCCCGCCGCACCCTTTCGGGGACGATGGGCAGGGCGATCAATTGCGAGTGCGTGTGTTCGAGCGACGCCCCCGCCGCCTCGCCGTGATTCTTGAATAGCAGGATGTACCGGAAGCGGCGGTCGTTCTTCAAATCGAGCATGCGGTCGCGAAACGCCCATAGCACCTCTTCGACGGCCTTGTCCGGCAGCGTAGCCAGCGTGCTCTTGTGGTCCGGTGTCTCCACGATCACCTCGTGCGCCCCCACTCCGTTCATGCGGTCGAAGAGGCCCTCGCCCTCGCGGTCGAGCCCTCCCTCGATTCCCAAAGCCGGAAATTTGTTGGGCACCACACGCACCGTCCACCCGGGCGTGTCCTTCCCGCCGCCGTTCCGGCCGTAGGCCAGAATCTCCGGCGGAGTTTTCCCTTCGTTTCCGGGGCAGAAGGGACAGTTCGGCGCGCCCTTGATCTGCACGCTCTCGCGCACAAAGTCCATGGGACGCTTGGCGCGGTCCGTGGAAATGATCACCCACCGGCCCGTAATGGGATCCTTGCGAAGCTCCGGCACGCCCCTTGTCTCCCCCCGCAGCGCAACTCTCGCGCGCGTTCCGATGCGCCCATTCTACTATGCGCCACCCGCCCTGGGAATCGCCGTTCCCCGCGCTGTTTCTAGTAGCACAGACACTCCTGTCTGTGTGCCTTTCACCGCGCTTACATCGAGTTTCATTCCGCCACACCGCCCGCGTCTGTCATCTCCGGTTTATGGAGTCCGGTGGTCCCGGCTAGCCGGGACCCGACACCGGACCCGAGCGGAGTGCCGCTGGCCCTGAGAGCATTCGAAGGGCGTTCTTTCTCTTCCCGCCGCATTTTGGCGGGCGGGGGACGCAGGGAGGGATCTGCTTTTGCCTTTCTCCGCCGCTCTTCCCGTCCCCAGCCTCACTCAGCCCCGTAGGCACGCTTTCCTGCCCTGAGCGGACGCGAAGGGTTGTGCCCCGATGATCTGTATCGGGGGTGGTGGGCCAGTTTGAATTTTCTTGATCGTGACACAAAGAGCCAAAATTCAAACTGGCCCACTACCGTATCGGGGGGCAACACACACGCACCGCTCTCGATAAGTGGTAAACTCCCCCTATGCACGCTTTATGTGCCCCGATGATTTGTATCGGGGGGCGACACACGCGCCGCTCTCGATAAGTGGTAAACTCCCCCCATGCACGCTAAAAGGAAAACCAAAAAGAAGCCCGCGAAGCAGCGCGCAACGCCCAAGAAGAAGCTCGCGAAGAAGAAATTAATTCCGCGGAAGAAGCCGGCGAAAAGGAAACCCGCTCCGAAGAAGCGCCGGCAGTCCGCTACGCCCCCCTTCGAGCTCGAACCACGGACGCACCCGGACGTGGAATCCGGAGATTTGCAGGGACTATCCAACGTCGAAAGCGCCGATTCGGAAAGCGTGGACGAGCTGCTCGAGGAAGGAAACGCCTTCGAAGCCGAAGCCGTCCAGGGCGTCCAAGACGCCGACAACGCCGACGAAAAGCCGGTCCGCACCCACGAAGTCCCCGAGGACAACGTCCCCCCCGAGTACCTCGACCAAGATCAGTAGCCCCGCTTTACCCCGAGGCACGAAGGGCTTCTCGCCCTGAACAAAGTGAACGGTCAGCCGTGCAAAACGCTTTGTAGGCCGCGGTTTCAACCGCGGCATAAGCGACATCGAACCGACGGGGGCTTTAGCCCCTGAAGCTCCGATTTTGCAAGCCTTTGTACTTCTAGCCCCGTCCTGCCCTGACGCAGGAAGGGAGGCACGCCTTTTGTGCCCCGATGGTTTGTATCGGGGTGCGACACAGACACTGCCCCCACCACGCGGCTTCTGTAGCGCCCCCCCTCCATCTTCCGGAGGACGGTAAGGATTGCCGGATGCCCGCCCTTGACGCCTTTCAAGCTCGGGACAACTGCTGAAACTCTTCCAATGTGACACCGAGTTGCCGGAGAATTTTGAAAAATAATGGGGGGCCGATTTCACGGCCGCCATGGAGCGGAATGGTGACCGCTCTCCCGTCTGGATGATTCCACCGCTCGTGACTTCCGGTCTGTCTCATCTTGGAAAAACCCAACCGTCGCGCCGCGTTTTGAAATTGTCGGGCAGTGGCGCTAGGCATGAAGAATTTCGGTCGTGTCGGCGGGCAGAGAGGTTCCCTTCTCCGCATACTCCTCGGCAATCATTTGAAAAACGTCGGAGAGCTCGGCAAGCGCCTGTTCCCGAGTGGGCATCAGCGCATAGCAGCCCGGAATAGCCGGTACATCGGCCACCCATGACCCATCTTCCTGGCGATAAAGAATCGTCTTGTAGTCTTCGAGCAGCATGGACCCCTTCGGCTTCCTAAACGTACTTTAGCACACACCGCGTCTGCTCCAGCCTCTGGTTTCCTCATCCCGCCGCTTCACGGACGGATAATGCGACTGCCACAGGCCGGCATGGATTTCCGGCCTCTGGTTTTCGGTGTCTTCCAGCCTCCAGCCTCTAACCCCCAGCATCCAGAACATTCCGCGCCCATCCAAATCCTCGCCTTCGCCAATAACCACTACGCAGGCTTGCCCTGAAGCACGAAGGGTCAGGTGGGCGTCCTTGACTTTGCCCTTGTACCTGCCGCCTCGAATCGCAGGCAGGTCGAAGATCCGCCGTGGCGGACATCTTGCTTTTGTCGTTGCCTCCGTACCGGCCACTCGCCTAACAACACGCTGAAAAAATCCGAACGCCTTGTAGGTCGCGGCTTTTTACCCTGCTTGCCCTGACGAAGGAAGGGAGCGTAGTCGAAGGGCAGCCGCGACGTAAACGAAATCTTCCGCATCCCTACCGCCTCGTCCTGAGCGGTGTGGCAAAGGGTGCGCTACCCGCCCAGTAGAAAAAAGCCCGGCCAAGTCACACTTGCAACAATCGTGCAAGTCGTTCGACCAGGGCATTAGGCTTCTTGGTCCAGCACTCCCAAACCGTTATAACTCTCCATCCTTTTCTACGTAATGCACGCAAGTTGTGTTTGTCTCTCTCAACATTTCCCAGGCGTTTCCTCCGCCAAAATTCCCCGTTGGCAGCCGGAACGACTTTTCCGTAGCGGCAACGATGGGAATGCCAGAAGCAGCCGTGCACAAGAATAACCAGTCTACGGCCGGGGAGGACTATATCGGGTCTACCGGGAAGTCTGCCCGAGTGCAATCGATAGCGATAACCCATTTTGCGCAGAAGCATCCGAACCAAAACCTCTGGTTTGGTGTGCTTGCTCTTTATTGCCGACATACAACGGCTGCGTTGCTCCGGGGTAAGCACATCCATGATTCGCACCTGCCCTACTCCAAGCGGTGCTCTATGACCCAGGCATCACGATGCTTTCCTCTGCCCCAAAATCAAGCATGGAGGGCGAGACGCTGATGCCGTCTGAGTTGACTCCATTGGGAAGCCCGGCAAGAACCTTCAGAACAGAATCGGCAAAGGCTCGCATTTCCTTCGAAATCCTGAGTTTTGCGCTGTCCTCTCCAACCTCATATATCCGATAGATGTGATAAGGCTCAGGGAAATCTCGCATGGCTAAGAGTTCTGGAAGAGATATGTGAATATTGCGCTCGAAACCGCCATTGGTAGCCTTGACATCGAGGAACGATTTGCGTGCATCCTGTTCGTACCAAAAATCGTAAGGAGAGACTGCATTCTCCTGCGACTCCCATTGGAAGCTAGCAATCCGAGCCTCTGCTTTTAGCTTTTCAAAGCGTGCGTTCACGAATTCCTCGCCAACCTGTCCAACCTCTTCCTCACGCAGAATTGCTTTGGCTATTTTGATTTTGGACGGGTGGTGCTGACCTGCCCGACTTTTTGTACCAGGGCTAGTGAGAGAGTTTACATCACAACCTCATCGGGCAAGGGGGCAAATGGCGGCTCGCAGGGAGCCGTAGGCGACCGGAGAGCCGCCATTTGCGGCGCGAACGTCGCTGGCGCCGGCGGCCTGTAGCCCAGCGCCGAGTGCGGACGCAGCGTGTTATATATCACCCGCCATTTCTCGATCACCACCTGTGCCTCCCTCAGCGAATAGAAAATCTCTCCGTTCAGGCATTCGTCCCGCAACTTCCCGTTGAAACTTTCGCAGTAGCCGTTCTCCCAGGGGCTCCCCGGTTCGATGTACAGCGTCCCCGTACCCACCTTCGCCAGCCACTTCCGCAGTTCGTCGGCGACGAACTCCGGGCCGTTGTCCGAGCGAATGTTCTCCGGAATTCCCCGGTACAGCATCACGTCCGCCAGCGCTTCGATTACTTCGTACCTTCCCAGTCTTCGGGCCACCCGAATCGCCAAACACTCCCGCGTGTACTCGTCGATCAGCGTCAGCATGCGCAGTGTTCTTCCGTCGTGCGTCTTTCCACTCACGAAGTCGTAGCTCCACACATGATTCGCTCGCTCTGGCCGCAAGCGAATGCACGACCCGTCGTTCAACCACAATCTCCCTCGTGGCCTTTGTTTCTGCGGCACTTTCAACCCTTCCCGCCGCCAGATTCGCTGTACTCGGTCTTTGCCTACATGCCAACCTCGATCCCGCAGCACCGCTGTGATCCGCCGGTAGCCGTAGCGCCCGTATTCGCCGGCCAGCGCCACGATCTCTCGTGTCAGCGCATCTTCGTCCGTTCGGTAGATCCCCTCGTAGCGTTGTGTCCCTCTCCACTGCCCCAGCAGCCGGCAGGCATGCCGCTCCGATACCCGGTAACTCTCGCGTGCATGCCTGACCGCGCCACGCCGCCGCTCAGGGCCTAGAAGTTTCCCTCCGCGACGTCCTTCAGAATTTGCTTCTCCAAAGACAGCTCTGCCACCAGCCGCTTCAGCTTGGCGTTTTCCCGTTCCAGTTCCTTGAGACGTTTGGCCTGATCGAGTTTTAATCCGCCGAATTCCTTCCGCCAGCGGTAGTAGATCTGTGCGGTGATCTCGGCTTCTTTGCAGGCTTGCGGAGTGGTTTTCCCGTTGGCGAGTTCCACTTCAACCTGCCGTAACAACGTCACAATCTGCTCCGGCTTGTATTTCTTCATTGGCATACCAGCTTCCCTCCAGAGTGAATTCTCTCTCACTCCCGCCGGTACAAAAAATCCCGGTCAGGTCAAGCTGCGATGGCTGACGGACCGGGCGTGGCTCGACGCCGTGGAACGGAGCGGAGTCCAATTGATCCACTACGGCGAATTGACCGAAGGGGGCGCGGCGCATCCATCGGCGGCCGAGGCCGCGGCCGTATGAGACGCGGAATTCCACGATGCTGATTGTTTTCTGCACCTGCTTCGCGGCGATTATCTGGGTATATTTCGGCTATCCGCTCGCGCTGCGGCTGGGCGCCCGGGGGCGGCGCAAGCCATTCGAGCACGGCGGCGAGCGGCCGCTGGTGAGCGTGATTGTAGCGGCCCGCAACGAGGAGCCGTGCATTCAGGCGAAGCTCGAAAATCTGCTGGCGTCCGATTATCCGCGCGAGCGCCTCGAGATTTTGGTCGGGAGCGACGGCTCCTCGGACCGGACCGAAGAGATCGTCCGGAAGTTCGCGGCGGAGGGCGTAGGGCTGATTTCGTTTCCGCAGCAGCAGGGCAAGAGCGCGATCCAGAACGGCCTGGTGGCCGCGGCTTCCGGCGCGATTCTGGTCTTTACGGACGCCGACTGCCTGTTTTCGCGGGGCGCGCTCGGGTGCATCGTCGGCAATTTTGCGGATGCGCAGGTGGGTCTGGTCACCGCGCGTACCCGCTATAGGAACGCGAACGAAACGAGCATCGCGGAAAATGAAGGATTGTATCTGCGCTACGAAAACTGGCTGCGCGGGCAGGAAAGCGAGCGCGGCATCCTGGCGATGGCTTCGGGATGGCTCTTTGCCATGCGGCGGTCTTTGTGGCGGCCGCTGGATCCGAATCTGGGCGACGATTTCGTGCTTCCGCTCGAGGTCGCGGAAGCAGGGATGCGCAACGTGCTCGAACCGCGCGTCACCGTGATTTCTCCTCTGGCGCAGAATCAGGCGCGCTCGATGCTGCGGATGAAAGTACGCATCGTCAGCAAGGATTTGCGCGCGCTTCTGGCGCACCGCGGCCTGCTCAATCCCGCGCGGCACGGCGCCCTCGCGGTCGGCTTGTGGTCGCACAAGCTTCTGCGCTGGCTCGTCCCCTATGGGCTTTTGGGAATGTGGGCGAGCAACTTCTTCCTTTTGGAGCGGCACTGCTTCCGCGCCGCTCTCGCCTTGCAGGCGGCGTTTTACCTTGGCGCGGTCGCGGGGTTCGCGCGGCGCGGGCAGCCGCCGAGATTTCCCTGGTCTCTTCCGATGTCATTTTGCCTGGTGAATTTCGCCGCACTCCTCGGGACGCTCAAATATTTCGCGCGAAGGAGTTCCGGGCGATGGGAGCCGGAACGAAAGAGACTGCCGGTTGCGGGGACGATGGAGACGCAACCACCTTCTCGCCGATGGGCGCTTCGCGCATGGAAATGAAGAGCAGCAGCCTGGTCCTCTGGGAATCTCCGCAAGGCGGGTCGGTGGCCGCGCGCGTCGCCGTCGCGGGGGACTTTCTGCCGGCAGGCAGATTGGCCATATCCGCGAGGCAGGGCTGGCGTGGCATGGCTTCCCAGCTTGGGGGCCACTTCGGCGACGTGGCGGCATCGTTCGTCAACCTGGAATCCACGATCGGCGCGGAAGGATTGCCGGCGCGGCCGCTTTGCGGAATCGGAGAAAACGTCACCGCGCCGCGAGCCGCGCTCGAGTATCTGGAAGGAATTCATTCGCGCGCCGTGGGAATCGCGAATAATCGCAGCTACGATTTTGGTCCGGCGGGCGTCGAGCGGACGCGCCATGCAATTTCGCAGATGGGGATGGTTCCGCTGGGGGCCGGCCGCACGCTCAATGGCGCGCCGGAAGTCCATGTGTGGCAGGGGCCGGGAGACATACGAATCGGATTCTGGGCGGCGGCGGAGGCCACGCATGATCGGGCGTCACGCCGATCTCCGGGAGTCGAGCCGGCGTGCGTGGATCGCGCGGCCGAGGCGCTGGAAGCCATGAAGCGGCTGGGGGCGCGATTTTGCATCGCATTGCTCCACGCCGGCATCATGAGGACGAATCGTCCCGATCGAGAGCAAGTGGAATTGATGGACTCGATTGCAAGATGCGGCTTCGGCGTGGTGGCGAGTTCGCATTCCCATCGCATCGGCGGCGCGAAGGTCATCGCGGGACGAGAGGATACTCCATCGTTTTGCTTCTACGGTCTCGGCAGCTTGGTCTCCGGATACGCTGCCTCGGCGCTCGAGAGGGAGGGCTTGATTGTCGTCGTGGGCTTCGATTCTCGGGGCCATTTGGCGCGCGTCGAGGTGCGGCCCGTGCTGCTCGGGAACGCAGGATTCGGAGAAATCCCCCCGCCGGAAATGGGCCGGAACATTCTCGCCCGCTTCGTGGAGCTGTGCGGCGAGATTGCCGAAGGCTCTTACGAACGGCTGTTCTATAAGGACGTGTCCCGAGGCCTCGTGCGACTTTACCTGCGGGATATGCGCGCCGCATTTCGCGAGGCGGGAATTGGCGGTCTGGCTCGCAAGGTAAGCCGCGCGCGCATGCGCCATGTGCAGCGCTTGTTTCACGGGGTGATCCCCTCGTGATCACCGAAATCATCGCAAGAGCGCCGGCTGCGGGCGTGGCGGCATTCGCGCTGGTCCTGCTGGTCGTGCCGGTGATCATGTGGCTATGCCGCCGATGGAGGCTCTACGATGAGCCCGGCCCGCTGAAGATTCACACGCGGCCGATTCCACGCCTGGGCGGCGCGGCGATTGCGGTTGCGCTTTTTGTTGCGCCGCTTTCTTGCGGCCACGCTTCCGGGGAATCAAGATGGCCCTACTTCGCGGCGCTGAGCCTCGTCTGGATTGCCGGCCTTGTGGACGATGCGCGCGGCCTCTCGCCCGTCCTTCGTTTTGCCTCGCAAGTAGCGGCGGGCGCTCTTCTATGGCACGGCGGCTGGCGCCTTCCGCTGCTCGGCGAGGGTGCGCTCGATCTCGCAGCCACATGCCTCTTCGTGGCTATCTTCGCCAACGCGTTCAATTTCCTCGATGGATCGGACGGCGTCGCATCCGGGGCCGCGGGCATCATTGCCGCCGCCTATATCGCGCTCCCCGCCGCGGCGAGCAGCCCGTTTGGACATGCCGTCGCATGGGGCGTGGCCGGCGCGTGCGCCGGGTTTCTCATCTTCAATTTTCCCCCCGCGAAAATCTTCATGGGCGATTCGGGAAGCACAGCGCTGGGCTTCGCCATCGCTTTTCTGGGGCTCAATTTCTATCGGTCGGATGGAATCGCAAGCCCTTCTTTGCTTTTTCCGGTTTGGGTGGCGGCGTTGCCGCTACTTGATGCCTTGCTCGCAGTCATTCGCCGGCTACACGCCAGGGTATCCGCCTTCAACGGTGATCGGAGGCACAGTTACGACCTGATGTTGGCCCGCGGTTGGTCTGCGGGGCGGGTTGCTTGCGCATGTTATGGAATCACGGCTGGATTGGCTGCGGTGGGATGGATGGCCGCGCGAACCGGCTCGGCGCGATTGTTTCTCTTCTCCGCGCCTGTCCTTGGAGCATTGGTTCTCGCGGCGATTCGCATGGGTTCGCTCGATCCTCGCAAGCGGGAAGCGCGCATCGAGCACGTGCGGACGTGACGGGCTTTGCGGCTATTTCGGAAGCCAGGCTTCGAGTTCCGTGACGTTGCCCAAGATCGTCCTAGCTCCCAGCTTCCGCAGCATGGGTCCGCGCTCGCGGCGCTCCTGGCTCTTGCGAGGGAGAATCCCGACAAAGGGCACGCGCGCGGATTGGGCCGCCAGGGCATCATCCACATTGTCGCCGATATAAATAGCCGTGGCGGGGTCGCGCCCGCTCAGGATTTTCAAAAGGCCCTCCGGGTCCGGTTTGGGCCGCTGCACTTCTTCCACGGTGACAATGTGCCGGAAAAATTCGCGGACCTTCCAGCGACTGAGCGTGTAGTCGAGTTCTTTCCGCACGCGCCCGGTAAAGATCGCAAGTTCCGCCCGCTTCGCCAGGCGGCGCAGGCTCGGTCGCGGCAGCAGCCATTTTTCGCGCCGCACGTTGCCTCTGCCGGCCGCGCCCCAGTAGAGCTCCAGGAATTTGCGCTTCACTTCCGCGTAGTCGAAGTTTCCGCCGAGGGACCGCACCCATGCGGTGGAAAGTATCCAATCGTCGTTGAAGCCCGGGCGGTTCTTCCAGCGGTGAAGTTCGGCCTGCGTGACGCATTTTCCGGTGAAAAATTTCACCGTTTGAAGGACCGTATCATGAAAGGATCCGCGCACATCCACGAGCACGCCATCCATATCGAAGATGATTGCTGCGGGCGGAGATTTCATTCGGCTTGGCAAGGGGAATTCGTCGGCTGCAGGAGTTCAGGAATTTGATTCGCCGGATTCGCCAGGTGCTTCTTGCGCCTCATGGTGCGGCGGCTCATCCGCGGCTTCGGCGGATTCCGCCTTCTCTTCGAGCGATTCCGACGACCACGCTTCTCCCGGAGCGGCCGCGGGCAGCGCCGGCTGATTTTCCGCCGGGGTTTGCTCCGGCGAGGGCTCCTGACGGAGCGGGCGCTTCGACAGCCGGCGGCGCGGCCTGCAAGGCTTCTAGCCGCTTCCCAAGAACATCCGCCAGCAGACTCGATAATCAGCTTCGCGCCGGTTCCACCGGAATCTTTCGCGGGA
Source organism: Terriglobia bacterium (assembly GCA_963823205.1). Classification (GTDB taxonomy): domain Bacteria; phylum Acidobacteriota; class Terriglobia; order Acidiferrales; family UBA7541; genus Palsa-295. The sequence goes on from CAWGKL010000003.1 coordinate 48,802, forward strand.
TTGTACGCGCTCACTTCGATGGCCGCGAGGTGCGGCTGCTTCGCGAAAACTTCGAGCGACGCGCGCACTTCCTCGAGCGACAATCCATCGGTCCCGGGATCGTTGGTGGCTTGAAAATCCGCAATCGCGCCCACGCCGAGGTGCAGAACGAATGCATGGCTCGTGCCGTGTATCCGCTCGAGGGCCGCCTGCGCGGCGGCCGCCGCACCCATCCGTCGCACGTCCTCGGCGGGATAACTGCGCAGCGGCGAATGGCGAAACGTTTCTTCTTCCGTCGGGCTCAGATGGCCCACACCGAAGAGGGCCAGGGCGGGCTCCCGCACCAGCGGCGGCTCGCCCCAAAACCGCACCATCTCGGCCGCTCCGCGCCCCGTGAGATGGGAAACCACCATGCCATCCACGCGCCCTGTCGGCGTCGTCGCGGGTGTTTGCAAACCGGATTCGCGCTCGAAATAGATCATTCCCACATCGCGGAAATACCTGCGGACGCCGGCAATCGTGGCGAGCGCGATCGAACGATCGCCGCTCACGACCAGCGGCAGCGCGCCGGATTTGACGGCTTGCTCGACGCGGGGCTTGAGCGCCTCGATGGCCGCGAGCACCCCGGGAAGATTTCGCGCGCGCGGGCTTTCTTCGTCGGGCTTATAAAGCTGGGGAGGGTCGTCGCCAAGGTCGGCGACTTTGTAGCCAATCGTTTGGAGGCGTTCGATCAGCCCGGCGGCGCGCAACGCGGCGGGGGCACCTTCGTGCCCCGGGGATAATGCGGCCGCGCTCGTGGGCGCGCCCAGCAGTGCAATCTGATTGATCTGGCGGACGATCTTGACCGCCACTCATCGGCTCCTTGGACTGGATTGTTTCACCCGGGTCAAAACCGCTTCAGCGCGCAACGCCGCTCTGCCTCGCAGCGAGTTCCGCCGGAAGCGTGAAGCGGACATCCTCGCGAATCAGATCCAGATCCCGCTGGTTCGTGAATCCGAATGTCGAAAGGCGCTGGCTCACCTGCTCGACGAGAATCTCCGGGGCGGAAGCTCCCGCCGTCAAACCCAGGGTCTTGACGCCTTCGAGCCACGAAGCATCCAGGTCGCTCGAGTCCTCGATCAGGCGCGCAGCCACGCCCGCGCGATTCGCCACCTCCACCAAGCGATTGGAATTCGAGCTATTCGCCGAACCCACGACCAGGATCAACTCTACTTCGCGCGTCAAGGCCTCGACCGCTTCCTGCCGGTTCTGTGTGGCGTAACAAATGTCGTCCGACGCGGGACCCACAATCAAAGGGAAGCGCTGGCGCAGCCGGGCGACGATTTCCTGCGTATCGTAGAGCGAGAGCGTGGTCTGGGTGAGGAAAGCGAGCCGGGATGGATCGCGCACTTCGAGTTTGTCCACTTCCTCGACGCTGCCGACCACGACGGTTTGATCCGGCGCTTCTCCCGACGTGCCGACAATCTCCTGATGGTCGCGATGTCCGATAAGGATCAACGTGCGGCCCTCGCGCGCAAATTTGAGCGCCTCGAGATGAACCTTGGTGACGAGGGGGCAGGTAGCGTCTATCACTCGCAATTGGCGCTCCAGGGCCTCGGCCCGCACACGGGGGGGTACTCCGTGGGCGCTGAAAACCAGGACGGCGCCGGCCGGCACCTCGTGGATCGTCTCGACGAAGATTGCGCCGCGCCGGCGCAATTGGTCCACTACGTAGCGGTTATGTACGATTTCGTGATGGACGTATACGGGCTGCCCATAGGCCTCGAGCGCCAAGTCCACAATATCCACGGCGCGGACTACGCCTGCGCAGAAGCCTCGGGGGCGCACACGGACGAGAGTCTTTGCGCCATTCTCTACCTTGGATGCGCTGCTTTTGCTCCCCTGAATGTTTGTGAGCGTCAATGTCTTCTCCAGGAACCTGGGCTATTTTACCTGAAGCCCTGCTTCCCCGCCACTTTGTTCGCTATTCGCTGTGTCGTTATGGGGAGGCGTATACCGAGGGGGGGACGTACCGCAGTAATACGGGGGGAAGCGGCGAAACCCGCAGCCTTACTGCGCGGACTCCGAACGCGGATGGCGAAATGACCTGCGGCTGAGGTCTTCGAGAGCGACGTAGCCGCGGCGCGCCCAGGGGGTAACGGCACGCACCCCTACCTCGGCCAAATCCAGGCCGCGCTCGCCGATGGCGCCAACCACGTAAAAAAGGACGCCCAAAGCCAGCAGGACGGCAAATCCGAGCCCGAAAAGGAGCTCCGCGGCCAGGATCTCGCGGACGAAGTAAATCTGGAGGATCAAGAATACGGCGAGAACGGTAAGCACGCGGTTGCGAACCTTTGGCTTTCTTGCCGCAGCGCTAATGGAATCTCTTGCTTGCTCCCAGATCGCTCTCATGGCCCTCACCTGTCCTGATGTTCCTGTTTGAAACCTGACCTTCAGTACATATGATGCAAAGCATAGCCCAAAGGTATCAAGATTTAAGTTATGAAATGTGAACAGGTTGTGAAAATCGAGGCGGGTGGAAATGGAAAATGGGACTCCAAACGGCCAATTTGGTTACCAAAAATGAGATTTTCGGCGCCGGGCCGGCGTTGCCATATTTTGTCTACCGCGAAAGCCGTATTCGATTTTATTTCGCGCCGCAGCTATGGAGTGGGCCACCGGGCCCGCGGCGAAATACAAACGACGGGCTTCTTTGGGTGAATGTTCATAAAGCCTTCGCTTTGCTCCCCCTGTATTAGGTCAATTTGCCACGAAGACACAGAGGCACGGAGTGATGAGGCGTGAGAGAAGCAGGCGCGAAAGGGGAGCGATTGCCGACTGACCTCAACTGCGCTCGGGGAGCTTGATATGCTCGGGGCGGAAGCCGACGCCGAGGACGCTCGCGGGAATGCGGCGAAGCCAGGGGAAGTGCGCGAAAAGTGTGAGGGGGAAGCCCAATGTAAGCGGCTGGGAGCTGCCGAGGACGCGCCTGATAACCCTGTTCTGGATGATAATTTGAAGGCGCTGCGTGGCGCGGGTGGGAAACATTCTTCGCATCTGAACGGCGCGCAGGTCGCGGTCGCCGGGAGCGCCATGCAGGAGCGCGGGTCCGAGAATATTGGCGGCGGCGACCGCGTCCTGAATGGCCAGGTTGATGCCCACGCCGCCGATGGGCGACATGGCGTGCGCGGCGTCACCGATGCACAGGAGTCCCGGGCGCCACCAGCGGGACAGGCGGTCCACGGCGACGGTCAAGAGGCTGACGTCCGACCAATCGCGCACCTCCTCGACGCGATCGCGCAGGAAGGGAGCGAGCTTGACGATTTCCTCGCGGAACGACGGCAGGCCGCGCGCGCGAACTTCCTCGGCCGCGCCCTTGGGGATCACAAAGGCGCATTGCCAGTAGTCGTCGCGATTGAGCATCACCAGAATTCTGCCAGTGTCTATGTAGCCGAAGGTCTGCCCGGGGTCGTCGGAGCGGCGGCTGAGGCGCATCCACATCACGTCCATGGGCGCGTGGAGGTCAATCACTTGCAGGCCGGCGCGCGCTCGGATCACGGAGTGGCGGCCATCGGCTCCCACGATGAGTTCGGCTCGGACTTCGCGTGCGCCCTGCGGCGTATTGATTTGCACACCGGCGACGCGTCCATTTTCTTCGATCAGCCCGGTGGCCTCGGCTTGCATTTCGACGTGGAAACCGGGGTAGCGGCGGCCTTGCTCGACGATAAAATTCAAGAAGTCCCATTGGGGCATCAGGGCGATAAAACGGCAATGCGTGTGGAGATGAGTGAAGTCGGCCAAGAGGAAGCTTTTGCCTCCCACTTGCCCGCCCAGCTCGCGGATTTCCTGATGCGGCCGCTTGAGGAATTTTTCCAAGAGACCCAGTTCATACATCAGCTCGAGAGTGGAAGGATGAATCGTGTCACCGCGGAAGTCGCGCAGGAAGTCGGCGTGCTTTTCGAGCACCAGGGCTTCCACGCCGGCCCGGGCCAGAAGGAAGCCGAGCATGACGCCGGCGGGGCCGCCTCCTACAATGCAGCAGCGAGTTTGAATGGGGGCATCCATGAGGGACCGCTAATATATTCCACGCGAGAGTCGCGGGGCGCAAGCAGATCAAACGCCGAGGACGTGGCAAGGGGCGTCGCGAACCATCGCATAGGTAAATTCCCGCAAGCGGCCCTGGGCGCCGGGCTGAGGGCTCCTTGACGCAAACCATCTAAAAGGCAGGATTCTAGAGGCGGAAGCGAATGATTACTTGAATCTCGGCGGGGACGGGCTGTCCATCGAGCTTGGATGGCTGGTATTTCCATTGGCGCAGGGCATTGAGGGCGGCTTGCTGCAAGATCTCGGGACCGGAAATCACCTGCATGGCGGCCACTCTGCCATTCGCGTCAATCCGGGCTTTGATGACGACATCGCCCTGCGTACGCATCTGAGCGGCAATCGCCGGATAAGCGGGCTGAGGCGAGGAGATGAGCCGCGGCTGCGTGACTTGCGAGGCGCCAGGGGCGAGCGCGCGTTGGGAGTTGGCGGCGGAAGGCGGAAGCACGGAAGCGGCAGGGGATGCGGCTCCTCCGAGGGAATTGGCATCGCTCGCGGAAATGGTTGGCGGCGGCACGGAAGGCGCTGCTTCCGCCTGGCTGGCGGCGGTTTGCGTCGAAACAGGGTGCGCGTTGAGCGTCCCAAAGAGGTCTTTGGCCACGCTCGGTGCGGCGTGCTTTGCCGGAGAGCTGGACTGGCTGGGCGCGACGGTGGAAGCCGTCCCGCCGCTGGAGGGATTCGCGCTAACGGCGGCCGAACCCGCGCCGGGTGGATTGGCATGTGCCGCCGAATTCAAATGGGAAAGGGGTAGCGCGGTCCTTGCCTCGACAACGAGATTCGGGACGACATTAGCGGCCACGGGCGCCACACCGGGCTGCGGGACGGGCTGAACCGCCGCCGGCCTGAATGCGCCGGAGCCGCCTGGCGCGGCGTGCCGATGGCGCAAGTAAAAGAATCCGCCTGCCGCGCCGGCCACGAGCAAAGCAGCGCAAGCGGCGATCAAGATCGAGTTGTGACCGGGTCTGCGTTCCTGAGTGTCGCGCACGCGGGGGCCGGATTCGAAGCGGGCTCCCAAGGATTCCACCGGAGCGGAGAGTTCCGAGCCGGGCGCCGCGCCGGAGGCGGAGCGTGCGAATGCTGCGCGTGAATTCGACGCAGGCGATTCCACAGGCGCATCCGCCACTTTTGCCGCCGGCTCGCTCACGCCAGCGGAAGAACCTGCGGGAGCGGGAATGATTCCGGGCTGCACGTCCGCGAGCAATTCCTCCATCGAGAGCGACCGCGGCGGTGCCGCGGGCGGAGCGACGGACGCTTCCGACGGGAAGGTCATGCCGGGGATTCTTCTGGGAGGTGCGACGACATTCGCCTGGGGCACGTCCGTCGCAGCGAGTTGCACTTTTTCCTGCGAGCCCATCGAGATGAACGTGGATTCCGGCTTGACTGGCGGAATGACGCGCGCCGGCGCCGGGCTCAACGGCTTGACCTCGGGGGAAAGAGAGGGCGCTTCGGGAGTTCTTGTGCTTACGGTGTTTGGAGCAGGCACCCAGGAAGCATCCGGAACGGCATTTTCCCTTGCCGGTGTTGCCGGGGCGGCCGGCGAGGGCGCTGACGCGGTCTTCTTCGCAGGCTCAGGGGCGTCGGTGGAAAAATAAACACCCCAATATCCGGGCTGGGGCTGGGTGAATTCGATCTCGACGTATCCCGCCGAACCCGACGCCTGCGTCCGGACCTTCACTACACGGCATATGGCATCCTGCCGCGATTTTAAATTCGTGAGAATCAACATCTGTCCGACGCTCACAACCGTGGACACGCGCAGAACGCCGCCTTGCGGAAACACGATCATCGTGGACGTTTGCTCTTCGAACGGCTCGGTTCGCGGCGTAACTCCACGGGACACTTCGATGACGCGAGAGCCGTGTATCTTGACGGGTATTTCCAGAGAGACGGCGTCGGAGCGCAAATGGCCGGCGGGTTTACTGGGCTGCGCGAGCGGTTGGGAGACGTCCGATTCAGCGGCGGGGTATACAGCCTCGAGTGTGTCCTTGAGCGGTGTCATGGTTGTTTCCGGAACAATTTGGTCGCCCCCAAACCGAGGGATGGACGCCGGTTACACTCAAATTTTCGCGGGAGGTGACAAAGCGCGGCAATAGTACCTTGGTACCGGCGGCAAATATGTTCCATAACAGCACTGGTGAGGCCGAAATGCCGGGCGGGTCAGCGATCAAAATTGTCTTGCAATGGCGCCCGTCATCACACGCGCGCTGTTGGTTGCCAGGAGGAGCACGGTGTTGTTGCCAACGACGTAGTAGGCGAAGGGAAAAGTGGCGCTGGCTGTTTCGAGAACAAAGGTGCCGCGTCCATTGGTATCGGGAGTTTGGATGCTCGAGAGGGCCGGCAAGAGCGGCTCGCCCACGGTGATGGTGGTTGCGGCGAAATCGTTGACGCTGAGCGTTCCGAACAACACGGTTCCATTGATGGTTGCAATCTGGCCGAGGACATCTTGTTCCAGGGCGCCATTGCCCGTGTTGGCAAGCCCGGAGAGATTGACGGCATACGTGCCTTGTTCGAGGGCGGTGGCACTGGATTGCAAGTAAGCGTTCCCGATGGCCTGCCCATTGGAATCAATCTCGATCAAGACGAGCGATCCATTCGATGCGGTATAAGCCGCAAATTGATAGGAGGTTGCGCCGGCAGTGAGAGAAAGGGTGATCCGGCCGAGGCTGGGATCCACGGAGAAGGTTCCGCTAAGGTTCGAATCCAATTGGAGATGCACACCGCCATTATTCGTGTCGAGGCTGCCACCAAGAATCGTGCCGCCCGTCGCGCCGGACGTGCCGCCGCTGGAATCAAAAATTCCGCCCACGGTGTAGGCTCCATCGGAAGCCGAGCCGCTGCAGGTGAAGGCAAAGTTCCCTTGGGGCAGGGCCTTCGAGGCTGTGAACGAACCGTCGTCATTGGGAGCGCTGTAGAAATCACCGGCAAGCAGAAAATTGGCCGGGTCGGTCGTTTCGACGACTTTCAGGTGCGTATTGTCCACGAAGTAGAAAGCAAATTGAAGCGTGGTGGTGGCGGCGGTGGAGTTGAGAACCGTACTGTTGCTCGTCAGGGTGACTAGGCCGCGCCCATTGGTCGTCCCGTATGTGGGATCCATCTGAAAGGCGCCCTGGAGCGAGTCATCGGGGGTTGCCGAGGTGTTCGCGCCCTTATAAGTGATGTCCTCAACCGCAAAGCCCGCGGGGATGCTGATGCCCGCGCCCGTAGCGTTGAATTTCCCCGAGAGTTTGAGCGGATTTTTGCTGGGGTCAACGCCCGAAAGGTTGAAGGCGTAGTTACCAGAGAACGCCGAGACGGAAAACGCGCCGGGGTTCTGTTGATCCATGGCGCCGCTGCCGGTAGCCGTGTCGGTGGAACCATGGCCTGACACATTGCCGAAGCGCACGAGGAGGGCATGCTGGACGGGCTGGCCCGCATGCGCGGACGTGTTCCCCGTGAGGGCAAACTGCAAGATATTTCCATTGCTGAGCGTGGCTGTGGCGCTGCCGTCAAGATTGACGGTATAAGTGCCGGTGAACGTGACTTGCGCGCTCTTTCCGGAATGGAGGCTCGCGACGTCTTCCACGCCGGCGGAGATGCCGCCTTTTCCATCCGCCGTAAAGCTGCCGGCGACGGATAAAAAGGAGCCGTCGCTGCCCATGTAGGAAAAGGCATAGGGCCCGCTGAAGGAACTGTTGGAGAAAAGAACGGTTGCCGCGGCCGTGCCGGAATTAGCTCCGCTAATGGCGGTAATCGCCGCGACGCCTCCCGGCGGCGGAGTGGGAGGCGCCGTATAATTCCCGTTGACGTCAATCGTGCCGTAGAGGGTGTCGCCGCCGAGAACGCCGTTTACGTACCAGCTCGGCGTGACCGCATTGCCGTTCACTTTGGCTGTAAACGTAGCTACAGCCCCGGCCTGGACGGCGAGGGCGGCGGGCGCGACGGCCACGCTCTGCGCGCACGTAATGTTTACTGTCGCTACTCCGGAAAAGCTCGTATTTGCCTGCGAGGTAGCCGTGACGGTGGCAGAGGAAGGGCACGCCCCCGTGGCCATGAACACTCCACTGCCGGTCACCGACCCATTGGACGAACCGGCGGTTACCGCCCAGGTGAACGTAGACTTCGGCAAGCTCGGGACAAATGCAGTGAATTGAATTTGCTGGCCGGTGGGGACGCTCGCGGAACCGGGGTATACGAGAACCATCGCAGGGGGAAGAGCGGAGGAGGAATTGGAACTGTTGCCGCCGCAAGCCGAGAGAGCCATCAGAACCGCGGCCCCAATGGCTGTCGGGAAAAGGAGCCGGAACCTGGAGCGCATCAAAAGCCCTCTTGCAAAGGGCGCGCGGCCTGGAAACTGTTGCGCCATATTCTCACAATCCTCATCACAGGTTCGTCCCCTCGGCATAGTTATCTTACTTGCACGGTTTGGAACACAAAGTTCCGCGGAGATTGCGATGTGGCCGGCCCCGCCTGACAGGAATGTATCCTACCCGATGCAGGCTTCCCAGGGGTATAAGAATACTGCGCGTAAGGAAGAGTTGCCCTGGGGCGCCACGGGAAGGGGCGAAGAGGGGGCATACCGAGGAGGATGGTCCAATGATCTATCGCAGGCTCGGCCGCACCGGCTTTGCCGTGAGCGACATCGGGGAGGGGCTGTGGGGCATGAGCGGCTGGAGCGGTTCCGACGACGCGCAATCTCTCGAAGCTTTGCAGCATGCCGTGGACCTGGGCTGCAACTTCTTCGATACGGCCTGGGCGTATGGCGACGGCAAGAGCGATGGATTGCTCGGCGAGATCCTCTCGCGCAACAAGGGCAAGCGCCTTTTTGCCGCTTCCAAGATTCCGCCGATGAATGGAAAGTGGCCGGCGCTGCCGCAATATAAATACCGGGACGTTTTCCCGGCGCGCCATGTGTTCGAATACGCGCGGCGGATTCGGGAAAAATTGCGGACCGATTCGATTGATCTGCTGCAATTCCACGTCTGGGACGACGGCTGGGCCGGCGAGGCGGAATTCCGCGAGACGGTCGAAAAGCTGAAAAGCGACGGCCTGGTCCAATTTTTCGGCATCAGCCTGAACCGCTGGCAGCCGGCAAACGGAACCGCCGCGCTGCGCACCGGCCTGGTGGACGCGGTGCAGGTGATTTACAACGTCTTCGACCAGGCGCCCGAAGACAAGCTCTTCCCGGTCTGCAAGGAGCTGAACGTCGGCGTGATCGCCCGAGTCCCCCTTGACGAAGGAAGCCTGGGAGGGAAGATGACGCTCGGGACTCGATTCCCCGAGGGAGACTGGCGGGCGAGGTATTTCGGCCCTGAAAACCTTCCGCGGACAATCGAGCGCGTCGAGAAATTGAAAGCCATCGTTCCCGCGGGCATGACCCTGCCGGAGATGGCGCTGCGTTTCATTCTCTCGAATCCCGTGGTGAGCACCACGATCATCGGAATGAGGAAGCCGGAGCATGTGAAGCAAAACCTGGCTGCAAGCGATGCAGGCGCGCTCGACCCGGGGCTGCTCGAAATCTTGAAAAAACATCGCTGGGATCGAACACTGCAGCCATGGTCCGACTGAGCGCCATCCGCCCGGTATGGCATAATGATACAAAGAGGATGACCGCAAAAAGTAAAATTCGCAGGCGGCTGCTGGCGGCGCATCGCAAGCTGCGGGAAATCCGCATGATCGCGAAGGGAATTCTCTCGACGCGCCACCCGCTGCTCGCGCACGTCATTCCCATCCGGCGCTGCAACCTGGCCTGCACGTATTGCAACGAATTCGATGATTTCTCGAAGCCCGTGCCCACGGAGGAGATGTTCGCGCGGATTGACCGCCTGGGCGCCATGGGCACATCCATTATCACGATCAGCGGCGGCGAGCCTTTGCTGCATCCCGAGCTGGACGCCATCATCGCGCGCATCCGGCACAATGGAATCATCGCCGGGCTGATCACCAACGGCTATCTGCTGGTCGCCGAGCGCATCGAGCGGCTGAACCGCGCGGGCCTGGAATATTTGCAAATCAGCATTGATAATGTGCGGCCCGACGATGTCTCCAAGAAAAGCCTGAAAGTGCTCGATCAGAAGCTCGCGCTGCTGGCCGAACACGCCGAATTTCATGTGAACATCAATTCCGTGCTGGGGAGCGGCTTTTGCAATCCGGAAGACGCTCTCGCCGTGGCGCACCGCGCCCTTGAGCTGGGCTTCACTTCCACGGTGGGCATCCTGCACGACGGCAACGGGCAGCTCCAGCCGCTGGGCGCGCGAGAACGCGAAGTTTTCGAGGAGATTATGTCACTCGGCAAGCGCTCCTTCAGCCGCGTGAATCGGTTTCAGCACAATATTGCCGCGGGCCGCGAAAACGAGTGGCGCTGCCGCGCCGGGTCGCGCTACCTCTATATTTGCGAGGATGGCCTGGTGCACTACTGCTCGCAGCAGCGCGGCTATCCGGGCGTTCCGCTCGCCGAATACACCGCCGAGCAGCGCCACCGTGAGTTCCTCACGCGGAAGGGCTGCGCTCCCCACTGCACGGTTTCGTGCGTCCACCAAATCTCCGTGGTGGATTCGTGGCGCGCACCGCAAACATTGGATTCGGGCGCGTCGGCGACGCCCGGCACATTCGTTCCACTCGCCGGCTCCGCCACGCGCGAGTGATTCGCGAGGATGTCCGTCCTGCTCATAAACGGCGTGGCGTCAGGGGCTTCCCGGTCAAAACCACCGGGACGCACAGACCGCGAAAGCCCTCCTGTTTATTCGTGGCTTACGGCGGGGTTGAAACCCCGCCCTCCTATCTTCAAACTGAGCCTGATTCCACGCGACGAAACGGCTTCACCGCGCGCGCCATTCGCGCTAAAGTGTGCTATCGAACCCGGCGCAAGCGCGCGAAGCGAGAAGAGGCGAAGCCGCAAATGAACCCCATGATCTGGCTCGGAGCAGGAGTTCTGGCAGGCATTCTTGCAATCGTGATTGTGGCTGTGATTGTGTCGTCCGCCAGCCGCCGGTCGGAGGCGCAATTGTCCGCCGTGCGGCAGGAGATGCAAGGGTCGCTCGCGGCGCAGGGCCAAGCCGCGGCCTCGCAGATGAACCATCTGATGCAGACGGTGACGCAGCAGCTTGGTCAGGTGCGGCAAGAACTGCAGAGCGGCGTGGCCTCCACGGGACAACTGGCCACGGAAGCGCAGCGGGAAGTGGCGCGGCGCCTGCAATCTTCCACGGACGCGCTGCTGCAGATGAGCCAGAGAATCGGCGAGGTGCACCAGACCAGCCAGGACCTTTCCAAGGCGGCGCAAACGCTGCAGTCGGTTCTGGGCGGGGCCAAGACGCGCGGAACGCTGGGCGAGGTGACACTCGAGCGCCTGCTCGAGGATGCGCTTCCGCAGAACGCCTACACAGTGCAATACCGCTTCAATTCGACAGGCGCGGTCGTGGACGCGATTGTGCGCAGCGGCGAACGCATCCTTTCGATTGATTCCAAGTTTCCGCTGGAGGCCTACCGCAGGCTCGCGGACGAGGGAGACGACGCGCGGCGCGACTTTTCCCAGGCTGTGCGCAAGCACGCCGATTCGATCGCGGAAAAATTCATTTTGCCCGCGGAGCACACGTTCGATTACGCGCTGATGTTTGTCCCCTCCGAAGGCGTCTATTACGAACTGCTGATGACCGAAGACTCGAAACACGGGAAGCTCGACGAATACTGCCGAGGGAAGCGCGTGTTTCCCGTTTCACCGAACACCTTCTACGCCTGCCTGAGCGCCGTGGCCATCAGCCTGCAAGGGCAGAAGATCGAAGAAAACGCGCGGCATCTCCTGGCGAATATGGCGGGACTCAGCAAGCAATTCGACTCCTTCGCCGAAGTGTACGAAAAGCTGGGCACGCATCTGCGCCACGCGCAGCAAAACTACGAAGAGGCGGATAGCCGCTTGAATCGCGCGCGGAACTCGCTCGAGCAGATGACGCAGGGCGCGCTCCCCGAAGACGAGCCGAAAAAGCTCGAGGCCGCCTCCGGCGAATAGCGGAATCCCTCCGCCAAACTCAACGGCCTTTCGACAGACCTGCTACAACGTCGCGCGGGCGGCGCGAAGGAGCGTGCGAAAATCGCCCGGCGGCGTGGCGGCCAGGATTTCATCGAGCTTGAGCCGCAGCGGCCGGAAATCGCGCGGATGATGCGCCAGCTTCCTGGAGAGTTTCCAAATCTCGTCGCGCATGCTTTCCGGCGCGAGCTGCACGGCCACCCAGAGATATCGCCCTGCTGCTTCTGGGTCCGGCTGCGCCCGAATGCGGGCGCTCAGAGAAAAATCCCCCGAGCGAATCGCCTGAACTTCGATCGTGGCGATATTTTGCGCGCCGCCGCGCGTAACAACGTCTTGCTCATCGCCGCGCAGGAATCGCAGCACATCGGGCGTCTTGTTCTCGACGACGATGCGAAGCGGCAACTCCGACCCGAGCACGCGGACGGTGAGGCGCCCCCTTTGATCCGGCAGCAGCGCGGGATTGGGAGATTCGAAAGCGAGCGAGACGAGCGACGTGGCCGCGGTCCGTTTCTGCCCTGCGGCCTCGACCGAGATCGTGGCAGGGCCGGGGGCGGCGTCCGCGCCCGGGAGCACCACGAGACATTCGGGCGAAGCGGCCAACACGAGCGCCGCCGCGCCGTTGATATTCACGCGATTCTCGTCCGCATCGCCCGCGAATCCCGCTCCGCAAATCGAAAAATAGTTGTGCAGGGAAACAACCGGCGCGACGGTGATAGCTTGTGGGGTGTTCACCGGTGGTGCGAAATCACCAACGAGTGCAGCGGCGTAGTCGCTCGCAGTGCTTGCGAGGAGCGCCCCTGAAACCGGAAAAACACCGAAGAAGCCGCGGCCGGTCCTATCGGTCCGGACGCTGCTGGGATTTTCAGGCTCGTTGGTGGCGCCCGGGGGGCTTGCCAGGGTGAACATCTCGGTGAAAATATTCTCGAGCTTAACCGTCACACCCGCAGCAAGCTTCCCGTGCGCGCCGAGAACGGCGAGCGTTGCCTGCTGGCCCGCAACCACCTTGGGCGGCAGAACGATGGTCACATCCGAAGACGCGAATGGCGCGGTTTGCGCGGGAGCGTCCGCGACCGGCGCAAACAAGAACAAAGAGGCTCCGAGCAGCCAGGTGAAAAACGACGCGGGATGGAAGTGCCGGCTGCGTTCCGCGAGAGGGTGCGATGGGCGGCGGGGCATCATGCTCCTAATTGTCGAGGCGGATGACGAAGGTGGTCAAGCGGTCCTCGGAGCGCAATTGGCCGGCGAGCGCGGCGGCGGCGCTTTGGCTTGGCACGCGGCCCACGCGCACACGGTAGAAGAGGCCATTCGGGGAGTCATAGGTCACGATGGTGATCGGAGAATAGCGCGGTCCGAGCAGGGTCTGCAATCGCTCCGCGTTCTGCTGGTTCTGAAACGCGCCCACCTGAACGCCGAAGAATCCGATTCGCGGATTGGGTCCGGAAATGACCGTGAGCCGCACCGGCGCGGTGCCGGGTCCGATCATTTCGAGCGCCTGCGCCGCGGCGTGGGAAAGATCAATCACGCGGTTGGCAACGAAGGGGCCGCGGTCGTTGATGCGCACTTCGGTCTCCCTGCCATTGGCGAGATTCGTGACGCGCACGACCGCGCCGAACGGCAGCGTGCGATGCGCCGCGGTGAATTCGTTCATGTCGTAGATCTCGCCGTTCGAGGTGCGACGGCCATCGAACGGAACGCCGTACCACGAGGCCACGCCCTCTTCGACGTATTCGCCCGCCACGGCGGGCTGCCGTTCGATGGCAGGGGGCGCGCCGGAGGGCGGCGAAGGCTGCTCCGCCGGGGGCTGGGTGGGAGGCTGGACCGTGACTGTGCGGTGCGCGCAACCCGCGGCGGCAACGACCGCGAACGCGGACACAAGCGCCAGCCGCCGGAGAAGGACCGGCTCGCGGCGCAAACCGCTCTTCCGCCGTCTGGTGAAATTCCAGGGCCGGGCGGAGGAACTCAAATGGGCTCCCCATTCACTTGTGCGGACTCATTTTCTGTATTATAGAGGCGCATCACTATAGAAACGCAATCGCCTTCTCGCAAGGAAGCCCAGTGGACCTTTCGCCGCGCATGCGCTGGAAACTTGACCGATTCCGCGAAAAGATGAGCAGAATTTTCGGCGGCCGCAGCGAGCCGCCCCGCCCGAAACTGTGTCCCGCATGCGGCACGCTGGTGGGAGCCACGGCCACGCGATGCCATCAGTGCGGCGCGAGTATGACGTTCTCGATGGCGGCGGCCAGCCGGTCGCTGGGGCGGCTGTTGCCGGCAACGTCGCCCGCCACGTACGGAATCCTGAGCCTGAGCTGCCTGTTATATCTCGTGAGCCTGCTGTGGACCATGCGCATCAGCGGATTTCAGGCGCCGGAGGGCGGCGGAATTTCCGGGATGTTCAATCTGGGCGGAATCAATAGCGATGTGCTGTACCGCCTGGGCGCATCGCTGCCACTTTTCGGATTCGCTGGGCAGCCAGGCGATCTCGCGCAGCCGTGGCGATTCGTGACGGCGGTTTTTCTCCATGGCAGCATCCTGCACATCGCGTTCAACATGTGGGTGCTGATGGACATCGGCCCGCAAATCGAGGAGTTGTATGGCTCGGCGCGATTTTTGTTCGTGTATGTGGTCACGGGAATGGGCGGCTACGCGCTGAGCAGCCTTGTGGGGAACTTCAGCGTCGGCGGCTCCGGGGCGCTGCTGGGGTTGATCGGCGTGATGCTGGCAATGACCATGGGACGGCGAAGCGCCGGGATGCAATTGCTCCGCAGCCAGCTCATCAAATGGCTGATCTATATTGCGATCTGGGGATTGCTGTTTCGCGGGATTGATAATTACGCGCATCTGGGCGGGCTCGCCTCCGGGTTCATCCTGGGCAAAATCATGACGGATCGTCCGCCGGCCATGCCGGAGGAGCGCAAGCGCGCCTACGCGCTCGGCTGGGCAGCGGGACTTGCGGTGGTGGCGAGTTTTGCGATGGTTGCTATTGAAATCCTGCATGGGGGGTGAGCGCGGAGAGGGCTTTCATGACGCGCGCCCCGCTTTAGGCCTCGGTCTGCAGCCGGCGTGATATCGCGACGCTATAGTGCAGCCAGGAAGTAATCACGAACGCCGCGACGCAATACATGCTGATCTCCATCACGGCCCGCAGGAGATGCGAATTCCACACCTCCAGCACCAGAACCACGACGATCAGGAAAATCTCGAAGAAGGTGGTGGCCTTTCCCCAAATGCTTGGTGGAAATGGCCGGTATCCCAGCGTCAGCAGAATCACGGCGCAGGCGGCCAGGAGCCCTGCGTCGCGGCCCAGCACCAGGATCGCCAGCCACCAGGCAATCCTGCCTTTCAGGGCCAGAACAAGGTAGGAAGAGGAGACCAGGAGTTTATCCGCGATGGGGTCGAGATAGGCTCCCAGCGGCGTCTTTTGATTGAGCCCGCGCGCCAGCAGCCCGTCGAGCCCGTCGCTCACGCCGGCCAGAATCAGGATTCCGATCGCCAGCGTGTAATGGTCATACATGATGGCCATGACGAAGAATGGAATAAAGGCGAGACGCAGAAACGTGAGCTGGTTGGGGACCGTCAAAATCCGGCTTTTCATCGCATGATCCCGTGCGCCGCGCGCGCCCCGGCCCTCAGCCAAACTCCGCCAGGTAATCCCCCAGTGACCGGCCCACTTTCTTTTCGAACATCCCCGCCAGAGAAGGGATCGAGCCGCGCGGCTCGTCGAGCGCAATCCGTTCGATCCGCAGCATGGGGAAAAACAGCGTGGGCAGTCCGATGCGGTCGCCTTCCGGATGCAGCACCTGACTCACGAAGTCGTCGAACCCGTGCAGGTCCATGCCGCGCAGAGTGACTCCGGAACTCGTGATGGCGATCAATTCGCCCCAGATCCTTTCCTTCGGGCTGTGCAGGCTCACGACCACGATCGAATGCGGCTCCATGTCCTCTCCCGGGAGAATTCGCAGGGTGCATGGTACCGCAGGTCATGGCCTGCGCGCACGGGCGCGCGAAGCCGGCCCGGGCTACATGCTGCTGCGGCGGCTGATGCCTTCGCGCGCGGCGCGTTTTAGGACGCGGATGCGCTCCGCCACGGCCTCGGCAGCCGCATCGGGTGTCGCGGCCTTTTCGATTTCCGCCACCAGCGCCGAGCCCACCACGGCGGCGTCGGCAATTCCTCCCAGCACGCTCACGTGCTCGGGAAGCGAAATTCCGAAGCCGACAGCGATGGGCAATTTTGTGAATCGCCGCGCGCGCCGCGCCAGGGCCGGCAATTCCTCCGGCAGGGCTTCCCGCGCGCCGGTCACGCCCATGCGCGAAACCAGATACAAGAAGCCGCTCGAACATTCCGCGATGCGCTCGAGCCGCGCGTCGGTCGAAGTGGGCGCCGCGAGAAAAATCGTATCCAAGCCGCGCGCGCTCATCGCCGCGCGATAGGCGTCCGATTCTTCGGGCGTCATATCCGTGACCAGCACGCCATCGGCACCGGCCTCGGCGGCTGCTTCGCCGAATCGTTCGAGGCCCATCTGCAGGATGGGATTGAAGTAGCCGAAGAGGACCAGCGGCACGGCTGTGTGCGCGCGCAAGCGGCGAACAAGTTCGAGCACGCCGGCCAAGGTTGTCCCGCTGCGCAAGGCACGTTCGCTCGCCCGCTGGATGGTCGGCCCGTCGGCCACGGGATCGCTGAAGGGCACGCCCAGCTCGATGGCATCGGCGCCCGCTTGAGCGGCTGCGAGCACGATTTTCTCGCTTGCTTCGAGCGTGGGATCGCCCGCAGTGATGTAGGCGACGAGTCCCAGCTCGCCCGCTTCGCGCAGGTCGCGGAATCGCTGGGCAATTCTTCCGGTGGGCTCCGCAGCTTGCCTCGCGGGCGCGGACGATCGCGGGATGGCCGTATCAGACATAGCGCGAAAGGATTTCCATGTCTTTGTCGCCGCGCCCGGAAAGATTCAGAATCACGATTTCGTCCTTTTCCATTGTCGGCGCGCGGCGAATGAGTTCGGCCAGAGCGTGCGCGGGTTCGAGCGCCGGAATGATCCCCTCGACCCGCGCGAGCGTGCGCGCGGCTTCGACCGCTTCTCCGTCGCCCACGGCGGTGTACTCCGCGCGGCCCTGGTCGGCCAGCCATGCGTGCTCCGGGCCGACCGCCGGGTAATCGAGCCCGGCGGAAACCGAATGAGTCGTCGCGATCTGGCCATCCGCCGTTTGCAGCACGTACGTGTACGTGCCCTGCAACACGCCCGGGCGCGCGCCCGTGAAACCCAGCGCGGCAGCGAGCCGCGCGGCATGTTCGCCGGGAGATTTCCCGCGGCCTCCGGCTTCCACGCCGATCATTTTCACGTTCGCGTCGCCCAGGAAGGCATGAAACAGCCCGATGGAATTCGAGCCGCCGCCCACGCAGGCGAAAAGATGGTCCGGCAGGCGGCCTTCGGCGCGAAGAATCTGCGCGCGCGCCTCTTCGCCGATAATCTTCTGAAAATCGCGCACCATCTCCGGATAGGGATGCGCGCCGAGAACGGAGCCGAGCAGATAATGCGTCGTGCGCACGTTGGTGACCCAATCGCGCATGGCTTCGTTGATCGCGTCTTTCAGCGTGCGGCTGCCGGAATCCACGCCGATCACTTCCGCGCCCAGCAGCCGCATGCGAAACACATTCAGCCGCTGCCGCTCCATATCCTCCGTGCCCATGTAGACCGTGCAGTCGAGGCCCAGGCGCGCGGCCACCGCCGCCGTGGCCACGCCGTGCTGGCCCGCGCCCGTTTCGGCGATCACGCGCTTTTTCCCCATGCGCACCGCGAGCAGGCTCTGGCCCAGGCAGTTATTGATTTTATGCGCGCCGGTGTGCAGCAGATCCTCGCGCTTGATGTAAATGCGCGGGCCGCCGAGATGTTCGGTGAGCCGCGATGCAAATTGCAGAGGCGTGGGGCGACCGGCGAAATTGCGCAGAAGCGCGTCGAGTTCCGCTTGAAAGGCGGGATCGCTGCGCGCTTCCGCGTAGGCCCGCTCGAGTTCTTCGAGCGGCGCCATGAGCGTCTCCGGGACGTACCGCCCGCCATACGGCCCGTAGCGGCCCCGAGACTCACGCACGACATTCACGCTGTATCCCATCGCAATCCTTTCTATACCCTATGCGCTCTTGGCAGCGCGCAGCAGCGCCTTCATGCGCGCCGGATCCTTTTTCCCCGGCTTGGCCTCCACGCCGCTGCACACGTCCACGGCGTAGGGCTTCGCCGCGCGAATCGCCGCGCCGATATTTTCGGGCGTCAGGCCGCCGGCCAGAAAGATTTTTCCGTAGGGTTTCGCGCGCCGCACAGCCGCCCAATCGAACGTCCTGCCCGTGCCGCCATGCCGCCGGCGATCGTAGCCATCGAGCAGCAGCGCCGCGGCCTGCTTGAACGGCGCGAGTTGCGCCGCGCGGAACGGCTTCCGCACGCGCACCGCCTTGATGATTCCGACGCCCGGCAGAGATTTTTTGAGGCGCGCGATGGCCGCGGGCGGTTCGTCGCCGTGCAACTGCACATAATCGAGCCCGGCGGCGCGCGCGGTCTGGACCATCCTCTGCTCCGTCTCGTTCACGAACACACCCACGGCGTGAATCCCCTTCGGCAGCCGCCGCACTATCCGCCGCGCTTTAGCGGGCGCGATGTAACGCGGGCTGCGCGCATGGAAGTTGAAGCCGAGGAAGTCCGCTCCCTCGCGGACAGCGCGCCGCGCGTCCGTCCAATTCGTGATCCCGCAAATTTTCACCTTTACCTTACCCGTGGCCATGGCGATTCCATTCTCAATCCACACTCCGCCGGCGCTCATTCCACCGGACGCGCCGCGCCCAGCAGGCCGCGCAACGCCTCGCCTGGATCAGCGGCACCCATCAGATGCTCGCCGATGAGAAAGGCGTCGAACCCGGCGCTCCGCAGCCGGGCGAGGTCCTCGCGCGTGCCGAGGCTGGACTCGCTCACGGCGATGCACTCTTCCGGAATCGCTTCGATCAGTTCGAGCGAGGTCTCAAGACGCACCTGAAAATCGCGCAGGTCGCGGTTATTCACGCCGATGATCCGCGCTCCGGCGGCCACGGCGCGCCCGAGCTCTTCGCGCGAATGCACTTCCACGAGCGGCTCCATCCCGAGCGTGCGGCCCTGCTCCAGCAGTTCCTGCAGCTCCGCATCGCTTAAAATCGCGGCAATCAGCAGGAAAGCGTCCGCGCCCGCGGCGCGCGTCTCCCAGACCTGCCAGGGATCCACGATGAAGTCCTTCCGCAGGATCGGAATTTGAACAACTTTCCTCGCCTCCTTCAAATCACCCAGCGAGCCGAAAAAGAATTCCTCTTCCGTCAGCACTGAAAGCGCCGCAGCCCCGGCCCTTTCCAGACCCGCCGCCAACGCCCCAGGGGCATATTCCGCGCGCAGGATGCCTCGCGAAGGCGACGCCTTCTTCAGCTCGGCAATAATGTTGCACCCGTCGCGCACGAGGGCGCCCGGAAAATCCCGTGGCGCGGCGGCCTTTCCGGCCGCAAATTTCAACGCCACGTCCGGCAGCACGCGCTTGCGGTGTGCAATGGACTCGCGCCGCGCTTCGACAATGCGGCCGAGGATGCCTTTCTCGCGCGAAACAATTTCCATAGGCGGAATGCCGGCCCGTCTCCGGCAGCGGGAATACGCAATTTCCAGTTTACCCTAAGTGTGCAGGCGCCGCACGGCTCCGCCAATTTCAATGGGAAGGCAACGCGACCAATGCGGGGGCGAGCAGCGGTTGCGACAATCGGATGGGAATTCCAAAATTCGAGCCGCCAAAACCGTCCAGCACGGCATACGTGACGCCAATCACTTTTCCCTGTTGATCGAAAAGCGGCCCGCCGGACCCGCCGGAGGTTGTCTGCGCGTCGAACACAATTCGATCCGGCAGCACGTCGCCGACATGGCCCTGGGTGATGATCGGCCGGATCAAGTCGCGGCGCGCCGAGTTTGCTCGAACACCTGTGAAACGTCGCCCCCGCTGCTCGTCAGGATTTGCTTCGCCGTATTTTCGTCCGTACGCGCCAGGATTCCGGCCAGCCCCGTCGCGTAGCCCATGAATACCACCGGCTCGCCGGACACGGCGCCATCCGCACCCATAGCGAGCGAAAGGGCCGTGCGCTTCAGGCCCTGCATGTCCACTTGCATCGTGGAAAGGTCCGTGTCTTTTGAGATTTCCTGAATCTCGGCGTTGAACGCGCGTGGGTCGCCTGGAAAGTAGGCTTGGATTGAGGAAATCTCGGCCTGGAAGCCCTGGCTGGTGATTCCGCTGATATCCTCATTATTCCACCACGGCTCCGCGACATGCCGGTTCGTGACGATCCGCCCGCCCGATCCCACCAGGAAGCCCGTGCCGAAACACGTCCAGCTTCACCTCCGGCCCGTTACCGGTGAGAGTGAGGATGGGGTCGCCGTCGCCATCCTCGATGGGGTCGCCCTGAGGATTCAGCCCGGCGTAGCGCAAGCGCTGGCCGGTCTGCGGATTGCTAAAAGCCACCGAGACGTGCAGCAGGCATACGCTCTGCACGTCGGTCCGAATCAGATTTTCAGCCGAATCGCCTTCTTGCTCGATGCGCTTCAGGCGGGCATTCGTGTCGTCCAGTTCTTTCTGCAAGCTTGCGACTTCGCCGGAATCCGCGCTCGCCATCCTGGCTTTCAAGTCCGCGGCCTTTTTCTGGAGACTCATCTTTTCCGGGCAGAGTTGTGGCATCCGATCCCTTGCTCTTCGCGCAGCTTGCGCGCCATGGCGATCAGATCCTGCTGGTGCACGATGCCGCCTTCGAGCCGGGCGATCGTGGCGTTGGATCGTTGCGTGTCCTTCCGGGCGCTGTGGACGAAAAGGAGATAGATTCCCGCCATGAGGACGACAATGGCGAAGATGGCGCCGAGGCCGATTTTCATGGCGCGATCGAGAGAAAAGGCGTCGTTCGTCATTTTCTCGGTGACGGCGAGCGCGTCGAACGCCGTATGCGCGATCTGCTGGCCCTCCTCCGCGATGTGCACTTCCTCGAGAAGCTGCCTATCCGCTCGCCGAACGCGCAGTTGCACGCGCACGCGCGCCAGAAGTTCGGCCGCGTCCCATGGCCGCGAAACAGCATCATCGGCGCCAAGGCCGAGCCCTGCTTCGCGTTCCCCCGCGCCCGGACCCACGAGAAGAATGACGCGAATTCCTTCCGTGGCCACCGAACCGCGAATGGCTGCCAACATCTCATGCGTGCTCGGGGCACTTGGGTCGGGGAGGGGCGAATCCAGCAGCAGCAGGTCGGCGCCGAGTTGACGCGCGGCATCAAGCCCTTCGCGAGCCGTCGCGAAGGCCGAAACGTCGTAGCCGGCGCTCTCGATCGCCGCAATCAAGGCATTGCGGTTCGCCGCATCGGCTTCGATAATGACGATTTTCTCGCGGCGATTGTCCATGGGATGAAACGGCTCCCGAGGCTTCCTGACGCCCATGCTAGAGCAAAGCGAGTCCGTTGAAAAGCAATCTCATTGGCGCGAGCTCATACCTAGATAGACGCTGTGAAACGATGCGAGGATTCACTCCCATCTGTGAAAGACTTCCCATCGAATTTCGAATCGAAACAGGTTGGGAGGATGCGGAGAGAAAAACCGGGCTAGTCGGACTCCTGAAGAGTCTTGCAGTGGGCTTCCAAGGCCGCACAATACTGATGCTGGGCTTCCAATTCGGCTTGCAGCTTTTTCACCAGCAGTTCCAGCCGGCGAATTTCGTGCCGCAGCTTTTGAATGTCCGCGGACGGCGGCGCAGCCGCGCCGTGCGCGGCGGCGGCAGGCGCATGCGTTGGGCCCGCGGCAAAGAGACTGGCCAAAGCGTGAGGGGGCGTCCCGGTAGCGGCCCGCGGCGCCGGGCGCGGAGCCGCCTGCGAAGGATCGGGCAATGCTTCATCGGACGACGGCTTCGGGGGATTCAATCCCAGAAGATTTTTTACGCGCACGATCAGATCCTGCGGCTCGAAAGGTTTCCGGATCAGCTCGTCGGCCTTCACCGCCAGGGCTTTTTCCGCCACCGTGCGGTTGACGACGCCGGACATCAAGATCACGGGCGTCTTGCCGAATTGCCCGTGCTGCTTGATGAACTGGCACACGTCGTAGCCATCCCGATCCGGCATGATGACGTCGGTGATCACGGCATCGGGCGCGGCCTCGCCAAACTGGTCGAGCGCCGAAGCGGCGTCCGGACATGTGATCACGCGGATATTCTCCTTGCGAAAAGCGATCTTGATCACTTCGCGCATCGTGGCGCTGTCGTCTATGAAATAGACGGTCGGCGTGTGGGCGGCCGTAAGCGTCTCTGTCTCGCTCATGTCGGCTCCTTCTCTCCCTTCGCCGCTCGCTTTCGTCGAACTCGCGCATGGCGTCCAGCAGCAAATCGGTCGCCGAGCGCAGCACGGTCCGCTGCGCGGCCGTCGCGCCGTAGACAAACTTGTACACTCCCTCGGCGGCCATCTGGCACGTCTTCACGATTTGCGTCACGGCTTCATCTCCGAACAGGCTGCCGCATTCCGCGTGAAAAATCTCGCCGCCCTCGAAAAAAACGATTCCGTCAATGGCGGCGTTGATGTGCAATGCCCCGGTTTGGCGGGCCTGGCCGAGCATCTGGATGACGCCGGGAAGATCGAGGTGCGAAAGGCTGCCGCTCAGTTCCGTCTCCGCATTCGAGAGCATCTGCGTGGGCTGGAAGCCGTCTTGCCGGCTGAGCAGAAAGCGGCGGACGTGCGCGGCGATGTCCGCCGGCGGGCGGCGGCGATCCACGTAGTCGTCGCAGCCCGCGCGATAGGCCTCGAGCAGCGCTTGGTCGCCGCCCGCGCCCACGGCGATCAGCGGAATGTTCGCGGTCTTCGGGTCGGTGCGAAGAATGGGGGCCATTTCGAGCGCGCCCATCTCGCGGAGGTTCGTGGCGCACAGGATCGCCGCCGGCGCGTTCCATTCGAGCATCGTCAGTGCGTAGGCTGCCTGCGCGCTCGGCACCACCTCGAATCCCTGCTGCTTCAGGGCATCGCCCATGCGCTTCGCGAAATAAACGTTGCTGTCAATCAGCAGAATTTTGGGTTGGCCCGGCGATGCGGTCATGATTGCGCCTCCGGCGGCCCGGGCACAGGGGGCGCGACGGATTGCGATGCCATCAGCGCGCCGAAATCCAGCACCTCGAAAGATTCGCCGCCGATGCCGAAGGTTCCCACAACGTATTTCGGCACGCCCGGGGGCGGAGGCGCCATTTCACCCGTGGCCAATTCGCCTTCCCCATCCACAGGAATGGCGCTCCACTCGCTCGCCGCGCCGAACTCGCGCTTCGCGATCAGGTAAAACCTCTGCGCGGAGACATGGCCGCCGGCCAGCGCGGGGATGCCGTCATACACAGGCACGATGCGCCCACGTCGCACAATCACGCCTACAACGAACGGCGATGTGTGAGGAAACACATGCAGCCGCAAGGGGGGCGCCAGCTCCGCCACAACACTCGCGGGCAGAGCGAAGCGGCGGTCCCCCGCACGGAGGATCACGAACGAGCTCGCACGGGATGCCTCGGCTGCGCTCATCCCTGGATCGCTCCTTCCATTTCGCGCTGTGATGCGGCCGCTTTGGCCGCGCCGTCGAGCCGCCGAAATTCTTCGGCGGTCAGAAATCCAGACGGTTGAATCATGGGGATCACGCGGTCATCCAAATGCGCGAGCCCGCGATACCACTCGCGCTCCCGGCCCGTGAACGCCCGTGGAAGCGGATGCACGGCGGAAATTTCCGTCATGCGCTCGATGCGATCCACGAGCACAGCGGCGCGCAACTGCCGGAGGATCAGGACGAGCGCCGGCCGAGTCACCGGCAAGCCAAAGTGAGCGCCTGCATTCACGACGTAATACGTCCTGTGGTTGCGCTCGATGGTATGGCGCACCTTCGGGATTTCCGGCCGCTCGATTTCATGGGCTGCACCCGCAAGGCTATCCGCGCTGCGGATTTCCTGGACGGAATCGGCGGCGATCACGAACATCTGATGGGCGACGGAGAATAGAATCACGGGCTCCGGCCGGCTTCCGCGCCGCGATTTCGCCGCGTCCTGGATGGCAAATTTCATCGCACTCCCACCGGGGCAACGGTACGGGAAAGCTTCGCGACTCGCCGCTCAATCGCCCCGCTGATTTCGCCAAGCCCGAGCACCTCGTCCACGGCGCCGGTCTTGATGGCTTCCGCCGGCATCCCGAAAATCATGGACGTCGTTTCGTCTTGCGCGAGAACGTATCCGCCCGCAGCCTTTACAGCTTTCACGCCCCGGGAGGCGTCGTTGCCCATGCCGGTGAGGACGACTCCGATGGCCAGCGCGCGCGCATAGTCCGCGATCGTCTCGAACGCCATATCCGCGCAGGGACGATAGCCGTCGATGCGCGGCCCGGGATCGAGCGAGATCCTTCCTGCAGCCGTAAGCCTCAAATGATGCGAGCCGGGACACAAGTAGATCATTCCAGGCTGGAGAGATTCTTGCGCTTCCGCTTCCTTCACGGGCAAGGGTGCAATCTCCGCGAGTTGCACCGTAAATTGCTTCGTAAATGTCCCCGGCATATGGAGAACGAGGATCATCGCCGCCGGGAATTCTCCCGGCAGTCCGGCCACCACGCGCATCACGGCGGCAGGGCCGCCGGTGGATGCGGCGACCGCCACGACCGGAAACTTTCCGCCGCCCTGGGAGGCGAGCGCCACACCATTGGCAAGAATCGCGGAAGGCGGTTTCGGGGCATGCGGGATGGGAAGCTTCGACCGCGTTGCCGTCCGGACGACGCGAACCTTCGCGGCCAGCCTGAGCTTTCGCGTGAGATCCTCGCGTACATTTTTCATGTCCAGGTCAATGCCGCTCGAAGGTTTGGGAACGAAGTCGATGGCGCCTAGTTCGAGAGCTTTCAACGTGCTCGCAGCGCCCTCGCGCGATTCCGAACTGACGATGACAATCGGACGAGGATGCTGCGACATGATGAGCTCCGTCGCCTGCAAACCATCGAGGTGCGGCATGTTGATGTCCATGGTGATGACGTCGGGACGCAACGCCTCCGCCAGCGCCACGGCATCGCGCCCGTCGCGGCCCTGCCCGACGACCTCGAATTGTGGATCGGAGTTGATGATCTCCTGGAGCACCTTGCACATAAAGGCGGAGTCATCCACCACGAGCACGCGAATTTTCTTTCCAGGGCTTTGGGTCATCTCAATGGCGCTCGAGCGGCACACCGGCCGCCGTCCGTCCCTCCGATGTCTCCGCGCCGATCAGCTTCTCGACGTTTGAAATCAGTTGATCTTCCTGCACCGGCTTGGTGAGAAATCCAGCTGCGCCTTCCTTGAGCGCACGGTCGCGGTGCTTGGCGCCTGCGCGAGAGGTGACGACCAGCACGGGGATTCGCCGTGTCACAGGGTCCTGCCGAAGATGGGCCATGAGCTCGTAGCCATTCATCCGCGGCATCTCCAGGTCGGTGATCATGAGATGGCAGCCCATTTGTGCGACGATCTCGGACGCTTCCAGCCCGTCGGAAGCAAGCTTCACGCGATAGCCGGCCTTTTCAAGCATCCTGCCGACGAATTTCTGGACGCTGATCGAGTCGTCCACGACGACCACCACGCGGTCGTTATCCACGGCGTCCACGGCCTCCGACGGGATACTGCCTGCGGCGACCGCCTCGGCTCCGGGGGCGAACACACGCGCCGCCGCGGAAGATACCTGCGAAGCGTGCCGCTCGGTCGCGTCTCCGTACACGAGCCGGTTCAAATCAATCAGCAGAATCAGGCTGCCGTCCGAAGCGATGGTGGTGCCCGGGAAAAGTTTGACGCGGCGGAGATAATCGCCCAGGTTTTTGATGACGATTTCGTCCTTGCCGAGAACCTCCTCGACAACGACGCCGACGTGCTTTCCAGCAACCTTCACGATGACCATGTGAAAGTAGCCGTTCAGCGGCTCAAGGGGCGGCAGCCCAAGCTGCAAGTCCAGCCGCGCCACATCGGTGACCACGTCGCGCACGCGCGTGAGCAGCTTTCCGCCGACGTCTTCGATTTCCTCCGGGCGCAGCCGCCGGATTTCTTCGACGAACGCCAGCGGCAGCGCGAATACGGACGCGCCGCAGCGGACGAATAGCGCTTGCGAGATGATGAGCGTGAGCGGCACCTTCACGGTGAAGCAGGCTCCGCGGCCCGGCTCGGAGCGGATTTCGATTTCACCGTTCAGCGCGTGGACGTTGGCGCGCACGACATCGAGGCCCACACCCCGCCCAGCCAGCTCGGACGTGGAGGAGGCGGTCGAAAATCCGGGGCGGAAGATGAATTCGCGGAGTTCGCGCTCCGTGAGCTCGGCCGCCGCGACGGGCGACATCGCGCCGGAATCCACCACGCGCTGGCGAATGCGCTCCGTGTCTATGCCGCGGCCGTCGTCTTCCACTTCGACGAAAATGTGATTGCCGCGGTGATAGGCGCGCACGGTGACGCGGCCTTTGGGAGGTTTGTCCGCGCGGCGGCGCGCACGAGCGTCTTCGATGCCGTGCGCCACGGCGTTGCGAACCAAGTGGATCAGAGGGTCCGAAATATATTGGATGATATTGTTGTCGAGTTCGGTCTCGGCCCCTTCGAGCAGGAGTTCCACGGGTTTGTCCGCGGCCTTGGCGGCGTCGCGCACGGTTCGGGAAAGCCTGGTGTAGAGATGGCCGATGGGCACCATGCGCGCCGCCGTGATTTCGTCCTGTAGGTGGTGCGCGAGCTTGGAGAACTCATCAATGTCCGCATCCACGCGGCCCATGAAATTCTCGAGTTGGGTGAGGATTTCGGTGACATCGGCGGAGATTTCCGCCAGGGAGCGCGACAGTATATTGAAATCGTCGTAGCGGTCCATCTCGAGTTCGCTGAACTCGAGCGAGATTATCCGACCCGATTGCAGGCAGGTTCGCGAGGCTTCCCCGGAAAGTGTCCCTCTGGGGCGGCTGGCTGCCAGGGACCAAGGCTGGCTGAATGCGGCTGAACTCGTGCTTTTCCTGGAATTCGGAGACCTTGCCCGCCAGGCGTCCCTTCGAGAAACTCAACACCTCGACAAGCTTCGACAATTCGGACAGCCGCCCAAGCATGCGCGTGCGATTGATGACGAGCTCGCCGACCGCGTTCATCATGCGATCCAACCGCTCGAGTGGAATCCGGACGGATTTCGCCTGCGGCAGAACTTTCGCCCCCGCGCCGCGCGGCGCGGCTGTCGAGCGGGTCGTTTCCCCCGCGGTCCCTTCCGCTCCCGCCGCTTCCCCCTCCCGGGCTTCTTCCAATGTCTCCTCGGGCGCCAGCTCCGCGATCCGTGCGAGCAATGGATCCACGGCGGCGGCCATTTCCGCATCGCTGGGCCATTGCCGGTGCAGAAATTTTTTCAGGACGTCCACGGACTGAAGGCACAGGTCCACGATTTCCGCCGTGGGGCGCAAGGCCCCATCGCGCAATTGCCCGATCAAATCCTCCAGGCGATGCGCCACGGCGGAGAGCCGGTGCAAACCCACTTGCGCGGCCGAGCCTTTTACGGTGTGCACGGACCGGAACAGGCGGTTGATTTCTTCCGGATTCGAATGGCCTTCGATTGCCAACAGGCATTCTGTGACGGCCTGCAGGTGCTCTTCGGCCTCGGGGATAAAGAACTCCAATACCTCGACCGGAACTTCCCCATCAAGCGGAAGTTGCGCGGCGAGAGAAGGTGACGAAAAGACGCCCGGCACGGGTTCGCCCACCCCTACAGCTTCCGACTCACCGGACGCTTCCGCCCGCGGCGCCGCCGGGAAGGCAAACGCATATCGCTGCTTGAACACGGCGATATCGCTCGCGGTCTCGGAGCCGCTGGAACTGATCTGCAAAAGATCGAACTCGAGGACGGAGATGGCGTCGGAAAGGAACTCCATAAGGGGACCCTGCATATCCGGGCTGAGCGCCGCGTTCATGGCATAGTGAAAGGTGTGGGCCATCTTTCCGGCGACTTCCGAAAAGCACGGGAAGCCATAACTCGCCGAGGTGCCCGCGAGAGTATGCGCGGCAATGTAGAGTTTCTCGAGATCCTCGGGCCTGGTCTGCGGCTCCTGCAAGAAGCCCGGAGTACTCCCGAAGATACTGGAGGTTGTTGGAAGCCTCCTCGAGGAAGATCTCGACCGATTCCTGGTTCGGTCCGCTCACAAGGTTCCCTCCACAAGCGCGGGCGGCCGCGCCGCTTCCACCGCGACAGGCTTGCGATAGAGACGGCAATCACCCAAAACGACCGGCTCGAATTTCATCGGAACGTTCGAGAGAGTTTCCGCGTGGCCCAAAAGGAAGTATCCGCCGGGTTCAAGCGCGTCATAGAAGCGGCGTAGGATAGCGAGGCGGCGCTCCTCGGAAAAATACATAAGGACGTTCATGCAAAAGATGCAGTCGAGCTTGCCGACGTACACCGATTCGGCCAGGTTCATCTGGGCGTACGAAATCATCCGGCGAATTCGCGGTTTCACCTGAAATCCATGCTTCCCGGGGGAAAAGTAAGCCTCGACTTGCCCGAGCGACACATCCTGCAAGCCGCGCCGGGAATAAACGCCGCGCTCGGCATGCTTCAAGGCCCGGCGGCTGATATCGGTGGCGAGAATCTCGATCTCCCAAGCCTCCGCGAATTTCAGCGCATCGCAGAGCGCAATGGCGATGGAATAAGGCTCTTCGCCGGTGGAACAGCCCGCGCTCCAGATGCGCAGCGTCCGCGGATTTTCCCAGAACTTCCGTTCCTGCACCTCCGGCAGAATTTTTTTCTCCAGGGCTTCAAAGACCGCCGGATAACGGAAGAAGGACGTCTCTTGGGTCAGCAAGCGCTCGAGGAGCGCTTCGTATTCGATGCTCGAACCACGCACATGCGAGAGCAGGGCGGCTCCGGAAGCCAGGCCCTTCTCTTCCAGGAAGGCGCGCACGTGTGCCGAGAAAAAGCGCTCGCGCGAGGAATCGAACAGAATTGCGGAGCGCTGCTCGATCAGGGTGCGAATTTCATCGAGCTCGGCCTCCGTAAGCCTCGCGTTCGCAACTGGATGCTGTTTCATGTTCGCCACGCTTCCGCTCCGCCGTCTTCACGCCGGAACCCGAATGGGGCCGTTACCGGCGCGCTCCCACGGGCACGGCCGGCCGCGCTTCCTCTTCCGCTTCGGAAGCCCGCGCCGACTGCGAACGGAACTGCGCCAGCGCTTCATTGAGCTGTTCAGAGAGCTTCACCATGTTTCCCACCGTGGACGCGGTCTGCCGCGCGCCCTGCGTGGTCTGGCGGGTGATGCCGGAGATGATTTGCATGGCGTTGGCCACACCCTCGGTGCCGCGCACCTGCTGTTTGGAAGCCAACGAGATTTCTTGGACGAGTTCGGCCGACTGCCGCACAACGCTCGAAATCGCTTCGAGCGCCTTGCCGGCTTGATCGGCGAGTCCGGCCCCGACTTCCACTTCGCGCGTGCCTTCTTCCATGACCACGACGGCTTCGTTCGTCTCCGCCTGAATCGCCTTGATGAGCGCGGCGATGTCTTTCGTGGCGCTGCGGGAGTGCTCGGCGAGCTTGCGGACTTCGTCGGCGACCACCGCAAAACCGCGGCCGGCTTCGCCGGCGCGCGCCGCTTCGATGGCGGCGTTGAGGGCGAGCAGGTTGGTTTGCTCGGTGATGTCGTTGATCACGTTGATGATTTCCGAAATTTCGAGCGAACGGTCGCCGAGGGATTTGATTTTTTTCGCCGTCGCCTGCACCGAAGCGCGGATGCGCTGCATGCCATCGAGTGTGTCGTGCACCGCGCGGTTACCCTGTTCGGCGGCGTCGAGGGCGCGGCGGGCCGCTTCGGCGCTGGCTTCCGCGTTGTTGGACACCTGCTTCATCGAAACCGTCAGCTCCTCGACGGCCGACGACGTGTTCGTGATTTCCTGATCCTGCTGTGTGGCGCCGGCGGTCATGTCGTCCGCGGCTTCGAGGATCTGATTGGCGCTGCCGCTCACGTCTATGGCGGCCTTGCGGACGCGCTCGAGAACTTTCGTGAAGTTGTCGAGCATGAAATTCACGGAATCCACCACGTTGCCGAGGGCGTCGCTCGTCACCTTGCCGCGGATGGTCAGATCGCCCCGGGCCACTTGATTGATCGTACTGAGCAGGTCGGTGATGCTCCGCTGCAGGGAATCCTGGGCCTGCTGGCTATTGACGGCATGCGCCACCTTGGCGGCGCTGCGATTAAAATTCTCCGCGATGAAGGAGAATTCGTCGCCGCCCTTTATTTCCGCTTTCGCCCGCGGGTCGCCGGCCACTACGCGCTCCGAAAATTTGGCCAGCTCATCCACCGGCTTGAGCACGCGCCTGCTGAGCACAAAAATGGTGGTGAGCGCGGCAGCCAAGGCCAGCGCGACCGCGCCCACCAGGGCTTCGCTCGCGCTTATAGGCAATGAGGGGGCCTCGAAGCAGAGACAGCCCGCCCGAGTCCTTGCCGGCGTGATAGGCGAGCGCCAGGACGCCAAATAGCGCCAGAACCATCCAGAAAACCAACAGCCAGATTGTGGAACTCAAACGAGCTTTCATGACTTCCTCCAATGACTCTTCCGCTCATTCACCCAGAGCGGCCCGATTTGCGGGGCGCGATTGGCGCGCAGCCTTCGAAATTATTTGGCCCCATTCTCTGCAAAACCAACCTCGGCCGTGCAGGCCTAAATCACCGGCACGGGGAAAACATCCGTGAGCCGCCGCAGATCGACGACCAACGCCAGACGATCGTCGTGCCGCAACATCCCCCGGCAGTGCGGCACATCGCTGGGAGCCTGCTCGAGCAGCGCTTCCTCGGCCGCCGAATAGGTCCCGATCACTTCGTCCGCGGCGATTCCCACGCGCAAATCCTCGCGGTGGGCGTCGCCTTCGAGCGCAGCCACCACCACATGCTTCGGCAGCAGCCCGGGCCGGCGCCCCTCCGTGAAGGCGATGTCCATCAATGGCACAATCGTTCCCCGAAGGTTGAATATGCCCATCAGGAACGACGGCGACAGCGGAATGCGCGTCACCACGGGCCAATCCACCACTTCCTCAACCTCCAGCACCGAAAGGCAGAATCGCTCGCGTCCGGCGCGAAAA
This sequence comes from Terriglobia bacterium, assembly GCA_963823205.1. Taxonomy (GTDB): domain Bacteria; phylum Acidobacteriota; class Terriglobia; order Acidiferrales; family UBA7541; genus Palsa-295. Next base: position 79,946 of record CAWGKL010000003.1, read on the forward strand.
ACGCAGTACTGGCGTTCCGGCTGGCGCTCCTCGTACTGCGTTTCGTTTTCGAGAAACGCGCCGCCTTCCAGTTCAACCGGCTGTCCTGCTCTCTCCTGTCCGCTGGCCATCAGGCAAACCTCTTCACGGCGCTAATCAATTCTTCGGGCGTGAATGGCTTCGCGACGTAGCCATTGGCGCCCTGCTGCTCTCCCCAGTAGCGATCGCTCGGCGTGCTCTTCGAGGTCACCATAATCACCGGGATGCTCGAATACGCTCCCTGGCTTTTCAGATCGCGGCAAATTTGGAAGCCGTTGCGCTGGGGCATCACAACGTTGAGCAGAATCACGCTCGGCCGCTCTTCTTCAATCGCTTCTTCGACCTTCGTGGGATCGGAAATCCCCACCGAATGAAAGCCGCCTTGCTGCAATACCGATTGCAGCAGGCGGATTTCCGCTTGGGAATCGTCCACGACAAGGACCTTCTTCACCACACCCGCACCTCCACGGTCGAATCCACAAGAAGAAATGCAACTCCGCAGCCACCCGTCACATGGTCTTCGCGACTTGCGAACAACTTATCAACGCCTGTGACGTGAGTTACTTACGAGCAGCGGGCGGCTATCTCACCTCCCGCCGGCTCGGTGGTAAGATTCTGCTCCCATCTCAGGTTGAGATTCCTTCTCACAGGCACGCATTTCGCTCGCGAGCGATGAGAATCGCCGCAGGATTTCGTTGAGCCGCAGAGCCATCATATGGATGGCTTGAATCTGGTGGCGGCATTCGCCCGACACCTGGCCCGGCTCAAGGAGCAGCAGGTCGGCATTGCCCAAGACCGAGGTCAGCGCGTTGTTGACGCTCGGGCGCATCTCGAGCATGTAACGCCCGAGCGTGGCATGGCGTTGGCACTCCAGCGCCAAGCGTTCGGCGCGTTGCGCGCGGCCGATAGCCTCCACCCGCCGCAGCGCCTCTTTGGAAATCAGAATCAGCGAGCCGATCCAGCCATCCTGCCGCGGCACCACGAGCAAATGCGGATATTTCGCGCGCAGGAAGGAAACATCCTTTTCGTCCTCGGTGAGGCAAATCGCGGCCGTGCCGAACGTCGCATCGAGGGCCGAGAGAACAGAGGAAAGTTTCCCGTCGCCAACCGGCCCGACGATGATCAGGTCATAGCCAAGAGCGGTTGTGGGATGCCAAACGTCGCTCGTCGCCACCGTGATTTCGGGGGCATGGTGCTCCGTCTGCCAGCGTGCCGCGATCGTGCGCGCAAATTCCGTGTCGTCCGAAACGATTAAGACGCTTGAATGATTCAAGGGGACTCCCGCCTCCAGTCCGCCGCCCGGTTCAGGGCTGGAGTTTTTCCGCTTCCTCAATGGAGGAAAGCAGACGCTTCGTGCTGATCCCGAGGTTCACGGCGGCTTCCGTATCCTTCGCCGCTTTTGCTTGCTCGACGCGCCCCTGAAAATAGGAAACTTCGCCGCGCGCCAAAACCAGTGCGGATGCCAGCGCGCCGGATTTTCCGGAGCGCTTCCGCTCGTCCACGCCCACCGCCAGCAGCGCCCGAGCGACCACGGCGCGGCGAAGATCTTCGGCTTCCCGGCTGTCTTCGCTCACAAATGCGGCCACTTCCCACGACGAAAGCAGAACCTTCGAATCCTGTATGGCCACCGTGGACATCGAACGCCCGCGGGAGGGCGGTTCGGCAATTAACTGCTCCCAAATTGCTTCCAGGCACTTGTCCGCCTCCGCCACGCCCGTAGGCGAGGCCGGCATCTCGGCCGCGGGTTTGCGGAGCGTGGTTGGAGCAGGAGGAGGTTCCGGCGCCGGCAAGCGGGAGTCGGCCGGCTTTTCGTGTTTCGGCACTCGCGGCGCCGCCGGAGGAGTTTTCATGCCGGCAGGCGGCCGCGGTGGCGTTGCAGGCGGTGGTTGCATTTTCTGCGGTGCGGCTGGCTGTGTTGCGGGACGCGGGCGCCCGAGGGCTTCCTCGAGATCGGCGCGCAGGGCCAGCAGTTGCTCAAATGCATGGCGGACCGAGTTTTCCGTGTAATCCTTCTGAAACGGTTGACGCCAGTTCTCGCAAAAATCGCGGAGTTGCGCCGTCGTCTCCGCGGCGGAAAACCCGGCGCGGCGGCAATCCGCCGATTGGATGCCCTTTGCTTCGAGGGTTTCGATGGCTTCTCGCACGGCGCTCAAATCCACATGCAACAAGCGGATGAAGGCCCTGCGAAGCAGGAAATTGAAGCGGCAGAAAGCCACCAGCGCCGCGGGATCGTAGAACATGCAGCCGGCGGACTCCTTCAGGAGCCGGCCCTGCTCGAACAGCCCCCGTTCCATGATGTCGCGCAAGCTTTGGCACTGCCCCAAGTCCTCGAGAATCTTCTCGAGCGGCTGGCACCATTCCAAGAGCGTGGCATCCGCTTCGGGGAGAACCGGCTGCAACACGCGCGCTACGTCCAGGAGCGATATTTCCCCGCGGCAGAAATCCGCAGGAGCACGCAGCGCGAAATATTGCACCAACAGCAAATCGATTTTATCGCGGTCGGCTGTCGTCTTGCTGTGCCTCCTCAATTGCCTCCGGACAAACGCGCGGAGGCTCTCCTCGCTCGCGTTCAGCAGATCGGCGGGGAGTTGGCGAATCTGAAATGCCAGCAGCCTCTCGTCAATCGCATCGAGCCATAGAAGATCGCGGTCGAGCACCCTTTGGGCCGGCTGCTCGGGCGGCAGTTCGCCCGGCGGATGCGGCAGCGACGCCAAAGCAAATTGCGTCGCGAGCGCCGCGTAGAGCGGATAGGCGAGCCGCGCTTCCGTCCATTGCGCCGCGGTATCCGCGGTGGAAGAACTTCCGGCGTCCAGCTTCTCGACGTGTCCCCGAGGACTCATCGCTGGATGGAGTGTCTTTGCGGTCATGGTTTGATGATCCAGTTTTCGACTTCGCCCTCGAATCGCGCCGCGACAGCCTTGCGGCCGCCGTGGTATCGAACGGCGACCACGATGGCCCGGGCATCCAGAGAGCCATCGGAATTTGCCAGCCGCACGCGGTCCTCGAATTCCAGCGGCAGAGTCGAGGCAAACAGAATTTCCTGGGCGGTGCCGAACTCAATCACGGTCTGCTCCTGCAACCGGCGGCGTCCGGAGCTCAATGTCGTGACGCGCACGGGAATGCGAACCGGCAAAGCAGCGGGAAAAAGCTGGGCCAGTTTCTCGACGCATGTTTTTCCCGTTGGTACGAAGATAATTCCGGTTTCGCGCGACACGGGTCTCTCTGCTCCTTCTGTCCACTCCGATCCGCTCATTCAGCTTCCATCCGGCCCTCGCCCAGGGGGCCAAGCGGAGATGGAGGGACGCAAAGTTCCTGCGAGAGAGAAAGGTTGCACGAGTGCGGCCAAAGGCCTTTTGGCCAGAGGATATTTAAGTCATTTGTCATCGGGAAGTTGCGTGAAGGTTCCGCGATGGCGTGTCTACGTGGCGTCTCAGGCTGACACAGATGCGTCTCACACTCCTAACCGGAAATCATTCCGTGGGTGTCGCGAGCCAAACGCGGGGAGACATCTCGAAATAATCTATGGGGCGGTTTTGACGAGCTGCTTTTGCGCGAAGCGCAGAGGGATATTGTAGCGCTTCAGTTTTCGATAGATCGTGGCGCGGCTAATACCGAGCATTTTCCCAGCCAGAGCCTTGTCACCGCCGGCTTGTTCGAAGACGCGCAGGATGGTCATGCGTTCAAGGTCGGCCAGCGCCGTGGTGGAGAGCGCCGCCGCATCTGCCGTCGCCAGTTCGGGATCCTGTATTCCGCCAACCGCGGGTGGAAGGTCCGCGACATCAATGTTCCGGCGGTCGCCCAGGGCCACCGCCCGGGCGATGCAGTTCTCGAGCTCACGCACATTTCCAGGCCAATCATATTGGAGGAAGCACTTCATCGCCGAGGGCGTCACCTGCGTGTTTTCGCCGGGGGCGTAGCGGTCCAGAAAGCAGTGCGCGAGTTGCGGGATGTCGGACCGGCGCTCGCGCAAGGACGGGAGGCAAACGGTGACGACGTTGAGCCGAAAGTACAGGTCCTTTCGAAATGTTCCAGCGCGGTAGGCCGCTTCCAAATCGCGATTCGTCGCTGCAATCACGCGAACATCCACGGGAATCTTGCCGTTGCTCCCCACCGGGCGCACTTCCTTCTCCTGCAGGACACGCAGCAGTTTCGCCTGCATTTCCAGCGGCAGCTCGCCGATCTCGTCGAGAAAAACCGTGCCGCCGTTGGCTGCCTGAAAAAGCCCCGCTTTGGATTTCAGCGCGCCCGTGAAGGAGCCTTTCTCATGGCCGAACAGCTCGCTTTCCATCAACGTGGGCACGAGCGTGCCGCAGTCCACGGCGATAAAGGGCATCTGCGCCAGAGGACCTCGATAATGAATGGCGCGCGCGACCAATTCCTTTCCCGTACCGCTTTCTCCGGTGATAAGCACGGGCGTGCGAGTATCCTTCAGGCGCGAAACCATGCGCATCACATCCTGGATCCTCGCCGAAGTACCCGTGATTCCGTCGAGCTGCGTTTCCGCGCTCACACGCTCGCGTAGGAACTGGTTCTCTTCTACCAAACGAACTTTTTCCGCCATGCGCTGGAGGAGCTGGCGGAACCTCTCCACCCGGAAGGGCTTTTCAATGTAGTCATAGGCGCCCCGCCGCATGGCGTCCACGGCCGTTTCAATGGAGCCGTGTCCGGTCATGATGGCTGCTTCCGTCCGCGGCAAAAGCTCCTTGATTTTCCGTAGCAGGTCCGTGCCGGAAAGGCTGGGCAGCTTCAAGTCGGTGACCACGATATCGGGCGCCGCCGTCTCCAGCGATTCGAGGGCGGCCTCGGCCGTTTCCGCCTCGGCGCAAAGGAAACCGAGTCCCTGGCCCACGGTCATGCACAGCCGCCGGATGCTTTGCTCGTCGTCCACAATCAAAAAGCGAAGACGCGATTCATCTCTCATAGTTTCCCGATCGTTTTTTCGACCGCGTCCATCAGCTGATGGACGCGGAATGGTTTTTCGACGCACGGAGTTCCCGCCTGCGCGAGCAGCGCGGCCGTCTCGCGACTGGCCGTGTCGCCGGTGATAAAAATGATTCGTGTGGCCAGCCCGGGCCGGTGGCGCTCGAGCCAGTCGCGCACGTCGGCGCCATTGATGCCGCCCGGGGTGCGGAAATCGGAAATCACGCCGTGAAAATTTTGTGAGCCGAGCAACTGCAATCCCTCGGCTGCCGAAGGCGATGAAATCACTTCATAACCGTGGCGCTCGAGAGCCGTGCGCAAAAAGGCGGCCACCGATGGCTCATCCTCAATCAGCAGGATGCGCGGCCGCGTCGCCGTGGCTGGGGAGGAACCCATCATCCGGCCTCTGCGACCAGCAGTTCCGATTGTGGCGCCGCAATGGGCAATCGCACGCGTATCGCGCAACCCACGCCGTCCGGATTGTTCCCCGCCGTAATTTCACCCCCGTGCGCGCGAACGATCCCATAGCAAATGCTGAGTCCCAGGCCGGTGCCTTTGCCGACTTCCTTGGTCGTGAAGAACGGATCGAAAATGCGTTCCAGATGCGAGATACCCGGGCCGTTGTCGCGAAACGAAATTTCAAGGTGGCCGTCGCGATGCAACGTCGCAATTTCGATCTTCCCGCGCCGCCTTGTTTCTTGCAGGGCATCGTAGGCGTTGTTCAGAATATTGAGAAACACCTGCTGCAATTTGTGCGGATCGCCGACGAGCAGCGGCAATTCTTCCTCGTAGCGCTCGGTCAGCTCGACTCCATGATTCGCAAAATCGTAAGCGCGAAGCTTCAATGTCTGCCGAAGCACGGAGTTCACTTGCACGGGCTCGCGCTGCGCCGGCATCTGCCGCGCGAAGCTGAGTAGGTTCTGAACGATCATGCGGGTGCGCTGCGCTTCCTCGAGAATCACCCGCAATTCTTCCTTGGCTTCCTCGGGAATCGTCGGATTTTCCAGCAGGAGATCCGTGAAGCCCACAATCGCCGCGAGCGGATTATTCACCTCGTGCGCCACGCCGGAGACCAGCTGGCCCAGCGCTGCCATTTTTTCCGTGCGCATCAGCTTGGCCTGAAGATCGGCGGCGTCGGTGATATCCGTCACCACCGCGACAACGCTATTGATTTCACCTTGCTCGTCGCGCATGGGACTCAGGCTGATGGAAAACTGTCCGGCGGTTCCGTTCTCCCGCACGAGAGGAATTTCCAGATTGCCGGAAGCCGCTCCCTCGAGCGTCCGGTCAAGCGCCTCGGTGAACAATGACCGGCGGGCCGGGGCCACCATTTCGGCAAGGGGACGCCCCAGTAGATCCTCCTCGCGATATCCCGCTTCCACACACCGGCGATTCGCAAAGCTGACGAGTCCGGCGGTGTCGAGCACCAGAATCATGCTCTGCGTATTGTTCAGGATATTCTTGTTAAAATCGCGCTCGCGGCGATACCGGCGCTCGGCCTCGCGACGGTCGGTGATGTCTTTGAGCACATGAATCGTTCGAAGCTCATTCTCCTCGCCCGCGTGTATGCGTGACGTGGAGATCAAGTACGTGCGTTTGCCCCCCTGATGGATGAACTCTTCCCGCGATGCTTTGGGATTGCGACAAAACGGGCACCGCCCCGGCTGCGCCGGTGCCGCAAGAACTTGCCAGCTGCCGATATCACTGCCGACCGCGTCTGCGGGGCGCAAGTGCAGAAGATCCGCCAGCGCCTGGTTCAGCCTCAAGACCTGCCCGGCGGCGTTGTGCACGACGATGAAATCCGAAATGGCGTCGAAATCCTCGACCCACTGCCTCCGAGACTGCTCGATTCCCGAGAACAGCCGCGCATTCTCCAGCGCCACGGACGCATGACCGGCCAAAGCTTCCAAGAGTTGGTGTTCGATGGCGGAAAGTTCATGCCCCAGGTCCGCGAGGCACAATACTCCCAACAGCTCTCCTTCGCTTCCCGCGAGTCGTGCGAGCACAACCTCACGCCAGCCTAGGGCTTCTGACAGGTCTCGACCGAGCAACCCCGCGCAGGATGCCGAGCGCAATTTGAAAGCCCTCGGACTTCCTTGTTCGGCGAGCGCCATGGCCAACTTTCGCTGCGTGGCCGCTTCCCAGGAATGGGCGGGGCCGTTGAGCGCCGCAATTCCCCATTCCGTCTTGCGCCGCAGTGCTAGGACAGCCGCGCGGGCGCCCAGCATTTCCGTGGCACGCGCCGTCAGCCGCCGGGCAAATTCAGGGGTGCCCAGCGATGGATTGAGTTCGAGCGTTGTGGCGGAGAATTGCCCCAGCAGGCTCTCGAAGGAGCCGTTGCGGTCAGATGGGACTTCCCGAATTCGTCTCAATGCACGCATGGAGGATTGGGGGCTTGCGCGCGCTTCGCCTATATATAAGGGGTGCAATCTCATTTTGAGTCAAGGAATGCTCGCCTTTGTGTTGCCGTAAGGGGTAATCCGGTTCCTATCGCAACCTGAGACTTGAAAGCAACGTCGCCCGCGTATTTGAGACACCCTAGCGGTAGGACGGGCGCCATCGGCTGTCTTTGCTAGTCTTGTATCCTTTTCAGAATCAATTATCTGCGGGACGCATTGGCGAGTTATGGCCGCTCCTCCAGAACCTCTCGCACATGGCATCCCCATTGCAATTTCTCTCGCTGGAGCTTTCCCGAGGGAGGCAACTTGGCAAAGAAACCAGGGCCCGCTGTTTTGGCATTGGCGCTGACCCTGGCAGGGTCTGTCGTCCTGCCACCGAAGAGCCTTGCCCAAGATTCGGAGTCGGCGGCCGCCAAACGCAAGATCCGATCCAAGGTCACACCCGATTACCCGGCTCTGGCAAAACAGATGAACATCACAGGGCACGTCAAGATCGAGGCGACCGTCGCCGCCGACGGGCACGTGGTTAGCACAAAGGTGGTCGGGGGCAGCCCTCTGCTGGTCAATGCGGCGACCGATGCGCTCAAAAAATGGCGCTTCGAGCCGGCGCCGAAGGATACACAAGAAGTCGTTGAGTTCGAGTTCAATCAATAGGAGCAGTGCCCTCTAAGGCGGGACATGCGCTTCCTGGCGGGCAAGGTGCGGAGGATTTTCAAATGACGATTGGCAAGAAACTTTATATGGGGTTCGGCGCCATCCTGGCGATCATGCTGTTCCTGCTCCTGATCAACATCTTCTCCGTGGTGCACCAGTACAGCGCGATTGGCGCCAACAAGGCCACGCTCTCTGACTCCGAGGTCATCGAAAAGGTCCGCCAACAGATGCTCGAAAACCATCTTTCCCTGGGAAGTTATCTTCTGAGCGGCAATCCCCAGGATGAGGAAAAAACGACGCGCGGCATCAGCGACCTCCAACAGACTCTAACGGAAAGCGAGACGAATGCGAACAATGCGAACCTTCGCTCCTCGCTCGCTCAGTTCGAAAGCAACGAACGCAATTGGGCCGATACCTTCGCTAAAGAAATGATTGCCAAGCGCCACCAGGTGGACGCGGGCAACGCCACGGTTTCCGATCTGCAGGTCTCCTATCTGCAGCGCGATCCAAACTCCTGGATCGTCAATTCATCGAGCATACTCGATGATGCCGACCGCGCCGTCCGCGCGGCGTACGACGATTCCAGTCGCTCCTCGGCCTCCGCGACCTTGTGGAGCGCTATCATCACCACCCTGGGCACCTTCCTGGCCGTCGTTATGGGTGGGCTCATCGCCTTCTACACCGCAAAATCCATCAAGGAGCCGCTCTATCACCTGATTGACGTTGCACACAGAATTAGTGAAAGCGGCGATTTGGAGCAATCCATTGATGTCCATCGCGGCGATGAAGTGGGCGTCCTGGCCGAAAATTTCAACAAAATGATCCTTCATTTGAAGGAGATGGCTTCTCTTTCAGCGGCCATCGCCGAAGGCAAGCTCTCCGTCTCCATCCAGCCGCGATCGCAACAGGACACCATGGCGAAAGCCTTCGCGCAGATGACACAAGGCCTGCGCGAATTGGTCCGCCAGGTGCGCGATAGCGCTTCGCAAGTGGCCAGCGGCGCCGGGCAGATGGCGGGCGCATCCGATGAATCCGCCAAGGTGAGCGTCCAAGCGGCCTCCGCCATTGATGAGGTGACCAGTACCATGCACGAGATGAGCATCAACGTGCAGAATGTCGTTAAAAACACCCAAGTGCAGGCCTCCAGCGTTTCCGAGACTTCCGCTTCCATCGATCAGATGGTGACCTCTATTCAGCGCGTGGCCGACACTGCCAAGCTGCTTGTGGACATTTCGCACCGCTCCCGCGAGGAAGCCCAGACCGGCATGACCACCATGGACAAGGCCACGGAAGGCCTCAACCGCACCAGCCAAGCCATCCAGTCCTCGGCGGAAATTATTGACGTGCTCGGCCGCCGCGCCGACGACATCGGCAAGATCATCGAAGTGATTGACGACCTCGCCGAGCAAACCAACCTGCTGGCTCTCAACGCCGCCATCGAAGCCGCGCGCGCCGGCGAGCACGGCCTGGGCTTCGCCGTCGTCGCCGAAGAGGTCCGCAAACTCGCTGAAAAATCCACGCAGTCCACCAAGGAAATATCCGAACTCATCGAAGGAATTCAGAAGGAAGCTCGCGAGGCCGTCGAAAACATGGAAAAAAGCACCACCATGGTTCAGGAAGGCCTTCTGCTGAACAAGGATCTAAGCGTGGCGCTCGAAAAAATCTCCAACGTGGTCTCCGAGGTCTACAAGTTCTCCCAGGAAATCGGCGCCGCCACGATGGAGCAGTCCAATGGCTCGTCCCAGATCGCCCGGGCCACGAATCGGCTCACGGAAATCACCCAGGAGATCAATTCATCCGTCGAAGAGCAAGCCTCCGGCGCGCAAGCCGTCGTCCGCGCCATGGAGAGGATGCGCGAGCTGGTGCAGCAGTCCACATCCAGTTCCACGGAGCTGGCCGCCGCCGCCGAGCAGATGTCCAAGCTCTCCCGGGCGCTGCTGGATTCCATGGACCGCTTCGTTCTTGAGGAAGGCCATGCGGACACCTGGCGCCACTCGCCCCGGCGGCCTGGGGCGGCGCCGGAGCGCCCTGCCCACTCGGAATACGCCGAAATGGCGCGGTCCTAGAGCACGCACGACCATCATGGATAAGGAACTCCAGGTCGTGGGCTTTCGGATCGGTCGCGAGACGTTCGGCTTGCCCATCTCGATGGTCCGCGAAATCGTCCGCGTGCCTGAAATCACGTCCGTGCCCAATGCGCCCGACTACATTGAAGGCGTCATCAACCTGCGCGGGCGCATCATTCCGGTCGTGGATTTGCGGAAGCGGTTCGGTGTGAAATCATCCGAGCCTAACAGGAAAAATCGGATTGTGGTGGTCGAGCTGGGAGCGCGGGCCATCGGGCTGATTGTGAATTCCGCCTCGGAAGTGCTGCGGATTCCCCCTTCGGAAATTGAAGAGCCGCACACCGTCTTTCAGGAAGGTGAGCTCGACTATATCACCGGCGTGGGAAAGCTCAATGGGCGGCTCGTGATCCTGCTCGATCTGAAACATATCCTGCAGCGCGGAGAATTGAGCGGTCTCGCGGAAGCTGCCGAAGCCGCCGCGGACGTTGCCTCGGAGGCCATGGCGCGCGATTTCTAGCGCCTCCCGAGATTGTTGCAGCGAAACTCTCTCGGTTCGTAGAGGATTTGCGAAAGCACTCGAACGGTTTGGTTGGACCCCGGTCCAGAACGGCGGCTGGCGGAAGAAGCTTGCGAGGAGCGCATGTCCACACTCTCGATACAGGTCCCGCTCACGGATGCCGAACTCAAGCTCTTGCAAACTCTGGTCTACCAGGAATGCGGCATGTACTTCGACGAGCGCCGCACCCACTACCTGCGCGACCGCCTGCAACGCCGCCTCAAAGCATGCCAGATGGACTCCTTCTACAGCTACTACCGGCTGCTTACCAGCCGGGAAGGCAAGCAGGAGCTTGTGGCGCTGCTCGAAAATCTAACGGTCAACGAAACCAGCTTTTTCCGCATTCGCCCGCAACTCGAACTTTTCCAGAAGGTCGTGCTCGAAGAAATCTTGAAGCGCAAGCAGGAGCGCCGCGATTGGTCGCTGCGCATCTGGAGCGCGGGGTGTTCCACGGGGCAGGAACCCTACACGCTGGCCATCCTCCTTTGCGACGCCCTCGCTTACTACTATCTGCGCAACCCACTGCCCTTTGAAATGCCCATGCCCAAGCCGCTGATTCCGCCGCCCTGGAAGGTGGAAATCATTGCTTCGGACATCAATTACTCGGCCCTGCTCACGGCACAGCAGGGAATCTACAGCGAAGTGCAAATGGAACCCGTGGATTACACCTGCCGGCTCCGCTATTTCGACAAAATGGCCGACAAGTATGCTGTGAAGCCGGCGCTCAAGGAACTCGTGCAGTTCGACTTCCACAACCTGAAAACGGAGTATCTGCCGCAGCGCAACGACGCCATCTTCTGCCGCAATGTGATGATCTACTTCGATGAAGCCGAACAGAAGCGGCTGATTGAAAAGTTCCACCATTGCCTCAACCCCGAAGGCTATCTCTTCGTCGGACACGCCGAAAGCCTGTTTGGCCTCACTTCCAAGTTCCACATGATCCACGAGAACAACGCCACGGTGTACCAGCGGACCGAGGAGACATCACCGTGAAATTCCCTTCCGACGAAAACGCCTCCGAACTCCGTGATCTCTTCTTCGAGAGCGCCGCGGAGATCCTCCAGGGCATGAACGAAGCCGGCTTGGCGCTCGAAGAGCGCCCCGGCGACCCCGAGCGCCTTCGCCAGGTGCGCCGGGCTGTGCACACCCTGAAGGGCGATTCGGCTGCTTGCGGTTTCCGCGAATTGAGCGAGTTGGCTCACGAATTGGAGGATGTTCTCACGCCCGATCTGGCTCGGCAAAACGCCGAATTAATCCCGGAGGTGGTTCTCGCCGCCGCCGACACGTTCCACGAAATGCTCGCGGCCTATCGGAACGGCCTGCAGCCGCCCGCCGGAGGCGCTCTGCGGGATCACATCCACCGGCTTCTGCACCGGCCCGCGGCGCGTCCGCAGCTTCCCGTGGTCCTTGCGAAGTTCCAGTGGAGCGAATACGAGCGGCTTACCATCGCCGAAGCCTTTCGCCAAGGCGAGACCGTATATCACATCGCGCTGCACCTCGATCCGGATACAACTCTCCCTGCTGCTGCCCTGGAGCTCGCTCGAAAAGCTCTCGGCGAAGCGGGACGAATCCTGGCCCTGCGCCCGGAAGCAGACGCTCCCGTCGAACACCTTCCGCTGATCGAAGCGGCGCTCGCCAGCGCGAAACCCGTGGATTGGATCCGCAACCGCTGCCATATTCCCGCCGTGGTGGAAAGGATTTCCGTAGAAAAGGCGCTCGCGCCACAACCAATCCCGCGCGATCTGCTGGAGATTCTTATCGAATCCGAAGCCGCTGCCGTTTCTGGCGGCGTCAAGCCGGCCCAGCCGGAATCGGCCATGAGCCATGAGGAGGAGATTCCCGAATCTGGCGCCGTTGCCGGACTCGCCCAAGCGGCTGCGGAAAATACGCTCCGTGTGGATGCGGGCCGCATTGACACCGTCATGAACCTGGTCGGCGAACTGATTATCGGAAAATCCATGCTGCAGCGGGCCATCGGCGAGTTCGAACGCCAGCACGCCAAGGACCCCCTGCGGGGGAAATTTTCCGACGTGCTCGCATTTCAGTCCCGCATTCTCGGGGAACTCCAAAAATCGGTGATGAAGGTCCGCATGGTGCCCGTCGAGCAGCTTTTCCGCCGCTTCCCCCGCATCGTGCGCGACGTTGCCAAGCTGCGTCATAAGGACATCGGCCTCGAAATCACCGGCCAGAACACCGATCTCGACAAGGGAATTCTCGACGCTCTCGCTGAGCCGCTCGCACACCTGGTTCGCAATGCCGCCGACCACGGCGTCGAACCGGCCGCAGAGCGTCAATCCGCCGGCAAGCCTGCCCGGGGCACGATCCGCTTGCATGCGCGCCACGATGGCGACCAGGTGGTGATCGAGGTTTCCGACGATGGCCGCGGGCTCGACCGCCAGAAAATCCTCGGCCGCGCCATCGAGCGCGGAATTCTCAGGGAAGAAGACGTCCCACGACTGAGCGAATCCGAAGCGCTTCATTTGATCTTTACCCCCGGGCTTAGCACGGCGGATGAAGTGACCGAAATTTCTGGACGGGGCGTGGGACTCGACGTTGTAAAGTCCGCCCTGGAAAATCTTAAGGGTTCCATCGAACTCGAAAGCGATCCCGGGAAGGGGACCACTTTTCGCATCCTTCTGCCGCTCACCCTGGCGAGCATCCAGGCGCTCCTATTCCGCGTCCATGGACGTTCTCTATGCCCTGCCGCTCGTTTCCGTCGTTGAAATCACGCGCATCGGTGAGGAAGAAATTCACCGCGTGAATGGCCGCGAAGTCTTTCAATTGCGCCAGCAGGTACTGTCGCTGGTCCGGCTGGATAGGCTCGGCCCCCAGGGGTTGCACGGACGAGCGAAGCGCATCTTTGTAATCATCATTGGCGCCAGCGGCCGCCGGTTCGGCCTGGCCGTGGATAGTCTCATGGGGGAAGAGGAATTGGTCATCAAGGCGCTCGAAGACCGCCTTGTGACGTCCCCCCTTGTAAGCGGAGCCTCCATCCTGGGTGATGGAACCGTCGTGCTGATCCTGAACGTCCCGGCCGTGATCGCTCACCTCTCCAGAACGCCTGTGCTGGAGGCCATCGCATGAACCAGAGAATTCGAGTTCTCGTTGTGGACGATTCCGCGCTCATGCGGAAGCTCATTCCCCAATCGCTGCTCTACGATCCTTCCATCGAGGTCGTTGGGACTGCCATGGACGGATTGATCGGGCTGAAAAAAATCGAAGAATTGCGTCCGCATGTGGTGACGCTCGACCTCGAGATGCCCCGGATGGATGGGATCGAAATGCTGCGCCAGATTACCCGCAAGCATCGCGTTCCGGTCATCGTGGTCAGCGCCCACACCGAGGAAGGCGCATCTCTCACTCTGAAGGCGCTGGGGCTGGGCGCCTTCGACTTCGTGACCAAACCGCAAGGGGCTGCTGCGGGCCAACTTGCCCAAATCTCCTCCGAGCTTGCGATAAAAATCAAGGTGGCAGCCGCTTCCGGGGCGCCGAAAATGATTATCACCGCCCCGGCGGCGAGGCGGAAAGTGCCTGGCAGCCCCTCCAAGCTCCCCCGCCAACCCTCGCGTATTGTGGCCATTGGAATTTCCACGGGCGGACCTAACGCGCTGGAATATCTGCTGTCCCAACTTCCGGAGGATTTCCCCGGGTGCCTCCTGATTGTGCAGCACATGCCGGAGGGGTTTACGGCGACATTCGCGCAGCGTCTGAATGAGTCTTCGGCCATTGAGGTGAAAGAGGCTCAGTCCGGCGACGCGCTCCTGGCAGGGCGCGCCCTAATCTGCCCGGGAAATCGCCACATCAAGATGCGCCGCATGGACCATGGGGATGTCGCGATTCTGGCGGACGAGCCGCGGGTAAATGGTCATCGCCCCTCGGCGGACGTCCTATTCCATTCGGTCGCGCGCGAGGCCGGCAACAGAGCCGTGGGTCTGTTGATGACGGGAATGGGCGATGATGGCGCTGCCGGTCTGGGGGCCGTGCAAGCCGCCGGCGGCTTCACCATCGCGCAAAGCCCCGAGACTTGCGTCGTGGATAGCATGCCGCGGGCGGCCATCACGCGCGGCTTTGCTTCCCGTGTTGTTTCGCTTCCCGATCTCGCCACGGTTCTGCAATCGAAATGCATCCCCGAGCGGCCCGTGGCAGAGCCGGAGGGGGAATTGTCTGCTTTGGATTCAACGGCCGAAGAAGGCGCTTCGCGAAGGAGATAGTCATGAAACAGTTTGAAGCATTGACCCGAAAGAAGGACGGCCAGCCCGCCCGCTACTTGATCGTGGACGACTCCGTCTTCGCCAGGAAGAGTCTCGCGAAGATGGTCGAGTCCTTCGGCGGCCAAGTGGCGGGAGAAGCGGGCGACGGTTGCACGGCCATCACGGAGTACGCGCGCACGAAGCCCGATATTGTCCTGATGGATATCACCATGCCGCAGATGGAAGGCATCGAAGCGGTTGACCGCATCATCCGCGAGCATCCCGATGCCCGCGTCGTGATGGTTTCATCCGTCGGCTATCAGGACAACATACTCGCCGCGCTCCAAAAAGGCGCGCGCCATTTCGTGCAGAAGCCTGTGAAGCCCGAGGCGCTCTACGAAATTATCCGCTACGTGCTCAACGACGACGCCGTCACCCTTCCCGTTGGCGCGGCGGAGGAGAAAACCCGATGAGAATGGATTTGATCCAGCCGTTTATCGGCTCGCTCGATACCGTTCTGGCGGAGGTGATGAAGACGCCCGCCAAAATCGTGGAGCTGGCGATGGAAAGAGAAGGCTACCGGCGCCGGGGCCTCGCGGCGGTCGTCATTTTTCGAGGGCAGATCGAGGGCCGCATTATTCTGGACATGGATCCGCAGGCCGCCGCCCAGGTTGCCGGCTTTCTAACCGACTCGGCCGTGGACCCCTCGGAGCCTCTGGTTCCGGAAACCGTCTGCGAGCTCGCCAACATGGTGATCGGCAACGCCGTCGTTCAGCTCAATGATCGAGGATTCCATTTCAAAGTCCATCCCCCCCAGCTGGTGAGGGAAGAGCAGTGCGGCCAGACCGGGGAAGATTCCGAAGCCACGGTCCTGTGCTTTGAAACTCCCCATGGCATCGTGCATTTAAACATCGCCATGCACTACCACCCACGCCGGAAGCGCGAACGCTTGCCTGTTCCCGCGCTCTAAGAATCTCATCCCGCCTGCGACCACGCGTTCGGGGATTAGCGCCCGCGAGAGTGCACGTTGCCGTACTCCGTGCCATGCCGGAACAATCCCGCCTTGGGAATCTGCTCCGAGTAAATGATCCTGGCGGGAAGAAAAATATTCGCAGCGTCCGGCGCGTAGGGAACGGCGACAAGGATGGCGGCATCGGCGTCGTACCGGCGCTTGCTGCGAAAGCACAGCCCCACCGGAGAAATATCCTCGCACACCGCGAGTTCATCATCGGTCCCTTCCTGCCGTATGCACGCGGTGAGGCGCGTCTTCTGACGCAACTTCTGCCGCTCCGGGTGTGGGCCCTCCGGTGCAGCGGGATGCTGCGCCTCGCTCGCCCGGCCCTTGCGGGCCGCGCGCGGGCCGAGTTTCTTTTCGTCTTCGTGCGGCGCTTGCGTCCAGATACTTGGCACGCCGCATGCCTTGCAATGGCGGGCGATTCCGCGGTTGGTTTCGAAGCCGCGCAGCTCCATTTCGTTGAGGTAGGCGACCTCGCGCCGGCCGCAGTAAGTGCATTCGAGCAACATCCGCGCGATGGCCTCCCCCGATTGTGCAATCGGAGGGAACTCCACTCCCCATAGGTCCACCTGGGCATCCAGTATCTCGATGCCGTAGATATAGCCGTCCTTTTGCCTGCCGAACTGCCCAACCACGCGTACAGGGCCTTGGCGATGCGACTCGCCCGGCGCTTTTCGCCTGGCGTGAATTTGCTGCTCGGGCGCGAGGTCCCGGTCGAACACAAGGATGGCGCCGTTGCGATTGATCAGCAGGGTCCGAGCCATCTCATTGAAATCCTGTCCGTGAGAGTCCGTGCCGGAAACTTCGAGCCATAGGGTGAGAGAGACGCGATCGCTGCGGCGCACGGCGGCGGGTTCCATGCGGTCCTCCTCAAGGGGGCGGTTTTCCCGCAGGCCAAGATAGCATATCGAGGTGCCCGGCGTGCGGAAACCGGGCGTGGCACCCCCCCAATCTGTTTCGATTAGAATCGGGGCCCATCGTTTGTTTTCAATCAGTTGCGGCGATTTCTGTTTCCCGGGTTGTTTCGATTAGAAATGGACGATCCGGGGAAGATTGGCCCGCTTCGAGGATGCGCGCAGAAGGAAGAGGGGAAGCCTCGACCGGGACAGCTTCTGCTCGAGGGAGGGCCGAACCCGAGGAGACGATGATGTGCGAGGGCGGAGAGGGTAACTCGTGCCATTTGCCTTCGTCGTCGAGGCAACTAAGGGCGCGGACGGCGCGGATAATGTTATCGCCGGTGGGGGTGATCCGTTCGGCAGCTTCGACGATGTGCTCAAGGGACAAACGGAGCCGACGGGCACGGCGGGCGAACAGGCCGGTGGCGTGGGCGTGGCGATAAATGGCGCTGGGGCTGTGGATATGGAACTCGCAGCGGATGAAATAACCGGAGTGCCATAGGAGGAAGGCCTCCTCGATGGCCTCGCGCTCCGGGTGCCGGCAGATGGTGCAGCGCCGCTGGTGGTGGTCGAGTTCCGGGGCGGATGGGGATTCGAGTAAGGCCTTTGTTTTGTGGTCTATTTTGTCCGTCATGTTTATCATCCTTATAACTGGCAGTATAGCACAAGAAGGAGGCAATTGCAAGAACTAGTACCAAGAAATCTGAAGTGGGGGGTTGGAAAATAGAAAATGAAGGAGATAGGGGGAAGTGGCTAGGGGCGAGTGACGAGTGGCTAGAGGAAGAGAGAGCCCGGCGGATAGCGGGATGGAGATTACTAGGTTGTAAGTCCTTCCATTGTTTGGTGGAGAGGGGCGCGGGTTAACTTGCGAGGCACAAAAATGGGATTGTGCCCCGTCTGTACCATTGATTCGAGGCCTAATCGCGCGAGAAGCTTGCGTCAACCGGAACCGGGACCCGACGAAAGGCGGAACGGCCATTCGCGAATGCTCGGCGCCTCCGCGCAGAGGCGCATTGGAGTTCCACGGAACATCCCTTGGGAGAAGCGGCCCATAATTCGCGCCAGAAGTGGATCGAGAGACGAAGAAGGCGGATCGGGCTCCGACTGACGCTGGGGTGTGTGAGTCTGCTGGCGCTCGCGCTGTGCTGGCGAACCGCAGCGAAGCAGGGGGGGCTGGATTTCTTCTCCGGGGTGTGTCCGATCGGAAATCTGGAAGGGATGCGGGCCGGAAGCCACGTGCGGCTTCGCGGCGTGGTGACGTACTACGATTTCGGATCCGCGTCGCTCTATCTGCAAGACCGCACGGGCGCCATTCACATCACGTCCCTCGAGCGAGATTGGCGCTTGCACGCAGGCGAGCGGATCGAAGTGCAGGGTGAGACGACAGCGGACTTCGACGAGACCCTGGGGCCGGACAGCATGGCCATTTCGCACGCGCAGGTGAGGAATCTGGGTGAATCCGAACTGCCCGCGCCGCTCGAGATTTCCGCCGGAAATTTACCGCCGGCCGGGAAAGGCTCCGAGAGAGTGGAAGTGCACGGGATCGTGCGTGCCGCATCGAAGGAGGATGGCCGCCTGATCCTGGATTTTTCTCCCAAGGATGAAGGTCATCTCGCGGACAACTTTTTGGCGGAAAGCATTCGCTTGCCGTTGATTGTGAAAGATGGCGGGAACGCAGCACCCGATGCTTGGGTGGATGCCGATATCGTTGTCCGAGGTGTTTTCGCGGAGACGCCCCCAAGGGGAAATTCGGGGGTGAATGCGCTTCGGCTCCTGGCGATGAATCCGGCCGACATACAGGTGGAACGCCCCGCTCCCCGGCATCCTATCGAGGTGCCCTCGCTCCATGCTCTTTTTACGAACCACAAGCTGATCAATGCGGGGCACCGCATACAAGTCCGCGGCCAAGTGGTAAGCCAGAATCTCGATGAGCACATTGTGGTGATCTCCGATGAAGCGGGCGCCCTGCCGATCGAGACGAACGACACGGCGGCAGTGAAACCGGGAGAGATGCTGGAGGTTCAGGGATTCCCGGCGTATAACTCGCTCACAACGGTGCTCGAGGACGCCACCTTCCGGCGCATAAGCGCCGCGCCCAATTCCCATGCTCCGATAAACCTTCCGATCCTGACCACGGTCCGGCAAGTGCATATGCTGACATCCGAACAAGCAGCATTGGGCTACCCGGTCCAAATCCAGGGGATGGTGACCTATTACGATCCCCACTGGCATCATTTCTTCGTGCAGGATTCCACCTCCGGAATCTATTTGGAGGCCAGGGATCAAGGAGATTTGCGAATCGGGCAAAGGGTGCGGATCGAAGGAACCAGCGCGCCCGGGGGTTTTGCGCCTGTCATCGTCCAGCCTCGTATACAAATACTGGGCACAGGTCCTCTGCCCCATCCGGAAAAACCATCGGCGATGGATGCCATCTCGGGGGAGAAAGACGCGCTATGGGGAGAAGTAGAAGGCATCGTGCACCCCATGCACACGGACGAAGCGGGGGACATTTCCTTTCAACTTTACACGGGAATAGGCCCCGTGGCGGTTCACACATCGCTCTTGCCCAGTGAAGGTCATCTGGAGCGGATGATGGATGCGCGGGTGCGCGCCCGCGGAGTGATCGGCACTCGTTTCAACCCCAACCGGCAAATCGTGGGATTGGTGCTATTTGTCGGGAGTCCGGGCGACTTGACCGTGCTCGAGCCGGGAGCAGCCGATCCATTTTCGGCGGAAGTTCGCCCGATCTATCAGCTCTTGCAATTTTCGCCGAAAGGAGAGCCCGGCCACCGGCAGCGGGTACGGGGCGTGGTGACCATGCACGGTCCCGGAAGCGACTTTTATCTCGAGGATGCTACAGGAGCGCTCCAGATACAGACGGATGACGTCACCGCCAAAACCGGCGACCAGGTGGACGCCGTTGGGTATGCGGCGCCCGGGGAATATTCGCCTATCCTGCAGGACGCGGTGATCCGCAGAGCCGGGTCCGGCAGATCACCTTCGGCGCCCGTGATTACACCGGAAGAGGCTCTCACCGGGAAGTTCAGCAATCAACTGGTCGCCATTGAGGGGCGACTGCTCAGCCACGTCGCCAACTCCGCGGAGCGCAGACTGATTCTCCAGGCGGGGAATTTCACATTTGACGCCGAACTCGGCGCCGGGGGGAAGGGCGGCCCTGCGTTCGACGCACTGCGCGCCGGCAGCGTGGTGAGGCTCACGGGCATATGCAGCGTGCAAGTGGACCGCTCGAAGCAGTACCTCAGCAATTACACGCTTCCCAATCTTTCCTCGTTCCTTATTTTGCTTCGCACCCCCGATGACATTCAGGTATTGCGAAACGCGTCGTGGTGGACGCTGGAGCGCGCCCTGGGGGCCGTGGCGGCGCTCCTGCTGACCGTGGCGACGGCGGTGATATGGGTGGTTGTGCTGCGGAGAAAAGTGCGGAGCCAGACGGCCGAATTGGTGCGGGCCGAAAAACTGGCGGCGCTGGGACGGCTGGCCGCCGGGGTGGCGCATGAGCTGAATAATCCTCTCACCGGGATCTTCGGATACATTCAGATTCTTCAGGATGACGACCGGACGGGCGCGCACCGCGAAAAACTGGACAAGATGGCGCGGGAAGCCCGCCGCATGAGCGGAATTGTCGAGAATCTGATCAATTTCACGCAGCGGACAGCCTCCGGACGCCGGCTTTGCGATGTCGAAACGGTTGTGAAGCGGGCGCTCATGCTATGCGAATACAACCTGAAGAGCCGGAATATAAGCGTCCACGTCCATTTTGATTCCGGCCTGCCGCGGCTCGATTGGGATGAAAATCAGCTCACGCAGGTCTTCCTGGATCTCTTCCACAACTCCGCCGACGCGCTGGAGGAGGTTTCGGAGAGGAAAATCACGGTGGAAGGCCATCTGGAAGGCGACCAGCTTACGATACGTTTTTCAGATACGGGGCCTGGATTCCCCGACATAAGCCGGGCATTCGATCCCTTCTATACGACGAAGCCGGCCGGCAAGGGCGCGGGCCTGGGGCTGAGTATCTGTGAGGGAATCGTGACGGAGCACGGCGGCAAGATTGAGGCGCACAACGTGGAACCACGCGGGGCGGAAGTAACGATCACATTTCGCGCCGGGGAGACCACGCTTCTGAATGAGAAGAAACGATTCCCACCTGTTCCATCGCTCGCGCACTAACCTCACCTCCATCGAACGGCCGACACAATCGCGCGCAGCGAGGCAGGCGCGGGGGGGCATGTGCGACGTGAGCGGGAATGTGCTATGTTCGCGGCGCGTGTGTGCCGGCAGGCGCATATTTCGCGGGGAGGGATGGAGCGAGTGGCCGAGAAGCTGGTGGTGGTGGGCGTGCTGCCCGAAGTGGCGGCGATTGATGCGGGCGAGCAGGTGGTGTGGTTCTCGAATGCGGGGAACTTGAAGATCGAGTTCGACGCGCAGCGGTGCCCGTTTTCGTCGAATATTTTTCAGGCGCCGCCGGGCGTGCGCGTGCAGAGCGGCCCGGCGCGTCCGGGGCTCAATCCCGGCCTGTACAAGTACCGCCTCTCGCTGAATGACGCGGTGGTGGCGCACGGCGAGGTCCTGGTGCGCGGCAAATGACCGCCGAACGCGGATGGAATGGCGATGATCGAGTCAGGCGCGTGTTCGCCTTTTTGGGAACGGCGGTTTTTCTTTTGGTTGCTCCCGGAATCTTCATCGGATTCGTGCCGTGGTGGATTTCCAGGTGGCACATCCGCGCGCCGCTCGTGGGCTTTACGCCTTTTCGAGCCATCGGCGCCCTGCTGATAGCCGCAGGCATCCCCATACTGCTGGAATCATTCGGACGTTTCGCGCTCGAAGGCGTCGGCACGCCTGCGCCCGTCTTTCCAACGCGACACCTGGTGGTCAAGGGATTCTACCGCTACGTTCGAAATCCCATGTACGTGGCGGGACTATCGGTGGTATTGGGCCAGGCGCTGCTTTTCGGCGACGTCCGTATCCTCGCCTATGCACTATTTGCCTGGATGGCGATGCACGTGTTTGTCCTCACGTACGAGGAGCCGACATTGCGGAAGACCTTTGGGGCGGAATACGAGAACTTTTGCGCGCATGTGCCACGGTGGATACCTCGGTTCACTCCTTGGCGCGCGGGTGGGGGGTAAGGCGCGGCTCAATTGGCGGGTTCGTTGCCTCGGAAGGGCAACTTAAATTTGTGGGCGATCTCGGGCCAGAACTCGCGCAGCACGTCGAACGCCACGTCGTTGGCAACACTGTTTCCAACCGTCTCCGCGGCCGGATCGAAGCCGCGCCGATTGTCCGGATGGTAGGTATTGCTGAGCACCACGGCGCTTGTGGTCCCCAACCATTCCGAGTAATTGAACATGCGCGTGCCATCCGTGTGGTACGCAAAAATGGAGTGGCTCATGGCATAGAGAATTCGGCCGCCCGTCGAGCCGCGGCCCAGGCGATAGTAGCGGGGATCCTCGGAAAATATCGAGGGGTAGGCAAAGCTCTTGAAAAATCGCCAGGAGGCTTGATCGGCGAGTGCCGCGCCATAGCGCTTGCCGTAGCCCTGCATGCCCTGCCCGAAGCTCGGGTCGTTGTTTTCCGCCTGGCTGATTCCCGCGTAGAAACCGGCCGCAACAAAAGTGAGCGGGGCCGTCGACTGCCGGACAAACAAGAAGAATTTGTCTTTCACGCTGAACGTGCACAGCCTCGCTCCGGGCACGTAGTGCGCCGAAAGCGGCGGACGCGCCGAAGCACGCTCCAATTCTCGGGCGAATATCCCCGCTACTTTTGCGAAGGGTCCTCGATAGTCCTGCCAGCGGACCATCGGCGCCGGCTGAATGCACGTCGTCGCGGGATTCACTAGGGGCAAATACGGTAGCTCCGTCACTTCCTGCGGCACCATGGGAGGTTCGGGCACGGGCCGCTGCTGTGCCTGCGGCAACACAGGAGGTTCGGGCGCGGGCTGCTGCTGTGCCGGCGGCAACACGGGAGGTTCGGGCACGGGCTGCTGCTGGGCATGGATGGCGCCTCCCCAGGCGACGGAGGCTAGCAAAGCGATAGCCGCGAATGCACGGCTCGCGCGAGCGACAAACGGCCCGGGCGTGTGCGTGGCGAACATTTTCGAGCGCCCTATAAAGGAGTTGGCTGGGAGGCCTGGACTCGAACCAGGATAATCAGATCCAGAATCTGATGTACTGCCAATTGTACGACCTCCCAGCCGATGGGAGACAACAAAAAAGGCCGCAGGAGCGACCTGCATCTACTTTAGCGGCCGAAGGGGACGGCGTCAACAGCGGGCGCGGGGCGGCGGAATCGGGACGAGGCGCTTATCGCGGACGTGGAATTGGCGGTCGCGCCAGTGGATGCGCTGGGGGAAGAAGCTGGCGAGCCAGACGACGAACGCAAACGCGTCGCGCAGTGGCAGCATCCACAATTTTTGGCGCACGAGCGGATCGTGCATGCCGCGCGCGCCCGTGCTGAGCGCCATGTCGTAGCGTAACAAGGCATAGCCCGCCAAAAATCCCACCACGCCAAGCCATGAATGCGCGAGGGAAATGCCCACAAGCGACCACACAAGCCCGTGCGTGAAGACGAGGCCGAGATGGCCCCAGGGGCGCGAATAGCGGATGCTGAGGTTCCAGCGAAGCTGATGGCGGAAGGCGGCGGCGAGCGTCTCGCGCGGATAGACGATGTCCACGGGAAAGCGCGATAACTCGATGCGATGGGCGCCGGCGGCGATGCGGTTGCCCAGCTCATAGTCGTCGCAAAAAAAGTCCGCGAGGGATTCGAATCCGCCGATTTCGGCGAGACGTTTTTTCGTGGTGGCCATCACGGCGCCAAGCATGAAATCGAGTTTCCCGCCGCCCATCATCCAGGCGACGAGCACGCCGGGCGCAAAATCCGTCGAATTGCCGAGGGCTTCGAGATCGGCGGGGAACGAGCCGTCCGTGAGACCGCGATAGAGACAGGTGACGCCGCCGACGTGGGGATCGCGAAAGGGCGCAACCGCGGCGCGCAGGAAATCCGGCTCGACGCGCACGTCGCTATCGCTGACGATCACGATTTCGTGGCGCGCTTCGTGGGCCATGGGGCAGAGCTTCGATACTTTGTCGCTTGCGCCCACGGGATCGGAGCCGATGAGGAGGTGAACGGGGCGAGCGGGGAAATCGCGGATGATTTTTTCGATCACCGGGATGGCGGGATCGGATGCGTCCGTCACACAGAAGAGGATTTCGAACTGGGGATAATCCTGGCGGCAGAAGCTCGCGTAATTCTCGTAGGTCTCGCGGTCCAGGCCGTGAATGGGTTTCAGGATGCTGACGGGAGGAGTGAAATCCGAGGGGCTATCGGGGCGAGGGGCGAAAAAGCGGCCGGTGGCGATAATCGCGAGCAGGTAGTAAGCGAAGGGCGCGACCGCCAGCAAAAGGAGAGTATCGCGAACCGCCGTCCAGCCGGCCATGCTTCTATCCTCCGGCCCATCCCTTATCCGCTATCCCTTGCCGATGAACACCAGCACCACGCCGACGCACACGAGCAATACGCCGAACCACCGCTGGGGCGTGACGCGCTCGCGGAGAAAGAGCCTGCCCCCCAGCGCGCCCACTGCATAGCTGAGAGCCGTGGAGGGAAAGACGAAGCTGACCTTGGCGAGCGAGAGCATCCCGAGCAACGCGAAGAAAGCCACGGCCATCAGCCCGATGCCGATCCACATCCGGGGAAGCGAAAACGCGCGGCCCACCACGCGGGCGATGGCATGCGGGCGAAAATCGGTGACCTCGCCGATCGTTTTCATGGCGCGCGAGACGCACAGCTCGCCGCTGGTCCCGACAAACACAATCAGAATGTAGAGAACGGACTGGGTCACCACGAATGATGCTCCGGAGTTTGCGGATGAGTGTGGCCCACGGCGAAAACACCCAGGCAGATCACCAGGACGCCGGCCCAGCGTAGGGGCGAGATCCCTTCATGCAGAATGAAATGAGCCAGGAGCGCGATCAGGACGTACGACGCCGAGGATGCCGGCTGCACGTAGCTATAGTCCGCCCAGGAGAGGACCAGAAGATAGGCGACAAAGAAAGTGAGCAGACAACCGATGCCGATCCAGACGGTGCCCGAAGTGAACGCGCGGAAGAAAAAATGGAAGAGATTGTCAGGCGCCCAGCTCCCCATGGCTCCGACCTGCTTCATGCCCTTGCCAAGAAACGTGTCGCCCAGCGGGGCCACGGAAATCATGATCAAAACCAGGATGATGGTCTTGAGGTGCAGGCCTTGCGGCGACGTCATGCGCCTTGCGACTCACCGACCTCGGAGCGCGGGTTCATAGGCGGAACGGCGACGATCGCTTTTTTCTCGACGCCCTTCCGCGCCTTCGCCACCTTGATGCGGTCCGCGCGAAGCTTCATGAAATCCACGGCTTCGTGATAGAGGCGCTTGCGCTCGTGCGAATCCCAGAGCGCGTCGCGGACGATGCGCCAAGCGACCTTGGGGCGGAAATAGTAGCTGTCGTAGAAGCGGTTCACGGACTCGACCATGTATTCCTTGGAGAGGCCGGGATACTGGAGATGGGGGAGCTGGTGGCCGCCGTCGTCGGTGATGGCTTCGCCGGCCAGAAACCCATCGCGCATGCCCTGGTCGTAGAGTTCCGTGCCGGGATAGGCGTGGGCCATGGAGACCTGAATCGTCTCGCAATCGAGATCCTTGGCGTAATGGATGGTGTTCTCGATGGTCTGCTTCGTTTCGCCGGGCAGGCCGATGATGAAGTCGCCGTGAACGCGAATGCCGACCTTCTTGCAATTCTTGACGAAGTTGCGCCCCGTCTCGAGAGTGACGCCCTTCTTGATGTTCTTCAGGATCTGGGGATCGCCCGATTCGAAGCCCACGATGAGCAGGCGGCAGCCGGCGTCCGCCATGGCCTTCAGCGTTTCATAGTCGCTGTGAGAGCGCGACGTGCAGGACCACTGGAAGCCCACGGGCTTGAATTCCTTGCAGAGCGCCAGGACGCGGTCTTTGCGGATGTTGAACGTATCGTCGTCGAAGAAAAATTCCTTGGCCTGCGGGAACATCTTGTGCGCCTGCCGGAATTCCCGCGCCACGCTTTCCACGGAGCGCATGCGCCAGGCATGGCCCGAAAGCGTCTGGGGCCACAGGCAGAAGGTACAGAGCGCCGGACAACCGCGGGCGGTGTAAAAGGAAACGAATGGATGCAGCAGAAAAGGCACGTTGTATTTTTCGATGGTCAAATCGCGCTGATAGACTTCGGTGGCAAACGGAAGTTCATCGAGTTCCGCGGTTTCCATCGGCGGACGCGAGGGGTTGTGCACCACTTTGCCGTCCTTCCGTGTAGCTGGCGTCGGCGATTTCCGCAAGCGGCTTTCCTTGCGCGTACTCGACCACCGCGTGATCGAATTCGCCGCGCACGACGAAGTCAATATCCGAGCTGGCCATCAGGCTTTCCGCCGGCTTGATCTGCACCTGAGGACCCACAAAGCAAACTTTCAGGTCCGGCTTCTTCTCTTTCATGGCGCGGACCATGCGCAGGTCGCTTTGAAATCCCACGGTGGAGGTGAACAGCACGACAAATTCATAATCCTGAGCGATGCGGACCACTTCGGCGGGCTTGATGTGGTGCGGTGGTCCATCAAGCAGGCGGCTGCCGGGCAGCATTCCGGCGGGATACGCCAGCCACACGGGATACCAGTACGATTCGATCTCGCGCGTGGCGGGCCAGCGGGAGCCGGCTCCTCCGTCGAATTTTTCAAAGCTCGGCGGATTCAGCAAAAGTGTCTTCATCACGGACGCCATCAGTTGCACCCCTCCGGAAACGGGACAAGCCTTGGGCTAACAATCTGCAAGTACCTATCTTACTCGATTTTTCACGCGGGCCAAAGCGAAGGTTTCAGGGGAGTTGCCTATTATTGGAAGACCTTGGCCAATTGGCCGGTGGCTTGGAGCAGGGTGAGCTGCCCCTGCTCGCGGGCGAAATCGGCGTCGAGGAAGGCCATCCACTTGTCGCTCTCGTCGAGGTGGGCCTGCTCGAGATCCTGAAGTGTCGTCTGGCCATGGTCAAACTTGGCCTGCAGCAATTGAAGATTTTCCTGCGCGAGCTTCAGGTCGAGTCGCGCGACTTCCCGGCTGGCATCCAGTTCCCGCACATCGCGGACCTTTTGCTGGATGGCGAGACGCTCGTCGGCCCGCATGTTGCTAAGCGTCAGCTCGGCGGCATCCAACTGGCTTTTAGCCAGGGCGACGGTGGCGGAAGTCTTGGCGGCAAAAATGGGAATGGTCACCTGCACGCCCGCCGTGAAATTATTGCGCTGGAAGGTCTTGTAAAATTCAGTGTAATTATTGAATTTGCTGAGGATGTTGTACTGGCCGACCAGATCCACCGTGGGAAGATAGCTCAGGCGGGCGCCACGCAGAATGTGCTGGCGCGCGGCCTGCTCGTCTTCGGCTTCCTGAATTCCGCGGTCGTTGGCGATGGCCAGATTCACCATGTCGCCGGCCTGCTGATCGGTGGAGAAGTCCGGTTCTTCGGTCCCCACGGCGATGGATTGGCCTTCCGGGATGCCCGTGAGATTGCGAATCTGCTGCGTGAGGGTATCGTCGCGGCCTTCGAGCTTCACGATGCGTTCTTCGACCCGCGCGAGGGCCAATTCACCGCGGGTGACTTCGATGGGGAGTTCCTGATTGGCCTCCACACGCTCGTGCGTGACTTCCAGAATTTTCTGCGCGCTGGCTTCTTCATTGCGCATCAGGTCGAGCGAATGGCGCACCTTGGCCAGATCCAGATACGCCGTCGCGGCCCGCAGAATCACGGTGTCCCGCATCTGGTCCATCTCCAGCTTCTGGCTCTTGGCCCGTTCCTCGGCGGCGTGCTGCTGGCCTTTCAGCATGGGATTGAAAATGGACTCCGTGTAGGACAGTTCAAAGACCGCCGGCGCATTGCCGCCGGGCAGCGCGGGGAAGCCGTAGGAGTAGGCGGCGCCGGAGCCGGTGTAAAGATTGGGAAGGAATGCGGCGCGGTCCAGGCCGGCTTCCTTCAGCGCCACGGTATATTGCACGCGGGCGAGTTTGAGTTCGGGGCTGTTTTCCACGGCCAGTGTCACGGCGCTCCGCAGCGTCAGTGACCCTAGGTCCTGCCCGCGAGCGGGGGGCGCGCCGGCAAACGCCAGCAAGCCGGCGAGCAATGCAAGACACCCTGTTCTCTTTCTATTCATAGCGCAGCGACTCCACCGGATGCAGCCGAGCCGCACGATTCGCCGGGAGATAGCCGAAGATCAAGCCCGTGGAGCAGGATACTACGAACGCCACGACAACCGAAACCCACGACACGGGGATGGCAAACGTCTCGCCCGGCAGGAAGAGCCCCATCAGGAAGGTCAGCAGGGGCGGGATCGAAACGGCAATCAGGATCCCCACGAGCGCGCCCGCGCCGCTGATCAGCAGGGCCTCGGCGAGGAACTGGGAAAGGATGGCATCGCGCGGCGCGCCGATGGCTTTGCGAATGCCGATCTCGCGCGTCCGCTCCGTGACGGTGACGAGCATAATGTTCATGATTCCGATGCCGCTGATGGCCAGCGCGATGAACGCCGTAACCATCAAAACCCAGGTGAGATCCTGCGCCGTGCTGCGCGCGGTTTCGAGAAGCCCGGTCAAATTCTCGACGCGGTATTGCGCCCCCGGACGATGCCGGTTCCGGATGATTTCCGCCACCTCGCGCGTCACCTCCGGGACATCCTCCGGATTGTCGGCTTGCGCGTAGAACGTCCTGAAATATTCCTGCCCGGAATAGTATTTGACCAGGGAGAAGGGAATCAGAAGGGAGTCCTGGGTGATTTCCGACTGTCCGAAGGTGGCCACACGCTCCCGGAAGACGCCGATGACCGTGAAGTGAAGTTCGCCAATGCGAATGTCTTTTCCCAGGGGGCTGCCCGATGCGAAGACGAGCGACGCGAGGTGTTCCGTGAGCAGGCAAACCTTCGTCCCCGACGTCATATCGTCGGCGTCAAAATAGCGCCCGACGGGAATCACCAGCCTGCGAATTTTCGCGAAGCCGTCCGTGACACCGACCAGCCGGACGGGATACTCCTTGCCGCTCGCGTCCATGGTCATGGCCATGTCGTTTGTCCCCGCCGCTTCGATCACCTGGGGAATGCCGTGTTTCACGGCATCGAGATCGCCCATGGTGATCTGGTCCGCCGGAGTCCAGGTCTGCGACAACCCCTCGTTGCTCACTTCCGCGATCACCAGATTGGCGCCCACACCTTCGATTTGGCGGACCACGTAGCGCCGCCCCGTCAGCCCGACCGTGACGACCAGGACGATGCAGGCGCTCCCGATCACGATGCCCAGCATGGTGAGGAACGCGCGCACCCTGTTGCCGCGGAGTTCCTCGAACGCCAGCATCCACGTCTCGCGCTGCAGCATTTCATCGCGCATGGGACGAATATATCAAACCCCGCAGCCGTTCCCTACTCGCGGGCCGGGGGATGGTATTGCGGTCGAGAGGAAACTGCCGGCGAAAAACGCGGCTAGTGCGGCGCCTTCTCAAGATTCCCCAGGCGCGCCCGCGCGTCCTTCAGGCCTGGATCGAGCTGCAGCGCCGCGCGGTATTGCTCCGCGGCTTCGGCCCGCTTGCCTTCCGCCTCGTCGAGCCTGCCCATCCAATAGCGGGCGGCGGCATGGGAAGGCCAGTCGCTTCGATCCGGCGTGCTGGCAAGGTAGGATTTCAGATCTTTCTCCGCGTCGGGAAGACCCGTGCCCGAAAGCACGCTCGTGATCCCGCGATAATAGGCGATGCGCGGGTCGCTGGGACTGGCCGCGGCGGCCGCTTCCACCGCCGCGGCCGCATCCTGCGGTTTGTTCTGGTTCACCCAGAAATCGGCGGCTTCGAGATACGGCTCGATGTGATTGGGCTTGGCGGCCAGCACCTGGCGGTATTCGCTATCGGCCAGTTCCGGCTTCTTCAACGCTCCCAGATCATAGGCGGCGCGCGCGAGATGCCCCTCGAGGGGATCGAGCGCGGCAATGGCAGTGACCTGGGCGGCGGATTCGTCCTTGTTCCCGCCGACGATCCACGGGGCGTCCATGCAATAGTCCTCCAAGTCGCGGCGGGCGGGAATATTTTTGGGATCGAGCTGGACGGCGGCCTCAAACTCGCTCTTCACTTTTCTGGCGGCGGAGAAACTTCTTTCCTTGTCCGCCTTGCCGCCATAGGCGCGGCCGAGCCACTGGTGATACACGGAATTGTGGCTGTCGAGCGAGACGGCTTTTTGGAGTTGCGCCAAGGCATTATCGTAATCGCGCAATTCGTAGTAACAGCGCCCCAGCCAGTAAGACGCGCCGGCGCTCGATGGGGCGAGCCCGATGGCGGATTGGAGGGTCGCAATCGCACCCGTATAATTCCCCGAATCGAATTGGTGTTGCGCCTGCTGGATCAGGCCGGAGGCGCCGTCAGGCAGAGCCGCGGCCGCAAGCGCCACCGGATGCGGCGCGGAAAATATGGGAAAGGGCGCGGCCAAGAGGACCGCTAAAATTGCTCCGGCAATCCCGCGACAGCGCATGCTCAATTGTTCACCGCCGGCCGGACTTCCATGCCATCCCTCAATTCCCGGCTTCCGGGAACAGCGATACGAGTGCCGACTCCAGCCCCGAGAGAACCTCGTAATCCGTGGCGCTCGATATGCCCACGGTAATGTTGCGGCGCGTGACCTGGCCGTCGGAGAGCACGAAAACGTAGTGCTGCCCATTGTCTTCTTGCACGGCCGCCCGCGGCACCACCAGCGCTCCCTGCCTCTGCCGAACCAGAATCCGCACTTCGACGTCCACGTTCGGCAAGAGCTCAAGATTGTCGTTGTCCACCGAGCATAGGACTTCCCCCACGCTCCTCAATCCGTGGGACACCACTTCCTTCGGAATCTGCTCGGTGCGTCCGGTCCAAGTGCGGCCAATTTTGGCGTCCCATGTAACATCCACTTCCTGATTCGGTTCGAGCCAGCCGAGATCCGGCTCATCTACGAAGGCGCGCACGCGCACCTGGCGCAAGTCGGCCATCTCGGCCAGCGTTTCGCCCACGCTCACATAGTCGCCCGCGTGCACGGGCAGGGAGTAAAGGGTTCCATCGGAGGAAGCGATCACCGTCGCCGACCGAACTTTTTCCTCGAGCGATTGCACGTGGTCCTGCTCCTCCCGTACGCGCAGGCCCGCGCCTTCGACGTTCACCCCCGCCGCTTGCGCCATGGCCTGCTTCTTTTCCTGATCCTCGCGAAGGTGCGCGCGGGCCTTGGCCAGGTTGGCCTGGCTCCGCGCGAGTTCGTCCTCGGTGGCTGCATGTTCCGGAACGAGCTGTTCCAGGGCCTTTTCGTTTCGCTCCAGGCTCGCGACTTCCACGAGCGTCTGTTGCAGATCGCTTTCGAGATGCGCCACGTCGTCCGGCGGACCCCCCGCGCGGGCGTTGCGCAGGTCGGTTTGCGCGGCGAGCAAGTCGGAGCGCGCCTGTGCGAGCTGGGAGCTCATATCCGCCGCATCGAGCGTCAGGATCACCTGCCCGCGGCGCACGGCCTGTCCTTCGGTGGCATCCACTTTTTCAACGAAGGCCGCGAATTCGGCCCGCGCGACCAGGGGAGAAATAGGCTCCACTTTTCCGTTGCTCGTGATCGTCTCGGTCAAATCCTCGCGCGTGACGGTGGTCACCTGCACGAGCGGCGCTTGCCCGCGAGACGCCAGCAGGGCGATGAGCAGCACCATCAGCGCTCCTGCGCCCGCGATCGCGATGATCCATTTTCGTTTTTTGCCGAGTTCCATGTTCCGCCGCGCTACGGCGCGGCGCCTGCCCCCCTGAGAATAGGAAAATTGTAACAGACAGTTCCACGCCTTGCCTATGCAAAGAGAGGCTTGTTGCCGCGAATCGCAAGAATCCCGTGTGTTATGATGGCGCGTACGTGCGAAGTGCAATGCCGCGATAGGGAGCTCCGCTTGGCTGCGCGCATTCTCGATGGCCATGCCATCCGCGATGAAATCTACGACGAGCTGGCGGGCGAAATCGCCGCGCTCGCGGCGGCGGGAATACGTCCCGGGCTGGCGGCGGTGCTGGCGGGCGATAATCCCGCGTCGAAACTCTACGTCAATAGCAAGATCGCCGCGTGCTCGAGGCTGGGACTTTCGAGCTTCCTTGTCCAGCCGCCCGCTTCCATCTCGACAGCCGAATTGCTCGCCCTCATCGGGGATTTGAACCGCCGCGACGACGTGGACGGCATTCTCGTGCAGATGCCGCTGCCGCCGCAGGTGGACGCGAAGAAAATTCTCGACGCCGTGGATCCGGCCAAGGACGTGGACGGCTTCCACCCGTTGAATGTCGGCAGGCTTGTGGCCGGCCGGCCCAGCCTGGTGGCCTGTACGCCCGCCGGGGTGATGGAAATTCTGCGCCGCGGCAATGTCCCGCTCGAAGGCGTGAATGCCGTGGTGATGGGGCGCAGCGATATCGTCGGCAAACCCATGGCGCTGCTCCTGCTTCACGCCAACGCGACCGTGACGATTTGCCATTCCAAGACGCGCTCGCTCGCGGAAACCGTCCGCCGCGCCGACGTGGTTGTCGCGGCCATGGGTCGCGCGGCCATGGTCACGCCGGAATATATACGGCCGGGAGCTACCGTGATTGACGTCGGACAGAACGTGGTCACCGATCCCGCCCTCGCGGAACGCATCTTCGCCCTTTTCCCCGCCAAGCTCGAGACCTTCCGCGCCAAGGGCTCCGTGCTCGTGGGCGACGTTCATCCCGATGTAATCCACACCGCCGGCGCGCTCACGCCCGTTCCCGGCGGAGTGGGACCGCTCACCATCGCCATGCTCATGAGCAACACGGTGAAAGCCGCGCGGCTCCGGCGTGGCGGCGGCTCGAGCGCATCCGCTCGGGCGGCCGTCGAGCGCTGATGCTCCGCGCCGGCCTCACGGGCGGGATTGCCTCGGGGAAATCCACGGTGGCGTGGGTCCTGCGCGGCCTCGATGTTCCCCTGCTCGAAGCGGACCCCATCGGCCACGAACTGCTCGAACCCGGCCAGGAGGCCCACGAGGATATCGTGCGCGAGTTCGGCGGCGGGGTCCTTGGCGCGGATGGCGCCGTGGACCGCGAAAAACTGGGCGCCATCATCTTCGCCGACCCCGAAAAGCGCGCGCGGCTCAATCGCATCCTTCATCCTCGGATTCTCGGCATCGCCCAAAAATGGTTTCAATCGCTCCACCACCCGGGAGGGCCCGCTCTGGCCGTCTTCAGCGCGGCGCTGATCTTCGAGTCTAGTTACAATAAGGAGCTCGACCGCGTGATCGTCTGCTGGTGCCTACCGGAACAGCAGCTTGAACGTCTAAAAGAGCGCGGCCTTTCCCTGGAAAAGGCGCGCCAGCGCGTCGCCGCGCAAATGCCCGCGGATGAAAAGCGGCGCCTCGCCGACGACGTGATTGACTCCTCGGGCTCGGTCGAAGAAACCGCGCGCCAGGTGCGGGAGCTCGTTGAAAGATTGCGAAAGTTGGCTGCCGCGGGGAGAAGCGGCTCTGAAGGCGGCCTTGAAATCAGTTGAGACAAGCGGAAGGGATGGCCGTTTTTATGATGCCGGAAAAAAATGGCGGAGCACGCGCGATTCGGCTGCTGGCCGTCGGGTTGCTCCTGGGTCTGGGCGCCTACTGGGCCGGCTCTCGCTACGGGCAGCATCTCCCCGCAAAAGTGGCGGCCCTGCCCGAGCCTGCGGAGGGAACTGCCCCGAGCGTCGATACTACCGAGGCGGAAAACGTTCGCATCTACAAGGAAGCATCTCCGGCTGTGGCCAACATCGTCACGCGCACCGTGGAATATGATTTCTTCTTCAATCCCGTGCCCGTGGAAGGTGCCGGCTCCGGTTTCCTGATAGACACCGATGGCCACATCCTGACGAATTACCACGTGGTCAATGGCGCGCAGACCATCGAGGTCACGCTGGGCGATCAATCGCGCTACAAAGCCAAGCTCATCGGCGCGGACACGCGCAATGATATCGCCTTGATTCAAATTGATGCGCGCGGCCGCAAGCTCACCCCGCTCCCGCTCGGCAATTCCAGCAACCTGCTCGTGGGACAGCGCGTCCTGGCCATCGGCAATCCCTTTGGGTTCCAGAGCACGCTCACCACGGGCGTCGTCGAGCTCGCTGGGACGCACCGTGCAAACCGGCGAGAACACGTTCATAGACGACGCCATCCAGACCGACGCGGCCATCAACCGCGGCAATTCGGGCGGGCCGCTGCTCGATTCGCGCGGCGAGGTGATCGGAATCAATAGCGCCATCTACGCTCCCACGGGAACCACGGCGGGAATCGGCTTCGCCATTCCCATCAATACCGCGCGCCGCGTGGCCGACGACCTGATTACGCAGGGCCGCGTCCGCCGGGCCGTACTCGGCGCCGAAGGGCGGGCCTTATGGCCCGGTCTCGCCGAAGCCCTCGGTCTTCCGGTCGAACAGGGAATTCTGATCGAGCGCGTCGAGCCCGGCGGCCCCGCGGCGCAAGCGGGAATTCGCGGCGGAACACGCACGGTGCTTGCGGGATTGCAGCAGTTGCGCGTCGGCGGCGATGTGCTCATCGCCATGGACGGAAACCCGGTGGCCACCCAGGCCGACCTGAATCTTCTGCTCAACCGTTCGCATCCCGGAGACAGCGTCACGCTGACGATTGTCCGTGACGGCAAGAAGATGGACGTGGCAGTCAAGCTCGGTGAGAGCTAGCGGGCTGCCGGCCAATGGAATCGCCTCGCTTAACCCCAGCCGGCTGACGAATGAGGCGGGTCCGGCGGCTCGCTGGAATTCTCACGGGAACCCGGCTCGCTCCATTCCTCGCGGATGCGGTCGCGCTCTTCTTCGCTCAAATGAAACCACGATTCGGCGGCGTCGCGAACCCGCTCGAGCGCCGCTTGCATTTCGGCTTGCTTGCGCTTCATCATTTCGGCGTCCGCATCGGCTGGAACGCGGATGGGCGGAGCTATGAACCCCACGGCGCGAGAAAATGGATACGGCACTTGAAAAAGGTCCCAGGATTTCTGGAATGTGTGCGCCCACTCGAGTCCGAAATGAAACACCGAGATGGGCCGTCCCGTGCGCCGCGCCAGAATCACCGGGCCGGGCTTGGCCACGTAGCGCGGGCCGCGCGGGCCGTCAATCGTGAACGCCACGTGGCGGCCCGCATCCAGATACCGCGCCATCGCCGTGAGGCCCTCGACGCCCCCGCGCGTCGAGCTTCCCTGCGCCGTGCCGAACCCCAGCCGTTCGATCACCCACCGCGTCCACTGGCCATCGAAATGAACTGTGTTCAGCACCACGATGCCGCGGCCGCGCCAGCCCCAAGCCGCCGCGAAAATGCACCGGTGCCAGAACGCACCGATTCCCGGCTCGCCCGCGTCGCCGATCTGCACGGCGTTCTGAATACCGATTATTTCGTAGCGCAGCGTGGGACCTATTATCCGCACAATCCAGTAAACCGCCCAGGCGATCACCGGAATCTGCATCCTGCGCCAGCGCGAAAGGTGCGGCGGGCGAATGCTCGCCGCACCGGCCGTCCATTCGCCGGAGTTCGGAGTAGCGGATGTTGTGGCGTCGTCCACGGCCATATAGTATAGGTGTTTCCATGCCCTTCCGGCTCTCATTCGCGCGCGGAGTTGGCGGCGTCTCTTCCTTCGCCGTTTGCGCCGTAGTTTCACTCGTGCTGGCCATGCTCCTCTGCCCGGCCACTGCGCGGACGCAAGACGCCCCATCGGGAGCCATTGGACGCGTGGAAGGCACGGACGTTTCCGTCGAAAGTGGAACAGCGGCGGGCGTGGCCGCTCGCACCACTGCGCCCGGCATTTATGTGGTGAACGGCAGCGTTGTGACGGTTCATTCCGGCCAAGCGCGCATGACGCTCGTGAGCGGTGGATCTCTCGATATTTGCGGCCCGGCCAAATTCACCGTCCTGCAATCGGGCGGCGCGATTACCCTCGCGCTGAATTTCGGAACCGTGCATGCGCAGCTTCCCGCTTCGGCCTCGCTGCGCATCTTCACCCCCACGATCATCGCCACGCCTCTGGGCATAGGAGACGCCGCACGCAACGTTACCGTGAGCCTCGGCCTGGATGCGTCCCTCTGCGTCCTCGCGGATAGTGGCGCCATGCAGCTCGAACAACAGTTCACGGGCGAGAAGCTCATCATCCCCCAAGCGGGGGCATTCACTCTGGCATCGGGGAAACTCGCTCCTGTGCCAGGAGCGGCGGAAAGCTGCCAGTGCGACGTAGCCGAGCCCGTGCAGCC
The DNA here is from genome assembly GCA_963823205.1 of Terriglobia bacterium. Lineage (GTDB taxonomy): Bacteria > Acidobacteriota > Terriglobia > Acidiferrales > UBA7541 > Palsa-295. The sequence continues at coordinate 115,949 of CAWGKL010000003.1, forward strand.
GGCTCCGGAAGGGGAACCCGCGCCCGAGCCGCTGCAAAGGGCATCCGTGACGCCACAGCCCAAATCATCTTCCGCGGCGGATCACGAGCCGTCTTCGGCCGAGCCGCCGGTCGAGTCCAACGTCCTCGCCCACCCCGATGAATCTCATCCCATCCCTCGGTCGCGGCGGGAAACAGCGCCGGCCGCGCCTTCCGTTTCCGAGCCGCCAGCCGAGGCGGTTACGCCCGTGCTCGCATTTTCGGCTTCCTCGCCACCAGACATCGGGCCGGACGTGATCCTGCTGGCGCATCAGGCGCAAGTCGAGCCGGAGTGGGACTTCGACGGCAATGTTGCCGTTCCGGAATTCGCAGCAGCCTTGCAACAATCGCTGGGAATAGGCCCATCCGCGCCGCAGTCGCAGCCCCACCCAGAAAAGAAGGGCGGCTTCTGGGCCAGCCTCAGGAGATTCTTCTTCGGAGGCTAAGCCGGCTGATTTTCTTTGATCGAACTCGAAAAAAACTGGCGCAATCCCTGGTTCGCATCGGCTTTCGCCGGCAGCGCGTGGCGTTGCTGATTTGCGGCGCCGCGCTTGACAACCTGCAACCCCCTGTCTAGCATAGGCTTGCCTTCATGGCGGAGGATCGTGTGATAAAACTTGATATCGTCAATGCCATCGTGCAGAAAACCAGCATCACCAGGACCAAGGCCGAGCACGCCGTCGAAACCGTCTTCGAGGCCATGAAGAACGCTCTCGGCCGCGGGGAACGCATCGAGCTTCGCCGCTTCGGCGTCTTCAACGTCAAGCCGCGCAAGACGGGGATCGGCCGCAACCCGCGCACCGGCCAGCAGGTGAGCATCCCGCCGGGTAAAGCGGTCCGCTTCAAGCCCGGCAAGGAACTTCAGGCGCTTCCTGTTGCGCGCGTCAAGTCCTGACCCTTTCCCTGCCGCGCCGCGCACGCATCGTTTCCAATGCACCTGGCAGCCGCGCCGATTCTGCCCGGCGCCGCATCCAATGGCCATGAATTTCCACGGCGATTCATCGAACGGCGGCAGCGGCGGTCCCATCCCCGTGGAAGTCCTCGACGCGCACTTCACGCTCGCGGACGTGCCGCCTTCCCGGCCGCGCCGGCAGCCGCTGTGGCCTGCGCTGCTCCTCTTCTTGCTGACGCTCGCCTCCACGCTCGCCGTGGGTTCCGAATTCGCGCTCTCATACGCGCACAACCGCGCGCCGTTTTCGGGCGACGCCAATCCCTTCGCCATGATGCTGATTCCCTTCCAGCATCCCCGGCTCCTCATCCTCGGCATTCCATTTTCCTTCACGCTGCTCGCCATTCTGCTGGCTCATGAGCTCGGCCATTTTTTCGCCTGTCGAATTTATGGCATTGACGCGAGCTATCCCTATTTCATTCCCGCTCCCACCCTCTTCGGCACGTTCGGCGCGTTCATCCGCATCCGCTCGCCGATTACCACGCGCCGCGCGCTTTTCGACGTGGGCCTCTCGGGGCCGGTCGCCGGCTTCCTCATCGCCTTGCCCGCATTGGCCTTTGCCGTGGCGACCTCGAAGATCGTCCCAGGCGCGCAGGAAAATGCGGTGCTCTTCTTCGGCAATCTGCCGGCGCTGCGGCTTCTCGCGGCGCTCTTTCATCCCGGCGTGAACCCCGGCTGGGTGTTGCTCTCGCCCGTGGGAGGCGCGGCCTGGGTGGGACTCTTCGTCACGGGCCTCAATCTGCTTCCCGTGTGGCAGCTCGATGGCGGGCACATCATCTTCAGCGTGGCCAACCGGCTCCATCACCGCATTTCGCTGGCCGTGGCGCTCGCGCTGTTTGCTCTCGGGATTTACTGCTGGCGCGGCTGGCTGCTGTGGGGCGCGGTGACGATTGTGCTCTCCCTGCGCTTCCGCCATCCGCCCGTCATGGACCGTTGGCGCCCGCTCGACCCCTCCCGGCGCGCGTGGGCCATTATCGCGCTCGTGATTTTTCTGCTCTGCTTCACGCCCTGGCCCGCCGCCAATCCCTGACGCCGCGCTCGAATTCCGCCTAACTCAGGCTCGCCGGGTCCACATCCACAATCACGGCCGCCGCGGGAATTTCCTTCGCGGCGCTGAAATCGAGGCACCCGGCCAGCGCCTTTCCCAGCGCGCCGCGCTCGGGCGACTTCAGCACGAATTGAAAGCGATAATCGCGCCGCAGCCGCGCCAGCGGCGCCGCCGCCGGGCCTAGAATCTTCACGCCCCGCTTTTCGAACGGCGCGAAATACCCCGCGAGCGCCCGCGACCACCGGATGGCATTTTCGATCTTGCGGTCGCGCACCACCACGTTGGCGAGCGCGGCAAACGGCGGATAGTGCAAAATCCGCCGGAAGTGCGCCTCCTTCTCGTAGAAGGAAATGTAATCCTGCCGCGCCGCGCATTCGATGGCGTAGTGCTCCGGATAATACGTCTCCACCAGCACTTCGCCCGCGAGCGCGCCCCGCCCCGCGCGCCCCGCCACCTGCGTCAACAATTGGAACGTCCGCTCGGCGGCGCGAAAATCCGGACGCCCCAGCGCCAGGTCGGCGGCCACGACGCCCACCAGCGTCACGCGCTCGAAGTCGTGCCCCTTCGCCACCATCTGCGTCCCCACGAGTATGTCTATCTCGCCCTTCGCGAACGCTCCCAGCACCTGCTGGTATTCGCGCTTCGTGCGGACCGTATCGCGGTCGAGCCGCGCGATGCGCGCCTGCGGGAACGTTTCATGGAGATATTCCTCCACGCGCTCCGCGCCGTCGCCCACGAAATACATATATTCGCTGCGGCACTTGGGGCACTGCTTCGCCGGCCGCACCCCGTAGCTGCAATAGTGGCATTCCAGGCACCCGCGGCTCTTGTGATACGTCAGCGCGATGCTGCAATTCTGGCACTCGACGAATGCGCCGCAGCTCCGGCACAGCAGCGACCACGAGTACCCGCGCCGGTTGATCAGCACCATCGCCTGCGTGCCCTCGTCAAGCCGCAGCGCGAGCGCCGCGCGCAGCGCCTCCGAAACGGGCGCCGCTTTGTGCCGCGCGCGAAATTCCTCGCGCAGGTCCACGATGCGCACGCGCGCCATGGGACGGTTTGCCACGCGCGCGGTGAGTGTCAGCAGGCGATATTTTCCCGCGCGCGCGTTTTGGTACGTCTCAATCGAGGGCGTGGCCGACCCCAGCAGCGCCACGGCCCCCTCCAGCCGCGCGCGATAGACGGCCACGTCGCGGCCGTTGTAGCGCGGCGTCTCCTCCTGCTTGTAGCTCGACTCCTGCTCTTCGTCCACGATGATCAGGCCCACATTTTCGAGCGGCGCGAACACGGCCGACCGCGTCCCCGCCACCACGCGCGCCTCTCCGTGCCGCACCCGCCACCATTCCCGCGCGCGCTCGCTTTCCGGCAAGCCGCTGTGCAGCACCGCGACGCCCGCGCCGAATCGCGCCCGCACCAGCCGGCTCATCCACAGCGTGAGCGCGATTTCCGGCACCAGCACCATCGCCGTCTTTCCGCGCGCGAGCGCCGCTTCGATCGCGCCCAGATAGACTTCCGTCTTCCCGCTTCCCGTCACACCGTGCAGCAGCCCCGCGGTGAATTTGCCCCCCTGGATCGGTGAGTCAAACGCCAGCCAGCCGCGGATTTCTTCGAGCCCTTCCTTCTGCTCGTCGTTCAGCTCATTGGCCGGGGGGACAAAATCCGTGTCCCATGGATCTTCGCCCACCGTGAGCGGTTCTTCCCAAATTAGCAGCCGTCCTTTCTTGGCGAGCCGCTCGATGGTCGCGCGCGAAGCCTCCGCTTTCTTCATCAGCAGGCCCATGGGCACCGGCCCACGCGTCGCCGTAAGAAATTCGCGGATGCGCTCTTCGCCGACGCTCGCCGTGGCGGGTTCGGCGCTCGCGGAATTCCACGCCACAATCTTTTGCGTGCGCGTCTTGCGCTGGCGCAGCACCTCGCGCGCGCCCAAATACCCGCGCCGCACGAGTTTCTCAACTGCCGCTTCGCCTCCCGAATGGCGTCGCGTGCGAGCCGACCCGGCGGCTTCTTCCTCCGAGTCGAATCGCCGAAGCAGTTCCTGCTCCCGCGTCTCCTCCTCCGTTAGTTCCTCGCCGCTCGAAAGTTCCTCCAGATACGCGCGGCCCGCGTCCGTGAGCCAATATTCGCGGTCGTGGCGCAGCTCGATTTCCGGCGGCAGCATGGCGCGAAAAGTCTCTCCGATGGGCGCGAGGTAGTAGCGGCTCATCCACTGGCCCAGCTCGATGAGCTTTGGCGGAAGCGCCGGGAGCGTGTCCATCAGCCCGGAAATTTCTCTTATGGTTGTCTTAACAGGTGATTGGACGGTTGTTTTGGGATTTGATTTGGCGGCTGATTTCGCGCTCGCCAGGTCCGGCGGGCGGTCCGATTCGGCCACGCCCACGCCAATCATCGCGCGATTGCGAAAGGGAACCACCATGCGCCGCCCAACAAGCGCCTCGCCGTCAAGCGACGCAGGCACGGCGTACGTGAACGTCGAGCGCAGGGGAACCGGGAGAGCGACTTCGCAGTAGCGCGCAGCCATGGCCGCGCAATAGTGTATCAGCCCCCGCGCCGCCTTCCATGTTTCCGCGCATTCGCCTTCGCTCCACGCCATCATTCTGAGCGAAGAATCCCTCTTATCTTCATTGCTTCCGTAGCGGCCGCCTCGATCAGAGCTTTCGCCCTTTTAATGTCCCCGGTTCCTGGGGGGCCCGGCAGACCGCCTCCACTCGCCGACATGAATAGGGTAAAATGGCAGGTCAAATGGCGAGCGCACGAATGATCCGCTGGATCCCCGGTCTGGGGCCACTGACCTCAAATCTTCTCTACCCGTTTCCTTGGAAAGATGATTATCCGGCGTGGCAGGAATGGGCAGATGAACTTGAGCGTCTGCTATCGTTCGCAGATTTTCAGGGCCGAATGCCTGCATTCCTTCCACGTCTCAAGACCAACCGAAAGAATCAGCGTGATGAGGCTCTGAACGAACTGCGAGTAGGCTCTTTTCTACACCGCAACGGATTTCCAATTGTGGCCTGGGAGCCCGCTGGCCTGCGGGGCAAGGTTGGTGAATACTCCGTGGGAGCGGCGGAGGGGAGCACGATATTCACGGAGGTCAAGAGTCCCGGCTGGGAGAGCGAACTGGGCCAAGCCGAGCGCCTGGCGGGACGCATGAAACTTCCCAAACACATCAACGGTGAGTGCCGCCCTTTTGCAAACTGGGAAGGAATCCGGAAATGCGTTGCCAAAGCGTACCCTAAGTTCTCCCCGACTCAGCCGAATCTCCTGGTGATTGCCGATGACCTCTTTGTAAGCCTTCACCGCAGCCAGTGGCAGACGGAGGTCGCCCTATATTTCAACGGGAACAGTTACGGCAACGAAACAGGCCATTTCTCTTCCCGAGCTTACGCAAACCTTGGGGGACTCGGTGTGTTTGGCGCTTTTCTGGAAGACGAAAGCAGGGGTGTCGAATGCAGATTTCGTGTCTACGACAATCCCTTTGCACTGAGCCAGACTAGATTGCCCGAATCCATCCTCGCTTTCCGGGCGTGACGAGGCATTTCTCACGCTCGGTCCTGATAGCGTCTCGCGGCCTCTTTGGTCGTCTTCCTCAGTGGCAATCGAGGTAAGTTGTGGACATCGCCGGGAACGTCGTGAACATGGATGATTGCAGGGCCGGGGGCGTCGGATAGCTGTAAGTGGAGGCCGTACAACTGAGCGGCTGGGGGCGGACGGGGGGATTGATTTCGACGATGGACGGGAAAACGGGAGCGGAGGAGGCGCTGTCTAAATCCCGTTCGCAGGACTCCGCTTCACCGACGAGCTGCTCGGCAATGTCGTGGGTTTTGTCAAACGCATCGAGCAGTTTGTTGAAGCGCCAAACGAGATCGTTGTAAAGGAATACGTAGCCCTGCTCCCGCTTCTTGCTGTCGGAAGCAATATCGCTGACGATTTTCAGGGTGTCCGCCATCGCATCCTTCTGTTTCTGCTCCTCCGCAATTTTGAATGTGTCCGTCGCAGTTTTCATTGCGTGTACGGCGTATGCAACGTCCACGGTCGTTTTTATTGCGTACCCGTAACGCGCTCCCAGCCCCCCTAGCCTCATACACGCAAACGCCTGAGCGTTCAATCCGTGGAGCACTAGATCAGGGATCGAGGCGACCAGTTCCGGCGTGGGCGAATCAGCGTAGGCCTGAGCCGTCATCTTGCACTTCTCAACTGTAATGTGCATAAACTTCGCGGTCCGTTCAAGGTCTGCGACATTCGGCAATGGGGACAACTGCTCCTCGCCCTTCGTAACGTCCCCCTCTCCCTGTGCGAAAGCAGCCGAACTGGTCAAGGCAATGCTCCCGAAGACCAAAGCCATCGCTGAAGCAAAAGCTCCGAGTCGCACTGTCCGCATTGTCGCTACCCTCCATCGCATTGAGATTCCGCACCTAATACCGCGGAAGCGCCTCGATTCTACAACGGTGAACGCCCTCCAGTTTCGCTGTGCAAGTCACCTCGTGGCTAGGACGCGCACGCGCCCTTGGCGGCGTGATCGCGGAGCGCGCTTGACGATAATCTCAATGTCTCGGCCAAGTAGGGTCAAAAAGTGCATCAGCCGCTCGGTGGAGAATCCAGAAAGCTGGCCGCGCAGCAGGCGCGAGATTTTCGGCTGGTCAATCTTCAGTACGCGGGCCGCACGGGCCTGCGTAAGCCGCCGGGCGCGAATGGCCGCGGCAATCCGAATCGCAAGATCGGCTTTGGCGAGCCGTTCTTCCGGGTTTGGCAACCCGATGTCGGCGAACACATTGCCGCTGTCTTTCCCGACCTCAATTGCCCTCGTCATGGGCTCGCTGTTCCCTTCTTCTTCGTCTCGAGGCCGAGCACAGCCATCACCTTCTGCAAATCCTTCCAGACTTCGCCCTTTGCGTTCGGATTGCGGAGCAGGTAGGCGGGATGATACGTGGCAATCAGTTTCGAGCCGCGAAAATCGAACCACTCGCCGCGGAAGCGCGAAATCCCCTGATTGGTCTCGAGCAGTGTCTGCGCGGCGCAAGCGCCCAGGCAGCAAATCACTTTTGGCCCGATCGCGGCAAGCTGGCGCAGAAGAAAAGGCGAGCAGGTGGCGATTTCGTCTTTTTCCGGCAGGCGGTTTTCCGGCGGCCGGCATTTCACCACGTTGCAGATATAAACGTCCTGCCGCCGCAGCCCCATCGCCTCGATCATCTGCGTGAGCAATTTCCCCGCGCGGCCCACAAACGGCTCACCCTGCACGTCTTCATCATGCCCGGGGCCTTCTCCCACGAAGACGAGCCTCCGCTTTCGGGTTCCCCACGCCGAAGACGATGTTCGTGCGCGCCTTGTGCAGGCGGCAGCGCGTGCAGTCGCCGATGTCTTCGCGAATTTTTTCGAGCGTGTCGCCTTCCACCCTCTCGGCAGCTTCGAAGAGCGATGGGCCTGTCGCCACGGGAACGAAAGGAGCCGCCGTCGCCGGCTTCTGCGCGGCTCCGAAGACGGGAACTCGAACGCGCGCGGCGGTCGCTGCCGCAACGGGCGCCGCCTCCGCGCCGGCGGAAATTTCCCCGCCCGCGGGCGCTTGCGCAATTTGCTCCGGCGCGCGATCGCGATAGTAGGGCCCCAGGCCCAAGCCTTCGCTGTAGCGAAGCCACGCTTCCACACGCGCACGGCTGGCCGAATCCATCACATCCTCCTTTCCCCGAACGAAGTTACTTCTCGACGCTCCCCGCTTCAAGACCATCCGCGCGAAAACTCAGCCCGCGCACGGATCACATCTTCCATTACATTTTTGGATCCACAAGCGCCTGAAGCACAGTGGCGCGGCTCAACTCCTCGAGATTGGGAATTCCAGGGGCAAGCCTTCGCTGTACCATGCCAACGAAAACGATATCGTTGCTCGGATCCACCCAGAACCATGTGGCTGCCGCTCCGTCCCATAAAAAAGTGCCCTGGCCCGCTGCGGTGTCGGCCTGTGCGGGGTCGGTGAAGACCGCCATGTCGAATCCATATCCGACGCCGATCTTCATGTGGAAAAAGCCGATTCCAAATTCGCCGGTCATCAAACTGGGTGGGAGATGGTTCGAGGTCATGAGCTTCACCGTGGCCGGCGCCAGGATGCGCACGCCGCCGAGCTTGCCGCCGTTGAGAAGCATCTGGGCGAACCCCATATAGTCGCGCGCGGTCGAGACCATGCCGCCGCCACCCGAGGGCATCCCCGGCTGCGCGGAATAATCGCTGGCTGGCCCGAAAGCAGTCGCTTCGGATATCAATTCGCCCTTCTCATTGGCGTGATAGAGAGTGGCGAACCGGCTCCTCTTGTCCGCCGGCACGTAAAATCCGGTGTCCTTCATTCCCAGCGGCTGAAAAATGTGTTCGCGCATGAAATCGGGCAAGGATTCGCCCGAAAGCTTTTCGACGATATAGCCCTGAATGTCCACCGGCAGGCTATAAGCCCAGCGCGTTCCAGGCTGATAGAGCAAGGGGATCTTCGCAAGCTTGTCAATCATCTCCTGCAGCGAACGGGATTCCAGAACGTGCTGTTCCTGATACATCTTGTGGACCGGAGTATCGCCAAATTGTCCGTAGGTGAAGCCCGCGGTGTGGGTCATCAGCTCGCCCATGGTCGGGGGGTGGATGGGGTCCTCCAGAATCAGCTTGCCGTCCTGGTCCACGCCTTTGAAGACCTTCAGATGAGAAAATTCGGGAATGTACTTCGAGATCGGATCGGAAGGCAGCCACTTGCCTTCCTCGTAGAGGATCATCATGGCCGCGCCGGTGACCGGCTTGGTCATGGAATAAATACGGAAGATCGCGTCCCTGGTCATCGGGGCGCCGCTCGAGAGGTCCTTCTTGCCGTAGGCTTTGTACTCGACTACTTTGCCGTGCCGCGCGAGCACGGTGACAATGCCGGCGAACTGCTTCTCATCCACCTCGCGCTGCATGACCGCATCGAGGCGCCCGAGCCGCTCGGAGGAAAACCCCAGCGCCTCGGGTTTGACTTCAGCCAGAGGGGGCGCGAGATCGCGGGCTTTGCGGTTGGCTTGCTGGGCTTGCGTTTGGATTACGACGGCGGCGAGAAACATCACGGCAAGAAGCAGCCCGGGCGGAAGCAGCCGCGCGAAGCGGGAGAGTGGCGCGCTTTTCATCTCACGATACGGGTGAATTCGACTTCGAGAGCTGCTGAATCTCCAGGATGTGGTCGAGGATGCGGTTGGCGGCGTCGAACTTGCTGAGCTTGGGCAGCGGAACCTCGCGGCCATCGCGGAAAAACAGAGTGACGATGTTCGTGTCCGCGCCGAAGCCCGCGCCCTCTTGCGTCACGTCGTTCGCCACGATCATGTCCGCGCCTTTGCGCGCCAGCTTCGCGCGCGCATTTTCCGCCACGCGCCCGGTCTCCGCCGCGAAGCCCACCAGAATGCGCCGGGTCCGCTCTGAGCCGGGCGCACGGCCCAGTTCGGCGAGAATGTCGGGTGTCGGCTCGAACTCGAGCGTGAGCCGCTCCTCGCCGCGCCGGAGTTTCTGCGTCTCGACCGCGACGGGGCGATAATCCGCCACGGCCGCGGCCATGATCACGATGCTCGCCTCCGAGGCGCGTTCGAGCACGGCGGCCCGCATTTCCTCCGTGGTGCGCACGGGAACCCAATCGGCGCCTTCGGGGATTTGCAAATCCGCGGGACCGCTCACCAGCATCGTGTGCGCGCCGCGGCGAATGGCCGCTTCCGCCAGCGCGTATCCCATTTTGCCGGACGACCGATTCGTGAGGAAGCGCACGGGATCGAGATCCTCGCAGGTGGGGCCGGCCGTGACGAGCACCGTCTCGCCCTCGAGGTCGCGCCGCAAACCCAGCACGGCGCATACTTTTTTGACGATTGTCTCCGTCGCGGCCAGGCGCCCCGCGCCCGTCATCCCGCAAGCGAGGTAACCTTCGTCAGGATCCACCACGTGCACGCCGCGCGCCCGCAGCGCCGCCAGATTTTCCTGCGTCGCCGGGTGCTCCCACATGTTGACGTTCATGGCCGGCGCGACGGCGACGGGAGCCTTCGTGGCGAGATAGAGAGCCGAGAGGAAATCGTCGGCGATTCCATGCGCGAATTTCCCCAGAATGTCGGCCGTCGCGGGCGCCACCAGCAGCAGATCCATCCGCTGCGCCACGGCGATGTGCTCGATCGCGCTTTCCACGTTCGCCGGCGCCGCCTCTTCCGCGCCGAACATCTCCGTGATCACTTTTTTCCCGGTGAGCGCGGCGAACGTGAGCGGCGTGATGAATTCCTGCGCCGCGCGCGTCATCACCACCTGCACGTCGAGCTTTTCCTGCTGCAGGCGGCGGACGAGTTCCGCTGCCTTGTAAGCCGCCACGCCGCCGGTTACGCCCAGGGCGATTTTCATAGTGCACCATCGGATGCGCTCGCGCTGCATCCGCCGGGAATTATCTTCCGCCGCTTTTCCGTCCGCGTCTTCCGACTCGCCCGGCAGTCCCGGCAATTGATACTCCAAGAGCCCCTTCAGCAATTCTTCTTCCGCGATGCGCGACATCTTGCGCGACTTCGGATTGTCCACCAGCGGCCGCCCGCCGATCATCAATTGCCGGGCGCGCCGCGCGACGACCACCACGTATGCAAACCGGCTTTCCGGCGGTTGTGTGAGAGCGGTCATGAGAAAGTCAGCCTCCAAAGGACTTCAAGATTTCGCGAATTCGCTCTTCGTCTCGCGCCATGCGGCAGCGCGAGCCCAGCGCGATGGCCTGCACTTCCTGGCCCGCGCGCTCCAGGTCGTCGTTGATGACGCAAAAATCGTAGCTGCTGTAGTTCAGCATCTCCTGCCTCGCCCGTTCGAGCCGCCGGTGAATTTCGTCTTCCGAATCCTGCCCGCGGGCCCGGATGCGGTGTTCCAGCTCGGCCCGCGACGGCGGAAGAACGAAGATGGCCATGGCCCCCGGCAGCTTCTGCTTCACCTGCAAGGCGCCCTGCACGTCAATTTCGAGAACCAGGTCCTTCTTCTCCGCCTGCGCTTCGCCGAGCCACTTTTTCGGTGTGCCGTACCAATTCTTGCCGAACACCTGCGCGTATTCCAGGAATTCCCCCCGCGCCACCATCTGCTGAAATTCACCTTCGGAGATGAAAGTGTACCACTTGCCGTCGCTTTCCGTCTCGCGCGGCGGACGCGTGGTGCACGAAACCGAAAGCATGGTGCCGGGCAATTCCAGAATTTTCCGCACCAGCGTGGATTTTCCCGAACCGGATGGCCCGGAAACAATCAGGACCAGCGGCTCCGATCGGCTCATTCGATGTTCTGCACCTGTTCCCTGAGTTTTTCGATTTCGGATTTTATTTCCAGCGCCAGCTGCGTGATTTCCAGGCCGTCGGCTTCGGCGCCCGGCGTCTTCGAAAGCAGTGTATTCGCCTCGCGCTGCATCTCTTGCAGTAAAAAATCCAGCTTCTTGCCCGCGTCCGGCGCCCCGGTAAGGAGCGATTCGAATTGCTGGAGGTGGCTTCCGAGCCGCGCCAGCTCCTCCGATACGTCGCTGCGTTCGGCGGCCATGGCCGCCTCCTGGGCGAGCCGCGCGGGATCGAGCTGCGCCTCGCCGAGCAGTTCCTTCAGGCGCGACTCGAGCCGGCGCGCGAATGCCGGCCGCGCGCGCTCCGCGAGCACCGATACCCTCGCGGCCAGGCGCGCGATGCTCCCCAGGCGCGGCGACATTTCTTCCCGCAAGGCATGCGCTTCCCGTTCGCGCATATCGTCGAGCTTGTCGAGCGCTTCGTCAAGGCACCGCGCCACGGCCGCTTCCATCCGCGCCATCTCCTCATCGAGCGATGCCGCGGGAGGCCCAATCACACCCGGCAAGCGGAGAAGCGACGCCAAATCCGGCTCCGCCTGGATCCCGAACTGCTTTCGGAGCAAGTTCACGGCCTGCATGTACGCCGCCGCAACGTCCTGATTGATCCCCACGGCGGCCGCGCCGGCCAGCTCAAAGTGCAAGGTCACGTCGAGGTGCCCCCGCCGCACGCGCTCGCGGACCATTTGCCGGATGCGCGGCTCGATCGGCTCGAATCCCTCGGGAACCCGCAGGCGCAAGTCGAGGAACCGGTGATTCACGCTGCGCACCGTAAGGCGCAGGTTCCAGCCGCTCTCCGCGGCCTGCGCCTGCGCGTACCCCGTCATGGACCGCAGCGATTTCCCGGCTGCCGCCGGAGCCTTCGATGCATTCACCTTCAGGGATGGCGAAACCGCGCCGCGCGTCGTCATCGTCACACCGGACCTGCCGCGCGCGAGGCCGGCTCGGCATCGCGGAATTGCACGTCGTACAGCCGCGCGTAAATCCCGCCGCGCTCGAGAAGCTCTTCGTGGGTTCCGCATTCGCCGATTGTGCCGTTGTCGAGCACGGCGATGATGTCCGCGCGGCGGACCGTGGAAAGACGGTGCGCGATGACGAACACCGTGCGGCCCATCATCAGATTGTTCAGCGCGTCCTGCACCAGCATCTCGGACTCGGAATCGAGTTCCGACGTGGCCTCATCCAGGATCAGGATGGGCGCGTCCTTCAGCAGCGCGCGCGCGATGGCCAGCCGCTGCCGCTGGCCTCCGGAGAGCCTCTGGCCGCGGTCGCCCACGAGCGTCTGATAGCCGCGCGGCATCTGCAGAATAAAGTCATGCGCCAGCGCGGCTTGTGCCGCGGCAATCACCTTTTCTTCCCGCATATTCGGGCGCCCATAGCAGAGATTATTCCAGATCGTGTCGTTGAAGAGGATGGTTTCCTGCGTGACCATGGCCATCTGCTCGCGCAGGGAACGCAGCGTAACCCTCCGCACATCGTAGCCGTCAATGCGGACCGATCCGGCCGTCGCCGCGTAGAAGCGCGGCAGCAGGTTCACAAGCGTTGTTTTCCCCGCGCCGCTCGATCCCACAATCGCCACGACGGCCCCCGCCGGAATTTCCAGATCAATTTGCGTGAGAATGGCGGGCCCTCCATCGTAGGCAAAGCTGGCGCGCCGAAACTCGATGGATGTCGAAAATCGCGGCAGGGTCTTGGCCCCCGGCTCCTCCATCACTTCTTCGGGCAAATCGAGGAAGGCGAAAACCCGGGAGGAAATTCCCAGGGTTTGAAGAAATTGCTGATAAATGCCGCCGATGCGCTTCACCGGCCCGTAGGCGCTGAAGAGAGCGACAACAAAAGCCATGAATACTCCGAGTGTCATCCGCCCGAATTTCACTTCCTCCCGCGCGTAGAGCAGGACCATCATGACCACCGCGGCGCCCAGCAAATCCATCAGCGGTGGAGTGGCGGTATACGCGCGAATCCAGCGCATATTTTCGCGCAGCAAATTCCGGGCCGTCTCGCGAAACTTGCGAATCTCGAATCCTTCCATCCCGAAGGCTTTTACCACGCGGTTGCCGCTGATGGTTTCCTGCAGGATCTGGCTGAGGTCGGCCAGGCGCGAGCGGCTCTTTTCGACGGAACGGCGGATTCTGCGCCCCAGCTTGCTAACCGGCCACACAACCAGTGGAATCAGGACGGCGGAGAAGACGGCCATCTTCCAGTTCATAAAGAGCAGAACGACCACGCACGCGGCAAACGTGAAAATCTGGCGGAAGAAATCGGAGAGGTAATCGGAAAACGCCGCCTTGATCTGTTCGATGTCGGTGATCACCGCGGACATCACCCGCCCGACCGGATTGTGCTGGAAGAACCCCGCCGGCTGCTGCACCACTCGGCCGTACACTTCGTTCCGAAGGTCGGTGATTCCGGAAAGGCCCACGTACTGGATCAGCGTGATGCCGAAAAATTCAGCGAAGCCCTTGATCAGCATAATCAAAAGCAGCGCCACGGCAAGAACGGACCAGACGTAATGGATGCGATGGGGAACGAAGGAGTTCAAATAAATCGTCTGTTGCGTGCCGGGAATCTGAAACAGAACCAGCTTTTGCACCGTGGATTCCGGATTCAGAATCACGTCGATGGCGGGCCGGATGGAAAAAAAGACGAGCCCGTCCGCCGCGCCCATGACGGCGGTCAATACGATGCCCAGGGCGAAAACCGCCATATAGGGCCGCAGATAGCGCAGCAGGCGCCGGATTTCGTCCCGCTCTTTCACGCGCGACATCCCATCCATGTGTTCAGGTCCCCGGAAAACACCCCTCCCCGAAATCATCCGAGCCGGCGCGGAAGACGCCCGCCCGGAGGGCTTGGGGCGCCGCCCCCACCGCGGGTATGGAATTGTACCCCATTGTCCGGCCACCGGAGGGCGCCACGAGTCCCGGCGGGCCTGCTGGCCACGTCACGAAACGGATTTATCCAAATCCCGATGCACGGCCTTGGCCGCGTAGCCCTTGCGGCCTAGATCGCGGCGGATGGCTTCCGCCAGAGCCACGGAGCGGTGCCTCCCGCCCGTGCATCCCACGGCGATGGTCAGATAACTTTTCCCTTCCCGAATGTAGTGCGGAATCAAATATCCGAGAAGGCCCTGGATGCGGCGCAGAAACTGGCCCGTCTGCGGGAACGAACGAATATAGCGGGCTACGCGAGCGTCCTTGCCGTCGAATGGCTGCAGGCGCGGGATGAAATGTGGATTGGGCAGAAAACGCACGTCGAAAACCAGGTCTGCGTCGGCGGGAATTCCGTGGCGAAAGCCGAAGCTCACCACCGAAATGAGCAGCGGCCGCCTTCCCGGGTTCTGAAAGCGGTCAATGATGAACTGGCGCAGCTCGTGCACGTTGAATTTCGTCGTGTCTATGACGACGTCGGCGAGCCGCCGAATGGGGGCCATGCGCCGCCGCTCCTCGCGCACGCCCTCGGCAATGGAAACATCCTGCCCCAGGGGATGCGGGCGCCGCGTTTCGCTGAAGCGGCGCATCAACGCTTCATTGCTCGCCTCGATGAACACCAGCGTCGCGGGATGCTCGGCGCTGAGCTGGCGGTAAATCATGGGCAGCTTTTCCACCAGATCGCGTTCCCGGACGTCCACCAGAAGGGCGGCCCGTTCCATCTCGCCCCGGCCTTCGTCATAGAGCTCGCTGAACTTGGGAATCAGCGTGACGGGAAGATTATCCACGCAGTAAAAACCGACGTCTTCGAAGGCATTCAGAACGGAGCCCTTGCCCGAACCGGAGAGGCCCGTGAGGATTACCAGCTGGCGGGCGCCGGTCTTGAGAGCGGGACGTTTCCGGGCGGGGCGCGTCACGGCGGCGGCGGGCTAGGCCTTCACCCGGCGGCGGTGCGTGCTCGGGATGCGCAGGTCTTCGCGGTATTTCGCCACCGTGCGGCGAGTGACGTGGATGCCTTCTTGGCTGAGCTTTAGGGTGATCTGTTCGTCGGTGAGAGGGTGCGCGGTGTCTTCTTCTTCGATCATCTGCTTCACGCGCCGCTTCAGCGAGAGCAGCGACATCGCTCCTCCCTGCGGGCCGTTCACGGACTCCGAGAAAAAGCTGCGCAGTTCGAGCACGCCCTGGGGCGTGTGGACGTACTTGTTGGCGACGGCGCGGCTGACCGTGGAGGGATGCACGCCCACTTCCTCCGCGACCTCCTTGATCATCATCGGTTTCAATTGATCGGGGCCGTAATCCAGGAAATCGCCCTGGCGGCGCAGGATCGAATGGCAGACTCGCAGAATCGTGTGCTTGCGCTGCTCGATATTCTTCATCAATTGAATGGCGGCCGTGAAGCGCTCCTTCACGTAGTTGCGCACGTCGCGGTCGGCCTGGTCGCGCGCCAGCAGGCGGCGGTAGGTGGGGCTCAGGCGCAGTTGCGGCAAATCGTCGTCGTTCATGAACACCTGCCATTCCCCATCCACCTTGCGGAACTGCACGTCCGGCTCCACGAGCCGGGGCTCGATCTTGTTGTAGCGCGAGCCGGGCTTGGGATCGAGCCTCTTGATCACGTCCACGGCCCGCTTCACGAGCCTCCACCGGCCGGTTCAGCGCCCGCGCAACCTCCTTGAGCTGGTTATTTTGCAGAAGCTTCAGGTGGTCGGTGATGATCTGCTGCGCGAGCACATTTTGCGGATCCAGCGCCTTGAGCTGCAGCAAGAGGCATTCCGGCAGGTCCCGCGCGGCCGTTCCGGGAGGATCGAATTCCTGGACCATGGCCAGCGCCTCTTCCACGTCTTCCATGGAATAGTTGCCGGACTGCGCGATTTCGTCGAGCGTCGCCGTCAGATATCCGTTCTCGTCGAGATTGCCGATGATCCCTTCCGCGATTTTGCCCACCGTTTCCGTGCAGATGCTGACGCTCAGTTGCCATTCGAGGTGGTCGGCGAGGCTCGCGGGCGAAGAAAGGAACTTATCGAACGACGGTTTCTCGATCTCTTCCTGTTCCCCGTTGGCGGAGCGTTCGGCGCCCGTATCCAGGTATTGCGTGAAAAAGGAGCCGAAATCGAATTCATCGAAGGGATTGGGCGCCTCCGTCTCGGGCACTTTTTCCGTTTCCTTCTTGAGGAAAGCCTCGTCGGTGTAACTTTCCGCCGCCGTGTCTTCCTCGGAGAGCCTCTTCGAGAACCGGATTCGCCATGATCTCCTGGTTGATCATCTCGCGCAGCTCCAGGCGATTGAGCGCCAGCACGCTCACCATCTGCACAAGGCCCGGCGTCAGGATCTGTTTCTGGGCGATGCGCAGACTCAATTTGGGCTGGAGCCAGTTCATAGCATTCAGTTCAGCCGGAAGCCTTCTCCCAGGTAAATGCGCCGGACCTCCGCATCCGCGGAGAGCTCGGCGGGCGTCCCGGCGCGGAATATTCTTCCCGCCGTGATGATGTAGGCGCGATTCGTGACGGCCAGTGTGTCCCGCACATTGTGGTCGGTAACCAGCACGCCGATTCCCGCCGCGCTCAGATCCGCGATAATTTTCTGAATGTCTTGCACGGTGAGCGGGTCAATCCCCGCAAAGGGCTCGTCCAGGAGGACAAAGGACGGCGATAGCACCAGCGACCGCGCGATTTCCAGGCGCCGGCGCTCGCCCCCCGAGAGCGTGTAGGCCCCGCTGTGCCGCACTCCCTCCAGCCCCATTTGCGACAATAGCTCCTCCACTCGGTCGCGCCGCTGCTCGGGAGTCACCGGCAGGGTCTCCAGAATGGCAAGCAGATTCTCTTCGACCGTCAGTTTCCGAAAGACCGAAGGCTCTTGGGGAAGGTAGCTGATGCCGTTGCGGGCCCGCAGATACATGGGGAAGTCGGTGATGTCCTCGCCGTCCAGCAGGACACGCCCATAGTCCGGACGCGCCAAACCGACCAGGATGTAGAACGTCGTGGTTTTTCCCGCGCCGTTCGGCCCGAGCAGTCCGACCACTTCGCCCTGTCGGATCTCCAAGGTAACGTCATCCACAACCTTCCGGCCTCGGTACGATTTCCTCAAATCCGCGGCTTGGAGTTTCAGCATGCCGGTTCATTTCTCAACCCGGTGCTTGGTCAGCGTGCGCGAGCCATTTTGCGAATCAATCAAAATCGTATCATTGGCAACAAAGAAGGTCAACGAATGGCCCGTCGTTGTGTCGCTGGCGGCATCGGTTATGGCCGGGTCCCCGCCCGAAAGGACGAACTTTTCGTCCCCCGCGGTGTACTCCGCTTGCTCCGCGGTGGCGCGGCGGTCGCCCTGTCTCACCACCACGCCGCCTTGGGCCAGCACCCGGTTCAGTCTGCCTCGCCCCGGCGGTCGAGGGGCCGCCCGCGCCGGATGCTGTTGCCGATGGCGCGCCCGCGGGCGCAAGGAATACGTCCAGCGTGCGTGATTCGAGCGAGCCCTGGCTCGAACTGGCCGTTACACCCTCCTCGAGATGCGCCTTCCCCAGATCGCTCCAATAGGTGAGCATGGGTGCACGCACCTTCCAGAGCGTGGGCCCGGAGCTCCCGGCCGGATTGCAAAGCCAGGGATTTACCCGGGGCCATTGCAAATGACCCCGATGCCTGCGGGAAGACCGCAACCACTTGGCCCGTGGCCTGCATCATCCCTTTGTCGCGCCAAAGCTCGATGCGAGCCGCATCCAGCACCGATTCGCCCTGCCATATGCGCGCATGGCCGGCGTAAACCACGTGGCCCGAAGCCGTGGATCCCGAAAGCGTGTCGGCGGAGATATGAGCCGCTCCGGCGCCGAGGCTTACGGCGTCCTTCTCGGAAGAGGGCAAATACGTGGAGACCACGCCGCCCGTGGCGCCGATTTCCCCCGATTCCTGGTTGATCACCACGCTCTGTGCCGTGGTCCGGCTCATGGAATCCGAAAGTGTGGGCGAACCATCCAGCGCAATCATCCCGCTCGAGCGCACGATCCTCGCGCGCGCGGCTGTCACTTGGCGGTCGTCCTGCTGGAAGCGCACGTCTCCGCTCTCATCGAGCGTCGCCCAGGCGGACCCTGCCGCGAATGTTGCGGCCAATTCTTCAGCGGAGCCGGTCTCCGGCGCGGCTTTGCCCAGCTGCCTGCTAACCTCCACACCCGAATAGCCGAGCAATTTCTCCAGGCGTCCATCGGGACCCAGTTGCGCCACGAATTTCTTGGCGCGCACTTGCGTGGCTTCGTCTCCATTTTTGGATTCGATCGTTGCGGGCGCCAATGTCTCGGCGCTTTCCACCCGCTGCTGATCCGTGGATTTCCCGGGCGCGAAAGTGACGCGCAAGGCATCCGTCTTCAGCAGGCGGAGATCGCCGCCCCCTTGTGAATCCGCTTCCACGCCGCCGCTCGCGGTCATCTCTTTTACGAGATTGCGTTCGGGGAGCATGGCAAACTCCACCCGCAAGGCCGAAAAATGGTCCGTCCCGCCGGATGTCTGGCGGCTGCCCGAGACGTTTCCATCCGCAATCGCACGCTCGACCCAGCCCGCTGGATTCAGATACGCCTCGAATTTACCCGCCGAGACGGAAAATCTTGCCCCGCCCTCCGTCGCTCGAAGAGATGGATGCCCTTCGGCAATCGCGTCCTGGGCGTGGAAATCCGAATCAAGGTCCACCGAAACGTCGTCCGCGGAAAGCTCGCGGCTGCCCTGCCGCGCAATCACCGGGCCGTCGAGCGCCACTCGATGCTCTTTGCGCCGGATTTCGAGGCTGCTCCCCGTGATATGCACCGGCAAGCCCCCGTTTCGCTCCGAGGCGGCCATATCGAACTCCACGGCGTGCTCCACGCGCACGGTCGCATCGTGCGTGCTATAGACAACCCCCACGCCCCGTCCCTCGCCCGCCGGAAAACTGAATTCCACGGGCGCGGGGGTTGAGGCCTCGCCCGTTTCGCGGTTGAATGTAAGATTCTGCGTTCGCACTTCGATGGGTTTCCCGGCCGGCTGCCCGGATGCCGGACGCGCGTCCTGGACGTCAATCTGGACTTCCCCCGCGCAGCGGATTTCGCCGCTCTCCGGCTCGTAGCTGCACTCGCGCGTGTGAATGTTGTCGTTGCTTGTTCCGTCGCGGCCGTAAACCGTGATCCACACATCCTCGAGAACGGCGCGATCTCCCTCCTTAAATTGGGTCTCCTCGGACGCGCGAACCGTAAATAGCGTCCGCCCGTTTTCTTCCTGTTTGAACGAAAATGCGCTCGATTGGTGCTCCACCGCCGCGGAGACCATCGGTGGGGCGGCACGCCACGCGCGAGACTGCCGCACGGCCCGCTCGATATACACGCCGGCCACAATCAGCACAAGCAGCCCGGCGGCCATGGCCGCCCCGCGGGCGTACCGCGCTGCTTCCCGATTGCGCACAGGGAACTTCCCTCCCTTTCAGTTAGAAGCCGAGTATAGCCGCGCGGTTTCGCCACAACAACGGCGGAAACGCCAAAAACCGCCCAGCCGCGTGAGGGGAAAGCCGTCGAGCGGCAAATGCCGCGCCATGGGTCATGGTTCCGGCAGCACGCCCACGCCCGCGGCGGCGATGCCATCGCGCGACGTGTTCTTCACCAGGTACATCGCTTCATCCGCCAGATGCAGAAGCTCGGTCTTCGTTCGCGAATCGGCCGGAAAGGAAGCCAGGCCCACGCTCGCCGTGATGTGCACGTTCAATCCGGGATCCTTCAGCCATACGGTCTCGCGGATCAATTTGTGCAGCCGCCGCGATACGCCCAGGGCGTTTTCCTTCGATGTCTGTGGCAGCAGCAAGACAAACTCGTCGCCGCCGTAGCGGAACGCCAGGTCAATCAGGCGGCATTTGTCCTTGATGGCCTGCCCGATTTCGTTCAGAAGCTTCGAGCCCATCAAATGCCCGTAGGTGTCGTTCACGCTCTTGAAATGGTCGAGATCAATAAAGATCAGCGAAAACTCGAAGGCATAGCGGTGCGAGCGGTAAATCTCCGTGTCCAGCATGAAGTTCAAATGCCGCGCGTTGTAGAGCGTGGTGCAATCGTCCGTAATCGTCAGCTCATGGATGCGCTGCACGTGCCGCGCATTTTCGATGGCGATGGCCGCGTAGTCCGCCAGCGCCTCCAGCAGAGCCAGGTCCCGGTGGCTGAATCCTTCCTCCCCGATGCAGTTGATCAGCTCGATCACGCCCAGGCACTGCTCCCGAAAACGCACGGGAACGGCGACGATGGAGCGCGTTTCCATCTTGGTTCTCTCATCCACTTGGGCAAAGAAGCGGGAATCCTTGCTCGTATCCGGCACCACCACCGCCTCGCCCGTCTGCGCCACCCATCCCGCGAGTCCCTGCCCGGTCTTGATGCGCACATTCTTCAGCGCTTCGGCGCCCTTGCCCGTGGCGATCTGGAAGAAAAGCTCGTTCTTCTCCAGGTCCATCAGCAGCAGCGACCATGTGTCGGGGCGCAACACCTCATTGATCTTTTCCATGATCGTGCGCAGCACCTGATCGAGATGGAGGGAGGACGTGAGGGCCTTGCCGAGCTCGTGGAAAACCGTGACTTCATTTCCCTCCGCGACGCTCAGCCCCGGATTTCGCCGTCTTTCCTGGCCAAGGAACGGCTTGGGATTCGCGCCTCTTCGCATCGGATGCGTGGGCGTGCGTTCGGCTGCGTCCATGGGATCTTCTGGCAACGCTCGCATTATAGTGAACCATTTTGGCCCGCCGCAACGGCCTTCGCGGCCCAATTGCCGAAAGGCCAATCTCCTGCTTCTCTCGGCTTCCGGTCAGGATTGACACTCCCCCAGCCGACGCCTATATTTTTTCCTGGGCCCTGCGGATGTCTTCGACACCATTCGGCGATCACCTGAAACGCGAACGCGAGATGCGCGGCGTTACCTTGGAAGAGATTTCCGCCGCCACTCGCATCGCCACCCGCTTCCTCGTCGCGCTCGAAACCCAGGACTGGGCCCGCTTGCCCGGCGGCGTCTTCAACCGCGGCTTCATTCGCTCCACGGCCCGCTTTCTGGGCCTCGACGAGGACACGCTCATCGCCGAATATGAGCTGGAGATGAAGGAAAAGGTGGAAACCCACCCCCCGGGGCGCCAACCCCCTGAAATGCCGAGAAAATGGCGGCCGGCCGCCTTGGCCGTCGCCGTGCTCATCCTGGCGGTTGCGGGCGCCTCTCTTGCCTATCACCATTACCGCCTGCAAATTTGGCGGCATTTTCACAAGGCTCTTCGCGGTTCTGCCGCCGGCGTCGTCACAACGCCCCCCAGCCCTCCCGCTCCAAGCGCCAAGCAGCCCCCTGCCTCTTCCGCATCTTCCGACGCGACGGACGTTCTCACGCTGAAGTTGGAGGCCGCAAAATTCGCCGACGTAAAGGTGATCGCCGATGGCACGACGGTCTTCGACGGGCAGGTAAATCCCGATGACGTGAAATCCTTCGACGCGAATGACGCCTTCGAAATCACTTCCAGCGATTCCAGCGCCGTGCTTCTCGAACTCAATGGCCAGCCCGTCCCGCCCATGGGCCTTCCCGGGCAGCCGGGCAGCATTACGCTCACCCAAAAGGACCTGGGCTCCGGCGCAGGAGGATCCCATTAGTTCCGCCTTGCGCGAGGAGAGCCGCTCCGGGCATTTGCGGCCCGAGCAGAAGCTAGCCATCTGCGCGGGCAGTGTTCCGCTCAGCCCGGAAGACCGCGTGGAATTGTTGGCCGTTCTGGCCTCGGATTCCGATCCCGAGGTTGCGGACCGCGCGCAGAGCGTCTTTCTGACCCTCCCCGTGGACTCGGTTGTTGCGGCACTCGCGCGAGCCGATGCCAATCCTCTCCTCTTTGTCTATTGTGCCGATAATCTCAGCGAGAAACCCGGCATCGCCGACGAACTCGCGAGGAATGGCGCTTGTCCGGCGGCGCACATCGCGCGTGTGGCGCAGCATTTGACGGCCGCGGGGATCCAAGCGCTGCTCGACAACCTCGAACGATTCACCTCCGATTCGCAACTCGTGATCGCCGTGGCCAAGTCCGGCGCCGCCAATACCGAGCAACGGGCCATGCTCGATGAAATGCAAAAAGGCGCCATGGCCTTGAACGAAATTGAAGAAGCCGCCGCGGAAATCGAACCCGACCCGGTCAAGCGCCTGACGCTCATGCAAAGGGTCGCGCACATGAACGTGGTCGAGAGGCTTACCTTGGCGCTGAAGGGCAACCGCACCGAACGCATGCTGCTCATCCGCGATCGGAATAAGCTCGTGCAAAGGTGCGTGCTCCAATCGCCGCGGCTGACGGATTCGGAAGTGGAAAGTTTCGCGGCCATGAGCAGTCTTTCTTCGGAACTTCTCCGCACCATTTCGCTCACCCGCATTTTTATGAAGAACTACACCATCACGAAGAACCTCGTCAACAATCCCAAAACCCCGCTGGACGTTTCGCTCCATCTATTTCCGCGGCTTACGCTGACCGATCTCATGAAGCTCACGGCCAACAAGAATGTGACCGATACCCTGCGCTCGTCGGCCGTCAAGCTTTACCGCAAGCGCAAACTCGGCCTCGGATGACGCCCATTCGGCGCGCCCCGCCCGCGGCCCGGCAGGCCCACGCTAGAAAGACGATGAGTCGAACGGCCGCGGCAGCAAATTCCCCGCGCTCGCGCGCTCTTCTTTCCCCGCCAGATTCGCCAGCGCCACCGGCAGGTCGCCGCAAAATTCCCAGAGAATCTGCCGGCACGCCCCGCAGGGCGGCGTGAGCTTCTCCGTATCCGTCACCACGGCCATGGCCTCGAATCCGCGCTCGCCTTCCGAGAGTGCCTTGAAAATGGCCACGCGCTCCGCGCAGCACGTCAGGCCGTAACTCGCGCTCTCGATGTTGCTCCCCGTGTAGATGCGTCCAGACTTCGCCCGCAGCGCCGCGCCCACGCGAAAATTGGAGTACGGCGCGTGCGCGTTTTCCCGCGCCTGCTTCGCCGCCGCAATCAGTGTGCTGTGCTCGCTCATGCGTCTCCCCCCTGGCCTCTATGGCGTGTCTTCCACCATCCGCGGGATCACGGCGCGCAGCAGCGCGGCCAATTGCCCCTTCGCGCGCTCGCCCATTTCGATGACTTCGCCATGATGGATCGCCCGGCCCGAAATTCCCGCCGCCATGTTGGTGACGCTCGAGATCCCCAGAACGCGAATCCCCATGTGCCGCAGCACAATCACCTCCGGCGCCGTGGACATCCCCGCCAAATCCGCCCCGATCGCCCTGAGATAGCGGATTTCCGCCGGAGTTTCATAGCTCGGCCCTGCAACCGCCGCGTAAACGCCTTCGTGGATGGAAATGCCGAGCCTTCCCGCCTCGGCCAGCGCCATCCCGCGATACGGCGCCCAGTACGCCTCCGTCATATCGGGAAAGCGCGGCCCGAAGCGCTCGTCGTTGGGACCCGTCAGCGGATTTGCCCCCTGCAAATTGACGTGGTCTCGAATCACCACAAATTCGCCGGGACGAAAATCCGGGTGAATCGCGCCGGCGGCGTTCGTGATGATCACGGCGCGAATTCCGAGCCGCCCGAACACGCGCATCGGGAAGGCCGTTTCCGCCGCCGAATACCCTTCGTAGATGTGCGCGCGGCCCTGCATTGCCGCCACCGCTGCTCGCTCCATTTCGCCGATCACCAGGCGCCCCGCATGGCCTTCGGCCGTCGCGCGTGGAAAACCGGGAATTTTCTCGTAGGGGATGCCCACTGCGCGCGTGAGACCCTCCGCGAACGCGCCTAGCCCCGAGCCGAGCACCACCGCAACCTTGGGGCGCAGCTTCGTTTTCGAGAGGATGTATCTTGCGGCGCGCTCCGCCCGCCCGAACTCGCTCCCGCGTGCAGCGGATTTCGTGCCGGCTGGACTCATCGCAGCATGCTTCCCACAATCACGGTGTACACCTGGCTAACCCGCTTCCCACGCCCGGATAATCTTGCGCACCAGCGGCCGCGCGCGCGGCGCCTTCAGGCCGATCTCGAAGCTCTTTTCCAGAAGCTCGCGCGCGCCTTCCAGCCGCGCCTCGTCGTTGTAATGCAGGGTGCAGAGCGTCTCGCCCGCTTGCGCGCGGTCGCCGGTCTTCTTTTCGAGCACGATGCCGGCAGCCGGGTCCACGGCATCCTCCGTTTTCTCGCGCCCTCCGCCGAGCATCATCGCGGCCACCCCGGCCTGCTCGCAACGGATTCGAGTGATGTAGCCTGTTCGCGGCGCCTTGACCGCCGTCACATGCCGCGCGCGCGGCAGAAGGCTCGGGTCGTCCACGATGCGCGGGTCGCCTCCCTGCAGGCGAATGACCTCGCGAAATGTATCACGCGCCCGCCCGGAAGCAATCATCTCCTCCGCGAGCACCCGCCCCTGCGCGACCGTCTTCGTCCGCCCGGCCAGCGCGAACATCCACGCCGAAAGCTCCCGGCACAGCTCGCGCAGGTCCGCGGGGCCTTTCCCATGCAGCACCTCCACGCTCTCCTCCACTTCGAGGGCGTTGCCGATTTTGCGGCCCAGCGGCTGCTCCATGTCCGTAATTAGCGCCACTACCTTCGTTCCCATGCGCGTGCCCGTCTCCACCATCAATCGCGCCAGATGCTCCGCGTCCTTCTGCTTTTTCATGAACGCGCCATCGCCCGTCTTCACGTCCAGCACCAGTGCGCTAATCCCTTCCGCCAGCTTCTTGCTCAGGATCGAAGCGCAGATCAGAGGGGGGCTTTCGACCGTCGCGGTCACGTCGCGCAGCGCGTACAGCTTCTTGTCCGCCGGCGCGATTTCCGATGTTGGTCCGATCATCGCGCACCCGCACTTCTCGAGCACGCCCCGAAATTCCCGCAGCGATAGATTCACGCGGAAGCCGGGGATGGATTCGAGCTTGTCGAGCGTCCCTCCCGTGTGCCCCAGGCCGCGCCCGCTGATCATTGGCACAAATATTCGGGGCTCGCGCGCGCGGGCCGCCGCCACCACCGGCGCGACTACAAGAGACGTCTTATCCCCCACGCCTCCCGTCGAGTGCTTGTCCACTTTCGTTCCCGGCAGTGTGGAAAGATCGGCTGTGCCGCCAGAATGCAGCATCGCCTCGGTCAGCGCCGCCGTCTCCGCGCTCGTCATTCCGCGCCACACCACGGCCATCAGCCACGCCGTCAGTTGGTAATCGGGGATGGTCCCGAGGGTCGCCCCGCGGACGGCGAATTCGATCTCTTCCCGGGAAAGCTCCCCGCCGTCGCGCTTCTTGCGGATGATGTCAGCGGCGCGCATGAACCAAGCATGTTACAGCTTGTTCAGCCCGTCCAGGGCCGCCACTTTGTAGGCTTCGGCCAGCGTGGGATAGTTGAACACGGTATCGCGGAAGTATTCGATCGTGCCGCCATAGGCCATCACGGCCTGACCGATGTGGATGATTTCTGTCGCGCGCTGGCCGATCGCGTGCGTGCCCAGAAGGCGCCGCGTGTTGCGGTCGAAGAGCAGCTTCAGCATGCCCGTCTCGTCCCCCAGCATCATGCTTTTGGCGAGTTCGGCATATTTCGCGATGCCCACTTCGTAGGGCGCCTTTTCGGCCGTCAATTGTTCCTCCGTCCGGCCGACCATCGAAATTTCAGGAATCGTATAGATCCCGTAGGGAAATAATTCCGCCATGCGCGCGCCGGGCAGGCCGAAGATGTGGCAACTCGCCAGGCGTCCCTGCTCCATCGAGGTGCTCGCCAGGGCCGGAAAGCCGATCACGTCGCCCGCCGCGTAAATGTGGGGAACCTCCGTTTGAAAAAATTCGTTCACCTTGATTTTGCCGCGCGGATCGGTCTTCAATCCCGCCGCTTCCAGCCGCAGTTGATCGCCGTTCGCCTGGCGGCCCACGGCGTAGAGGAGAACGTCCGCCAGGATTTTCTTGCCGCTTTCGAGCTCCGCGAAGACGCGGTCGCGCTCCGGATCGATGCCTACGCGCGTGACTTTTTCGCCCAGCCGGAACGTCGTCCTCATCTGCCTCAGGTGATACTCGAGCGCTTGGATGATCTCCCGGTCCACGAAATCCAAAATTGCCGGCCGCTGGTCAATCAGCGTCACTTCCACGCCCAGCGCGGCCATAAACGAGGTGTACTCCAGGCCGACCACGCCCGCGCCCACCACGATCAGTTCCCGCGGCAGCGCGCCCATGCTCGGAAGCTCGTCGGTACCCAGGATGCGCTTGCCGTCGAAGGGAATTGCAGCGCTCCGCGCCGGGCGCGTCCCGCACGCGATCAGAATATTTTCGCCGCGCAGCGTCGTTCCAACGCTTCCGCCCTCGACCTCGATCGTATGCGCATCCACGAATCGCGCCGTCCCCTGAAAGATTTCGACGCCGTTGCGCTTCAGTTGCGCGCGAATCACTTCCGTCTCCCGCGCGATGATGCCATTCACGCGAATGGCCAGGTCATCCACCGAAATGTCTCCATTCCCCCGGCAGCGCTCCCCGTAAAATGTTCGCACCGTGTTGCCCGTCAATTGGAAAATGGCCTCGCGCAGGCTTTTGCTCGGAATCGTCCCGGTATGGACGCACACGCCGCCGAGCATCACCGTGCGGTCAATCACCGCCACGCGTTTGCGCAGCTTGGCCGCGCAAATGGCGCCCTTCTGCCCGGCCGGGCCGCTGCCGATTACAATCAGATCGAATTCTTTGCCGTTCGTCATCTGCGAATCACTCTCGCTCCCATGGAAATTGCGCGCCACGCAACCGGGGCGGGCAACGCCCGGCGCTAATCTCCTCGAACTTCATTACAGGAATGTGAACGCGCGCGTGTGGAGCCTCCGCCGCGCCCGCCGCGAATCACCGTTCAGGCCAGCGCAATCAAGTCCATCTCCACGCGCGCGTCGCGCGGAAGCCGCGCGGCTTCGATCGTCGAACGCGCCGGAGGATTGGTGGAAAAATAGCGCGCGTACACTTCGTTCATCGCCGCGAAATCGTTCATGTCCTTCAGATACACCGTGACCTTCACGGCCTGCCCCAGCGACGATCCCGCCGCCTCCACCACCGCTTTCAAATTTTCCAGCACCCGTGCCGTCTCCGCCGCGGTCCCCCCTTGCGCCATCTGACCGGTCGCGGGGTCGAGCCCCACCTGCCCGGCCGTGAATATAAATCCATTGGCCTTGATGGCCTGCGAGTAGGGCCCGATCGCTTTCGGTCCCTTTTCCGCCGTGATGATTTCCCTCATGTGGCCTCCTCGACAATCAATGTTGGGGTGGTGGGCCAGTTTGAATTTTCTTGATCGTGACACAAAAAGCCGAAATTCAAACTGACCCATTACCGATACAATCAAAAGTGGGTTGGTGGGTCGGTTTGAATTTTCTTGATCGTGACACAAAAAGCCAAAATTCAAACCGACCCACTACCAAAGTTGGTTTTCAATTCCCCGTTTGCCCGTCCGCCTTCGGCTGATACCGCTCCCGGAACTCCGCCGGAATCCCCTTCTGGTTGAGCCACACGCGAAACATCTCTGCGAGGTCCTTCCCGCTGGATAGTTCGAGCCTCCGCCCGCAGATCTTCGGTGCCTGCTTCCTCGCCGCCAAATAGCGTCACCAGTTGCTTCAGGCCGCTCTGCATCTGCGCCGGGCCGCAGGCGTCCTCGAGAGCAGCATAAAAAAGCGCCGCCTTCGCGAGCGCGATCCGCCGCTCGCCCGGAGGACTGCCGGCCATCGTCCCGCTCAGGGGTTTCTCGGCTACCTCTTTGCGCGCCTGGTCGTATTCCTCGAGATAATAAGCGATGCGCCGCCGCCGGCCGGGTTCGCCGTTGCGCGCTTCCTCAATCGCGATCGTGGCATATTCCGGCAGGCCGTCGCCCATCACCACGGCCGCTTCGGGTGCAGGGTATATCTCCTCATCGAACCAACTGCGCGCGAGCGCGAGCGTCACTCCTTCGAGGAACCCCTCGCTATTGATTCCCTGCTCGAGCGCGGCGGAATTCACCAGCGCCCCGCCCGGAAAAGCCGCAGTCGCCGCTTCCGATTCGGCGCCGGATTCTCCGCGCAGTTCCCGAGACTCCACCACATGCGGCGCCCGGATATTCTTCTCCAGCGGGCCGAAATCCGTTTCCAGGACGCTCCACGCCGCCGCGATTTTCTCCTCCGCCGGCACCGGGTCGTCCTTCAGCGGCTCGAGCGTCCAAAAAATGGCCGAGTCGCCGCGCGCGGACGCAGGCGACGCGACGTAGCGCCCCGCCACAATATAAGGCGTCGCATCTCTCTTCCCCAATTCGAAGCGGTATTCGATTTCGCCGCCATCCTTCTTCCGCTCCGCCGCCGCTCCCCTCGCCAAAATCAGATAATTCTCGGGGACGCGAACCGTGTACGCCATGCGGTCCGGCCGCTTGGGATAGGGGGCCAGAAAATGCCTGGGAGGCTCGAGCAGGGGAAACCATCCGCGCGACCCCAGACGAAAATCATCCTCGCCTAATGCGATCCGCTGTCCGCTATCACCGGGCCCGCGGAATGTGTACTCGATCGTCACACGGCGGGTCTTCTTCTGCTTCCATGGCGGATCGATGGGAATGCGAAGTGTGTTCGGCTCCTCCTCCTGGTAATCCGCGGGGAGACCCGCGAGCGCCGTTTCGCGCCCGTCCACTTCGGCGCGCAGGTCGGCGCGGCCAAATGGCTTTTCGTCCGGCAGCGCCACATCCACGAATGTCAGTTCGCTATTGCCGCTGTTCTCGAGCGTAAAATCCGCGCGAATCCGCAATTCAGGCGTTGTCCCGGGCACAAACTTCACGCTGCGCGATTCCTGCAAAATTCGATACCCCGGGGTCAGCGGCACGGCGCACGCGCTTGCAAACAACGCAAGGAAACCGCCCAGCGTGGCTGCCAGACGCGAGCAAGGAGCGGCGCGGTTCAAGATGAAGGGATTTTACTCGCGCCAAGGTAAAAGGGGAAACGCAGAAAACGCCGGGAAGTAGGTCAGTTTGAATTTTCTCGATCGTGACACAAAGAGTCAAAATTCAAACCGACCCACTATCAAACACCGAAGAGAAATTTTTCCAGCCGCCGCGCGGTCCCTCTCCTGCATTTGCGGGTGCCCCATCCTCGTTTTGTGAGGGTGGGGCTCTTTTCTTTGCCTTTGCCTTACGTTGTCATCCCGAGCGAGGCCGCAGTCTGGCCGACGAGGGATCTGCTTTTGCCTCCGCCCGCCCCGGCTCACGGACCCTCAAAATGCCGCAGGATTTCCGCCTCGCTCGCGCCATTGTGCCGCGACGAAAGAATCGCGCCCGCCTCGGAATCGGGCACGCCGAGCCGCGTGAGTTCCAGAAGCGTGGATTCGCGCATCCCGGTATTCTGCATCATGGCGAGCGACGCCCCCGAAAGGACGGGCTTCGATTCGGCCCTGTGGCGCGCCACTTCGAGAATAATCGCATCCGAAAGCCCCGCCAGGCGCATGGCCTGGAGTTCGCCCGCGCCGAACCCCAATTGCCCGAGCCGGGCAACCGCGAGCACGTCGTCTTCGCTCATCCCGGCGCCGAGCAGACCCGCGACGGCGCCTCCCGCGTCGTAGTGCTGGCCGCGCCCGCGATATATTTTCTCAATTTCGACGCAACCGTCGTCGCTAAGCCCCGCCTCTTTCGCCTGTGCAATCTGAGCCACTTCGGAGTCCGTGATTTCGAGCGCCCTCAATTGCTGGATGGCGTCGTAGCTCATCCCGGCATTATCGAGCGGCCGCGTATCGGTCAGCGCGGCGCTGTGGCAACCCGCCAGCGCCAGCGCCGCCGCGGCAAGCAGAAGACCGGCCGCAAGACGCGCCGTACGGAACGCAGGCCGCATCCACCCGCGCACGCACCGGCATCCCAAGTTGTCCCCCGTGGAACTCATTGCCTCCATTGTACCGGCCCGGCGCCGCCCCGGCGCGCCATGTGGCCCAAGCATTACGATGGAAGCGTGGCCGCCGCCTCCCGTTCCCGGTTTTTCCTTGTAGGGGCACCCGCCGCGGCGGGGCGTGCCCGTTCGCGTTTACGTTGACGCACGAAGGGCCCGCTGGGCTACGGCGAAGCCATACCGCGTTTTTGGAGAACTAGACGTGCGGCACACGAATGTGGCCTATTGAAGCAATCGTCCCGCCTCGGATTCATGCGCCTACTTGCTGAGCTTTTTCCTCTCGTTCGGGCGGGAACAAGCCCATCTGGTTCTTCCTCGCACAAGCGTGCAAGCCGGACTCCGAAACGACCGACTGAAGCAACGGCAATCGTTCCAAAGCACGAGGCTCAACCTTGATTGCGCCTGACCCGTATGACTTTCCGACCAAGGAGAGATTTGCAATCGTGCTCGGATGTTGAAGGACCTTGAATAACTTTTCAACGAATTCCGGGTCCTTTTCAAGTGGGTATATACAGAGGAATCCAGTGAGCGGAAGCACGCCGGCGGTATTTCGGATGAATCTGGCATTCCTGCGTCCAAGATAAGCGAATAGGATTGGTGGAATCGAACGTCGCTCCATCCTGTACCAGGGCTGCCTGGTTCGGATCAGGGCCTTATTCTGCAAGCCCCTTGCTTCACCCTCTTGCAAATAACTTCGGATAGTCCTGGGAAAATGGTCCAGTTTGCGACCGTCAAGGGAAAGGAGAAGTGTCGGCCGACCCTTATTCTCGAGGTCGGCAAGATGATTCAGGGTAAGTTCGTCGGTGGCAACGTCGCGCGTGCGCCCCACAGCTGAAATAAGAAATTCCCCAGGTATACCCAACTCAATGGCTCGGTTCTTAGTTAGGAAGAAAAAGTCGTTAGTCCCAGTGGCGATTCCCCGCATCACTCTTGCGAAGTCTCCAAGGGTGAGAGTGCCGCCGCTAGGCGCCGCCGGGGGCCTCGAAAGCCCCGTTGTGAGACCTTCGACTAACGTGCGCGAATGGGTTGAGAGGGCTGAATCGTCCCGCGGCACGAACCCGGATTGTATGAAACTCTTTAGCGCCGCGGTTTCGGGTTGACGGCACCTGACCCACCAGAAATTAGGTTTGGGAGCTGCGGCCTTTATCATGAAAATCAGGGGATTCGTGTCCACGCCCGGAAAGGGAGAGGCGCAAGAATCAAATGCGACAACGACTTCCAACCGATAATGAGCTGTTATCCAATTCCAGAGATTCTGCGAAAACACACCTTCACAGGTATCGGCCGGCATGATGAATGCGAGGCAACCGCCATTCGCCAGCATTTGAAGCGCCCGCAGGAGGAAATAGACATGGAATCCCGCTCGCCCGTCTATGGACTTGCCAACTAAGTTGGCGGCGAACCTCCTGAGTTTGTCCTTATATACCGCCGGCATCCGGTGATGACGAATGTAGGGAGGATTCGCAACGATTGCCTTGAATGAGCCGCAGGGCGGATCCAGGACAAAATCTCTGACACGTACATGCCGAAAATCGCTCCTGGGGAGGCCTTTTTCTTCCGCACGCTGCAGTACCTCCGGATCAAGTTCTGCTCCTGACAGTTTCAGTGCTCTCCCTATCTCTCGTGAAATTACATTTGCTGCGCGGAAGAAGGCTCCCTCCCCCACTGCGGGATCAAATACCTCCCCGGCACCGGATGAGACCGCATAGCTGACCATGGCTTCTGCGACCCAATCAGGAGTCCAGAATTGACCTTTTTCTCTTAGAGCTTCCCTTGCGGGGCCTGATAGAGGAATTTGTTGATGGCTTCTTTTCATTTCCGGCACTTCAATTGTAGCGCATTTCGCAGTTCGGCTAAAGCGTCGCTGGAGCGAAATGCTACTTGACTTAAAGTCTATGGTCAACCGGATTCGTCGGAGTCATTCTACCCGACCTTATGGTCGCCCGCACGTCAACTCGACGCAAGAGTGCCAAATTCTGTCGTGTATTCGGCGAACGAGTGCGAGCACTTCGCAAGCAAAAGGGTTGGACGCTTGAGGAGTTGGCCCACCGAGCCGGAATGCACGTTACATATCTAAGCGGGCTTGAGCGTGGCCGTCGCAACCCCACTCTGAATGTCATCGGCCATCTTGCCCGCGCGCTGGCAGTAACTTTGCCAGCGCTCTTCAAGGGTATTCGTTTGGAGCAGGCACGGTAATGCGTGGGCGCGGAATCGATTTCGAGCATAGATTCCGTACGAGCCGCTGGGCCGAAGAGCTCTTGATTGAGAGTTTGGGAATCAAGCTTGGGTTGCTGACCGCAAGATTTGGCCTCTCAGAAGTACGGTCGGATGCGGAATTAGAGTACGGTACCACCGACTTCAAGGAACCTGACCTTCTCGTTTACGAGTTGGCCGCACTGACCCACTCACAACGTGAAGGAATCAGAAAGCTCGACATGGTTAGACACGACCGTACCGATTTTGGCTCGGGAGGCCCTCTAAGCTTTGTCTTCGGGAGGGCCCTTGCTGCCATAGAGGTGGAGTTCTCGCCATACAAGGCTAGAGAAATGGCCGGCCGTGACTGGAAGCCAAGGACCATGGAAGCGTGGGACAGACGACCTTTGAGAAACGCTAACCCTCCGATCGCTCCGAATATTTGGGTCAAAGAAGAGGACTTGGAGAAACTCCTTAGGTGGGAACGCAGATGCAAGGTGCCAATAGTGGTCGTTCATGTATTTGACCAAGAAGCCTTCGCTATCCGTCTGAAAACAATCGGGCAATTCCAGAAGACCCTCAGGAAGAGGCCGAACGATATAGTGAAACTACAGGTGACGAGTGGCATCTTCACAAAGATTCAATCCTACGACCGAGTGGACGCGCAAGGGGCCAGGGAAAGGAAACCGGTTTTCATAGTCACACCAGCTGCTTCGATCAAGGCTGGCGATGTCAAGGGCGTAAAGGTTGGAGCACAGCTTGGGGTGAGTTCTTCGAGAAGGTATGTCAGTCAAGTGATTTTCTCCGGCGGTCGCTTGAGTCCCTCTCCGGAATTCTTGACCTTGTTACGAACACTTAGATCGTAACTTTTTTCAAAAATGGTCTAGTAGCCGCCCCGTGATCGTGCCGAAGCAGGCCGGAAACCGAATCCGGGGCACACTCAATGCACGCAGCCCGCCAGGAACTTCGTCCGTCCCTACTCGCCCGCTACTACGATCGTCGGTTTACCCTGACGCAGGCTTGCCCTGCTCGCCCTGAGGTACGGAGGGAAGGGTTTGGGGAAGGGCGAGCCATCCTCGAGTTTTATGTGCCAAAATCGCGCAAAAAATGCCAAAAAACTGCATTTAAGGACTTTTTAACCAGCTTATGAGAGCAAAGTCCATGCTGCAAACTGCGGCAAAGTCCATGCTGCAAACTGCGGCAAAGTCCATGCTGCAAATTGCAGCAAAGTCCATGCTGCAAATTGCGGCATAAAATTGCTCGAAGGGATGGGGTAATTCGAGCTGAAAATTGCTTGAATACGGAAGCAAATTTTGGGCGTGGAATCGCTCGATATCGAGCGAATTTTTCAGACGTTGTAGACGCGCTCGATATCGAAGACGCCGGGGATGCGCTTGATGCCGGCGAGGATCTGTTCGAGCTGCTTGCGGTCGCGGACGTCGAGCGCCACTTCGATGCGCGCGCGGAGGTCGTGCCCGCCGCTTTCGAAGGTGCGGATGTTGGCGCCCGTGTCGCTGATGACGCTGGTGATGGCGGCGAGCATGCCGGGGCGATCCTCGGTGAAAATGCGCAGGCGGACGGGGAAGGCGGCCTGGGTGGTCTCGGTCCATTCCACGGGGATGCGCCGCTCGGATTCGTAGAGAAGATTTTCGACGTTGGGGCAGACTCTTGCTGTGGACGGCGATGCCGCGCCCGCGCGTGACGTAGCCGATGATGTCGTCGCCGGGAATGGGATTGCAGCATTTCGAGCGGTAGACCATCAAGTCGTCGTGGCCGCGAACGAGGAACGCCGCATCGCCCATGCCGGGCGTGTGCCGGACCGTGGCGCCCGGCTGGGGCTGCTTTTCTTCCGCCGTCTCGCCGGGCAAGGGGAGTCCCGCGGCTTTGGCAAGCACCTGGCGCGCGGACCATTTGCCGTAGCCGAGTTCGGCGAAGAGGTCGTCGGCGCGCGAACAGCCGTATTCGCCGGCGACGCGCAGCCAATCCTTTTCCTGAATTCTTTTCAGGCTCACGCCGGCCTGGCGCGCCTCTTTTTCGAGCAGGCGGCGGCCCACGTCGGTGGCTTCGCCGCGCTCATGGAGATGAATCCACTGGCGAATCTTGCTGCGCGCGCGGGAGGTGTGCACGAAGGAAAGCCAGTCGCGCGAGGGGGCGTGGTCCTTCTGCGTGGTGATTTCGACCACGTCGCCGTTCGTGAGCGTGTGGCGCAGCGGGACCATTTCGCCGTTCACTTTGGCGCCGGCGCACTGGTGCCCCACTTCGGTGTGCACGGCGTACGCAAAATCCACCGGAGTGGCGCCGCGGGGCAGCACCACCACGCGGCCCTTGGGAGTGAAGGTGTAAACCTCCTCAGGATAGAGGTCCACGCGAAGCGTGGAGAGAAATTCGCTGGGCTCCTGCATCTCCTGCACCCATTCGATCAACTGGCGCATCCAGACGATGCGCTGGTCGTCGGAGGAAGAGGAGGTTACGCGCCCATCCTTGTATTTCCAATGGGCCGCCACGCCCTGCTCGGCGATGCGGTGCATTTCCTGGGTGCGGATTTGCACCTCGAAGGGCTGCCCGGCGTGAATCACGCTGGTATGCAGGGATTGATAGAGGTTGGCGCGGGGCATGGCGATGTAGTCCTTGAAGCGGCCGGGGACGGGGCGCCAAATCTGGTGGATAACGCCGAGGGCGGCGTAGCAGTTTTTCACCGTGTCCGTGATCACCCGGACGGCCAGCAGGTCGTAGATCTGATCGAACATGCGCTGCTGCTTTTGGATTTTCGTGTGCAGGGAATAGAGGCGCTTGGTGCGCACCTGCACTTCGGCCGGAATGCCGCTTTCCACCATTTTTTCGCGGATGGCGTCCTGAATTTCGGCGAGGAATTTATCGAATACTTTCTGCTTGGTGGCCACCTTCTTCTGCAATTCGAAAAAGGCTCCCGGCTCGAGATAGCGGAAGGCCAGGTCTTCCAGCTCGCCGCGAATCAAGCCCATGCCCAGGCGGTTGGCGACGGGGGCGTAAATATCGAGCGTCTCGCGGGAAATGCGCAGCTGCTGCTCGGAGCTCGAGGTATTCGAGCGTGCGCATGTTGTGCAGGCGGTCGGCAAGCTTGACCATCACGACGCGAACGTCGTTGACCATGGCCAGGAGCATTTTGCGGACGTTTTCGGCCTGGCGCGCTTCCGGCGCGAGCAGGTCGAGGCGGCTGATCTTGGTGACGCCTTCGACGAGGAGCGCGACATCGGGGCCGAACTCCTTGGAGATGCGGTCGGAGCCGGTTTTGGTGTCCTCAACGACGTCGTGGAGAAGCGCGGCGCAGAGCGATGTCACGTCGAGCTTCATATCCGCGAGGATGTGCGCCACTTCCAGCGGGTGCGAAAGGTAGGGCTCGCCGGAAAGGCGCATCTGCGTTTTGTGCTGTTCGGCGGCGAAATCGTAGGCGCGGCGGAGGAGCTCGAAGTCGTCGCCGGGGCGGCTGCGGCGGATTTTGTCCACCAGCTCGACGAAGCGCAGGTCCACGGAGCGGCGCGCCGAGAGGCTGACGGTCGGTTTGGGCACGGCTTCCATGGGAGATTCCATTGTAACGCGGAGGGCGCGCGGTTGTTAACGGACATTTCCGTTCCCGCCGAGCTCGGCTCGCTCGTGAAAGGCGTCGTTTCTCTGCACGATTTTTTCAGCAAGCCGCCTCTAACGGCGGACTCACCGTTCAACAACGAAGGATACCTACAGCGTCGAAACGAAAGGCAGCCATTTCTCCGGCCCGTTCTGTACCACGTTGTAATCGGCGCCGGGAAGTTGCTGATCAGGCGGGTTGAGAGCAAGAACTGTGACGTTTGGATATTTCGCCTTGAGCCAATCAACCATTTCTTTTCTCGTTTGTTCGGGCGCTGCATGGCCCACGATAAAGAGCGCGAGGTCGGCATGCCGCATCGCACTAAGAAGAATTTTTGCCGCTTCGTTGCCAATCACGGAGATTATTCCATAACCAAGGCGTCTCAGTAGTTCGGCCCTCTCATTGCGTAGTCGGTCTGTATAAGCGATTTGAAATATATGCTTGACGGCGCCTGTAGGCGAAGCCGCCTTGGAGGGATCTACAGGGAAAACGGCTTCCCCAGTTAGAATGGAAATCGCAAAGTGTTCGTTTCCAGTATTTTTTATGAGTTCGCCAATTCTTAGTCTGGCGTTTGGCAGACCGTGGACCGTCGCTCGCCACGCCACCGAGCCATCCTGGAGGCTCTCGAATATGTCGTAATCCCGGTCCATCATCGTGGATGCTATCATGGGTCTCGCGAATAATACCTTGAATCAGGAACCCATTCCATATTCACCAATGAACCGCCCGAGAGCGGCTCCCGCGTCGCCCGTTGAACCTGTTGGTCAACCCTAGCTCTCACTCCGCCCGTTACTTGACAAATTTAGCTTCCGGTGGAGCCTCGTATTTTTGGGTCTCGCGCGGACCGATTTTCTCGGGAATTCCGGTGATCAGGCCGCTATATTTCGTTTTGCCGGGCGAGATTACGGCGAACCCGTCTTTGGTGATCATGTATTCGCGGATATCCTTGCTGTGATTGCTGCCACGCATCTTCACGATGACAACGATTTTGCGAAGCTGGCCGTCGATCTCGACATAACGGAGCCGGATAATGTCATCCGTGAGAAACGAAATGGCATAGTGACTAGAGGAGAACTCGACAAAAGATTCCTCGACCTCGACGGTGCTGAGGACCGTGATTCCGGCCGCGGTTAACGCCCCCATCATCCGGTAGAGCGATTCGCGAAAATCGGCCCGGAAGCCGGGCGCCAGCGCCATCTCAAAGCCCGTTAGTGAATCGATGACCAGACGTTTCGCGCCTATCTTTTTGACCGCATCGAG
The DNA here is from genome assembly GCA_963823205.1 of Terriglobia bacterium. Classification (GTDB taxonomy): domain Bacteria; phylum Acidobacteriota; class Terriglobia; order Acidiferrales; family UBA7541; genus Palsa-295. Next base: position 153,063 of record CAWGKL010000003.1, read on the forward strand.
TATTTCTTGCACGGTTTCATCCACGGAGAGGTCCAAGGGGCGAAGGTAGAGGATTCCAAGCTGCTCGTTTTGCTGCGGCGTTTCCAAATCCAGACCGAAACTCCCGGCTCGCGCCCCGTATCCTCGCGGGCGCTCTTCAAAAATCGCCACGATTCCCGGTTCACCCTTGCGGATGCCTTCAGCGATAAATTGGGTCGCCAGGACCGATTTTCCCGAACCGGAAGGTCCTGCCACCAGGACGCTATCGCCTCTGAAAATGCCCCCGCCCAGCATCCTATCCAAGCCTGGAATACCCATGGAAAGCCGCCGCCGGGCGGAAGGTTTCCCGGTTTTTGCGGTCAGGCCCAGGGTGCGCGAGAAGGCTTGCAGCCCGTCATCGCTAATGCGGAAGGTGTGCAGTCCGGGCACCGACGCCTGCCCGCGCAGCTTCACGATCTGCAACTTCCGGACCACGGAATTTCTCTCCGCGGTTTGGAAGAGCCAGACGAGGCCATCGGCGACAGTCAACACGGGATTCTCGCGGGTATCCTCGGCGGCATACTCGCCGATCAGAAATGTCGTGGCTTCCCAACTTGTCAGAAACTGGGCTAACCGTTGAACGAAGAATTGTATTTCGATTTCGCCAGCGCCGCTCCGCGCTCTGCTTACATTGTGAAAGGAATCCACGACCACAATCCTGGGCCTGGCTTTCTCCACCTCGTTGGCAATCTTCTCCAAGACTCCGTCGAAGTTCTTTTCGCGCATGACCTGGCTCAGATCGATAAAGCGGACGGACTGGTTCAATTTGGCGGGGTCGAAGAAAGAATACCGTTGCTGGTAGCGCAGCATTTTTACGACGGGCTCGCCGACAATGGTGAAGTAGAGCGCCGGATTCTGGTGGTTTGCGTTTGCGAACACGATCTGATGCGCCAGCGTGGTCTTGCCGCATCCCGGACCGCCCGCGATGATGTTGAAGGAAAATTCCGGGATGCCGCCGCCCATGATCTCATCGAGGCCTCGGACCCCGGTCGGCAGCTTGCGTATAAGCACCTTGGCCGCCTGGCTCGCACCTGGCTTCGGAAGATTGCCTGGAACAGCTTTCTTTCGTCTGCTCAATTTTTCCCTCTGGTTGAAATCCTTCTTATTAGAACTCTATATCCTTGATGGACACCCCCGACCACAGACCCTGCACAAGGTGCAAGGTCACCGTCGCGCCGATGAAGGTTATGAGTAATCCGAATAACTTTGAAACAAAAATGGCTTCACCTTCGAGGATCTCCTTATTGTCAAGTTGCGCTGTCTCCTCTGCTGATTCTATAAATCCATCCGTATTGATCAGCAGGGCGCCAAGCCAGGGAACTTCCTCCTTCCCCTCCTTCAATGCCCGAGTAACCATCACCCGAAGACCCGCGGTTCCCATCAACGTAGCCAGAGGTTCGCACAGCTTCTCATAAACGGCAAATAACACCGCAGGGCGCCCCTCCGCAGGCACCCTTGCTTCGATGGCGTTTCCCCCCACAGCCTCATAAGCGACGAGTCGTTGGGCGAAATGCCGCAAGGGCAGGTTCGTCGAGAAGCGTAAATTATTAGGAGTCCCCATTTTAGCGGCACCAATTCCGCCAGTATACACCCCGGTCATCCCCGGTGGGAGCCAAGGCGGGCCGATGATCTCTGGCACATTTCCCATCCTCGTCGGCATGGAACGATTAATGTTTGCCGGCTGGCGGGCCGTTTACCATTACGTGTGCCCCGCGAAACAACTCCTTTTCAGCCGCGTGAGAATCGAAATGAAACCACGATGCATGTTTTACGCGGCGATTGCAGGCATTTTGGTTGCCGACGCTGTGGCATGCGCGCCCAAGCCGCCCCCAAATTCGCTCGAATTCGAGCCAATTGAACCGCCCAAATTCCTTGAATATTCAAGCAATTCGACCCGATTTTTCCCCGGCCGAATTCGCTCAAGCTTCCGCTGATTTCCCTGCGCGGATTCCTCTAAACTTCGGGCAATTTAGGCTGCGATTTTCACCTTGGACCTTGCTCCTATTTTCGACGATTTAGGCTGCTATTTGCAGCATGGACTTTGCTCTCATAAGCAGGCTTAAGAGGCCCTTAAGTGCCAATTTTTGCCGCTTTTTGGCGCCTTTTGCGCCGTAAAAAGAGGGATGCAGGGAGACACGGAGGCAGGGAGGTAAGGAGGCAAAGGACGCGTTGAATTTTGGCGAATGAGAGGCGATAGCGGCGCCTGGAGGCGTTCCTATCGGGTCAACGCTTGGCGGGGACTTTCGCTCCCCTCTTGCGCGCCTCGGACAGGCCGATGGCGATGGCCTGCTTTCTGGTTTTCACGCGGCCGCCCTTTCCGCCCTTGCCTGAGCGGAGCTTGCCGCGCTTTTCGAGACGCAATGCGCGCGCGACGCTCTTGCCAGCTGCCTTTCCATATCTCGCCATGGTTTCCTCCTTAACCGATGGTATTAGCCGAGAATAATCAAAGCTCCGCGAGCGCGCGGTGGACGAGGTGAATGGCAATGGAGCCTTCGCCCACGGCCGAGGCCACGCGCTTCACATTTCCGGAGCGAACATCGCCGACGGCGAAGACGCCAGGAAGACTCGTTTCGAGCATGAGAGGAGCGCGGGCAAGAGACCAAACGGGGGTGTCGGTCGCCGCGTCCAAATCCCGCCCGGTGAGGATGAATCCCTTGTTATCGAGGGCCAGGCAACCCTTGAGCCAAGCGGTTCCCGGAGAAGCTCCGGCCATGATGAAGACGTGGCGGATATCGTGCGTGGAAGTTTTTCCGGTGGTGTTGTCGCGCCAGGTGACATGCTCGAGGTGATCGTCGCCTTCGAGGGCGACAATCTCCGTTTTGTAGTGGAGTTCGATGGCGGGGTTCTCCTCGATGCGCTGGATGAGATAGCGCGACATGGTGTCCGACAACCGGCTCGAGCGCACCAGCATATAAACCTTGCGCGCGGTCTGGGAGAGGAACACGGCGGCTTGCCCGGCGGAGTTTCCTCCCCCGACGATGATGATGTCCTCCTGTTCGCACAACTGAGCCTCCATGTAGGTGGCGCCGTAATAGATTCCCTGGCCTTCGAATTTTGCGAGATTGGCGATGCGCGGTTTGTTGTACTGGGCGCCGGTGGAAATGACGATGGCGCGGGCGGCGAGGTCCGAGCCGTTGTCGAGGACCACCTTATAGGGGCGCTTTTCGCATTCGAGGCGCGCGACGCTGTGCGCCAGCATCATTTTGGCTCCAAATTTTTCGGCTTGCGTAATCGCGCGCGTGGCAAGCTCCTGACCGGAAACTCCCGTGGGAAAACCGAGATAATTTTCAATTTTGGAGCTGGAGCCGGCCTGGCCGCCCGGGGAAGTGGATTCGATTACGAGGACGTCGAGACCTTCGGAGGCGGCGTAAACGGCGGCGGCGAGTCCCGAGGGCCCGGCGCCGACGATGATCAGGTCGCGAATCTGCGACTGGTCAATGGCGCTATTGAATCCGAGGCAATCGGCCAGCTTCTGAGTGGTGGGATTGCGCATGACGGCCTGGCGAGCGCTGCAAACGACCACGGGAATCTCTTCCACCTTGACCTCGAAACGGTCGAGGAGTTCCTGCGAAGTTTTGTCCGTGTCGAGGTCCACGTAGGTGTACGGATGACCATTGCGGGTGAGAAATTCGCGCAGAGCGAGCGTCTTGGCGGAGTGGCGGGAGCCCATCAGAATGAGGTTGCCCAGGCCGCGCTTGATAAGCTCGAGGCGGCGGAGAATGAAGGCGCGCATGAAGATTTCGCTGAGCTCGGCGTCCTTGGCGATCAGCGAGCGCAAGCCATCCGCGCTGAGTTCGAGAAATTCACCGGGCTCCGTGACGCGGCCGCGGACGAGGCAGCGGTGGCCGGAAATCATGGTCATCTCGCCGGTGAATCCGCCTGGATGGTCGTGGTTGGCTACGGGGCGCTCGCCGGTAAGGTCGGGCTGGACAATCTCCATTTGGCCGGAGAGCAAGACGAAAAAGGGGACATTGGTGTCGCCGGGTTCAAACAGGATTTCGCCCTTTTCCACGCGGCGCAGCTTGCTGATGGGCCGAATCCGGCTGATCTGAGCCTCCGTCAAAGCCGGGAAAGCTTGCGTGCTAGCGTCGAGCGCGCTGGGCACTAAAGAAGCGGACATTTTCCCTCCCAAGGCCATTTAGGCAGGAACACCGACTATTAGAGCACGGACGGAGGCGTTCGGATGCAGGGATAGAAGCAGGCTCCGATGGGCCCCCTGCCGTTCCCGGCAGGATTTCTCTTGGAGCGCGGGGGGGGATAACCGGCTCGCGGGGGGCATGCCAGCGGCGTTGGCCGAATGGGAAAGCGCCCGTAGGGAGAGGAGGAATCGGCAAATAGCCCGTCTTGGGCACAGATCGAGTTTTGGCGAGGCACAGGCCGGCATCGCGCTGGAAATCAGCCCATTCGGCTCTGTTGACATCCTTGCCGTGCGTGAAATCGAAGAGGGATTCATCGCTCGAACACCGAGCGATGGAAAACCATGCTTCGACTGCGCGTCCCGACCGGAAATCGCAAAAACACGATTTCCGGGAAAGAAAAGGCATTCGGGACGCTCCGCTCAGAATGACAGGTTTGCGAGCTAAGAGGCGAATGGCGAAACATTGGCTCCCAAAAACAAGGATATCAACAGAGCCAGCCAATTCCATCTTGGGAACGCGCTTGGCCTTCCGGTTCCCCGCCGGGCAATCCGTGCGCGGATGTCGAGCGGCGAAGAACCTCTTTTTTTCGGCGATCTTCGAAAAGTGTGCAATAACGCACAGTTTTGGCGTTCGCGAAAGCGGATACTGCGCGCTTCACTTTTTCCGAGGGGAGCCAGGGTGAAAAATCTCCGCAGTGCTTGTTGAGAGGTTTGCGACTGGCCGCTTGGAGAGCCGAATCCCATTGGATCGCCCCACCCTGCGCCTGCGGATATTTCGCAATTTTCACAGGCTACCAGGATTACCAAGGCAAGTTACAGGATTCGCTTGATTGTTCGAATCGAGAGGGAACTTTTACACTGCTCTTTCAGAGGAAACGACTTGGTAAGGAGAGGAAGAGGAGAACGGGCATGGAAAGGAATTCGTTGGAGGTCTTCATTGACGAATTAAAGGAGCTATACAGGTCGGAGCGGCAATTTGCCATGAGTGCGGCCGAAGCGGCCTGGACAGACGACGGACATGAATTTCACGGCGAATTTGACAGATATCCAACTCAAAGCACCGAACCTAGCCACGAAAGGGACTGATCATGATATCCACATGCTCGGGCGACTGCGCCAAAGGTACGGACCGCTCACAGACCGACAATGAATTGGAGTTGGTGAAGCAGGCGCAGGAGGGGGATGACAGCGCGTTCGCACGGCTGCTCGAACCCCATATTTTGGAGGCGTACCATATCGCGCTGCGAATAACGCGCAACCGGGAAGACGCCGAAGATGCGTCGCAACAGAGCTTTTTGAACGCCTACGAGCACCTGGACCAGTTTCGAGGGCAATCGCGCTTCTCCACCTGGCTGATGCGCATCGCCATGAACGAGGCGCTGGGCAAGGTTCGCAAGCGGCGCTCGGAGGATCATCGCTTTTTGTATCAGGATAGCGAGGGCGACGAGGCGAATCCAATCGAAATGCTGCGCGCCGGCGACGCGCTACATCCCGACGTTCTCTATTCCCAGGCGGAGAACCAGCGAATCCTGAGAGAGGCGATCGACAGCCTGGGAGCGACATCGCGGGGAGTTGTGTGGCTGCTGGGGCTCGAAGAGCATCGGTCCAAAGAAGCGGCGGCAATTCTGAATTTGTCGCAAGCGGCGGTCAAAACGCGGTTCTGCCGGGCGCGGCGGCAGTTGCGCGAATGCCTCGCCGAGCGCGTGTGAGCGGCCAGCGACGCGCTGCATTTACAGAATCAGCGCGAGAAGAGCGCCGCGGCACATGAGGATTGCTATTGCCGCCCTCCGAGAAGCGGCCCGCTTATTTCCATCTCTTGGCGCCATTCCTGACTCAAAGAGGCGAAGCCCGCTCGCATCACGTCCGCAACGAGAGACCGCCGAGAAGGGTTGGCAGGGCGGCCCGCACTGTGCTACCACAGGACAGGATGGCAAAGGATTCCATGAGGGCCGCGAGCTCGATTCCAAGCGGCGGCGCGCTATTGCTTGCGGCGGCGCTGGTGTTCGCCGCGGCGGCGTGGGAAATGAACCAGCCCGCGAAGGGCGCGACGGCGGAGGGCGGCGTGCAGAAGGAGCGGGTTGCGGCGTTTCCGCTCGCGACACCGGCGTTTGAAAACGGCGGCTGGATTCCAAAAAGATACACGTGCGACGGGGCGGACGTTCGCCCGCGCTCGCGTGGGGCGAGCCGCCGGCGGGAACGCAAAGTTTCGCGTTGATCGTGGACGATCCCGACGCGCCCGCGGGCACATGGGTCCACTGGGTGCTCTACAATCTCTCCGGGCGCGCGCGGGCGCTGCCCGAAGGCCTGCCCACGGACCGCGAACTTCCCGACGGAACGCGCCAGGGACGGAACAGTTCCGGCAAGACCGGCTATAGCGGTCCCTGCCCGCCGCGCGGCGCCACGCACCGCTACTTCTTCAAGCTTTACGCCCTGAACTACGAAGTGAACCTGCCGCCCGGCGCGACCAAAAGCGAGCTGGAACAGGCCATGACGAATCACGTGGTGGCGGAAGCGCAAATCATAGGGCGGTTTCAGCACTAACCAAGGCGCTGGGGAGCATCGGAAACAGGGGCCTCCAAAGGCAAGAGGCGGGAAACCGCGCGGCTAAGAGTGGGCTGCTGGTTCTCGCGTTTCTGTTTGATGGCCTTGACCTTGTCCACGAGGTCGTTGGCCATCTGCTCATCGGCGGCGCGCGCTTCGGGCGTGGATTCCATATCGGCTTTCTGGCGATAGAGGAGGTTCAGATAGGCCATGGCGTCGTCGAAATCGGGCTTGAGTTCGATGGCCTTTTGCGAATACTGGATGCCTTCATCCACGATGGAGCCGTATTTGTCGGCGAATTGTTTGGCGAGGGCGGGGGGAAGAGGGGCGTCTTCGCCGATACGCTTCTTTGCGGTTTGATTGTAATCCAGGCGCATCTCATTGTTCGCGTGATAGGCGATGGACCAATCAATCACGGCGATCCAGTGATAGGGCTGAGGGTCATTGGGGCTAATCTGGATGTGGCGCATGTGGTAGGACTTCGATTCTTCCAGCTTGCTTTCGTCGAACGGCGTGGCGCCGATGTTGTAGAGGATGGAGCCTATGCCATCAATCGCGGCGAGATTGTTCGGATCATTATCGAGAATCTCCTTGAATTCGTTGATGGCCTGCTGGCCATTATTGATGTTGTCCTGGGAAGGAAGGCCGGGGACGAATTGGCTGGCGTAAGCGGTGGCGAGATAAACCTGGGCGTTGGTGAGCGTGGGATCAAGCTCCTTGGCCTGCTTGAAGTCCTCAATGGCCAGATCGAACCGGCCATCCTTATAGGCCTGGACACCCTTATTGAGTTTGTCGCGAGCGCGGAGCTTATCGCACCCGACACCCGCCGCGAGCGCGGCGAGAACAACGGCCATGAGAAAACGAACATGAGGCTTCCGGTGCATCCCTGATCTCCTTGATGGTGGCTGCGAGCGCCGCGCGCCAGCGGAATTCAAGCTACTGCCCCGCCTCGATCTTGGCGGTGATGAGACCGACATGATCAATTCCGGATCCTCGCATGATGTCTATGGCCCGGGCGACCTCGGCGAACTCGACGTCGTCATCGCCTTTGACGAAGGCGACTTTGTCGGCGCGCTCGGCGAAAATTTCAGAGAGGCGTGGGCCGAGTTCACCCCAGGAGGCCGGGTCCTGATTGATCATGAGCTTGCCGCCGTTCAGCACCTGGACGACGATCGTCCGGTTGAGGTCCGGTTCCGGCTTTTGGTTGGGGGGAGCGGGCTGGGGAACAAGGGTATCGAGCCCGGTCGGGGTCCGCGGCGTGATGACCATGAAGATGATGATCAGCACGAGCAGGACGTCGATGAGCGGAACGATATTGGGTTCCGACATCGCTCCTTTATTGTCACCAACTGATATGGACATGAGAAAAACTCCTTTAGGTGAAGCGGTTCGCTAACTCCCGCCGCCGGTGGCATCGGGCGGAGGCGGAGGCGCGCTCTTTGGCGGAAGCTTTTCAGTGAGAAGGCCGATGTTGTCCACGCCGGCGGAGCGAATGGCGTCCACGGCTTTGACCACATCGCCATACTTGGCGCGCGCATCGGAGCGAACGTAGACGGTTTTGTCGGCGCGATTGGAGATGTCGTCCTTGACGTTATTGGTGATGTCGTCGAGCGAGACCTTGCTGTTGCCGTGGGTGTCCTGGAGGTACAAGGTGCCATCGCGGGTGACGGCGACGATGACGGCGTCATCCTTGTCGGCGGCCTGCATCTGCTCGGCGTTTTCGACCTTGGCCATGTCCACGGAGACGCCCTTGGTCAACATGGGAGTGATGACCATGAAGATGATCAGGAGCACGAGCATGATGTCCGCCATGGGAATGACGTTGGGCGTGGCCATCACGGGCTGCGCTTTGGGTTTGTACGCCATGGCTTACTTCTTTCCGGCCCGGCGCGTGATGAAATAGTTGATCAACTCCATCGAGGAGTTGTCCATTTCCACGTCGAAGGCTTCGACGCGGTTGGTGAAATAGTTGAAGGTCCACACGGCCGGGACGGCAACGAGGAGTCCGAGGGCGGTGGTGACCAGGGCTTCGGCGATACCGCCGGCGACGGCCGACAAGCCGGTGACCTTCTGGGCCGAGATGCCTTTGAAGGCGTTGATGATGCCCATAACCGTGCCAAAGAGGCCGACGAAGGGAGCGGTGGCGCCGATGGTGGCGAGGCCGGAGAGGCCGCGCTTCATTTCGGCATGGACGATGGCGACGGAGCGTTCGAGGCCGCGCTTGGCGGCGTTCGATTACTTCGGCATCGCTCACCTGGGACGAAGCGGCCTGGAATTCGGAAAGGCCGGTAGCCACGACCTTGGCGATGTGGCTTTTCTTGTTGCGCTCGGCGATGGAAATGGCTTCGTCGAGCTTGTTATCCTTCAAAGCGCCGGCCACCTGCTGAACAAATACGCGGGACTGCTTCCGGGCGGCGCTGAACATCAGCCAACGGTCAATCATGATGCCCACCGACCAAGCGGACATGACTAAAGAGAATTCCGACGACAATTTTGGCGGGTATGCCCATGTGTTGCCACATGGTAGACCAGATCCCAACCGACCTCGCCGCCTTGATCCTGAAAAATCACCGCAGCCAACAGTAAATTCGCAAGCATAGAGTTTGCTCCTCCTATATTCCCATCCAAACGATCGCGGCACCGAGATTCTGCCGGTCGGAATTCATTTTCCAACGGCCAGACCCGCGAGCGGGTCCGGCCGCGCGTTGCTTACTCGCCTAGCGTAAATACAACCGAAACCGTGGTATCCACTTCCACGGGTTCGCCATTGAGCAAGTAAGGCCTGTAGCGCCACTGGCGAACCGCGTCCATGGCAGAAGTCATCAGCATAGCAGGTCCGGAGACATACTGAAGCTCCTGAATGGTGCCATCCTTTCCGATGATGGCGTGAAGAACAACAGTGCCTTGCACGTGCGCCGCCTTGGCCAGCGGTGGATACGTTGGAGTTACCTGCTCCGAAAGCTTGCCCGCCTCGACATTGCCACCGACGCGGATGCGCTCGGGAGTGATCGGTTTGGGTGGAGGCGGTGGTCCTGCAGGGCCGCCGATAATCCCGCCCAAGACGCCTCCCGGAACGCCTGTTCCGCCAGGAACGCCGATACCACCCTCGACGCCCGCCATATCAGGCGCCGCATCATGGACGACCTCGACCTTTTTAGGGATCACGGTCGGCGCGACCATCCGATTCAGGGGAATGATGCGTGGCGGGGCATGCACCACATGCACGGGCGCAGCCGGCGGAGGGGGCGGAGGAGGGGGAGCGGGAGCGACAAGGAACGTGTTCATGAATCCTTTGGGGAGCGCCTCCGTGTAGATGAGCGGAATAAGAATGAGGATGCCCAGGATAACGGCCTGCAAGGTGGCGGAAAGGGCCACCGTCCACGGTTTGGTCTTTGCCTCTCCGGTGTACGACATTGTTCAAACATGGCTACCTCCTAGCGACCGCCGGCGCGCGCTTTCCGGCTGCGGATCCGGCGCGGACGGCGGCTCCCTGCCCACCGTGATATTTGTTCCAAAAAACGACGATGGGTGCGGCAATGCCGAAACTGGAGTACGTTCCTACCACAACTCCCACGACCATGGCAAAGGAGAAGGCGCGCAGCACATCGCCGCCCATCAGATAGAGGACGAGGACGGTGAGGAACGTCAGGCCGCTGGTCAGAATGGTGCGGGAAAGGGTCTGATTGATGGAGCGGTTCACGATCTCCGGAAACGGCTCGCGCCGCATCAGCCGGAGATTTTCGCGCACGCGGTCGAAAATGACGATCGTGTCGTTCATCGAATAGCCCACCAGAGTCAGCAACGCCGCAATGACGGTCAGCGAAATTTCATAATGGAACAAGGAAAAGAAGCCGAGCGTGATCAGCACATCATGGAAAACGGCGATCACAGCCGCAGCCCCATACACCCATTCGAACCGGAAGGCAATATACACCAACATGCCCGCCAAAGCATAGAGCGTTGCGAGAATAGCCTGGCGGCGCAATTGTGCGCCTACGTTGGGGCCCACGATATCCACATTGCGAATGGTGAAGTCGCGAGCGGCAGCCGAGGAGAGAGCCGGGCGGCGGCATTGCGCCATCGACGCTCTTCAGCTGGTCGAAATTAGTGACGATCCCGCCGTGATCCTTGTCGCGCTGTCGGCGAGCTTGCGCGAGCTGGTTATAGCGATCGCCGGCGTTGTCCCAGCGCAGCGGATCTTTTTGCGTCAGGTAGGCGGCAGATCCGATGGGTGATGGAATTGAAATCCGGCTTACTGTCCGGCGCCGAAGTCTTGTGCAGAACGTCCACGATCTTTGCTTGTCCGCGTCGAGCTCCTCCTCGCCTGCCTTTTGTTCCAGTCCGATCACGATGTCATTCTTGAGTTGGATCGGCGATGTCGCTGATCGACTTGATGGTGCTATTGGCAAGCCGGCATCCGCGAGCCTTTGCGGATCTTGTCGATGGCGGGGCGTGGCGAAGCGAACGTAGACCAGGGTGCCTCCGCGGAAATCAATGCCGTAATCGAGGCCGTGATGGCGCAAAACGGTGAACCAGCCGATGGCCAGAAGGATGAGCGAAAGGCTGACGAAGTACTTCGCCTTGCCCATCCAATTGATATTGACGTTATGAAAGAATTCCATGCCCAGTCCTACCCACTTTTCTTTGACACCGTCCGGCGCGTGTTTGTGCCCGGCCGGCGCGCTCCCAAAAGGCACCCATGATTTGGATGTAAATGCAGGGTGCCCGGGTACACTAAATGCTCAGTTCCGCCTGGCGCGGCATGCGCGACAGATGCAAATCGAAAATGGCCCGTGAAACGTAGATCGAAGTAAACAGGTTGGCAATCAAACCGATCAACCAGGGTGACCGCGAATCCGCGCACGGGACCCGTCCCAAACAGAAACAGGAAGGCGCAGGAAACCATGGTGGTGACGTGCGTGTCAATGATGGTAAGAAACGCGCGGTCGAAACCGAGAGCCACGGCGGATGCCGGAGCCTTGCCATTGCGCAATTCCTCGCGGATGCGCTCGAAGACGAGCACGTTCGAATCCACGCCCATGCCGATGGTCAAAATCACGCCGGCAATGCCCGGCAGAGTCAGCACCGCGCCGGCATAGGCCATGAAGGCCACCAGGATGACCAGGTTCAGCACCAGCGCCACAACGGCGTTGACACCGCTCAGCCGGTAATAGATCACGAGAAAAATCATCACCGCGATCAGGCTGCCGACGGAAGCGCGGACGCCTTCGCGGATGGAATCGGCGCCGAGCGAGGGGCCCACGGTGCGCTCCTCGAGATATTTGATGGAAGCCGGCAAGGCCCCGGCTTTAAGGACGAGCGCCAAATCGTGCGCGGAATCCTGCGTGAAATTTCCTTCAATCACGCCGGAATCCTCGATGCGGCCATTAATGACGGGCGCGGAGTCAACCTGGTTATCGAGAACGATGGCCATCCTTTTGCCGATGTTCGTTTCGGTGAATGGGCCGAAGCGCGCGGCCGCAGCCGTGGAAAGGTGAAAGACAACCTGATACTGGCCGGGATAATTCGTGCTGGGTTCCTCGCTGGCGTTGACCAGGTCCTGGCCGGTGACAATGGGGACGCGGTCGAGGATGTAAAACACCTGCTGGGACTGGCTTCCGGCCGATGCTTTGCCCGGAACAATCACAGTGTCCGGCGGAAGAATGCCGCCGTGCGCGGCGAGCGCCGCGACCTCGGAGGGATAGGTCTGGTCGTCGGCCAGCAATTGCAGTTGGAGTTGCCCGCCCGCCTGGATCACGGCTTTGGCGCGCGTGGGGTCGCCTTCGCCGGGCAATTGGACGAGAATTTCGTTTTCGCCGCGGCCGGTAAAGGCGATGGTCGGCTCGGTAAGGCCCAGGGCGTTGATGCGGCGCGCGATGGTTTCGAGCGACTGATCCATCGTATTGGAATGAATATCGGCGACCACTGAAGGCTTCATGGTCAGCAGATATCCGTTCATTTCGCCGGCCGCCGGAGTGACGGCCCAATCGGTGAACTGGCTGTTGATAAGGTCTTGAAAGACATTGGAGGAGTTGGGGTCCACATTGCGCACGAGGATGTGGGTATCGTCCTCGCGGCGAATCTCGCCGGTGGGCGTGAGGATATTTTTCTCGCGCAGCTGCTTTTTGAGGTCGTCCACGGCCTGATCGCAGTGCTGCCCGATGGCTTCGTCCACCTGCACCTGCAGCACGAGGTGGCTGCCGCCCTTGAGATCCAGACCAAGCTTGATGCGGTCGGCGAGGTTTTGTTTCACCTGGGCGAGAGAAGTGGGAAATTGCGGCACGCCGATGAGGCCGTATACACACGCGAGAATACCGATGGAGATGAGAATGAACTTCCACTTGAGCTGGGAATTCATGCGGGCGGACTAACTCTCCTTGGGGTCGGCCTGGAGCCCGCCGATGGCGTTGCGCGAAATTTTAATCTTCACCTGCTCGGCGATGCGCAACTGCACGGTGTCGTCCTCGAGGCCGACGATCGTGCCGTAGATGCCGCCGTTGGTAATCACCTTGTCGCCGTTTTTCAGCTCCTGGAGCATGGCGGCGACTTTTTTCTGGCGGCGCTGCGCCGGCATGATCATCAGGAAGTAGAAGATGACCATGATGAGAATCAGGGGAAGAAAAAGAGCCACGCCGCCTGGCCCGGAGGGAGCCTGCGCCAGCAGGGCCACACACACCGGTGTCACGATGCCGAATGTCATGTTCGTTGCGCCTTTTCGAAGATGCCGACCCCGCGTCTTTAACGCACGCCCGAACGCCTATGCGGAGTTTGCCTAGGTGAGGCGTGCCTGGAGGTCCGAGCGGAATTGTTCGAGGTTCCCAAAACGGATAGCCTCGCGAATTTTGCGCATGATGTCAAGGTAAAAGTAGAGATTATGGTGGGTGTTCAGGATTGTCGCGAGGAACTCTCCCGAACAATAGAGATGCCGCAAATAGGCGCGGGAATATCGGCGGCAGACGGCGCAGCCGCAGCGCTCGTCAATCGGGCGCGGGTCATCGGCATAGCGCGCGTTGCGGATGAGCAGGCGACCCTCCGGAAGTGAAAAGGCAGCCGTGGCGAGCGCTGCGCGTGGGCAGAACGCAATCCATCATGTCCACGCCGAGGCGGACGTAATCGGGGATCTGCTCCGGCTTGCCGACGCCCATCAGGTAGCGCGGGACGGTCCGGAGGAAGCTCGGCCGCGGCAATTTGCGCCATTTCGCAGGTGATTGCGTGGGGTTCGCCGACGGCCAGGCCGCCGATGGCGTTGCCCGCGAAATCGAGTTCGGCAATCGCTCGGCGTTTTCGCGGCGCAGAGCGGCGTGCGTGCCTCCCTGCACGATGCCGAAAAGCATCTGCCGCGCGGAATCGCCGTGGCGGAGGAAATAATCGCGCGAGCGGCGCGCCCAATCGAGCGTCCGCGCGGCTGCTTGGCGCGCGCGCGACTCGTCGGAAGGCGCTTCGATGCACTCGTCGAGGGCCATGATGATGTCCGCGCCGAGCGCGATTTCGATTTCGAGCGCTTTTTCGGGCGAAAGGAAATGCTCGGAGCCGTCGAGGTGCGAGCGAAACGTGACGCCCTCATCGGCGACTTTGCGAAGGCCGCTCAAGCTGAAAATCTGAAAGCCGCCCGAATCGGTGAGGATCGCGCGCGGCCACGACATGAATCGGTGCAACCCGCCCAGCGCACGAATCCGCTCGTGGCCGGGGCGCAGATAGAGATGATACGTATTCGCAAGAATGATCTGCGCGCCGAGATTCTCGAGGTCCTGCTGCGTCTGCCCCTTGACCGTGGCGGCCGTGCCCACGGGCATGAAGGCGGGCGTTTCGATCACGCCATGCGGAGTCGTCAGGCGTCCCAGCCGCGCGCCCGTCGGATCGGTGGCGAGAACCTCGAAGCGAAATCCCATTCAAGGGAGTGTATCAGGAGAAGGCGGCCGCGGAGCCGGTCTTCAAGAGTATGAAAATGAGCCACACGGCGACGACCCATGCGAGCGCTTTGCCGTACGAAATTTTCTTCGGATTCGTGGCGCTGTAGCCCGCCGCGAGCAAGAGCAGGGTCCAAATGACGAATATGTCGAGCGAACTGAGAAGGGCCATAAGCCATTTAGGAGTGTCATCCGAGGCGAATGCGCCGGGATTGGACGCAATGAGATGCTGCAGGTCCACCGTCGAGGGATCCTTCAAAAATATGATCAGGATGCCGAGCAGGACGGCGAGGATCGCCGGCACCCAGGCATGCGCCACAATTCCGAGGGAAGTGGTGAACTTTATATTCGCGCCGGCCAGGAGATTGAACACAGCAAGATAGACGGCCGCAACAACCACAGCGCCGCCGAATGGCCCTATGACGGCGATTGCGTATCCGATGACCGGCGCAATCTTGGTTTGCCGGTCGAGCACACGCTCCTGCTGCTCGGGCGGCAACTGCTGCAAACGCGAACTATTCTCGTCCTTTTTTTGCATGAAGCCGCGCCATCCCACTCGCTGGGTGAATACGGCCGTCAGCGCAATCTGTAAAAGACAAAGCACAACGAGCGGCGCGAGCCAGGTGGGGCGCGCGGCGATGGATTCAAACGTCGCTTTGGGACTGAAAAACACACCGAAGATTCTGCCGATCGAGCTCACGGGCGCTGCAGGCTCCGGTGCGGATACAGTTGCGCTGGCCATGAATGGTTCCCTCCGATTTGGGATGGTGTACGGGGCCGGTTCTTCCACCCATTACGCGCGGGGGGCCTCGGAAGTATCTTCGCGCGGAGTATATCGCAATATATCCGGGGCGAGGGGCGTTTGAGGGAAGCGGAGGAGCGATTACGCCGGAATCTGCGGAACGGCGGCGAGAAGCGCCTGCGTATAAGGATGCTGCGGCGCGCTGAGGACCTGCTCCGCCGAGCCGGATTCGACGAAGCGGCCGGCCTGCATGACGGCCACGCGCGAGGCAAGCTGCGCCACCACGGGGAGGCTGTGGGAAATCAGAATCAGGGTGAGCGAAAATTCCCGCCGAAGCCGCGCGAGCAATTCCAGAATCTGCGCGCCCACGGAGACATCGAGGGCCGAAACAGGCTCGTCCGCGATCACCAGTTCCGGCCGCAAAATCAGCGCGCGAGCGATGCCGATGCGCTGGCGCTGCCCGCCGGAAAATTCGTGGGGGTAGAGGCCGAGCGCGTCGCCGCCGAGGCCGGACGCTTCGAGCGCCGCGGCCACGCGCGCGCGGCGGAGGGCGCGCGAAAGTCCCGGCTCGTGGATGGCCAGCGGCTCGCCGACAATCGCCCCGACGCTCATGCGCGGGTTGAGCGACGCGACGGGATCCTGAAACACCATCTGCATGCGGCGGCGCAGCGCGCGCAACTCCGCGCCGCGCGCGGCCAGCCAGTCCTCACCGCGGAACCGGATCTCACCGGAGTCCGGCTCGATGAGCCGGAGGAGCATGCGCGCAAGCGTGGTCTTGCCGCAGCCCGATTCGCCGACGATGCCGAGCGTCTCGCCGCGTTCGAGCGAAAAGGTCACACCGTCCACGGCCATGGTGCGGCGCGCGGAACGCGCAAGGGCGCTTTCCGCAGCGTGGAACGATTTTCGCAGATCGCGGACTTCCAGAAGATTCTCGCCGGACATGGTCACACTTTCTCGGTGGCCGGAATCAGCGGACAAGAATACACCGCGCGCGATGGTTTGCGCCTGGATCCCCGGCGGGAACGAGTTCAGGCATCGCCGCATCACATTCGGCCACATGAATAGGGCAGCGCGGCGCGAAGGCGCAGCCGGGCGGCAAGTCGCTGAGCGCGGGAACCGTGCCGGGAATGGGCGCGAGCTTTTCGCGCGTGAGGCGCGGCGCCGCGCCCAGCAGGCCCTGCGTGTAAGGATGCCTCGGATGGCGCAGCACTTCCGCCGTGGGACCCTCCTCGACAATGCGGCCCGCGTACATCACCGCCACGCGGCTGGCAATCTGCGCCACTACGGCAAGGTCATGCGTGATGAATAGGAGCGAGAGCCGAAGTTCGCGGCGCAGCTTTTCCAAAAGCTCGAGGATCTGCTTCTGCACGGTGACGTCGAGCGCCGTCGTGGGCTCGTCCGCGATCAAGACGCCCGGGCCGGCCGCGAGCGCCATGGCAATCATCACGCGCTGGCGGAGCCCGCCCGAAAGCTGGTGCGGATACTGCCGCGCGCGTGTTTCGGGCTGGGGGACGGCGGCGCGTTCGAGGGCGTCGAGGGTGCGGCGGCGGATTTCGCCGCGGCCGAGCGTGGGCTCATGGACGCGAATCGCTTCCGCGATTTGCGCCCCGGCGCGCATCACGGGATTGAGCGCCGTCATGGGCTCCTGAAATATCATGGAGATTTCGCGGCCGCGCAGGGCGCGCATTTCGGCGGCGGGCGCGGCGACCAGATCGCCGCCTTCGCGGGCGGCATCGCCATTCCGGGCGCGAAGGCGCAGCCGCGCTTCTCCCTCGCGCCGGGCGCCGGGCGGCTCGAGTCCCATGAGAGCGAGCGCCAGCATGGTCTTGCCGGAGCCCGATTCGCCGACGATGCCGAGCGTTTCGCCTTCGCCGAGCGTGAACGACACGCCGTTCACCGGGCGCACCCAGCCCGCGCGCGTCGGCAGCTCGACCGTCAGCCCGCGCACTTCGAGTCTTGACGCCATGGCAACATCATAGCTGGGAGCGCGCCCTGCGGCGAAGATTTGCGGTCGGCGTTTTTCTAGTGCGCGGGCCGCCTAGTAATCGTTGGCGGAGCCTTCGAGGAAAGCGCGGAGCTTGCGCGAGCGCGAAGGGTGGCGCAGTTTGCGCAGGGCCTTCGCTTCGATCTGGCGGATGCGCTCGCGCGTGACGGCGAACGATTGCCCGACTTCTTCGAGCGTGTGCTCGCTGCCGTCGTCCAGGCCGAAGCGCATCTTGATCACTTTTTCCTCGCGCGGCGTGAGCGTCTTCAGCACCGAGGAGGTCTGCTCCTTGAGGCTCAGGTTGATCACCGCGTCCGAGGGGGAGACCACGGCCTTGTCTTCGATGAAATCCCCGAGATGCGAATCTTCCTCTTCGCCGATGGGGGTTTCGAGCGAAATGGGTTCCTGGGCGATTTTCAGAATCTTGCGCACCTTGGCCACGGGGATGTCCATGCGCTTGGCGATTTCCTCGGAGGTGGGTTCGCGGCCCAGCTCCTGCACAAGCTGCCGCTGCGTGCGCACGAGCTTGTTGATCGTCTCGATCATGTGCACGGGAATGCGGATGGTGCGCGCCTGATCGGCGATGGCGCGGGTGATGGCCTGGCGGATCCACCACGTGGCATAGGTGGAAAACTTGTATCCGCGGCGCCATTCGAATTTGTCCACGGCTTTCATCAGGCCGATGTTGCCTTCCTGAATCAAGTCGAGGAACTGCAGTCCGCGGTTGGTGTACTTCTTGGCGATGGAGACGACGAGGCGGAGGTTCGCCTCGATCAGCTCTTTTTTGGCCTGCTCGGCTTCCGCTTCGCCCCGAAGAATCACCTGGAGCGCGCGCTTCAGCTCCGTGGGACTCACCTCGCTGGCCACTTCGATTTCGCCCAGTTCCTGGCGGCGGGCCTTCAGTTCCCGGCGCGCTTCCGCCTGGACGTCGGCCTTCGAGGCTTCCACGCGGCGTTCGAGCTTGACGACTTCGCGTTCGAGGAGATGGACGCGCTCGACCGTCTGGCGGATCTTATCGATCAGGCGCTTCTTTTCGAGCAGGTTGAAATCGAGTTCACGGACGCGGTTGGACA
This sequence comes from Terriglobia bacterium, assembly GCA_963823205.1. Taxonomy (GTDB): domain Bacteria; phylum Acidobacteriota; class Terriglobia; order Acidiferrales; family UBA7541; genus Palsa-295. The sequence goes on from CAWGKL010000003.1 coordinate 171,466, forward strand.
TCTCCACGCGCATCCGGGCGAGCTTGTAGCGGGCGCGCAAATAGGGGCGCCGCTTCGAACGCGGCACGCGTTCGAGCTTGGCCGCCGCCCTCATGGCCAGCAGGTAGAGCTTGGCGATCTTGTCGATCTGCTTGAGCGTTTCCTTGGTTTTCGCCTCGATGCTATCTTCGGTGAGCTCTTCGTCATCGAATTGGACGATTTCCTTGATGGAGCGGGAGCCATTGCGCAGGTCTTCGCCCACCTGCAACAGCTCTTTCAGAATCAGCGGGGCGCGGGAAATGGTTTTGAGGACGAGCAACTGGCCGCGCTCGATGCGCTTGGCGATGGCCACTTCGCCTTCGCGCGTGAGCAGCGGGACGGTGCCCATCTCGCGCAGATACATGCGCACGGGGTCGTTGGTCTTTTCGAGCGTGCCGGGCGTGAGGTCGAGATCGCTTTCTTCCTGCGCGGGCTCTTCCTTCACCTCCGGCGTCTCCGCGGAATCGGCGGCCGCGAGAGCCGCCTTGGCGCTGGAGAGGTCTTCATACACATCAATGCCATAGCGCTCGAAGGTCGAGAGCAAGTCGTCAATTTCTTCCGAAGAGTGAACTTCGGCCGGCAGGATATCGTTCACTTCGTCGTAGAGCAGGTAGCCGCGCTCCTTGCCCATGGCGATGAGTTGACGTACCTGGTCGTATTTTTCTTCGAGAGCGACCGTCACGCTTTTTTATTCTCCTTGAAGAGCGCTAAAGGCACGCATGCGCCAAATCCCCCGCGCAAACCGCGCGCAGCTAGACACCCCGGCGCCAGCACGAATCAGCCTCGCATGATTGGGTAAAAATGAATGCGACTTTCCCCGAACCCGGCCCCCGCCCAGTGCCGTTTGGAACCATTGCCCGCGCCTGTTCTACACACTTATATTCGATGCTCGACGCGTGCTCCCAGTTTCCTCTAAAACCCACAGATACTATAACATCGGCCCACAGCCGTCAAGAAAATGCTCTAAGTGAATGAGCCGCTTAGAATTACAGGCGCGGGCAATCCATCGGCCGGGAGCGCCTAGGGTATGTGGCAGGACCTGATTCCTTGCTTTGAAAAATATTGCTGGTGGTACTCTTCGGCGCGGCAAAACTCGCCCGCGGGAGCGATTTGAGTCACGATGGGGCGCTTCCAGACGCCCGCCTTTTCCAGCGCCGCCTTGGACTGGCGGGCGTCGGCCTCCTGGGCGGCATCGTGGAAAAAAATGGCGGAGCGGTATTGTGTTCCGAAGTCTGGGCCCTGGCGGTTGAGCGTGGTCGGGTCGTGTATTTTCCAGAAGACCTCGAGCAGGCTGAGGGTAGGAAACGCGGGCGGGGTCATATTCCACTTCCACGGCTTCGGCATGGCCCGTGCCGCCGGTGCAAACGTCCTTGTACGAGGGATTTTTCGCCGTGCCGCCGGTGTAGCCCACGGTTGCGGAAGTGACGCCCTCGACCTGCCGGAATGCGTCCTCGACGCCCCAGAAACATCCCGCGGCAAAAGTTGCTTTGGCCATGTTCCGCGATTCCTCCCATCCTTTGATACCAGAAGACCGAAAAAGGATTCGGCCGTCCCGCGTCAGGTTCCGAATGCCAGCGCGAGAAGCGTCTTCTGCTCGAGCTCGTGCGCCTTGGCGGATCCCGTGGCGGGGCTGGCGCTCGCCGAACGCTTCACGGAGAGCACCGCGCGCCCCCGAGCCAGGCGTTCGAGCCGCGGAAGAACGAAGGCCAGCGCGCCCATGTTGCGCGGCTCTTCCTGCACCCAGATGAATTCGCGCGCACTCGCGTGGCGATCCATCTCCGCGGCGAGTTCCGCTTCGGGGAAGGGATAAAGCTGCTCGAGCGAGACAATCGCCGTGGAGGTATTTTTGAGGCGCTTTCGCTCCGCGCGGAGTTCGTGGCCGATTTTCCCGGTGCATAGCAGGACGCGCGTGGCGGAGCCGTCGCCATCGTCCGGGATCACGGAGCGGAAGCGGCCCGCGTCGAGCTCGTCGAGCGGAGAGGAGGCCGCCGGATTGCGCAACATGCTCTTCGGCGTGAAGACGACGAGCGGCTTGCGCCAGGAGCGCAGAGCCTGGCGCCGCAGGAGATGAAAATACTGCGCGGCGGTGGAGGGCTGGCAGATCTGGATATTGTCGCGCGCGGCAAGCTGGAGAAACCGCTCGATGCGGGCGCTCGAATGTTCGGGCCCCTGCCCCTCGTAGCCGTGCGGGAGAAGCATCACCACGCCCGAAAGCAGATTCCACTTGTCTTCGCTCGCGGCAATGAACTGGTCAATGATGATCTGCGCGCCGTTGGCGAAATCGCCGAACTGCGCTTCCCACAGGACGAGGGCTTCGGGAAAATCGCGGCTGAAGCCGTACTCGAAGCCGAGCACGGAAGCCTCCGAGAGGGGCGAATTGCATATTTCGCACCATGCGGGCGGCTCGGCAAGATGTTCGAGCGGAACATACTCTTCCTCGGTTTCGATATCCACGAGCGCGGCGTGCCGCTGATTGAATGTGCCGCGGCGGCTATCCTGTCCGCTGAGACGCACGGGAATTTTCTGCTTCAGGAGCGAGCCGAAAGCCAGCGCCTCCGCCATTCCGAAATCGAGCGGGCGCTTGCCGCGAGCCATTTCGAGCCGCTGCTCGAGAAGTTTTTTCACCTTGGGGTGAATATGGAATCCATCGGGGTAAGCCGCCAGCGCTTCCCCGACGGCCTCGAGGCCTGCCCGCGAAACGGCCGTCTCCACTTCGAAAGAAGGGTTGTAGCGCCCGCCTTGGAAGGCGTTCCAGTAGCGGGGCAGGCGGCGCATGTCGGGATTCTTTTCGATTTCGCGGGCCTTTTTTTCCGCCGCGTCCAATTCATCGCGCACGCGCTGGACCAGAGGCCCGGGATCGGCGCCGATTTGACCGGCGTAGATTTGCCACGCCGGGGGATGCGCCTGGATTTTGCGGTAGCGCAGGGGCTGAGTGATCGTGGGGTCGTCCACCTCGCTGTGGCCGTGGCGGCGATAGCCGATGAGGTCCACGACCACGGACTCGCCGAACGCATAGCGATAATCGAGCGCGATCCGCCCCACGCGCACGACCGCTTCTGGGTCCTCCGCATTCACATGGAAAATCGGGACGGGCAGCCGCTTGGCCAAATCCGAGGCGAAGCGCGAGGAATGGGACTCCTGCGGTGTTGTCGTAAACCCGATCAGGTTGTTCACCAGGATGTGCACCGAGCCGCCCACGGAGTAGGCCGCGAGCGAAGACATATTCAGCGTCTCGGCCGCGATCCCCTGCCCGGCAAACGCCGCGTCTCCATGCACGGTGACGGCAATCACCTGCTGGCGGCCCGGCGCGCCGCGCCGCGTCTGCCGCGCGCGTGTGCGGCCCAGGACAACCGGGTCCACGGCTTCCAGGTGGCTGGCATTGGAGACGAGGTGCATTCCCAGGACGCGGGCGCTCGACGCGGAGAAATCTCCGGTGGCGCCCATGTGGTATTTCACGTCGCCGCCGCCCAGAATGCTCCGCGGGTCCACGTCCTCGAAGCGCGCGAAGACTTCCGCAGCCGGCCGGCCGATAATGTGCACCATCACATTGAGGCGCCCGCGATGGCTCATGGCCAGCATGGCTTTTTCGGCGCCCTGCTCGGAGGCCGCATTCAAGATCGCGTCGAGCAACGGAAGAAGAGCCGCTTCGCCCTCGAGCGAGTAGCGCTTCGTGCCGAGAAAACGCGTCTGCAGCACCTGCTCGAAAATTTCCGCGCGGACTAGGAGCTCGAGGATGCGTTCGCGATCGGGGGCGGCGGCTTCCGATTCCATGCGCTGCTGGATCCACAGCCGGCGCGCAGGGTCCGGGATGTGCATGAATTCCGCGCCGATATTTCCGCAATAGATGCGGCGGGCCGCTTTCGCCTCTTTGCCCTCGGCTTCCAGTTCGGGGACGGGAACGGGCTGGAGATCGCCCAGAGGGTCGAGGGTGGCCTGAAGGTATCCCCAGCGGCGAAAGGAATCCCAAACGTGCTCCTGGGCTTCTCCCCATGCCTCCGATTTCACGATGGCTTGCTGCCGGCTCATAATCGTCCCCAACCCAATATATATTGGATGCCGTACCTCGCTATTATCGCCTGTTTTTTGTTTCGAGCGGGGTGTAGTTCGGCAGCGCGCCTACGGGGCTGAGTAGAGGCTAGGGTAAAGCATGCGCCAGGATTCGCAGCTAGAGATGTCGCTAGCAAAATCAAGAAACCAAGATGCCGGCCTACGCGGTGAACCCGCCCCGCAGAATCGTCCGGAGTCCAACCCTTCGCCTGTGTTCAGGGCGAGAAGGCGGACTTCGGCGCGGCGGGCCGACCTACGCGATGAATCCGCTACGGCCCGGCAGGCTATGCGATCGCGCCGGCGCCACCGCCCATGGAGCGCCGCTGCTGAAAACATTCGCGGCAATAGACGGGGCGTCCCTGAGTGGGCTTGAAGGGAACGGTGGTTTCCTTGCCGCATTGGGAACATACAGTCTTGGTTTCCACGCGCTGGGCGCTTCCCGAACCCTTGCCGTTTCCTTGGGTGCGATTGGCCTTGCAGGCTTTGCAACGCTTCGGCTCGTTCTTGAAACCCTTGTCGGCGAAGAAGATCTGCTCGCCCGCAGTGAAGACGAATTCACCCCCGCATTCCGTGCACTTGAGGATCCTATCTTGATATTCCATGGGCTGCTCCGTGACCGTGGTGGGACACGGTCCGCAGCGGCACAGCCCGCGTGAAAATCGCCCCGGGAGGCGCTATTTGCTCCGCGGCCCCCCCAGGCGAATTCACGCAAAGCTGATGGGAAAAAACTCCCGTGATGCAATTGCTCAATCCTGCTCACGCCGTTGCTTCTTACGGAGACGCTTACGCGAGAGGGCCTGCTTGGCTCGACGCCTCTCTCCGGGCTTCATGTAGTAGCTGTGCTTCTTGATTTCCTTGATGATGTCTTCCGACTGCACCTTGCGTTTGAAGCGCCGCAGAGCGTTTTCCAAAGACTCGCCCTCTTGAATGACAACTTCCGCCACGCGTATTCACCCCCGTTCCCCTGTCGTTTCGATTCGCATACGTGATGCCAGCTGGGGCTGTTCCCATGTTCCGAGACGAACCGTACCTTCCCGGCCCTCGCGGTGTAACACCACGACACATCGCGGCCGGCTGGCCGGTTCAGAATCATGAATCGTGAAAACCACACCCCATTCGCCGGTATGCACCGGCTCTTGTCCACTTTTTCTATCGGAGCCTACCCTGCAAGTCAAGGAATATTATAGCCGGGGGGTGGGGAAGCGCCTGCGGCTCCTGGCGCGGCCCGGAGTGGAAATAGGCGGCCGGGAGATGGCGGGGGAAAAATCCGGGCGGCAGAAAAACTTTGCCGCGAGAACTTGGAACCGCACTAGAATGGTGCTCTTCAGGATGAGGCGTCTCCGGAAGAACGATTCATGCCCCTGATGCGCAATGCGATTGGCGTGCTGCTGGCCGGAGGCCAGGGCGAGCGGCTGTGGCCGCTGACGCGCGACCGCGCGAAGCCCGCCGTGCCATTCGGGGGCGTCTACCGGATCATTGATATAACGCTTTCCAACTGCCTGAATAGCGACCTGCGGCGCGTGTTTGTGCTGACGCAATACAAGGCGCTGAGCCTGAACCGGCACGTGCGGCGGGGGTGGTCGTCGCTCATGGGGCTGGGGGACTTCATCGAGGTGCTGCCGCCGCAGATGCGGGTTTCGCAGCACTGGTATCAAGGGACGGCGGACGCGGTGTATCAGAACATCTATTCGATCGGGAGCGAGCAATCGAATTACGTCTTTATTCTCTCCGGCGACCACATCTACAAGATGAATTACCAGAAGATGCTCGAGCAGCACGATGCCGCGGGCGCGGACGTGACGGTGGCGACGATCGAAATGGACTCGGCCGCCGCGGCGGGCCAATTCGGGATTCTCGAAACGGACGAGAACTGGCGGATCGTCGGATTCCAAGAGAAGCCGGCCCAACCGAAGATTTCGGGCATTCATCCGGGGAAGACCAACGCCTCGATGGGCGTCTATCTTTTCAATACCCAGCTCCTGGTGCCCATCCTCATCGCGGACGCCGAAGATCCGAACTCGTCGCACGATTTCGGGCGCGACGTGCTGCCGCGGATCCTCGACAAATACCGCGTCTACGCATACAACTTCCGCGACGAAAACAATAAGGAAACATCCTATTGGCGGGACGTGGGAACGGTGGACGCATATCACGAAGCGAACCTCGACTTGGTCTCCGTTTCGCCGGTGTTCAACCTGTACGACAAGGGCTGGCCGCTGCATACCTGGCAGCAGCAGTATCCGCCGGCAAAATTCGTTTTCGCCGATCCGGAGCGCATGGGCGTGGCGCTGGATTCGATCGTATCGGGCGGCTCGGTGATTTCGGGAGGGCGCGTGGAGAAGTGCGTATTGAGCTACGACGTGCGGGTCAATAGCTATAGCGAGGTGCAGGACTCCATCATATTCAACCACGTGAATATCGGGCGGCACTGCCGCATCCGCCGCGCCATCGTGGACCGGCACGTGAATCTGCCGGAAGGCACGGTGATCGGTTACGACCTCGAGGCCGACCGCGCGCGCTATACGGTCTCTGAAAACGGCGTCGTGGTGGTGGTGCGCCCGGAATCGCTGCTCGAAGAGCCCGAATAACACGCGGGCTGCATCCGGCTGCAGGGCACTTTCATTCGGTTTTCGTTTCTCACAGAAAATCCACTTAGGGGGAATGATGTCCTCGAAAATCAAAAGCGTTCACGGACGCCAGATTCTGGATTCGCGCGGCAATCCCACGGTCGAAGCCGACGTACGGCTCATCGGCGGCGCCATGGGCCGCGGGGCTGTGCCTTCGGGCGCTTCGACGGGCGAGCATGAAGCCAATGAATTGCGCGACGGCGATAAATCGCGCTATCTCGGCAAAGGCGTGCTCAAAGCCGTGGGCCACGTGAACGGAGAAATCGCCAAAGCCGTCACCGGCATGGACGCCGCCGATCAGCGCGCGCTCGACCGCCGCATGATCGAAGCGGACGCCACACCGAACAAATCGAACTTCGGAGCGAACGCGATCCTGGCCGTCTCGATGGCCGCGGCCCGCGCGGCGGCGGCGGCCGCGGGCCAGCCTCTCTACAAATATCTCGGAAAATATTCAAGCGATCCTTCCGCGAACACGCTGCCTGTGCCGATGATGAACATCGTCAATGGCGGCGCCCACGCGGATAATTCCGTGGACGTGCAGGAGTTCATGGTAATGCCGCTTGGCGCGCCGAGTTTTCATGAGGCGCTGCGCTGGGGCGTGGAGGTGTTTCACAATTTGAAGGCGGTGCTGAAAAAGAACGGCTACTCCACGGCCGTCGGCGACGAAGGCGGCTTCGCGCCCAACCTGAAATCGAATGAAGAGGTCATCGAGCGCGTGCTCGAAGCCATCACCGCCGCGGGTTACAAGCCCGGCGAGCAAATCGCCATCGCCATTGACCCCGCCTCGAGCGAATTCTACGACCGCGCGAGCAAAAAATATATTTTCAAGAAATCGGATAAGTCCGCGCGCACCTCCGAGCAGATGGCGGCTTTTTGGGAGTCCTGGGTGAAGCAATACCCGATTGTTTCCATCGAAGACGGCCTCGCCGAAAACGATTGGGAGGGCTGGAAAATTCTGACGCGCGCGCTGGGGAAGAAAGTGCAACTCGTGGGCGACGACATTTTCGTCACCAACCCAAAGATTTTCGCGCGGGGGATTGCCGAAGGCATCGGCAACGCGATTCTCATCAAGCTGAATCAGATCGGCACCGTGACGGAAACGATCGAGGCCGTCGAAATGGCCCGCAAGGCGGGCTACACGGCCGTCGTCTCACACCGGTCGGGCGAAACCGAGGACCCGTTCATCGCCGATTTCGTCGTGGCCATGGGCACGGGGCAGATCAAGACGGGCTCCGCGTCGCGCACCGACCGCATCGCCAAATACAATCAGCTGCTGCGCATCGAGGAAGAATTGGGCTCCGCGGCGCGCTTCCCCGGGCGCAAAGCGCTAAGGCCCTGAATCAGGTAGAGCCGAGCACGCTTCCCCCGGCGGTAATTGTTCACTTACCACGGTGAAGTGCGTCAGGTTCGCCATTCCAAACGATGTTGTCATGGCCACGTCGGAGGCGTCGCGCCCCGTCGCGATCAGCACACGTCCAATGCGCGGCTGGTTATGCCGCGCGTCAAATGTCCACCAACGATCTTCGAGATAGGCCTCAAACCACGCGCTGAAATCCATGGGCGTATCGGAGGCCGGCACACCGTAATCGCCCAGGTATCCCGTCGCATAACGTGCGGGAATATTCAGAGCCCGGCACAGCGTAACGGCAAGATGCTGAAAATCCCGGCAGACTCCGTAGCGCTCCGTATAAACGTCCAATGCGCTCTTCGTAGGACGGGCGTATTGATATCCGAATCGAACTCTTGAATAGACCCATTCGCAAACGGCCTCTACCCGCGGCCACCCTCGAGGCGCCCCGCCAAACAATTCCAACGCTATGGTCGAGAACCTGTTGACTTCGCAGTACCGGCTGTTGTAGAGATAGCGCAGGGCATCGTGTGGCAGTTCCTGAACCGGAAGCTCGCGCGCATCGGGGCTCACGGGGTCGGCCGCGCCGGAGTCATAAATCAAAGTCGAGTTGCTCAAGCGGAGCGCGCCTGCCTGCGCAACGAACCGCGTGCAGCGATTCCCGAAGCTATCAATGTAACTTTCCACCTGCGCCGCAGGTTCCACGCGCAATTCGTCCGGCGCGCGCAGGTCCGCAACCCGGGAAGGATGCACGTTGAGCAACGTCACCATCGTCACGGGACCAGGAATCTCAAACTGGATGTCATATCCCAACCTCTGAACCATCGGTCCGATCGAATCCATGGGGTCCGCCTCTCCCCCACCCTTTCCGATTGTGCCTTATTCGCGACGCACTCGAAAGAAGGGTTCTGACCTCTTGAGTAGGCACGCAGATGGCCGCGTTCTGGGAAGGCTCGGTGCGGCAGTATCCCATCGTGTCGCTCGAAGACGGCACGGCGGAGGACGATCGGGACGGCTGAAAATCCTGACGCGCGGCGCGCTTTCCAGGGCGGAAGGCACTTGCGGCAGGCACCGCGGGATAGCCGGCTCGCGTGTGCTAGACTGTGTCTAGAGGAACTCGATGGAGCGGGAATTTACGGCGGTGATCGAAAAGAAAGGCCGATGGTTCATCGGCACCGTTGAGGAAATTCCCGGCGTCAATACGCAGGGGCACACGCGCGCCGAAGTGCGCCGAAATCTCAAGGAAGCCATCCGGCTGGTCCTCGAAGCGAACCGCTCGCTGCTCGCCAGAGAACTCACCCCGCGTGCCAAGCGCGAATGGATCAGCGTAGGAGTCTGAGCGCGCGCGATGAAGAGATCCGCTCTTATAATTGCGCTCTGTTTTGCGATTTCCTTGGGGAGGTTTGCGGCGGCCATGCCTCGGAATGTGGCGGGCGATGAACACGCAGGAGACCGCGCTGCCATCGAGCAGACGGTGAACAATTTCGTGGACGCGTGGAACAAGCACGACGCGCATGCCTTTGCCATGACCTTCACGGAAGACGCCGATTTCACCAACGTCGCAGGCGTCCACGCCCAGGGCCGCGCAAACGTCGAATCCTTCCACGCCCCGAGATTCGCGGATATCTTTAAGGAAAGTCACCAGACCGCTCAGATCCGCAGCATTCGCTTCCTCACGCCGAGTCTGGCCGCTGTGGATGTGGATTGGGAAATGACCGGCGCGAAAAAGCCGGACGGCAGTCCCATACCACTCCGAAAGGGCCTTCTCAATTGGGTGATGGCAAAGCAAAGCGACGGGCGATGGCTGATCCTGGTGATGCACAATACCGATCTGACGGACAAGCTTGCCGCCCCACCCGCGAAGTAGCAGTGCGCGGCGGTTCCGGTTCATACCACATCCTTCTAATCCTCCTCTGTTGTGCTAACGTAATCCGGCCATGACAAAGCGACCGAAACCAATTGTGCTGACGGTGCTCGACGGCTGGGGCTATCGCGCCGAAACGAAGGACAACGCCATCGCTCTCGCGCGCAAGCCGAACTACGACCGCCTGCTGAAGGAATTCCCGAACACTTTGATCCACACCTCGGGCCCGTTCGTGGGCCTGCCCGAAGGGCAGATGGGCAATAGCGAAGTGGGCCACATGAATATGGGCGCGGGCCGCGTGGTGCGCATGGACATCACGCGCGTCGAGCAGTCGATTTCGAGCGGCGAGTTTTATCGCCAGCCGCTGCTGCTCGAGGCCATGGAGCGCGGGCGCGCGCGGCAACTGCACCTGATGGGGCTCGTGAGCGACGGAGGCGTGCATTCGCATATCGAGCATCTGTTTGCGCTGCTGCGCATGGCGCGGGAAAACCAGGTGAAAAAAGTTTTCGTCCACTGCTTCATGGACGGCCGCGACACGCCGCCGGAAAGCGGCATCGGCTTCCTCCAGCAGCTCGAGCAGAAGATGCGCGAGTGCGGCGTGGGCGAAATCGCGAGCATCAGCGGCCGCTACTACGCGATGGACCGCGACAACCGCTGGGAGCGCGTCGAAAAAGCCTACCGCGCGATGGTTCATGGCGATGCCGAAGCGAAATTCACCGATCCCATCGCGGCGATCCGCGCGAGCTACGAAAAGGGCGTGACGGATGAATTCATCCTCCCGGCGGTAATCACCACGCCGGCGGCGCCGGGGAAACCGGCGGCGGCGCGCGGCGTGATTCGCGACGAGGATGCCGCGATCTTCTTCAATTTTCGCGCCGACCGCGCCCGGCAGATCACGCGCGCGCTCGTCGAGCCGGGGTTCGACAAATTCGCCGATCCCGCGCGCCCGAAAAATCTCGCGTTCGTGGGCATGACGCAGTATGAAAAAACCTGGCCGTGGCTGCGCTACATCCTGGCGCCGGAAAAGCTCGAGCACATTCTGGCGAACGTCTTCGCCGAGCTGCAATACAAGAACCTGCGCGTGGCCGAAACGGAGAAATACGCGCACGTCACCTATTTTTTCAATGGCGGAGTCGAGAAGCCGTTTCCGGGGGAAGAGCGCGTGCTGGTGCCCTCGCCGAAAGTTCCCACCTACGACCTGAAGCCGGAAATGTCCGCCGCGGGAGTGGCGGACGCAGTGATTCACGCCATCGAGAAGGGCGATTTCGACGCCATCATCATGAATTTCGCGAACGCGGACATGGTCGGCCATTCCGGCAAGCTCGAAGCCGCCATCAAGGCCTGCGAAACGGTGGACGCATGCCTGGGACGAATTTTCCAGGCGTTGCGCCCGCGCGGCGGGGCGTGGATTATCACCGCGGACCACGGCAACGCCGAAACGATGATCGATCCCGCCACGGGCGGCCCGCACACCTATCACACCACGAATCCGGTGCCGTTCATCCTGGTGAGCGAGGACGAGCGCGCGCGGTTGCAGCCCGGCGGCTCGCTGCGCGACATCGCGCCGACGCTGCTGGGCATTCTCGGCATTGCGGAGCCGGGCGAAATGACCGGCCGCGATCTGCGCGCGGAGAGCGGAAATTAGCGGCTTATTGAAAAGCTTATTCGAGAGAGCTTCAGGGGCTAAAGCCCCCCGGATTTTACAGGCTCTATGTCGTGGCTAAAGCCACGACCCACAAAACTTCCTCCCTTTTTCAACAGGCTGTTAAGCTGCCGCGCGAGGCAAGCTAGCGCGAAAGAGGGCGGCGCTTGCGGCGAGATCAATTGCCGGCGGAAATGACCTGCGAGGTGTAGCCCCGGCGGGCGTACACGATCACTTTTTTCTGTTTGCCTTTTTTGTTCGCGAGCGTCAAGGGATTTCCCTGGTTATCCACGGCCTCGACCCGCAGCGTGTGAAATCTTCCGTCGGGCGGCGTGGAAGGCACGAAACCGATCGTATACTGGTTGCGAAGATAGGCCGCGACGGAACTGAAGATTTCCCCCATCTCGCCCTGGAACCGCGGGAACCAGGCGTAGCCGCCGGTCCAATTGGCGAATGTGGTCAGCTCATTCTTGGCCTGCAAGTATGTGATGTCGTTGCCCTGCCCGTACAATTCAATCTCCTCGCCCATGCCCACGCAGAAAATCGTCGTATCGGTTTCCCGCACGCGGTGGTAGGTCTCATCGAGGTTGTGCCGGCTGAGGGTGTCGAAGCCGGTGGCGATAATCAGGATGGCTTTTCTCCCCCTCACGTCGCGCATCTCGTCGAGTGTTTGGAGCAAGGAATCGAAGAGATTATCCTCGTTGAATCCGGGGTAGCCCAGCGTGGCAATGGCCTGCTGGACTTCGCTCTTGTTTTGCGTGAAATCCACGCGAATCGTCGGTTTCAGGTCGAAGGTCGTCAGCGCCACCCAGTCCTTGTCGTTGAGGTGGCTCAAAAAGCTGTAGGCCCACTCCTCGGCCTTATATCCGAAATACCCCCAGGCGCGGGTGCTGAATTCCATCAGGATGCAGATGGTGATGGGGGCGTCGGAAGGGGCGAAATTGGTGATTTGCTGCGGCTGGTTGTTGTCAAAGATAAGGAAGTTTTCCTTCTTCAGGCCGGTGACGATGTTGCCGTCGTCATCCGTCACCGTGGCGTCCACATTGACGAGGTTTGATTCGACGGAAATCGCAACCTGCGGCAGCGGGGGAGTCTTCGGTTGCGGCGGGGCCTGCGGCTGCGCGGCGGGAGGCTTGGGCTGCTCCGGTTGCTCGGCGGGCGGTGCCGTTTGCGGGCCTTCTTGGGCGAGCGCCGCGGTTATGGCGCCCGGAGGAACGCCCAGCGCCGCGATGAGGATTCCCAGGAGCGCCGCGCGAAACCATGTGTTCGGTTTCATATTTCCCTCGTTTGCGTCGGATGCCGCCGCGGGCTTCTCCGGATTGATGATTGCAACCGGGAAAACGCGCCACCAAGCGTCCCCGGAAGGCCCCCTGCCCGCATGATAATATCAACTCTCGCCGGCACGGCGATGAATTTTCAGATTCGCGGGAGGGCAAAAAGGATGGCGCGCAGGGCCAGCCGGATTTCGGTTATTGTGTTTTTGGGTGTTCTCGCTTGCGCCAGGCAAATCCACGCGCAGGCTTCGCCGGCGCAGCCGAATCCGCCGGTGTCCACGGACCTTTCGAAGGTTGATAGCGACGCCCTTCTGTGGCTGCAAGATCTGGTCCGCATCAATACGACGAATCCTCCGGGCAATGAGCTGGCCGCCGCGAAGTACATCTCCGGCGTCCTCGAACGCGAGGGAATCGCGTCTGAAATCTACGAAAGCGCGCCCGGGCGCGGGTTTCTGGTGGCGCGGCTTTCGTCGAGCGCCGTTCCGGACCCGTCGCGGGCCCTGCTGCTCGTGGCCCATCTCGACGTGGTGGGCGCGGACAAAACAAAATGGACCGCGGACCCCTTTGGCGCCGAGATAAAGGACGGCTACCTTTACGGGCGCGGCGCGATGGACGACAAAGGCATGCTCGCGGCGAATCTGGCCGTCTTCGTGGCGCTGAAACGCTCCGGCGTGCGCCTGAACCGCGACGTGATACTCCTTGCCGAAGGCGATGAAGAGGCCGGCGGCGCGGCCGGCATGAAATTCGCCACGGAAAAATACTGGGACAAAATCGCGGCGGGATATGCGATCAACGAAGGCGGACGCGTCGTTGCCGGGGGCGGGAAGGTGCTCTATGCGGCCGTGCAAGCCAGCGAGAAAACGCTGGTGAACGTGGACATAATCGCCACGGGCACGCCCGGGCCCGCCGCCGCGCCCACCGCGGATAACGCCATCCTTCACCTCGCCGCCGCCATCGAAAAGATCACCGCCTACGAGGCGCCCGTGGAGTTCAATACCGTGACGCGCAGCTACTTCGAAGGCCTGGCATCGGCGGAAGACCCGGACACCTCCAAATGGATGCGCGCGCTCGAATCCTCGGACCGCGCCGATCACGCCGCGCGATGGATATCGAGCGCCAATCCCGCGTGGAACGCCATGCTGCGCGACACGTTTTGCACGACCATGCTGCAGGCAGGGACGAGCGCGAGCACGGTGCCGGCGGAAGCGCGCGGCAGCGCTCGAGATTGGCCTGCTCCCGGGCGACCCGGTGGACCCGCTGCTCGCGAAATTGCGCGAACTGGTGAACGATTCCCAGGTGCAATTCGAAGAGGAGCCGGGCGCGGCCGAAACCGCTCCTTCCTCCTCGCTCGGTTCGGACCTCTACACGACGATTGGGCGCGTGGCCACGCAACAATTTCCCGGCGCGGCGGTTGTGCCCATGATGTCCCCGGAAACCACGGATTCGACGCCGCTGCGCATGCGCGGCGTGCAGACCTACGGATTGCTGCCCTTCCCGCTCACGGATGACGATTTCTCGCGCATGCACGCGGCGGACGAGCGTATCCCGCTCGATTCCTTCCGCCAGGGGATTGAATTTCTCTACGCCATCGTCAACAACTTCGCCGCCGCCAAATAACCCGCAGGGACCGCGCCCTCACGAATCACGGGTCACGGTTCACGAATCACGAGTCACATTCAGTTAACCCAATTATCCGGCCGCGTGGGCGGCTTACCCTCATGGTCGCGGACGTACACTTCGAATTTCTTGCGCAGCCTGCGGCGCTTCCAATCCGAAACATAATTGCGAACGCCGAAGAGATAGGACCCGCGGCGCAAATACAAATAGCCCGCGAGCATCCCTCCCAAATGGCAGACGTGGCTGACGTTGTCGCCGGAGACGCCGATGGTGCTGAAGAATTCGATGGCCCCCATCACGATCACAAACACGCGCATGGAGACCGTCACCGGCAGAGGAAACATCCAGACCTTGCGGTGCGGCATCACGATGGCGCAGGCCAGCAGGATTCCGTAAATCGCGCCCGATGCGCCAATCGTCGAATTCGCGGCCGTGCCCATCCCGTGCGGGTCGAGGAGCGTCCTCACGGTCAAGTCCACCAGGCCCGCGCCCACGCCGCAGACCAGGAAATATGTGGTGAACCGGCGCGCGCCCCACATGTGCTCCAGATCGGCGCCGAACATCGCGAGATACAGCAGATTCAGCAGAATGTGCAGAATTCCGGCGTGGAGAAAAATGTAGGTGAAGGGCTGCCACAGGCGGAATCCGTGCGTGACGGCATACGGCACCAGCCCAAACCACTCGAGCCAGAAATTCCATCCCGCCGCGCCGAAGAGTAGCCGCGAAATTTCCTGCAGAAAGAAGACGCCCACGCACACCAGGCAAATTGTCTTGATGGCTCGCGGAAAATAGCCGCTCAGGTCAAACCGATAGCCGCGTGAAATAGTAGGGCTCACGGCATTCCAGTCTAGTGGCATCCCCCGCCGGAGTCAAAGATGCCAGGGGATACGGGCTCCATATCGCACCAGTTCCCAGGATCTGCTGCGCCAGACAGAACGCAAACCTGTCCAAAAGAGGACAGATGCCCCTATACGCTGCCTGTAGGATGTGGTTGAAGTGACAAGGGCGTTTTAGGCTCCAAAGGAGACGTTCGATGCTACTGCTAATTATAGTTCTGCTTTTGCTGTTCGGCGGGGGCGGCGGTTATTACGGGTATTCCAGGTGGGGCACGGGCGGGGGCCTAGGGATCGTCGGGACAGTGGTGCTCATCGCGGTGGTGTTGTACCTGGTCGGCGGGTTGCGCTGAATTCGAGGAGTG
This sequence comes from Terriglobia bacterium, assembly GCA_963823205.1. Lineage (GTDB taxonomy): Bacteria > Acidobacteriota > Terriglobia > Acidiferrales > UBA7541 > Palsa-295. The sequence goes on from CAWGKL010000003.1 coordinate 187,101, forward strand.
GCCTTAAGGGCCGCGAATCGGAGCGGCCTATCTCCTGATAGGCCGCGCGTCACCGGACAAGTTCCCCCCATCCTCCCCTTCACGCCAAATGCTGCCAACTGTGCAATTCAGCACAGACGCGGCGGTGTGCGGATCGGTATGCTCCCAGGCAACAAAGCATCCCTCAACTAGTTTCTCGACCACTCCGACCCTGGGCGCCAAATGCCCAGGGTGTGTGCCGAACCGAATGGACGGGCGTCAAAGGCGTCACGATTGGCGGAGCTTTTTGCGGGCGAAGAGGAAGAGCGAAACGGCGAGCAGCAGGAAGAGCACGACGCCCAGCACGGGCGCCTGGCTCAGCTGCGGCATGAATTTTTCGCCGAAGGCGAACATTTTCGCGGGCCAGGGCAGATGGAACATCGCTCGCCAGCCAATGCGGCAGGTGCTTGCTCAGCTCCGGGATCCTGCAACAGGTTGATGATGATCGCGAGCAGGCCGAAGACGCCGCCGGCGGCGATCAGTCCGCTGGCGTATAGCGAGCCGGGGCTGACTTCGCTTTCCGCGCCGCTTTTTTCTCCGTGCTGCGTTCTCCACGCGCTCGGCGAGCCAGCGGACCAGCCCTCCGGCGAACATGGCCATGGTGGTGGCGATGGAAATGTAGGAACCCACCGCAAAGGGCAGCGAGCGGATGCCCAGCAGCTCGACGGCGATCACCAGAAAAACTCCGAGAAAAACGAGCCGCCACGGCAAGCGCTGGTTCAGGATTCCGCTGATGACCGTGGCCATCAGGCGCGCTTGCGGCGCGGCGGCCTGCGTCGCTGCCGATTCCCTGCACCCACTGGATTTCGATTTCGTGCGTGGCGGGATCGTAGAGATATTTTCCGTCGGGAATTTCGCTCGAGCCGATGGCGTTCACCAGCATGTACGATTTGCCTTCGTAGCTGATAATTGTCCTGCTGGCGCTCGACGCCCGTGGGCAGATGCGTGATGTCGAGCGCGATTTGCATGGGCTTGTATTGCGCGAGGCCGACGTTCATCAGAATCAGCGTGCCGCCGATGGCGAAGGAGGAAACCATCACGCCGATGACCAGGCCGATCTGCTGCCAGTAGGGCGTGGCGCCGACCAGGTAGCCGGTCTTCAGATCCTGCGACGTGGCGCCGGCCATGGCCGCGGCGATGCACACCACGCCGCCAATCGTGAGCGCGAGGACGGCGTAGGCGTTCGCCGTCCAGTGCGCGACAAGAAACATCGCGCAGGTGGCCATCAGCGTGGCGATGGTCATGCCGCTGACGGGATTCGAAGAATTGCCGATCAGGCCGCTGATGCGCGAGGCCACCGTGACGAACAAGAAATCCGAACACCACGACGAAGATCGCCGCGATGAGATTGGCGAAGGCGCCGGTCTCGCGCGCCGGGAATCGGCTTGAATTTCAAGCAGCGCCCACATCATGGCCAGAATCACGGCCGAGCCGACGACGACGAAGCGCATGGAGAGGTCGCGCTCGGTGCGGCGCGCTTCCGAGGCGGCCGCCTGCTTGGCGCGGACGTCCTTCAGTCCCGCGGTGAGCGCGGCGAAAATCGTGGGCATCGTTTTGATCAGCGTGATCAGGCCGGAAGCGGCCACGGCGCCCGCGCCCATCGGGCGGATGTAGCTGGCCCAGAGCTGGTCGGGCGTCATCTGCGGAATGGGCACGGTGCTGGGATAGAGCGCGACGTCGGGCGCGAGCGAGCCGAAAAATCGGATGGCGGGCATCAGCACGAGCCAGGAAATCACGCCGCCGGCGAAAAGCGTGCCGGCCACGCGCGGGCCGATGATGTAGCCCACGCCGAGATATTCGGACGTGATGGCCGCGCGAAACGACGCGCCCGGCAGCCACGCGCGGCTGATATTCCGGCTGGCTGGGCCACATGCCGAGCGTGTTCATGCAGAAGGTGTAGACGCCGCCGAGGCCGAGGCCCCAGAAAACGCGTCCCGCGAACGAGCCGCCGCGCTCGCCGGCCACCAGAACGTCCGCGCAGGCCGTGCCCTCGGGAAAGGTGAGGTTGCCGTGCTCCTTGACGATGAGCTGGCGGCGCAGCGGAATCATGAACAGCACGCCGAGCCATCCGCCGAGCAGCGCGAGAAAAAAGATGCGCCAGTATTCGGTGTTGAGCGAAAAGCCGAGGAAAATCAGCGCGGGAATGGTGAAGATCACGCCGGCGGCGACCGATTCGCCGGCCGAGCCGGTGGTCTGCACGATGTTGTTTTCGAGAATGGTGGAGCGGCCGAAGGCGCGCAGGATGCTGATGGAAAGGACGGCGATGGGGATGGAGGCGGAAACCGTGAGCCCGGCGCGCAGTCCCACGTACACCGAAACGGCGCCGAAAAGGATTCCGAAGAGCGCGCCGAGAACCACCGCGCGAAGGGTGAATTCGCGCGGGCTTTCGCCGGCGTCCACGTAGGGGCGGAATTCGGCCGGCGGCGCCGTCGAACTCCAGGGCTTGGTGGCCACGTCTGCCTCCACGTCGGTTGCTGCAAATCGCGAGCCTCGGCAAGGTAACCCTGGCAGGCGCAGCGGACTAGTTCCGCGCTAAACAGCGAGGTCAGGATTTTTCGCGCGAGGCGTTCGCGGACGCGGTCGCTGAGCGCTTTGCCGTCGATGGCTTTGCCTTCGAGCCGCGCGCGCGCCGCCTTGATGACGGCGCCCATTTGCTTCAGCGAATCCGCGCCTTCTTCGGCGATGGCGGCCTCGACGGCCTGCCGAATTTCCGCGTCGCTGGGCGCGGCGGGCAGATATTCCTCGATGATGGCGATTTCCTTGGTTTCTTTCTCGGCCAGGTCGTGCCGGCCGCCCTGCGTGAACTGGTCGACGGATTCGCGGCGCTGCTTGACCAGCGTCTGGAGCACTTGCAGCGATTCCAGATCGTCGAGCGGGCGCATTTTTTCGATTTCCTTGTTCTTCAGCGCGCTTTTCACCATGCGCAGCACGCTCAGCCGCAGCTCGTCCTTTTCCTTCATGGCGGCGGTCAGGTCGCTCTGGATGCGTTCGATATAGCCCATTCGGTTCCTCTCCGGCCGCAAAGAATAGCACACGCCCCCGCGCCGCCATCCGCAATTGACAGGAGCGTTTGCTACCGATAACCTTTGTGCCATGAAAATTATCGTGGCAGACAAAATCAGCGAACGCGGAATCGCGTTGCTCCGCGAAACAGGATGGGAAGTGGTGACGCCGGCCGCCGCGGCCGTCGCCGACGGAGATTGCGGATGCCGATGGCCTGGTGGTGCGCAGCGCGACGAAAGTGACCGCCGCGCTGCTCGAAAAAGCCCCGAAGCTGCGCGTGGTCGGGCGCGCCGGCGTTGGCGTGGACAACGTGGATATGGAAGCGGCCACGCATCGCGGCGTGCTGGTGATGAACACGCCGGGCGGGAATTCGGTGAGCGTGGCGGAGCACACGCTTGCGCTGATGCTGGCGCTGGCGCGTTCGGTGCCGCAGGCCAACGCTTCGATTCACGCCGGCAAATGGGAGAAGTCCGCGTTTTCCGGCACGGAGCTGCGCGGGAAGACGCTCGGCCTGCTGGGCCTGGGCCGCATCGGAAGCGAAGTGGCGCGGCGCGCGCGTGCGCTCGAAATGAAAGTGCTCGCGCACGATCCCTACGTGACGCCCGCGGCCGCGCGCGAAGTGGATGTCGAACTTGTTCCGCTCGAAGAGCTGCTGCGCCAGTCGGATTTCGTTTCGCTGCACACGTCGCTCAGCCCTTCCACCGAGAAAATAATCAATGCCGCCGCGCTCGCGCAGATGAAGAACGGCGCGCGGCTCATCAATTGCGCGCGCGGCGAATTGATTGACGAAGCCGCGCTGGCGGAAGCCTTGCGCTCGGGCCAGCTTGCCGGCGCGGCGCTCGACACGTTCGCCGAGGAACCGCCGAAAAATTCGCCGCTGGCGGCTTTGCCGAATGTGATCGCCACGCCGCACATCGCCGGCTCGACGCGCGAGGCGCAGGAAGAAGTGGGCACGGCCATCGCGCAGCAGATCCGCGATTATCTGGCGGACGGTGTGATTCGCAACGCCGTCAACATGCCCGCGCTTTCGCCGGAGCAGTATCGCCGGCTGCGGCCCTATCTCGACTTGGGCGAGCGGCTGGGAGCGCTCGCGGCGCAGGCGGCGCCTTCGCGCAGCTTTAGCCGCATTCGCATCCGGTATGCAGGCGAGCCGGCTGAAATCGGTTCGCATGTGATTCGCAGCGCGGTGCTCACGGGTATGCTGAACTCCGTGCTCGATGAGAAGGTCAATCTCGTGAATGCCGCGGAGATCGCCGCGGCGCGCGGTTTGGTGGTGGAAGAAACCACGCGGCCGCGGGGGCGCGGATTCCCGAACACCGTCGAAGTGGCGGTGGCCAATGACGGCCGCGAGCTGACCGTCGAAGGCACGGTCGGGCAGGATGGCTCGCCGCGCATCTTGGCGCTCGATGGAATCGGGCTCGAAGCCCCGCTCGAAGGCACGCTGCTGCTGATGCGCAACCTCGATGTGCCCGGCGTGATCGGCCGTATCGGCACGGCGCTCGGCAATCTGGGCGTCAATATCGCCACATTCGCTCTGGGCCGGCGCGCGCCTGTCCACGGCGCCGATGCGCTCGCGCTGCTGGGCCTCGACGGAAACGTGGAGCCATCCGTCGTCGAGCATGTCCTTTCGCTCCCTTCGGTCACCGACGCGCGCCTGATACGCCTTCCCGCAGCCGCCAAGGCCAGCGCCGCCGGATGAGCGCCGCCCGCGGCACTTTTCGTCGCGCCGTGAAATTTATGTTATGCTGAATTTATCGTTGTAGGTGTTTTGGTTCTGCTCGTGTTCGTGCCTTCGGGGCGTGGCTCAGCCTGGCTAGAGCGCCTGGTTCGGGACCAGGAGGTCGGTGGTTCAAATCCACTCGCCCCGACCATTTTCCTTAATTCCGTGCCTCAATCACCTGGCGCTCGTCGAGCGTCCCGGCCGGGCCGGGAAGGTCGGTGGTTCCCTTCGTTCGCCGGAGCGAACTCAGGGCAGGCAAATCCACTCGCCCCGACCATTTTATTGCCCGCTCTCACATAGACTTAGATCGAAACTACTTCCCGTTCTTCGACCGCGAAAAACGGTTCGAGACCATGCTCGAAACGCACAAACTAAGGTAACTACCCGATGGAAAGCCCGGCAATATTGAGTTTAGATTGAACTGCTCGCCTTTTGCCCACTCTTAATTCGGAGCAGTACGATGGGCCCGTTGCGAATCCTGATTGCGGACGATAATGACTTAGTCCGCTGCGGCTTGAAGATGCTGATCGAGCAGCACGAGGGGTGGTCCGTGTGCGACCAGGCCGTGGACGGACGCGAAGCGATTGAAAAAGCCGCGGAACTTAAACCCGATGTGATCTTGCTGGATATTTTCATGCCGCATCTCGACGGCCTAAGCGCCCTCCCGCTGATTCGGCAAAAAGCCCCCGCCTCGAGAGTTCTAATCCTCACCGTGCACGATTCTCTCGATCTGGCGCGCATCGCGGCCAATGAAGGAGCCTCGGGCTTTATTTCGAAGTCCCTTGTGTGGCGAGATTTGGTCCCCGAGATTGAAGCTCTCCAGAACGCTCGAGCCAGCTAACCTAGTGGGCTGGCTAGTTGCTGTTCCACGCGTGGCCAGCCAAAACTTTGGCGAGGGAAAGCGGGCCGGCTGGGCCGATAGGGTCCTGTGTGAACAAGATTCTTGGTCTGCTCAGAGATGCTGAGCGAGCGACTTCTGTGACTGAACCTGGCGTCCTTCGACATTTCTCTCTGCGACAATGTTGGTAAGGGGAAGGGTGGCTGTGACGGTTGTGCCCTTTCCATTGGAGTGAACTTCGAGGGTGCCTCCGAGTCTCCCTGGCGCGCTCCCGCATCCCGCTGAGTCCCATCCCCGGATTCGTACCCAGGGAAAAGGAGAGACGATTCTGCAAGGGTATCCCCCTGCCTTCATCACCGACTTGAACGATCAGTTGCTTTTCCGGGGAAGGCCAGATTTTGATGCGTGCCGTTTTGCTTCCCGAATGGCGGTAGACATTGGTGAGGCACTCCTGGACGATTCGGAAAATCGAAATTTCGATGTTGGGGGCCAGGCGGCCAATTTCCGGGGAAAGGTCCACGTCAACCTTTACGTTGCTGCGCTCGGCAAAGCCTCCGGCGAACGTCTTAATCGCGGGCATCAGGCCGATCTCGTCAAGAAGAGGCGGGTGAAGGAGATGAGAAAGGGTGCGTATCTCCTGTGACAACTGTTCGACGAGGAGGGCGTTCTGGCGGAGAACGCCGGCAGCCTCGGGGCTGAGCTTATCCGCCTCCCTGAGAGCCATACCGTTGTTCATGGAAAGTGCGGCGATGAGTTGTCCCACGCTATCGTGGAGGTCACGGGCGATGCGCCGGCGCTCTTCATCCTGGGTTGCAATCAGCCGCGCGGACAGATGGCGAAGTTCACGGTTCAACTGGTCCATTTGGCGCTTTTTTCGATGTAGGTCGGCGAAGACGCTTACCTTGGCGCGCAACAATTCCGGAATGATGGGAACGGAAATATAATCCACGGCGCCGCGCTGGTATCCCTTGAGGCGGTCCACGTCGGTGAGGTGCACGGCGGAAATGAAGATAATGGCGGTCTCCTGAAAGCGGGGATGCTGCCGGATCATGTCCGCGAGTTCGAAGCCGTCGAGTTCCGGCATGCTAACGTCCATGAGGACGACGGCGACATCGTTCTTGAGCAGGTGGTCGAGGGCCTCTCTTCCCGAATGGACTTTAATTAGATTCTCACCCAGCTCACCGAGCATGGCTTCATAGGTGAGCAGCTTGCCAGGCTGGTCGTCCACCATGAGGATGTTGACCTTCTCGTGATCGTTCATAGTTTTTCCCCCGCCTTAGGAGAGTATAAGCCAACTCGTGAATGGTCCTGCCAAAATCAGGACTTCAGCGGCTAAAGCCATCCTAATTTCCGCGAGGCTTACGTCGTGGCTGAAGCCACGACCTACAAAGATTCTCGAGTTCTCGCGCAGGCTCTATAGCCTCCTTACCGATGGAACCACATCCGTAGCGCCGAGAGGAGCTGCTCCGTATTCACCGGTTTTGCCAGATACTCGGAGGCTCCCGCTTCGAGACACTTTTCGCGATCACCTTTCATGGCTTTGGCAGTGAGCGCCACGATGGGCAGCCGCCGGAAGGGAGGATTCTGGCGGATGACCTGCATGGTCTCATATCCATCCATCTCCGGCATCATGATGTCCATCAAGACGATGGCCACATCGGGAGTGGACTCGAGAGTGGCAATCGCTTCGCGGCCCGTGCCAGCGGTGAGCACGGACATGCCACGGCGTTCGAGCACGCTGCTGAGCGCGAAGATGTTGCGCACATCGTCGTCCACGATCAGCACCTTTTTGCCGACCAGGGTCTCGTCCGAGTGGTGCAGGCGATCGAGCATTTTTTGCTTTTCCGGCGGAAGGTCGGTGACCACTCGGTGCAAGAACAAGGATGTTTCATCGAGCAAGCGTTCCGGCGACTCGACACCCTTGACGACCACACTGCGCGCAAGCGTGCGCAGGCGGGCGTCTTCATCCGGAGAGAGATCCTTGCCGGTAAACACGACGACCGGCAATTCGCGGAGCGACGGGGTATCGCGGATCAGCTCGAGTATGTCGAAGCCGGACATATCCGGAAGGCGCAGATCGAGCACCATGCAATCGAAGGTTTTTCCTGTGATGGCCGCGAGCGCGTCCTCACCGCTCGAAGCAATCTCGACATCAATATCGTCGTAGCCGAGAAGTTCCCGGATGCTGAGTCTGCTCGGAGGGATTATCTTCCACGACCAATAGCCGCTTGCGGCGCGGCGCGGAATATTCCTTGATGCGGGCGAAGGCCGTCTCGAGTTCTTCCGGCGTGGAAGGTTTGGTGACATGCGCGAAAGCGCCGCGCGCCAAGGCGTGCTGGCGGTCTTCGTCGAGCGTCAACATCTGGACGGGAATGTGGCGTGTGGCCGGATCCTGCTTGAAATGGTTGAGCACGGTCCAGCCCAGCATATCCGGCAAGAAGACATCCAGAGACACGGCTGCGGGATGGAACTCCCGTGCCAGGGCCAAAGCTTCCGAGCCACGCGGGGCCACAAGCCCCTTGAACCCCTTGTCGTGGGCCAGATCGAGAAGCATGCGGGCATAGTAGGGATCATCTTCGACAATCAACAGGGTGGTGTCGTCCGCTTGCAAATTTTCACGGTCGTCCGGGACGCGCTCGGTGGAGCGCCCTGCGGCCGCGGCTATGGCGGACAACTGAAGGGGCGTGGGGGACACCGATTCCTTGTTGTCCTTTACGGTGATGCCGGAAACAGGACCGACGTAAGTCTGGGGCAAGTAAAGGGTGAACGTGCTTCCCTCGCCGGGGGCGCTGCGCAATTGGATCTCGCCGCCGAGCAAGTTGGCGAGTTCGCGGCTGATGGCAAGCCCCAGGCCTGTGCCGCCGTATTTGCGGCTGGTGCCTGCGTCGGCCTGCTGGAAAGCCTCAAAGATGAGCCGCTGCTTGTCCAAAGGAACGCCGATACCGGAATCGGCAACCTCGAAGGCGATGACGGAGGCCGATCCGCTGAGGACGGGGTGGCCCTCGGTCCAGCCGCCTTCGGCAGCGAAGACGGAGAGACGCACGCTCCCCTTTTCGGTAAATTTGAAAGCATTGGAGAGCAAATTCTTGAGAACTTGCTGGAGACGCTTGGAGTCCGTGACAAAGCCACGGGGAAGATCCGGATCCATATGTATATCGAAGTTGAGCCGGCGATTTTCCGCTTCGTGGCGGAAGGGACGGGCGACCATGTCGAGCAGACTCGTAAAGAAAACGTCCTCGGCCTGCACGGAAACAGTGCCGGATTCGATTTTGGAAAGATCCAGAATATCGCTAATCAAGTTTAAGAGGTCCGTGCCGGCGCCATGAATGGTGCGGGCGAATTCGACCTGCTTGGCCGTCAAATTGCCGTCGGGATTGTCGGTGAGTTGCTGGCCCAAAACCAAAATGCTGTTGAGCGGAGTGCGCAGCTCATGGGACATGTTGGCAAGGAACTCCGACTTATACTTGGAGGTAAGGGCGAGTTCCTTGGCCTTCTCTTCGACGGCCCGGCGCGCATGGTCAATTTCCTGGTTCTTGCGTTCGACCTCGACGTTCTGCTCGGCAAGTTGCTTGGCTTTTTGCGCCAGTTGCTCGTTGGTTTGCTGCAATTCGGTCTGCTGGGTTTGAAGTTCGGTGGCCAATTGCTGCGATTGCTTCAGAAGACCTTCCGTCTGCATCGTGGCCTCAATGCTATTGAGTACGATGCCGATGCCGGAGGTGAGCTGCTCAAGAAACGCAAGGTGGGAGGCCGTGAAGGCGCTCAGCGAAGCCAGCTCAATAACCGCCTTTACGCGATCTTCGAAGAGAATAGGCAGCACGATGACGTTTCGCGGGACGGCTTGGAAAAGACCCGAGCGGATGGGAACAGCATGCGGCGGGACCTCTGCAATCAACATGCGCCGTTTCTCCGCGGCGCATTGCCCAATGAGGCCCGCTCCCACGCGCAATTGATCGGGATGCCCGTCTTCGCCGTTGTCGGCAAAGGCCGATAGCAGCACCATGTTGGCGGATTCTTCCGACTCCATCTGATAGATCACGCCCTGCTGCGCATTGACCAGCAGAGCCAACTGGGACAGCAGCATTCGCCCGACGGTGGCCAGATCACGCTGTCCTTGCAGCATGCCGGTGAAGCGCGCGAGGTTTGTCTTGAGCCAGTCCTGCTCGTTGTTCCGTTCCGTGGTGAGCCGAAGATTGTCAATCATGGTGTTGATGTAGTCTTTTAACTCGGCGACCTCGCCGCTGGCCTCCACTTGAATCGAACGGGTCAGGTCACCCTTGGTGACGGCCGTGGTCACTTCCGCGATGGCGCGGACTTGGTTGGTGAGGTTGTCAGCGAGAAGGTTGACGTTTCCGGTCAAGTCTTTCCATGTACCGGCCGCACCGGGGACGTTCGCTTGACCGCCGAGACGACCTTCAACGCCCACCTCGCGAGCGACGGTCGTCACTTGGTCCGCGAAAGTGGCCAATGTGTCGGTCATGTTGTTAATGGTATCGGCGAGGGCAGCCACTTCACCTTTGGCGTTCACCGTAAGTTTCTTTGTCAGCTCGCCGTTTGCCACGGCGGTGACAACCTTCACGATTCCGCGCACCTGCTCCGTGAGGTTCGCGGCCATGACGTTCACATTGTCCGTGAGATCTTTCCAAGTGCCGGCCACACCGGGCACCTGCGCCTGGCCACCGAGCTTGCCTTCCGTACCGACTTCGCGCGCCACGCGCGTCACTTCAGCGGCGAAACCATTCAGCTGGTCCACCATGGTGTTGATGGTGTTCTTGAGTTCGAGGATTTCGCCTTTCACGTCCACGGTGATCTTGCGCGACAAGTCGCCGCGCGCTACCGCGGTGGTTACTTCGGCGATGTTGCGCACCTGGCCGGTCAGGTTACCGGCCATGGCATTCACGGAGTCGGTGAGGTCCTTCCACGTTCCCGCGACGCCTGGGACGTTGGCCTGGCCTCCCAGCCGCCCTTCGCTGCCCACTTCGCGGGCGACACGCGTTACCTCGGCGGCGAACGAACGCAATTGTTCGACCATGGTGTTGAGCGTTTCCTTCAGCTGCAAAATCTCTCCGCGGACGTCCACGGCGATCTTGCGGGAGAGGTCGCCGCTGGCGATGGCCGTGGCCACCTCGGCGATGTTGCGCACCTGACCGGTCAAGTTGCTGGCCATGAAATTCACATTGTCCGTGAGGTCCTTCCAAGTGCCGCCCACGCCAGGCACCTGAGCTTGACCGCCCAGCTTGCCGTCCGTACCCACCTCGCGGGCCACGCGCGTGACTTCGCCGGCGAAGGCGTTGAGCTGGTCCACCATGGTGTTGATGGTGTTCTTGAGTTCGAGGATTTCCCCTTTTACGTCCACGGTGATCTTGCGCGACAAGTCGCCGCGCGCGACTGCGGTGGTTACTTCGGCGATGTTGCGCACCTGGCCGGTCAGGTTACCGGCCATCGAGTTGACGGAGTCGGTAAGATCCTTCCACGTTCCCGCCACGCCTGGGACGTTGGCCTGCCCTCCCAGGCGGCCTTCGCTGCCTACTTCGCGCGCCACGCGCGTCACCTCACCGGCGAAGGCGTTTAGCTGATCCACCATGGTGTTAATCGTTTCTTTGAGGAGAAGGATTTCACCGCTTACGTTCACGGTAATTTTCTTGGAAAGGTCGCCGCTGGCAATGGCGGTGGACACTTCGGCGATGTTGCGCACCTGGCCGGTCAAGTTGCTGGCCATCGAATTCACGGAGTCGGTGAGGTCCTTCCATGTGCCGGCGACACCGGGCACCTGCGCCTGGCCGCCCAGCTTGCCGTCCGTGCCCACTTCGCGCGCCACGCGCGTCACCTCGGACGCGAAAGCGCGCAACTGATCCACCATGGTGTTGAGGGTATCCTTCAGCTCAAGGATTTCGCCTTTCACGTCCACGGTGATCTTGCGCGACAAGTCACCTCTCGCGACGGCCGTGGCCACCTCCGCGATATTGCGGACCTGGCCGGTCAAGTTGCTGGCCATCGAATTCACGGAGTCGGTGAGGTCCTTCCATGTGCCGGCCCCGGGCACCTGCGCTTGGCCTCCCAACTTGCCTTCCGTGCCCACCTCGCGGGCCACGCGCGTCACCTCGCCCGCAAACGCGTTGAGCTGGTCCACCATCGTGTTGATCGTGTTCTTGAGCTCAAGGATTTCGCCTTTTACGTCCACGGTGATCTTGCGCGACAGATCGCCTCGCGCTACAGCCGTAGTTACCTCGGCGATGTTGCGCACCTGGCCGGTCAGATTCCCGGCCATGGAGTTGACGGAGTCCGTGAGGTCCTTCCACGTTCCCGCCACGCCCGGGACGTTGGCCTGCCCTCCGAGCCGCCCTTCGCTGCCCACTTCGCGCGCCACACGCGTGACTTCGCCGGCGAACCGGTTCAACTGATCCACCATGGTGTTGAGTGTTTCCTTGAGCTGCAAAATCTCTCCGCGCACGTCCACGGTGATCTTGCGGGAGAGATCGCCGCTGGCGATGGCCGTGGCCACCTCGGCGATGTTGCGCACCTGGCCGGTCAAGTTGCTGGCCATGAAATTCACGTTGTCCGTGAGGTCCTTCCAAGTGCCGCCTACACCAAGCACCTCCGCCTGGCCTCCCAACTTGCCTTCCGTGCCCACCTCGCGGGCCACGCGCGTGACTTCACCGGCAAAGGCGTTGAGCTGGTCCACCATGGTATTGATCGTGTCCTTCAATTCCAGAATTTCGCCCTTCACGTCCACGGTGATCTTGCGTGATAGATCGCCTCGCGCCACGGCCGTAGTAACTTCGGCGATGTTGCGCACCTGGGCGGTTAGGTTGCCAGCCATGGCGTTGACGGAGTCGGTAAGATCCTTCCACGTTCCCGCCACGCCTGGCACGACGGCCTGTCCGCCGAGTTTGCCGTCTGTCCCGACCTCGCGCGCCACGCGCGTCACTTCCGACGCGAAGGAGCGCAACTGATCCACCATTGTATTGATGGCTTCCTTGAGCTGCAGGATTTCGCCCCGGACGTCCACGGTGATTTTGCGCGAGAGGTCGCCGCTCGCGACGGCCGTGGTCACTTCGGCGATGTTACGCACCTGCCCGGTCAGGTTGCTGGCCATGGAATTGACGGAGTCGGTGAGGTCCTTCCACGTGCCCGCGACGCCGGGTACCTGCGCCTGGCCGCCCAGCTTGCCGTCCGTGCCCACTTCGCGCGCCACGCGCGTTACCTCCGCCGTGAAGACGCCGAGCTGCTGAATCATGGTGTTTACGATTGTGGCCGAGCGCAGGAATTCGCCCTCCAGCGGCCGTCCATCAACATCCAACTGAACGGTCTGCGTGAGGTTGCCCTTGGCAACGGCCCCGATGGCGCGCGCGACTTCGGTGGTGGGCCGGAGCAGGTCATCCACGAGCGTATTGACCGACACTTCCATCTCTCCCCATGCCGCTTTCGGCAGCTGGAAACGCATGCGTTCCCGCGTTCTGCCTTCCTTGCCCACGACTTGTCCCACACGCTTGAGTTCCCACGCCATTTGCTGATTGGCGGCGACAATGTCATTGAATGTGTCCGCGATTTTTCCCGCCAGGCCCGTCCAGTTCCCTGGGAGACGCACGGAGAAGTCGCCGTCGCGCATGGTCTGAAGGCATGCCAGCAGGACGCTCAAGTCAACCTCGGCGATTTCAACGTGAGCGCCGGTTTGCCCGTTGTTTTTCACGTTTGTGCCGATGTTCCCGCCTGTATTCGCGGTTGGCGTGCTTTGGTCGGTTCGCTTCATGCTCCCCCTCCAAACTTAAGGAACGGCCGAGCCTGCATGGAGCCGGTGTTCGCCCGCTGCTGCCTCAGTTTCGTGGTCAATGGTAATCAGTATTTTCGTATGTGCGCAAACGTACTAAGCCGATTTATATTGCCTGACCCCTAAGAACCGTTCCGCAGCCCGGAATTAGAGCACGAAACTTCGCGTGGGCGTCTACAGTGTTTAATGTATATGTGGCCGAGAAAGGCTGTATTGGCCAACCAGATACATCGAGTACTAAGCGTGGCTTCTTCTGCGAATTACAGTCTTCTCCTTATTGCTGTCCCGATTCGTTCAATGCTATCCAAGCAGAAGTAGGAAGCATGTACGTATTGATCTGAGGGAGGTCGGGCCATGGGTTTGCCAGGTCGCGTTGTGAAGAATCGAACGGATCTCGTCTACGACCTCGATGTGATCACAAATACAACGATGTCCACGGCGAATCGAATGTTGAGCCGCAAACTTATTCCCATTGATCGGCCGAGGGACACTTCATCTGCGAATCGTTTAGATGAAGGGCTGTTGCCGGCTCTTTTGGCTCAAGACAGGGAGCTGTCTCATATTCTCGACGAGGCTGAGGAGATTTCGAAGACCGTCGGGTCGGACGGTCCACAGACCCAGGCTCTGAGCAAGACGCTGCAACGCGCGGTCTTATGTGCTGTGAAGCAGTCGCTACTTGACCGGGAACTCCGATCTCTGGCTCTGACCGACGATCTTACCGGGTTTTATAACCGGCGCGCTTTCTTGGCATTGGCGGCACAACAACTCAAGGTGGCGATCCGAAAAAACCAGGGGCTATGGCTATTTTTCGCGGACGTTGATTGTCTGAAGAAGATCAATGATACCTGCGGGCACCAGGAGGGAGATCTCGCACTCGTTCGCACGGCAGACACGTTAGAACAGACGTTTCGAAATTCGGATATCCTCGCCCGACTGGGCGGAGATGAGTTTGCGGTGCTCGCACTGGAAGCCTCCAGTCAACACGAGAATGTCATCCTTCGGCGTCTCGAGAAGAAACTGAAGGCATCGAATGCAGGCGAATTCTCCCATGAACTTTCGCTCAGTATAGGAGCCGCGCGCTTTGACCCCAAGAAACCCGTCTCGCTCGAACAACTCCTGATGCAGGCGGACCAGTCAATGTACCGACAGAAAGAGGATCGTTCGAGATATTGGGCGATTCCTTCGATACACGAGCCGGTGATCTAGCGAATTTCCCGATGGGAGCCATGTGGTAAAGACACGTTGGTTCAAAGGGAGGATGCAATGATCGCTACGGAGACGGTTGCCAAGGATTTTGACTATCCTGTTGCCATCCGAGAAAGAGACCTGCTAGGTGTGCCATCCTTCAGGCTCGAAGCCCATGAACTCTGCACGATATGCGGCGAGGGGTTCGGAATCGGATATCTGCGAACATCGAGGAATGAGATGGAGATGGCATGGGAGGCGGCTGAACTGCCCACAAAGCTGACAGAAATACTTGCAAAGGATCATTGGCACAACCGGGAGCACAGGCATTTCATTGAGCTGGGATAATTAAGGCGGCCTGGCTGGAAACTGAGACGCTTTCGAGCCGCAAGCCAAATAGCCTACCGAACAGGACTCCGCCTATTGCCTGGATCCAGCCAACCTGCGAAATAATTCTGGCCAAATGGAATTTCCAGGCTCCGCAGGGCGTGCGTAAAGCGATGGGAGGGAGAATTTCCCCGGCCGATCAGCACGTTCCATCCGCTGCTGCGCAAGAAGTGCGCTAGTGCCCAAGATTAGCTGAAACGCTGGGAGAGGAAGGGTGCTGAGACGCCTCCGAAGACGGCCCAGGCGGATAAACAAGGATGACAAGCTTGGAGGATTCGCCGGTGAGCTTGGTTCCGCGAAGCAGCATGGTTTTGACGCGTGAGTCGTCGAGGTTGAAACTTTGGGCAAGGTAGTCGCGAACAACCTTGGCGCGGGCTTCGGAAACCAGGCGGCCCTCCGGAGTGTCATCCTGCGCTCCCGCCGCAGCCACGATGGCAACACCGAAGGGATTATCCTTGAGAAACTTCCCGGCGTCATCCAGAGGCTCCTTTGTCATTCAATTCTGCGTTATCTGGCTTGGCGAAAATCTTTTTGGTATCGTAGTCAAATCGCTTGGCGGGCGCGCGAGCGGGGAGGCGGGAAGCGGCGTGCTCGGTCAATTCACTGGGGTTGTTGTAGCCGCGTCTTTTGAAGAATCCGCGGAGGAAGAAATTGTGCTGGAGGGCTTCCATATCATCGCGGAAAGCGCCGATGCCTGATTGGGCTTCATTGGCGATAGCATGAGCCTCTTCGGACAAGTCTACGGGCGTGTCACTCGCAATCGTGCCGTCGTTCGGGACGGGCCCGGCGTTCGGCGAACCAAAGGAAATGTCGACGAATTTGTCGCCGAGGATGCCTTCCGTCTGGATGGACGCACGGGAGTCCGCCCTGACGACATCGCGGGTCTGGCTGCGCAGATTCATCACCACGGTCACTTTCCCGTTCGGCTGTGAGGGCAGATCAATCTCCGTGACCGTGCCCTGATGAATCCCGCCGATGCGAACCTCGGCGCCGTTGTTGAGACCGCTGACCGTTTGGAATTCGGCTTTCAAACGGTAGGTGGGACTGAACAAGAATCGCTTATTGCCGATCAAGAAGACGCCGATGGAGAGAAATAAGAGCGCCAGAAAAACGAAGACGCCGACTCGAAATGCCATAGACATGGTGCCCTCCTACGAATCATTCAAGAATTTCTCGATAAATGGATCAGAACTCTTTTTCAAATCCTCGAATGTTCCTTCGATCAGAATTTCGCCGTCGCGCATAAAGGCCATGCGGTCGGAAATGGCCCGCGCGGTGTGAATGTCGTGGGTGACGACGACGGACGCCACATGACGTTCCTTGTGCAGCCGCAGAATCAAATCGTCAATCTCCGCGGCCGTGATGGGATCGAGGCCGGCGGTAGGCTCATCGAAGAGGAGAATCTCGGGATCCAGAGCCAATGCCCGCGCCAAGCCGGCGCGCTTTTGCATTCCGCCCGAGATTTCGGCGGGCATTTTGTGCACGTCGCCATCCATCCCGACGCTGGCGAGAAGTTCGCGTACGCGGTCGGCTCGCTGGGCGTTGGACATTCTGGTGTGGCGGCGCAGAGGAAAGGCGACGTTTTCTTCGACTGTGAGCGAATCGTAAAGCGCGGCCTGCTGGAACAGGAAACCGATCTTTTTTCGAACTTCGTTCAGCCGCTTCAGCGGCATTTTGGTAACGTCTTCTCCATAGACGCGGATCGACCCCGAATCGGGCTTGTCCGAGCCGATCATTAACTTGAGCAGGACGCTCTTGCCCGTGCCGCTCCGCCCGAGGACGGATAGAGTTTCCCCTTGGGCGACTTCCAGGTTGATCCCATTCAGAACTTTCTGCCGGCCGAAGGACTTATTGAGTGACGACACGCGGACCGGTGGTGCGTTTTTCTCGCTGCTCTTTTTGGTCTCTTCGGTTGGCATGCGCGCCTCTCAGTGGAAAAAAACCAGGATCAAACGGACCAGCAACACATCCGCCACGATGATGAAGAGAGAGGAAAGAATCACGGAACTGGTTGCGGCGCGCTCGACGCCTTCCGTACCGCCAGTTGCACGCATTCCCTGGAAGGTTGAGATCACGCCGATCAGCAGGCCGAAAATGACCGTCTTCAATGTAGGGGGGAGGAAGTCGCGAAACATCACGTTCTTGAACCCATCGTGGATGAAAAGGCGCAGAGAGATCGGTTCTGCCGCCGTATTGGCTACCCAGCCCATCAAAATGCCGAAGAAATCCGCTACCAGGGTGAGCAAGGGGAGCATCAACATGCAGGCCAGGATGCGTGTCGCCGCGAGAAAGCGGTATGGGTTGACGGCCGACGCCTCCATGGCGTCAATTTGCTCGGTTACTTTCATCGCGCCGAGCTCCGCGCCAATGCCCGCGGATGCTCGGCCACTGACGACAAGGGCGGTAATGATGGGGCCGCTCTCCTTGACGATGGAGAAGACGACAACGGCAGGGAGGAGTGATTTCGCGCCGAAGCGGATAAGACTGTCCCGCGTGGAGAGCGTAAGGACTACACCAGTCGCGGCCCCGGCGAGTGCCACGAGGGGCAGCGACTTCGAGCCCGGTTCATCGAATTGATGTATGAATTCCCGGACTTCGTATGGCGGAGTGAGGGCCGCTCGAATCACCCGACCGCAGAACACGGTCAAATTGCCGAACCACTCGAAGAACTTGACCATTTGGTCTCCGGCGCTGGAGAGACCTCCTGCGTGGTCAAGGCTCGTCGCGGAGTAGGCCATAGCGAAAATGAACGTGAAGAATGCGAGATGAACTGTCATCGCCATTCACCGCATATACCGATTTCGACATCCAGCCAGCGTTAGAATGAAGAGCAAGAATCATTCCCATGGGCCGCACTGCATCATCCATCCGCTCAATAAAATAGGAGCCCTGCAGGGTTCACTGTATAGCAAGGATTTCGGGCGCAGGGACATTCTGGAGTAATAGGCCACCGGCCCGATGTCGGACGGTTTTTGATGCCACTTATTGCCCTCATGCCTCGCGCCTATAGAACCGTTTGTAGCAAACAATGCAACGATAAGGGCAGACTTGCATGACGCGCAGCACGTACCGTTCCAGAATTCCAAATCGCTGGGATCGGGAAGAGCGATGACTGCCACAGTCGGGGCAAGCCTTCCGGCTGGAGCGTGTTGAACTCAAAAGAACTTCGGTCAACCGATTCTGAAGGGCTGGTGACGCCATGGCCAAAAAACCTCCTGTGAGGCTCACTTGATGAGCCCAGTTATTGTTAAATGGTCGCCTTCACCCCATTACTCCCGGCGGAGTACATTTAGGAGGGAAGGGTTGATCTGGAGACCGCCTTCGTATTCAATAAAGCCCAGTTTCCGGAACTTATTCATGAAAACGTTGACCCGAGATCGTGTTGTGCCAACCAATTCCGCCAGCATTCCCTGGGAGATTTGGGGAGGCACTTTTGGGAGTGGGTCTTGCGTGCCGTAGCCGGTGAGCAGCAGAAGAGCGCGGGCCAGCCGTTTCTCGCTCGAGTTCAGCATCTGATTGATTAGGTCCTCCTCGGTTCGGAGTTTTCGAGAAAGAAGGTAGGACATGAAGCGATCCGGGAACGCACGTTCGGAGGAGATCGCACGCGCCATCTCGTCTTTTTGGATGATGAGCACAATCGTGGGTGCCAGCGCCGTCGCCGTCCCCATTCGAGCAGACTTACCTGCCAGGCAGTCCTCACCAAAGAAATCGCCTGGTCCCAGAATGGCAATAATCGCTTCTTTGCCGGCCTCGTTGACGACGGAGAGCTTTACCTTGCCTTCTTGAATGTACATCACGCTTGATGCGGGATCACCTTGAGCATAGGCGTGCTGTAATTTTCCCACTGCATGACCCTTCTCACCATGCCGGCCGAATCGTGAAAAGCAGGGGCGTTGAAAATCTGTTTGTTATTGGATTTCATTCCGCTCGATCTCGCGATTGCTTCCATGATGTCCCCCGCTCAAAACGCGCTCGGCGCTCGCCCGCTTTGCCGGTCCGAGTCCAACGCCACAGTGTGCCCGTCGAGAGACCCGGCCTTGAATGGCAAGCCGCGTTGTATCGCTTCTGCTTTGGCAGTCCAGCCGTCTTCTTCGAGGGCGAGAATCATGTCTTTGAAAATATCTATAACCAGGTCATCGCCATGGCGAAACCTGACGGCACCGGCGGATTCGCCGACGATCACACCGCGCAAGGACGCGCGTATATCTTCGGTGGCAAGCTGCAGGACCACCGGTTGTCCTGTCCAGGCTGCATAGACTCCCTCCATGGTCTGCCCTCCCTGAGTCTCGATTCGACCGTGTTGCGCGGAACTATTACGCCACGCGGTGATCATGCCAAAGACAGAATTCCGGGAGAATACCGTCAACTCATTAAGGCGATCGGAAAATTAATGTAGCGAAGAGAAATTCCGGGAGGGAATGTGCGGCGACACGGTGAAACGCACGCAAAAACTGCTAAGTAATTTGCCTGGAGAGAGTTACGTGAGACCGTATCTGGGAAAGCGTGCGTACAATCCAGGAAATTCTTACCGCATGCCCGAATGTTCGTTGGTGGACTTCATATTGGAAGTCAGTGGTAAAATACAGGAAAACCGGTATAGGAACGCCCGACTAAATGTATTATCCATATTGCATAAATTATGGAAGGCGCTCACGCAGCTTCACGTGCTCAGAGACTTGGATCGTCGGTTCGTCCGAACGACGAGCGGCCTCAAGAGACTGCATTGAGATTGGGGGCGAAGATGGTGCGAATTCTCGTTGCAGACGATCACGACATCATCCGTCGGGGTCTGAAAGACTCCTATGTTCACGGCCCGGGTGGGAAGTGTGCGGAGAAGCCAAGACTGGACGAGAAGCGGTTGCTCTCGCTGAGCACTCAAGCCTGAAGTGGTAGTCATGGACATCAGCATGCCCGAGCTGAATGGTCTGGAAGCAGCCCGTAAAATCCACAAGTTATTTCCGAAAATGGGGATTCTAATTTTGACGCTGCATTTTTCGGACCAACTCGTGTTTGACATCGTCGAGGCTGGAGCCCGGGCATACATCGTGAAGTCCGACGCGGATAAGGATCTTGTAAGCGCGGTGGAAGCTCTCACAAGTCATCGGACATTTTTCACTGCTCGTGCGGCCGATATGCTTCTGAATGGTTTCTCCAAGGAGAAATCAATAGACGACCCGCAAGCCCACTTGCGGAACAGGCTCACGGCCCGGGAACGCGAAATCGTGCAACTTCTTGCTGAAGGCAAGAGCAGTAAGGAGGTTGCCGTGGCTCTGGGAATAAGCGTTAAGACGGCCGAAACGCACCGGGCGAATATCATGAGAAAACTCGAGATGCATTCCGTCAGCGAAGTCGTCCGTTACGCGGTGAAGAATCAGATCATCGAGGCGTGACGCGGGGCCCGGCTGCGCGAGACGATCTCCCGTGCGGATGAGCAAAACCCTTGGATTCGATGCCCCTTCGAAGGACGTGCGCCTTTTTGCCAAGCGGGGTTTCTGTCCCCCATCGAAGACTTGAGAAGGCCATGGATCATGCCTAGAGTGCTCGTCGTAGATGACCATGCTTTTATTCGTCGCGGAATTCAGTCGCTCCTGCATGCGCTCCCGGAGTGGGAGTTATGTGGGGAAGCCGATAATGGAGAGGATGCTATCCGGCTGGCCGGCGAGTTGCGGCCAGAAGTCATCATCATGGATGTGACCATGCCTGGGCTGAATGGCATCGAAGCGACCCTCGCGATTCGTAAAACTCAACCTGAAGTGAAGGTCGTTTTGCTGACTCTTCACGAATCACCGGATTTGGTGCGGACAGCCTTTCGCGCGGGTGCAAGGGGTTATGTTCTGAAGAAGGATGCGGAACGAGAGACTGCTCAACGCTCTCACGGCGGTGATGGAAGAGGGCGCTTATGTAAGCCAAGAATTGACAGAGAAGTCGTAAAACTTGTGATGAGCGAAACGAGTGGACCGCCCTGATCGAGTATTTTCTCCACGTCTGGGGAAGAATTTCCCCGGTTTTCATGTGATTAGCACTCACCTAAGTTCTTTGGATCCTTCCAACTCCTCACCTGGCAAGCGCGTTGCCTGCCCCAGAAGCGGAATCGAAAGGGCGAAGCCATCATGAAAAACACACAGCGAACAGTTTGCGTCCTGCTGGTTCTGGGCAGCATCCTGCTCTTGGCGGGGGCCTGGAATCTTTCGGAGACGTCTACACGCAAAGGCGCGAAGTCCGCGCAGCCTGAGCCAAACCTGCCCGAGCAAGAACGGCGCGAGACCCGCAAAACTTACACGTACGGTGACCTGCCCGCGCGGTGCACTGGTCGGCGCGTAAGAACCTCAGCCGCCATTTCGCCTCCACAAGGGTTTTTTAACATTGGCGAGAGAGGCCACCAAGTAATTGGTGGACGACCGCAAACACACGGGCTGCGCGGAGCGGATACGCGGATTCCGTCTAGGGAACTATTGGCGTTCTAGTGAGGCCGAAGTCATCTCCTGGATTGAGCGTCAACACCTTGGTAGGGGTTCTATTTGAAAATGTACGCTCGAGCTATTCAGGAGGCGTTGGGTTCAACTACGTAATCTTCCGCCAAAGCGTCCGTTTCGCGGAGGATCGCACTCATTTTGGCAAGAACCTGTCTTCTTTCGATTGGCTCGGTGGTTTGGCTCAATCGTTGCTTGAGAAGGGCCAACTCACGGAGGAGTTGGTTGGATGATTCATTGGTTCGCATGGGTCGCCATTAGACAAAAAACAGCTTCATTGATAAACGCAAGATTGCCGTCTGATCCTTTTCCCAACCGTTTAATGTTTTTGGACCATTCGCATCGGCTGTTCTTAGTGTTTGCCGGCTACGTGGCCACGCCCATCGCGCATTTCATTTCCCTTGAAGTGGGCGACCTTATCGGTACGGTATGACGGGTCGGGTTTATCGCCATGGCTTGGCCTTGATCCTTTATAGCCATGCTGAACATCGAAGCGGTTATTTACATGGCCTCGGAAGTCGTCACGGCCATGAAACCACGGGCCAGCACCAATAAACACGCCACCGGTAAACCATTCCGGGCCGTAGTGGCCATAGGGAGCACAATCACAAGGAGCGTAGTCATAGTAGCCGTAAGGGCAGTCGGGGGGCGGCTCCAATGCTGATGCCGACGTTGACCTGGGCCTCTGCTTTGGGAGCGGTCACCGTAAAGCAGATCGCAGCAACAGCAGCTGCTACAAGACATTTGAATCCATGCATAAATTATTTTCCCTATCGCAGGGGACGTTGTTTACCTACCCCTACGTTTCTCACTCTATGGAACACCTATTGTTCGAGCCTTTTCACTTTGTCGCCTCGCATACCGAAACAGATGCCAGATTAGCCGGCATGAGCCGTTGGGACTATCGGGGAAATCCTGTAACGTTAGCGAGAGTGTTCCTGTATTTTTTTGCATCCATGGAGGGCCCGCAATTAATTCTTCCCGTCGTGCGTTTCGTCATCTTCTTCCTGTTCTCTATGGTGTTTCACTCCGTCATCGAGGTCGCGGTCCTCAAATATTCCCTACAATCTAGGCACTTATTGGGAGCTTGATTCTACAGCCGTTCGTCCGAAATGCCGCCCACCAGTATCTATGAGATGGCTTGAAGTGATATTGTGACGGGCAACCGCTATATCAGATGCTCAATTTTGACGTGCTCCTCCGCGTAGGCGCGGCCAATCTCCCGCAGGGCGGGAATGGCGTGGACGGCATCGAGCTGCCCGAGCCGGGAATCCTCCTTTAACACCTCTTCCAGCTCCTTCCCCTTGAAAGATTTGTTGTACCGGACGTAGCCGAACCAGTTCCGCCCCGGAATCGGAGCGTTCACCAGGTCTTTCAACTCGATGTCCAGCTCTTCGCCGTAAAGGCTTTTGCCCAGGGACCGGCAAAGAAGATCCTGCTCCCATGCGATACCCTGAATCAAAGCCAGGGGAATTTGAGACGCGTTGTAAAGCAGCGTCAGTTTTTCCATCTGCTCCGGAAGCTTGGGGACAAACCGCAAAGTCCCGATGGAAATCAACCGCATCTTTTCGGGCCCCGTCTCCCACTCCAGCCGGTAGCACGGCAAGACAACCGTCAGCGCGGCGATGACAGCCGGATTGTTGTAGGGCGTGATGCTCCCGTCTACGAAGACGTAGCGCGTACTCCCCAATACGATCTCTTCGGGGGGGAAGTAAACCGGGGCGGCCGTACTCGCTCTCACGAGCTGCCAAAGCGGCACGTTCAAGTTGCAATCCGGCAAACTCCGATCGTTGAACATGGCCTTCGGATTGTTCGTAAGCGGCCACGCGGACCCCGTCGTGTGGTTCCGGACTACCACCATCAGGAGTTTTTTCAGCCGCTCGGTGCCCAGGAGGGCTGGCACCTTGCCCTCGCCATCTTCCGAGAAAAGTCGCTGGAGCATTTCAGACAGCGGCTTTGCCGCGAAACGATGAATCCAAAACCTCCTTGGATTGTACCAAGGCATGGGTTGAAACATCGCTTGGCCCTTTTCCACGTAAAGGTCCAGGATCTCCTCCACGGGTTTTCCCCAGCACAGGCAGGCGGCAATAATCGCGCCCGTGCTTGTGCCGGCAAAAAAATCGAAGTGGTCCGCCAAAACAAGGCCGGGAGAATCAAAATGTTCCCGAAGTAATTTCTGAATGTGCAGAAGAATCTCCAGGCTAAAAACGCCGCGTATCCCCCCGCCATCCAGGGCCAGAATTCGCTTCATGCGCCTATTTCCCCGGCAGCTTGACGTCTCGAACGAAGGATCTCCACTCGAGCAATTCCACCAGGAGGGCCCTCTCGATTCTGTTGGCAACGCGGAGCACGGAGGGCCAAGTGCGCAAGGAATCGAGCTCGGTATCCCATCCCTCGAGCCAGCCGTGCAATTCCGAGTAGCGCCGCCGGCGCCTTTCGCAATCGTTCACGATCAGCAATGCGCCCGCCACGGTTGCGATTTGAAAGAGGACCGACACCCCCAGCGCGAGCCATTCATTATCCGGCATGGCATGACCACGCGAGAATCCCGCGGCAGACACAAACAGGCAAGCCGCTATCAGAACCGCCAGGCCGGTACAAATCCAGACCGCGATGCGATATCTTCGCGCCTCCCGAGCTGACTGCGCCGCATGTCTGGAAAAATAACCGATCTGGTCGGCTACCCGCTCCTTACGATATCGTTCCTTGAATTCCTCGAGAGAGGAACTGCTTCGCGAGCCGTCCAACATCTTCAGAAGGTTCAGCGACATCAACATGCGGGATAGTTCGGGAATAATTTCCGGCCCGATCACCTCGTAATACACCGGCGTGCCCCAAAACGCCAAAAACGAACGGCACACCTCGGCTGCCGTCCGCGTTCGCGCCCACAGTGTCTGCCGCTGATTTAGTCTTAGAGTCGCCGGAAGGAACACGGCGATGATTCCGAATGCCGCGCCAACCGCCAGCCATATCCCCACGTCGTGCCTCCATCCTCCGGCCTCGCTGAAAATCGCCGCGGCGGCGGTGCATACGATCGGAATGGCCGCCATCCGGCGTACCTGCGGCGCCCATCGGCTGGCATTCTCGTCAACTTTTCGGAACCACGCCCACGCAAGATCCTTCGGCGCATCCGTCCCCAGCGTCGCACCGAGATCGGGCAGGCGATTCAGAAAATCCAGCTCCGGATCGTGCTGGAGTTCGCGGTTCGCCTCTTCATTGAAGACTTGGACTTCCCCGGTCGAACTATGGAACCAGATGACCGGCCTGCCAATGCTCTTGGCGAACGCCACAATCTCCTGGGTTCCTCCCTTCCCGCGCGACGACTCTCCGTCCCACAGCGCGATTAAGAGCGTGCTCTGGTGCACCGTTTCAATGCCGCACTCATAGTAGTTCTCGTTGCGAGGCTGGTTGCCGCCCGTCACCTCGACGGAGACGGCCTTGCTTAGCACGTTCTCCGCCCGCTGCCATGTGGCTGGATCAAAGTCATCGCGAAACTGCTCCTTCGGCAGCGGCAGCAGGACACGGAGGGGGATTTCCAGTTGTATGCAACTTTCCGCGAATAGCAGGTCCCCGCCCGCTGCCGCGGAGGAGACTCCATAAATCATTCCAGGGGTTGCCGCCTTCCGCTCTTTGAGGAAGCCGTAGATCAGCTGCCGGCTTTTTTCTTCGTCGGGAAGGGACCTGTGGCCGGTGAATCCTATGGCCAGCGTCGCTGGCAGGCGGATAGGGGGTGCCACTCTGCTCACTCGAGACCTCACCGATACGCTACTGTGTGCGGAGCTGTAGGACTTCGGGCAAGGGGAACTTGGAAATGTCTACCGTCACCTGCGCCGAGAGTTCGCTTATGAGCCGGAACATGTCGCTGTTCCAGGATGCGTTCTCGGGTAAGGGAGGCGGATCCTTCTGGTCCGCGACTTCGTAGTCCTTGCCTTTGTAGTTCACGGAGGTCAGGGGAAAATCGGTTGGTGTCGTCTCCCCATTCTCTGGCCCCCATGTTAAACGCAACATTGGAAGTTGTTCCAATTGCGGAACTGCCTTTTCGAACGTAAGTCCCTCTTGCTCCTTTTGATCCAATAGGGGGTCGGGAGGAACGGGAGTCGTGGGTTTCAACTCGTCAAACAGGTCCTGCTCCTGGGAGGCCGCCGCCATCACGCCAAGCAGAGAGCGCATCACCAAATGAATTTGCATTACCCCTGAAGATTTAGATACGTCGGTTGTCTGGCACGGAAGTTTAGCGGAGGGGTTACCCTCCTCCTCAATCGAAAAACCTTTGGCGAGGCCGCCAAGCACCATCGGCAGCAGATCGGGAACGTGATCAAGTTTTTCAACCAAATCGCGCACGATCGGATCCTTATCATGTTCAAGCTGGCCCTCGATTCCCTCCGTATACGGACAGGACTTGTCATCGCTTGAAATTGGGGAGCCTTGGTTGGAGCTGTTACACGCTATAAAGGGGGGGTTCAGCAGGAAAATAGGGCTGAACTCCTCCTGCCCGAGGCACCATTTCCATCCGGCTGATGGCTCGTCCTTTGAACTCGCATTTGAGTCTGTTTTCTCATAGGTACAAGGCTTGTTCGCTGGTACACGCCTCCACACGGAATTCTTGGCCCAGGCGCTGTTAAAATCACTCGCGGTTATCGTCGCTTTATTCCCCGTACCGCCCCCTCCATCTGGGTCATCAGGATCCCTCGCCCCATTCTTTGCCGGCGGGTCGGATGGATGTGCTGAACCGTCTGTCTTATCATCCTCGCTAGGCAGGAAAGAGTTCTCATCGAGTGGTACGAACGTGTTCTTACCCCGCAAGAGCAAATATCCACGCTTCTGCAGGACGTACAATATCGCGCTGACCCTGAGGAATCTTACGTAGTTCGTCAGGTCATTCGGATTACGAGCGGCACCAGTCGTGGGGTCGAGTACCGGCGGCACGTTGCGAATCGTCTCGGTCATGCAGACGTTTTCGCCCCCAATCGGATCTTTGCCGCTCGTAGTGAGTTCAATGCGGTCCACCATCAGCCGGAAGAGCTGATCGAGCCGCCAGCCCTGTTCGTACAGGGTGTAAAACGTCACGGACGGGATCGGCTTCAAGAGGAACTGGGCGTTGGTATCATCATTCACGGGGATAAACGTGAACGCCGGGTCCCTCTCGTATAGCAGCGAGGACGTTCCACCGCCCGTCACGTTGGTCCCGGAACCGGTGCCCTGTGTGACATAGTTTCCGTTTCCGCTCAACGCCGCCTGCATGCGATAGCTCGTCGAAATCTGGCCCAATTTGAAGAAATAGGTCGGATCATGGTTTTCGAGCCGCGCCAGATTCAGGAGCACCTCCCGATTCGAGGTCTCCGCATAGGCGCTTTCGAAGTCCTTGTAGTCCACCTTCATTTGCCTCGCTGGGCATCCGCACAGCCCCAGAAGCGCGCAGCCCGTGACAAAAAGCAGCGGAAGTGTTCCCCTTTTCCCGCCCGTCGCGGCCGCGCTCACATTTTCTCGAATGGATTCCATTTTGAGGCTCCCCATGATTCAGCCAGGGTTTCGGTTGCCTGCTCTTGGATGGACGCTACGATACACATGACCGCCTCCGAATGCAATCACAGGCGGCCCTTTCTGCATCGAGCTGGGGCGCCCCAAAGCGGGCGCATCAACGTTCCCGCGAATCTCGGCGCAGACCTTTGCCCTTGACAAGATGGCGTACATTTCATATTACCAAGCCTATGGCGCACGGCACGATTTGCTACACCTGTCTGCGAAATCGCGGTTTGCCGCGCGTCGCGGGCGATATCATCATCACGCCCGTCGAATTCACCCCGGAAGCGGATGCTCTCCGCGCTCGCGGCGGCGCTTCGGACAACCAGGCATCCTCCAAATCCCATTTCATGCGGCCCGCCATTTTGTGGAAAGCCGCGCCATGAACGAACAGGACTGGCAGGACCTTCTTTACGCCATCGAAGAGGGGCAGGTGGTCCCGATCGTGGGGCGCGACCTGTTGGTCGTAGAGACCGAGAATGGCCCCCAGCCGTTCCATCGCGTGGTGGCGCCGCGCCTGGCCGAAGAACGCCACATTGGCAATGATCGTTTGCCCCCGGATTTTGATACCAACGACGTGGCCTGCGCGGATAAGGAATTCCTGAAAAATCCCTGGCTCTTGAATCGCGCCGTGAATCGCATTCTCAAAAATGTCGCGTTTCCGCCGCCTGAACCCCTCAGGCTTCTCGCGGAAATTCCGAATTTTCAGCTGTTCGTCTCCACGACAATTGACACGCTCTTGGAGGACACCCTCGCCAAGGTTCGCGGTCTCCCGCCCGCGGTGGTATCGTTCCCGCCGTCCGACGAACTCCTGGACTTCGACGAGGCAGTCATGAAGGCCCGGGGCGCCCTGGTCTTTCATATTCTGGGCCGCGTATCCGCAACTTCCCCGTTCGCCGTCACCGAAGGGCAGATGCTCGAGCAGATGCACGACTTCATGACCGGCAGCGCCCGCCCCCAGAAATTGATCGCCAAGCTGCAGAGGAGCCATCTGCTGATCATCGGCGTCAGCTTCCCGAGCTGGCTGGCGCGGTTTCTTCTTCGTATTTCGCGCAACAAGCCTTTGTGGGAGGATCGCCAGACGACCGAGGTCTTTGCCGACATTCGCTCCCTGCAAAAGGATTTTTCCGATTTTCTCGCTTTTTTCAGCCTCCGAACAATCTCATATTTACACCGATGGCTCCCCGGTTGACTTCGTGCGCGAACTTCATCGCCGCTGGTTCGAGAAACATCCCAAGGGTAAACCGGCCCAGGCCCCGGACGCGCCCAGCGACTGGATTCCGGGTTCCGTTTTTATCAGTTATGCCAACGAAGACCGCGCCTCCGCCTTTTGCCTTGCCGATGAACTCACCAAGGCCGGCCTCGAAGTGTGGGTGGATCGCCGCTTGACCGCGGGGGACGATTTCAATGCCCGGATTCGATACCACATCCGGGAATGTTCCGCCTTCGTAGCCGTGCTTTCCAGGACCACCGACGAGGAATCCGGCCCGGGACGCTATTTCCGCTCCGAGTGGGATGAAGCCTGCGAGTTGAGCAAGCGTTTCACGGGAACCGATCGCCGCTTCCTTTTTCCCGTCGTCGTGGACGGCTCTCCGATGGGCTCGCTCCGTCCCATTCAGAAGGAAATATTCGGCCGCACCGCCACCAGCGCCCCCGGCGGAGACCCTCCCCCGGACCTGGTCCATGAACTCGACACGGCCCAGAAGGCCTTTCGCAAGGGGTCCCTTCGCTCCTGAAAAACAGCATGCCACCCACCACCCAACTGACCTCCCAAAATCCCTGGCCGGGGCTGCGCGCCTTCACCGAGAATGATCGCGACTTCTTCTTTGGCCGCGAACGTGAAACGGCGGAACTTCTCGAATTGGTCCAGCTATCGCCGGCCGCCGTTTTTTATGGACAATCGGGGCTCGGCAAGACTTCCTTGCTTCAGGCCGGTCTGTTTCCGCAGCTGAAGCGTCTGAACTTTTTGCCGCTTCGTGTACGCTTCGATCACAGCGACGAAGCCCCGCCCCTCGCCCAGCAGATCAAGAACTGTCTCTTGGCCGAATTGGATTCCCTCGGCGTCAAAGGGCCGCGCCCGGCTCCCACAGAAACCCTCTGGGAGTTTTTTCACCGCCGCGACTTGGATTTCTGGGGGCCCGGCAACCGCTTGCTCATGCCCGTCATTGTCCTCGACCAGTTCGAGGAAGTGTTCACCTTGGGCCAGCGCAGTGAAAAAGCGGCGGCGCGCGTCGCCCAATTCGCCGCGGATTTGGAATCGGTGCTGGAACACCGTCCCCCGGAGGCCGTGCGCAAGCGCCTGGACAAGAATCCGGACGGCGCACTCGCGTATGACCTCCGCCGCCAGAGCGCGAAGTTTCTCATCAGCTTGCGCGAGGACTTTCTGGCCTCTCTCGACCCGTGGCGCGCGCGCATTCCCTCGCTGCTCTCGAACCGCTTCCGCCTCGAGCCCATGACCGACGTGCAAGCCCTCGAGGTCGTGCGCCGTGGCGGCCGCGATCTCGTGGACGACGCGGTCGCGCGCGACATCGTGGATTTCGTTTCGGATTCGCGCCGCCGCGTCGCCCCGGCTCTGCTCAGCGTGGTTCTCGACGAATTGAACCACCGCCGCGTCGAGCATGGCGAGTCTCGCATCACTCCTGAATTCCTCAGCGGCGAACGCGGAAAAATCATTCAGGATTTTTATGCTCGCTCCTTCGAGAACATTGACCCGCGCATCTGCGCCTGGGTGGAAGACCGCCTTCTCACAGGCGGCGGCCATCGCCAGTCCGCCGCACTGGAAGACGCTCTATCGGAGGGACTCCCCGAGGCCGCCTTTGATCTCCTCGTGGACCGCCGCATTCTTCACCGGTCCGAGCGCGACGGCGTCGTATGGCTCGAACTCACCCACGATTTGCTCACCGACCCCGCCTCCCGCAGCCGCGCCGAGCGGGAACAACACCAGCAAGCCGAGCAGGCTCTCAAGGAGCGGGAACAATACAGGCGCGAGCTGAAAAGGTCCCGCGCTCTCGCCGCCGTTTTCGGTGTGCTCCTCGTTGGCGCCGCCGTGGCGCTTATATTCGCCGTTCGCAGCAGGCAGCTGGCCAACAAA
The DNA here is from genome assembly GCA_963823205.1 of Terriglobia bacterium. Taxonomy (GTDB): domain Bacteria; phylum Acidobacteriota; class Terriglobia; order Acidiferrales; family UBA7541; genus Palsa-295. Next base: position 217,098 of record CAWGKL010000003.1, read on the forward strand.
AAGGAAGCCGAACGTGAAGTCATGTATCGTTCCGCGGCCGATATCGCCAACCGCTTGAGCGCCGACATCGTGTCCAATAGCTGGGTTCCCTATGCCACCGTCGAGCACACCCTCTCGGACGCCGAAGACTCCTACAAGAAACTGAACAATCCCTCCGCCAACTCCGGCGATTTTGAAACCTACGTCGGGATTCCCCACGAGCGCTTCATGGCCAATGCCGCCGACGCGCTCTACGACGCCGGCCATTACGAGGAAGGACTCGCGCTTTCCGAGTTGGCGCTCAGTCGTCTGCAAACGTTCGGTTCCGCGGGATCCTCGGACGACCAGATGAAACTTGCGCGCGCCGAAATCTTGTATGAAGAAGGCAGGGGCTTCCTTTCTGCCGGCAAGCTCGACGGCGCAACCAGCGATTTCACGCAAGCCATAAACATTGTCTCCGCCATGCCAAATTGGGATTCACGCCTGGAAACGGCGCGCGTCTCCATTTTGTCGCACATCAACCTGGGCCAGAGATACTCGGACCCATGCACCCTCCCCGATGGCATGAAGCATTTTCAGGCGGCCTTCGATCAATCCCAGGTCCTCGGACGCGCGCCAAATATATCGCCCGCGGATAGGGATGAGGCAAAACTCCTGGAAATGAAGGCATTGCTGCAACTTGGTTCCAACCAGTGGGATCCGGCTCAAGCCCAAAAATTGTATTCGCAGGCGGAAGCAGACCTTCGGAATGCCACCAAGGAATACGCCAACGATCCGCGCTGGGAAAGCCTGTCGGCGGATTTGACGAATGATCAGGCCGCCACCGCGCGCCAACTGGGACAATATGACAGCGCGGAGTCCTACTACGGCAAAGCGAATATCTCCTACCAAGAGTCATCAATCGCGATCCCGACGACTGGCAGTGGCAGTTGAAGCTGGCTCAGGGCCGTCGCGGTTTGGGCCTCACCTATAGATCATTGCATCAATGGGACATCGCGCAGAACCTCCTGAGTCAAGCCGAGGAATCGGCCACCGAGTTGAGCGACAAACAGACCACTTGGCTCAGCGCCGGGTTGACTCATGTATATGCGCACGAATCCGTCGCCGCCATTCCCTTCCTTCAACTTCTGGAATCTTGGAAGCAGTCCAAGGCCACTCAACAGGAAATGGTCTCCTCCGGCAGGGCGCCTTACTATACGCGCGAGCTCGACTCGTCCTTCCAGTCCTTCGCGGAAGCTGCCACAATCTTGAAAACGATCGAGGCCTCCGCGCCGGAAAACTTCGCCTGCTCTCTTGACGAAGAGGAAATTACCGTGGATCAAGGCCTGATCCGCTATCTCCAGTCTCCCTTTCAGTCTGTCTCCGATCAGGCAAAAGGAGTGCAGTTCGAGAAGGAAGCCCTGGCCGATTATTCGCAAGGGCTCAAGATGTTGGCGGTGATCGAGCAACGCGCCACGCAACCCACCCCTGAATTCCTCGGTGCCAAGGCGGATGCATACGACCGTCTCGCGGACGCGCAAGAAGACCTCGAGCCGAAAAACGAATTTGACAGCCGCAAGAAAGCCATTGACGCCTATCAAAAGCTCGTTGCTCTCGCCCCGACCGCGGAAAATTATAATAACCTTTCCGGTGAGTTCATATCGCTCGGAAATGCCTATGAAAAGGAGAAAGACGGCGCGCAAGCGCTTGCTCAATTTGACCAAGCCATGACCGCCATTGACCAGGCCATTGCCAAGGCCACGGCGGACACGAGCCAGCCTGCGGCCACCGCTCTGCAATACTCCGATAAGAAAGCGGAGCTTTACGGCATCCTGGCCGCGCTATCCCTGGATCGTGGCGATTTGCAATCCGCCCTCGACGAACTTAGCCAGGCTCTCGGCACTCCCTTGCAGGCCCTGCCGCGCGATTATACGAACGTTTCCTATCTCGACGATTTGGATAGCTACAAGCAAAGTCTGATAGCGGTCCAAGAAGGCCTGCAGAATCCCAATCCTCCCGCCCCGTATAATGTGTTGAACCCCGAGCAAAGAAAAACGCTTCTGGCCCAGGCCAACTCCCTGCTGGAAAAAATTCCCCAGGGTTTGCCGCAACGCCCGGGCGGCGTATGGTCGCTGCCTCCTTTGCTTCCCGGCGCGTGGCGCACCCTCGCGGAGGAAGAGCCCGAGTACAAAGCGGCTCTCAATCAATTGTTGACCGGCCGCAAAAATCTCAACGCCACCGAGGTTCGCGGCATCCGCGGCCTCTACCTCGATTTTTACGGCGACGCTCATCTTTATGAAATTGCCGTGAACGGCCTTCCGGGCACACTTTTCTATCTGCAGCGGGGCAAAGACTGGCGTCCTCTGGACGGTTCTTCCGCCCCCATTCGGTATATGAACCATAAAGCGGCGCCTCGCTTGGATACCCTGGGACGCGCCGTCGCTTATTTGCGTTTTTATCTCGAAGTCATCCAGAACGAGGACCTGGGAGCCATGCAGAGCAAGGATCAAGGAAGATACCATCTCGTTGACCAAGCCGCCGGTCTCCCTTGGCTCGAGTCCGCCACTCCCCAACAGCGTGACAATGTTGCCTCCGAGATCAAACCCCTGCTCGTCGAGCAAACTCCCGACCTTGAATGGCAGGCCCGCGGAACCGTCGAATACGGTGGCAATTTGTTTGACGCCAGCTTCCGTCTTTCCCGCACGGGGATGGTGGACGTCCCGCAAGCGAGCCCCGTAGACACGAAATTGCCTGTGCTCGTTCAATTCTTCTCCGCCGATGGCGCGCGCGTTCAGGGAACCATGCAAGATTTATATCGAGACGCCCTACGGCGTGATCCAAAGGACGTAACGGCGGTCGGTGGATTGCTCGAGATCTATGTGGACGCCAAGGAGTACGACAAGGCGGAAAATCTCTTGCTCGACTTCCTGAAGCAGGATCCCGGTAATGAAAAAGCTCTCGGCGCATTGATTGCGACATATGTAGCGGCCAAGGAGTACGACAAGGCCGACAATCTCGTGCTCGACGGTCTGAAGCAGAATCCGAATGACGACACAACCCTCAAGGCATTGATGAAGGCTTATGGGGATGCCGGCGAGAATGACCAGGAAGAGACCCTCTTGCTCGTCGTCCTCAAGCAAAATCCCGGTGACGAAACGGCCATCGGCGGACTGACGGAAATATATGTGAATGCCAAGGAGTACGATAAAGCGGAAAATCTCTTGCTCGACGATCTAAAGCGGAATCCGGCCAGCGAAACCGCCTTGTATCATCTGCCGTACGTTTATTTTGATCTGAAGCTCTGGAACGACGCCGTCCAAGCCGGCGAGAACTGGATCGCCTACGTCCAGCGCGAGCCCGAGGACGCGGACCGCCAGAGTTCCCTCCTCGACGCCTATGTGAGTCTTTCCTGGCATCAGATTTTCGTCCGCGACTTCGCTGGCGCGCTGGCCACCACCGATGCGGCCATGAAAATCGATTCCTCCGATCTCTACGTGGCCACCAATCGCGCCCACGCCTTGCTCTTCCTGGGCCGCACCCAGGAAGCCGATGCCATTTACCTGGGCAATCGCGGGAAAAAAATGGAGACGGATTCAGACCAGACGTGGGACCAGACCATTCTCCAGGATTTTAACGACCTCGAAGCGGCCGGCATCACCTCTCCGGAGATCCCCCGGCTTCGCAAGCTGCTCTCGCCCAGCCCCTAGAAGCTGTCTCACATATGATCTTTAGGGGGTCGGAGCTTCAGCTCCGACAAAAAGCTCCAGAAAAAAGGGGGCTTTAGCCCCTGAGGACAGCCCTCTATACTGCCCACCCCGATTTATGAGATGGCTCGGCTCTGTTGACATCCCCTATCGCTCCACCCCGCACGCGTTGTCATTCTGACGACTGAGCAGCCCGATTTTTCACCCCGAGCGAAGTCGAGGGGCCGCGCTTCGTCCTCGCACTTGCGCGGAAATCGGGCGCCTTGGCGAAGGAGGAAGAATCTCGGCGCCGGAACGGCGGAAACCTCGGGCCCATCGAGCGTCTATTTCAGGCAGGATCTCAACAGAGCCAGGTGAATTGCAGAGGAGGAAATTCCCATTGGTTCCGGCTCTTCGGGGGAAGAATCGCAGTCGTGGCTTTGCTTGGAGTTTCGAGCCTGAAAAACTCGGTTTTTGCTTCGCACACCAATCGTGAGAAGCCTGAACAACCGGGGAATTGGCTATCGCGGCGGAGGAACTTTCGGCCCTGCACCCAAGGCGGTTATATCAAGGAGCGGTTAAGAGGGCTGCTCTGGGAGGTCAGCCCTCTTCGGAATTGCGTGGTTTAATGGCCGCCGAACTTGTAGACGATCTCCGCAACAACACCCAAGCTATTCTGGTACTGGCTGCCGAAGTGCGTCATCACATCGCCAGCCTCGCCGCGAACGGCCCAAGGTCCTCCGAGAGAGACATCCACTCCACCGCCAAAGTCCCCTGCAAACGCGCTCTGCGAGAAGCTCGATCCATGAAAGGAAGCACCCGCCTGAGCATCGCCGAAGAAGGCTTCCACAAACGGCGTGAAGGGCGTCGAGTTGTGCAGGCTAATGCGAGGCCCGAACGTTTCGCTGTACACGTGCGTGGAAACACCAAATGGACTGGCATAGACCCCGCTGAAATTACCCACAATCCCCAGCCAGCAAGTCGGGTTGGCCGCAACCTCTGCGTTCCAGCCGTTTAGATTGATCGAGGTCGAAGACCCTGAGCCTCCGCTTCCCGATTTGGGTATCAACGAAGAGGTGACTCGCACATAAGAGTAACCACCTGCAACCTCAAACCGGCTGCAAGCCGCGCTGGCAATTCCTGACGTGAAAAGAAGCAGCCCTGCGATGACTAATATTTTCCGCATTCGGTATTTTCTCCCTTTGCTCTATTTAGATAGCCTATATACTAAGGCCTATTTCCGTGCCGTTATTGGGATAGAGTTTACACTAAAATTCAAGCCTGGCGATACAAAATTCCCCATAATAGTGCGGTTTCTGATACGACACGCCCGCATGTACCGTTTCGATGCAATTCCCATACTGAAACCTCAACCCTTCTGGGCGCCGCCATGCCGCTCCCATCCCCACTGATTATTCGCCGCACTTTGAGTGGCTTGGACCACCGTGCCGAAGCTAGAATATCAGCGCAATGATTCGAGACCGCAATGGCCACAGGACCGATGTTTCACAACGGCCAGCCTCGGCTCGCCGCTCTCGTTTCCCTGGACGGGAAGCCCCCGGCCGGGCAGCCCTCCATCTCCTGATTTTGGCTGCCGTGAGCGTGGCCTTGTATGCGGATGCCCTCCGAAACGGCTTCGTTGCAGACGATACGCTTCAATTGCAGAGCAACCCTCTTATCATGAACTACCACTACATTCCCAAGTTGTTTTCCCTCAATATCTGGTCGTTTGTCCGTCCCACCATCAACAATTACTACCGGCCGCTTCACATGCTCTTCTACATGGGCGAGTACTATCTTTTCGGCCTTCGCCCCTGGCCGTTCCATCTTGTGAATCTGCTGCTCAATATCGCGGCTATTTTTGCCGCCTACTTCCTGGTTCGCGCGCTGGCGGATGAAAGGCTCGCCCTATGGGCCGCCCTGTTGTTTGCCTTCCAGCCCATTCACGTCGAGGTGGTGGTGTGGGTCGCGGCGCTGCCCGAGCTGCTTTGCGCGCTGTGCCTTTTTACGGGCACTCGGCTGTACCATCAGGCCCGCACCGGCATCCATCCCGCGCGGAACTACAGCATCGCAACGGCGGTTTTCTTTGTGGGATTGTTCTGCAAGGAGACAACGCTTGTTTTCCCGGCATTACTTCTGGCCTACGAATTCTTCTACCGGCGGGAATCGCTTCGCGCCATCTGCCTGGGCTTTCGCCGTTTCCTGCCCTATCTCTGCGCGGTGGGGATTTACATCGCCATCCGCTTGAGGGTCCTCGGCTCCTTCGCGCCATCCTCTCTGCACTTTACGTGCTGGCAGGCTTTCCTCACCGCGCCGGTTCTGCTGTGCCAGTACATTTTCAAACTACTCTGGCCCGTAAACATGAACTACTACTATTATTTCACTCCCCAGAACACGCTGGGCTGGAAATTCTTCGCCAGCGTGGTGCTCATCGGCGCTCTGGTCCTCGCGATGTTCCGGTTGCGAAAATCGCAGCCGCTGCTGGCGTTCGCGCTGGCTTGGTTTTTCATAACCATCGCGCCCGTGCTGAGCATTTCGCATTTGGGCGAGAATGTATTTACGGAGCGCTACCTCTACATTCCTTCCCTGGGTTTTTGCATTCTGGCCGGATGGGCCTGGCTCCGACTGATGGAAGGCGCATCGCGAAGGATGGCGCTCACCCTCGCCTATCCCGCGTTGGCCCTCGTCTTGCTCTTTTACACGGCTCTCATCGTGCGCCGCATTCCAGACTGGCGCTCGGAGCTGCGGCTATACCAGAAAACAGTGCTGCAGTCTCCTGACTCCGCGACGGTCCAGCAAGGTCTAGGGATCGCATACTACGAAGCGGGGCAATATGATCTCGCCCTCGCGCCCTTCGAGCGCTCGCTCGCCCTCAAACCGGCTTCTCCGGTCCCCCATCTCTATCTTGCCATTACGCTATCCGCCTTGGGCGATACCCAGGGGGCCAAGGTCCAACTTTCGCAGGCCGACGAACTCCTCACCTCGCGCGAGGCGCCCTGGACGCTGTACGGACAGACCTACGTCAACCTCAAGCAATGGGATCGCGCCATCGAGTACTTCCGCAAGGAGATCGAATTTGAGCCCCGGAATCCGGCCCTGTACACGGCGCTGGGCGAGGCGCTCCAGGAAAACGGGCAGACGCAGGAATCCATCGCTGCGTTCCGCGAGGCAATTCGACTCGAACCTGGCTATCTCGATGCGAGCACCAACCTCGCCATTACCCTGGCCGAGCAAGGGGATACGGACCAGGCCATCGCCCTCCTCGTCTCTGCGCTGCAAATTCACCCGGATGAGCCGCATGCCGACGCCGCCTGGCTCAATCTTGGCAACGTCTACGCGCACAAATCCCAATGGAATCAGGCGGCCGCCGCTTATCAACATGCCCTCGATTTGAATCCCGGCTTGGGCATCGCGCGCGAGCGCCTCGATTCTGTCGAAGCCCAGCAGGCGGCGGGCCCGCAATGATGCTCGCGCTCATAGCCGCCTATTCTTCACCCAGGAGCCTGACCATCCAATGACCCATGACGCCCGATCGTTCCATACTTCTCCGATATCCCCGTCGCCCTTGAAAAAACTGGCCCGCGCGGCTCTGCGCTTCTGCCTGTTTGTCCTCTTAGCCGTCGCACTCAATGTCTGTGGCGGAGGTAGCCAGTCCCCCTCCGGGATTAGCGTTTCGATCAGTCCTAAAAATGCCGGCCTCACTCTTTCGCAGACGCTGATCTTTACAGCCACGGTCACGGGCGACCCCCAAAGTCTCGGCGTCACATGGACCGCCACGGGCGGCTCGCTCAGCAGCACTACTTCCAATCCCACCACGTTCTCCGTTTCGGGAGCGCCCCCCGGCGTCTACACCGTCACGGCCACGAGCAATGCGGACGGCACCAAATCCGCCTCCGCCACCATCGGCGTCACCGGCCTCGCCGGCATCTACAGCTGGCGCGGCATGGAGGGCGACACCACGCGCCAAGGCGTCAATTCCAAGGAGTACGCCCTCACCACCGCCAACGTAAGCAGTTCGACTTTCGGAAAAGTATTTTCCTGCCCTGTGGATGGATATGTCTACGCTCAGCCGCTCTACATCGCGAATCTCTCGATTTCCGGCCACATGCACAACGTAGTCTTCGTGGCCACCGAGAACGACTCGCTCTACGCCTTCGACGCCGATGCCAGTCCATGCACCACCCTGTGGCACGCATCCTTGATTCCGGCCGGCGAAAGCTCGGTGACCGCGGGCACCGTGGGCAGTTCCAGCGTTTCGCCGGTGCTTGGCATTACCGGCACGCCCGTGATTGATCCCGCGTCGGGCACGCTCTACGTCGTCGCCGAAACGGTGAATACCAATACTTCCACGCATCTTTTCCGGCTGCATGCCGTCAGCATCGCCACCGGCGCGGATAGAATGGCGGCGCAAGTCATCGCGGCCTCCGTAGCCGGTTCGGGCTCCGGCGCGAGCGCCCATACAATATCGCTCGATCCCTTACGCAACTTCCAGCGGCCCGGTCTGCTGCTCCTCAATGGAAACATCTACATCGCCTGGGCCTCGAACGACGATACGCCCATCTATCACGGCTGGATCATGGCTTACGCCGAATCAAACCTGCAGCAGATGGCGGCCATGAGCGTCACGCCCGATGGCTCGGCGAGCGATGGCCGCGAGGGCGGAATCTGGATGACCGGCGCGGCGCCGGCGGCGGACTCGAGCGGCAACATCTACGTTTCTGTGGGCAACGGCACATTCGACGACACGGCCAATTCCATCCCGCCCGTCGCGCCCAATGACGATTTCGGCGATAGCGTCCTCAAACTCTCCAATATCTTGGCCATCTCCGATTTCTTTTCGCCCATCAATCAGGCCTCACTCAACGAGAACGACATTGACCTTGGCTCTACAGCCGTTGTCCTGCTTCCCGATCTCGCCGGCGCCAGCCCCACGCACCTTATGTTTTGCGGTGGCAAGGACGGCTACATCTACCTCATGAACCGCGACAGCCTCGGGCGCTATCAAGCCTCCAATGGCGGCGTGGTTCAGTATTTCAAATTGTCCGCGGACAACTCCGGCAATGGCTTCCGAGCCTCGCCCGCATTTTTCAATAACACTCTCTACGGCGCTGGCGATGGCGACCCGCTCATGGCCGTAAACTTCAATTCGGGCACGCGGCAATTTGCAACCACGCCTTCCTTCAGGTCGAATGAAATCTACATGGGCCTGGGGGCATCGCCATCGGTTTCGGCGCAGGGCGCGGCCAACGGAATCGTATGGGTGATTGACGACGGCGGAGCGACCGCCATTCTCCGCGCCTACGACGCCACGGATCTCGTCAAGCTCTACGATAGCTCGCTACAGGGCGCGCGCGATACGGCCGGCCCGGTCGTGAAGTTCACCGTGCCCACCGTGGCCAACGGCAAGGCCTACGTCGGCACACAGACCGAATTGGACGTGTACGGATTCCTCCCCGACTGAATCGAATTTTCCCCGGCGCCTTTCGATACGCGGCCCTCGAAACCGGCTTACCGGGAATTTGCGGCCATCCTGAGAAACACTCGCGATAACCGGATATAATCTATCTTCATGATCCCTGCTTCCTACAAACCGAAAAAGAAGTTCATGGAGCTGGCTATCGCGGAGGCCAAGCGCGCCGGTGACCGGGGCGACTATCCCATTGGCGCGGTCATTACACGCCTCACGGGCAAGCGCGAGGTGGTCATTGCCAGCGCCGGTAACCGAGTAAAAACTTCGGGATCAAGCATCAAACACGTGGAGTTGGAAACTCTCAAATACGTATCCAGCGGCTATGGCCGCTACCTGCCCGACTTCGTCCTCTACTCCACGCACGAGCCCTGCGCCATGTGCGCCGGCGCCTGCGTGTGGTCTCGAATTGGCGCGGTCGTCTACGGCGTTTCCCAAGAAGACATTGCCGCCTATGGCCGCAAGAAGCGGTACGGAAGACTACAAGTGGCGCGCTTGCCTCATCCCCTGCCGGCTCGTCTTCGAGAAGGGCAATCACTCCATCCCCGTCATCGGCGGCTTTCTCCGCCAAGAATGCCAAAAACTGTTCAGTTACAGGCCTGCGCATCGCTAACTGACGGTGAATCTCCCACGCCTGATTTTCGCCAAGGCAGCAGGTGCTCGATTCGGACATTGACCATCCGCCCGTATACGGGAGACCGTCTCTCGGATATGATGGGAAGCTGAGGAACGACGCATGACGCTGGATTGGTCCAAATGCGCCGCAGTGGAAAGCGTACCCGGGAAAGTAAGCGGCGCCTGGGTTTTCCGCGGGACTCGAATTCCCGTCGCGGCCGCATTCGAGAACTTGGAGGACGGCCTGACCATCAATGAGGTCACTGCATTGTATGACGGCCTGACTCGTGAGCAGGTCAAAGCCGTGCTGGAATTCACCGCCCAAAGCCTCGGAACCCCCCTCCCTCTCTCGCTAATGCGAATCCTTTTCGACCAAGGAACTCCGGTCGCCATCCGCAATGCCCTCGAGGACCATTCCGTCAGAACTACAAGCGAGCGGGGTTGGAGCATGCTGGCTCTGTCAACATTCTCTCTCGCGCCACCCCGCAAGCGTTGTCATTCTGACGACTGAGCAGCCCGATTTCCGCGCTTCGTCCTCGCACTTGCGCGGAAATCGGGCGCCTTGGCGAAGGAGGAAGAATCTCGGCGCCGGAACGGCGGAAACCTCGGACCCACCTAGCGTCTATTTCAGGCAAGATGTCAACAAAGCCAGATGGCTTGTAGGCAGTTGAACTGGCGCGCCCGGAGCTACCCGGCGGCGCGCTCCAGGATTTCGTGGATGAGCGTCTGATAGGGTTTGGATTGTCTGGCGGCCAGACGCCGAATTTGCGCCAGCAAACGCGGAGCGATGCGAATAGCGATGAGCCGCTTGGCATCGCCTGTTTTGGGCCGGCCAACACGCCGAGCGCGCTTCAACTCGGTATCGCTCGATTCCGGGATATCCGAAAAATCAATCCGGCTATCCGGCGTAAGCCTTTCGTTCTTTGCGGCTCGCGGCTGCCGCTTTTTTGGATAAGACGTCGTGCTTTTCATGATTAGGAGGCTCCCCGAAGCTAAATCAACTCACCGTCCAAATGCACGAACGAGGCCCCGCTCTTCGCCGTCATTTCGTCTAACAGATATCTGAATATCCCCTTCAGTCCCATAAATCTGATTTCCAGTACAGGGGCGTCCCTCGGGGAGTCAAATTTAACGGTGTCATGCCACGAGGTGTTATCAAGCCCTAAAGGGTAGACGTTTATGTTCCCTATGAGGTAGTTGCTGGGACACTCCCCTGAATCAAATTTGTCCGACTGCGCCGACGTGTCAAATTGCCGTACCAAGCTACTGATTTTCGCTCTTGCTGCCGGAGAAAGCGCTGAGGGCTGTTTCAGTCCGTAATATACAAAAACGATAATCGAGTCTTGTTCCGGTTCGTTTTTTAAGAGTTCCTTATACGGGAGGAGTGCTCTGACGGCTTCGACGGCCCTTTCTTTTTGGTCCGATAATTGGTCTGCGTTCCTCAACGCAGCTACCAACGCCCCAAAATCGTGATTCCGCTGAGACGAAATATAGCCTATCAACGGTTGGAGGTTCTTCGCGCTGCTGTTGCCAACGTATGTTTGAATTCCAGTTCGGCTGGGATCCAAAGCATCCATTGAAAGAAACTGGGCCATTCGCTCAGGAATTGCATCGGAATTCGGTAGTGCGGCGCCGTATGCAAATTCGTGTGGCGGAAGCAGCCCGCCTTTCCCCCAGAATCTCCAAGCAAGCCCCAGCACGAGAGCGGCCACTAGGATTCCACCAAACGTCAAATTCGTGATCCTCATGTTTTGTACTTACTCCTTCTTAAGGTACGAGCGACTATGACACCCTTCCCGTATCTAGGGGGCGTTTCGGCGCGATTATAACTGTGGGCAGGTCAGATTCAACCAGTATCCATAGCGCGGGGCGAAAAGCAAGAAGGTGGCGCATCCGGAGGGATTCTGAACCCTGCCTGCCGGTAGGCAGGCTCCAACCCTGCTCCGGAGGCTAGTGCCAATCCCGTAGCGCGCCGAAGGGGAAAAGGGGATCAGAAAAAGGAATGGCGCGCCCTAGGGGACGATTTCCGAACTCTGACCCTCGCTGGTCTAATGGCAGAACAGACACAAATTGAGCCTCCTGCCGGATAGGGTCTATCGTGGTTCGGAACCCTACACGCACTTATCGGGTTGGATTGCCGCCAGCATAAGCCGAAATGAGTCCAGCCGTAGTTAAGCAGAATTACCCGATGCCGGCCTTTCCGAAAAGAGCTTGGGCAAGCGCCTTACGATTGCCTGCACTTCATTTCTGTAGCCGAGCATCCGCTTGACGTACTCATCGGGAGGGCGGATCCCGAGCTTGGCGAAAGTAAAGTTAGCCACATCCACAAACCACATTGTTTGACGGAGCAATTCACACACAACACTTGCCACAGTATCCTCGGAAACATTTCCCTGACTGCCCAAAGTTAGGTGATTCCCTTCGCCTAGCAGCCGATGATAAACGGTCTCCCGGTTGACATGAGAAAAAAGACTGTAAACACGATACATTTCGTCTAGACCTTCTTTTGATTCGGCTAATGGAGCATTACCCAAGGCCGTTCTGATATGGGACTGTCGGATTATCCTTCCACCCTTCCATTCATTGATTTTGTCTGGGTAACTCAGGAAATAAGCCATGAGGGCAGTCGTTTCGTAGGCGCGCCTTAACAGAACGAGCGCTTGATTTTCACAACCGAAAAGCAGAGCACGCTCTGCGCACCATAGAGAATCCAACGTGTCACAAGTCAAGTCTCTTTGGGTAGGGTCATAATCGTCCTTAGGCGGTGAATCCCCAAGCAGATCGAGCAATTCGATTGAGATTGAAATTCCGTTGCGAAAAACCACGAAATCAGGCCCGAACTGACGCAGTCTCGCGGAACAAGTGCCGAACTCCAACCCTTCGAGGGTTCTTATAACATCTATCTCAATTTTCGCGGGTAAGCCATCAACTTTGTAAACGTCGGTCATTTGGGAACTCCTGTTCAAGTCTATTGCTGGACCGTGTATACCACGCGGGTGCTCAATTATCCGGTTCCGCCTGGAGTTCGATCCATACCGGTAGCCATGTGTCTGCCAGATTGAGGCAGAAATCGAACAGGTGAAACCGCGCGTCGTCTGTTGCGGGCCGCCGTGAAATCTGAGTTCCAAACCAACAAAAGGGTAGTCCTAGAAGTCATTGAAAAGAAGCCGCAAAAATGAGTGGCGCGCCCTAGGGCAGGATTTCCGAACTCTTGCAATCGCTGGCGATCACTCGGCGCTGGCCTTCTCCACGTCGAGTCTGTCGGCTCCGCCGACCGACTAGAGCCTTCGAGGAACCTCGGTTATGAACTCTGCGGCTATCACCTCAAATTTGCCGTGTAGTGGGCACTCGAGTTGCAGAGCTGAGTCAGCCGCGAAGCACCTCTCTTCGCTCATGAAAGCATCTTTCGCCCCTGAAAAGAAGGCGATCCTGCGGCCACACGCAGGGCACCCTGCGTGTGAGTTTGGTCCGAGCGTGGTCGCGGTCGTCATTCTCAGGGTGTCACGTGGGGCAGCGGTCAGATTTGACGGCTCCAATTTCGCTCGATCCAGGGTTGTTTGGCCCGTCATAAGACCATCGGGGCATATCTCCCGGCGAACCCGCCGCAACTTTGGCTTTTCTTCTGGTTGTATCCACTTCTCCAAAGTGCGGTTGAAGGCGCATGGATTCGCGTAAAACAGATGTCCGTATCGAGGGACCGCCTGAACCTCATCCGAAAATTCGAGGCGCGTCGTTTCGTTGATGAACGCCATGACGCCTCCCAAATTTGGAAATTTAAGGGAAGCAAAACAGCCTGGCCCATATTGACCGTCGAGAGGTTCCAAAAGTGCAATTTGCATCTGTCTATTGTCCAAGGGCATAAAAAAGTCGTCAGCAATCACCAAGAGATTCGCTCGGTCAGGAGAGAACTTGCGATATGCCCCGTCAACACTCTTCCGCACGTCCTCCCAATTGGGCTTTATTCTATGTATTCCTTCACTCTCCAAGTATTTTGGTTCTCTGGCCCGGCCACGATTTATCTCGTTTCTGTTCAGCGTCCCTTCCCAACCGGGGCTCTTCACTTCGACAAAAATCGCATTCTCTCCGTCCACTGAGATGGTGAATTCGCCGCGTGTATCATTGCTGCCAATCGAGTCCCAATCTTCGATCCTAAAACCCATTGAGTTGAGATAGTACGCAACGCGCAATTCGTTGAGACACTCATATCGTTGAGGCGGCTTGCCTCGAACAAGGCGCGGGAGATACTGTTCTCTCCGCCCTTGTGAAACAATAAACCCCAACACCAGATCAAGCTCCTTCTGGAGGCCTGGACAAGATGGGAACCCGTCTGTCCACGGATTCTTACCTTCGAAAAACTGTCTCGCGATTGGACCGAGATTTTGGGAGGGCGCTAGTGTTGAGTAGACCACAAGTGCAGTATAAGACAAGAACTACGCTACTGCACACGGCGAAGAGTAAAGTGCCAATGCCCCTTCGGGCCAGGCGGGAAACTGAGCACCTCGCGTGCGAACCCACCTTGGGGTCCTTGTTCCGTAATGTCTTGGCCCGTAGCGGTGCCCTCGATCATCATCAAGTCGTCCGATAACCTGAACTGTACATGTAGTTTCTGTCGTGCCGACCCAGGTCCGACAGACGGGTCAAGAATCACTGCCCGATCAATTTCTCCTTCAAATCCTTCACTACTCGGCACAATCGTTCCGTTAACTGTGCAGACCACCTTCTCGTCCGTTGGAGAAGCCGAGGGAGAAGAGGGTTTGAACCCCAACGAAAAACTGCCGCTTGGGAGGGATGCAATCACGTATTCAACCTTACAGGCCACTGCGCTAACTAAGGTGCTGGAATCCTCTGTCCAAACACCGTTGATAGACCGTAGTTGTGCTGGTAAGGAAGCGGCCCAAGTACGCATCTTGCTGTAGAGGTCGGGGTCCGCTACGGATCCGCTTTCCGAAGCCAAGAACTCATTAACCAACCGAATAAAGGAGAGATGATCGACAGAAGTTGAATCAGCATTAAAGCTGGCGGCGAGAATCCTTAAAAGGTACAGCCGTGACGTTTGCTTGAATTTGTCGTCTGGGCCAGCTAGCCGGAGTGACTGCCAAAGATATTGCTCCGATTTTCCTTGCTTCCCAAGTTCGAAATCTGCGATGCCCAGGACCATGTATATCTTTGAGTTAGAGAAGCCAGCCGCAACCGCTTGCTCAGCTTGATTTGCCGCCTGAATATAGTCCCTTGATTGGAACGCTTGCCACACTTCGTCTTCTATTGCGGATGCGTCTTCCGCAGGAGCTTCTGGCGGGAAACTCAGGGCCGCGGTGTTGTGGTGCGCGGCTGCCAGCGCTCCAAAAATATACTTGGCGGCGATCGCGAAATTGAGGTTTTGAGCATCCGCCACCTGCCAGCTATTCATTCCAAGAAGGGCGCCGTCCGAATCCACCAGTGCTCCACCGCTGCTGCCGGGTGAAATCGCCGCAGTGTGCTGGATGACGTCTTCGTTGCCAACCGCACGGAGGGCAGAGACAATTCCTTCGCTTATCGTATTGCTTAAACCCTTTGGATTACCGATCGCAAAAACCGTCTCCCCGACGCGTGGCTCACCCGTCAGCCTGTTCGTTGCCTGTAGAAAAGGTAAAGAGTCGGAGTTCACTTTGAGCACCGCGATGTCGCGTTCTGCATCAGCGTAGAGAAGTTTTGCTCCGTTGAAACTTTTGTAGTTTTCTGAGTCTCCAGGATCGGGGAAAAATCTGATTTCTACCGCGTCAGCCCCCTGTAGCGCGTGGTAATTGGTCGCCACATATCCGTCTGCTGTGAGAATGACGCCACTGGCACGCGCGTGAATCTCACCCGATTTGCTCATAATCAGGAAGACTACTTTGGAAGCCGTCTTTACGAATACTTGCTCGGCATCGGATTTTTGTCCTGCGGTAGATTCGAAGTTGGACGCCACGTGTTGTCCATTGGCGGCGGTAAGCGCCAGAATTAGTAAAAGGTATGCTGGTAGATTTGGCATGTCCGGCGACCTCCCCAAACAGCATGGCCCCGATTACCCTTGCTGGTTGCGCTCGCGATTGTACTACTCGACCGCCCATTTCACGCAGGGATGAACCGGGCCGGTACCAGCGCCTCGACAGGCGGAGACGATGATCCCAGACGCAATAAGTTCGCCCCAATCGAATTTTGTTGGTGCGTTTTTCCCGAAAAAACCCCTCTGTATAGATGAGGGGAGTTTTGCTCAATGCCCAACCGCAAACGTGGGATCAGCGCCACACCTCGTCAGACAATCCAGGCCGCTGAATGTTGCCTCACGGTGACGAACCCAACGAAAACGGGTGACGAATGCAAGAATTACATACTGCACCTTTTTTCTGCATCAAGATCGTCACTCTGCCGTCTTCGAAGTCACTCGTGGCAAAACACCTGCAACCACGCCGACAGCGAAACCTACAGAGGAAAAAACACGCAGGAGGGCGGGAGCGACCCCACTTTGTGCGGCTTTCAGCCGCCCAAAATGTCGTGGGGTCGCTCCCGCCTGCCCCGAGCCGCTCGGGGCCGTGTTTTTTCCACCACCAGAAGAAAAGCAAGAATTCTGCCAGACGCCAAGTCTGGCAGTTTGTAAGCGTAAAGGAGAAATCAATTGCCAATTCTGAAAGCACCGCCCAAACAGGCCAAGAATGAATCCTTGCAACTTCGCGTCTCTACCGAGTTCAAGCTCCAGTTATAAAACTACTCCGAGTTCCTCGGAGCCACCCCGTCCTACGTCGTGATTGAAGCCCTTAACCGTCTCTTCGAAAAAGACCGCGATTTCAAAACGTGGCTGGAGCAACACACCGACACCGTTGACGAACCTCCAGCCCAAGCAACTTTCGTGACGGAGGCAATCAAGAGACCCTAATGCTCCGGCACATCCAATTCGGTGCGCGCAAAACCTCAGCCTCCCCGCGACGGCTCATCTTGCGCCTTGTCATGCTCGACCTCACCAATGGTTTCTTCAAGAAGCTGGCTGATTCATTCGACGATCCGCCATTTCAGGAGCAAAGCCCCCGTGCAGCACAGACGTTCGATCTCCCTCTGCACGAAGAAAAGCAGGAGACCACAGGGGGAGAGAGTCTCAATGCCTTTGCCATTTCCTCCCTTCGGAATCTGTTTCTCTTGCTCGACGATTGGGACCGCAGTCTTTCTGAAAAGGAGTCAGCAGGAAATGCTTCTCCGAAACACGATGTACTCGTTGACACAAGAACACAATGAGCGCATGGTGGGCGAAATGATTTCGAGAGGGAGGCAGGCATGAGGCAGGCCGTCATCTATGCCCGAGTTTCCAGCAAGGACCAGGAACGCGAGGGGTACTCCATTCCCGCGCAGTTGAAACTCCTGCGGGAGTATGCCCGGACGCATGAATTCGAGATTGCACACGAGTTCGTGGACGTGGAGACGGCCAAGATCACAGGCCGCAAACAGTTCGGTGCGATGGTCCGCTTCTTTCGTGAGAACGGGTCGTGCCGGGTGGCCATCGTTGAAAAGACGGACAGGCTGTATCGCAATTTCCGTGACTGCGTAACGCTTGAGGACTTGGAGATTGAAATCCACCTGCCCAAAGAGGGCCAGGTCATCGGGAAGGACTCGAAGTCTCAAGCCAAGTTGGTCCACGGCATTCAGGTTGTGATTGCGCGCAATTACATCGAGAACTTGCGCGAAGAAGTCCGCAAGGGCATGCGTGAGAAGGCCGAGCAAGGCATCTACCCGAGCCGGCCCCCTCTCGGGTACGGCAACAACAAGCTCGAACACACGATCGAGGTTGATCCCGCCAAAGCTCCGATCGCGCAGCGCATGTTCGCGCTTTATGCTTCAGGCCAGCACTCACTCAATGGTGTGCGGAAGGTTCTGAAAGAGGAGTTTGGCGTCAGGCTCGCCGAAGGCTATCTGCAACGCCTGCTGATGAATCCCTTCTACAAAGGGCAGTTCGTGTGGGAGGACAAGCTCTACAGCGGGACGCAGACACCCCTGGTCAGCGCCGAACTGTTCGAGCAGGTGCAATCTGTCTTTCGCGGACGCAACAAAGCAAAGCACCGGAAGCATGATTTTGCCTTTTCCGGTCTGCTCCGCTGCGCCTACGACAATTGCATGGTGACGGCGGAAATCCAGAAAAATCGCTACACCTACTACCACTGCACCGGGTTTCGGGGCAAATGCGAGCTGCCCTACTTCCGCGAGGAAGAGGTCGCCTCCCGGCTGGGAAAGGTCCTTCAAGATATTCACATCCCCGACGACGTTCTGACGCAGCTCGAAAAGTCCTTGCTCACCGATAAAGGCCGCGACGAAGCGATTAGGAAGCAGCAGGGCGAACGATTGAGGCAGAGGTTGAGTGCAGTGCGTCACCGGCTCGACCAAGCCTACCTGGACAAGCTGGACGGCAAAATCGGCGAGGAATTCTGGACGCGGAAATCAGCGGAGTGGATTGCCGAGGAACAGCAAATATCATTCGCTATCCAGGGGCTTGCGAACGCAAACCCGGACAGAATCGTTGATGCCGTCAGGATTCTCGAACTCGCGAATAAGGCGCATTTTCTGTACGTTAGCCAACCCGCGCCTGAAAAAGCCAAATTGCTCCGAATGGTGCTTTCGAACTGCACTGTGGACGCTGTAAATATCTATCCTTTGTATAGGAAGCCGTTCGATCTGATCTTCGCGCGTGCGAAAAACGAGGAATGGCGCGCCCGAGAGGATTTGAACCCCGCCTGCCGGTAGGCAGGCTCCAACCCTGCTCCGGAGGCTAGTGCCAATCCCGTAGCGCGCCGAGGGGGAAAAGGGATCAGAAAAAGGAATGGCGCGCCCGGCAGGACTTGAACCTGTAACCCCTAGCTCCGGAGGCTAGTGCTCTATCCAATTGAGCTACGGGCGCGCAGAGAGCCCACTTTACCACGTTTCATTTCCTCTTCCCAAAAAGCTCAATTTAAGGGCTCAAATGGCGCAAAAACGACCACAATTTGCACTTTAAGGCCGGTTAAGGGCCTTAAATTACTTAAACTTTCAAGGAATTTTTCGGGGAATTCGATCGGCGAAAAATGCTCCAAACGCCTGAAGATTAAAGCAAATTTTAAAGGAATTCGAGGGCTTAAATTGCTTGAACTCTAGAACAACTGTTAGTGGAATCCGGGGGCTTGGAATGCTCGAACATTTGGGGAATTCGAGACGCGCAAGTCGCTGAAAGAGCGCCCCAGAAATGCTTGAAGATTTGAGCAATTCGAGCGGCGGCGCAACAGGCCCGCCGGGCGCGCTTTACCGCTGCTGCGAACACGCTTACACTGATAACTTCACAAGATATGCGCGGAGCATGCATGAATCGAATCGTGGCGGGTGCGCTTGTGGCGTGGCTGGCCATCCTAAGTTTGCCGGGCGCGGCTTGCGCGCAAGCGCCCGCGCTTCCCCCGTTGCCGGCGCCAACTCCGGCACAAGCGTCCGCGCCCCCCGCAGCCGGGTCATCCTCTTCGGCTGCCCCCACCGGCCCTCTCAATGAAGGCGAGAAACAATTGGTCGAAGTTCTAAATTCCCGGGAACCATTCGTCATCGAGCAGTTCTACACAACGGCGCGGTATGAAAACGACGGCACGGGCGAACGCGAAGTCTCCGTGCGCGTCCGCGTGCAAAGCGAGGCGGGCGTCGAGCAATGGGGCGAGATCGTCTTCGGCTACAACTCCGCGAACGAGCAGGTGGATATCCGCTTCGTGCGCGTGCGCAAGGCCGATGGAACGGTGGTAACCGCCGCTCCGGACGCCGTGAAGGAATTGACCGCTCCGGTGGCGGCCGACGCGCCCGTGTACACCGATTACAAGGAAAAGCACATCACCGTGCCGTCCCTGCGTCCCGGAGATACGCTGGAATACGACATTTCCACGCGGCTCATCACGCCGCTGGCCCCCGGTGAATTCTGGTTTCAGCACGAATTTCTCGCCGACGCCATCGTGCTCGACGAGCGGCTGGAAATAAACGTTCCCGCCGGCCGCAAGCTCACGCTCGAATCCCCTGATTTTCCGTATGACACCGACACCGCGAATGGCCGCACCATCTACCGCTGGAAGCATGCGAACGTCGCGCGCCTCTCCGACGAAGAAGCCGCGAAAAAGAAAAAGGCGCAGGAAGAAAAGCCGCCGGAACGTCCAGCTCACCACCTTCGCGGATTGGGCGGGCGTGGCCCAGTGGTACGCCCATCTCGCCGAGGGCCGCACCACGCCCGACGCGGCCATCCGCGCCAAAACCCAGGAACTGATCGCGGGAAGCGCGAGCAACCTCGACAAAATGCAGGCGCTCTACGATTACGTCTCCAAAAATATCCGTTACGTCAGCCTCTCTTTCGGCCTGGGGCGCTATCAGCCGCATGCCGCGGCGGAGGTTTTCGCGAATCAGTATGGCGATTGCAAGGACAAGGTCACGCTGCTGGCCTCCATGCTCGAGGCCGCGGGCATCTCCTCGGACGCCGTGCTGATTCCCTCCTCGCGCAAGCTTGATACTTCCATGCCCTCGCCCTCGCAATTCGATCACGTGATCACGGCGGTGCCGCAAGGCAACGATCTCATCTGGATGGACACCACGGCCGAGGTCGCGCCGTTCCGCCTGCTCGTCTCGCCGCTGCGCGATAAGTCGGCTCTGCTCGTCCCTCCGGATGGCGCGGGAAAAATCGTCCAGACGCCGCCGGATCCGCCCTTCCTTTCCACGCAAGAAGTGGCCATCGAAGGGCAGGTGAGCGATCTGGGCAAGCTTGACGCCCATCTGCACTACACGCTGCGCGGCGATACGGAGGTCGTGCTCCGCGCCGTGTTTCGCAACACGCCGGAAAACCGCTGGAAAGATATCGGCGCGACGATTCTGCGCCTCGACGGGATCGAGGGCGACGTAGTCTCCGTGAAACCCGGCGATCCATCCGACACAAGCAAACCCTTTGAAATGGATATTGAATTCACGCAGGCGAATTTCCTCGATTGGTCGAGCAAAAGCGCCAAGGTCGCCCTCCCGCTCGTAACCATCGGATTGGCGGACGCCTCCGAGGACAATACCGAACCCATCCGAATGGGGAGCCCGCTCGACGTGACCGCCACACTGAAACTCACGCTTCCGGCCAGCTTCACGGCGCGGGCGCCCGTGGGCATCGCCGTGGCGCGCGACTATGCGCAGTTCCAATCCAGCTACGATTTCCAGGGGCACACGCTCACGGCCCAGCGCTCGCTCGATTTCAAGATGCGCGAGCTCCCCGCCGCGCGCACCAGCGACTACCTGGCCTTCACGCGCGCCGTGGAGGCGGATGAAAGCCAGGTGCTGGAAGTTCAAAATTCCACCACCGGCGCGCCCGCCATTCCCTCGACGGCCAACACCGATGAGCTTGTGGAAGCGGGCGTCGCGGCGCTGAACTCGGGGAATCCGAGCGCGGCCATCCCTCTCCTCCAGCGCGTGGTCGAGCTCGACCCGCACCATACCCAGGCATGGAACGATTTGGGGCTGGCCTATATGCGCTTGGGGCAATTCGACGACGCGGCGGGAGCCTTTCGCAAGCAGATCGAGGTGAATCCCTACGACGAGCGCTCCTACGACTATCTGGGCGCCACGCTCGAGGAACAGCAGAAATATCCCGAGGCCGTGGACGCCTATCACAAGCAATTGGATTTGAATCCGCTCAACGTCTTCGCGCACTCCGCCCTGGGCGAGCTCTTTGTTTCCCAGCATGAATATGCGCAGGCGGTGCCCGAACTCGAAAAGGCTACGACTCTCTCGCCCGATGACGCGCTGCTCGAGGTGACCCTGGGCACGGCCTATATCAACACAGGCAAAAAGGACGAGGCCCTCGCGGCCTTCGAAAAAGGCGCGGGGCTTTCGCAAAAGCCCGTGGTGTGGAACAACGTGGCCTACAGCCTGGCGGACAACAAGCTCGAACTCGATAAGGCGCAGCAATACGCCGAATCGGCCATTTCCGCGACGGATGCCGATCTGCGGAACACGGACCTCGAGCACCTCACACTCGATGGCCTCGGGGAAGTCGAAAGCATCGGGGCATATTGGGACACGCTCGGCTGGGTCTATTTCCAGAAGGGCGATCTCGATTCGGCCGAGCGGTATATTCGCGCGGGGTGGGAGCTGACCCAGCAAGGCGAAGTGGGCGATCACCTGGCGCAAATCTACGAGAAACGCGGCCAGAAGGATTTAGCCATCCACATGTTCGCGCTGGCGCTGGCCGCTTCCCATCCCGTTCCCGAAACGCGCGCGCGGCTCACGCTCTTATTGGGCGGCAACGCCGCGATTGATCAATTGGTTGCCAAGGCCAAGCCGGAGCTCGCGCCGCTGCGCACGCTCCCCGCCGGAAAGCTACTCAAGGCGAATGCCAAGGAGGATGCCCAGGCGGACTTCTTCGTCCTGCTCTCGCCCGGGGAGAAAGAGGCGCGCGTGGAGGGCGTGGAGTTCGTGAGCGGCAGCGAAAAGCTGCGGCCGTTCGCCGAGCCGCTGCGCGCGCTCGATTATGGCGCCGTCTTTCCGGACGCCTCGCCCGTGAAAATCGTTCGCCGCGGCACACTCACATGCTCCGCGAAAACGGGCGACTGCTCGCTCACGCTGATTCCCCCCGACGAAGTCCGCACGCTCAATTGACCATCCGACGAGGATGGTCATCCTGAGCGGAGCGTAGCGAGCGAAGGATCCCTCTTCGGCCGCACCCCGAATTCCTCGAACCATTCGAGGATTTGGTGGTTTCAGTCTGGGTCAGTTCAGCCCCTCGAATTACTCGAATCATTCCAGCATTTCAAGCTCTCTTAGGCTGCTCGAATTACTCGAACCATTCGAGTAATTTGAGTCCTCCTACACTGCTCCAATTCCTTGAATCTTCAAGCAATTCAAGACTCCAATTGCTCGAAGCATTCGAGGATTTAATTGCGTCTCTGTGAGCGTGAATTGACGCTCATTAAGTGCCCCTAAAGGTGGTCTTAAATGCCATTTTTTGCCGTTTTTTGCACGCTTTTGACGCGTTAACGATGGATCTCCCGGAATTCCATTTTTCATAGGGGTTTCGAGTTGGCGACAGTGCAGTGGGAATGTATTGGCGGCTTCTAGGCGAACCGAAGTCTTTGTACCCCTCTCCCACGGCGAACCGCATGGTCTCAGGGTCCGAGGGCTGGTACAGTGCGCAAAGATAACTCCTTGCTACAGGAGGGAATCATGGAGACTTCTGCTCCGGTTCAGTCTGCTCCGGAGCGCTACGCCAAAGTCGCTTGCCCTGCCCACACGATTCTCGTGCTCGCTATATTAGGAGTGTGGGCGTTCTTGGGAACGATTGGCGTCGGCCGGATGAGGGTAGCCGCGAATCCAGACCGTGTTCGCTTGTATGTGCTCACCCTTCTATTTGAATGGCTCGTGTTCGCTTTGGTGTTGACCGGAGTGCGGCGTAGTGGCGCGCCTCTCAGGATGGTTCTGGGAGATCGTTGGCAGTCCGTCCGCCAAGTGCTCCGGGATGTTGGGATCGCCGCAGCCTTCGTCCTGGAATGATTGCTCATGCGTGGCACGATTCATTTGCCGGAGTGCCGGGCAGCTTAATGAGGCATTAGAGCCTGCTTGCTGCCCAACGAAAGCGGCAGAAACGCCGGCTAGGAGTTCCTTGGGTTTGCAGGAACTAAGACGACGAGCGTGTAGGCGCCCAGGGCTATGCCGAGGGGCCCGTTGGTCAAACCGAAGAAGGCCGCGAGCAGACCAAGCGTTCGCGCGGATTGTCCGCCGGAGAGCAACGCAAGGCCGGCGATAATGGAGACAATGCCGGCAACGATGCCCAGAATAATCACGAAAATCAAAAAGATATGGAACAAGTCCATCAAGGCAAATGGATTGGGGACCCGATTGAGCAGCGCGCCCCACATCAGGGTCAGCGTGCCGCTGTATAGAAAGACTCCCAGCGCGCCCACGAGCCGGAGAAGGCCATATAGAATCCACAGGATCCCGAGATTTCGCATGGATACCCCGCGGCCGGGATTTTCGTTTTCACTTCTCGGCCGGCCTATAAGGTACTTTTCCCGAATGGGCGCCTCGGGACTACGTCCCGAGGCGCCCGTATTCGGCAGAGCCCAAACCAAAAGATAACGCTACACCTAGAACCGCTGAAAGCAAAGGATTGTGTCGCCCCTACAGGGCTCGCACGAATTTCTTACGCCTACCCAGGGTTTCCACCCTGGGCTAACTTCTTTCGCCCCCCGATAAAAATCATCGGGGCACGAAAGGCGTGCCTACGGGGCTGAGTAAAGCCGGAGCGAGGAGTGATTCCTTCGGCCACGCTCGAAAGCTGCGTGAACACGGGCCGCCGTTTAGCCATCGATCCGTGAATTTAGGACGCTGCTCAAAATGGCGTTTCAGCGATTCGACCCGGGAAGATTTCGAATCCATCGTGTGACGCGAGACCCCACTCGCGGCGGTAACAGGCTTGGCGACGCGATGCGATGCGATGGAGCGTTCGGGGCACCGGTTCAAATGCACTCCACGAATTATCGGGGATATGTGCGGAATGGAACAGATATCGAGGGAGGGGTGGTTCAAAGTGGTTCATCAGGATTCTGAATCCAAGGATCTTGTGTTCTCTGAGGAGGCTACCATGCTGGGATACGGACTGATCGGAACCTTAGTGGTTATCTTTATCGTTGTTTTGATCGTACGCGCTCTGTAAGGGCCGAATCGCAAGGCCGATGGCGGCTCCGGCCGCCCCATACGGGGCAGATCCGGCCAGCATGGAAATGAAGTGGCTGCGGTTTTGCGTCCAGGCCGGGAGTGTTGCTTCGGCAGGCCGGGTTTTTCGCCCTTGGGCGCGCGCCGCAAACGTGCGGCCTCGACTGCTTATCGCGCTTCTCCTCCTATCGCTCCATCATTTCCTCGATTGGCCTACGAATGATAGGTTAGATTTGTTGGCTACATCTTTTCCGGGCGCGGACTGTGGAGCTGACGATGACGGCGAGATACCGCATAGACGACCTGCGCATCCAATGGACGAAAGTAGTGCTCCCTCCCGTTTTTCTCGAGGAAGAACTGCCCGCGACAGAAAAGGCTTCTTCGACTGTCTATCATGCTCGCAATCAGATTCGCGACATTCTCGCCGGGAAGGATCATCGCCTGCTGGTAGTCGCCGGACCCTGCTCCATTCACGACACGAAGGCCGCGCGCGAATATGCGGGTCTGCTGAAGGGCGCGATCGGCGAATTTTCGAAGGAATTGTGCATCGCGATGCGCGTCTATTTCGAGAAGCCGCGCACCACGGTGGGCTGGAAAGGGCTGCTGAACGATCCCTATCTGGATCAATCGTACAAAATCAACGACGGCCTGAGACTTGCGCGGCATCTGCTGCTGGATTTGGCCGAAATGGGAGTGCCCGCGGGAACCGAATTCCTGGACATGATATCCCCGCAATACGTGGCCGGCCTGGTGAGTTGGGGCGCCATCGGTGCGCGCACGACCGAGAGCCAGGTGCACCGGCAGCTTGTCTCGGGCCTCTCCTGTCCCGTGGGATTCAAGAACGCGACTTCGGGGGACGTGCAGGTGGCCATCGAGGCTGTCGTATCGGCCGCGCAGCCGCACACCTTTCTCGGCACCACGAAGAACGGACAATCGGCGATCTTTGTGACCACCGGCAACCCGGATTGCCACGTGATCCTGCGCGGCGGAAGAAATACGGTGAACTACACGGCCGATTCCGTCGCCCAGGTGTGCAAGCAGTCTGGAGGATGCGGGGCTGCCGCCGCGCGTGATGATTGATTGCAGCCACGCCAACAGCGGCAAGGACTATACGAGGCAGGCCGTGGTGTGCCGCGACGTTGCAGGGCAGATCGCCAAAGGAGAGCGGCGCATCATCGGCGTGATGCTGGAAAGCAATCTGGTGGCCGGGGCGCAGAAGCTGGTGGCCGGGCAAACGCTGGTGTACGGGCAGAGCATCACCGACGCCTGCATCGGATGGGACGAAACGCTGCCATTGCTGCGGGAACTTGCCGGCGCGGTGCGGTCCGGGCGGGCGCCGCGGTAGCTCTAGTCGCGAAGAGGGATCCTTTAGCCGACCAGAAGCAAAGGCGTCGGCTTCAGGATGACCATCCTTGTCGGGGAGAGATCCTTCGGCCGACCAAGAACAAAGGCGTCGGCCTCAGGATGACGACCCTTGTCGGGTCGTCACTTAATTTCGAGGACTTCTTTTTCCTTGGCGGCGGAGAGGTCTTCGATTTTCTTGGTTTCGGAGTGGGTGAGCTTTTCGAGTTCGTCGAGGGAGCGCTTGCGTTCGTCCTCGCTGATTTTCTTTTCCTTTTCGAGCTTTTCGACGGCTTCCTTGATGTCGCGGCGGATATTGCGGACGGCGGTGCGGTGATTTTCGAGCACTTTGTGCATGTGCTTGACGATGTCCTTGCGGCGCTCCTCGGTGAGCGGCGGGAATCGGAACGCGAACCACTTTGCCGTCATTCGTGGGATTGAGGCCCAGGTCGGAGGTGCGAATGGCTTTGTCGATCAGGGGAACCGCGCCGGGGTCCCACGGCGAGATGACGATCGTGGCGGGATCGGGCACAGTGAGCGTGCCGAGCTGGTTGATGGGCATCGGCGTGCCGTGGTAATCCACGCGGACGTGGTCGAGCAGGGCGACGTTGGCGCGGCCGGTGCGCACGCCGGCAAGCTCCTTGCGGAAATCCTCGACGGCCTTTTCCATGCGCGTTCGGGCCTGGGCCATGGCGTCCTTGCTGGTGGCAATCGTGCTCATCGGGGAAATGTCCTCCGCGGAGCGGCTTCATGCCGCGGTGACCGTCGAGCCGACGGCTTCGCCCATCACCACGCGTCGCATATTTCCCGGCACGTTCATATTGAAGATGATGATCGGCATTTTGTTGTCCATGCACAGCGAAATGGCGGTTGAATCCATCACGGCGAGGCCCTTCTTGCATCACGTCCAGATAGGTGATGCGCTTGAACATCTTCGCGCCGGGAACTTTTTCCGGGTCGGCGTCATAAATGCCGTCCACGCGCGTGGCTTTCAAAATGACCTGGGCCTTGATTTCCATGGCGCGCAGCGCCGCGGCCGTGTCGGTGGAAAAATAGGGATTGCCGGTGCCGGCGGCGAAAATCACGACGCGGCCTTTTTCCAGGTGGCGCGTGGCGCGGCGGCGGATGAACGGCTCGGCCACCTGATGCATTTCGATGGCGCTCATCAGGCGGGTGTGGCAGCCCTGCTTTTCGAGCGCGTCCTGCAGCGCCAGGCCGTTGATGACCGTGGCGAGCATGCCCATGTAATCGCCGGTGGCGCGGTCGATCGAGAGCTGGCTTCTGGCGCGTGCCGCGGAAGATATTTCCGCCGCCGACGATGATGGCCATTTGCACGCCCAGGTCGCTGCACTTCCTTCACTTCGTGGGCGATGCCGTGAACGGTTTCGGCGTCAATGCCGAAATCGTCGCGGGCCCTGAAAGGATTCGCCGGAAAGTTTCAGAACGATGCGGCGGTAGACAGGGGCGCCGGAGGCGGCGCTGGCGCGGCTTGCGGTCGTCTGAGCTGATGCGTCACGTGTGGCATTCTAGCAAAAATCCTCCCGCCCGCGCGCATTCTAACAGAGATTTACTAAGAACGATGCGCGCCGGAGCACGGAGCTGTTCCGCTGAGCGGCCGGCGGCAGCGCGGCGGCCGCGAGCCAGTCGCATTTCGCCCACCTTGAAGCGCACGAAGCGGCGAATGGAGATATTTTCGCCGAGCTTGGCGATCGTCTGGTTGACCAGTTCCCTCACGGTGACCATTCGTCCTTGATGAAGTGCTGTTCGTAGAGGCAATTTTCCTCGTAGAACTTTTCCATCTTGCCGTTGACGATTTTTTCGATGACCGCGGCTCGGGCTTGCCCGTGGCGCGCGCCTGCTCCGTGTAAGATTTCGCGCTCGCGGTCGAGGATTTCCTGGTGACTTCCTCGCGGCGGACGAAACGCGGATCGAGCGCGGCGATGTGCATGGCCACGTCGTGGCACAGGCGCTGGAAATCCTCCGTGCGCGCGACGAAATCGGATTCGCAATTCACTTCCACGAGCACGCCGATTTTGCCGCCGGCGTGAATGTAGTGGCCGACAAGTCCTTCGCTCGCGGCGCGCTGCGCTTTCTTCTGCGCGGCGGCCTGGCCCTTTTTGCGCAGGACGTCGAATGGCCTCTTCGATATCGCCGTTGGCTTCGACAAGCGCCGCGCGGCAATCGGAAAATCCCGCGCCGGTGCGTTCGCGCAGTTCCTTCACGAGCTGCGCGGAAATATTTTGCTTTCCGGATCGGGTGCTGTCGCCATCGCTCGGGTTACATTCCTTTTCGCTGGATTTTGGAGTCGGGCGCCGGCTGGGCCGGGCCCCGTGCGCGCGCGGCGCTGCGAGAGCTATTGAGAAGAGCCTCTCGTCGTCGCTGGCGAAGGCGCGACGGCCTCTTCGACGGAAGGCGCCGCAGCAGGCTCAGCGGCCGGCTCGCCTTCGACGAAATCGCCTTCCTGCTTTTCGTAAGACTTCGTAGGCGCTGGTGTCCACGTATTCGACATTCCGCTTCGCCGCGGCGCGCCTTCGGCGGCCTTTTGCTCGGCGATCTGCGACTGCTCGAAGGACTGGCGGCCTTCAGACACGGCGTCGGAAATTTTGGAGGTGAAGAGGCGAATGGCGCGCAAGCGCGTCGTCATTGCCGGGGATCACCCAATCCACCTGGTCGGGATCGCAATTGGTGTCCACGATGGCGACGACCGGAACGCCCATGCGGCGCGCTTCGCGCACGGCAATCGCTTCGGCATTGGGAATCGATCACGAACATGGCGTCCGGCAGCGCGGCCATATTCTCGACGCCGGAAAGATTCTGCTGCAGGTGCTTCAGTTCGCGGTCGAGGCGCGCGGCTTCTTTCTTCGAAAGCTGCGCCATGCGGCCGTCTTCGGTCATGGCCTTCAGCGTCTTCAGGCGCTTGATGGATTTCTGCAGCGTGGCCCAGTTGGTCAGCGTGCCGCCCAGCCAGCGGTGGTTGACGTAAAACATGCCGCAGCGCGTCGGCTTCTTCGGCGATGGCTTCCTGCGCCTGGCGCTTGGTGCCGAGAAAAAGGACGATTTTGCCTCTGGCTGCTCTGCTCGGCTGACGAAGCGGGCGGCTTCGCGGAACATCTTCAGGGTCTTCTGCAGATCGATGATGTGGATTCCGTTGCGTTCGCCGAAAATGTACTCCTTCATCTTCGGGTTCCAGCGGCGCGTCTGGTGGCCGAAATGAACTCCGGCCTCCAGCAAGCTCTTTCATCGTAATTTCAACTGCCAAAGTTCCTCCTCTCGTTGAAATGGATGTTTGCAAACCCCGGCGATGCCGGCGGCAGACCGTCCTTTTTTGCCGGCTCCTTGCCGGCCGTGAATTCGGCCCGCCGCAGCTCGCCGCGAGACCGTTTAGCGCTTGCTGAACTGGAAGCGGCGCCGGGCGCCCTTCTGCCCGTACTTCTTGCGTTCCTTCATGCGCGAATCGCGCGTCAGGAAACCATTCTTGCG
Organism: Terriglobia bacterium; assembly: GCA_963823205.1. Lineage (GTDB taxonomy): Bacteria > Acidobacteriota > Terriglobia > Acidiferrales > UBA7541 > Palsa-295. Next base: position 246,315 of record CAWGKL010000003.1, read on the forward strand.
CAGCGCCGGGCGCAGCTCCGGATTGAAGCCTCGAGAGCGCGCGCGAAAGTCCCATGCGGATCGCGCCGGCCTGCCCGCCCACGCCGCCGCCCTTGACCGTGGGCCTTCACCTCGAGCTGGTCGAGCATCTGCGTGAACTTCAGCGGCTCGACGGCGCGGTGTGCCAGGCGACGTTGCGGAAATATTCGTCCACCGGGCGGCCGTTGACGGTGAAGCTCGCCGGCGCCCGGCTTGATGTACACGCGCGCCACCGATTCGCGGCGGCGGCCCGTGCCGTAGAACTGCTTTGCGGCGGCGGCCGCATGGAACTCGCTTATGAACTCAACTTCTCTCCTGTGTATCCCTTATCTATCTTTCACGGCGCCCGTGGATGCCGCGGCCGGCGCACGCGCGGCGGATTTCTCAACGAAGGCGCGCCCGATTTCAGAACACATTCGCGAGGCTACAGCGCGAGCGGCTGAGGCTTTTGTCCGGCGTGGCGGGCGAGCGCTTCACTTCCGGCATAAATACGCAGCTTCTTGGCGCGGCGCGCGCGGAGCTTGTTTTTCGGGAGCATTCCCAGCACCGCTTCGCGCACGACCTCTTCGGGGCGGCGCTCAAGCAGCGCGCGAACCGGAATTTCCTTGAGCCCGCCGGGATAACCGCTGTGATGGCGGTAAATCTTCTGGTCAATCTTGTTGCCCGTCAGGCGGATGTTCTCGGCGTTGATCACGACGACGTGATCGCCGCAATCGAGATGCGGCGTGTAGCTCGGCTTATCCTTGCCGATCAAAAGGCGGGCAATGCGCGTCGCCAGCCGGCCGAGAACCTGGCCCTTGGCGTCCACCACGAACCAGTTCTTGCCGACTGTGAGATCTTCGGCCTCGCGGCCTCTGGGGATATACGTGCGCATCCGCTCTGTAGCACCTTTTACTCTAAAGACAAACGCTAAGTCTATGCTACGCGGTGATTTCTGTCAATCAGGAGTGGCGCGTCCCTATGCGTCGTTTTGACTTGAAAGGCACCATGCTATAAGCAGGAGCTCTGGCATGGCAAGCGACGAAGCAAAATACCTGCTTGAACCGTGGGACAAGCATATCCGCCCGTTCTGTGGTAAAAGAATCCCTGAAGGAAAGCCCATTGGCAACTGAGCGAGCAAAGTAAATCCAAGGTTTAGCGGAAAGGCACCGCAATTCGTGACCATGCGCCGGAATGGTGGGAATGGGGCAGTGGAGCTTGCTTACACAGGAATCACGAAACACACCTCGCAAGGAAGGGATTCTGCCGGCCCAGGAAATTCGAGAGCTAATAGACAACGGTAAGATTCGGGCGCGCGCGGAGATCGCCGAAGGCCAGATACAGCCAGCAAGCATTGACCTGCGATTGTCAGACAAGGCGTACAGGCTCAAGTCGAGCTTCCTGCCCAGCGGAACGACGCTGATCGACCCAAAGATTCGACAACTCTCGGTGGAAGAGATTGACCTGACCCGGCCAGCGGTGCTCACGCCCGGGAATGTATACATCGCAAAGGCGGCGGAATATTTGGACCTTCCACCGGGTATGCAAGCGAAAGCCAATCCCAAGAGCACCACCGGCCGCCTGGACATATTCACGCGCTTGTTGACGGAGCGCCAACAGATTTTCGAGAGCGTGCCGAAAGGCTATTCGGGCGACTTGTATATTGAAATATTCCCGCGGACGTTTCCGATTATCGTCGGAGCAGGCACGAAACTAAATCAACTGCGCTTCTATCGAGGCGAGCCGCAAACGGACGATGAACAATTAAGGAAATTGGCGCAGAGACGATGCCTTGTGTACGAAAACGGGGGAACGCCAAGCAAACCGATGATTGATCGAGGGCTGCACCTGTCAATGGACCTGAGCGGCAGCGAGGGAAGCGTTGTGGCGTACAAGGGAAAGAAGACGAAGGTGCCTATTGATCTCTCGCGTGTAGGGGCGTACGACGTTGAGCAGTTTTGGGAACCCTTCCACGCACGGGACCTAGGCGGGAGTCTCGTGCTTGAACCCGGGGATTTTTATCTGCTGGCCTCCAAGGAAAGAGTGAGCGTTCCCACCGATTACGCGGCGGAGATGGAATCGTACGATCCGTCGATAGGGGAATTTACGGTTCATTATGCGGGCTTCTTTGACCCTGGATTCGGCTATGGAGAGTCCGGGGAAATTAAAGGGACAAATGCCGTGCTTGAGGTGCGCGCACATGAGGTACCGATTCTGCTGGAGGACAGCCGAGAGATTGGGCGGCTCATTTACCATAAAATGTCGGATCGGCCGGACAAGGTTTATGGCTCTGGGATCGGTTCGTCCTATCAACAGCAGCACCTCGCGCTGAGCAAACAGTTCAGGGCGCCGCAAAAGAACGTCCATTCGGCGGTTCCCCTCTCAGCTTCGGCAACAACCTGATGCGATTCGAGGCCAGTTCAGATTCCCATGCCATGCGACACTCGCGTTACCTGAAGCGATTTCTTTGCGGCCTGATGCTCGGCGGGTTCTTTCTGCTCGTCTCCGCGGCGCTGGCGGACGAGGGCATGTGGCTCTACAACGCGATTCCCAAGTCGCAGATGCAGGCCACGTACGGATTCGTGCCCACGCAGGAGTGGCTCGACCACGTGCGGCTCTCTTCGATCCGCTTCAATAATGGGACGGGATCGTTCGTTTCTCCCGACGGGCTGGCCTTCACCAATCACCACATCGCATCCACTTGCATCCACAGCATCTCGACGGGCGGAAAGGACTACATGAAGACGGGCTTCTACGCGCCCACGCGCGCCGACGAGCCCAAGTGTCCGGACCTCGAGCTGGACGTGCTCGAAAAAATCGAGGACGTCACGGCGCAAGTGAACGCCGGGGTGAAGCCGGAAATGCCGGCCGCCGAAGCGGAGCAGGCGCGGCGCACGGCCATGGCGGGGATCGAGAAGGAGTGCGCGACGGCCACGGGCCTGCGCTGCGACGTGGTGACGTTTTATTCCGGCGAGATGTACAACCTCTACAGCTACAAAAAATACACCGACGTGCGGCTGGTGTTCGCTCCGGAATTCGACGCGGCCTTTTTCGGCGGCGATCCCGACAACTTCACCTACCCGCGCTACGACCTGGATATCAGCTTCTTCCACGTGTACGAAAACAACCAGCCGGTGCACACGGAAAATTACTTGCGCTGGTCGGCGCGGGGCGTGCGCGAGGGCGACCTGGTCTTCGTTTCCGGCAACCCTGGTTCGACGGATCGGCTCGACACCGTGGCGCAGCTCGAGATGCTTCGCGACGTGGCATACCCCTTCGTGCTGGATTCCCTACGGACCTCCGTTGCGCGGCTCCAGCAATTCGCGAGCGAGTCGCCGGAAAACGCCCGCATCGCCGAGGAAGACCTCTTCATGCTGCAGAACTCCTACAAGGCCATCACCGGCGAGGAAGAAGGCCTGCAAAATCCGGCGCTGATGGAGAAGAAAAAGGCGGAAGAGCAGAAACTCCGCGATTTTGTGGAAAGCGATCCCAAGCGCAAGGCCGAATTCGGCGATCCCTGGACGGAAATCGAGCAATCCATGGGCGTGTACAAACGAATCTTCTACCAGTACGCCCTGCTGGAAAATGCCCGCCGTCTGCCCACGCCGCTCGGCGTCTATGCGCGTGAACTCGTGCGCCTGCCGGCGGAACAAGCCAAGCCGAACGGCGACCGCTTGCGGGAGTACCGCGAATCGGCGCTTCCCTCGCTCGAGCAAGACCTATTTTCCGCCGCGCCGGTGTACAAATCCGAAGTGACCATCATCTTCGCGTATTACCTGGAAACCCTCAAAAGCCGGCTGGGAGACGATCCCGCGGTGGTGAAGGCGCTGGCCGGGCGCACTCCCGAGGAGGCGGCGAAGGAAATCATCGGAGGCACACAACTCGATGATCCGGCTTTCCGGAAAAAACTTTTCGACGGCGGCGAGGCCGCCATTGAATCGTCGACCGATCCCCTGATTATTTTTATGCGTGAGCTCGACCCGGAGGCGCGGGCCGCGCGCAAGGAGTTCGACGATCAGGTGGACGCCGTGAGGACGAGCGGGGGAACGGCGATTTCCAAGGCGCGCTTCGTCGTGGGCGGACTCAACTCCTACCCCGACGCCACGTTTACGCTGCGGCTCAGCTACGGCGCGGTCGAGGGCTACAAGGAAGATGGAAAGCACATCCCCTATTTCACGACCATCGGCGGGGCCTTCCGGCATGCGGCCGAGCACGGCGACGCGCCTCCCTATCAATTGCCGGCGAGCTGGATGGCGCACAAATCGCAGGCTGGCGCTGGATACGCCGCTCAATTTCGTTTCCACCGCGGACATCATCGGGGGCAATTCGGGCAGCGCCACGGTGAACCGCGATGGCGAAGTGGTGGGAATTATTTTCGACGGCGATATCGAGTCGCTGCCCTGGGATTTTGTTTATAGCGACGAGCAGGGCCGCGCCGTGAGCGTGGATGTTCGCGGCATCATCGAGGCGCTGCGCAATATCTATGGCGCCACGGCCCTGGCGGACGAGCTGACCGGCGCGGCGAAGGCGAAGTAGGACGCGGGGCGTCGAGGGCTTCGGGCGGCTGCCACAGTGCACATATTTCGCGCAACCCATCGCGCGGGACTAGAATCTAATACGTCAGGAAGCCAGCCTTGTGGTAGGCTCCCGGTTCGGAAGTGCGCTCCCACGCACAAAGGGAGGTACGGATTATGAGCCGACTCAACCCTCGTAATTTCCTTATCGCGTTTGCCGCTTTCATCGCTCTTGCCCTCGCGCCCAACCCAGCATTCGCCCAGCGTGGCGGTGGCCACGGCGGTGGTGGCGGCGGTTTCCATGGCGGCGGTGGAGGAGGAGGCTTCCACGGTGGCGGCGGCTCATTTGGGGGTGGTGGAGGATTTCGAGGCGGTGGCTCCTTTGGTGGGGCGCGGTCTTTTGGCGGGGGCGGTTTCTCCCGGGGCAGCGGCTTTGGTGGTGGACGGGCCGCAGGCTCTTTCGGAGCGGGCAGCCGGTCATTCGGCGGAGGGAGTTCGTTCCGGGGCGGCGGCTTTGGTGGCGCGTCGCGCGGGTTCAGTGGGCGCGGCGGCGGGTTTGGAGCCAGCCGTAGTTCCGGGTCGTTCGCAAATCGCGGGACGGGTGCTCGTGCTGCAATCAACGATGGCGGTTGGCATTCCTTCGGTGGGGGCTCCGTATCTGGCATCCGTGGAGGTTCCATCTCCGGCAATCGAGGGTTTTCGGGCGGCTCGGGATTCCGGGGAAACGGCTTTGGCGGATTCCGTGGAAACGGTTTTGGAGGCTTCCGTGGGCGGGGCTTCGGGTGGGGCGGTTGGGGTTGGGGCTTGGGCTTCGGTTGGGACTATGGCTGGGGAGGATGTGGCTTTGGATGGCCGTACTGGGGCGGCTACTGTGGACCTGCCTTGGGGCTCGGCTGGTATGATCCTTATTGGTATGGCCCGTGGCCGGGGGATGCTTACCCCCCCGATGCGTACTACAACCCGTACGATAATCCGCCGCCGTATAGTCCGGACTCGTCCAATGACGGCTCGCAGGGAAGCTATCAAAATGACCCATATTCAATCTACGATGGCGGCTCCGATTCCAATGCTCCGGGTGGTAACGTAGGTCCGGACCAGAGCAGCCCGCCGCAGAACAGCCCGGCACCTGAACCACAAGCTCAGCCTCAGCCGGACAATAACAACGCTCCGGCTCCGGACGCACAGCCGCACACGTAGATTTATCCGCTCCTGCGGTCCGGCAAGGGCTAGTCGTATCGCGCCATCGAATTTATAGGAGCGCCAAAAACTCCTCGGTTGTCAATTCAGCCTGGCGCAAAATGGAACGCAGAACCGGCCGCGGCAGATCGAAACGATCGTGGCGCGGCAGCGTCACGCGGAGATGAGTTTTGCCCGGATGACGAAGCTGGGCATGACTGCCCGATTGATGGTGGATATAGAAACCGGCGCGCAAAAGAACCCTCAGAACAATTCGCGGCTTGAGTAAGGGAAGCTGTGAGCCCATTCAGGCGCTCAAGGCAACACGCAATCTTGCGGTGTGCGCGTCTCTCTCGTCGGGGATTGGGTCTCCCGACTTGCGCAAGCCGTCGAGATGGCAGCGGATAGCATCGCGCGCCATTTCGAGCGCCTCTTGCTCCGTGCGTCCGTACGTGATCACTCCAGGAAGCAGCGGAACGGTCACCTCATAGCCTGGCTTCACTGGGTTTTTCGCGCGCCGAACACGTCCCTTTGATCCGCGTACGGCCGGCATCTCTTCCGGCACGGGCATCAGCACAACAGTGAAATCAAACACACGGCTGCGCCGCTTCTGCCCGTTCCCGCCCCAGATTCGAATGCGTGGCATATGTCTCCCACTCTAATGCAAACTGTGCCCTGAATCAAAAAAAACCGCCCCGATGCAGTGAATCGGGGCGGTCGCTTGAATCCGCCAGGGATAAAAATAGGTTAATCGCCGGCGACGGTAGCCTGCTCGGCATCGGTCTTTTCGGCGTGAGGCGCGCCGTGCCCGTTGCCATGGCCGTTCGAGTGGCCGTTGCCGTTTCCATTGCCATTCGCGGGAGCAATTTTCACCGGCTTTACGGGAGCGCCCGGAACGGCCATCTGAATCTGCTGGATCGTGCCGATCTGTACGACCGGCTCGCTCGACTTCTTCAGCACCAGCTCTTCGTAAATCTTGCGCACCTTGGCGGCCTCTTCGTAAGCCAACTTGCGGCGGATGCGGTCTTCCTCGGCGGCCGTTTGCGGAATATCGTGCTCGAGGTGGCGGACGCGCGAGGCGTCGTCCTCATTAATTTTGAGCGAGTGCTCGTAATTGGCGAGGTCCACCTTTTTGCCCTTGGCGTAGATTTCGTGCTTGCCGTGCTCCTTGTACCACTGGGCGACGGTCGCATTCTTGTGCATGTTCTCGATGATTTTGCGCCAGCCGATGCCCGTGTTGTACGCGCAGAAGGAAATTTCGCCCTGCTGCGTGGCGTAAGGAATGATGCACATTTCGGTGCGGCGGAAGTCGTAGTTGAAGAGATCCTGAAACCACATGCCGGCGATGAAGAGCATGTTCCAGGGGTCTTCCTTGCGGCGCTTCATGGCGTCTTCGTAGGTGCGGTTGGGGTTGGTGCGCCCGTACTTTTTGTCCGAGTCCTTCGAGACGGCCCAAGTCTTATCGAATTTCTTCCAGATGTCCCAGAGCTTGAGGCTGGGAGGCGCTTGGAAAGGCTTGTAGTTGCGGAGCAGGGCCAGCATCATCATGTAGCTCGAAAACTTCTTGCCGCGGGCGGCGTCGGTGATGGCCGAGACGTCCTTCACCAGTTGTGGGGCGTCCAGGAAGCGCGAAATCGGCGCCCATTCCTTGGTTTCCTTGTGGACCATGAGCGCCGTGCCCACGCCGCAGTTGGGGTGGCATCCGCAGGAAAGCGCGCCCCATTGGGCTTCGGGGCCGTGCACGAGATCCGCAAAACCGGCGAACGGCGAGATGAAGGATAGCGGGAACCAATCGCGCGTGGGCTCGATCTTGCCTACCTGCGCGCTCACATCCTGGGCCAGGTGGGAAAGGGTGTAGCGCTGGCGGATGCGGCGTTCCGGAGTGATGTCCTCGTCGCGCCCGGTGAAGGAAACCGGCTGGAACGAGACGAAGGCGATCTTTTTGGGGTTCTCCATGGCGAACTTCACGATGGGGCCAACCTGATCGTTGTTCACGTTGTTGACGATCGTGGTGACCAGCACGATCTCGATGCCCGCCTCGTGCATGTTTTCGATGGCGCGCAGCTTCACGTCGAAGAGGTTGCCGACCTGGCGGTGGCTGTTGGCGTCGTTGCCGATGCCGTCGAATTGCAGGTAGGCATAGCGCATGCCGGCTTCGAAGACTTTCTTCGAGAACTCCTTGCTCTTGGCGAACTCGATTCCGTTGGTCGCGGCCTGCACGCTGTTGTAACCGATTTTGCGCGCATAGCGGACGGCGTCAATGAAGTACGGCGACATGGTGGGCTCGCCGCCCGAAAACTGCACGGACATTTGCCGGCGCGGCTTGATTTTCAGGGCATTATCGAGGATTTCCTGGATTTCTTCCCAGCTCAGCTCGTGGACGTAGCCCACCTGGTTCGCGTCCATGAAGCAGGGGTCGCACATCATGTTGCAGCGGTTGGTCAGGTCCACGGTGAGGACCGCGCCGCGCCCGTGCCGCACGGTGCTCGAGCCGTGCTTGTGCAGGTCCTCGTCGTTGTGCGCCGGGATATCGCGCCCGGGGAAATTCTTTTCGATCCACTGAAGGAACTTGGCGTCCACGGCCATCAGGTCTTCATACTTGCCGTGGATGGCACATTCCTTGACCATCCACACCTGGCCGTCGCGCTCGATGATCTGCGCCTTGATCTCGCCCACCTTCTCGTGAACGAGGTCGGTCCAGTCCTTGGTGCCGTTCAGGATGGCGTTGCGCGCGTCTTTTACGCAATCCGGACAAAGAGAGTCCGTGGTGCGCGGCCAGCCCAGCGTGGGTTTCGATTTCTCCCAGGATTTCAGCAGCGGCTTGTCGGACCATTTCGGCGTAAAGGAAGGATTGGGGTTATGCTTGTTGAAGAACTGGATCGTCTCGAAGGCTACGCCCGCCGTCTTACAGAGCGTCCAGTCGAATGATTTCCACAGTTGGTTGCCGATTGTCTTTGGCATAGTGCTCTACCTCTCTCTATTCAGATCGCAATTTAAAAGTGCTACCCAGGATTTTCCCCGTTGGAATCGCCCAGAGCCTGAAAAAGGGAACCGCAACCCCATATCGGTAACCGGGTTACCGAATCAGGTTACCGTACCATAGTTTCCTAGGTTTCAAGGGGGGGCGTCTAGCGATGTGCGTCCAAAGGTGCAATCCCGGGGCTGAGTGGCGATTCGGCGCATCGAATGGAACTTCTTTAAGTACTGTAACTTACAGGTGGATCTGCCCGCTAAAGCGGGCCCTAGGGGAGCTTTCGATCAATCAACATTCAGAGGTGTGCGCAAAACGCCTATGGCGAAATGCGCCAGATGCGGAGCCTCATCGTCGAGCTGTATCCAGCGCACCACGCAGTGGTCCTTCAGATACTGCGATACCTTCGCTTCGCTAATTCCCAGATGCTTGGCCAGATTGGCTTTCAGGCCGATTTCGGATTGGCTTCGGCCACCGCGGCCGCCCTTTCCGGAGCGTCCCCCGCCGCGCGCCAGATTGCCCACGCCCACTCGCAGCGTCTGGCAGGCTTCGATGTAGTAGGAACTGATCAAGTCGGAGTCCGAGAGCAAAAATACGCCGGGCCCCGCCGGGGCCTCGTCCGCTTCATCCAGGCGGTGCAGCGGGCCCGCCACCAGCCGCCGCAACATGGATTCCAGATGCGCCATCCGTGAGGCCAGCGCGGGATCGCCTGCGCGCCCATGAGCCGCCCGCTCGGAAGGCAATTGCGGCGCGGAGAACTCCGCCGGCGCGGCACGCGGCGGTTCGTGCCCGCCCTCGAATGGGGATGGCTCGAACGGCGCCGGCCGCATCATCGGAGGCCGGGGCGGGCGGGGTTCGGCGGGTGCCGCATAGGCTCGCGTGGGAAGCGACGACGCAGCAGGCGCCCCTTTTCGCCGGCGCCCACGCCCGCCGCGGCGCCCCCGGCGGCGCCTTTTCAGGCCCTCAGCCGCGGATTCCCGCAATCCCGCCGGCGGGCCGCCGGCCCCCACGGAGGCTTCGGCGGGCGCTGCTTCGTCATGCCCTTCCGGAATCTCACCCAGGGCCAGTGTGGGATGTGCGCGATCAAATAGCGTTGCTGGCGCGGGGTGGGGTTCGGCGCCAGGCTCCGCGGGCATTTCCGCGCTGGCGGCAGCGGGCAGCGGAATGCCCAGCCGAACGAGCGCCTCTTCCGCCTTCTTCTTCCATTCCGCGCGCCGGAAGCGTTGCGCCGCAATGGTGTACCATTTCCCCGCCTCGTCGTTGTGCCCGGCCTTTTCCTCGATCAAGGCAAGCTCCCACGCCACCATCGCGTCGCGTGTGCGCTGGAAGAGTTCGTGAAGTTTCGCCGGCGCGTCGGGGCTGTTTTTTGCCTTGCGGATGCGCGCTTGAATTTGGCGCCAGTCGGCCATGTGCAGGCATTGTAACAGCACTCGAAAGGCCAGGCTACCGCCATCACGCGGACGTGGCCAGGGAACGACGGTCCGGCGGCGCCTGACCCTCCCGCGCATCATGCACCTCTTCGCGCACGCGCGGCAAGCATTGCGGGTACCGTTGCTGGAGAAATTGAATTAGCTTTTCGCGGACATAACAGCGCAGATCCCAAGCCAGGTTGGAGTCCGCGGCGTCCATCAATGCACGGATTTGAATCGCGCGGTCGGTGGCGTCCGTCACCTGCAACTCATTCACCCGGCCCTTCCACTTGTCCGTCAACTTCAGGATGCGCGTCAATTCCTGGCGAAGCTCTTCCACCGGCGCTGTGTAATCCAACCACAGCGTGATGTTCGCGAGCAGCTCGGAGTTCGTGCGCGTCCAATTCTGGAACGGCTTCTCGATGAAATACGAAAGAGGGAGGATCAGCCGCCGCAGGTCCCAGAGGCGCACGACGACATAGGTTGTTTGAATCTCTTCGATCCATCCCCATTCGCCCTCGACCACCACCACATCATCCAAGCGAATCGGTTCACTGAGCGCGATTTGTATTCCGGCAAGAAGGCTCGAGAGAGTGGGCCTCATCGCCATGCCCACGATCAACCCCGCCAGCCCGGCGGACGCAAGAAGGCTCGTTCCGATTTGCCGGATTTCGGGGAAGGTCATGAGCATGATGGAGAGAGTGACAATCACCACGGCCATAATCGCGATGCGGCGCAACACTCGAAGTTGCGTATGCACTTTGCGGGCCACCAGGTTATCGGCCACGTCGGTTCGGAAGCGCGAACCAAGCATATCGAGCGCAACATCCGCGGCCAGAATCGCGAGCCACGCCACGGATGCGATGAATGCCAGGCCAATGGCATGGCGCAGCGGTCGCATCACCGCGGCGGGCAACGGCGCTGCCGGAAGCGCGATCACCACGGCCAGCAGCGGAAGAATCCAGCGAGTCAGCCTTTCACTATGGTTGACCAGCGTGCCTTTCAGAAGCGTAGGCTCTTTCCTCAAGATGCGCTTGACCACCGCGAAGATGAGCCAGCGCACCACGAGCGCCACCACAATGCTGCCCCCCAGAATTCCGAGCGACCACGCCAATGATTCCCAGTACTTGAGCAAGAATGGCATGTCCATCCGCCTCCTTCAGATTAGATGCATATCCCCCTACACCGTGGGCATCTCCCTGTCGAAGATGCAGGGACACCTCTTGCGCTCTTTGCGCGGGTGACCTCGTTGGGACCGTAAGGTAAACTTGGGGTTGTCTTAGGGAGGCTCCTTGGGAATTAACCGCGCGCTTTCGCTGATCGCCATTTCGATCGTCGCGCTATCGCTTTCGTGGCCGGCTGCCGCGCTCGCGCAATCCGCCTTCGCGCCGCTCGACCGGTGGAGCGCCGCGGTCGAGAAAGGCGATGGCGCTGCCATCGCCGCCTTCTACTCGACAGCGCCTCCCGCGCAGTCTCGCACCCCGGCGGGCGCGTCGCAGGACCCGAGCGAAGAGCCGCGCTTCTGGGCCTCGCTCGCCGCGCGAGGACTTTCGAACCTCGACCCCAAGGTGCTCGAAATCGCCAGGCCGCAGCCCGGAACGGTTGCCCTGGTGCTTCGAATCGAGTTCACGCTTCGCACGGATTCGGGACCCAAGCGCTTCATCTTTTCCGGCAGCCAGGTATGGCTCGATGAAGGAGCAGGCAATTGGCGGATCGTCGCTACGGAGCGGGGAGATCCCGTTCCATGGGAGCCACGGCGCCTGCCCGAGCCTGCCAAGCCCAATCCCAATCTCTACCCTGCTCCCGAGGACGCGCCTGCCGACCTCGCCGCCGCGCTCGCCCGCGCCGCCAAGGACCACAAGCGCGTGCTCCTCGTCTTCGGCGGGAACTGGTGCTACGACTGCCAGGTGCTCAACGCTGCGTTCCATTCGCCGGCCATCGCGCCTCTCGTGGACGCGAACTTCCACGTGGTCCATATCAACATCGGCGAAGGGAAAAATAATCTCGATCTCGCCGCAAAGTACGATGTCCCGCTCGATAAGGGAGTGCCGGCCCTCGCCGTCCTCGATTCCGATGGCAAGCTGCTTTACAGCCAGCAGCAGGGTGAGTTCGAAGATAGCGTCCGCATCGGCCCCGCGGACGTCACGGCCTTCCTCGAAAAATGGAAGCCCGCCCGTTAGTCCTGACGGAGGAAGGGTGCAAACGAAAATTAGCGCCGGCCGAACATCGTGGGTCCGCGAACGTGCGCGCGCCCTGGGTTTCGATCTGTGCGGCGTGGTGCGGGTGGAAGAGTACGCCGAACTCGCGCACCTTCCGGAATGGCTCGCGCGGGGCTACGCGGGCGAGATGAACTATCTGCGCGACCCGCGCCGCGGCGATCCGGCGCTGATTATGGAAGGCGCGCGCAGCGTGATCGTCGCCGCGCTCAATTACAATTCGGATAAGCCGTACTCGACGGAAGTGCCCTCCGGCGCTGACGATGATTCCCCACGCGGATGGATTTCCCGCTACGCCTGGGGCGATGATTACCACGAAATCCTCCGCGAAAAATTGGAGGCACTCATCGCCGCCATGCGCGCCGAATTCGGAAAAACCTTCGAAGCGCGCGCCTACGTGGATACCGGCCCGATTATCGAGCGCGTGGCCGCCAAGCATGCCGGCCTCGGCTGGCTCGCGAAGAATACATGCCTCATCAATCAGCAGCTCGGCTCGTGGCTCTTTCTCGGCGTCATCGTCACCACGCTCGAGCTTGAACCCACGCTCGGCACACAACCATCTGGCGCCCGGCCTCCGCAAGACCTGTGCGGCAGTTGCACGCGCTGCCTCGACGCATGTCCCACGTAGGCGTTCCCCGCGCCGTACGTCCTCGACGCGCGCCGCTGAATCTCCTATCTCACCATCGAGCTTCGCGGCCCCATCCCGGAGGAGCTGCGCCCGCAAATGGGCCGCGCCGCCATCGGCTGCGACATCTGCCAAGACGTTTGCCCATGGAACCGCAAAGCCCCCGTGATAGCCCTCGCCGCGTTCCAGCCGCGGCAGCTTTTGCGGGAAGAAAATGGACGCCAGGAAAATGGAAAAGAGAAAATGGAAGGTGGCGATTCGCTTTTCGCGCCACGCCTCGAATGGCTGGCGTCACTCTCGCAGGAGCAGTTCAGCGCCATCTTCCGCGGGAGCGCCGTGAAGCGCGCCAAGTGGCGCGGCCTCGTCCGCAACGCCTGCGTCGCGCTGGGGAATTCCCGCGTCGCGCGCGGTTCTCCCGCATACGCCCGCGTTACGGCCCTGCTCCACCGCCTCGCCGCTTCCGACGATTCCCTCGTCGCCGACCACGCCCGCTGGGCCCTCGCGCGCCTCGCCCCGCCCGCAACCCACTCCTCCAGTCGGATGGGGAGAAAGGAATAGGTGAAAACATGGACAGATTCTTGAAGACGCTCTGTGTTCTGGCAGGACTGTTTGGCGCAGGATCTGTCGCAATGGCGCAGGAGAGTCACATTGTTGTTCAGGTCGTTGACGGGCGGAATGGAAAGCCAATAGCCAACGAACACTTAGTGGTGTTTGTAGGCGAATCCCCGGAATCCGTCAGAGAAGAGAAAAAGAATTTCGAGCTTGTGACTAACAAGGAAGGACTGGCTGATCTCACACTCGCGCCGCGCGACATCTTGTGGGTTCAGGTCTGGGTAGATTGGCACGTTCTCTGCCAAAGTAATCCGAATAGCAAGAGCTTCAGCGTCGCGGAGATTCTATCAACCGGGCTGAGCACTCCAAACACATGCAGTTCTGTGACGCAGAAACTGACGCCGGGCCACTTTGTTGTTCTTGCACGCCCGGCGCATTTCTGGGAGAAGATGCGGTATTAGTTATTCCCGGCCACTTTTCTTTCACGCTAGTCAGCGGTTGGCGTGCGTCACGGCTGGTTCGTCCGTCGTCTCTCTCCCACTAAGCGCGAGAATGTGAACCTCTCCGCTTGGGAACTTCGCTGTCAACTCCAGTTCGCCTCCCATGGCTCGAATCACGTCGCTCAGGGTGCTCAGATACATATCGGTTCGGTGCTCGATCTTTGAGACGGCGCTCTGGTCAATATCGAGCCGCTTGGCGAGCTCTGTCTGAGTGATGTTCTGTGCGTCGCGAAGCTGCGCCAGAGGCAGCGCCTGAATCATCTTTCTGGCGGCAGCCTCGGAGCGGCCGCGAGCCCGTGGAGACATCTTCTTGCGCAGTTCATTGAAATTCCTAGCCATGTTTCGCTCCTTCAAGTTCCCTCCATGCCATGTATGGACTATGCCATGGACGGCATATTTTGTGAAGCGAATACCACACCCCTGCAAATAGCGGCCTTCAAAGAGGTTATTTACCTATTGACAAACAGTCCTTTTTATGGTACTATGGGTTGCTTTTGTTGCGCTATCCTCGCTGGGCTGGCGCAACTTTTAGAAATACCATGCAGCGAGAAGAGGAGATTTCTGTGCCCCTGAGGACGCAGCCGAAGGCTCGAAGCATTGAAGCAGACGCCCTGCGGGGCACCCTCCAGCCTCAAGTTTCCAGCCTCCAACTTCCAGACTCTACCCGCGACACGCGTGGAAACAGAAATCGCCTTAACTCCCTTTTTATCAATGACATAATTTTTTCTACCCGCAACAAAACAGGGGGGGCGACGCCCTGCCGCCGCGAAGGAGCAACCGAGGCGGACGACCGGGGATTCCAAGCAACGCGTCCGCCGTAGCGCACCTCTTGCGCGAAGGCGGATCCCGAATTTCTAATCGCGAAACATCGGGAAACAGAAATCGCGGCAACTCATTGAAAACAAGCGACGGGCATCAATTCTGGCAATAATATATTTGACGAATCAAAGCCGTAGGCTCAAGATGGCCTATGGCTCTGAGGGCGCAACATATTATGTGCCGACGAACTAAAGGAGATTCGTCGTGCCAGAACCAATCGGACAACCGGACCTTGAGGGGTTTTTTTGTTCTCCACATGACAACCCGCCTAAGTGGGGATTCATGCTAACCGCGTATCTCGATGAGACGGGGCATGAGACATCTAATTGGACTTTTGTCGCTGGTTTTCTAGGAAACGACGAGCAATGGAAGAAACTTGTTCCGTTGTGGCGCGCGGCACTAGGTCATCAGCGTAAGCACTTGCACATGAGGAAGCTCCGATTCAAAAAGAAAAGGGACAGGCGGCTTTTAGCTTCCCTTGGTCCAATTCCAGATCAATGCGGATTAATACCTGTGGTTGGCGGAGTCAGATTTTCAGATTATGAGGACTTGGTGGCTGGAACGGCCGCAGAGAAACTTCTCAAGGGTTACGTTGCCTGTCTTTATCCGCTGATAATCAATGTACTGCGGGCGGTCCCTAGAAACGAAAGGCTAGAAATCATATTTGAACAGCAGAACGAATATCAACCCTATACGGAGCACATGCTTTTTGCTCTTTCGGAAATTCGGCACCATTCAGAGGAGCTGTTTTTGACTGAGGATAAGTTACCTAGAATAGCGAAGTGGAGTTTCGTCCCCAAAGATAGTACCGTGCTCACGGAACCCGCCGACTATTTTGCCTATGGCCTGTTGCAACTGTATCGTGACCAAAACTCGGTCAGAAGCAAGTGGTGTGAACCAATTCTGAAATCTGGCAATGGTGAAGGAATAGGTGCCATTATGAGCAGAAGCGACATCCGTAAAGTAGTCCAAGCAACACCGACCACCTTCCTGTACCTTCAAACCCTAAAAAGTCTCGGGGGGAGCATATGAAACACGCAGACGTTTCGTCTGAATACAAGGCGTTTGAAAACTTAGTGAAGAAGATTTTCGCGGTCCCTCATTCAACGATAAGCAGGAAACTGCGAGAAGAAAAGATGGCGAAGAAGCGGAAGAAATCTAAGAAATCTTCCGCCTCCCGCGTTTAAGACGCAAGGGGTTGGGAATCCGTCGTAATGGTTTTGCCAGTGAGTTCGGCATAGGTAAGGCGCTTGCCAAGGACATGAGAGGCGACAAAGTCAAAACGCTCGCCGTCACTAACAGGGCCATCTTCGGCCTTGCGCATGTTATAGCGGAACGCCTGTTCGTCAAGATAGCGGAACAGGTGGAAAGGCTCCACGCTCACATAGGTTCCCCGGATTCCCCGCTTGAGGAGACTCCAGAAGTTCTCAAGATTGTTGGTGTGAACTCGCCCATTCACGTACTCAACGGCATGGTCAATCACTTGGTGGTAGTAATCGCGCATGAGTCCTTCGTAGGACGGCAGGGCATCGGTAAACAGGATGGTTCCCGCGCTGACATTCTTTCTAACTTGCTCTTGCAAGGGCTTCTTTTTGCGACTGGTAATGACAGTGGCCCGAACCTTTCCGCCGCGCTCAAGAATTCCGAGTACGGGAGTCTTTCCCTTGTCGCCCTTGGTGACCTTTCGGAGTTCGCGCACATGCTGGTGCATGTTGCGGGATTTGCCGCCGATGAAAGCCTCATCCACTTCGACTTCTTTCCCCCTGCCGCCAATCTTCATTGGAGAATTGTCCTGCATTGCCAGCCGGATGCGGTGGAGCATGAACCATGCCGACTTCTGAGTGACGCCGATGGCGCGGGCCACTTCGTAGGAACTTATCCCATTTTTGCAGTTAGCAATCATCCACATGGCAACGAGCCACTTGTCGAGGCCGATCGGCGAATCCTCCAAGATAGTTCCCACCTTGACGGTGAACTGGCGATGGCTGTGGACGCTCTTGCATTGCCACTTCCGCTGATTTGCGAGGAAGTTGGCGTCCTTGCGCCCACAAGTGGGGCAGACGACGCCCTTCGGCCAGCGGAGATTCACCATCCACTTGAGGCAGTTATCAGGATTCGAGAAGTGTACGATTGCTTGTTGGAGTGTCTTTGGTTTGTTCATGGCGTCCCTCACAAGCCAAATGTATCAAAGGCGGCTTGATTTGTCAAGTATATTAACGCCTCAATTCTGGCAATAATATACTTCGCTAACCAAGCTCTCCAAATTCTGCTATCATGAAAACATGTCGAATCCAGACATCTTAAACGCCAAAAGTCGGCTTGCACTTATCCGGGTAAAGGTCGAAAGGGCCAAGAAACACCTCGCGGAATTGGAGGCCGAAGTCGCCTCCACTGCCGGTCAGAACTTGTATGTATTTTGCATGAAGGCTGACCCTGAGACTGGCAAGGTGAGTCCATATCATGGCCCGCTCCCTATCTCTAGCTTCACTATGCTCGCCGCCGCTGGAGATGTCGTCCAGAATCTTAGGAGTGCCCTCGACCATTTGGCTTACCATCTCGCACAGGTGGGGACTCCCGATAGGGAGCCTAGCCACTACGTTTCCTTCCCGATCAGCCTTAGCGCCAAGATATATGAATCCCGAAAGGCTAGAAAAGTACACGGAATGCGGGAGGATGCTAAGAAAGCGATTGATAGGCTCCAGCCATACAAGGGCGGGAATGATGCGCTCTGGCTCCTCCAAGAGCTTAATAACATTGATAAGCATCGCTTTCTTCTCACCGTTGGGCGCGACCACCTGTTCACAGGAGATTGGTTTGAGGGCGGATACTTGCTCCAGATAGCAAATCCACTCTTCGCCAGATTCACCGAGTCCCAAACGGAAGAAAATCTGCAACTCCCCGGCAAGAAAACGGTCAATGAAGCGCGAGTTATCAGCAGTGAGTCTCTTATTCCAACGCTTCATCAACTCGTTGTTTTTGTTGATGACCTCATCGGCAACTTCAAGCCGCTTCTTGAGTAATTCCTCTTGGTTTTTTTGACACACCACTGTAATATCCCTCCTGCGAGGGATTACAAGTGGCGCGTCACCCCAAACCTTCCTCCAAGAATGAGTCGGGTGAATACGCGACTTTCGAGAATGCGCTGAAAAAGGTTCTGTCAGTTCCACACTCCAAGATTAAATCTAGGCTCAAAGCCGAAAAGCGGAAGAGGATTTCTAGGATTTCTTCCGCTTCCCACGCTTAAGACGCAGCGGATTCGCAACTCGCCCCTCCCACCTTGCCAGTGACCTCCGCGAAGGTCAGCCGCTTTCCCGCAATCTGCGATAAGGCTAGGTCGAACCTGTCCGCATCATTCATTGGTTTATCTTTGGTAGCGCGATTGTTGAAACGAAATGCCTGTTCGTCGAGATACCGGAACAGATGGAACGGCTCGACACTCACATAGGTTCCCTTCAATCCGCGCTTGAATAGGCTCCAATAGCTTTCGAGACTGTTGGTGTGAACCGTGCCGTCAACGTACTTCACGGCATGGTCAATCATGTAGTGGCTGTAATCCCGCATCAGGCCTTCGTAGGATTGGAGCCTGTCGCTAAACAGAACGGAGTTGACGGTTACATGGTCGCGGATTTCCTTTTGGAGTGTGTGCTTGCGGCGATTCGAGAGAACCTTTGTGCGGACTTTCCCGCCGCGCTCCAACATACCGAACACGACAGTCTTATCATGGGGGCCGCCCTTCACGATGCGCCGTTGGTGGACGCTCCGGTGCATGTTGCGAGCTTTCCCGCCGATGAAAGTCTCATCCACTTCGACCTCTTTCCCCTTCCCGCCGAGCTTCACTAGAGACTTTTCCTGTAACGCAAGGCGCAACCGTTGGAGCATAAACCATGCCGACTTTTGAGTGACGCCGAGCGCGCGGCCCACTTCGTAAGAACTGATTCCGTTTTTGCTGTTGACCACCATCCAAAGAGCGCAGAGCCACTTGTCGAGGGACAGCGGGCTATCCTCAAAAATGGTGCCCAGCTTGACGGAGAACTGTCGCCCGCAATCTTTGCACTTCCAGCGGCGCTGACTCTTGAGGTAGTAGTGCTCTTTCTTCTCGCAAGCTGGGCAAACCGGGCCATTCGGCCAGCGCATCTTTGCCACGGTATCAATGCAAACTTGCTCGTCGCTGAAATATCGGATGGCTTGTTGGAGCGTCTTTGGCTTTGTCATCGCATCCCTCACAAGTCAAACTGTAGCAGGAACGCCGTGGTTAGTCAAGTATATTATTGCCTCAATTCTAATCGCGAAGGATTTGGGGGGGTCGCCAACTCGAATTTGGCCTGACATATCGAAAACAAGGCGAAGGGCGAAATCTAAAGGTAATTATCCCTTGAGAACAAACGCGCGACAAAGGGGCGTAATGGCAGATGGAGCTGTACCTGTCCGCTCTGCCTATTGCTTAAAACCTTGCGGGGTGCTGTCCTATGTGGTACTGATACGCTGTCGAGTTGCAGGTTCATAAAGGGGGAGCCCCGCGATGGCAGCAAAGAAAAAGTATAACTTCGGAGGGAAAGAAATCATGGGGCAAGAAGTCGAGTTTGAACCGGAGGGCGCCGAGCGATGGAACGTGTATCTGCTTGAAGACGGGACTAAGCTGCGATTGAAAGCTGTTGCGGCTACCATTGTTCGCTTGGACGAGTTTCTTCCAAACGGCGATCCAATGTACATGGTCAACGCATCCAACCTTGTGGCCACGGATGTTCCGGAAAATCTGAAACACAAAGGATAAGGTAGAAAAATGGCGCTAGCTTTTCTTCAGAGGCGTGAGACCGCGAATCCTTGGCCCCTGAGTATGGCCGAGCAGGCACCCCTGTGCGTGCGCTCGGGCGAGAAAAAAGAAATCCTCGTTCGCTCATCCGCGTATCTCGACACCGTGATGACAAAGCCGCTCGTTCCGACCGCTAAACATTTTGTTGCCTTGAGGATTTCTGCGGTCCCTGAGGTCGAAAATGTTTTCACCATGGTAGATGACGCCGCCAGAACCATGTATGTGTATACCGTGGTAGACGACTTCGATGCAGAGGTCCGTTCCAAAATCTACGAAAAGGAACAAGAAATCATCGACGAATTTGAGATGTTTGATTTCGATTTCCACATCATTTCGAGAATGGGCGCGCCGCTCTTCGAGTGTGTGAGCGAACCGTCCATAGAGCTTACGTACCAACGTTGAGAGTCGCGTCTTGCCAAGCAAGCCTCAGCATCTCAAGAAAGCTGCGGAGAACGAGTCTCTGGCCTCGTCGTTGAACCTCGCTGTTCCAGCCGCTCCCGATTGGGCAATCACTATGCTTTTCTATGCGGCCGTTCACTACGTTGAAGCTTTTTTCGCGAAGACAGGACAACATCTCAAGAGACACAAGCTCCGGGTGAATGCGATCCAGGCAAACGCACAACTGAGGCCCATGTACAAAGATTACCGAGAACTCCAAACCTATAGCGAAACGGCCCGATATCAAGCTGTTTTCTTTGCTCCTGCCGACGTGATCCCAGTGAGGAAGCACTTGGAAAACGTAAAGAACTTGGTCACGCCTTTGCTGTGAGGGGCAATATGGCGCGAGCAAAGAGGCCGCGAACAGAAACCAAAAAATGCAGGGATCCGCGCGTGATGGTTTTCATGGTCTATTAAAGCGCGCGACTAAGACACATTGTTCTTCCCCATTCCGATAGCGTAGCGTGGCTTCGTGCAGGAGGACACCTGGTGGCCACTTTTCTACTCGCCTTCATTTTTCATTCGCTCGCGCCGCACTTCAGCTTTCCGCACGACCCGCTTACAAACGAGCAGATGGCGCTCCGCTGGATTCACTTCGTCTCGGGATTCATCTGGCTCGGCCTGCTCTATTTCTTCAATCTGGTGGGCTTTCCGACGATGAAGCAGCTCGACGCCTCCGTCCGCGGAAAAGTGTTTCCCGTGCTGATGACGCGCGCGATGTGGTGGTTCCGCTGGTCCGCGCTGATCACCGTGCTGGCCGGGCTGCGCTACTACTGGCAAATCCTCGCGGGCGACGC
Source organism: Terriglobia bacterium (assembly GCA_963823205.1). GTDB lineage: Bacteria > Acidobacteriota > Terriglobia > Acidiferrales > UBA7541 > Palsa-295. Next base: position 267,139 of record CAWGKL010000003.1, read on the forward strand.
GACGGTCGCCGGCAATCCGGCGCTGGCATGGCACTGGATGGGCGAGTGGCTCGCGGTATGGGCCGCGGCCTTTGCGCTGATCTATCCGTTTCAATTGCCGAGCACGGGAATTCTCGACAATCCCTGGGTGCGGACAATCGCCATTGCCGCGATCGTGATTGCCGCCGCCTGGATCGTACTCGCTCTCAATTCGTCGCCGCAATCCTCGAACGCCCATCTTTCGATCAGCATGGGAGGCGGACTCGGTCTGCTGATGCTGCTGAACGCGTGGGGCATCGTGTGGCGCGCGCAGAAGCGGCTGATTGCCTGGACGCGCGCGAGCGTCGAGCAGGGCGCGCCCATGCCCTCCGAAGCCGCGCGGCTGGCCCGCTGGGCCTTTATCGCTTCGCGCGTGGGATTCTGGCTGTCGTTCCCGATGCTCTTCTTCATGGGCGCCGCGGAACACTACTCGTTCCTGAGCGGCGTTGCCAATTAACCGCCAGGGCACAGCCGGACGCGGCGATGTATCCCTCCACCCCTTTCCCAACGTCCGATGAAATGAAGGCGAGGAGGCTCGCGTGAATCCAAAAACCAGGCTCGGAACGGCGCTCGCGCTTGCCGCGCTCCTCGTGGCTGTGCCCCTATTCGCATTCGATTATCCGCTATCTCCGGAAGCGATTCGCGAGGCCTATTTTCTGGGCAAAGGAGACGCGCAAAAAAGGGCGGCGTTCCTGGCGCGATACGCGCAGATGCCGCCGCTGCCCGAGTCAGGTCCGCACGTAGCCATAATTCGGTTCGAAACGCCCTACGTGGTGATCCTCAATCGCATGGCGCAGATGCCGAACGATCACGCTCCGGATGCCGAGCAGGAATTTCTGGGCAAGCCCGCGATCTGCCGCGTGCTCGTCGAGATAAACCTGACAGCCTCGTATGGCCCGCAATTCGCGGCGCCCTCCGGCGGGGTGCGCTTGCGGAGCGATGACTTCTGGAAGGATTTCACCATCCGGCTGATACAGGACGGCAAAGAAATTCCGGCGAAATCGGTGCGTGGGCGGCCCATCTACACGGCCAGCGGCGACTCGCCGTCCCAGCTTAGCGGCGCCGATGTGACGCTCGAATATGCCCCGGGAAAAATCGCCTCCGCACCGGCAGAGGTGAAAGTGAGCACGCCCGACGGCCAGGACGTTTCGGCGACGTTCGATCTCGGGACGCTGCGGTAGGACGGCGAGCATTGCGCCGCGCGCGCATTCGGATCGCGTCTTTACGACCGCCAGCGCAGGGTGACCGGCCCGGCGACCGGATTGCGCATCGGCTCGCCGGTGCGCTGCGATTCGAGGTACGCGGCCTTCAACTCGAAATACCATCGCGCCTGGCGGTCGGCGTCGTCCACCAGCATCATGCGGTCTTCGTACTTTCAAGCCCAGCGCCTGCTTCTCGATCACTTCCGTATCCTGGCGGATGAAACGCGGCCCGAGCACGTGGAGGATGAACGAGACAATCGGAAACCACGGCAGGATATTCCACGCCGCGCAGAAATCCAGCCGGCACAGGCCGCGCTCGATGGGCGTGACAGTCGTGCGGCTCGATAGCCAATAGCGCCCCGCGCGAATCTGCTCGAATCGCTGGTTCGGCAGCACGAAGTCAATCGTCGTCGTGGCGGGCTCGCCCGTGATGAGCTTCAGGAGTTTGTACGGCGCGCTATTCGCCGAAGGCGCGTGCGCGCTCATGCGAAAACCATTGGGAATAGGCTCGAACTGCTTGGCCTTTTCGCGGATGCTTCGCCGGCTGCGCCACCACCACGCCTGATGCACGAAGGGCCCGTGCGCCGGATCCATCAGCCCGATGATTCCGTGGTCCACGCTGCACGGCAGATCGGCCCAGAGATGCGCGATCTGGTAGCGCGGGCTGAAGGTGGGCAGTTCGGGCGCGGGCGGGGCAGGCGCTTCGGTCGCGCGGCCTTCGGAGTTGGCCATGAACACCCAGATGTAGCCGTCGCGCTCCTCGCAGGGGAAGCTGCCCGCATATATCCGCTCGCATTTCAGCTTGGATTCGGCCGTGAGCGAGGGAATCGCGCGGCACTGGCCGGTATGCGCGTCGAATTGCCAGCCATGATAGGCGCACTCGACCGCATAGCCGTCAAACTGGCCGAAGGACAATGGAAACGCGCGGTGCGGGCAAACGTCGCGCAGCGCGAACGGCTTTCCCGCCGGCGTCGCGCCCCAGCACCAGCGGGACGTCGAGCAGCATGGCGCGCTCGAGTTTCCGGCCGCGCACCTGCTTGCTTCGCAGCGCGGGATACCAGAATCCCCACAGCATCTCGCCTGCCGGATCGTTGGGCTTGGAGGAAGCCATCTGGCTCATCGGCGGGGGTATCGTAGTACATACGCTCCTTCCGCCGCAAAGGGCGCGAGCGGCGCGGGCGAATAGGATGCGAACGATCAAGCCGGTACGTCGGTACCAAACGAATTGAACCCAGTAGCCTATCGCCCCCGCGCGGCGCGCCCGGCATACTCACCTTGGATTCGGGGCTTGTGCGGCATTCCGATATAAGGCCAGGAAGGGCAACCTTCGCGGCAGCCGGCATACTGGACAAGCATCTCGAATTTCTGCACCTTCATCACCCCCATGCCCCGAGCGGCCGGAACCCCCACCGGCCGCTCCCCTTTTTTGGCGGCTTTTTCCGCGCCAATTTCAACTCCATTTGGATGGAGACAGTGTCCAGGCTTACTTGGGAGTGTTGCCGGCGTCGTTCGCGCTGCCGGTGTCGCTGGTGTTATCGCTGAGGGCGTCCAACTGCGCCTGCAGCTCGTCCACTTTTTTTTGAGCGTCGGCGACTACCTGCTGTTTGGCGTCAATTTGATTTTGCTCTTCCTTTAGTTGTGCGGCGCCATCGGTGTCACTCGCGTAGTCCGGTGTGCCGTAATACGTCTGCTCGTCGAGGTTGTTTTTGCGTTGAAGAAGGTCGAGGTCCGTCTGGAGGCTTTGGAGCTGCTCTTTGGCTGCCGCGAGGGCATGTTCCAGGGCGGCCCTACGTCCCGGCGCTGCGCTGGATTTATCGGCCGGCTCCGAACCGCTCGCCGGATGACTGGAGTCTTCGTTGGCCGTTGCGCCTTGACCCACTACATTGATGGGTGCAGCCTTTGCGGAAGCAATATTGTCGTTGTTCCAGACGATAGCCGCCTTGGGCTTCTCCTTGTTCTGCGCGCGGGCGCGGCGCGCGGCCGCCGCCAGAGAATCGGTCTGCATCTGTTGCGGCGGCTGCTGGGCCACAACCATTCCCCCGGGCAGAGCCAGCAGAATCACGAATCCGCATTGGGCGAGTCGCATGGTGCTTCTCCCTAGTGGCAGCCTTCCCTGCGTCTATGGTAGCCTCGGCGGCTTCCCGGCGGCAAACGCGGTTCCGAACAGCATCCAAAAAGGCAACCCGGCGCGTCGCACAGGCTATCGGCAGGAGCCATTTCGCAACCGACGCTCTTCCCGGGAGCTACCGCGGATCGGGAAAAGGCCGTATATTCACGCCAGGGGTTCGAGCGGCCGGATGGGGCGATGATTGCCCCGCACGATCCGGAAGGTGAGATAGGATCCACCGGAATCCCGGCAGCTGCTTCAAATTCTCCTGGCGGGGACACATGAACCGCGTATCGAGATGGGCGGTGCGCATACTCATCGCGGTGCTCGCATCGCTGGCCCTGGTGTATGGCGGAGACTATCTTTATGTCCGCTACCGCATGACCCGCCATCAAGCCGGTGATCCTTTCGATGTTGTGACCATCCAGCCCACCTATGCCATCGCCGAAAAGGATGGCAGAGCCGAAATCATTTTGGGCCAGCCGGAAACACAAACATGCGTTCACTCCCTCTTTCCCCACTATGGCTACAGCCCCTGCTGGTACTTGAACCGGGAGAATGGGAAACCCGAGGTGATCGGCGGCGCAATCATTTTTTGCCGGGCCATTACGGAGATGGCGGGAGGTTCGGGGCGGTTTTGCCGGCCTGCTTTTGCGAAGGCAACTGCGAGGCATCCCATCCGCCGCCCAGCGCCTCGATCGAGCTGAACGCTCGAGGTCATCTGCTGCATCCGAAGATTGACTTCCGTCTGCCGATCGGCCAGCAGGGCGGTCTGCGCCGTAATCACATTGAGGTAGGGATCGATCCCTGTCTTGTAGCGGTCCATGGCCAGATTCAAGGTGTGCTGCGCCGACTGCACGGCCACGTCCTGCTGCTGGATCTGCTGGTTCAGAATGCGCAGAGCCGACAGATTGTCTTCCACCTGCTGGAAAGCGGTGAGCACCGTCTCGCGGTAGTTGGCGACGGACGCGTCGAACGCCCCGCGGTATTGCTGCACGGTCGCTCTGCGCAATCCCGCATCGAAGATGGTTTCCGACATGGACGTCCCAATTGACCAGACGCGCGAAGGCCAGGAGATCCACTCCGAAAATAAGTCGCTCACAAACCCGCCCGAGCCGCTCAAGGTAAGCGTGGGGAAATACGCGGCGCGGGCGATTCCGATTTGCGCATTCGACTCCGCCATGGTTCTTTCGGCCGCGGCAATATCCGGCCTGCGCTGGAGCAGCTCGGAGGGAACCCCGACGGGAATCACCGGCGCGTTTACCAGCGTGGTGTCCGGTGGAATCGAGAGGCTGGCTGGGGGCTGCCCTATCAAGACGGCGATGGCGTGCTCGTACTGGGCGCGAAGAGTGCCCACGCCTGTGTCCTCGGCCCGGGTGGTCTCGAGCTGCGTCTTGGCCTCGTAAACGGATTCCTGGGAATCGATGCCCGTGTCGTAAAGCGCCTGGGTGAGATTGAGCGAGTCCTGATAAGCGGCGACGGTGGAATCGAGCAGCGACTGCAGCGCATCTTGCGTACGGAGGCTCGAAGTAATCCACGGCAAGGTCCGCATGCGTGCTCAGGCGCGTGTTTTCCAAGTCGGCCTCGCTCACCTGCGCAGCGGCGGCTTCCTCTCGCACGGTATTGCGGACGCGCCCCCACAAATCGGGCACCCAGCTGCCGTCAAATGGAAAGTTGTAAACCGTCAGCGTGTGTGAGCTTCCGGTTCCGGTGTTTCCGTTGACCTGAGTCCCGGATGTGCGCGTCTTGGTGATGCTCGGGTCGGTGGTTATCGTCGGAAAATACTGCGCCCGCGCTTCCCGGACGATGGCGCGCGCGGAGAAGAAATTGTCAACGGCCGCGATGATGTTCTGGTTGGAAGCATCCACCTGATCCTCGAGCTTGTTCAGTTCGGGATCGTTGTACATCTCCCACCACTTGCCTCGAAGAGCGCTATCCGATGGCTGCGCGACTTTGAAGACGGAAGCCTCGGGAGCGTTCGCGGGCGGAAGTTCTTTGTAGGCCGTGGGAGTCTGCACGGAGGGCCTCTGATACCTGGGGCCCACGGTGCATCCCCCCAGCAGCGACGCGCTCGCGAGCAAAGCCACGGCCGCGCGGAATCTTCCGCCCATGCGCCTCTTCCCTTTCCGCCTTGGCAAGGATTCGACTCCTCTTTTCATGGTTTGCGTTCCCGTGCCGCTATCCGGCGGTCTCCTGCGGGGCCGCGCCCAAGCCTCGTTTGCGGGTTCGCTGCCACCAGTGGCTCGCGCGGTCCATATAGAGATAGACCACCGGCGTGGTATAGAGCGTCAGCATCTGGCTGAAGATCAGCCCGCCCACGATGGTGATGCCGAGCGGGCGCCTTAGTTCCGACCCCATGCCCGTGAGCAGCACCAGGGGAAGCGCGCCGAACATCGCCGCCATGGTGGTCATGAGAATGGGGCGGAAGCGCAGCAGGCACGCTTCGTGAATTGCATCCCTGGCGGATTTGCCCTCATTGCGCTCTGCGAGGATGGCGAAATCGACCATCAGAATGCCGTTCTTTTTCACGATGCCGATGAGCAGGATCAAGCCGATCATGGCCATGATGCTCAGTCCATATGGAATAGCATCAGAGCCAGCACCGCTCCGACACCCGCCGACGGCAGCGTGGAAAGAATCGTGATAGGGTGAATGTAGCTTTCATAGAGAATGCCCAGCACGATATAGACCGCCAGCAGCGCCGTGATGATCAAGTAGCGGCTCGGTCGCCAGAGAGGCCTGGAAAGCTTGCAGAGTTCCGGAAAACAATCCATGCACGGTGGCCGGCATGCCCATGCCTTTGTTCCATGCTGGTCAATCTCTTTCGACTGCGTCGCTTAAAGCGCACTCCGCTCGCGAGATTGAAGGAAACCGTGACGCATGGAAATTGTCCCTGGTGATTCACCGAAAGAGGCGCTGTAGTCGGTTTCGAAATGCGCGCCACGGCGCTGAGCGGGACTTCTATCCCTGTCGAGGGCTTGATATAAATGTCGTTCAATCCCTGCGGGCTTTGCCAGAATTGCGGCGCCACCTCCATGCACCACGTAGTACTGATTCAGCGACGTGTACATCGTGGACACCAGGCTTTGCCCAAAACCGTCGTACAGCGTGCTGTCCATCAACTGCGGAGTGATGCCGAGTCTCGCGGCGGTATCGCGATCGTAGTCGAGACTGGCCTGCAGGCCGTCGTTCTGCTGGTCGCTGTTGACGTCCGTAAAGCCGGGGAGTTTTTTCATGTTCTGCAACAGAATCGGGCCCCACTTGACCAAGTCCTGGACGTTTTCACTTTGAATCGTGTATTGATACCCCGCCGCGGAGGCCCTGCCCCCAATGCGCAAGTCCTGGCCCGGCTGAGAAAAGCCGAGGCGCCCGGGACGGACATCAGCTTGGGGCGCAGCCGGTTGATGACGTTCGCTCGAACTGATCTTGCGCTCATCGAGCGGCTTCAATCCGATATAAACGAAGCCGGTGTTGCCTCCCCCGGTGAAAGCCATCACATCTTGGACGGCAGGATCGGGCCTGATCAGGTCCACGAAACGGAGAACGATCTTCTGCATGGCCTGAAACGAAATGTCTCTGTTCGCCTACAATGCCGCCTTGGATCGTGCCGTTGTCCTGTATGGGGAAGAAGCCCTTGGGGATGGCAATCAGAAGGTAAATGGTAAGCCCCACCGTGACCAGTAGAACCCCCGCCGTCAGCGCCGAATGCCGCAGGACCCAAACCAGTGTGCGGTCATATGTGTGAACCATCCAATTAAAGCCGCGTTCGCTCGCGCGGTAGAAACGCCCATGCCCCTCGGGCTTCTCGTGCTTGAGCAGTCTTGCGCACATCATCGGCGTGGCCGTCAGCGAGACGGCCAGGGAGACGAGGATGGCCACCGAAAGCGTGACCGCGAACTCGCGGAACAGCCGCCCGACGATCCCCCCCATCAGCAAAATGGGAATGAACACGGCAATCAGCGAAATACTGATGGAAAGCACGGTGAAGCCGATTTCTCCGCGCGCCGCGCAGCGCCGCTTCCATCGGCGGCATGCCCTGTTCAGATAAACCGCGTGATGTTTTCGATCACGACGATCGCATCATCCACCACGAAGCCGGTCGAAATCGTCAGCGCCATCAGGGAGAGATTATCCAGGCTGTAGCCCAGCAGGTACATCACGCCGAAGGTCCCGATCAGCGAGACTGGAACCGCTACGCTGGGAATCAGGGTGGCGCGGACGTTGCGCAGAAAGACGAAAACCACCAGGATCACCAGACAAATGGAAATCAGGAGCGTACGTTCGACTTCCTGAACCGAGGCGCGAATCGTGGTCGTCCGGTCCAGCACGACCGTTATGTTAATCCCGGCGGGAATCGCGGCCTTCAGCGAAGGCAGCGCCTGCGTGATGCGCTCGACCGTGTCGATGATATTCGCGCCGGCGGCTGCTTGAAAACGATCACCAGCGACGCATGGCTTGGCCGTTGGCATATCCGGCGTTGCGAATGTTTTGCACCGAATCCTCGACGTCGGCGATGTCCGACAATTTCACCGCCGCGCCGTTGTGATAGCCGACGACCAAGGGCTTGTAGTAATCGGCCTTCAACATTTGATCGTTGGCGAGGATGTCGGCGGTCGTCTGATCGCCCGATATTTGGCCCTTCGCCAGGTTGGAATTCTGAGCCCGGAGCATGTTGGCCACGTCCGGCAGGCCGAATCCGTAGCTGTTCAATTGCGTGGGGTTCACGTCCACGCGCACGGCGGGAAGCGAACTGCCGCCCACGCTCACCTGGCCCACGCCCTGAATTTGCGAGAACCTTTGCAGCATGATCGTCGAGGCCGCGTCATACATACGGCCCGCGGTCATAAATATCCGAGGTCAAGGCCAGATGATCAAGATGGGCGCATCGGAAGGATTTGCTTTCCGCCAGGATGGGATTGCTGGGAGGTTGGTGGGCAGATTCGAGCGCGCGGCATTGATGGCGGCTTGAACGTCGCGCGCCGCGCCGTCAATGTTCCGGTTCAGATCGAACTGCAGCGTGATGTTGCGTCTGAGCCAAGACAGCTCGAGGAAGTCATCTCCGTGACGCCGGCGATGCGGCCCAACTGCCGCTCCAGCGGCGTGGCCACGGCGGAAGCCATGATTTCCGGGCTCGCTCCCGGCAGGCCCGCCGACACGTTGATGGTAGGGAAATCAATTTGCGGAAGGGGAGCCACGGGAAGAAAATTGAAGGCCACCGCTCCCGCAAGGGCAATGGCGGCCGTCAGCAAAGTCGTGGCCACGGGCCGTCGGATGAATGGCGAGGAAAGATTCATGATTCAGTCCGCCGGAAGAGGCTCCGCTCCTTCCTCGCCGGCGCGCGCGCGGGAGACTCGTTCGCCCAGCCGGTCGAAAAAGATGTAAATCACCGGCGTGGTGTAGAGCGTGAGCACCTGGCTCACCAGCAGTCCGCCAACCATGGCGATGCCCAGCGGCCGGCGCAATTCCGAACCCATTCCCGAACCCAGAGCCAGCGGCAGTCCCGCCAGCAGGGCGGCCATGGTCGTCATCATGATGGGGCGAAAGCGCAGCAGACACGCCTGATAGATGGCGTCCGTCGCGCTCTTGCCTTCTTTCCGTTCCGCTTCCAGCGCAAAGTCGACCATCATGATGCCGTTTTTCTTCACGATGCCGATCAGCAGGATGATGCCGATCAGCGCGACAATGCTCAGATCCGTGCCAAAGAGCAGCAGCGCCAGAATCGCTCCCACGCCCGCCGAAGGAAGGGTGGAAAGAATGGTGATCGGATGGATGTAACTTTCATAGAGCACCCCCAGCACGATATAAACCGTCACCAGCGCGGCCAGAATCAGCAGCGGCTCGTTGGTGAGCGAGGCCTGGAAGGATGCCGCCGTTCCCTGAAACGCCGCCTGAATGCTGAGCGGCATGTTCATATCCTTCTGGGCCTTTTCTATGGCGTCCACGGCCGCGCCCAGCGAACTATTCGGGGCCAGGTTGAACGAAATCGTGACGACCGGAAATTGTCCTTGATGATTGATGGAGAGGGGCGCGCTCGAAGGCTCGAAATGGGCGAACGTGCCGAGCGGCACAGCCGCTCCATTGGCCGCCGAAACCGCGGGAGGCTGCGAAGAACTCGAGGAGCTTGCCGACGTGGAGCCCGATGCGCTGCTGCTCGAGGCCGCTGTGATGACGGTATTCGTGCCGCCGGAGGAACCCGCCACGGGAGCCAGCGCCGAGCGGACGTAGATGTCCTGCAATTTTGACGGATTTTTTTGGAAATCCGGCATCGTCTCCAGAATTAAATGGTACTGGTTCAACTGCGTATAGAGCGTGGAGACTTCCCGCTGGCCGAAGGCGTCGTAGAGAGTCTCGTCAATCGTCGCCATGGTGATGCCCATGCGCGAAGCGGTGACACGATCAATCACCAGATTTTGGGCCAAGCCTTCCGTTTGTTGATCGGTGGCCACATCGCTGAGGTCAGGCAGCGTCTTCAGCTTGGCTACGAACTGCGCCGTCCACCGGTTTAGCTCGCTCGCATCGGGGTCCTCGAGCGTGTACTGATATTGCGTGCGGCTCACACGGTCTTCCACGGTCAAATCCTGCACCGGCTGCATGTAAAGCGTGATTCCCTCCACCTTGGCCAGCTGCGGTTGCAAGCGGCGAATCACATCGGAGGCGTTGAGGTCTCGCTGGTTGAGGGGCTTCAGATTGATCAGCATGCGCCCGCTATTGAGCGTCGTATTGGTGCCGTCCACGCCGATGAAGGAAGAAAGGCTCTCAACAGCGGGATCCTGAAGCACCACGTGGGCCAGCGCCTGCTGCCTCTGCGCCATGGCGTCAAACGAAACGGCCTGGTTCGCTTCCGAGATGCCCTGGATGATGCCCGTATCCTGCACGGGGAAAAACCCCTTGGGCACGACGATATAGAGCAGGATCGTCAGCACCAGCGTTCCGGCGGCCACGAGCAGCGTCGCCGTCTGATGCCCGAGCACCCACTGAAGCGTCCGCCCATAAAACTCGATGATGCGGTCGAAGACGCGCTCCGAGGCGCGAAAAAACCGGCCCTGCTGGTCGGCGGATTTGTGGTGCAGGATGCGCGAGCACATCATGGGAGTAAGCGTCAGCGACACCACGGCGGAAACCAGAATCGTCACCGCCAGCGTGATCGCGAATTCCCGGAAGAGCCGCCCCACCATGTCTCCCATGAAGAGCAGCGGGATCAGCACGGCGATCAGCGAAATCGTCAGCGAAACGATGGTGAATCCGATCTGCTCGGAACCCTTCAGCGCCGCCTCGAGCGGCTTTTCGCCTTCCTCAATATACCGGTGAATGTTCTCGATCATCACGATGGCGTCGTCCACCACGAAGCCGGTCGAAATGGTCAGCGCCATCAGCGTCAGGTTGTTCAGGCTGTAGCCCGCCAAATACATCACGCCGAACGTCCCAATCAGAGAGAGCGGCACGGCGATGCTCGGAATGGTGGTGGCGGCCAGATCCCGCAGGAACAGGAAGATAACCATCACCACCAGCGCGACGGTCAGTACCAGCTCGAACTCCACATCCTTCACCGACGCGCGTATCGTCGTCGTGCGGTCGGTGAGGATCGAAACCTGGATCGCCGCCGGGAGGTTCGTCTCATAGAGCGGCAGGAGCTTCTTGATGCTATCCACCACGTGGATGATGTTGGCGCCCGGCTGCCGCTGAATATTCACGATGATCGCCGGGGTCTCGTTCATCCAGGCCGCTTGCTTCACGTTTTCCGCGCTGTCCACCACCTGGGCCACGTCCGTCAGCATCACGGGCGCTCTATTGCGGTAGGCCACCACCACACCCTGGAAATCCTTGCTGGTCAGGAGCTGGTCGTTCGCGTCAATCTGATAATCCTGCTGCGGCCCGTCAAAACTGCCCTTGGCCTGATCCAGGCTCGTATGTCTGCAGCGCCGTCCGCACATCCTCCAGGTTCAGCCCATACGACGCCAGCGCCGTCGGATTCACCTGGATGCGCACCGCCGGCTTCTCGCCTCCGCTGATCGTCACCAGACCCACGCCAGTCAGTTGCGAAATCTTCTGGGCCAGGCGCGTGTCCGCCATGTCCTCCACCTGCGTCAGCGGCATCGTCTGCGAGGTCAGCGCCAGCGTCAGGATCGGCGCATCGGCGGGATTGCTTTTGCTATAGATGGGCGGGGTCGGCAAGTCCAGCGGCAGAAAGGTCCCTGCGGCGTTGATGGCGGCCTGCACCTCCTGCTCCGCCACGTCAATGTTCAGGTTTAGCGAAAACTGCAAAACGATGATCGAGCTTCCGTCCGAGCTCGTGGAGGTCATCTGCGCCAGGCCGGGCACCTCGCCAAATTGGCGTTCCAGCGGCGCCGTGATGGCCGAGGCCACCACATCCGGACTCGCCCCCGGATAAAAGGTGACCACTTGAATCGTGGGGTAATCCACTTCGGGAAGCGCCGAAACGGGAAGCTGCAAATATGCCACGATCCCCGCAAGTAGAATCGCCGCCATCAGCAGCGACGTGGCGACGGGCCGTATGATGAAGGGTCGCGAAGGATTCAAGGGGTTTGTACTCCGCTCGTGTTGCCGGCGGCGCTCGTTTTCGATTTGCCTTGCCCCGTGCGCGCCGTCACCTTGGTTCCATCCTGCAGTTTGTCGAATCCATCCACCGCCACCGTTTCACCGGGCTGCACGCCCTGGACCGCGGTCACATTGCCGTTCGCTGTCCCCACCGTCACAGTGCGCATCTTAGCCGTCCCGTCCGCCCCGATCACGTATACGAACGCGCTCTGCGAATTCCGCTGAATCGCCGCCGTGGCCACCAGCGTCACGCCGTGTTGCGTCTCCACCAGCAGCCTGGCATTCACAAACTGGTTTGGAAACAGGGCAGAATCCTTGTTCGGGAAGATGGCTCGCAGCTTGATCGTTCCCGTGGTCGGGTCCACTTCATTGTCCAGGGTCAAGAGCCAACCTGTCGCGAGCTGGGTCTCCTGCGAGCGGTCGAATGCATCCACCTCCATTTTTTGCCCCAGCCGCAATTGCTTCTGGATTTCCGGAAGATAGTCTTCGGCCACGCTGAAAATCATCGTGATGGGCTGAAGCTGCGTGATCACCACCAGGCCCGCCGTGCTGTTGGCCTGCACCATGTTGCCGGGGTCCACCAGGCGAAGGCCCACGCGCCCGTCAATGGGCGACGTAATGTGCGTGTACACGAGGTTCACCGTGGCATTCGCCACCTGGCCCTGGTCGTTCTTCACCGTGCCCTCATCCTGCAAGACGGTCTGCTCCTGATCGGCCACCTGCTGCTCGGCGATCGCATTCCGGGCGAGAGCCGCTTGGTAGCGCGTCAGATCAATCCGCGCCTCGGCCAGCACCGCCTCATCGTGCGCCAACTGCCCCTCCACCTCGTCCAGCGCCGCTTGATAGGGCCGTGGGTCAACGTCCAGCAAGGCATCGCCTTTGCGGACCATCTGCCCCTCGCGATAATGCACTTCCATGATCTGCCCCTGCACCCGACTGGTCACCGTCACGGTGTAGACGGGCGTGACGGCGCCCAGGGCCTCGACGTAAACACCGATGTCCCCCTTGCTCGCCTTGCCCGTCGTAACCGGCACACTGTGCTGCGCGGCAGCCGCTTTCGCTTGGGCCGCTTGCACGGCCGCTTCATGGCGGCGGTACAGCACGATGCCGACTATCACGGCGAGCGCCACCAGCAGCCACACCCACCAGTAATGCTTGATCCCGAGTGACTTCGGCGGCGGCTGCGAGAATTGTGCGGGTTTCTCCGTCTTGGGAATGGAAGTTGTCGTCGTATTCGAGTCCATGGGCATAGGCATGATCGAAGTCTCAATTCTCCTTGTTCTGTGGCTCCCTATAACTCGATATATATAATGATATTTGACGCCAGATTGCCAGTTCCCGTTACCCCGCCGCTGCCCTTTCGGAGCGCCCATGGACACACTGGCCATGTGCCGGCGCGCCCCTCCTTCCCTGCCTGGCCCCCTCCTATTGCCACGCTCCAAAAATCAATTTCGCGGTGGTATGATGCCCTCCCCTGAGCCCTATGACCTAGGAGGACAACGATGGCAAATTCTGCTGCAACCCCTGCAAAGGAACGTGAAAAGGCCGCCTTTAGAACCCCCACTGATCTCAGCCCCAGCGGGGTCGCGGAAATCACCGCCGCCCTGCGTCCATTGCTTGCCGACGTCTTCGCCCTCTACGTGAAGACAAAAAATTTCCACTGGCACATGTCGAGCCGCCACTTCCGCGATTATCACCTCCTTCTCGACGAGCAATCCGATCAAATCTTCGCCATGACGGACGATATCGCCGAACGCGCCATCAAAATCGGCGGAACCACCCTCCGCTCCATCAGCGACATCTCGCGTAACCAGCGCCTCAAAGACAACGACGCCGAGGTCGTCTCCCCCAAGGACATGATGGCGGAGCTTGCCGCCGACAACCTGCAATTCACTCGCTCCTTGCGCTCCACCCACGAGGTCTGCGAAAAACACAACGATGTCGCAACCGCCAGCCTGATCGAGGTCTGGATTGACCAGACCGAGCGCCGCACCTGGTTCTTGTCCCAGACCGCGCACGATCTCTGAGCCTGCCGCAACCGCCACCTTGATCGAGGTCTGGATCCACCAGGCCGAACGCCACACCCGGCTTTCGCCGGGAATAACCTGCTGTCTCTAGTCAGGCATGTTTCGCGGTCCAAGAGACAAGTCAAAAACATCATAAGGAGAGCGCACATGGCTACGATCACCACAAAGGACGGAACTCGGATTTACTACAAGGATTGGGGCACGGGACAGCCGATCGTTTTTTCCCATGGCTGGCCGCTGTCCGGCGACGACTGGGACGGCCAGATGCTGTTCTTCGGCCAGCGCGGCTATCGCGTGATTGCGCATGACCGGCGAGGCCACGGCCGCTCTACGCAGACGTCGGACGGCAACGACATGGACACCTACGCGGACGATCTCGCGGCACTGTTCGAGAAACTCGATCTCAAGGACGCCATCCTGGTCGGACACTCGACCGGCGGCGGCGAAGTGGCGCGTTACCTCGGCCGCCATGGCACCAAGCGTGTCTCCAGGGCGGCGCTGATCAGCGCTATAACGCCGCTCATGCTGAAAACCGATAAGAACCCTAGCGGTTCGCCCATCGAGGTATTCGACGGGCTGCGCGCCGCGCTTGCGGCCAACCGTCCACAGTTCTACAAGGACATCACGCTCCCGTTCTACGGTTACAACCGCCCGGGCGCGAAGATTTCCGAGGGCATCCGAGAGCACTGGTGGCTGCAGGGCATGGTGGGGAGCATTAAGGCTCACTACGAGTGCATCAAGGTATTCTCGGAAACCGATACTACCGAGGACCTGAAGAAGATCGACATCCCCGTACTGGTGTTGCACAGCAAGGACGATCAGATCGTGCCCATCGCTGCGGCGGGACCGATGGCCGCCAAACTCCTGAAGAAAGCAACGCTGAAGGTCTATGAAAACTTCCCGCATGGCATGCCCGCAACCAACGCGGACCAGGTCAACGCCGACCTGCTGGCGTTCTTCAAGGGGGCTTCGGCCGCCGCGTCGTCTTGACCGCATCTTTCCGAAAAAAAGATGCGCCGTTATATGGGCGGCCCTATCAAATAGGTTAAGGATGGCTGCATAACGAAAGGAGATTCGCAATGCCATACGTTACCGTCGGCAAAGAAAATTCAAGCGACATTGAATTGCACTACGAAGATCACGGCTCCGGTCAGCCGGTTGTCTTGATTCACGGATATCCACTCAGCGGCGCCTCCTGGGAAAAACAACTTCCCGTCCTGCTCGACGCCGGCTATCGCGTTATCACCTACGACCGCCGGGGATTCGGCAAATCCAGCCAGCCCACTATCGGCTACGACTACGACACTTTCGCCGAAGACCTGCACAAGCTCGTCACCCATCTCAATCTGCGCGATTTCGTTCTGGGCGGGTTCTCGATGGGCGGCGGCGAAGTCGCGCGGTACATCGGGAAATACGGCTCGGAGAACGTGAGCAAGGCGGTGATCCTTTCCGGAGTGCCGCCGTATCTCCTCAAGGCGCCCGACAATCCGGAGGGCGTGGACAAAAGTGTCTTCGATGGAATTGAGGCCGCCATCCGCGCGGACCGTTACGCGTTCTTCACCGAGTTCTTCAAGAATTTCTTTAACACCGACGTATTGCTCGGAAAGCGCGTCAGCGAGCGAGCTGTGCAGGCCAGTTGGAATGTCGCCGTCGGCTCCTCTGCCACAGCCACGCTCGCATGTGTCCCCACGTGGAACAGCGACTTCCGCAAAGACGTGGCGCGCATCAGTGTCCCCACGCTCGTCATGCACGGCGATGCCGACCGGATTCTGCCCATCACCGCTGCGGGAGCGCGGACCGCGAAACTGATCAAGGGAGCCCACTATGTGGTCGTTGAAGGCGGGCCGCACTGCATCACCTGGACCCACACCGACATCGTCAACCGCGAACTCCTGAATTTCCTCGGCGAGGAAAAATCGGCCGGCAAGTCCGCCGCCGGTCGCAGATAACGGAAGCGCAAGTCGCCGAGGTATCGTGCACTTGCTGGTACGGGTGCCCCACCCTCGTTTTGTGAGGGTGGGGCCTTTTCCTTGCCTTTGCCTTTGTAGCCTGCCCCGGCACCTAAATCGGTAACCCGACGTACCGTCCGTTAATCCAATTTATTGTCGGGACAAGCGCCCGGCAGCCGCTTGCTGGGCCCCATTATGTCGAAGGCGGAGGAAAACATGAGCCGACAAAAGCTCCTCGGAACCGTCATTCTGCTCGCCATTCTCTTTGTTCCTTTACTCCCATCGGTTATTGCCGCGCAGAGTAATCAGGTCCTCGGCGAAGTGGATATCGAGGGAACAACTAAATTGGAGAAATCATCCGGCGTTTGGGTGGATGGCCAATACCTCGGCTACGTCAGCGAATTGAAAGCCGACAAGAAAATTTTGCTCCTCCCGGGCGCCCACGAAATTGACATTCGCCAGACCGGTTATGTGGACCAGGTGCAAAAAATCGTCGTCGAGCCGGCCAAGACAACCACGATTGTCGTCAGCTTGCAGAAGGACCCCAACGCCATATTTCCCTCCGGAGAAACTTCCGAAGTCCGCTTGAAGGTCACGCCCGAACGCGCCGCTGTCTTCGTTGACGGGGGCTTTGTGGGAACCGCCCGCGAGTTTGGCGGCCACTTCCACTCCATGGTGATCGCCCCGGGGCGCCACCACGTTCGCATCGCGCTCGCCGGCTATCAGGATTTCGCCACCGAAATCAATTTGCGGCCCAATCAAAAACTAACCATCAAGACGGACCTGCTCCCCGGCAGCATCACCCAGGCTCCGCCTGCCATCAAAGCCAATTAACGCCGCTTTGCACTGAAGCCGGCCCGCCGGAGCGGATGCATCGCATAGGCGGGGCTGCCCGCCTTCATTTTTTCTGGAATCCCGCCTCCGCTCCCGTACATCAACTAGGTGACTGCCAAAGTATCCATCTCAAGGCAAGGCCAGGAAAAGGAGAAAAGCATGGCTAAACTTACGGGTCAAGTTGCGGTTGTAACCGGCGCCTCGAAGGGTCTCGGCGCGGGAATCGCCAAGGCGCTCGCCGCCGAAGGCGCGTCGGTGGTGGTGAATTATGCTTCGAGCAAGGAAGGTGCGGACCGCGTCGTACAGGAAATCACCGCCAAGGGAGGTAAAGCCATCGCCGTGCAAGGCGACGTTCTCGAAACAGGCGGATATCACGCGGCTCTTCGCCGAAACCAAAAAGGCCTACGGCAAACTCAACATCCTCGTAAACAATGCCGGCGTGTATGAATTCGCGCCGCTCGAAGGCACCACCGAAGAGCTTTTCCATCGCCACTTCAATCTCAACGTGCTCGGTCTTCTTCTCACCACAAAGGAAGCCGTGAAACTCATCGGCCCCGAAGGCGGAAGCATCATCAACATCGGCTCCGGCATCAGCAAGTTTCTGCCGCCCAATAGCTCGATTTACTCGGCTACCAAGGCTTCCGTGGACGCCATCACCGCAATCCTCGCCAAGGAATTAGGCGCGCGCAAGATTCGCGTCAATTCCATCAATCCGGGATTGATCCAGACCGAGGGAGTTCACGCGCAAGGCAATGACGAGGGTTATTTCCGCGAATTGATCGAAAAGCAGTCGCCCCTGGGCCGCATCGGCCAGCCGGACGACATTTCCCCCACGGCCGTCTACCTCGCCTCCTCCGACTCGAAGTACATGACCGGCGAAACCGTCCGCGTCACCGGTGGGATTTAAATCGAAAGGCCTTCGGCCCATTCTAACTGCCTCACTCTTGAAGACTTATGTTATCTATTGACAAATAGTCATCTGTGTGCTATCATGTGTTGCTTTTGTTGCTCGCGCCCGACCCGCTGGGCGCGGCCAACACATGAAACTCGCACGCGGCGGGAAGCTTGTCCGCCGGTAGTCTAGGCGGGAAAGGACGTGTGTCCTCGATGACGCACTCGGAGGCTCAACAGATGGATGCAGGCGCCTTGCGGGGGCCTTCCAGCCTCCAAATTCTAATCGAAACAAGCCGGGAAACAGAAATCGCCGTAGCTCCTTTGATATCAACAACATAATTTTTTCTACTCGAAACAAAATAGGGGGGGTCGCCGAGACAAAAAGCGAAAATTTGGCGAAGACCCCGGGCGCGCTCCTGTTGACACCACCCAACCCGCCGCCGTATCGTCATTCCTTCTCTCGGCCAAACAACTATGAAGATTCTGGTCATCGGCAGCGGGGGTCGCGAGCACGCCATCGTCTGGAAGCTCGGGCATTGCCCGGCGGTCCAGAGGCTTTGGTGCGCGCCCGGGAACGGCGGCATCTCCAATGACGCCGAATGTATGCCCTTCGACCTGAAGGACGTCGAAGCCGCCGCGGATCTCGCCTCGCAACTCGGCGCGGACCTCACCATCGCCGGCCCCGAGCTCCCGCTGGTTCTCGGCATCGCCGATGAATTTGCCGGGCGCGGCCTCGCGCTCCTCGGCCCGGGCCGGCAAGCGGCGCAGCTCGAGGGCAGCAAAATCTTCGCCAAGCAGTTCATGGAGCGCCACGGCATCCCCACCGCCGCCGTGCGCGGCATCTGCGATTCTCTCGCCGCAGCCCTCGCGGCGCTCGATTCCTCGGATGGGCCCTCGGTGATCAAGGCGGACGGCCTCTGCGCCGGCAAGGGCGTGCTCGTCGCGTCTTCGCGCGGCGAGGCCCGCGATTTCGTCGAGCGATTGATGGCCACGCCCGAATTCGGCGATGCGGGCAGGCGCGTCCTGATCGAGGAGGCCCTCGCCGGCCAGGAGCTTTCCTACATCATCCTCACCGACGGTGAGAATTTCATCCCCCTAGCCCCGGCGCGCGACCACAAGCGCGCCTTCGATGGCGATCGGGGCCCCAACACGGGCGGCATGGGCGCATATTCCACCGGCGACATTCTTCCGCCGGAGCTCGAAAATAAAATTCTCGATGCCATTGTTCGCCCCACGCTTGCCGGCCTCCAAAAGGAAAAAATCCCTTACCGCGGCTTCCTCTACTTCGGGCTGATGCTTACTTCCGGCGGCCCCAAAGTCCTGGAATACAATTGCCGCCTCGGCGATCCGGAAACCGAAGCGGTTCTCTTGCGCGCGGACTTTGATTTCGCCGAAGCGTGCGCGGCCGCGGCGCGCGGCGCCCTGGGCGGCTTCCGCGCAAAATGGCTCCCGGGAGCAAGCATCTGCGTGGTGATGGCCTCGGAGGGCTATCCGGGCAATCCCGCCACGGGAAGAAGGATTACCGGCCTCGAGGACGCCGCCAAAGTGCAAGGCAGCGTCCTGCTCCATGCCGGAACACGGCGCGAGGGAACCAACTATTACACCACGGGCGGGAGAGTCCTTGTGGTCAGCGCGCGGGGCGAAAGCCTGGAGGCGGCATCCCGGATTGCCTACGAGGCGATCGGCAAAATAAAAATTGACGGCGCGTTTTACCGCCATGATATCGGCCCCGCGCACCTTACGCGAGGCGCAACGCTTGCAAGCAGACCGAGGTGAACATGGAAAACAAGCAGACGGTGGCGCTGGTGGGAATCGTGATGGGTTCCGATACGGATTACCCGGTGATGAGCGAAGCCGGAAAAACGCTTGAGAAATTCGGCGTCCCTTACGAAATCGAAGTCGTCTCGGCTCACCGCACGCCGGCGCGCGCGCACGAATACGCCACCACGGCCGCGAGCCGCGGCTTGAAGGTGCTGATCGCCGCCGCCGGAGGCGCGGCGCATCTTGCGGGCGTGATGGCGGCGAACACCACTCTGCCGGTGATCGGAGTCCCCATGGCCACCAGCACTCTGAGCGGCCTCGATGCGCTGCTCTCGACCGTGCAGATGCCGGCGGGAATCCCCGTCGCGGCCATGGCCATTGACAAGGCCGGGGCGATTAACGCGGCCATTTTTGCCGCCCAAATTCTCGCGGCTTCGGATTCGGAGGTCGCCCGCAAGCTCACGGCGCACAAGGAAGAATTGGTCCGCTCCGTCGCGGAAAAAAACGCCCGCTTGAGGGAGCAGCTCGCCCAGAAAAAAATTGCCGGACACAAATCATGAGACCCGGCGTGCGAGAAAACCTTTCGCGGCGCTTCGCAGAAGGACAGCAGCCGCGTTGTGAGCAATCCGGTGGAGCTATAGGGACCCCAAGTCATGCACGACGGGTTTCCCCGGCGGCGCGGGTTCTTTCAAGGCTTTGCGGATGACCGCCAAAAGCTCGGCATTATCCACAGGCTTTTGGAGAAAGGCCTTCGCGCCGGCCTTGAGCGCCCGGTCCATATTGGCGCTGCGGTCGCGCGCGGACACGACAATCACCGGGACCAGGGACAAACTATCGATGGCTCTCAAGCGATCCAATACGCTGAAGCCGTCACCGGCCGGCAAGCCGAGGTCCAGGAGAATCAGGTCCGGCATCTGTTTTCGCGCTTCCGCGATACCGGCCAATCCGTCCACCGCAAAAATCACATCGTAATTGTTCGCCTTGAGGCGCACATGCATGCCGTGGCGCACATCCGGATCGTCCTCCACGATGAGAATTTTCTTATTGCTCATTTGTCACCATCCTCGACAAGATTTCCGCGTCCATATGTCGCTGAACTTCGGCAGCCACCCTCCCCAGAAAGTTTTCCATGGATTCACCCGCGCCTCGTTTGAGGGGCTCAAGCGCCCTGTAAGAAATCGAAAAGACCAAGCCTGCTTGCCGTAT
The DNA here is from genome assembly GCA_963823205.1 of Terriglobia bacterium. GTDB lineage: Bacteria > Acidobacteriota > Terriglobia > Acidiferrales > UBA7541 > Palsa-295. The sequence goes on from CAWGKL010000003.1 coordinate 287,693, forward strand.
ATGCTTGCAATTATCCAACTGTTTTCGAATCCGCCTGGTAATCGCCTCACCGCCAATTTCGTCGGTAATCGCCACGATGAAAAAGAGCTCTGTGGCTCCCGCGAAGCTCATCTTGGGCAGGAGAACGTCCAGCTCGGAATGGATGCACCGTTGCAGGAGATCGCGGACCCCGTGAGACTGTTCCGCGCGCACCTCATCGGAAAGCCATCCAGTCTGTGAGCCAATCTCCGTGACCACGAGTGTGGCAAGACCTTCCGCAGATCTTTCTTTATTGAGGGCCGGGGCGATCAGGTTCGGCAGAGAGAAAATGGGCAATGTAAAGGAAAAGACGGCGCCTTCTCCCGGTGCGCTCTCGGCCCAGATACGTCCACCTTGCCGCGTCACCAACTCTTTACAGATGTGCAGTCCCAGACCAAGACCTTTACGGCCTATCAAAGCCGATTCCGATCCTTGGAAAAGGCGTTCAAAAATCCGCTCGGTCATATCCGGATTGATTCCGCATCCCGAGTCCGAGACCTCTAGTACCAGGAAATTCGGGTCTTCGTCGAACATGCGAGCTTGAACCTTCACCGTGCCGCTGGCCGGCGTAAACTTGATGGCATTATCAACGAGGATGACGAGGATTTGCCGAATGCGTGTTGGGTCGCCGCAGACCGATGGCAGCGGGCGCGAAATATCCGAGGAGAGAGTGACTCCTTTGGCTGTGGCGGCCCCCTGGAGTGTGTTGACGGCGTAGGCGATGGCATCGGAAGCCGGAGTACATTGCAGCTCGATCGTCACTTTACCCGCCTGCACGCGAGTGACTTCCAGCAAGTCATTAATCATGGATTGAAGCTGCTTGACATTTGTCAGAACGGTTTCCATGCACTCGCGCTGGTCCGGGCTCATTTCGCCGGCCAGATTGTCCAGAAGATTGGTAACAAATAAATAGATGGCGGTCAGCGGCGAACGAAGCTCATGCGATACGTGAGAGAGGAACTCATCCTTCAACTGCATCTGCTGCGTGCGGATGAGGTCGTTTTCTCGCTGCATGCGGTGGCGCTCAATGGCATGGCGAAGAGCCCGGGGGAGCGCGCGATTTTCGATCTGGCCTTTGATTAGATAGTCCTGGACGCCTTCCTTCATGGCCTCGGCGGCCAGGGCCTCGTCGTCCAAGCCCGTTAGGACGATGACCGGGACGTCCGGGGCCGCCCTGCGCGCGCGCCGCACGGTATCGAGACCATACCCATCCGGCAATCCCATGTCCAACAAGACGATATCCACCCCGCCTTTCTCAAGATGCTCCAGGGCTTCACCCATGCGCAGCAGGTGCGTCAATTCGAAACTGTCCGGTCTCTCCTTACTGAACATCTCGCGGAGCAAACGGGCATCTCCCGCGTTATCCTCAACCAGCAGAATTTGGAGCGCCTTTTCTTTCATGTGCGTGCTTCGCGCGGCAACTTGACCACGGACAGCCAGAAATTATCGATGCTTTTCACGACTTTGAGGAACCCATCGAGGCCCACGGGCTTGGTGATGTAACAATTCGCGTGGAGTCGATAACTCCGCAGGATATCCTCCTCGGATCCGGAGGTAGTCAAGACGACCACGGGAATGCTCTTCAGCGCGGGATCCCTCTTGATTTCCTCCAAAACCTCCCGGCCGTCCTTCTTGGGCAGGTTCAGATCGAGCAGGATGAGATCGGGGCGAGGAGCGTTGGAGTGCTCTCCCTGGCGCTCCAGATAAGCCATTGCTTCTGCTCCATCCGGCGCGACGTGCAGGTTGATATGCACCTTGGCGTCTTTAAATGCTTCCTTCGTGAGACGGACATCGCCGGGACTATCTTCCACCAAAAGAACTTCAAAGGGCACCGCGTGCATTGCAATCATTTCCATTTTTCTCCTCTCTCTCTTGCAGGGCGAAGAAGAAGGTCGAGCCCTTTTCTGGTTGCGACTCGACCCAGATCCTCCCGCCCTGCCGCTCCACAATCTTCTTGCAAATGGCCAATCCGATTCCGGTGCCTTCAAACTCTTCCCGCCCGTGCAACCGCTGGAAAAGGACGAAGATCTTGTCGAAGTACTGGGGGTCAATTCCCAGACCATTGTCCCGCACGGAAAAGACCCATTCATTGCCGCCGTTTTTCGTGGCGGAGACGTGTATATGCGGCGCTTCGGCGCCACGGTATTTGATGGCGTTCCCGACGAGGTTCTGGAAGACCTGGGTCAGTTGGGTATCGTCAGTCGTGAGGGCCGGCAGCGCATCGTGGGTCACAACCGCGCTGCTTTCTTCGATCGTCCCCCCTAGGTTTGTAAGCGCTGCTTTCAATATATCTTCGACGGAAATCCTAAGAAGCGCCTTTCCATTTGTTCCCACGCGGGAATAAGCCAGCAGATCCCGGATCAACCCTTGCATGCGGTTGCACCCGTCCACCGCGTACGCGATGAACTCATCGGCATCGGCGTCCAAGCGCCCTTTATAACGCTGGGCCAGGAGCTGGGTGTAACTGGCCACCATGCGCAACGGCTCCTGGAGATCGTGCGAGGCGACATACGCAAATTGCTGCAGGTCGTTATTGGAGCGCTTCAGTTCCCCCATCGTCTCCGCGAGATGCTCCTCGGTTTTCTTGCGTTCGGTGATGTCGCGAGTCACCTTGGTGAAACCGAGTAGCCGGCCTGCCTCATCACGCAGCGCGGTGATGACCACGCTGGCCCAAAAAGTGGACCGGTCCTTTCGCATGCGCTCCCCCTCATCCTCAGAGCGCCCTTGTTCCGCGGCGATCTTCAGATGTTGGGAAGGTTTGCCTTGTGCTACGGCTTCCGGCGTGTAGAACTTTGAAAAGTGCTCGCCGATAATCTCCTCAGCGCGATAACCTTTGATGCGTTCCGCCCCTTCGCTCCAATTGGTTACGCAGCCCTCGGGATTGAGCATTAGTATTGCGTAATCCTTCACTCCCCGGACTAACAGGCTTAGTTTCTCGCCCTGTCGCTCTGCTTCTTCCGCCTGTTTACGCCGGGTGATGTCGCGAATGGCTGCCGTGACCAGGATTCCTTCGGCGCTTTCCAGCGGGCTCAGCATGATCTCGATGGGGAAATCGCTTCCATCCTTCCGCCGCCCTTGGAGCTCAATCCCCATACCAATCTGCTGCGCCAGCGCCTCAGCTGCGGTTCGCGTACCGTCAGCAATGAGCCGTTCCGCGAAGCCTTCGGGAATGATGTTCTTCACCTTCTGCCCTACGAGTTCGTCGCGGCGGTATCCGAACTGCTTCTCCGCCTGAACATTCAGCAGAACGATCTCTCCGCCCTGGTCCACGACCACCATCGCGTCCGGCGCCGCTTCCAGCAGCCCGCGGTACCTGCCCTCCATCTGTGCCAGATGTGTTTCCGCGGCCTTGCGCATGCTGATGTCGCGGACGGCTGCCGTGACCAGGATTCCTTCGGCGCTTTCCAGCGGGCTCAGCATGATCTCGATGGGGAAATCGCTTCCATCCTTCCGCCGCCCTTGGAGCTCAATCCCCATACCAATCTGCTGCGCCAGCGCCTCAGCCGCGGTTCGCGTACCGTCAGCAATGAGCCGTTCCGCGAAGCCTTCAGGAATGATGTTCTTCACCTTCTGCCCTACGAGTTCGTCGCGGCGGTATCCGAACTGTTTCTCCGCCTGAACGTTCAAAAGCACAATTTCTCCAAGCTGGTCCACGACCACCATCGCGTCCGGCGCCGCTTCCAGCAGCCCGCGGTACCTGCCCTCCATCTGCGCCAGGTGCGTTTCCGCAGCCTTGCGCACGCTGATGTCGCGGATGGCCGCCGTGACCAGGATTCCTTCGGCGCTTTCGAGCGGGCTCAGCATGATCTCGATGGGAAACTTGCTTCCAGTCTTTCGCCGCCCGTATAGCTCGATCCCCGTGACGATCTGTTGTGCCAGCGCCTCCGCCGGTGTGCGGGTGCCGTCGGCAATGAGCCGCTCCGCGAAGCCTTCGGGAATGATGTTCTTCACCTTCTGCCCTACGAGTTCGTCGCGGCGGTATCCGAACTGTTTCTCCGCCTGAACGTTCAAAAGCACAATTTCTCCAAGCTGGTCCACCACCACCATCGCGTCCGGCGCCGCCTCCAGCAGCCCGCGGTACCTGCCCTCCATCAGCGCCAGATGTGTTTCCGCGGCCTTGCGCACGCTGATGTCGCGGACGGCTGCCGTGACCAGGATTCCTTCGGCGCTTTCGAGCGGGCTCAGCATGATTTCGATGGGAAAATCGCTTCCATTCTTTCGCCGCCCGTATAGCTCGATCCCCGTGCCGATTTGCTGCGCCAGCGCCTCCGCCGGTGTGCGGGTGCCGTCGGCGATGAGCCGTTCCGCAAAGCCTTCAGGAATGATGTTCTTCACCTTCTGCCCCACGAGTTCATCGCGGCGGTATCCGAACTGTTTCTCCGCCTGAACGTTCAAAAGCACAATTTCTCCAAGCTGGTCCACCACCACCATCGCGTCCGGCGCCGCCTCCAGCAGCCCGCGGTACCTGCCCTCCATCTGCGCCAGGTGCGCTTCCGCGGCCTTGCGCACGCCGATGTCGCGGATGGCCGCCGTGACCAGGATTCCTTCGGCGCTTTCGAGCGGGCTCAGCATGATCTCGATGGGAAACTTGCTTCCATCCTTCCGCCGCCCTTGGAGCTCAATCCCCGTGCCGATTTGCTGCGCAAGGGCTTCCGCCGGTGTGCGGGTGCCGTCGGCGATGAGCCGTTCCGCAAAGCCCTCCGGAATGATGTTCTTCACCTTCTGCCCTACGAGTTCGTCCCGGCGGTATCCGAACTGCTTCTCCGCCTGAACGTTCAGCAGAACGATCTCTCCGCCCTGGTTCACCACCACCATTGCGTCCGGCGCCGCCTCCAGCAGCCCGCGGTACTTCGCCTCCGAACCCTTGCGCGCCTCCTCCGCATGTCCGCGTCCGAGGGTGTCGCGCTGAATGCTCCAGCCCGCCGCGGCCAAGATCAGCAAACCCAGGGCGGTTCCAAGTATCACAACAGTTTTGGTCTGGGCTAAGTGGCGATTCGCGCCGCCTCCCCTGGGCAAGGCCACGCTGCGATAGGAGATCGCACCCACGACAACCAAGGTCAAAATGGCAGACCCGAACGCGAGTTGCACCCTGCGACTCAATAGAGACTTCGTGCTCATCTCACACCAGGTTGGAAGGGGGAGTTCTATTCCGGACACGACTCTGACGGCTGAAAGAGGGCAGCCTGTAGCCGCGCGACGGTTTTTTGGAAGGGAACTCAATTCTATGCCAGCCTTGGGCAGGATCAAGCGCGATTTGCGGGCAGGTGTCGAATAGACCACGAGCGGAGAAGCTCCGCGCGCGCGGGCAGGGAAATCGAGCGAGCAATATAAAAAAACATCGTTCCGGCACAGCGCGAAGGAACTTCAAGGGTCTGACGCAGTTGCGGCGCGATCCGGGTTCGGGACGGTGGCCACGAGCTCGCAAAGTAAGCTAATATAAAAACTTAATCACGTCGGGGCGTAGCGCAGCCTGGTAGCGCGCCTGCCTTGGGCGCGGACCGACCGACTCCAACAGCTCCATTCCCTACTTTGACTTCTCTGTGTTTTCAGTAATTTGGGGAATCTGCTTTTCGCTCAAGGCTAACCCCAATGGCATGAAAACATCGGATTCTGGCACAGTTTTGGCACAGGGGACGCGCCTGCTTTTGCAGCAGAGGCGTCCTTGCGGACATCTGTTAGCTGCCCAGGATTGGTTTCACGAACATTCGCAGGACATCGAACGCCTCTTCGAGTTGACCTGATAGATCGCACTCCCGCGCAAGCGCGCGGTACGGGTTCTGCCACTCGGCAGGAGGTACTGGCAGCGTGTCTGGCAACGAGTGCGTCTTGCGGCGGTCAAAAGTAACGCGGATTGCTTCGGTGACTTTATTGTGTGCCAGCGTTGCGGACTGAATCAATAGAACCATGTCCACAAGATCTCTCACGCGGCTATTCACCGCACCCTGTCGTGGCAGAGTGTAGGCGTGAAGTTTTTCGGCAAACTGTTGCTCGCGAGGGATCATGTACAACGACGGGCTCGCAATACCGGCAAACCCCAACCAATCGCGCCCTTCGATGACTTCGAGCGGCTCCATCACAGCATCGCCTATCCCTACGTCTAGGTGAAATCCAACGAATACGCGGCCATCGAGGCGAGCTTCGACCGGAAACCTCGCGCCACCATACGGGGCAGCATCTAGGTCAGAAATTGGCTCACCTATCGTGTAAACGAAGAAGTCGTCACTACTGAATGCAGCGGCTTCTTGTAGCTTCTCCAGCACGGCCAGATTCTTCTTGTCGTCTTTCTTCTCGCCAGAACTGAAGACGCTGCGCATTGTCAGGTCAATATCCTTCGTCGTGCGCGCGGCCTTGATCCGCAGCTCCATCGCGTAACCACCCTTCAATACCCAAGGTAGCGCGCGAGGCTGTGCCGCCTGAAACAGTCGCGCCAAGAGCCGGTCAAAGGCAACCTGACGCCGCAGACGCTGCAAGTCAACGCCTTCCTTCCCGGCAATATCCTGAAGCCTGTCCTCCAGTGCCCTTCGAAAGGCTGCGGCTGTCGCGTATCTCTTGGGCTCCATCAGGCGGCTACTTTCTGAAAAAAGGTTCGCAGTTGCTTGCTATCAGCGAGATGTTTCCTAGCCTCTGCAATTTCGCTTCTGCGAATGAGCCCTCGCCGTAGCCCTTCACGCAGTGCTTGCCGAAGGGTCGCAGGCGGCACCTCTCCGCCTTCCAGCAGATCAAGAATTGTTCGCATAGGCTTTGTTACCCGCACTCCATGAGCAGCTCCGATGTCGCTCTGAGGGAGATCAGCGAAATGCAGGACAAGCACGCGGGGGATTTCACTATTTCGCCGGAAGCTTCTCGGTACAGTCATGTGCAGCTTCGCTGGCATTACGTCCGAAAGATCGTGAAGGCTCAGAGCAGTTTGATGGCTGTAGACTCCCTGGGCGGCCTCTCCCCGATTCCTGGACCAGAGCGACCAAAGCATCAGGTCAGGGCGCTCGCCTCGCGGAAAGCTGGCCAGCCGATAGATTCCCCGATGCTCACGAATCCAGTTTCCCGCCTGAACGTGGTACGGGTGAGTATTCTCCGCGAACCCCGCAGCTTTAGCCTGCTTCGTCGTGAAGAAACCCTGCTGCCCTTCCGCGATCTCGTAGAGCCGCTTGGCGGCTTCTTTCCGCTCTTTTCGCATAGCACAATACTACAACTTATTTGAGGTATTGTGTAGCCCCCTAGGCTAAGCGAAGTATTATTTGTCGGTACAGCCGAGCGCATCAGTTCGCATCCCTTACGTTGATAGGCGTACAACGACGTGACCGTTTGGACGCTACTCCTTTCTTCTCTTGTGATACTGGATGACCGCTTCCTGCCCACGCTTGCAAAGTTCGCCGTGTGCTTTCCAAAGCCCACCTTGTCGAATGTCATTTAAGAACTGGTTGATATCCTTCGCGTACCCATCGCCAACGCTTCCTCGGGGACACTGTTCAACTTGCTCTATCCACGACCGAACGTCTTGAAGGTTCCAATCCATAGATTATCTCCCTAGATGGTGGTTCGAGTACTTCTACCTATAGGGAACCATAGTCCAAAAACTCGTAGGCTCAGGGAGTTCCGGCTATCAGCGCCTTCACTGCAATCGGCAAGGCCGTCCTGAGGGCTTCCAGCGTGATCGTCTTCGTACTCGTCCATACGATAGACTTCGCCTTGTTCCATACGGTATCGCTCTCGGCAGCCGCGAGAAACTCGTTGCCCGCATAGGTCAGGTACTTCGGACGCCAACACACTCCGTCGTGGGAGGAAACATCTGTGGCTTCGATCAGGCCGGCCTCCTGAAGCAGCATGATGTGATAGCTGATTTTTTCTTCGGAATGGCCTTCGATCTGGACAGCGTGAAAGCCGCCGTCAAATGGTAGCTCACCAATCTTTTGCAAAATCGCGCGTGCGAAATCGTGGTCTAGTCTCATAGACTACTGTCGAAGGGTATCTCGCCAAAATGTTGGCCTGACCCTGGCGATTCTCAGAAAACTCTACCTGGACTTAACACTGCTCCACGATCCGCATAAAATCCCGTTCGCTAAGAATGCGAATGCTTTGACCCTTGGCGATCAACTCTTCGGTTTTGCGGTGCTTTGTGCTCTTTTCATGACCGGCGAGCTTGCGCAGGTCTTGATCGCCTACGACTAGGAGTGTTGTACGTTTCGTCACAGTTGCATCCACTTCACTGCCTGCAAGCGACGCTGCATCAGCCGCCTGACGACGCGAGAGTGACAACGTGCCTGTAAAAACCATTATTTCGCCATAGAGCGGCCCGTCCGGATTTCCATTACGAGTGATCGGTAGCGCGGCGGATGGATCGATTGGCTGCTTTACACGCTCAAGCCACTGATCCACACTCAAACCAGTTTAGGTGATTGCCCGCAATAGGATCTCGCCTGCGCAGCGAGCGTCTTCCAGCGCATCATGTTGCCTGTATGCGATGCCAAACTCCGCTGCCACATTTCCAAGACCATAGCCTGATTGACCTGACCGGGATTTTTTGTACCAGCGGGAGTGAGAGAGAATTCACTCTGGAGGGAAGCTGGTATGCCAATGAAGAAATACAAGCCGGAGCAGATTGTGACGTTGTTACGGCAGGTTGAAGTGGAACTCGCCAACGGGAAAACCACTCCGCAAGCCTGCAAAGAAGCCGAGATCACCGCACAGACCTACTACCGCTGGCGGAAGGAATTCGGCGGATTAAAACTCGATCAGGCCAAACGTCTCAAGGAACTGGAACGGGAAAACGCCAAGCTGAAGCGGCTGGTGGCAGAGCCGTCTTTGGAGAAGCAAATTCTGAAGGACGTTCGCGGAGGGAAACTTCTAGGCCCTGAGCGGCGGCGTGGCGCGGTCAGGCATGCACGCGAGAGTTACCGGGTATCGGAGCGGCATGCCTGCCGGCTGCTGGGGCAGTGGAGAGGGACACAACGCTACGAGGGGATCTACCGAACGGACGAAGATGCGCTGACACGAGAGATCGTGGCGCTGGCCGGCGAATACGGGCGCTACGGCTACCGGCGGATCACAGCGGTGCTGCGGGATCGAGGTTGGCATGTAGGCAAAGACCGAGTACAGCGAATCTGGCGGCGGGAAGGGTTGAAAGTGCCGCAGAAACAAAGGCCACGAGGGAGATTGTGGTTGAACGACGGGTCGTGCATTCGCTTGCGGCCAGAGCGAGCGAATCATGTGTGGAGCTACGACTTCGTGAGTGGAAAGACGCACGACGGAAGAACACTGCGCATGCTGACGCTGATCGACGAGTACACGCGGGAGTGTTTGGCGATTCGGGTGGCCCGAAGACTGGGAAGGTACGAAGTAATCGAAGCGCTGGCGGACGTGATGCTGTACCGGGGAATTCCGGAGAACATTCGCTCGGACAACGGCCCGGAGTTCGTCGCCGACGAACTGCGGAAGTGGCTGGCGAAGGTGGGTACGGGGACGCTGTACATCGAACCGGGGAGCCCCTGGGAGAACGGCTACTGCGAAAGTTTCAACGGGAAGTTGCGGAACGAATGCCTGAACGGAGAGATTTTCCATTCGCTGAGGGAGGCACAGGTGGTGATCGAGAAATGGCGGGTGATATATAACACGCTGCGTCCGCACTCGGCGCTGGGCTACAGGCCGCCGGCGCCAGCGACGTTCGCGCCGCAAATGGCGGCTCTCCGGTCGCCTACGGCTCCCTGCGAGCCGCCATTTGCCCCCTTGCCCGATGAGGTTGTGATGTAAACTCTCTCACTAGCCCTGGTACAAAAAGTCGGGCAGGTCATGATCGGGAAAACTGTGGCCATGCACGCCTTACCACCTTGGCAGAATCGAGCCAGCAGCATTCGCAATACGTGAGATTGCTTTTTTCGCAAGCTCGAAGCAAGGCAAGGCGGTCAAACGCTGTGTGACTGACGACTACGTTGCCTTGCAAGAAGAGGCTTACTTTCGAATAGATCGCGCGCCAGTCTGGAGCGAACCGAACTTGCTCTTCATCAATACCGTGAATGGAAATGTTAATGGGATCGAAATCATCTTGAGGATTTACGAGCGATTCCCAGGAGTCGTGGAGGATGCCGTCGCGAAAGGGCGCAATTCCGACTTGACAGATGCTGGACAGGTCAGGGTTGGCTGTTTCCACGTCAATTACCACGAAGTTCATGGGTGCACCTTCCGTTGATAGTTGTTGAGTGCACTAGCCAGCCTGAAAGAAAGGAAGCGCAAAAGAATGGGACTGATTGATACTGATGGGGCTCATGCGAGCCCGCGGTGCCAATCAGCGAGCATTGGGCGGTGTTGGAAGGACCACAATGTCCATCCGTTTACCTCGATTTCTGCGGCCTTGCGCTCCATGATTTCTTTCGGCGTCTCCCGCCCATGCGGCCCAAAAGGATGCCAAAACGCAAGTTTGAATTCTGCGTAGTTCATGGCACGAGGCCCATTCAATCCTTTGGGGTCCAACTGAAGAGTTTGGCGTTTTCGTTCACATACTTCACAGTTCCTGTGTGGAGATCAACGCTCCAAATTGCTTGTTGCTCTCCTAACTGTCCGTTCATAAAGTCGTAGTAAACTTCATATTTTCCCCCGTCTTTAGCGTTCGCACCCCACCCCTTGGCCTCCCTCAGACCCGGCGAAGTTATGAACAAGTTGACGTTTGTTGCTATGTCAGTGGCAGACCTGCCTTTCCCCGGCACGCTGAGTACTGCGCCCTTCACAATGCTAATGGCCTGAGCGTTCGCCGATGTCGGAGGAAAATCAACGCTGGCGCGGTACTCAAGGAACTTAGAACTGTCAACAACATCCCCATCGGTCTTATGGAACAATTTGCCTTCTAGCGTACTGCCATCGGGACCAGTTAGTTCCAGAACGGCAGGAGGTTGCTCCCACGCACCATTAAAATAAGCAACGAAGGAAACTTGGTGCGGGCCTGCCTGTAGGGGCTTCCCTTTATCAGTGAATGCTTCTGTTGAAAATTCACCAGAAGCGACCTGTGCTTTGGCGGTTGCTCCGTTAGGCAACTGCACCCAAAGCTTGAGGCCATCGGGCATGTTTGTTGACGCGGATATTGCTATGCCGCCGTTTGGATCGCGGCTCGCGTGCGGCTTTATGGTCCACGTACCAGGGGCAGCATTGTGTGACGGTGAGACAGGCACTGCACGAGTTGGCCGATCTTGGTGCGCGGTGTCTGTGGACGTATTTGTGTTCATCAATACACCGATGAGCACCAAAAGCAACACGCCCCCTGTAACACCCGCTACAACTTTCCCGACCGAGGCACTATTCTTTTTCGCTTGCGCTTGGACTTGCCCGCTGGTTGTTCCGCGATTCGCAAGAACTTGTTGCGCCACCGGAGAACCGAGGGGGATTACTGCCGGGCTCCCGCAATTTCTGCAGACCTGTGCGACGGTGCTGTGCCGCCAAATGGAATAAATCAATCCGGGAAGCAAGAAGAAGCACCTGACCTGACCGGGATTTTTTGTACCAGCGGGAGTGAGAGAGAATTCACTCTGGAGGGAAGCTGGTATGCCAATGAAGAAATACAAGCCGGAGCAGATTGTGACGTTGTTACGGCAGGTTGAAGTGGAACTCGCCAACGGGAAAACCACTCCGCAAGCCTGCAAAGAAGCCGAGATCACCGCACAGACCTACTACCGCTGGCGGAAGGAATTCGGCGGATTAAAACTCGATCAGGCCAAACGTCTCAAGGAACTGGAACGGGAAAACGCCAAGCTGAAGCGGCTGGTGGCAGAGTCTGTCTTTGGAGAAGCAAATTCTGAAGGACGTTGCGGAGGGAAACTTCTAGGCCCTGAGCGGCGGCGTGGCGCGGTCAGGCATGCACGCGAGAGTTACCGGGTATCGGAGCGGCATGCCTGCCGGCTGCTGGGGCAGTGGAGAGGGACACAACGCTACGAGGGGATCTACCGAACGGACGAAGATGCGCTGACACGAGAGATCGTGGCGCTGGCCGGCGAATACGGGCGCTACGGCTACCGGCGGATCACAGCGGTGCTGCGGGATCGAGGTTGGCATGTAGGCAAAGACCGAGTACAGCGAATCTGGCGGCGGGAAGGGTTGAAAGTGCCGCAGAAACAAAGGCCACGAGGGAGATTGTGGTTGAACGACGGGTCGTGCATTCGCTTGCGGCCAGAGCGAGCGAATCATGTGTGGAGCTACGACTTCGTGAGTGGAAAGACGCACGACGGAAGAACACTGCGCATGCTGACGCTGATCGACGAGTACACGCGGGAGTGTTTGGCGATTCGGGTGGCCCGAAGACTGGGAAGGTACGAAGTAATCGAAGCGCTGGCGGACGTGATGCTGTACCGGGGAATTCCGGAGAACATTCGCTCGGACAACGGCCCGGAGTTCGTCGCCGACGAACTGCGGAAGTGGCTGGCGAAGGTGGGTACGGGGACGCTGTACATCGAACCGGGGAGCCCCTGGGAGAACGGCTACTGCGAAAGTTTCAACGGGAAGTTGCGGGACGAATGCCTGAACGGAGAGATTTTCTATTCGCTGAGGGAGGCACAGGTGGTGATCGAGAAATGGCGGGTGATATATAACACGCTGCGTCCGCACTCGGCGCTGGGCTACAGGCCGCCGGCGCCAGCGACGTTCGCGCCGCAAATGGCGGCTCTCCGGTCGCCTACGGCTCCCTGCGAGCCGCCATTTGCCCCCTTGCCCGATGAGGTTGTGATGTAAACTCTCTCACTAGCCCTGGTACAAAAAGTCGGGCAGGTCACACCACAAGAGCAACTCAGTAAGGATCGACCCCTTCATGTTGCGTTTCGTATTTCCGACTATCCCGCAGACGGTGCAGAGTTTCTGTTCCGCCATGAGAGCTATACCCCCTCCCGTGTTATGCCGCTTGCCAGCAACCGCTCAGCTTTCTTCGTTAGGAAAGTTGGAAGCAGCTCCCGTTCAGTTGATTGCATGTTGGTGACATCGCAAACCTCAATGTAACCCTCTCTGTGAAGACGTTTGATGGTTGGCTGGTCTAGCTTCTCCCCATGGACGAAGGCTCGCAATGCCGCTTCGTTGTTCATCACACCTCGCGATCCGCTTCGAATCGTTCAAAGCGCTCGATAGACTCGATGCCGTAGTTGCTAGACTGCACTTCGGCGGCCTACTTCTTTTCCATTTGTTCCTTCAGGTGTTTCGCGCAGGCTTCGGCAGTGGTCTGCTGGCCGTGCCAGGTGTTCTTTTTGTTCACCGCGTAAGCGAACACGACAGCGTCGGTTTTCCGATCAATCATCTGGATGCTGGCCGCGTCGTCTGAGTGTATCTGTCCGGTGAAAGCCATCTTCGCCCATCCTGCCTTTTTCTCTTCCGAGGTACCGCGAATCACGTAAGCGGCATGCGCCTCATCGCCGACCACAGTCAGAGGAACTTGTTTCTTAACGAAGGCGGTGACCTGCCCGACTTTTTGTACCAGGGCTAGTGAGAGAGTTTACATCACAACCTCATCGGGCAAGGGGGCAAATGGCGGCTCGCAGGGAGCCGTAGGCGACCGGAGAGCCGCCATTTGCGGCGCGAACGTCGCTGGCGCCGGCGGCCTGTAGCCCAGCGCCGAGTGCGGACGCAGCGTGTTATATATCACCCGCCATTTCTCGATCACCACCTGTGCCTCCCTCAGCGAATAGAAAATCTCTCCGTTCAGGCATTCGTCCCGCAACTTCCCGTTGAAACTTTCGCAGTAGCCGTTCTCCCAGGGGCTCCCCGGTTCGATGTACAGCGTCCCCGTACCCACCTTCGCCAGCCACTTCCGCAGTTCGTCGGCGACGAACTCCGGGCCGTTGTCCGAGCGAATGTTCTCCGGAATTCCCCGGTACAGCATCACGTCCGCCAGCGCTTCGATTACTTCGTACCTTCCCAGTCTTCGGGCCACCCGAATCGCCAAACACTCCCGCGTGTACTCGTTGATCAGCGTCAGCATGCGCAGTGTTCTTCCGTCGTGCGTCTTTCCACTCACGAAGTCGTAGCTCCACACATGATTCGCTCGCTCTGGCCGCAAGCGAATGCACGACCCGTCGTTCAACCACAATCTCCCTCGTGGCCTTTGTTTCTGCGGCACTTTCAACCCTTCCCGCCGCCAGATTCGCTGTACTCGGTCTTTGCCTACATGCCAACCTCGATCCCGCAGCACCGCTGTGATCCGCCGGTAGCCGTAGCGCCCGTATTCGCCGGCCAGCGCCACGATCTCTCGTGTCAGCGCATCTTCGTCCGTTCGGTAGATCCCCTCGTAGCGTTGTGTCCCTCTCCACTGCCCCAGCAGCCGGCAGGCATGCCGCTCCGATACCCGGTAACTCTCGCGTGCATGCCTGACCGCGCCACGCCGCCGCTCAGGGCCTAGAAGTTTCCCTCCGCGACGTTCCTTCAGAATTTGCTTCTCCAAAGACAGCTCTGCCACCAGCCGCTTCAGCTTGGCGTTTTCCCGTTCCAGTTCCTTGAGACGTTTGGCCTGATCGAGTTTTAATCCGCCGAATTCCTTCCGCCAGCGGTAGTAGGTCTGTGCGGTGATCTCGGCTTCTTTGCAGGCTTGCGGAGTGGTTTTCCCGTTGGCGAGTTCCACTTCAACCTGCCGTAACAACGTCACAATCTGCTCCGGCTTGTATTTCTTCATTGGCATACCAGCTTCCCTCCAGAGTGAATTCTCTCTCACTCCCGCTGGTACAAAAAATCCCGGTCAGGTCACCTTCGCCAGCCACTTCCGCAGTTCGTCGGCGACGAACTCCGGGCCGTTGTCCGAGCGAATGTTCTCCGGAATTCCCCGGTACAGCATCACGTCCGCCAGCGCTTCGATTACTTCGTACCTTCCCAGTCTTCGGGCCACCCGAATCGCCAAACACTCCCGCGTGTACTCGTCGATCAGCGTCAGCATGCGCAGTGTTCTTCCGTCGTGCGTCTTTCCACTCACGAAGTCGTAGCTCCACACATGATTCGCTCGCTCTGGCCGCAAGCGAATGCACGACCCGTCGTTCAACCACAATCTCCCTCGTGGCCTTTGTTTCTGCGGCACTTTCAACCCTTCCCGCCGCCAGATTCGCTGTACTCGGTCTTTGCCTACATGCCAACCTCGATCCCGCAGCACCGCTGTGATCCGCCGGTAGCCGTAGCGCCCGTATTCGCCGGCCAGCGCCACGATCTCTCGTGTCAGCGCATCTTCGTCCGTTCGGTAGATCCCCTCGTAGCGTTGTGTCCCTCTCCACTGCCCCAGCAGCCGGCAGGCATGCCGCTCCGATACCCGGTAACTCTCGCGTGCATGCCTGACCGCGCCACGCCGCCGCTCAGGGCCTAGAAGTTTCCCTCCGCGAACGTCCTTCAGAATTTGCTTCTCCAAAGACAGCTCTGCCGCCAGCCGCTTCAGCTTGGCGTTTTCCCGTTCCAGTTCCTTGAGACGTTTGGCCTGATCGAGTTTTAATCCGCCGAATTCCTTCCGCCAGCGGTAGTAGGTCTGTGCGGTGATCTCGGCTTCTTTGCAGGCTTGCGGAGTGGTTTTCCCGTTGGCGAGTTCCACTTCAACCTGCCGTAACAACGTCACAATCTGCTCCGGCTTGTATTTCTTCATTGGCATACCAGCTTCCCTCCAGAGTGAATTCTCTCTCACTCCCGCCGGTACAAAAAATCCCGGTCAGGTCAACTGCCGCAGGGACACAGGAGCCAGTCCGAGCAAGATTGGGCCTATGCGAAACGCGCCCTCGCTCGCGGCGATGATGTTGAGGAAGTGATTCGAAGAATTGTGGATTTTCGAACAGGAGAGAAACCGAACCCCGAGTATTACGCGCGCCACACCGTCGCGAGAGCGCAAGCCGAATTGCAGCGCCGTGCAGAAACGCAGGGTCCTGAAGCAGGCGAGACCAGCCATGACGCGCGGGAAATACCATGAACCCCAACACAATCGTTGCGCCTGATTCGCAGACTTCAACACGGCAGGACGAATTTCCGCTGACGGTCCGGGAAGCAGCTAAATATCTTGGCGTCAGCCCCCAAACTGTATATCTTTGGGTCGAGCGAAAGCAGATTCCCCATCTCCGCGTGATGGGTCGCAACATCCGCTTCTTGAAGTCGGATTTGGACTCGTTCCGCGCATCCTTCAGACAGGAGATGGAGAATGCCTAGATCACGAGTGCACGACGGTGTTGTCTTTCGAAGAAAGGAAAGCCGGGTCTGGTGGATTCGTTACCGCGACCGGAACGGCTCCCGCCGAAGGGAGTCAACACTCACCAAAGACTGGAATGAAGCCCAGAAGAAACTCAGAGACAGGCTTCAAGCCAGGGACAACAACGTACTTGATGTCGTAAGGAAAGGGGAGTCCTTGAGTTTTGGACAATGGGCTGACTTCTTCTTGGAAAACTACTCGAAGCCACCCATGCGGGCTGAGAAGACTCACGAGATAAATCTACGCGCCGTGAAGCACCTTAAAGGTGCTTTCGCGTCGAGCAGTTTAGTGGACCTCACTGCCGACCACGTGGAACTTTACCTGCGAGATCGACTCCGCCAGCGAGTCCGAATCAAGTCTTCCCTTGGATTCAGAGAGAAAGGAGTATTGCAGCCTGCGACGGTACACCAGGAGTTTCGCGTCCTCAGGCGCGTGTTGAACGTTGCCGTGAGGAAAAGACTACTCCCGGCTAACCCATGTTCCGGCGTCGAATTCCCCGTTCGTGTGAAGGGACTGTTCCGGCCGCACTATGTCAGTTGGTCAGAGCAGAAACGAATCGAACTACACGCCCAGCCACACTTGCGGAATATCGTGCGGATCATTACGGAGACGGGTCTTAGGGTCTACAAGGAATTGATGTCCCTGAAGAAAGACCAAATAGACCTTCCAAACGCAGTCGTTTGGATTCCAGACTCCAAGACTCCGAACGGAATCGCTGAGGTACCACTCACCCCTCTTGCCGCTGATGCGTTCAGAGATCAATTGGCAATGGCGGGAGACGGACCGTTTCTGTTCCCCAGCGATTTGAATCCGACCGGACACCAGGTAGAGTTGAAGACCGTTTGGCAAAAGACCCTTCGGCGAGCGAAGGTCCCCTACTTTCGGATTTACGATTTGCGATCCACGTATGCAACTCGCCTCAGTGCGGGCGGCGTGGCCGATGAGTGGGTGACACAATTGCTTCGCCAAGGGGACTCTCAGGTCTTCAAACGCTACTCGCAAATGAAACTCCAGATGAAGAGAGAAGCTTTGGAGAAAATCAACCGCCAGGCCAATGAAATGACCTTGGATTCTGGCACAGCGATGGTTCAGTGAATTCTATTTGGCACAGTTTTGGCACAGTTGAAGGCCAAATTGGACTGATGGAGCGACGTTCACGTTGGGAAGTGTTTTATAATCAATACGCACTTCATGTCGGGGCGTAGCGCAGCCTGGTAGCGCGCCTGCCTTGGGCGCAGGAGGTCTGGAGTTCGAATCTCCACGCCCCGACCAGCAAGATTTCCGCGATGGTTTTTGGCATGATTTGAAACCGAGGGCATCGCGAAACTCATCTAAAGTGAAGGCTACTGTGCGAGTATTCCTCAGGGATCCATCGGTGGCACGGGCCTATAATGATTGCGTGAGGTGACATCATGAAAGCGACTCAATTGCTGCACAACCTGGGCCAGAGCCTCTGGCTCGACAACATCACGCGCGACCTGCTCGATAGCGGCACGCTCGAGAGGTACATCAACGAATTGTCCGTGACGGGACTCACCTCGAATCCCACGATCTTCGATCAAGCCATTCACTCGAGCGGCGCATACGACGCGGCCATTCGCAGGAAACTCACGGAAAGCAAATCGGGCGAAACGCTCTTCTTCGAACTGGCGATTGAGGACCTGACACGGGCTGCCGACATGTTTCGCCCCATCCACGACAGGACAAACGGCGTGGACGGATGGGTTTCGCTCGAGGTGTCGCCTCTGCTCGCTTACGACACGGCGAGCACGATCGCCGCGGCGAAAGGACTGTCCGCCCGGGCGGCGCGGCCGAATCTGTTCATCAAGATCCCCGGCACGAAGGAAGGCCTGCCCGCCATCGAGGAGGCCATCTTCTCGGGCGTGCCGGTCAATGTGACTCTCCTGTTCTCCCGGGAGCAGTATCTGGCGGCTGCCGAGGCATTCCTCCGCGGAATCGAGCGGCGCATGGACGCGGGACTCAATCCGGGCATCGGCTCTGTGGCGTCGCTGTTTGTCAGCCGGTGGGACACCGCCATCAAGGACAAGGCGCCCGCGGAGCTGCGCAACAGACTCGGCATCGCTATCGCCATGCGCACCTACAAGGCATACCGTTCCCTGCTTGGCACGCCGCGCTGGCAGCGCATCTATAATGCCGGGGCGCGTCCGCAACGGATGCTCTGGGCCAGCACGGGAACCAAAGACCCCAACGCATCGAACATCCTTTATGTGAAGGCGCTTGCCGCGCCCTTCACGGTGAATACGATGCCCGAGGCTACGCTAAAGGCCCTCGCCGGATATACGGGAGCTGGGAACGATTCTTCCGGCAGATGGCGGGGATTGTGAGGAGGTGCTCGCGCAATTCGCCAAAGCAGGTATTGATGTGGATGCCCTGGCGGCCCAGCTTCAAAGCGAAGGAGCCAAATCGTTCACGAAGTCCTGGAACGAACTAATGGGGGTGATTGCATCCAAGACCGCAGCACTCGGGAAGGCCGCGGACTAATTCTCGTTGCGAAAAGGCCCGGAGGAAATGAAAGGAGCAAACAATGGCCGCAGGAGCAGAACCCGCGAACGCGCGCCCGGCGAACGACCGGCCGGCATGGAAGGCCCTGGAAGCCCATCATAAAAAGGTCCGGGAATCGCATCTGCGGGACCTTTTCTCGGCCGATCCCGCGCGCGGCGAGCGGATGACCGCCGAAGCCGTGGGCCTGTTCCTCGATTACTCGAAGAATCGGATCACCGATGAGACACTCAAGCTCCTCTTTCAACTTGCGGAAGAATCCGGACTGCGGCCGCGAACCGAAGCAATGTTCCGCGGCGAAAAGATCAACGTCACGGAGAATCGGGCGGTATTGCACGTGGCTCTGCGCGCCCCCCGGGGAGCATCCATCGTCGTGGACGGCGAGAACGTGGTTCCCAAAGTTCATGCCGTGCTCGATAAGATGGCCGGTTTCTGCAATCGCGTAAGGAGCGGGGAGTGGAAGGGCCACACGGGGAAGCGCATTCGCAACGCCATCAACGTGGGGATTGGCGGCTCCGACCTGGGGCCGGTGATGGCCTACGAGGCGCTCAAGTATTACAGCGACCGAGCCATGACATTCCGCTTCGTTTCAAACATTGACGGCACCGATTTCGCGGAAGCCGTCCGTGATCTCGATCCCGCGGAAACGCTCTTCATCATCTCTTCCAAGACGTTCACAACGCTCGAGACGATGACCAACGCCCACACCGCGCGCGCCTGGGCACTCGAGGGCCTGGGGAACGACGAAAAGTCGGTCGCCAAGCATTTTGTCGCGGTGTCCACGAACGCCGCGGAAGTGGCGAAGTTCGGCATCAATACCGCGAACATGTTCAAATTCTGGGACTGGGTCGGCGGGCGCTACTCGATGGACTCGGCCATCGGCCTTTCCACGATGCTGGCCATCGGCCCGGAGAATTTCCGGGCCATGTTGGACGGCTTCCATCAGATGGACGAACATTTCCGCACCGCGCCGTGGGAGCGGAACCTTCCCGCGCTCATGGGCCTTCTCGGCGTGTGGTACAACGATTTTTTCGGCGCGCAAACAGTGGGGGTTTTCCCATACGAACAGTATCTGAAGCGGTTCCCGGCCTATCTGCAGCGAGCTCACGATGGAAAGCAACGGCAAACATGTGGCGCTCGACGGCAGCACGGTCGCCTACCAGACCGGCCCGATCTATTGGGGCGAACCGGGAACGAACGGACAGCACAGCTTCTACCAGTTGATCCACCAGGGAACCAAGCTGATTCCGTGCGACTTCATCGCGTTTGGCCAGCCGCTCAACGCGATTGGCCAACATCACGACATGCTGGTGGCGAACGTCTGCGCGCAGACGGAAGCGCTGGCCTTCGGGAAGACGCCCGAACAGGTGAAGGCCGAAGGCATCCCAGATTGGCTCGTGCCGCACCGGGTGTTTGAAGGCAACCGCCCATCGAACACAATTCTTGCCGCCCGGCTTACGCCGGAAACGCTGGGGAAACTTGTGGCTCTATACGAGCACAGCGTCTTCACCCAGGGCACGATCTGGAACATAGACTCGTTCGATCAATGGGGAGTGGAGCTTGGCAAAGCCCTGGCACAGCGCATTATCCCGGAAATCGAGAGTGCCGTGGAGCCGAAGCTGGCCCACGACAGTTCCACGAATAGCGTGATCCGCCGCTTCCGAAAACTCAAGGCGAATTGAAAATCCGGCGATCGAGCCTGAAAAAGGAGACTCTTATGCAATTGGGAATGGTGGGTCTTGGAAGGATGGGAGCGAACATGGTGCGGCGGCTCCTCAAGGGGGGGCACGAGTGCGTGGTCTACGACGTATCGCCGAAAGCGGTGAACGAGCTGACGGAGGAGAAAGCTGTGGGTTCTTCTTCGGTCGAGGACTTCGCGAACAAACTGGAAAAGCCGCGAGCGGTGTGGCTGATGGTCCCCGCGGCAGCCGTGGATGAGACCATCGCCGGCCTTCTGCCCCATCTTGAGGCAGGCGACATCCTCATAGACGGCGGAAACTCATACTACGTGGACGACATTCGGCGGGCCAAGGAACTCGCGGCGAAGCGGATTCACTACGTGGATGTGGGGACAAGCGGAGGGGTCTGGGGCCTGGAGCGGGGTTACTGCATGATGATTGGCGGGGAAGCGGAGATCGTGAAGCACCTCGATCCTATCTTCGCGGCGCTGGCCCCCGGCATGGGCGATATTCCGCGGACTCGGGGACGAGAGAAGATCGGAGGCACCGCCGAGCAGGGCTATCTGCATTGCGGGCCAAACGGCGCCGGCCACTTCGTAAAGATGGTTCACAACGGAATCGAGTATGGAATCATGGCCGCCTATGCCGAAGGTCTGGACGTGTTGCGCGGCGCCAATGCCGGCAAGCGGAAAGAAACCGTGGACGCCGAAACGACGCCCTTGCGCCACCCCGAACGCTATCAATACGACCTTGATTTGCCCGACATCACCGAGGTATGGCGGCGCGGCAGCGTGATCGCCTCGTGGCTGCTGGACCTCACTGCCGCCGCCCTGCTCGAGGATCCGGCTCTTTCGAAGTTTTCCGGCCGCGTCTCGGATTCAGGCGAGGGGCGCTGGACGATTCAGGCGGCCATTGATGAGGCTGTGCCGGTTCTCGTTCTGAGCTCGGCGCTCTACGAGCGCTTCATCTCGCGCGGCGAGGCTGATTTTGCGGACAAGGTGATGTCGGCCATGCGTTATGAGTTTGGGGGACATTTGGAGAAATCAGCCGACAAGTCACATGCCGCTTGACGCATCGAGGAGGCGACGAATCTATCGAGAAGAACAGAGCAAGCGAAGCGTGGCCGCGGGCCTATGCGAGGACGAACGTGCGAGGAGGAAAGGAAGGTGAACTAAAGAATGTTCCAATGCGATCGGAAGCTGCCGGATCCGAAAGGCCCCATTGGCAAAATCGGACAGCGCCCCATGCAACGATTCCACGCAACAGAGGAAAGGGACCTAGGGAATTTCGACCCAAACAACGCATCGGCTCGAATCCGATTCCAAGCCGTTCGCCATCTGCGCTGTAACTGAAAGTAAGTGTCTCCCAGGCTCGAATGAAAGCGGCTGGGTCGTGGCAGAAATACCTTTGACAAACTTCTTGGCGCCGGATGGAGCCGAGACCGAACCCAGCTTTACTCGTTTCGGTATTCCCGCAGAAATGTCATAGAGGTTGAAGTACTGAACACATTGACGGGTTACTTTCCTCGAGCAAGCGTGAATAAACCTGAAATCGTAGTTAAAGGTGAAGCTAATCGTGTGTTTGCGTGGCGCTGTTTGTTGAGCTCCAGCCTGCGCGTGTACCAAGACCATTGCCAAGAGCATGCGCGCCATCAACATTTCGAAACCCTCTTAAGGCCGTCAGTTATTATACTTCGGACGGTGAAAAATGGTTTCCGCTTGGAGCTGCCGCTCGCGGGCAACTCTCGACCTAACTCCTATAAGCCGTGCCGGAATGCGCTGCGAAGCTGTGTGCGCCAATCGGGCAGCTGCGAACCGAAGGCATGGAGGAGGCGGGAGTTCGACAACACCGAATATGCCGGGCGGCACGCAGGAGTGGGATACTCGACGGTTGTGATGGGGACGACACGGCGGGCCAAGATCGGGCGGCCACCGGTTGCAGACGAGAGCCCGGGAAAGTCCGGCGGTGCTTGTGACACCTCATCCATAATCGCCTGAGCGAAACCAAACCAGGTAGTGACGCCGCTCGCCGTCATGTGATAAGTGCCGCTGACCCGCTCGAGAGAAAAGGCTTCAGGGTCGTGTTTGGAGAGTCCCTGGAGCACAGCGGTCGTTGTGCGGGCGATCTCATGGGACCATGTGGGCGCCCCCATTTGATCGCTTACAATCCGGAGCTCTTCCTGCTGAGCCGCGAGACGCAAAACTGTGAGGAGAAAATTTTTACCACGGGTCGCATAGACCCATGCTGTGCGGAAAATCAAATGAAGTGCGCCGGATGCCTGGATGGCTCGCTCGCCGGCGAGCTTCGATTTTCCGTAGACATTCATTGGATTCGGCGAATCGCTTTCGCAATAAGGAGTGCTCTTCGAACCGTCGAAGACATAGTCGGTTGAGTAGTGCACCAGGGCTGCGCCGATTTTCTTCGCGGCTTCAGCCATCACACCGGGAGCCTTAGCATTGACGGCGAAGGCGGCGGCTTCGTCGCTCTCGGCTTGATCAACCGCCGTGTATGCGGCGGCGTTCACGATAAGGTGAGGACGAACTTGTAGGATGGTCTCACGAATCTGGCCGGGCTGGGAGAGATCCAACCGGGAACGGTCGAGCGCAATTACTTCGCCGAGAGAAGGCAGGAGAGCTGCGAGGTCTGACCCAACTTGTCCGTTCTTGCCAATCAGAAGAATCTTCAGACTCATTTTGGGTATCGGGGAAGAAGATCGCGTGGAACGGCGCGGAGTCCCGGATAGTTTGCATCTTTTCCCGAGACGCGTGGATTTGCGACTCCCCATGGAATCCCGATCGCCGGGTCGTTCCACAGGATGCCGTGCTCGTCCGGCGGGTCAAAAAAGTCGCTACATTTGTAGAGGAATTGAACCGGGTCGGTAAGCGCAAGAAAGCCGTGCGCAAAGCTCGCTGGAATGTAGATCTGGTTTTGCAGCGTCGCGGAAAGACGCACGCTGGTCCATTTCCCGAAGTGTGGCGAACCAGCGCGGATATCCACGGCTACATCGAACGCTTCTCCTTCCAGGACGCGGCACAGCTTCGCCTGGGGATGATTCAATTGATAATGAAGCCCGCGAAGAGTGCCTTTGGCGGAGACAGAGTGGTTATCCTGAACGAAGGCCTCGGCGATGCCAAGCTCGGCGAATTTCTTTTGATGATACGTTTCCATGAAAAAGCCGCGCGCGTCACGAAAGACCCTGGGGCGGAGTTCGCAGACGCCAGGAAGCAACGTTTCGATTTTCTCCAAGAAATCGGGCCTCCCAGGAATTTGTGACAAGAGGAGATGAACAAAGCAACACGGACAAATCTACCAGAAATCCAGCAACGGGAGGTGAAGCCAAATCTAGCGGGGAGATTTCGACGCCCGAGTGGGCGATGGCGTGGAGGGAGGAATCACGATTCTCATAGTATTTCTCATAATACGTACGATACTCGCCCCCGCGAACTCCGGCCATCCAATCCCCGTTCGCCTTATACCAATCAATAGTTTGACGCAGTCCTTCCTCGAGAGAAATGGAGGGCTTCCAGCCGAGCTCGCGCTCTATTTTTTCGCATTTCAGGGCATAACGGCGGTCGTGGCCGGGGCGGTCTTTCACATAGGAAAGCAGTGTTTCCGGCTTTCCCATAAGGCGCAGCAGACGACGCGCCAGGATCAAGTTTTCCTCGATATCGAGGCCGCCGATATTGTAGATCTCACCTGCGCGGCCGTCGCTCGAGCACGGCGAAAATGCCCCGGCAGTTGTCTTCCACGTGCAGCCAATCGCGCTGTTGCTTGCCGTCTCCGTAAATGGGGAGAGGCTTGCTATCGAGGGCGTTGGTGAACATCAACGGCAGGAACTTTTCCGGGAATTGATAGGGGCCGTAATTATTCGAAGATCGCGTGATGATCCCGGGAAAGCCATAGGTGCGCACATAAGAACGAACCAGCAGATCAGAACTGGCCTTTGAGGCGGAATAGGGGCTGCTTGGCTCAATGGCGGAACTCTCATCGGCGAAAGCTCCCGGAGCGATGTCTCCATACACTTCGTCCGTAGAAATATGAACGAAGCGATGGACGCCGAGCTTGCGCGCCATTTGCAGCAGCACGAATGTGCCCGTGACATTCGTTTCGATCGCCGCAGCCGGCTCGTAAATGCTGCGGTCAACATGAGATTCCGCCGCGAAATGCACCACGGCGTCGCAGCCGCTCATGGCGGCCTCGACCGCCGCTTGCGTCGCAGATGTCGCCTTTGACGAAGTGATAGCTCGGGTTTTCCGCGACGGAAAGGAGATTAGCGAGATTGCCGGCGTAGGTCAGTTTGTCGTAGTTGACGAACCTGACATCCCTTGCCCAGGCCCAGAACATGCCGAATGAAATTGGAGCCAATAAAGCCGGCGCCACCTGTGACGAAGATTTTCATCGAGCGATTTCCTGCTTGGCGGGCGATCCCTTGAGGCTCATATTATTGGCGCCCGTTTCCGCAACGAGGTTGTTTGCACGCAGAAGGGATTCGAACTGACCGGCATCGGTCCACCAGCCATCGAGGATTTCATATGTCAGTTTGCCTTCCTCGATATAGAAATTGTTAACGTCGGTGATTTCGAGCTCGCCGCGGCCCGAGGGCTTCAGCCGCCGGATTTTCTCAAACACCGTCGCATCATAAAGATAAATTCCGATCACGGCGTAGTTGGACTTGGGGGACTTAGGTTTTTCCTCAATGCCGATGACGTGGTTGCCACGAATTTCTGCGACGCCAAATCGCTGCGCGTCCGGTACTTGTTTCAGAAGAATTTTCGCGCCGCCATTTTGGTTCTTGAACTTTTCGACGGCGTGGCAGAACATTGTTCTCGATAATGTTGTCGCCGAGAATGACGCAAATCGGCTCGCCGGCGGCAAAGTACTCCGCCAAGCCAAGCGCTTCGGCGATTCCACCTTCGCCTTCTTGATAAGTATAATTCAAGATGTTTCAAGCCGAAGTCGTGGCCATTTCCGAGCAAGCGCAAGAAATCTCCTGCATTTTTTCCGCCTGTGACGAGAAGGATCTCTTCAATTCCGGCATTGACGAGCGTTTGGATGGGATAGTACACCATCGGCTTGTCATAGATGGGAAGCAGGTGTTTGTTAGTGACCCGAGTAAGAGGGTTCAATCGACTACCTGTTCCGCCAGCAAGTACAACACCTTTCATGTGTTCCCCAACCCCCACGCGGCGTATGTCACGCGTATGGCGTGTGCACAGATATTCCGATTGTGCACTGAGCGAGCTCGGCTCGCAAGAATGCTTCCTGTTGGCGTGCCCGCCCATCAACACGCATAGTCTCGACGCGACTGTGCGTCAAGGAGCGAGGATTTTACAAGCGAGTATTTCGGACCAAGGAATATCGGGTCCAGAATTGTATGAGGACAGTTGAAAAAAGGTGCGCGCCGGTATCACCACTGCTCTACTAAGCCCCGGATCTTACCGCGCCGGTGCGCGCCCTGGCCGGCGACCCCCCGCGGCAGGTCCGGCGGCACGGCCAGCATGCTCAACCCCCGCGCTGGCGTTACCTCGCTCTTGAGCTAGGCGGCTACACACACCGGATCGCCTCGCAGTGAATCTTGAATACTCCCGGTATTTCTGTTTCATGAAACGTCATATGGTCGACGTGATTTTGTTCGCAGAGCGAGAGAGTCCCTGCGTTCCCGAAAAGCTACGACGCAATTGCGCCCTCCCTCTCATTCTGCAAAAGACCCTACGTCAAAGATTCTCATCCTCACCGTTCACCACTGTCTCGATCTGGCGCCCATTGCGGCCAGCGAAGGGGCCTCAGGTTTTATAGCCAAGTCGCTCGTCTGGCGGGACTTGGTGCCTGAAATCGAAGCTCTCCTGTGACCTGCCCGACTTTTTGTACCAGGGCTAGTGAGAGAGTTTACATCACAACCTCATCGGGCAAGGGGGCAAATGGCGGCTCGCAGGGAGCCGTAGGCGACCGGAGAGCCGCCATTTGCGGCGCGAACGTCGCCGGCGCCGGCGGCCTATAGCCCAGCGCCGAGTGCGGTCGCCGCGTGTTGTATTCCACCCGCCATTTCTCGATCACGATCTGCGCCTCCTTCAGCGAGTAAAAGATCTCGCCATTCAGGCATTCGTCCCGTAGCTTCCCGTTGAAACTCTCGCAGTAGCCGTTCTCCCAGGGACTTCCCGGTTCGATGTACAGCGTTCCCGTTCCCACCTTCGCCAGCCACTTCCGCAGTTCGTTGGCGACGAACTCCGGGCCATTATCCGAGCGAATGTGCTCCGGAATTCCCCGGCACAGCATCACGTCCGCCAGCGTTTCGATCACTTCGTAGCTTCCCAGTCTTCGGGCCACCCGGATCGCCAGACACTCCCGCGTGTATTCGTCGATCAGCGTCAGCAGCCGCAGTGTTCTTCCGTCGTGCGTCATGGCACTCACGAAGTCGTAGCTCCACACATGATTCGCTCGCTCCGGCCGCAAGTCGAACGCACGACCCATCGTTCAACCACAATCTCCCTCGCGGCCTTCTGTTTCTGCGGCACTTTCAACCCTTCCCGCCGCCAGATTCGCTGCACCCGGTCTTTGCCTACATGCCAACCTCGCTCCCGCAGCACCGCTGTGATCCGCCGGTAGCCGTAGCGCCCATATTCGCTGGCCAGCGCCATGATCGCTCGTGTCAGCGCATCTTCGTCCGTTCGGTAGATCCCCTCGTAGCGTTGTGTCCCTCTCCACTGCCCCAGCAGCCGGCAGGCATGCCGCTCCGATACCCGGTAACTCTCGCGTGCATGCCTGACCGCGCCACGCCGCCGCTCAGGGCCTAGAAGTTTCCCTCCGCCACGTCCTTCAGAATTTGCTTCTCCAGAGACAGCTCTGCCACCAGCCGCTTCAGCTTGGCGTTTTCCCGTTCCAGTTCCTTGAGACGCTTGGCCTGATCAAGCTTTAATCCGCCGAATTCCTTCCGCCAGCGGTAGTAGGTCTGTGCGGTGATCTCGGCTTCTTCGCAGGCTTGCGGAGTGGTTTTCCCGTTGGCGAGTTCCACTTCAACCTGCCGTAACAACGTCACAATCTGCTCCGGCTTGTATTTCTTCATTGGCATACCAGCTTCCCTCCAGAGTGAATTCTCTCTCACTCCCGCTGGTACAAAAAATCCCGGTCAGGTCACTACGACATAGAGTCGCTCCCCGTTGAAATTCGGATTGCTGGCAAGACCTCGGACAATGTACTGAGTGGAGACCCCCAACCACGGGCCGATCTCAATAGCGCGACCTACGCCTTCGTAGAACGCCCCGATGCAGCAATAATATTGTGCTCCCTCCCTGGATATCATCGCTGGAGTCTGACATTGGCGCAGATCCATACTCAGCCAAGGGGCTGAGGGAGACATTACCGATACATGCAGTCGCGTCTTGCCATCAAAGCTCGTGGTCTTGGGAACGAAATTCCGATGATGAGCGGCCGAAGCTCTGTGAAGATCCTCAGAATCAACCAATTGGTGTTCCAACTGATCCATAGCTTCTTGAATTACCTGCGGATCAAAGGCAGACGGCGATGTTCCCGGAAGGGGCGCCAACAACAAACTTTTCACCGCCCGGAAGTGATTACGGGTTGAACTCAGGGAAAGACGGAACATTGATCATGCCTCAAACTTCGGATACAGACGAGCGTGCCGTGGCTTCCAAAGGAGAACACTCGCGGGGCCGACCCACGCGAGGTCCGGTACTTGCTCCGAGCGCACTCGTGGAGTACGTTCCCGGCGGTTTCCAACCTGCAAGACAACCGTCACCTTTGTTGACCATGTCAGCGCATAAAATTGTGCTTAGATTATAACGTTTCCAAACCAAGACTGGAGAACACCGAGCCTCCTTAGGTCTGTAAACTTCGCTCGGCCGAAAAGGATTGGCGTGGGCCAGCACCGATCTGCTGTCCCTAAATTGCTCCTACGGCCAGTTGCCTCCTGTTATCATCGAGACGTAACCTGGACCTTCGTCACGCACGTTTCCAAGCCAAGACTAGTCGAGATCTTTACTCAGAATCGTTCACGATGGCGACAAGCTTGATGTGCAGGTTGCACCTCGCTGGATGGCCAAAACCCAGAGCGCGTATTGTTTAACCCGGCTAACTTAGAGATTTCATTGGAGCAAAACTGAGTCGTGCAGCAGCTTCCGGTACCGACCAAAGGAGATTCGTAATGAAGTGGTTTAGGATTCTAGGGTTCATCCTGACACTGGCTGCCTGCCAGGGGGTGCAAGCACAAACTGCTACGGTCACTTGGCCCGCCACGTATCAGACGATAAACGGATGGGGCGGGGCAGATGCGAACCTGGCCGCTGCCGGCTGTTCCCACAACACCGGTAACTGCGTCTTCAATCTTACGTCTGCCCAAACAGCTATGTTTTTCTCGCCTACATCTGGAATTGGTCTTTCACTCATCCGTACTTCTAATACCGAATGTCCTGTCACCGGCGCCTGTAGTGTGTCGGCAAGCACGGTTTATGACCTTACAACCTTGCAAGAAGCGGTCGCCAATGGCGCACAGGTTGACTTGACCGTTGCTGCGCCCGCAAACCTGAAATATAGTGGCAACTTCAACACAGGCGCACCGGGAGCGGATGGGGAATGTATAGATACAAGCGAGTGGAGCGCCTATGCTTCTTATATCGTGTCGCGTATTCAGGTACTTCAGGCAAACGGCGTCCCTGTTTACAGCCTTGACCCGTATAATGAGCCTGACTTCACTAACGGGCAATGCTACTGGACGGGCCCTGGATTAGATAGCTTCGTAGGAGGTACCCTTGGTCCCGCACTCGCTGCGGCTGGACTCTCTTCCGTCAAATTGATGCTCCCAACGGGGGGTTATTGGGATGGGGGTTTTTTGGGAGACTATAGCGCTACATGCCTAAGTGACCCAGCCTGTGCTCAGTATGTCGGTATCGTTGCATGGCATGGGTACGGGTTTAATGGCGCTCCGGACGGGACTGGAACCGGTTATTGCTGTTCCACGGCGGCAGCCCTTGGGTCGGACGCAGACGGCAAGAGCGTTTGGATGTCTGAGGTTAATGGCGGCTTCTCCTTTAACAGCACTGCAAATCTATGGAATTGGGACCCAAGCATCACCGACGCACTCCTTTGGGCAAGGAATATCAACGATTACCTGACAGTTGCAAATGTGAGCGGCTGGGAATATTGGGAACTGGCAGACTGCTGCTCTACCGAGTCTGGTGCTCCATTTAACGACGGCTTGACACAAGCAGATCTCACGACGACAAGCAAGCGCATGTACGTAATAGGTCAGTGGTCGAAATTCGTTCGCCCTGGCTGGGTGCGAATGGGTGCAACAGCAAATCCGGTTAATGGAGTGTTTGTGACGGCTTTCAGACAGACTTCGAGCGACAGTTTTGCCGTCGTGGTGGTCAACAACAATAGTGGCAACACGTCTGTCACTTTCAACCTGTCTGGGTTTCCTACCTCGCCTTCCTCTGTGACGCCATGGATTACGTCAGGCAGTTTGAATCTTGCCCAGCAAACAAGCGTTTCCGCCAGTGACGGGTCGTTCACCTACACTCTGCCCGCATACAGCGTCACGAGTTTTGTTGGGAACACAACCTCTGCCACAGCGCCGATGCCTCCAACCGAATTGCAGGCCACAGTACAATAAGATACCGCCGTGTGCCCCCACTTGGTGCCAGCCAGCTCTCGCGGAAAGGATAGTAGCCAATGGCGGTTATCTTGGCGTGCCTCGTTGCGTTTGACCTGACCGGGATTTTTTGTACCAGCGGGAGTGAGAGAGAATTCACTCTGGAGGGAAGCTGGTATGCCAATGAAGAAATACAAGCCGGAGCAGATTGTGACGTTGTTACGGCAGGTTGAAGTGGAACTCGCCAACGGGAAAACCACTCCGCAAGCCTGCAAAGAAGCCGAGATCACCGCACAGACCTACTACCGCTGGCGGAAGGAATTCGGCGGATTAAAACTCGATCAGGCCAAACGTCTCAAGGAACTGGAACGGGAAAACGCCAAGCTGAAGCGGCTGGTGGCAGAGCTGTCTTTGGAGAAGCAAATTCTGAAGGACGTTCGCGGAGGGAAACTTCTAGGCCCTGAGCGGCGGCGTGGCGCGGTCAGGCATGCACGCGAGAGTTACCGGGTATCGGAGCGGCATGCCTGCCGGCTGCTGGGGCAGTGGAGAGGGACACAACGCTACGAGGGGATCTACCGAACGGACGAAGATGCGCTGACACGAGAGATCGTGGCGCTGGCCGGCGAATACGGGCGCTACGGCTACCGGCGGATCACAGCGGTGCTGCGGGATCGAGGTTGGCATGTAGGCAAAGACCGAGTACAGCGAATCTGGCGGCGGGAAGGGTTGAAAGTGCCGCAGAAACAAAGGCCACGAGGGAGATTGTGGTTGAACGACGGGTCGTGCATTCGCTTGCGGCCAGAGCGAGCGAATCATGTGTGGAGCTACGACTTCGTGAGTGGAAAGACGCACGACGGAAGAACACTGCGCATGCTGACGCTGATCAACGAGTACACGCGGGAGTGTTTGGCGATTCGGGTGGCCCGAAGACTGGGAAGGTACGAAGTAATCGAAGCGCTGGCGGACGTGATGCTGTACCGGGGAATTCCGGAGAACATTCGCTCGGACAACGGCCCGGAGTTCGTCGCCGACGAACTGCGGAAGTGGCTGGCGAAGGTGGGTACGGGGACGCTGTACATCGAACCGGGGAGCCCCTGGGAGAACGGCTACTGCGAAAGTTTCAACGGGAAGTTGCGGGACGAATGCCTGAACGGAGAGATTTTCTATTCGCTGAGGGAGGCACAGGTGGTGATCGAGAAATGGCGGGTGATATATAACACGCTGCGTCCGCACTCGGCGCTGGGCTACAGGCCGCCGGCGCCAGCGACGTTCGCGCCGCAAATGGCGGCTCTCCGGTCGCCTACGGCTCCCTGCGAGCCGCCATTTGCCCCCTTGCCCGATGAGGTTGTGATGTAAACTCTCTCACTAGCCCTGGTACAAAAAGTCGGGCAGGTCACGTTCGTACCGCCGCTTCGGAGTCGAGCATGGCCGTTCAACACCTCTTCCACCCCCTCCCCTCGAACCTTCCTCAAATTCTCCGTTTCGCCGACCAGACTTGCTCCGTCAGCTGTCAAAAATAGCGTATGTTATCTGTTTGGAACCCAAGAAAAGAGATGCCGAGTAAAGAAGTGACAGTCAAAAAAGTCTCCACTAGTATAGTCACCGAGCTGAGGCTTCCAGGTGTCGTCTAGAATTGAAGGAAAGGAGTGCACTGTCCCGACGACATACAACGCAGGACCTGGTAGGGTGGAGGCGTGGGTCGTCCAGAACTCACCTTGGTTGGCGCTGGGGATCATCGCTGCGGCCTTTGCGTTGCGCCTTGCCTACGCTAACTTCTGCTTCCTCAACACCGATGAAGCATTACACTTCGCGACGGCTAGGCAAAGTAGCTGGCTCGAGGCCTACGAGGCATCTTTCAGAATTTCGCACCCGCCGCTCTTCATTCTGGTCCTTCATGGGGTTCTCTTCCTCGGGCGAACCGAGACTGATTCTCAGGTTGCCGAGCCTCGTCGGTGGGACGGTGGCGCTCTGGCTCACATTCGCATGGCTGCGACCCATCTTGGGGGAGATCCCCGCACTTGCCGGACTTGGTGACCTGCCCGACTTTTTGTACCAGGGCTAGTGAGAGAGTTTACATCACAACCTCATTGGGCAAGGGGGCAAATGGCGGCTCGCAGGGAGCCGTAGGCGACCGGAGAGCCGCCATTTGCGGCGCGAACGTCGCTGGCGCCGGCGGCCTGTAGCCCAGCGCCGAGTGCGGACGCAGCGTGTTATATATCACCCGCCATTTCTCGATCACCACCTGTGCCTCCCTCAGCGAATAGAAAATCTCTCCGTTCAGGCATTCGTCCCGCAACTTCCCGTTGAAACTTTCGCAGTAGCCGTTCTCCCAGGGGCTCCCCGGTTCGATGTACAGCGTCCCCGTACCCACCTTCGCCAGCCACTTCCGCAGTTCGTCGGCGACGAACTCCGGGCCGTTGTCCGAGCGAATGTTCTCCGGAATTCCCCGGTACAGCATCACGTCCGCCAGCGCTTCGATTACTTCGTACCTTCCCAGTCTTCGGGCCACCCGAATCGCCAAACACTCCCGCGTGTACTCGTCGATCAGCGTCAGCATGCGCAGTGTTCTTCCGTCGTGCGTCTTTCCACTCACGAAGTCGTAGCTCCACACATGATTCGCTCGCTCTGGCCGCAAGCGAATGCACGACCCGTCGTTCAACCACAATCTCCCTCGTGGCCTTTGTTTCTGCGGCACTTTCAACCCTTCCCGCCGCCAGATTCGCTGTACTCGGTCTTTGCCTACATGCCAACCTCGATCCCGCAGCACCGCTGTGATCCGCCGGTAGCCGTAGCGCCCGTATTCGCCGGCCAGCGCCACGATCTCTCGTGTCAGCGCATCTTCGTCCGTTCGGTAGATCCCCTCGTAGCGTTGTGTCCCTCTCCACTGCCCCAGCAGCCGGCAGGCATGCCGCTCCGATACCCGGTAACTCTCGCGTGCATGCCTGACCGCGCCACGCCGCCGCTCAGGGCCTAGAAGTTTCCCTCCGCGACGTCCTTCAGAATTTGCTTCTCCAAAGACAGCTCTGCCACCAGCCGCTTCAGCTTGGCGTTTTCCCGTTCCAGTTCCTTGAGACGTTTGGCCTGATCGAGTTTTAATCCGCCGAATTCCTTCCGCCAGCGGTAGTAGGTCTGTGCGGTGATCTCGGCTTCTTTGCAGGCTTGCGGAGTGGTTTTCCCGTTGGCGAGTTCCACTTCAACCTGCCGTAACAACGTCACAATCTGCTCCGGCTTGTATTTCTTCATTGGCATACCAGCTTCCCTCCAGAGTGAATTCTCTCTCACTCCCGCTGGTACAAAAAATCCCGGTCAGGTCATTGGGTTTATGGCTCTATCCCCGGCAGCTATCTCCGCGTCGACCGAAGTCCGCCAATACGGTTTACTACTTTTCTTCATTTGCGGTTCACTTTACGCGACGGAGCGCATGTTTACCGAGCGCACGACCATCTGGGCGATCGTCCAAGGACTCTGCCTGCTCGGTGCTCTACTGACGCACTACACTGCAATCGTGGTGCTACTCTCTCTCGGCCTCTATGTCTTGGTCCGGTCGCTCTTGGACGGTATGCCCCGGCGCGTCCTTTTCACGATCGGTGCGTGCCACCTTATCCTCGCGGTGGTGCTATGCTGGCTATATTTTGGACATGTTCGCCCGTCGATTCCATTCGGTCCCAGCACAAGTGCGATCATTAACATGGACTATCTCCGGCCATACTATTACGCGAAAGCGCGCGAAACGCCGCTCGGATTCGTGTGGAGGTCGCTCTCAGGGACTTTCTCACACGCGGTCGGTGCCGGCCGATTCGGATTGTTTCTGTTCATGTCTGCCTTCCTGGTTGGGCTTGCTGCCATACTAGCAGGCCGAACCAAAGCGCCCCGCCTCATGGCTTTGTTGGTCATATCTCCGTTCGTTGTGGGGTTCGCAGCCGCCATCTTTCGGGTGTTCCCCTTCGCCGGCACCCGCCACCAGGCTTATCTCCTGCCCTTCCTTGCGGCGGGGATTTCGGCCGCGCTCGCCCTCCTACCCCGGGGGCAGGCAGAAGCGCTGTTGTTGCTAGGAGTCACTATTGCGCCAGTATTGGTTACCCGCGCCGCGCCGGACAATAACACCCGGACCATGTCAAGAGGTGATATGACCGCAGCAATCGGATACGTCGATCGAATGGTCCCCCAGGGCTCGCCGCTCTTCGTAGACGAGGAGACTTACTTCGTACTCAGGTACTACCTCGCACGAAATGATACGAGCTTGGACATCTCGCGGTCCGAAGGAGGGGTCGGGGAACGGTTTGGGGGTTACCGCGTCGTCCTCGTCCTACCAAGAAAGGAGGTATGGGCTTTTCGCCCCGATGAAATGGTCGAACAGGTCGCCGAGTCGGCGCGAGCGCTCGGCGTGCCACCTGGTGATCCCTTGTGGGTCTTCTCGTTGGCCTGGTTTGACCCGCCGCTCGCCTCGCGGCTTCCGGCCACAGGGGTTCGTGATGCTAAAGAATTCGGGCATATCAGCGTGATCAGCGTCCTACCACAAAAACTCTGAATGTGACCGGACCGAAACTTTGTACTACGGCAAAATGATAGGACCTGGTGAACACGCTCGCAACTTTCAAGCTACGACGACACTAACTCACGCAGGCGTCCCGGAAAATACGTGAGGCTATCGGTACGAGTAAATCATCCCGCGGTCAAAAACAAACATCAACTTCGAAGAACTTGGACGATTGACGTTGTTATTGTTTACGAAGGGACAAGTTTTCTCTTTCTCGCGAGCTTTTCGTCGCGCCACTGTCGATAGTTCTCGATGACCTTGCCCGCGTGCATCCAAACCAAACACTTTCTGAAGAATCGCTTCTGGGGATCGAAGGTAAGCATCCAGCGAAGAGCACTCAAGGCAACCATCCCAGAGCTCAAGAAATAGCGTGGAACACCCAGTGCACCAGGCCGACTGCCTCGCTCGCGGACCATGGCTAGCCCACAACCGAACCACCATGCCAAAAAGTACTTTTTCGAGACACGCTCTTCGAGCACGGGGTGATATACCACAGCAGATGGCTCATACCACAGGCGCTCTCCGGCCGCCAACAACCTTTCGCCAAATTCCGTGTCTTCCTTGCCGATCAGATTGTTGGCGCTGCGGCCCAGGTCTGTTCGAAAGCCTCCGTACCTCTGGAACATGGATTTCGCATAGGCCATGTTAGTTCCGTAGGGAGCTTGGCGAAGCTCGGCGGGAGTGTCACCCAAATCGAACAAGGCAGCCAAGGCGCCTCCCATCGACCACGGACCTTTCAACCTGAGCCAGCGCGGAGGAATGAAGTTCTCTTGAAGACGGATCGGCCCGCCGGCACCGGCGCAAGAACCGTCGAGGAGAGGAGCGGTTAGGTTCTGAAGCCACATGCTCTCAACTGTAACATCGTCGTCCATGAAGGCGAGAACATCGCCGCCTGCCTCCTGAATGCCCGCATTGCGTGCATTCGACAACCCCTGCCGAGCTTCAAACAAGTAACGAACTCGGTCGGGATACCGGCGACAGAACTCCTTGGCGACGGCGCGCGTTAGGTCGGTCGAATTGTTATCTACTACGAGAATCTCCCATTCCAGACCGGAGGGGAGCGCGGATGCCAGGGCACTCTCCAAAGCCTCGCGGAGGCGACCTGCACGATTGTATGTGCAGAGAATCACAGTGATTTTCATGGCGCCGTGGAGGCGATTCACTTCTTTTTGTTCGTCGCGAATCGAAAGGCCTCGTCGCGTGCGGCAAAACTCGCTTGCCGGGAAAAAACACAGTCGTAAGCGGCGCGACTCCGAGCACGGGCTTGCTGCTCATCTGATAGTGTTCGCACGATCGCATCAGCGAAGGCCTGAGGGCCATCGTATGGTCGAATACCCGCCGCATTAATTCGATCTATCGGCATTCCGCGGAATGCCTTCGAGGTGCCGACAAACGGCTTCCCGAGGGCAAGTGCTTCTATCGTTTTGATGGATGTGCCTGAACCCGAAACCATGGGCGCAATCACGCAGCGTGCAGAGCTATAGTAAACAGCCAGATCTGCGACTGGACCGACAAAGCAAGAACGGAACGTTTCATAGATTTGAGGGAAACGATCGCGTACAAGCCTATCCACAGCTCCGACGATTTTCAGGTTGTATGCGTGTTCTGCAAGAAATGGCCAAACCTGCTCGAAGAACCACTGGATGGCCGCAAGATTCGGGGCGTGGTATTGTCCCACAAACAGCAAATTGATAATGGGGGTGGATGCCACTGTCGCCTGGACTTCGGAAATATATTTCTCGGAGATCGTCGGCAGGGCCAAGACGTGAGGTTTGTGACCCATCTGCATCCGGAAAAAATCGAAATCGTCTACCGATAGATGAACGAGCACATCCGCGTTTCGCAAGAATGAGATCTCGGAATGGATCAGGTCCTCAAGCCGATCGGGCTGATGAGTCCAAGGATTTAGATCATGCCTCTCATGCAAGAGATGCGATTGAATATCATGAGTTTCAAGAACGATCGGCAACCGGATACGCCGGCCCGCCAATGTCTTGCGCAAGCGGAGAGCGAAACCGAGCGTTTGGACATAGTTCACGTGTAGCAAGGTCACGGGCACATCCGCCAGGCAGTGCATGAGGTCCACTGGCAATCGAACGGAGCGTCCGATCGCAATCATCCAATCAAGAGCCGTTCCCCGGAACGCGTGACGAATGGAGGCCGTATATTTTGCGAGGTGGTATCTGCTTTCTTCGATAGGGGCTGCGAACACCTGATCGGCTCCCAACTCACGAATGCCTTCGCCGATCTCATCCCAAATTGGACTCGATCGCCTATAAACCCAATGAAAAGGGACAGCCACAAAGACAGTGCAAAATCCACGTGCGCGGTAGTGGTCTATTTGATTCTGGATAACTCGCGCGGTGCCGCTCCGCGGCCACGGAGGACCAACAATGACAACCGTGGGAGGATGTACCGATCGCTTGGTGCTCGCGGGCTGAAGTGATTTATGGCTGGAGGTCAGGGAGGGTCCTTGCTTCTGTTCCGACATGTTGGCGTCTGTCGCGAGAATGGTCGCGCGTTACTTGACTTATCATTCAGGCGAAATTTCCTGGTCGCAGGATAGAGATGAAGACCAAAACCGCTCTTTGATCGGCCGCGGCGCTGATTCTACGGGCTGACGGTTCGGCGATTGCGGCAGCTCTCCACGATCTCTCCGAATTCGCGAATGATATGCACCTCATAGAAGAACCGTCCTTGAGGACTCAAGAACCAGCGCCGATCCAAAGAAGACATCCATCGTAGTGTGCGTTTGAAGTATCCGAAACAGTATCGAGGGACCCTCAATATAGAGAGCCGTTTCCCCGCCTGCCGAGCCGCCGCTCGCCCGTGAGCGTAATAATATGACCGGAAATATTTTTTTTTGAGTCGTTCTCTATGCACAGGATGATTGACCACAGCCGAGGGCACGTAACACAAGCGCTCTCCGGCCGCCAACAACCTTTCGCCAAATTCCGTATCTTCGTTGCGGATCTGGCCTTTGCCACAGGGGCCCAGATCCGTTCGAAAACCCCCGTATCTGTCAAACATCGTTTTTCGAAAGGCCATATTGGCCCCGAAGGGAGCCTTTTCTAGCAGCCCCCACTCGTCACCTAGGTCGAATTGAACAAGTGGTCCTCCCAAATTGAATGTGCCGCTCACTGCTAGCCAGCGTGGAGGTGAGAAATGTCCCAGGCGGATGCGTCCAGCGGCACCCGCCCATTGGCTGTCTTCCAGTGGCGCCGTGAGGTTCTGGAGCCAATCGGGTTCCACTGTCACATCGTCATCGGTAAAGGCCACGATGTCGGCTCTGGATTCCTGCATCGCCGCGTTCAGGGCGTGAGACTTGCCTTGTTGTGGTTCGAACAGGTAACGGAAACGGCCAAGATAGCGGTTGCAAAACTCCTTTGCCACCTTGCGTGTCTCATCGTGTGAGTTGTTGTCCACTACTAGAATATCCCACGCAACCGACTGCGGAAGAATCGAGGCGGCGAGGCTGTCTAGAGCCTCCGCCAAACTCCGACAACGATTATAGGTACATAAAATAACTGTTATCTTCATTGGACCATTAGCTAACCGAGACCTGCGACTGCGAGAACCGCGAAGCTCGTGGCCCGGAAGAGATAATTTGGAGTCAAGCTCCCCTTCCGGGCCGTTCGCTACCCAAGCGCCTGCATTTCTTTGTTTATCGCTCGCACCGCATGAGGATTCTTTCCTCTTTTTGCGGCGTGCTACTGGCGGCAGCTTTCCAGGATTTGCCCAACTGTCATCCAGACCCGGCACTTCCAGAAGAATTTCCTCTCTGGATTTGAGGACTTCATCCATCGCAGCGTTCTTATTGACAGCTTAGCTCCCATCCTTGCGTAGTGTGTGAGGATCCCCGAAACATGGGGCGCCTTCCCTTCTTGCCGGACCAGGGCTCGCCCATAGTCGAACCACCAAGTCAGGAAGTAGTCCTTTTGGAGCCGGTTCTTTAGAATAGGATGATAGACAATGGCAAATGGTTCGTAACGCAACCGTTCTCCCCCAGCCAACAGCCGACCACCGAACTCTGTGTCTTCATTTCGAATCTCGCTGCCAGCGCCGGGACCCATGTCGGTACGGAAATATCCGTACTTGTCGAACATTGTTTTGCGAAAAGCCATATTGGCACCATAGGGCGGCGAGCGGAGTTCACATGGGTTGTCACCCAGATCGAAAAGGCCGCCAAGTATGCCTGCCCAATTGTACGGCTCATCGATGCGCAGCCAGTTGGGAGGCATGAAAGGCTGTGCTGGAAGTGTCCGTCCTCCTGAACCCGCCCATTCCTCGCTACTCAATGCTCCTGTCAAATTGTGCAGCCAAGTGGGCTCGACTATTACGTCATCGTCGACGAAAGCTACCACCTCACCACGAGCTTCGCGGATCCCGGTGTTGAGCGCATACGATTTGCCCTGCCGCTGTTCAAAGAGGTAACGGAAGCGACCCGGATGCTCTTGGCAGAAGCCTTCGACCACTTCCCGCGTCTGATCACTCGAATTATTGTCCACTACCAAGACATTCCATCCCACCGAATCAGGGAGAACGGAGGATGCAACGCTTCTCAAAACCTTAGCCAGACTCTGGCAACGGTTATAAGTACAGACCAGAACAGTAACATTCATAATGTCTCCCAGCGTGCATCAACGATATGTCGGCAAGTTACTAGATGCCCCGCATCTGCCTCCATTAGGAGCAAATAGACGGCCTGCTTCATCCTCGTGTTGATTGGAATGATCTGTTGATGACCTCTGGAGCGATCTCTCGATTGATCGAAGGGTCCGCTAGGACGGATTTGATCTCAGAAGCGAAGAGCAGAGATTCATCGGTCAGACGATAGTAGAGAGGTTTTATTCCAACTCGGTCCCTCGCTAGGAATAGAGTCCTCGTATTTTCATCCCAAGTGAAGGCAAACATTCCGCGCAGTTTTCCCAGGCATTGGGGGCCAAGCTCCTCGTACAAATGGATGATCACTTCAGTGTCGGTCTGCGTTGTGAAGGTGTGGCCTTTGCTCAAGAGAAAGTTACGCAGTTCTTAGAAATTATAGATTTCTCCGTTGAAACTGATCCAAATCGTGCCGTTTTCATTTGAGAGCGGTTGG
Source organism: Terriglobia bacterium (assembly GCA_963823205.1). Lineage (GTDB taxonomy): Bacteria > Acidobacteriota > Terriglobia > Acidiferrales > UBA7541 > Palsa-295. Next base: position 327,308 of record CAWGKL010000003.1, read on the forward strand.
GTTGCGAGGGCTTCGGGTTCCGCAGCAAGACGATGCAAAGTAGCATACACAAGGCACTGATCCACCTTCCCAAACGCTCGGCAAACCCAACCGGGATCTCCACGCGAACCTGTTGGTGCCCGGGAGGGACCTGCACTTCCAAAAGTCCCTCCGGAAGTGCCACATTAGTCTCGAGACGGCGCACTTCGCTGACGTTTTCCGCTCTCCATTCGGGATAATAGAATTGATTGATCATGACCGACCCGCCGGTTGCGCCGAACGTTTCAAACTCAATGTCGCGCGGCTTCCACAGCAGCACATTCGCCGTACCGTTCCCCGCTAAAAATCTCACGCGAGGTCCGACGCTTGCTTCAAGCGCACTCCTCGAGTCTGTTCCCGGGGGTTCCCAATCCATAAATAAACCGTCTCCTGTGTTAACTGGGTCAGGACGCGGAAAGGGGCTTAGGTCATAACGCTTCCAAACCTCACCGTATTTTGCAAGCGAAATAATAGCCAGCAAGAGTACGAAGGCGAGTGACGAAGCCCGCCGCAAAGAGAGCGGCCAAGAAATGTCCGACAGAAGGGCGGCAGCGATGGGAAGCGCCGCGAGACACAGTACAATATTGAAGCGCCACGGGAACTCCACGGCGTGGAAAAGAAAAGGAAACCTCGTCCATACCGGAGCGCTGAAATGCGACATCAGCAATATCGGAACGACGCAGACGGCCATCCACAACACAATTTGTTTGTTGCGGTCTGAGCACCCACCCTTAAGAGCCATGGTGCCACCAATGACAATGAAGGCCGCCGTCTCGATAACCGCCCATGCAACGGCTTGAATAAAATATCCGCCTTCAAACAAGCGCCCGCCAAAGTGTAGGAGATAGGCCGTTGCGCTGATGGACGACCGAGAAATTTGAAAATATCTTGAATGGAAGAGCGCCGGAAGGAGATAAAAACAAGACAGCCCTGCACCCAAGAGCATTCCCCCGGCGACCGAGAGACCGGACCGCATCTTGCGGCCCCGCTCTGACATGGTCACGGCGACCAAGAGTGGTATAGCAGAAAAAATGAACACACTGATTAGGTGGCTCAAGGTCAATAGAGCATATGCGACCGCGAGGCCCGTGACTGCGCCGCACCGCCCCGTCAGCACTAGCATCGTGAAATAGAGGACCAAAGGCATCCAGACCAAAGCCCAGCATTCAGGCAGTGCGTCTCGGAGATAGAAATCCACCGCAAGATGATAGGGCAATAGCATGTAAAGTACTGCGGTTGCGAGCGCGACCCCACCGCTGGCCATGGTACGGATCCACAGAAATGCGCAAATCCCCGAGCCCAATAAGGCCAAGAATTCTGCCGCGTTGAACGCATTAAAATGGAGCACACTTCCCACGGGCGTCAGCAACACGGAAACATAGTACGGGAGGGGGGGGAACAAAAAAAATGACGGGCTGCCCAGCCCATGGTTGATCGTCAAGAGCCAACGCGGATATAGCTCACCGCTCCAGAATTGTAGCGCGAACTGCTGAAAGAAAATGAAATGCTCGAAGGTATCATGACCCGATGGCATAGGGCCGTAGTTCAGCATTGGAAGCGCCAGAACGACCGCAGCGATTCCAAGGACACAAACGTACAAACACTTGCCGATCACTACGTGCCCAACGAAAGGGCGAAAGCTGTCCATCAGCGCCACAATTTGCTTGCGGCATTCACCTGCTGCTGACATGTCCAGTACCCCCAAGGCGGAAATGTTCTAACACTAAGTAAGGCTATTTACTCCCGAGACGATCAATTCGGACTTCGCTCTACCGTTCCTTCACTCACTCTCGCGTCTCCTACGAGTGTCGTCACGCTCGGCGCCGAAAGTGTGCAAGTAAGAACACTGCTTGCAACCGAAACGCTCGATTGCCGTAGCAGATTCAAATTGTTCGAAGTGACTGACCGGGGTTACGTTAGGCGCTGTCAGGTCGCTGAATGAAAATCTCTGTGATATATTCGCCCCACTCTGATTGATGGCAACGATGGCACACCGGCCTGTTAGCCCCTCAATGTACGCCCATATATACAATCCGCTTTGAGGATTTGCTGTAGCGTCAATGCGTTTCCATCCAAGACTCACGAATTTGCTGTAGTCGCCTATTACCTACAGGTGCTTTGTCTGTTGATCCCGGCCACCCGCGAAAACATCCGCGCTGAGAAGAGTCTCGTTGTCTCAGAATCCAAGAAAAGTGACTAGAAGCCATCTCATAAATGCCTCAGGAGGATGATGACCGACGCCAACTGAGCCATCTCGAGGAAGTTTTCTGGGTGATGCTCCCAGCGAATGACGATGCGACGATAGTTATGCAGCCAAGCGAATGGACGCTCGGCTTTCCAATGACGGGGGTAGCGCCGCAAGGCGCGACCGTCCTGTGTGGGAGTTCGACTGCGGGTCGAGTTATGAGGCGCAATCAGACTCCACGCCGAATCGCTGGCGGATTTGCATGTCGAGCGGATCGCTATCGTATGCCTGGTCACCGATCATGCACTTGGGAATTCCGGACAGGAAGCGTTGTTCCAAGGTAGCGGTTGCGAGTTTGGTTTCATGTGGCCAAGCGCTGGCCATGATTTTGCGCGCTCACCGCATCGAGCGGGGCCAACGGCGGAGCCCCTTTTTTCGCCGAACTGAAACTAGCATCGATGAACGCTTCGCGCAGATTGAGCTTGCCGCGATCCCGTAAATTCTCGGCCAGTTTTTGGAGCAATCGCAGCAGCGGACCGGAACGATGCCAGGGTTCGAAACGGCGATGATAGGCCTGGCAGGACAGATAGGGTGGCGGCAGATCGTGCCTGGAAGCGCCTGTGCCTAGAATCCAGAGTACCCGTTGGGCACCCCACGCGTGTTCCGCCATGGGCACCGTTCAACCATCGGCCCGTCGGTTCGGGACGAAACAGCGGTTCGAGAATCGCCCACTGGGCGTCGGTGAGGTCCACGCCCTGGATTGGCGCCATTTCGCATAACTCACAAGCCTCAAATGGCTTGAAAATGTTTATGAGATAACTTGTAAGCAGACAGCCCTGTTTGTGCTTCAGCATCCCTCGTCGCGGCCGCTAGGCATCAATCCAGAAATCGAATATAGTTCGACAATGCGAGAACTGCTGCGCAGGACCCGATTTCGGCGAGCGGCGCCAGAGCCCATGCCCAAGGAGATTATCGCTCCCATCGGAGAGCCATTTATAAGCGTACTGTGCTCGATGTACGCCCGCGAGCCTCAACTTGGTGCTGAGGGCAAGACGTACCCCATTGACGCAGTCACTCGCATTGGGCCGGAGCAAGGGATGTTGGTTTACCAGCTTGCGCATGAAACTCGACCGGATAACACTCTGGAGACTGGCCTTGCTTTTGGATACTCAACCGTCTATTTCCTTGCCGCAATTCGGGCTAACGGAAAGGGACACCACGTTGCTCTGGATCCTCATCAGAGCGACTGGTGGAATGGTATCGGGCTAGCTCGCGAGAAAGTCCTTGGCACCGAGCCGGGGATATTTGAGTTCAGCCCGGAAGACTCGATTCAAGGGCTTGCGCGGTTTGTCAGGGAGCAGCGTCGGTTCGGTATAATCTTTATTGATGGCGATCACACATTCGATGGTGCACTGTTTGACTTTTCGTTGGCATCGCTTATCTGCGAGGTCGGTGGCCATATTATATTCGACGATATGTGGATGCCATCGATTCAACGAGTGGCATCCTTCATTCGTCTTAACCGCTCGGACTTCATCGAAGTCCGCACCCCAGTTAAAACTCTAGCTGTTTTTAAGAAGACCGGTTCCGACCAGCGTCAATGGAACCACTTCGTGCCGTTCTAAACGCCCTAGCCCCAAGCACCTAGGCACGAATGCTTTGATGCGATAATTGAACTAGGTCACGACTCGCCAACCTTTTGCCTCACTTTCCTTTCCCCTGGCGGCATTTGAGAACTCCATATCTAGAAACCGAATTTGCAAATCAAGTTCTTGAAAGCGTCGAACTACTGTATGCAAGACCAATCCAACCATGCCGGTAATAAGACCAGAGATGACCAAACCGACTGCAAGAATTGCCAAGGGCTGGTGCGATATCAGGCCTGTGCGCAGGAACTCCCGGATCACGACGGTTCCAGAAATAAAGCCGAAAGCTACGAGAAGCAGACCGATAGCCCCGAATACGGTGAGTGGTTTGTAATCGCGGGCCAGCGAAAAAATCATCTTCACTATCGACAGGCCATCGTGGACATGACGAATTTTCGAGTAACTTCCTTCCGGCCGAATCGAAAGAGTGACGGGAAGCTCGATGACCCGATAGCTTCGTTCGAGAGCCTTGATCGTCAGTTCCGTTTCAATTGCGAAACCCGGTGAAAGCAGTGGAAGTTGCTTCACGATGTCACGATTAAAAACACGATAACCGGAGAGCATGTCATTGATCTGTGCACCGAAAATGGTTCGCGTCAAAAAAAGGAACATTTGGTTTCCAAGTCGGTTCATCAAGCGAAACTGACTTTGGCTGGTGGGATCAAATCGCGAACCCACGACCATGTCCGCGTCGTTGGCCAGAATAGGTTCAAGCAGCCTATGCACGCTCGCCGCAGGGTACGTGCCATCCCCATCTACCATCACGTAGACGTCCGCGTTAATCTCACGAAACATACTCTGGACAACGAAGCCTTTCCCTTGGCGCCGCTCACGAAGGATGACGGCACCGCTCTCCCGGGCGCGTTCCACCGTGCGGTCTGTGGAGTTGTTGTCGAAAACGTAGACTCTCGCGTCCGGCAATTCAACACGGAACGTATTGATTACCTTCGCGATCGTGAGTTCTTCGTTATAGCAAGGGATCAGAATGGCAATTCTTGGCGAAATCTCTAAGACGGGTAGGCCCATCTGGGGCTTGCCATGTTTCATCGGTCCCCCTAGGTCTGTCATGGATGTCTCTGGCGGTACGCTCAAACAGCAGATGTAATCCTATTTGTTGAGTAGAATCGTGAAATCTCTAATCTCCCCGGCTGCCCCTGGCTTCCACACGCGTCAACAACGCATGCCATCTTCGTTTCCCCAGGGTAAGGAGCGCTTGTCCGGTTCCAAACGGCAAATGACGCAACAAATCTGCGGTTGACCGACCGAGCGAGCGTAACCTCAGCCAACGCTCATAGTGAACATTCCTTAGGGACCTTCGCGACTTTGCCAATTCTTCAAAGAATGCATCTTCGTCCGCGGTGGTGTGAGACCGCTCCTGCGCGGATGGTACGTCAGAAAGAGGACTGCCCTGAATCAGAAAATTGCAGATATGGTCCAAGGAATTGTCTTTTCCGGGAGCAAGATCCTCCGGATGGATATGGGTCAACCAAGCCTCGTATATGCCTGACACGGCCACTGCAGGGAATGGGAGTTCGAATCTAAACATGTAACAATGAGCGAGACGAAACGCTTCACGCTGGATCTCCCTGTCAGGGGTGGCGTGCAGACATCTCTCCAGCATTTCCGGCAATGATTCTTTTGAGCGCAAAATCAGGATATGCGAACCACACCCATACACGGCTCTCGACGCCAAAAGTACTGGCTTACCCAGCATAGCCATCTCGAGCCCGATCGTTGACCCAAAGGTCAGTCCGACATCCGCTTCATCGGCCAAGGAATACGCGTTCACCGTATCTTCAGGCAGCACGATTTGAACATTGGCCGGCAAAGCGGATTTCATCTTCTGATAAATCCGTAATTCGTCGACTGCTCTGCCAATGTATCGATTTCCGCCCAAATTGGGATGTACTTTAATAATCAGCTCAACGTTATCCCGGAGCGCCACCCATTGAATCACGTCGCGTACCCAGGCCGCTTGCGATTCATAGGGGCCTTGCCAGAGTGGATCTCCGGCAACCTCGTCGGTTCACGAGGTGAACAAGACCCATAGGTGCTTGTTTTGATTGAGATTCATTCTTCTTCTCAGCGAGGAGTCGCGGTCGAACGAGGTGTTAAATGGAATCCATGCCAGATTGGCGCCATACCGCCTTTGGATAAGCCATTTCAAAGTGACTTTCAGCGATTCTCGGCTAAGTGGTACCTGCGACCACATACTCCATAAAGCCTTGAACGGCTCTGGATTCATGCAATGGGCATTCGGTCTTACGTTTATGTGCCCGCGTTGATATTCGGCTCGTTCATGGGTCAGCACCCGAATGCCCCGTTGCTGAAATATTTCAAGGGCAACTCGGGTGATGGACTGACGCCCGTTGAATAAAAGTGCCGAATCAAACGCGTTTGCCTCCAGAAAGTTCCTGATGCCGGTTGCCACCATTGCTGCGCTGTAAAGAAACCCTCGATACACATTGACCACGTGCCAGTTGTTCAAATCGGGGGGATAGTGCCGAAAATAGGAAATGACAGAAGAGAGCACCCATTCTCCGATGGGTGTTCCCTTAAAAGAGGCTTGGCACAACTCAGCGGGTGGCACGCCCTGAGCCCATGCAAATGCAGCCGCCTTTTCAGCCGGGCTTACAAAGTCCCCCAACCAGCGGTAAGGGAAACCAAGACCATCCAGGGCGGCCTTTGCCTGAGTCTGACAGCGTTGGCAAAGGTCAAAAGGACGCGGGAAATTCGTTTTGGAATCCCAGTGCTGATCGCATTCAGGTAGACCATCGCAGAGGAGATACTCAACCGTCGCACCCCGGGCCAGGCAGGCTTTCGCAATTGTCTCCTCATAGATCGTGTGGATCGTCCAGAGCTGATAAGGCGAAAATATCAGGATTCGCGACATAGGTGTGACTCAGGTCCATCTGCTTGCGTTCCTTCTGATAAAGCTGGTTGGGTTTGGCTGGAACCTAGCAGATTCTTAATACGGCGGTACGCCCCTCGGCTCTCTTCGATCTGACGGGCGGCGGATTGCAACAGGGGCAATCGCACCGCTTCCGCCGAATTCCACGTTGTTTCGATCGCAGCCGCCAACCTGCCAGGCCAATCGGGTTCACTTAAGTTGACAATTGGGCAACCAAGACCGAAAAGATCTTCCAGCCCCTGGAATTTGGCCAGATAGTACGGTGAGTTGGATAAACATACAGCCGGTATCCCCTGAGCGAGTGCAAACACGGCAGCATGATATGCGCCTGTGACGACGATCCTGCATTGCGCCGTCTGTTTCACTAACTTCAGTGGCGTGTCCAAGGACAGCCCACCGTCCGATTCGTTATCAAATCCCGCCAGAAGCTGCCGAATAGTCTCGTGATCGCGAGCATATTCATGAACTGCGATCGGGATTGGTAGAAGAGCGGTTTTGTGCCGCCGGGCGAATTCCTGCAGGACCGATGCGACCTTTTCAATGGCATCCACCTTCACGTGTGCATACGATGCGACCCGTAAGTTGATTCCGACCGCATTACCAGGTGCTTTGACACGCCCTTTATAGGCAAGTTCAATCGCTTCGTCACCGGTAATCATCACTCTATCTGCGGTGACACCGATCGACTCGAGTAGCCGAAGCGCGCCCCTGTTGCCCCGCAACGTGATCAGAGTGATTCCAGGAAATACATCTCTCGCCTTCGACAGTACAATCGGATCGTTCAGCGGTCCCATCCCCTGCCCAAACATGACGACGGGTATTCGATGTCGAATGGCCGTCTCCATCGCGCCCAGGATCGACAGGTTCCAATCTCGGCAACTATCGGCAAATCCACCTGAACCGCAAACGACCAGCAAATCAGCTTTCTTAAGCGCTTCCAGGAAAGTCTGGTAGTCGCTGAGTCGACCGTTCCCATCCCGCAAAACCAGTCTCAAGCGGACCAAGAGTTCAAGTAGTCTCGGCGAGTGGAGCCCGACAGACCTTTTCAGGCCGCTCAGTCGAAGTGAGGCCCACTTCGGCAAGAACTGATGATACCGCCCCAATAGGACCCGATCCCCCATCCAGCACTCGCAACCGACTCGGGGCAATGGTTTCGCGCCCGGACAGTAACGGGCCAGATTGGAGGGCGACTCGGTCAGGACTTCGATTCGAGCATCCGGCCACGAGCTCAACAGCCGGTCAACGGCCACCTGCAACATGGCGACATCGCCCATGTTCTGGTATTCCGCAGTGCCGGCATTCAGACCTGTAGCGACGATAATGCGCATTTTTTGCTAGAACCCTACTCTCGACAGCCGAAACCGAGGCCCAGAAAGGTATCCGCCGTGAACTGGCTCACACATCACCGCCAACTTTGCAGAGGCACTCCGGGGTGCGTTACGTACCGTAGCGTCGATCTCATAGCGCCTGCGGTGAAGGGAGGCCGGAGTGACGAATGCCCCCGTTATCAGGATGCGCGGCATCGTTTTGCCAATCCCCCCTGACCTGCCCGACTTTTTGTACCAGGGCTAGTGAGAGAGTTTACATCACAACCTCATCGGGCAAGGGGGCAAATGGCGGCTCGCAGGGAGCCGTAGGCGACCGGAGAGCCGCCATTTGCGGCGCGAACGTCGCTGGCGCCGGCGGCCTGTAGCCCAGCGCCGAGTGCGGACGCAGCGTGTTATATATCACCCGCCATTTCTCGATCACCACCTGTGCCTCCCTCAGCGAATAGAAAATCTCTCCGTTCAGGCATTCGTCCCGCAACTTCCCGTTGAAACTTTCGCAGTAGCCGTTCTCCCAGGGGCTCCCCGGTTCGATGTACAGCGTCCCCGTACCCACCTTCGCCAGCCACTTCCGCAGTTCGTCGGCGACGAACTCCGGGCCGTTGTCCGAGCGAATGTTCTCCGGAATTCCCCGGTACAGCATCACGTCCGCCAGCGCTTCGATTACTTCGTACCTTCCCAGTCTTCGGGCCACCCGAATCGCCAAACACTCCCGCGTGTACTCGTTGATCAGCGTCAGCATGCGCAGTGTTCTTCCGTCGTGCGTCTTTCCACTCACGAAGTCGTAGCTCCACACATGATTCGCTCGCTCTGGCCGCAAGCGAATGCACGACCCGTCGTTCAACCACAATCTCCCTCGTGGCCTTTGTTTCTGCGGCACTTTCAACCCTTCCCGCCGCCAGATTCGCTGTACTCGGTCTTTGCCTACATGCCAACCTCGATCCCGCAGCACCGCTGTGATCCGCCGGTAGCCGTAGCGCCCGTATTCGCCGGCCAGCGCCACGATCTCTCGTGTCAGCGCATCTTCGTCCGTTCGGTAGATCCCCTCGTAGCGTTGTGTCCCTCTCCACTGCCCCAGCAGCCGGCAGGCATGCCGCTCCGATACCCGGTAACTCTCGCGTGCATGCCTGACCGCGCCACGCCGCCGCTCAGGGCCTAGAAGTTTCCCTCCGCAACGTCCTTCAGAATTTGCTTCTCCAAAGACAGCTCTGCCGCCAGCCGCTTCAGCTTGGCGTTTTCCCGTTCCAGTTCCTTGAGACGTTTGGCCTGATCGAGTTTTAATCCGCCGAATTCCTTCCGCCAGCGGTAGTAGGTCTGTGCGGTGATCTCGGCTTCTTTGCAGGCTTGCGGAGTGGTTTTCCCGTTGGCGAGTTCCACTTCAACCTGCCGTAACAACGTCACAATCTGCTCCGGCTTGTATTTCTTCATTGGCATACCAGCTTCCCTCCAGAGTGAATTCTCTCTCACTCCCGCTGGTACAAAAAATCCCGGTCAGGTCACCCCCCCCCACGGTGGAACCCGGCAGTATCGCAGAAGAGCAACGGGCCCGCGCGTTCTACTGGAGCGATATAGTTTCTCCTCACTGCCGTCTACTCGAACGTACCGAAGGCGGAAGTTGAAAATCATCGGACGTTGGTGCCGGGTCGCTCCTGCCGGATGGCACCGTTTTGAATCGGCCCTAAGAATTGTGAAAGTGAATACGCATAGTATTCGGTGGTTCCCACTTGTCGCCAACCCACTGCGCGTGCGGGATCGGGCGGTGCCTCATCCGAGACTGCCATCAAGGCTCCACTCCGCGCTAGTGCCACCAACACGCGCCCCTGGTCCGCCTCGCTGAGTCGCCAGAAATCCACATCCCAGTCCGTTTCGGCCACGATATGCGCTCTCGCCAAGCGCGCCCATAACACGTTGCTCCGGTTCGAATAGCCTACCGATGCGACTTTATCGTTCACATGTAGGCCCAGTTTCTGCAAATCCCCCGCCACCTGCCACCAAACATTCGCCGGCGTGCTCGCCCATGGCAGGTAGCGCGAACCTCCCGCCGTAGTGATCGATGAGAAACAGAGGGCCCACAGCAGCCCCGCCATCGCGATGCCCGTCGCCAGCCGTTTCCCTCGGATGTGTATAGACGTATATGCAGACAGCAGCGCCACTGTCGCGAACGGGCCTATATATCTTGGTTCGATATGGACCGCGCTGTAAAGCAGGACCGCAGCTATGCTCACTCCCCATATCGGCCACGTGGCGGCGAGATCTTTGAGGATTCGTGCCTTATTCTTGCAAAGTAAGAAGCAGATCCCCCATCCCAGCAAGAAACCTCCCCCCTGCAGCGCCAGCAGCTTCAGAATCCCCATGAGATTGCTCCGCATCACACTCGCCAGCTGGCGCGGACGGAGCCATACCCGAAGCCCTTTATACCAATAAGAGGAATCGTACCAGATGGGATAAGTGACCTCTGGAAAGACGCCGCCGAACTCATAGACCCGCGGCGAATCAAGCGATATCCGCGGCGGATGCTCCGGCCGTCCCGCGCCGGCCGGCCCTCCCTGCCACCATCTAAATGCCACTCCGTCCACATACCACGCGTAATTCAACCGGCCGTTGTCGCCAAATGTCAGATGACCCGTAGCTTTCGAAATCCCCGCAATCAAGGGCACCGAAAGCAGGCCAAATACGGATGCCACGATCAGCGCACGCCGCCACCCGAGTATGATCCATACAGCTAGCAACAGCGCCAAGCTGAGCGGGAACATGACCGCCTTGCTGTAGTAGCCGGCGGCCAGCGTCACGCCTAGGATGACCGACGTCAGCGTCGGTGCGGTCTTCGTTCTATGGCCGCGCAGCAGAAGCCCCAGAGCCGCATAAAGACAGGCGGCGACCAGCATGTCTGCGTTCATGGTGCACACTCGGATCAAGATCAGAGAGGACCATAGGAACAATCCGTAAGCGATCAAGCGAAGCGCCACCTCATCCTCGCGTTTCCACAGCAATCCACGCACAAAGTACTCGAAGCTGGCCACTGTGACGGCATAGATCCCAAAGTTGAGCAACTGAACCGCCGGGTACTCCCAATATGGAGAGGGCCGCAAGATCAGGAAATCAAGGCCGATCAGCCACGCATACAACGGATTCCAATAACCATTGAGCGCCGTATGCCAGTCCCCACGCAAGTAGGCATCGGCCATGTCGAGGTAGGGCACTCCGTCGTTTCCCATGTAGAAGCGATTAGCCCAGGCCTGGATCAGCCCCAGCACCAGTGCAATGACACAACACCAAGCAGCACAATTCCAATTCCGGGGATAAACAAAACCGATCCACGACTTTTCTATGACATTCGTCATTATCAGAAACTATCCCCGGATGCGACGGGCGGGCCGATGGTGTTTGAGAATGCGGGAACTATCGTTCAAGTGTGCCGATTGAGTGGGCGGTGGCATGGAAAGCTTTGGAAAACGCCCTAGGGAACGCTGGAGGGCTCGGGCGGTATTTAGGACTTTCGGCAGGCGGCGAAGAACGGAAACAGTCGGCTTTCTCATTTCCCAAATCTCGACAGGGATTTCCTCAATTTTGATTCCAAGCCGCCACGCCAGTAGAACTAGCTCGGTTTGGAACACCTCGTCTGTCGTAACCGTAATTTCGCACAATTTCTTGGCCAATGCAGCCTCAAGACTTTTCAGTCCGTGAGTGTCAGTCCCAGGATATCCGATGAAGAGACGGAGAAAGACAAAGTTATAGACCGCTGTCAGTACCCGACGTTTCAACGGGCGCCGGTCAACCGAATGCGGATGGCGCTTGGATCCCACAACGAACTGCGCACGATCGTCCTGGAAAATCGCCATCGAGGCAGAAACAAACCGCGGATCCAGGAAGTCACATTCGAGGATAGAAACGTGCGTGCCCTTGCTGTTCAACATGCCCAGTTTGATCGCCTCGCCATAACTGCCTCTCGGAGTCGTAACAATCCTAACTAGGCTCGGATAACGTTGCTCAAGACGGCGACAGGCATCCAGGGTACCGTCAGTTGAGCCGTTTTCGACGATGATGATCTCTCCCAGGACCTCGGCGACTTCCCTCGGAAGGTTTTGGATGAATCCGGTCACGCGAGCATCAATACCAGCGGCTTCGTTGTGGGCAGGGATGACTATGCTGTATTGCACTATGCGAGCTCCAGAACAGCAGCTCTCGCGCACTCCATGGAGTCTTCCATGCTGGTATAGTCCCATAGACCGTACCGTCCAATGGGAAAAACGTCACGTTTCCGCAAACGGTCCAGAATTGAACTCACCAATCGGTCACGATTCTTCGTATGATGAACATACGCACAGCGAATAACGTGTGTGACTACGCAAACCACATCTCTGCTACGAACCCAGCCTAGTTTTTCGAGCCATCGCAACACGTCTGGTTGCAGCTCCCCTACAAGATCCATGCGGTCTAGGCAATCCGGTGATACTCCGACTTCCACATAGACTGCACTGTAGCCTGGCGAGCATGCTCCCTTACTAATGTTTGAGTAGAAACCTACCCGATAGAATGGAATGTCTCGGTCCGGCACGTAGATCCAGTGAAGATCCTGAAATTCTGGCCGGAGCGCTCCCCGCAGCCCGATGTTGAAGCTGATGGTAGAGCTGTGTGACAGCTCTCCGGCTGCCGCAATCAATTCTTCTTTGGATGTGATCCGACAAAGCTCTTTTAGAGGCATGCTCGAGAAAAGCGTATGCCAGCGATAAGTCTCTCCGGTGGTGGTCACAAGTGTCTTGGCGTTGAGATCGATAGCAGCGACGTTTTGATTGACCACGCAGTTTTCGATACCCTCGCGGAGCCCGTCTACTAAATGACCGATTCCTCCTGCCTTGGGATACCAAAACCTTGCGTTGTAGCCAAGGTTGTCTCTGTGACCCGCCCGCATGCCCTTTCGAACGAGGTCCTCGTCCGGAGCAGGGAAAAATCGTCGCACGGCGCAGTCCGACAGCCGGTCGAGCGAAATCACCATGGTTTTCTCGTTTTGTGGAATTAGAAAGAGATCTGCCAGTCGCTCACCGAAACCATTTACGATGTAGTCTCGAAAGCTTGCGTTTTCCTGTTTGCTATTCTTCGGTCTGTTTTCGTAGGACTCCACACACTCGGCGAGAATCGAAGGTGGAAGCTCGCCAAGATTGTATTGGATAGGGGCGGAAATAAATTTCCCTCCCACAAAACAGCAGGACCGGCGGCCGACTTGAATCCAGTCCTTGTTATCTAAACTGGCAAATGGAATATCCGACGGGGTTGGATACCGACTGAGATGGAGAAAATGTCCCGTATAGTCGAAACAAAACTCTCCGACCTCGACGGTGCGAGTCAATCCTCCGAGGGTAGGGCATCGTTCCAAGAGGATAAAGTTTCGGCCTTGTTGCTGAAGGGTTCGCGCCGCAGTTAAGCCGGAGATCCCTCCGCCGATTACGATTGCTCGGGTTTCTGTTAGAGATCCCATGTAATGTTTGGACGTCCCGCTCGCTCCGGTTGCTATCCCGCCATCAAAACTTCTTTATTGACCGACTGAGGCAAGCACTTGCCGCCACTCACTTAGTGTCTATGCGTATCTGGAAACAACAATAACTATAGAAATCACCGCCAATACTCGAAGTGAAATTCACTCGGCGTGAACCAGCCCCCTTAGCTGTAGCAACGGTTTCAGAGGGCACCCAAGTAATTTAGGCCACATTTGGATTGCCGGATGGTCGATCAAGCGCTGTGAGCGAATTGTCTTCACTGCCATCGGAGTCAGTGATCTGCCATTCCTCGACGCAACCCCAATCAGCGCGCAGCAACTCCCCCCACACTATGAAGCGCCAGATAGCTGGCATCCCCTCGAACCTGGGGAGTGGTTCCAAACATCAGGATCGCAGTTCGCTCTGGAGTAGGTGTTGCGTCAGGCGCCGCGATATTCGACAAGGCCAAGTTGACGCAATTTTTCCACCACGTGACGGGCGGACTCGACAGATACTCCGCAAATGCGGGCAATCTCGCTCACGGACCTTGTCCCATCGATCAGGAAGATGATATCGAAAAGAGCGCGGTTTCCTTCGGGATGTGCGTACACATCTATATTTAAGCCGTATCGCGAGCAGAACACTTCTCCTTGGTACCGGTTTACGGGCACCTGATCTCCCTCGATGGCATCGATCATTTTCAAGACCAGATCCCGTGACTCGGCGAGCCGGGTGCAGGAAGCAAGCTGCGGAGTGTCCTGACTGGAATGATACTCGGGAAAATAGCGCCAGCAACCCTTGTTTCCTTGCACTACGCGAGACAATGAAAGCATGGGCACTCGCACGCCAGGGGCGTTGAATTGGCGCTCGTCATTTCCCACCACCGTACGAAACGGACCTATCCATCCGTCAGAGTCGGAATCCTTGAGCACCCGACTCAGGCATCGATCCACTGCGGTATCACCTGCAAAAGAGAGCTGCAGGGCGTGGGGATACCTCAACCCTAGCATCTCCAGGAAGAGGCCGCCTATCATCTTTGGGATGAGCTCTCCGTGATGGCTCAGATAGGCTGCGGACCCGATAGTTTCTGGGAGGGCAAGAAAACGATACGTATAGCGCAGATCCTGTCGCTTAAGTAGTTCTTGGATTACTGTTAGACCGACCACGACGCCCGACAGGTCATCATTGACCATCGCCGGGTGGCAGAGGTGTGCACATAGAACAAAGGTCTCTGAGCTCCTCCCTGGAACAACTACTTCTCCCACCTTGAGGGTCCCGTAACTGAAATCTGACCTGATCACGACGTGGTAACGGTCATCCCGCAACGAGTCCTTGGATTTCCTACTGCAACACAAGCCCCAGTCTCGTTCGTAGTATTTAAAAACAAAGGGAATAGCGTCAGGCAACCCCGGATGAACGTGCAGGTGCTCGAAGAGTTCATCCCGCGAGACCGCGCGGTCTACAGGCAGCGAATAGGAAACGACGTGCAAGGGATTGTCCGCATAGGAAAAAAGCCGGCGTCCGTCGAGCGTTTCGAGCCACGCTTCCTGGCAGGTCCATTTCTCCGGTACGAGCCAGGTCCAGCATTCGGTTCCGGTGGGATATTCGTGAATGGTCATCGGCACTTGGGTGGACAGTGCCCGCAGCGCCATGTCATACCCATCCGATACGATATCCCGCGGCAGTCTCCAAAGCGCTCGAATCAACTCCTCCATGGATGCATTCTGCGGAAGCTGAATGCGAGCGTTCTTGCCACTGGTCCTGGCATTCTCGAGTTCGACTGGGTCACCTGCAGGTCCGCGTGCCGTAAACCACGGATCTCGGGCAAGCTCCCGACTGGCCAATTCGTAGAAGCTCTTGCTATCAATGGAGACCACTTCGCCTAGGCCGACCACGGCGACGCGGGAGCGGCCCTCGGATCGGGCCATCTTTCCCAGACGGGTTCCATCCGGAAAACCATTTGCGGCCTGGATGGGCACGCTCGAAATCCATCCTTGCTTGTTCGTCTTGCCGCTCTGCCCGATGCGGCCGGTGAAAAGCTTTTTATACCGGAAGGGCACTCCCACGGTCTCCTCAACATAGTGGAGAAATGGTGCCTCGGAGAGATCGACACCGATGCCGCATATCTTTCCTCCACATTTCAAAAGGCGTTCATACAGACAATTCTTCCCATAGCTGGTAGTCGGCAACTGGGTGAGCAGTTTCTCTGCCATGGGTCCCAAACCGGCAACCGAATGAATCGGATCGGCCGACCGCACAACGCCCGGTAGCTGGCGGAAGTACTCGAGAAACTCCGAGGATGAACTCCATGCTCCTTGAACGCTCGGCGTGGCTTGCAGGTCGAAATCCTCATTTCTGTAAAAGGAAAAAGAAAAAGCCGGCACCAGCATGGTGCCCTCGGTCCCGACCACCTCGCGCATCGCCGAATAAAGGAATTCGCACGCCGACTTTCCACTAGAACCACCTTCCATCGGCCCTAAAGTGACGTGCGACACTTGAAAAAAAACAACGTCCCCCGGGCGAAGACCTGCCAGTTTCAAGCCATTGACGAGATCGGTCCGACTGTAATTCTGGCTCGGAGCAATGCAGGTCTTTTCAGAAGGCATGCGAAGATGATCAGCAGAGCTCTTCATGGCGTGAGAATCGTCGTGCTTCCCGGAGATGTCCTTCGATGTGCGACGAACAGTTCCGAGTTGGTTGGCGCGATCACGCTTTGCACGTCCCATCCCGACCGCAAAGAATTAACGATCAACTGCTCTTCGAAATGATCACTCGCCTGTTGGAGATGCGAAAAGACGAGCCAGAGCCGATCGCAGTGCGGGTCAATCAACCCGAATAATTCCGGGATGTATTCCTTGGGATCTGCGTGAAATTTCCCATAGATGAAGCGAGGGTCCCTCTCTCCCTGCAGATAGAAATCAAAAGCATCTACTGCGTCGTGATTGACCCACACTTGGTCATTCGGCGCGCTCGATCTAGCCAGCTCCCTAAGGATACTCAGGGTATCTTCGTACTCCGCGTACGGTCGCTCATTGAGCGTGCCTCGATAGAGTGAAAGAACAATGAGCGCTAAAAAGCCAACAGCTACCACCGGCTGCCAAGTGATGGGAAGCACGCGCCGGACAGCAGCGGTCTTGCCGTTCGTCACCAATCGATTCGCTTCGAGAAGATCGCGTTCGATGGATCCTCCGACCCGTTGCAATAAGTCCGCGAAGGCGACTCCCGCAAACAGGATCAACCCAGGAGCCAGGAACAAACATTGACGCACTCCGCCGTAGGGATAAACCCTCGCTACCGAAGCGCACATAGTGATCGACACGGAAGTGAATGCCAGTAGTGTAATGGGCTCGTATTTCCGAGTGAGGGCTTGCGCAATGCAGAAGATGATTGCGGCAAACACAAAACACAGGTCAACCACATTCCCGGGAATTAAGAAACGCAGCAACCCCTGGGAGTTTATGTTCAGAAAGTGCCGCAAGGTCATCGTCTTGGGGTCAAAGTAGTTCGCCGCCAGATACCACGGGGTGCGCCCTGGGTGAAACTGATAGCGGATGGTCAGAAAGAAGGACAACAGCCCTCCTGCGGCGAGAGAAGCGGATGCGATCACCACGTGAGATAGTCTGAAACAAGTATCGCGAGCCAACAAAAGGCGCAGGACCATTGTGCTCAGAATGGCAAATGCGAAAAAAACCAGCCCGTATTGGACAAGGGGTGCAAAGAACAGGACCGCATACAACAAAACAGGCTGTCGGCTTCGAAACCCGGCGGCTTCCCATCGAAGAAGGCAGTAAATCAGAACTGTTGCGAACAGAACGGAGAGAGAGTATTCGCGCACTTCCTGCGCGTACCGGATCTGGGAGGCTGAAACCGCAAGAATGGCTGCCGCAAACAGGGCGGCATGTTGGCTCACCTTGGCGCGAACCATCGCCAGCATCACGAGAACCGCGAGGAGGCTTGCCAACACAGAGGGCGCTCTCACTGCCACAGCGCTTTTTCCGACTTTCTCTACTAGATACAGAATGTAGGGATGCATAAGCGGCGCGCTTCCCCGCGATCGCGTCGCCTCTATCATGTGTGCCAATGTGGTGCGCGAGATATTCGCAGTGACGGCCTCGTCATACCATAGACTGCGGTTGCCCAGATGATAAATTCGAAATGCGGCAGCGATTGCGACTAGAACCAGCGCTGCGACTAGGAAAAAAGGTACACGGTATGAAGCCCACGATGTTTCGTCTGTTTCCGCGACGGTAGCAGTCATGAGTTCGGACATTTTCGGAAATCCCCTCTACTTACGAACCATCACCAGAGCGGCAATAATCCTATCCTGCTCAGGCTCAGTGAGCCCAACCGAACAAGGCAGACTCAAACCCTGCTGCGCCAGCTGCTCGGCCACCGGCATCACCAAGGTCTCTCTCGCGGCATGGGCAGGAGACTGATGAATCGGCTGCCAAAGCGGACGGCATTCGATTTTTTGTGAATTGAGCGTCCGCATTAATTGGCGGGAATCCATGCCGAACGTATCTTCCTCGACGAGGACCGTGTACATCCAAAAAGTACATCCAGCCCAGGGAGCGCTTCTCATTGGTACGATGCCCGGAACATTCTGGAGTCTTTCGGTATAGCGTGCGGCGATCTTTCGCTTCGCCAAAACATAAGCATCCAACTGCTCCATTTGCGCGCAACCGACGGCCGCCAGGAGATTGGTCAGCCGATAGTTGTAACCCACCTCTCCGTGGACGTATTCGATCGGATCATCCTTGGCTTGGGTGGTGAGATACTTGGCCCTCGTGGCCCATTCCTCATTGTTTGTGACTAGCATCCCGCCGCCGCCGGTGGTGATGATCTTGTTGCCGTTGAAGCTGAAACACGCGATGTCCCCCAGACAGCCCAAGCCCCGCCCTTTGTAAGTCGCCCCCAAACCCTCGGTGGCGTCTTCGATTACTTTCAGGCCGAATTTTCTCGCGACCGCCAGGATGGGATCTAAGTCAACCGGATGACCCAGAATATGAACCGGAATCACGGCGGTGACGCGGCGCCCGGTGCGCCGGTTGTACAGCGTGCCGTCGCTCCAGCGGCAGTCCCGCTCCAGGAAATCCACGACCCGGGCGGGATCCATCTGCCAGTAGGTAGGTTCCGCATCAATGAAGACCGGCCAGGCCCCCACATAGCGGATGGCATTCACGGGTGCGATGAACGTCAGGGTGGAGACGAGCACTTCATCCTCAGGCCGCATTCCGGCCACCAGCAGTGCAACATGCAGAGCCGAAGTGCCGTTCACAGTGGCCACCGCATGCTTCGTCCCGGCTTGCTGCGCGACCATCTGCTCGAACCGGTCCACGTAGGAGCCCGCCGAGGAAACCCAGTGCGTATCGAGACATTCCTTCACATAACGCCATTCGTTGCCTCGTATTTCCGGCACACTGAGGGGGATGAAGCCGTCGGGGAACGGCGCTCCGGGAGCGAGTTTTTCAGTCGCTTTCATTCAAGCTGTTGCGAGAGAATTGGAAAGCATGAGAGCTGAGATTCAGGCGATTCAAGTCCCTTAGACCTCTCTCCAGAACTGTCAAAAGAGGACCAAATTCTCGGAAGAAGTTTAATTGCGATATTTCCTGTCTCCCAAGTTTCCGACGACATTTTCCTCCACCAATCGTGCGACCTCTCCAATGCCATAGACGACTGTGCGGGTTATCTTGAATCCGAGCTGATTTGTAATCCGAGCGAAAGATACCCGGTAATCGCGCGGGTCCTCATCATTCTTGTGCACAAACTCAACTAACGCATCTGGTGCATAGGGGCGTATCATTTCGACCAGTTGTTGTTTTCTAAAATTCTGATCGGTCGCTCCCACATTAAACACGCAGCCACCGACACTTTCTGCCGGTGAATCGAGGACCAGTTGAATCGCGCGGGCGGCATCGCACACATGCACGTAAGGCCGCCAGAATTGTTCGCCAAAAACCTTGAGATGCCTCTTTGTTAGCATCTCCAGAGTGAACTCGTTCACCGTCAGGTCGAAGCGCATCCGCGGTGAAACTCCATATAACGTAGAGAAGCGTAACGGCGTCGGACACCAACCATTCTTGCGACCGCTGCGTAGCAGCGCAATTTCCACAGCCACTTTGGTCTCCGCGTAGAGGGAAACCGGCCTCAATTCAGAGTCCTCATCCACGTAATGACTCGGGTCCTTCATTTTTCCGTAATTACTGCAAGTGGAGGCGAAGATGAATCTTCCGACCCCGGCGTGCTGGCTCTCCTCGATTAGCGCAAGCGATGCGTCCAGATTGGTTGCGCGAGCCAGATCTGGTTGGCGGGCGCAAGCTGGATCGCCGACCATGGCTGCCAAGTGGACCACCGCATCCCGACCCGACACCGCGGTTCGCACCGCCATCCGATCACGGATGTCCCCGCGAAGGAATTCAAATTCTGGATGGCACCAGATCCCGAGGAGTGATTCACCGCCATACGCTAGACAGTCCAGCATGCGAACCTGATGCCCGGCAGCCAGCAATAGTGGAGCGAGCATGGATCCCATGTAACCCGCGCCCCCTGTAATCAATATCTTCGTGTTAAATCCTCCCTTTCAGTGCATCCGCCTGTGCTTTTTGATAATCCTCATGCCGACCGACATCGAGCCAGTATTCCATGATGGGAAACCCTACCACCGTTCGTCCGGCTTCAATCAATTTCTGCACCAAATCGGTCATGTCGAACGACCGTTCTTCCGGAATGTAGTCGCAGGCTGACGGCTCAAGCAGATAAGTTCCTGCATTGATAAAGAAACTGAGCGAAGGCTTTTCCAGAAGCTTCGTGATTCGCACATCCTCGCATTCGACGACGCCGAAAGGAACCTGAACGTCGTATTTGCGAACTCCTACGGTGAGCACCGCCCCATGCTTCCGGTGGTACACTAGCATTTCCTGGAATGGAACTCCCGTGAGAATATCGCCGTTGATGACAAGAAATGTGCCATCAGGTCTCTTCATCTGCTTCAAGCCGCCCGCGGTGCCCATGGGGTGATCTTCTTTCAAGTAATTGAGGTTGACCCCGAAGCCTTCACCATTCCCAAAATGGTTCACTATGCATTCCGGGAGATAGTGCGTGGTCAGACTTACATCGCGGATCCCGGAGCGGCGGAGCTGTTCAATGGTCAGTTCCAGCAAAGGTCGGTCGCCTACCGGAAGCATGGGTTTCGGCACACTTTCCGTCAGCGGGAGCAGACGCTTCCCATGTCCCCCTGCCATAATCACGGCAGAAAGATCCAGGCGCACATTCGGCGTCAGATCTTTACGTAGTAAGAATTCTACGACGCGGCTCTCTTCATCCAGCACCGGCAAGTGATGGATGTCATGCTGATTCATCAGATGGAGCGCTTCCCACGTGGAGATGGAGCGCGGCGCGACTACCGGTTTCCGGCTGGCAATCGAAATGCAGGGAGCATCCATGGATTTACCCTGTAGGATGGCCCGGCGAATATCACCGTCTGTCAACAGGCCGCAGAGAGTCCGGCCGTTCGTGCACAGCACCAAAGCCCCCGTGCCCGCCTTGTCCAGAAGGGCGACTGCGTCGCCAATTGAGGTGGAGGGAGAAATAACAACGCTTCCGAGACGTTGCTGCAGCCGTTGCTTCGACCCCGACCTCGGCTCCCAGATCTCGACGCAGAATGAGATCGTGCAGCACCCCGCCCGCGTCCACGACCGGCAAATGATCAATGTCATGCAGGTTCATCAACCGCAGCGCCTCGTCA
The DNA here is from genome assembly GCA_963823205.1 of Terriglobia bacterium. Classification (GTDB taxonomy): domain Bacteria; phylum Acidobacteriota; class Terriglobia; order Acidiferrales; family UBA7541; genus Palsa-295. Next base: position 348,608 of record CAWGKL010000003.1, read on the forward strand.
GGAGCAATCGGTTCAAGCGCCGTAATCGGTTCCGAGGTGCAGATCGACCCACACGGATCATCCAGCTTCCATGACTTAAGAATCGCCCGCCGAATGTCACCGTCTGTCAGGAGGCCGACAAGCTTGCGGTCGCCGGAACATAGCACGAGTGCACCGGTCCCTGCCTTGTCCAGCCGCGCCATGGCCTCGCTAATGGAAGCGAACGAGGCGATGACGACGCTTTCGAGGCGTGCTTCTGGGGTCATGCGGGTCATGGTTAGCTAGAAAAGTGGGCGATATGGATCAATTGGCCGTTTCGCATGCCTCGCCAGACTCGAGGCATCTGTGAGGACCGAACGGGGTCTCCGCACACCACAGTTGAGGCTGTCCCGGCCACAGCGGATTGAGGTAGATTCCAGTGCTGTCTGGAAATCTTTCCTGTCGCCGGGTTCATCACCGCCACAGTCGTCGCTCCGAAGGCGTTGTTGGCTGCGACTCCAATGGCATCCAGCACGGACAAAGGAAATGTTTCTTCATCAAAAACATACTGCCACTCGTGGAACGGCGTATCGATATCAAAATTGTCGAAATGATAGATTCCCTCAAGCGTTCTTAATGCTAGCCAGGGCTGCGGACCGAAAGTGGGGGTGGAGGAGTGCACCTTTAGAATATGCACGGAATCGTTGACCCTTTGCATCGTCAATTCAAGCTCACAGGGAGGGAGGGGCGGAAGCTTCAAGGCGGACCGCATGGCCGTTACGGCTTCGGAAAAGAGAAAAGGTACGTCAGGAAAATCGGTGGCAACGTGCTGGACGAGCTCGCGGACAGCATTGATGTCCGGACCCATGTTCCGAAAATCATGATTCGTTATGGCCAGAATCACCGGCTTGCCTTCGCCCGCCTCCTTGAACGCCTGCTGTACATCCCGCCCGTTGAGTACCCGGTAGCGAGTTCCCACATTCAGGCAGCGAGCGATCCATCGACGGCAGTTGCCGGGAACCTGATAGTCGTCGGCGGACGGATGATACGGCTCCCATGTGGCTGGCGCGCGCCGCCAGTCGCCGAAGCGACCGCCGAGGAGCCCGAACTGGGCTCCGTCCGCTCCGTTATCCACCATAGCCTGGCTCGAGAAATCGAATGGGATATGCTGTTCCAGAAACCAATTGCTGTCCGGCCGGATAACGTGAAATCCTGGACGATGCGCAGCGGGAAACCAACGGTGATCAATGATCCGTCGCGATATTATCTGGTGCAGGCTGTCGGATGACGACCACCAGTGAGTAGCGCAGCGGTGGGCTTCCCGACGGAACGAATGGGGGTGATAGTGAAAATGCAATCCATCCTGCGATGAGCCGGACTCACGAATCCGGTGGCAGTAATGTTCGAAGACATTGTGATATCCCATGTCCCTGCGCCGTGGATTCAAATCGTAATCGACATGATCAACGCAGAACCAGTTGTAGATCCAACCCCTCCCGGCGGAATCGCGAACCTGCGTGCGAAAGGATTCGCTCATCAAATCGGTCAGCATGGCATCAATCTTGTCCCAGGTGTCGTTATAGGCCAGCAGATGAGGATCCACTACCTTCTGAACGGCGGCCTGCCAGTCCGCCCAAATCCACTTGTCCGGCCTGTAGGCGGCGCAATAGCTCGACACTAGGTTCTAATTCGAGATGAAAGATCGAGCGCAACCGTTCGAACGTCACGTCGACCGACTCGTAGAGAGGTCCCTCGGTGTCGACGCAATGAACGATGTAAACTGGGTTTTTTGTCACGAGATTTTGCACTATCGTGGCGCTGTTAGCTTGGCCACTGATCTGGCCGGAACGCCAACAACGGTAACTCCCGCCGGCACATCGTCGGCGACGACCGACCCCGCCCCAACGATGCTGGCGGCGCCGACCTCGACGCCTTGGATAACGCTCGCCCCGGTTCCGATGTGGGCGCCTCCTCCTACGTGGACGTTGCCGGACAAGGTGACTCCGGGCGCGATGTGCGCGTGAGCATCGATCGAGCAGTCGTGATCGACACGAGCCCCCGTATTGATGATCACATTGGCTCCCAATCGACTCCCCGGCTGCACCACAGCTCCCGCCATGACTTGCACGCCATCCTCCATATATACATCGGGAGCCATGACCGCGGATGGATGGACCACCGTCTCAAAAGTATATTGTCTCTCCCGGAATTTTTCATAGACCGTCCGGTGCAAAACCGTGGAATCGATCGAGCCCACGCCGTTTGCCAGGCACACTTGATCCGGCGGATGAAGAAAAACCAGGCCGTCGTCACCGAGGTGCGCAATGCCAAGCAATGGGGGCAACGAGGGTTTCGGGTCGACGAAGCCGAGAACTCTGCGATGTTGCAGGAGGAGCGTGCTGACCAGCACCTTGGCATGGCCGCCTCCTCCAATGACAATCACTGGCAGGTTCAAGATGCGCTCCTCTCCACTTACTGCAGGTGTTTCCAATGGAGCACCTGGTCAGCGGCAACGTCAGACGCGAGCCGGCGGCCAATCACATAAGCGATTTCGTTGGGGGCGATCCCGGTTCCGGGACGTTTGGCGTCGAGATCGGCTTCGGTCAGCATATGGCCCCGATCCAGTTTGTGCCTGGCGACGAGACTCCGGCGGAATTTCTTCCGTTTTTCCATCTCTACCGCACTGACGATCCGCTTATTCTCCCCCAACGCGGCAAAAATATTCCTTCCCTCCGCGACAATGGTCCGCAACTGCTCGGGATTAGCAGAGATGGCATGGTCCCATCCAGCCATATCCTGATCGAGAGTGAAGTGCTTTTCGATGACACATGCACCTATCGCAATCGCGGCAAGCGCGATGGCAGTTCCCAGTGTGTGGTCGCTGAATCCCACGGGCACATCGAACGCCTCCTGCATTGTCACCATGTTCCGCAGATGAATCGTGTCGTATTCGGGAGGATAGATCGAAACACAATGCAGCAGCACGATCTGTTCATTACCCTCCGCGCGAACTGTTTCAACGGCCTGCTCTATTTCCGCCAAAGTCGCCATGCCAGTCGAAATAACCACCGGCCGCTGCTTGCGAGCTACGTACTTGAGCAGTGGCAAGTGTACAACGTCCATCGAGGCAATCTTGAAAAATGGCACGTCCAGATCTTCGAGGAGATCAACCTCATCCACCGAAAACGGGGTTGAACAGAAGGCAATGCCTCGAGCCCGGCAGTGGGCATGGGCTTCACGATGCCGCTCGGCAGTTAACTGGTAGGCCGCCACCATTTCCCGCAACGAGCCAAAATGCTTTTTCTTATCCGAATACTCGGTATTGCGGGCATATTCTTCTTCGGCTATGAGGGACGTATCGGTCCACGATTGGAACTTGACCGCGTGCGCGCCAGCCGCCGCGGCAGCGTCAATCAGGCGACGGCAGAGATCCATGTCGCCGTTGTGATTGGATCCGACCTCGGCGATGATGTAGGGTGGTTGGCCTAGCCCAATTTCGATCTCTCCAAACTTAATGGTTTTCATATTCGGATCTTCTGCTAACCCCACATATGTCCTAAGGCCGGATGAGCAACGCAAGACCACCAAAGCGGTGCGGGGTGCAAGGCGTTGAGGGCTTCCACGTAGCCGTCCAACTTCGCGGGATGTAGGACAATGCGCTGATGGAATTCTTCAACCTCTCTCGCCACTTTCCCAACTGCGGCGTACCGTTCGTCTACGTAATCGTACCTGTGTTCAGCAAGCAAAAGCTGAAAATGTCGCCGTACCAACGCAGTATCAAAGATAACCTGATCCAGGCTGAACGGGAATCTGACCCGAGCTGTATTGGCAGGATGCTGCCGATAGTCCATTCTCGGTACACGATCAAAGGCCAATCTGGCGCCCAAGAGCCAAGCCCGAGTCGAAAGGAACCAGTCCACCAGGACCGCATCGGCCGGGATTGGCAAACACCGCTTAAGAAGGTCTGAACGAAAGGCTGAGTTAGAGAAACCAAAAACATTGTTCCGCGGAAACACGTCTTCAGGTCCAAGCTGCGGCGGCAGATCAAATGTCAAGACCGAGATTTTGCCCCCGCTGATCGATAAGGCACAACGCACAGCCCGCAAGTTCGCTATCCTGTAAGGCCGCCCGGGCTGCCGCCACCCGTGAGGCATGGAGCAAGTCATCGCTGTCCACAAGCACCACCTCGGAACAGTTTTCCACAATCCGCGCCAGTGCCTCCTGCCTGATCTGTGCGGGCGTGGCTCCGGAAGGGGCTGTCACCCAGTGCGACTTCAGATCGGATCCCAGCATTTTCTGGACGGATTCGCTAGTCAGCTTGTCCAGGCCGATCCAGAGCTGGAACTCTTGGTCCGTCTGTCGGCGGAGAGAACGGTACCAATCCACCAGATAAGTCTCAACGCCGGGATAAATCGTCGTGTAAACGGCGAGGGTCCCTCGAAAGTCTGCCAGTGTTGATAATCCTCCTTGGGTTATACTTGTCCCCCACCGTTTCCCGCCCGACATTGTAGAAGCCCGTAAAGAACCTCGGCCATGGCCCAGTCTTCAAAGGTATCAATATCAATACCCCGGTGCCAGGGGATTTCCCACCCCGTTCTGTCTTCCAAAAGGAATGTCTTCGCCCGGCGCAAAGCACCCGTCCCGGCCCACCAGATAGCGCCCGTGGGGCAAACAAGCTCGGGTAGGTCCTGGCCGCGCACCTTCATTTGCTCTTTAAAGAGGGGTTCCAATTCATACAGTTCATTGCGACGCATCGCCCACCAGGGATTTTGCCATCCGAAACGCACCACTGAAATCTGCGACTCAGCACCTGTTTTCTCAAACTGCCTATAGCTCTCTACGACATCGGCCGCAGTTCGCAAAGGGCAATTCGGCATCAACTGGGCCACCGAGTCAAATTTGTCCCCGGCGGGATCCAGCCGGAGCAACGCGTCGGTTGTCACCGAAGACACCGGAGTGAAATCATCGGCCAGAGATTGGTCACGCAGGAAAGGAACTTCGGCGTTGTATTGCCGAGCGACCTCGGCAATTTCCTGACTGTCGGTGCTGACCACCACGCGTTCAAATAGGCCGCTCTCGCGGGCTGCGGCAATGGAGTATGCAATGATCGGTTTGCCGGCCAGAGGCTTGATGTTCTTGCCCGGGATTCGCTTCGAACCGCCGCGAGCTGGAATTATTGCGATTGTTGTTCCAGCCATAATTGGGTTTTCCTGTGAGCCCTGAGCCGTAAGAAGCGGATGAATCGTGTTCCTGTCAGCCCGCGGCCTTTTTGCAGAGAGAAGACAGGTCTGGTTGAGATAACCCGCGCTTGTAAGGGTCGCTTTACTTGTGGGGATGCACCAAGGACACAGCAGCAATCGTCCCGTCAGGCAGGTACCATTCATAAGGTACTACTACTGGAGTAGATTGCGAAGCACGCGATAGAAAATCTCCCTTGAAGCCGTATTCCGTAAGATCTCCCACTACGCTGAAATTGGCCACATCCTGGTAGCTTACTACCGTGTCACTAAGATTGTTTGTTCTGATGGACATCTTGACAGAGTAACTTTGTGGGAGCAGGGGCAGGGATTTGAACCGGCAGGCGAGCTTCCCGCTGCCGACCAGGAATTCGGGCCTGTGTCCGTCCAGCAACATATTGGCCGTAAAGCAAGACCCGTTGACCCCCAGCACGCCGAGTACAATATACGGCTGGTCCAGGCGCTTCTGCGCGTCGTAATTTATCTCGACGACCAAATCCTCCCCCGGTCGAAACCGGCTACATTCTTCACCGCGGTCGTTTTTTAACACGACCCTTTGAATGGTCAGCCCATGGTCCGGATTGGTGCGGGAGAAAGAGAGCTCATTGGAGCTGCTGTTCAAATAGTCCTCGACGATTTCACTTGCACTCCCATCTTTGTGCAGTCGGCCACCCTGGAGCCAAACACACCTTTGGCATAAGGTCCGGACGGCTTCTGCATTGTGACTAACGAAAAGGACCGTTCTTCCGTTCTGGGCAAAGCTTTGCATCTTTCCAAGGCATTTCTTCTGGAAGGCGGCATCGCCAACTGCGAGTACTTCGTCGACGATCAGGATTTCGGGTTCCAGGTGGGCCGCCACCGCAAAAGCCAGACGGACATACATGCCAGAGGAATAGCGCTTAACAGGAGTGTCGAGAAACTCTTCAATTCCCGAAAACTCTACGATCTCGTCGAATTTGCGGCTGATCTCTGCGCGGGTCATTCCCAGAATCGCACCGTTGAGGAAGATATTCTCCCGCCCCGTAAGTTCCTGATGAAATCCCGTGCCGACCTCGATCAGGCTGGCGCTCCGGCCCTGGATGCGGATCCGTCCCACGGTGGGAATAGTAATCCGGCTAGCGATTTTCAACAGCGTGCTTTTCCCCGCGCCGTTGCTGCCGATAATGCCGACTACTTCACCCTGTTCAATCTGAAAAGAAACATCCTGTAAAGCCCAGAAATCCACGTGCTGCACCTTTTTTTGCCGGACAGACCGAAGCCAGGTGAGCGGCGAGCGGATCACACCCTCGATGGCATGGCGCAGGGCGTCCTTGTCGGCCCGTCGATGGCCGATCGAGTACCGTTTACCGAGATTCTCAATGGTGATGGCAGGATTGGGCATGGCTCAGATCATGGAAGGCGTTTGCACCGTTCATATCACATCAGCAAAAGTTCGCTCGGTCTTTCTGAAATACCAGAAGCCTGACGCAACCAACACGATCACATCAACAATTGCAATTGCGAGTTCCGGCCAATAAATGGTTTGCATGCCGCCCAACACGCACCAGCGGAAGCCATCGATGACTCCCACCATCGGGTTGAGCGCGTATAAGAGGCGAAAGCGCTCTGGGACGATACTGCTCAGGAAACCGACAGGCGAGATATAAAGACCAAACTGGACCATGAATGGGACAACAAAGCGGAAATCACGGTACTCGACCATCAGGGCAGCAATCCACAAACCGACCCCGAGCGAAGCACCGAACGCGAGCAGCACAAAAAACGGCAGAAAAAAAACGGGCGCACGAGCGGGGTAGTGGTACCAAATCATCAGGGCAATAAGGAAGGCGCCGGAGATCAAAAAATCAACAAAGCTGGTGATGATGCTGCTGACAACAATGATGAGCCGCGGGAAATACACTTTGGAAATCAAGTTTGTGTTCGATACGAGGCTGTTCCCGCTTTGGCCCATTGCGGTGGAGAAAAACTGCCAGGGCAGCATGCCGCAAAAAACCAGCAGCGGATACGGCACCCCGCCAGATGGCATTTTGCCCAGCTTTCCAAAAACAACGGTAAGCACGATCATGGTCAGAAGTGGCTGAATGAGCGACCAGCTCACTCCCACAACGGTTTGCTTGTAGCGCACGAGCAAATCGCGCCATGTGAGGAAATAGAACAATTCCCGATAGCGCCAAAGATCCCGCCAATACTGCCCCTCAATGGCACCGGCATCGATTAGCAATTGATCCGAAGATGATGTTCCGAATGCACTGGATAGGACCGTGGGTTTAGGCTCAATATTTTTCATGACCAATGGAAGGTTCGGGCTTTGGCTAGTTTGTTTTGGGTTCGGTGCATCTTCATTCCGAACAGCCTGCGCCGTCATCGCGCTAAGCTTATCTCTTTCATTGGGCAGAACGTCCCCCGCTGCACCGCGATTCATATCAACTCTGTCGTGGCTGGATGTCATTGTCGTTTGCGGGCGCAAGCTGGGTGCGAGGTGATTCCCGAAACCCGATTGGGAGGTCCAACTTAAAAGCGGACGGGCTACCGCCACACGGCTGACCAATTCGATCGCCGACTGGAGAGGTAAGATGCAGCAATTGCCCTGCCAAAGTCAAAAGGACCGGTGGCGAATCAGGGTGAAGCGGGCGCGTTAATGTATTGAACATACAGACCTTATCGTGAAAACCCTACGGGGCCAAGAACTGAGAATATTGGATTAGACACCCTCTGGGAAAACCTTTTCCACTACCTAGCATTTTGCGAGGAATTATACATACACCCGCCCAACAAGGCGCCGAACGTTGCTGAGTCTGCCGTAAGTACCACGGCCACCAGGATTTGATGTGACGCACCCCGTCAGGATGAGCCCAATTCGAGTGCGTACAGGGAAGCTCCTCCACTTGCGTTCGCGACTGATGTTTGCGCTCAGACACTCGCGAGTTTCTTTTTTTTGTGCTTGATCTCACTCGATTGGCGGTAGGATTCGATAGTCTTCCCGGCGAAAAACCACACAGTGAGCCTGTATGTGAATCGTCGCGAGGGATTGAAGGTGACGATCCATCGCAGAGTCCCGACGGCAAGCCTGCGCAAGAGAGAGAGTGGAATCCCGCTGACCGACCACTTTGTTTCCGCCGCGCCGCCGGTTTCCCGTATATTTGCTCTGCCTTTGTTATACCACCACGTCAAAAAGTATTTCTTTTGAAGCCTTTCCTGCGGCACTGAGTGATGGACGACGGCCGTCGGCTCATATCTTAACCGCTCCCCTGCCACCAGCAACCGACTGCCAAACTCGGTATCCTCGTTGCGGATTTGGCTGTTCGGCTGCGGGCCCAAATCAGTTCGGAAAACGCCGTACTTCTCAAACACTCCACGATGAAAGGCCATATTGGTTCCAAATGGAGGCACCGTGAGCGGACCGGCTTCTAGACTCAGGTCGAACATCACCAAAGGGGCCATCCCGTACCACTCTTTCACCGGGAGCCAGGATGGCGGTGTGCAGGGCCACTGGGGAAGGATACGTCCTCCGGCACCCACACAATCGCCGCTGCATAAACTAGCTGTGAGGTTCCACAGCCAGGTGTCCTCCACGGTCACGTCGTCATCCATGAAGGCGAGCACCTCACCCCGAGCCTCCTGAATTCCGGAGTTCAGGGCGTACGATTTGCCCTGCTGCGGCTCAAACAGTAACGGAAACGCCCGGGTATCCGGCGACAGAATTCCTCAACCACCTCACGCGTCTGATCGTTGGAGTTGTTGTCCACTACCAGGACCTCCCACTCAATGGACTCGGGAAGCGTGGAGGTTGCAACACTACTAAGAGCCTTTTTCAAAGTCCGGCAACGATTATGCGTGCACAAAATAACTGTAACGATCACCACTCACACCTCATAAGTACATGGCGGGACTGTGTCCCTTGGGATCCACGGATTCGTTCGGCGAATCACTATTTGCCGCAACGGATTGCCTCACGCTTGGGCATCGCTTTAACTCTTTGTACCTTTGCAACGAGCGAATTGCGCTCCCCCCCGGTCTGCGTGAAGGCACATCGCGCGGAGCGTTGGGAACCACGGTGTTGTCGGCGTGGTGGCCACAGCCTCAACCTAGCAATCTTCAGTTTAGTATTACCCTTCTAATTCGCGTCATTAAGTCCTCGCTATCGAATTCTTGGAGCACTTTTGTCCGCGCCATTCTCGACATTTCGGCACGCTCGCGCGGGTGTGTCACAAGGTACGAAATGGCGTCGGCCACCTCGTCCACTGATCCTGGACTTACGACCAAACCGTTAACGCCCTGCGTCACGATTTCGGAATTACCACCTACGTTTGTTACTATGCAGGGCAGCCCGCAAGCCATAGCCTCAGGGATCGAAAGCGGAAATCCTTCCCGGTGCGAAGTGAGCACAAAGGCCGTGCCAGCCCGTAAATATGGCCTTACGTCTTCTTGGAATCCCTCAAAAAAAACGTGGCCGCACAAACCCAATTCCAAGGCTTGTTCCGATAGCTCTTCTCTAAGGGGCCCGTCACCTACAATGATGCACTTACAGCGCACACCGCCCCGCAACACGCGAGCCATAGCCAGCAGCAGGATGTCAATTCGTTTCTGCTCGCTCAGTCTCGCGACGCAGACGAGGACGAACTCCTCTGGTCCGAGCCCCAGCCTGACCCTCAGATCCAGCCGTTTGTCCTCGTGCCGGTCAAACTCAGATAAGGATATGCCATTATGAATTGTAATGGTCTTATCTGCCGAAAACCGATAGCCCCCTACCAGAGTGTCTCGGATTGCCTTGCTCACGCAGATGGTTGCGTCTTCAAAGAATTCTGACACTCTCCGTGCCAAAAGATGGCGTGTCCGCCGGAATCGAGGCCAGACGCTACGAATTGACCAGTCTTCCACCTTCGCCGGCGCCGTCGGCGGTGGAAGATGGAAAATCGAAACACGCCGTGGAATCCCAGCTAACCATGCAGCGATGGGTGTAAACCAGCGGTAGCACCACCAAGGGACAGCTCTGACGAAAACTACAACGTCCGGCCGAACGCTCCTAAAAATTTGAAACGAATCCCGGAAAGACTCGAGTCCACTCTTGCGGCGGATGATATCTACCTGATTCTCGGGCAGACGTTCGGTATAAAAATCCGTTTCTAAGCACAGTATCGAAACCCGAACGTCGCACTGATGAGCCGACGCGTCAGATCAAGAAGATGCTTTTCGGCGCCCCCATATTCAAAGGTGTTTGTAACAAACAGTACGGTCTTGTGGGCCGCCTCTGGCAAAGGGCGTGGGCCTAATCCCAAACGATCGCTTCCGCGGGAACCAGGCCGGCTAGGGGCGTTAAGGTTCCACATATTCACACGACCTTCCGGGCAAAGCTCAGCTTGCCCCGCGTCACCACTGTGTCTCCTCTACACGGGCGACTCCTTCCACCAGGGCGGCTTCTTCCGTCATTTTGATGATATTTACTTCCATAATCATCGTATGGCCCGGCAACACCGGCACCAGGAACCTCATGTCGTTTACGGCGGCCAGCGCCATGAATTCCTCCTGGGTTCATGCCTTTGCCGGTGGTGTGGCTGAACAGAATGGAAGCGCTTTGCCCGATGGCTTCAATGATCGAGAGTTCCGGGCATGATGGCAAAATCAGGGAAGTGTCCCAGGAATTGAATCTCGTTGCCCGCGACGTTCTTAAGGGTCTTGATGCGTTTCCCCGGTTCCAACTCCAAGACCCGGTCCACCATGATGCATCGGGAATCGCTGCTTTAGATGCGCTTTCACTTCTTCAAAGGTCATGGTCATAAATACTCGTTTGAGAATTCGGTCTGATCGCCATTCACACGGCTGGAAGCTGATTCCTACTTCATTGATCTTCTCAACGCCGGCGCAGCACCATGCCCAAAGCACGCGGAAGAAAACGGCCGCCGGGAACAGGGTTGCCCGCATCGCAGACCAACCGGGTAACACGGAGGCCGACTTCTTCGGCCATCTTCACGGGCTCACTTTCGTGATGAAACTCAAAAGTGTGATCCCGCTGGGCTGATTCCAGCGCGGTGCTGAAAAAGACGAGCCCGTCGTCAGCGAGATGATGGGCGATCACCTTAAACAAGGGGCGCGGATCTTCCAAATGTTCTGCCAGCATGGCGGCAATGATTCCCTGATAGGTTCCGCGGCTCTCTGCCAGGTTCAATTTAAGGGCGTCTTTGACCTCGAAGGTTACACGGTGACCATGCCCGGAGACGCCGAGCAGCCGATTGGCCACAGCCACCGCCGGCGGACTGATATCGAAACCTTCCACTTGGATGTCCGGCCTTGTCTCTGCCGCCAGCAGGCCCATCACTCCATGACCGGAGGCCAACTCCAGGACTTTCGCGCCAGGCGGCAGCGATTTCAGAAAATCGTCCCGGTACAAGGCGATGTGGCTGATCATGGAGGGCCAGAAAGGATAAATCAAAATCGCGGCCCACATGTAGGGAACCATGTAGCCTTCGTCTTCATAGACTTCCGAGACGAGCTCCGGCATGGTTTCGGGCGTGTACCGGCCGGTTTTCTCATAGAGTTGCTGGGACTTCCACACGCCCATACAATACTTGGCGTAGCCCTTCGCAGCATCCTCAAAGGCGCGGTCGCCATAGGCCGCTTCCGCCCAGCGGGCGAGCGGGTCCAACAGCCAGGAACAGAGTTCTTCATTGGCCTCAAACGTGGCCCGGGCGGCGGGAGCAAACATCTTGGCTTTTGTATCCAGACCTCTAAGAAACGCCTTGGCATCCGTCATAATTTGAGCTTCCTCTCTCGCTGAGCATTCAGTCTGCCGAGCAAACATGCCGAACCATCCGGACCATGGGCCGGATCAGATCAACCCCGTCCCACGGAGGAACAAAAACATGCATGCGCCCCAGTTTGACGATCCGGTCCACGCCTCTTCTTCCGGCCAGCAAGGCCAGTTTCTTCTCTTTTTCCGCATCGGCCATGCCCAAACCCAGCGTCTGCACATTTCCATCGAACTTCGAGACCGCATCCAGCAAATCGTCCACTTCCAGCACCGTCAAGGTTTTCCCTTGAATGGGTTGGGGAAGGTCCGATCCAGAGCCGAGTAGCAGCGTCCAATCCGGACCCATCGGAAAGACCGCCTGATGCGCGGTGTCGTTCAGCAGCCAGGACGCGCGCGCCTGGCAAATCGCTGAAGTCAGGGCGGCAGGAATGGTTCGCCGCGGGTGCGCCCGGTTTTCGGTTTCAAAGGCGCGCTGCAGATTACGACAGAAATTGAGCGGTCGACTGGCCCGCTCCTTTTTCGAGGAACAAAACCTGCGGTGAGGAACAGGCCTGCTGGTCAAATTGCCAGACATCCCGCGCCATGCGCAGGCACCAGGCCTTCTGTTCGTCGGGGTTGCCCCAAGCCCCCGCGTCCATCGCGGCGACGGATATCCTGGGCCCGAAAACCGCCAATCTCGCCCAATGGGGAAACGGCAAGGCCCGAATCTGCAAAACGGCTTCTTCTCCGCCCCAAATCATTGCTCCGTCCACGACTTGCGCCATTGCTTCCTGCAAATCCTGCCGGCCATGCTCGAACGCGGCCATAAAAATGCGTCGCGTCAGCCGTTCGCCCGGATCGCTTTGCACCAACTTTTCCATCAAAAGCCGCGTCAAGTCGACAAGGCCGCTCGGAATGCGCACCAAGGCGGCATTGCCCCCCAGAAGAGCGCAGGTCATGGACAGAATCGGCTGGATTTCGACATTGCCGGCGGGCCAGTGGCCCACCACGCCCAAGGGAAAAGCCTTGCACTTGGCGCGACCATATTCCGTCCACCCGCCATGCAGAGCCATTGGGCCCGAGTTCGCGGGCAATGATTGGTTCCAAAGTCCCCCGCCTTAGCCACATCCGAAGGAAAGCGATCCCGGGCAGATCGTCAAGTTCGCGGGCGTCCAAGCTCTTCGCCCAGGAATCAAAAACGGTCATCACTTCATTCGGCGAAATTTCCTCGTCCGGAAACCGCCTGGCGCAGTTTGGCTGCCGCAGCTGGAGATCTCTGCGGGCGAATCAACAGTCTGTGCGTAAGCTCAGTCATCGAAATATTCGTCATTCAATTCATCGGCGATCGTTTGGTTTCGAGATTCCCGCAGCCTCGGAGTTCCGCCTTGGGAATGCGTCCCGCAAACCGGAAACTGATGCCCCGTCTCCCACAGGGGCAACCATCATAAGCAATCACTTGGGCCATGTCTTCGGTGAGCAGCAGGTGACCCGGGAAGCTCGTTGGCAAAACGCTGCAGACCTGAACAATGCCGTGTTCTCCTGCCGCGACCGGTTCGAGCGTGAGCGGATTTCGCACAATCACATCGCCAAACACCGGTCCATGTTTGTTGCCCTCGGAGCAATCCGGGTAGATGACTCCCACGCTCTCTACCATGCCATAGAAATCGATGATGCGGTCAGGGGAACACCCAAAGACCCGGGCCAACTGCTCGTTGAACACTGTTTTTTCAACGGCCTGGTCCTGCAAACGTTTCCAGCCGCCGCTATGCAGGATCCGAGCTTTCGGCAAGTTGAGACAGATACCCTCCGCCACGAGAGGCTTCACCAAGTGGTTCCAGAGAATGAACGTAAAGCCATACACCAGTAACTCGGTATCCTGCCGGTCTTTGGCGAATTCTCTCAGTCGGTCTCGATCCAGCATCAGGTCACCTTGGTCATTGAGGCTAAGACAGTGGGTGGTCTCACTGGCAAAAGGCTGCAATCCTTGAATCGCCGCGCCCCTGGCCCCCAGCTCGCTCCCGCCTCCCTGGAAACCCGGCGTGTCCACAACCAGGTAAGGTCTGCGGGCCGGACCGATAAAATCCCGGACGATGGATACGATTCCTTTGGTCATGCGCCGCGCGGTCGGCGAATCGAGCACAACTCGGCTGGGCACCTGAGACGTCGTAGCGCTCGAGGTCAAGGTTCTTTTGATCTCGTCACGGATCCACGAAGGACAACGGAGGATTGGCCTTCAAAATTCCCACCGGCAGAAAAGGAAGATCGGCAACCCGAGCAGCGGATCGATAGTCCATAGGCCAGTGCTGGACATAGTTCTTATAGCCGGCGTGCCGCTGGCATGCGTAATCCAGCTCCTCCTTAAGTATTTCCAGCAGACCCGCCTGTCTTTCCTCAGGAGGCTGACCATAAGGAGGCATGGAGAGAAGGCGGTCTATTTTGTCTTCAAATGGCTGCATGGAAGCTCTTGGTCTAAATGGGAAGCGACGAAAGCGCTATTTTCCCCGCGGAGGTCTTCGGCAATTCAGAAACCAAACGAATCGAGTCGATAGCCCAATGGGCTGGAAGGTGGCGGCGAACTTCTTCCACCGCAATGCTCGCTCCCTGATCGGGCACGATAAACAAAACCAGCGCCTCTCCCGCTTCCGGATGATCGACGGCGCGGGCGGCGCATTCATAAACCCCTGGAATCGCCGTGACTCTTGCTTCCACTTCCGCAAAACTCACCCGCATTCCTCGCATTTTCAGAAATGCCCCTTTGCGCCCTTCGATCCACAGATAGCCTTCCTCATCCTGGCGAGCCAAGTCGCCGGTTCGCAGCCAACCGTCAGAGAAGACGCGACGCGTTTCTTCCGGATCGTTCAAATAACCGGAGCAGATGGACGGTCCCTTCACCAGCAGCTCGCCGATCTGCCCCGCGGGCAAATCATTTCCTTCTTCATCCACGATCCGAACCGTCAGGTTGTCCAAAGGTCGGCCCACGCTTCCTGGTTTCTCCTCCCAGCGTTCGGGTTCCATGCACGATATCCGAGCGGTCGCTTCGGTTTGTCCGTACATCACGTAGAACTTGGTCCGTCGGGAAAGCCGCCCGCATCTCACTGATTCTCTGCGGGAGCCAAGGCCCCTCCAGCCTGGAGAAAACGCCTCAAACTAGGCATGGCGATCCGCCGAATATTCGATCGTCGAAGAAGCACATTATAAACTGTCGGCACGCCGGCGAATGTGGTGCAAGCCCAATTGAGCCATGGCTTGGAGCACTTTATCTGGGAACATAAAGCGGCGGTCGAACACCACGCCACCGCCCTGATAGAGATGCGTATGCATCACGCTCGCGCCGAAACAGTAGCTCACGGGGAGAATCAGCATGGCTCTTTCGTCGCTGGCCAATCGTTGGCTGCGGATGATGGCTTCGGTATTGGCGATCAGGTTCCCATGGCTGACCATGACGAAACGAGGAACACCGGTGGAACCGGAAGTGGCCATCAACGCCGCCAGATCCGAGGCCACGCAAGCGGCGGGCGGCATGATTTCGGCGGTCTCCTTGGCCAAGTCACCCTGCAGGCAGAGGATGGATCCTTTGTGAGTCCATCCTCCCCGAAGACCTGCTTCGGTCCACACGGCTTTGGCGCCCGTTGCTTCCAACAGCGCCGCTGCTGAGGCTTTCACCGCGCGATCTTCCACCGGCACCGCCACGAGGCCCGCGTACATGGCTCCCAAATAAACCAAGGCGCTGGAGAGAGACAGAGAACAACCGATCAGCACTCGATCGCCTTTCCTCAAACCAGCGGACACTAAGGAGGCGCCATACGCCGCAATCAGCCGCGGCAAATCCTCCGGGCAAATCGTGCGCCCGGTGGCTGCATCGATGAAGTACGAACACGGTCCCAGGCGCTTCACCAATCGCCCGGCAAAATTCCATTCGGCAGTGGCTGTCACTTTACACTTTCTTGGGAAGCTTCGTCGCGATGATGCGCACGATCTCGCGAACATTCTCCATTTCCATCAAGTCATCCACATCCAGGCTGATCCCGAAAGCCTGTTCCAAGTTAGCGCCGAGAGACAAATGGCCCACAGAATCCCAGCCAGGGATGTCATCGGCAGTGGTCTCCATCGTCACCAATTGCGGGTCGATGTCAAAGGTGGCTTTGAAGGCCTCCCGGACTTTGGTCAAAATGTAGTCTGTATCGTTCATCGGATCCTTTCGTGTATCGTAACGTTACGCTCCTGTAGTAACTGCTCCGAGGTGATGACCCACTGGCAGGATATTTGCAAAATCCACGCCTGCTAGCGCGCCGATAGAAGAACCTGCTCAAAACAGCTCCGCCCTGAACCAAGCAAGTCACAAAGCAGCAGAGTTTTTCGGTCCATAAACTTAGGCCACGATTCCCGCACCACCATCAACGATAAGGGTATGGCCGATGATCCCTGCGGCCGCATCGGAACAGAGGAATTGCGCCCCGTAGGCGACCTCTTCGGCTGTGACCAAGCGCCCCGCCGGGGTGCGGCGGATGGTTTCGGCGATGCGCGCCTCGCTATTCGGCATCGCCTTCCAGGCATCGGTGAGTACCGCCCCGGCCGTTAGAATGTTGACGCGAATGCCGCGCGGCGCCAATTCGACGGCGAGGTGGCGCGCAAGCGCCTCAAGCGCGCCCTTGGACGAGCCAACCAACGAATAGTACGGGAGGGCGCGCAAGGCTCCCCAGGAACTGACCGCCACGATGCTCGATCCACTGGAAAAACGCGCCATGAGAAGCTTGATCAGCTTGAAAAAGGCGCGGACATTCAGATTAAATGTCCAGTCGAAATGGCGCTCGGTGAGTTCTTCTATTGGGCGGTGGATCCCGGTGGCAGCACAATGGACCAACCCAGAAAGGTGCGGCCCCCCCTCTTGTAGCGAGCGGTCAAGCTGTTCCAGACCTCTTTCGTTGGTCAGATCCGCACGACACAGCGTGATGGCCAAACGTTCCTCTGCAGCGATCGCCTTCAAGTGTTCGGCAGACTTTTCGTCGCGGAGATAATTCGCGATTACCGTAGCACCGGCCCGCGCGAAGCGGAGTGAAATGGCCTGGCCGATGCCCCGCGTGCCTCCGGTAATCAAAATCGTTTTGTTGCGCAAAGAAAACAGATCATCCCCGCTTGCGCTCATGCGGATTCAGTCCCTTCCTGATTGGAGATCGCCACTGGAGCACCGGACGCGATTGGATCTGCAATTGGCACGGTTGCCTTGCACTGCCGCGAAGCGCGTTGGAACTGCAAGAGAGTAGCATACACTGGAGAACTGCAAAGAGTGCGCGTTCTCTCGGTTCGACGTTAGAATCGGGTAGGATCGTGGGCGATTGTTGTGAGGATGCACGCTTTGCTCCTTCCATGTAATTTCTAGCGATTAGACCATGGCAGCTAGTCGTCTGTCTGCAGTATGCGCGGACACCCGCACCGGATTCACCGGATATCCCGGTAGAGCAATCTGCCTGTAGCCGTCAACAAGCGATTCGGCACCAACGAGAATACCCCCCTGAGCAGTTTCATCTTCCACTCAGATCTGACAAAATCAGACGGTGAACCAGGGAATTTCCAGTAGCTCAATGCTTGAGTTTCTCGTGCCCATTTGTTCTTGAAAGAGATCAGTCCTATATTGTCCATTTCCATCCCACCGAGATCAAATTCGGTCGCGCCGCTTGAGTTTGCTTCGTACAGGGCTCTCCTTACTAGAAATGGTGTGGCGTCTAAATAGTTGAAATGTGCGTCGGAGCATCCGTACTTGTAGTAGACCACACCTCGGCATCGTAAGGTCAGCATCGAAGCGATCGGAACCTCGTTCTTGTAAGCCGTGCGGATTTCTAGGCTTTCACCCATGCATTGAAGCAAATTCTGAAACCACTTGTACGGTTGAGGGGGCAGGATTTGGCGTTGCCGGGTCAGCAAGTAGAGGCCGTAAAAGTCCTTCAACAACCGCTCTGACCTACCTATTCGCTCAACAAGACCCGCCCGCTCGGCATGCCGCACCCGGCGCTGAACAGAGTCCTCGTGAAAGGTCCGCAATAAATCCGCCAGAGAAGATTGCAGGTCAACACGATGGAGCAGATGTTTATCCTTAATACGAAAACCCGCCGCTTCTGCCCCCCGTGATAAACACCCGTCAATCAGGCGAATCTCCAGATACTTCCAATCCTGATGATCCAATGCGGATTGAAGATAGCGAACCAAAACATTAAACTCGGCGGAATCGCACAGGGGCTCGCAGTAGTCAGAGAATGGAAGCGACACCATACGAGAGCCCGTAAGCCAGGTCCGGATGCGGCAGAACAACAGACCATTCCTCAACTCATCGGTCGGCGGAGAGGTTGTGAATACGACGGGATTGTATCCGTAAGTCCGACGGACGGCTTCGAGCCAGCCCGTCGTGTGAAACACGGAGGCGTTAGGATGCTTGTCCACAAGCACCTGCCAACGCGGATCTCCCAGGGGATCAATTTTGTAAATCATGAATGCGTGTGTTCTTTGTCTTAGATTGCTCGCCGCTTCGTGAATCGTTAGGAGGGAAGCGTCGTTCGGGCTTCTTCAGGCCCCTGGTTCACTCTTCCCGCGTTGAATATCCACCACCTGCGATCGAGGCATGGGACATCACAGTATTTGCGATTAACACGATTGGTTTGCACTCCATTCCAGCGGGTCGAAGCCGCAAGAGGCAGTATCATGACGGCGAATTCAAAAGGACGGTATGAAACTATGTCGAAGCTAGAATCAGGTGTACGCGTATCAGGTTCGAGGGCCGCAATCCACGCGAGGCCGCTTTTGCGTTTTCGCATGACTATCACTTTTTTCGAGCGATACGCCAGGTTTATGTCCGAGGGTCATATTGTCTAGTTGTTCTAGCTGGCAATCCAACACCTACGGAATAATCGGGGATGCTACGATCGGCCAGTGAATTCCGGCGGCGGCACAATGAACCATTCCAGACAGATTCGGGGCTGCTTCTTGCAGCAAACCATTAAGCTGTTCCAAACCTCTGTCGCTAGTGAGATCGGCGCGGCAAAGCGTGATGGACAGATGTTTTTTCCTGGCTAGCTGTTTTCAGTTCCTCGGCGGCCTGTTCGTTGCGGAGATAATTCGCGCGTACGGCAGCGCCGGCCTGTGCGAAGCGGAGTGAAATGGCCTGGCCTATGCCACGTGTGCCCCCCGGTAACCAAGTCGTTTTGTTACGCAAGCAAAACAGATCATCGCCGCTGGCGCTCATGCAGATTGAGTCCCTATTCCCATGAAAAATTGCCTCCGGGGACATCGAGGAATTATTCGCCGATCGGGACGGACAGTGGTTCAGGAATCTGCGTGTCCCTGTTCCTCTTCGGACCAACACGCCAGGCTCGCGTCTCCGGATCATACTGTCTAATTATCGTCGCGGGTGATCCAAAAACTACGGAGTAGTCGGGGATACTTCGCGTCACCATCGAGTGGAACCCGACCACACAATGACGGCCTATCGTCAACTCCCCTCTTGTGCACATAATGGCAGACCCACGACCAATCCAAGACCCCTCGCCAATTCGGATTCTGCCGCCCTCCGTAATGCCCTGATTACCGATCGGTGTCATGATATCTTCGTACTCGTGATTATGATCTAGTATGGCCACCTGCTGACCGACGAGCACATCACGTTCCAAATGGATTCGGTTCTTGGCCGACACCATCGTTCCATAACCTATGGAGCAATTATCTTCGATAATAATTACAGGCTCACCTGCGGGGTCTTCGGTGGCGACGTTGAGCCACGCGTCCTTTTCTAGTCTCACTGAATTGCCGATACTGATTCTGACTGCCCTTTGCCTGTCCAGCTGACTCGTGAAATGAAATGATAGGTTGCGCCCTTTGGACGCAAATGGATAGACCAAACTGATCCAAATGCTGTAAAGCTTGGTAAGCCCCCTGGGCAAGAATTCCAAAGGGTCCTGGAACCGCGGGCGATTGTTCGGATGACGCACGTCTTTACTCCTTAAAAATAATTTCCACTTGTCGGACGACGGATCAATATACCCTCATTTTCGGCGAGATCCTTCTAGCGAAACTGGGAGCAACGTGCGTCAGGGTCCACTTGATTGCCAGCTTTGTGGTCGGCTCATACGTCATGGCCTTGCACACTGCCTGCCGCGCTTCTTCATATCGCTCATGTTCGAGGTACCAGTTTGTCCAGGCGCTATGGAGCGTGACGCAAGCTGTGGGTAACTGTTTTCAGCACGTCCGGCGGCAGTTTTGAATCCAATTTCAACCACTTCTCAAGCATCGTCTGCGAACCTCGGAGGCGTACCTCAACCTCGTCCCACGGGCGGCATTCTGAACCTTCGGGAGATCTACTTCGGTCAAGTAAGGACAACGGCTTGTTAACATAGCAGAAGGGAGTCGCGAGAGCCAGGCGAAGAAAGAAATCGTGGTCTTCCGCATATCCGAGTTGATTGTCAAACCATCCAACCTGCTTAACAACGTCAGTACGAACCAAGAGGGTGGATATCCAGAAGGGGTCACGGCACTTCACAAGGCTCCTGACTGCTTCGAAATCGATTCCCAGCGTTTCTTCGTAGGGTTTTCCACTTTCGCGGAAAGCCGAGGTATCCATTCCAAGGTTGTCCACCAACCTTGCGTCAGTGATACACGCGCAACTCTTGTCCTTGAACTGCTCGAGGGCTCGGACTTGCCATTCGAGCTTTTCCGGAAGCCAGATGTCGTCCGAGTCCAAAAAGGCGACGAATTCTCCGCGAGCTTTCTCAATCCCCATGTTTCGAGCAGCGCTTTGACCCTGGTTGGGCTGGAAGAAGTAGCGGACTCGCCTGCCGTTGCAACCCTCTTGACTCGATGAGCGTCTGAAGAGCCTGACCGGTTCCGTCTGCGGATCCATCGTCAACGACGATGACCTCGAACTCCGGGTAAGTCTGCGCCAGAACACTTCGGAGGGCGGCCTGTACTTGTCGCGTCCGGTTGAAAGTCGGGATAACCACCGATATTAAAGGTCCTTGACTCATCGGTCGATTTGGGTGTCTGTCGAGATCCACGCGTTCTTCTCGAAGACGCCCGGATTGTCACAATGACGACTCATAATTCTTCTTCTTGCTTGCGTTCGATCAGCAGAGACTTTACTGTCGGCTTAGACATCCTTCTTGATTCGCAGAACAGCTGGTAAACAAATGCCGTAGGCAAGCAAGAACACGCAGAGCGCCAAAGCTATTTGGGCCGTTTTCCCTTCGGCTAAGCCGAGGAAGCGGATACCGAAACCGCCACAAAGAAGTGCCGCAGATACGAGCCCCGCAGGTACGAATGCCGCTCCATACCTAGCCAAGTCCAAGCCTGTCAGCCCGCGAATCCGTATAATTTGAAGGAGGTAGCTCGCCCCAATTGCGACCAGCGCCGCGATTTGGGCGCCCACCACCCCCAGTATCTTACAAGCGGGATAGATGGCGACGATCATGATCACGGCAGATGCGGCAACCGCGCGGCGGTGCAGAGCTGGCCGGCCCATAGCAGAAAAGGCGTCCGTGATGACACCATTCAGGACACTAAGGAACGCTACTACCGAGGCGACAGCCAAGGGGCCAGCGGATTTCAAATACCTGAGCCCCGTAGATGACCGTGAGAAGAGAAGGGGCGTATAACCAGATGACGACGACTGCCGGAAGCCCCAATACGATGAGCCAGGAAGTAGCTCCTAACAGGATACGGTTGATGCGCTGGTGGTCCTCCTGAACGTGGGCGAAGGCAGGCACAAGTGTTGAGCCCACCATGTTTTGAATGAAACCTGTCGGGGTCTGGACCAAGTAGACTGCCATCGTATACAACCCCAACGCTGTGGGAGAGTAGAGCTTGCCGAGAACGAAAATGTCCGTGCGCGTGAAGATCAGGTTCAGAAACGACAAGCCATATGCCCCTCTCGAGTAGCTCAGGAGGTCGCGAGCAGCGTCTCTGCTCCACCCAAATGAGGGCAATCCAGGGCACAAAATATACGATAACAAACACCTGAAGGCGTTCTCGCTACAGTATCCGATTGCTAGCGCCCAAACGCCGGGAAGAACAAAGCTGAGAATTACCGTAAGAATGACACCACAGACGGCGCCTCCATTGCTGATTGCAGCCCAGCGCCCGAACTTCATATCTTTCTGCGGTAGGCAGGACCGTGGACTCATCGCCCCTTCCAGTACGGCGCTCAGTAACACCACGCGAAGCAACGCAGAGAGTTCTAAATTTCCGTAGAACCGGGCGACCCAAGGAGCCATGACGAAGCAAATGGCATAGACACCGAGACCGCGTCCCATCGCCAGCCACCAGGCCGCGTTGAGGTATGCGGGCTCCCGTCCCCTTGGATTTCGAATGACGGACACCCTCAACCCCACATCCGTAGCGGACCCGACAATCGACGAGACAGACAAGACGATGGCCATTGTCCCAAAGGCGCTTGGCGCGAGAAGCCGCGTCAACAAGCATGTTCCGAGCAAATCGACTCGCCTGTTCGGCGAGGCTTGCGCCTCCTAGCAATGCGGCACCACGAGTGGTCTTTGCCCTGAGGTTCTCTCCCTGCACCAATCGATCGACGTATCCCCTGACACGGGAGTAAAGACGTGCGAAATCCATTCGTTTCCGGAAACTCGTTGGCGTCATAAATGTCTTTTGAGGCATCCTTATGCAAATCAAAACCTCGGAAACCCTGTCGCAGTCGGGCGGTCAGAACTGAAAATATAGAAATACCTTCGTCTGGTTAAAGGACATCAACGTAACCGCAAACAGCAGTCCAAGCGCCAATGCCCAGCGATACGTCGGCTGCCAGGAAAGCCACTTTGGCGAGTGGCCCCGCACAGGCGCCAAAGTAGGTGAGAATGTCGCCATAATCTGTTGACTGTTCGGCAGCGCCCAAACGATGAATAGCCGCAGTGCCAAACTGGCTGGCCCAGGGACGCTATCGTCTATCGGCACCGCGAGAAAGTGGTGAGTCTGCACAAGGAACGCATAAACCGGGCCGAGATGCTGCAGTAAAGACATCGCGGTGCTGGGCACGGGGATTGGATCAAACCCGTGGAAACCAGCCATGCCCGCCAGCATCTTCCCAGCATCACTCGGAGAAGAGGCTCGGAACATCACCATGGCCGCGACGGCGGCAACATAGGTCAATAGAACTTTGGAACCTGTGATTCCAGCTTTGGCCCATCGGCTTAGCTTCTTCCAATCCAGTTTCGGACCGAACGTCCGCCAGGCGTGGTTTATCGTCAGATACACCGCGTGCATTAGTCCAAAGAGCAAGAACTGCAATCCAGCTCCATGCCAAATCCCCGCCAGCGTCATGGTAAAGAAAATAGGGACAACTACAAGGGAACCGAATGCGCCTAGGCTCTTATGCTCGCGCCGAGAAGCTCCCAGTCCGGCAGCCATTCGGCGGCGCTGAATGCGCAGAGCGATAGGATTGAATAGAAGCAAGGTCAAGTAGCGAGTCAGAGTCGCATGAAACCGTTGCCAGTATTCAATCATGCTGGTTGATTTGTATGGCGAATCGAAGTTGATTGGAAACCGGATCCCAAACATCGCCGCAAGGCCGATCGCCATGTCCGAATAACCTGAGAAGTCGAAATAAAGTTGCAATGAGTATGCGAGCGCATACAGCCACGACGTGAACATCCTGTAGTCGCTAGGATGCGCAAAGCCGAGCTTTACTACGTCCGCCAGCGGATCCGCGAGGAGAACTTTTTTTGACAGACCAAGGATAAAAAACGAAATGCCGACAGCGACGTTCCCTCCATCTAAAACGAAATGTTTCAGAATTCAGCAACTGCGGCCCGATTTCACGGATATGGAGAATCGGTCCTGCGATCAAGTGGGGGAAAAAAGTGACAAAGGCTGAGTAGCGAACAAGGTCGATCTCCTTACCCTCACCCTGATGGCAGTCCACCAGATAACCCATCTGTGTAAACGTAAAGAACGAAATTCCCAGCGGGAGGATCACTCTGAAGTCAAAATCATGAGATACAAGCGATATACGATGAGCGAATGAGAGCAGTGCCCCAAGATACTTGTAGTAAAAGAGAGGAAGAAGATTTCCCACAATCCCAAGCGCCAGCAAGCGGTTCCGCAGACGGCCGTCCTCATCTTCCGCTCGCGCCAACAGCGCACGGCCTGTCGCGTAGTTAAATGCAATCGAGCACAGCAGCAGAATTACAAATGCTGGGTTCCACACTGCGTAGAAGACCAGGGAGCTCAGGGTGAGCCAGGCCACGGCGTAAGTTGCGTTGGCCCGAGCTACCAAGTAATACCCAACGAGCGCGATGGGCAGAAAAAGAAAGAGAAAGATATAGGAGGAAAACAGCATAGTAGATCAGCTCTGCTTTGCTTTCAGTTTTCGATCAATCAAAGCAACGAACTCGCCTACGTTTCTAAGTTGCTCCAACTCGGCGGTCTTGAATTTGATCCCGAACCCCGTTTCGGCGGCCACAACAATGCTGATATGTGCAAGTGAGTCCCAGGCTGGAACATCTGCAGCTGCGGTCTCGGGGGTCAGTGCAAGTGTCTGGTCGTCAAGTGCGTCGCGGATAATTTCGGTCAATTGTTCAAGAATTTGTGTGCTTTCCATCCAATCCTCCACTGACAGCTATTCTAGGAACATCTGAAGATTTGTCGAACTCCCATTTCCTGGGCGTTCTTTCAAGGTAATCGCGCGCCAAACTTCGATCCCGTGGCGCTACGCGCCAAAGGAATCGGAGCACATGATATGGACATGCCTCGCTTGGGCGATTCTCCGCGGCGAAATCGCTCGAGCTGCTCCGTCATCGCGTGCATTCCTCCTGCGTTTAGGTGTACAGAATTGGCGAAACATGAATCGTCCAGGCTTGCGAACCCCGTAAGATCAAACAAGCTTGCCCCGCAAGCCTGAGCCACCTGGCGAATCCGAACCTGCCTGTCTGCAACTACGGCGCGGACCTCCGGCTTGCTCCGCAGCACTTCCGCTCGGATCGGCCCAAGCACAATTGTAAATGGTTTCGCCTGAGACCGGACTTCGCCGCAGAAATGAAGCAGGTCGTCGGTGCAGTGCCGACAATTTGTGTCGGGATCGATCGTCACACCGCTCCACGCCCCCGGGTCGACGTTTTCCTGCCCAAGTTCCAGCGGCACCGCCCCAGTCTTCGAGAACATAAGCGAGGTCGGTACAGCACGCGTTTCATAGTCGCGACGGGTCTCCCATGAAGAGATCAGCCCAGGCAGATCCCGGTAGGCAAACTCCTCAGCAAAAGTCATCCTGCCGGAAACGTAGCGCCGAAACACCGGGGTGGAAATTTGAACATCCAATCGGTAGGTGTCCCGCATCTCCAACGGGTCCACGGCAAAAATCACTTCACGAATCGAAAATAAGTTCGACAACTGGTCATAAATGCGCTGCGATGTGGGAACCGAGATGCCGTTGGCACCGAAATTTAGGAACGGTCGGTGCTCAACATCCTCAAGCAGGTCGCTATCAACATCGTTTAAAGCCACGCTCGCCCCGCTGATCAGCCCGACCGGCGTATTTCCGAGCGGGTGATCTTTGAGAAATCGCAGTTTTGCATTTATTGCAGGGCTCGGTGTGAAGAAGGGAGCGATGCCGAGGGAAAAGCAGGTAATCTCTACGGCCGCGCAGATAGCTATCGCTGTCCCGAGACAGACCAGTGAGTAATAAGCGAAGGGATGCTTTGAATCGTTTTTCATTTCACGGTTGGACAGATTTCGAGATCAGGCGAAGTCCGGTACCACTGCCTTCAGAACAGGCCTCAGACAATAGAGGACGAACCTTTACGAATCTCCTGATGATTCTGTACTGCCCGGAGCGCCAACTTCGGACGCACCCAAGTCATTAGGCATTTCACAGCGAAATTGAAGTTTAAATCCATTCGTTTCCGGGAACTCGTTGGCGTCATAAGTGTCTTTTTGGGGGCATCCATATGCAAGGTCACAACTTTAGAATCGCGGCCCCCCGTTACATGACTCTAGTATGAGTGTGAGAGGACCATCCCCCATGAACGCAAGAAATTCTTCTAATTTGTTTGGTGACTACGAATTGACCAAACTAGGCTGTCGCTGTCGCACTCGAGTATCTAGAATTGAAAGTATAGAAACACCTTCCTCTGTTAGAGAGACATCAAACATGGTTGGCGCTCCGAGCCGAAGGCCTGATCCGAGTTAGCAGCCATGTCATTCCGACGTTAAACGTCAGTGCAAACTGCTTGCGCTCCAAGAATGTCACGCGATTGAATCTTGACTTCTTTCTCGACGGTAACGTACTGCCCGGCACGCCAGCCGGGGGCTTGTCCACATCAGAAACCATTTCACCGCGATATGGAAGGTCGGATCCAGTCGCATCGCTAGCGAAATAGATTGGCGCGCCTTTCCGTACTGTCCGCTCGCCAGATACCAATTGGCCCAGCCGCTGTGGATTGAGCCCAACTGCTCTTGAATGAGCTTGACGACTTCCCTCGGCAAGCCCTCGCTCAAGCCCAAAAGCCCCTCGAGCCGGGATTGGCTATCCCGAAGCCAAAAATCTGATTTGGTCCACTGTGCGCTCACTCCCACGTGGCGCTGTTCCACGGGTGAGCGGTCAAACCTAACAAGCGGGCGGTTCACATAGCAGAAGCTCGTCAGCATCGCCAACCGGAACAGAAATTCGCTGTCCTGGCTGTACGGCAGCTTGAGATCGAAACCCCCTGTCTTTCTGATCAGATCGGCGCGTCCTATAAAGGAGGACAGGCAGATCACCATGCCGGCGCCGCCGGGTCTCACCAGCAGTTTCAAGGCCTCTTCGCTGACACCCATTTCTCCTTGATGCCGGTAGCTCTCTTCCGCGAGTTGGAAGAACGTGCGTGTTTCCGGATGGTTGGCCAATCGAACGTCCGTGTAACAGCCGCCGCACTGTGGGTCAAATCGCTCGAGGGTCTTGAACTGCCATTCCAGCTTGTCGTGTTCCCATTCATCGTCGGAGTCGAGAAAGGCGATCCACTCGCCCCGTGCTTCGGCGATCCCCTTGTTCCGAGCCGCGCTGGCACCCTGATTGGGCTGGAAATAGTAACGAATCCGGTCGCCAAAAACATGCCGAAGAATCTGCCCCGTATCGTCCGAAGATCCATCGTCGACCACGATGACTTCTAGATCCGGGAATGTCTGGGCCAGCACGGTCCTGATACCGTTCTGAACTTTGGCGGCCCGGTTGTAAGTGGGAATGACGACAGATACCTTAGGATTCATGAGAACCGCTTCCGGCCCGCTGGGCTTCGTTGCACCGATCGAATCGAGAACAGCTCATCTGGAGGTAACAGAACTGTAAGTACGACTGTTCTCGTTCGGCATCCCTTGCCTGTAACTGGCGATTGTTTCCCGATACGCATCAAGGAGTATGCGACCGGCGGCAGTCCACGTGACACGTGGGGCGGCCTCGAGACACGCGGCGCGAAGTCTTTCGAGTAGGGCGGAATTTTCGTATAGCATGGTGATCTGCTGGCTTAGAGCCTCGACATCTCCGACGCGATGCGTGAGCCCGGTCTTCATATGGCTGCAGATCTCGGTGCAGGCGTCCGAAGCGAGCGGAACGCATCCGCTGCCCATGGCTTCCGCGATCACAAGGCCAAACCCCTCCTCTATGCTGGGCAGAACGAGAATGTCGCTCTGGCGCATCAGCTCCGCCACGTCATTCCGGTGTCCAAGGACTTTCACGCTCGGATGCGCAAGCATAGACGCCAGTTTTTCCTGATATGCTGGCAGGAATTCTCCGGCGATTAGGAACGTGCCATCTTTGCTGGCCGGTGATTTCAGCCATGCCTCAAGCGCGTAGTGCACACCCTTGCGCACGGCGCAGACACCTACAAACAGCATCGTCAGCCCGCGCCGGGGGCGCCGGGGTTCCGCGTTGGGGCAGCACACTTTCTCGTCGTACCCGTAAATGTGGCGCACGAGCCGTTCCGTCGCGAATCCCTTATCGAGGAAAGTCTTCACAACAAAATCCGATGGACACAGGAGGCGGGTGGCCAGACCGTACTCTTCTTCCTCTTTGGATAGCTTCTCGGCGTTGAATGCGTGCTCATGATCTGGCGGCAGCGTTACTCCTAGGCGCTCGGATTCCACCCGAACAACTTCCATGGCGAAGCGCGTATGCGCGTTGGGTCTCTCCAGAACCGTCGGAATTCCCAATCGAGAAGCCGTCTTGAGTGTCTCGAGCGCTCCCGTAGGCCACGCGTGAACGATGTCAATCTGTCCCGCCAGCTTCTCGATCCGACGGGCCACAATCCGATCGTGCCAACCGGCGGCGCGCGGAGTGCCCACCACCCGGTAAGGCACTCGGAATTTCCCTCTTTCCAGGGTCGGGAAAACTCTTACGCCCGGATACACTGGCCTGGAAATGGAGGCCGGGAAACACAGGACGTCTGCCCCGGCAGAGGCCAACCCGTTCACCTGATGCCAGGCAATGCCGCAGATTCTGTCCGCACCGAGCCGGAGCGGAAAGCTGAACAGCACACGCACGCGCTCGTTACTTTCCCTCACGAGGCACCAAACCAATGAGGTTGGGAACTGGGTGAGAATCGTCAGGGATTTCGGCCTTGGCCTCCGCCAGCTCGTTGGCTTCGAGAGTCGCCATGGAAATGCTGGCCCACAAAGTGAATAAGCCTATCTCCATCATGGCCGGGTAATTAATCCCGAAGTGCGCTACGACAACAGAAAACAGGGCGGAACCCAGGCACCAGAGGAACCATTCGCGCCCGCGATCTCCCTCCACGTTTTTCCTGGCCTTCCCAATCGCCCCGAAGCTCTTGCTGAAAATCGCGATATAAGCAACCAGACATAACAGGCCCCCGTCCACGGCTTGGACCACAAACTGATTGCAGAGGTCAAACATCATAAATCCCCACTGGTCGTAATGCTTGTATCCAAACAGCCACCAGTCGCTGAAATGCCGAATACAATTATCCACCAAATAGAACCGATGGTAGCTGGAGGAAGAGCCGGTAAGATCGACGCGGTTGATCAGCGCCCATACCGGCGCTTTCATCACCAGGTGGAGTCCCACTAGGGTAATGACCAGTCCCCATCGAACTAGTCGCATTTGCTTGCGCAGGGGCCAAAAGAAAATAGCTAAAACTGTCGCAGCAAGCGCCATGAGCGACGTGCTCGAATTCGACGTGAATACCATAGCCGTCGCGCCGGCAAGACCCGCATACGCAAGCGTTCGGCATTTTCGTTGCGTCCACAACCACAGGAACAGCGGAATCAAAGCACCGGCGAACGCTCCGGCAGAGATACACCCCAGCACGCCCTCCGAGCGGATCTTCCCGTCTCTTATGGTCAGGCCTGGCCCAAGCCCTCCAATGTAACCGAAGACATTCACGTGGGAAATTTGCTCGTTGAGCATGCAGACGCCCTGGATGATGCAAATAACAGCCAACGTTTTTATGGTGCGCCGGAGGGTATCCCCATCGGGAATGAAATACCTTACCACCAGGTAGCCGCCAAACATGTCTAGGAAATCCCCCAGGTTATGAATAAAAGCCTGCATTTCCATCCACTGGAGAGTAACGAGGGTCTGTAGCGCTACCACCCAGAGGATCACCATGCGGTCAACACCGTTGAATCCCCCTGGAAACTTGCCTGCCGGCGAAGCTCCTCCTGAAATGGCCCTCCGGATTAGCCCGGCAATAATCAGGATGCGCAGCACCGTAAAGTGCAGGCCCCCCAACACCACGACCTGCGCTAGCGGGATCGTAAAACAGCCCAGAAGAAAGGGCGTGATTACCTTGTTGCGGGGAAGGGTGAAAATCAGCGCGATGAGTATGAGCATTCCCACCGCCACCGCGGGAGTCAGCAATGTGTCAGCGGCGCCGCCGCCAAATCGCAAGTGTGCAGGTTCCATAGAGCTCCTCAGGTCCCAGCTTGGACAGCATCCTTGGGCTTCGCGCGTTCGCGCCCCAAAATTACAACGGCAGATTACCCCGGTTTAGCTTAATTAACTACGGCCTTCAGACCCGATGGGGGAGTGGGCGGCGGCGGATCCTGGGCATTGTATTCGTAGGCTCCAATGTTCCACGCACCAGTTGATTGCCTTGCATATACGGTTCGCGCCGGGCAGCTTACTGCGTGAGCCGAAGTACTGTAGGCGCAGGCGTAAGACGTATCAGACTGGCAAGCACTCGCCGCGTCCGATAACCCAGCACTTGATAGTCCTGAACAAAACGCCCCATTTGATGCGTTCTCATTCTTTCCCACGCCCACGGTTGGCGAACTTCCTAGCATTGGCGAATAGGCATAGGTTTGAGAGGACGTGTAGCCATTCGCAGTTGCCGTTGCGTTTGTCATTGCGAGTTCAGTCGTTGCAGTCAGTTGGCCGCATGTTTGATAGGGAGTCTGGTCGTCGATGTAGTGGTTGTTTGTGGTGAGTACGGTCGCTGGACTGGTCACGAGACTACAGCGCACAATCGGCTGGGCGTAGTTCGTCTGCCAAGTGTTGTTGAATAA
This sequence comes from Terriglobia bacterium, assembly GCA_963823205.1. GTDB lineage: Bacteria > Acidobacteriota > Terriglobia > Acidiferrales > UBA7541 > Palsa-295. The sequence continues at coordinate 379,010 of CAWGKL010000003.1, forward strand.
AACGTAATTCCCTTGGTTGCTCGTCAGCCCGGTGCCAGCGAAGTTGAGATATTCTCCGTTACCGACATCATACATGACGTTGTTGAAAATATAATCCGTGGTGGTACTGGCAACCGGCCCGAACCAAAGGAACACATCGCCAGCGCCTTCCGCCGTGGTGCTTTCCAGGTGGCGGAACAGATTGTTGTAGATGGCGTTTACGGTGCCACGATCCGCGCTTTCAACTACGTTCGTGTGGCCGTTTGAATAGTAATATTCAAACAGATTGTCGTGGAAAGTGTGCAAGTCGCTGGGCGCGGTACCGCTCATGTAACGGAACACGTTATAGGCAAAATTATAGCCCCCCAAAAACGAACCTAGTTGAATCGGGTCGGAGTCCGAGAAATCCACGACGTTGAAAAAGTCTGAATCTGCGGGAGCGCCGGATGTAGTTGGCCCTCCAAAAAATGGTTCTAGGTTGACGCAGCTAACGCTTGGACTGCAAGCTGGCTGTCCGTTTGGCGCGGCCCACATCGTGTGGCTCCCCCCGTGAATATAGAGGTTCGTCAAGATCACGGGGTCGTTGATGCTCGCATATTGCATGTAGGCATCGAAGCTCGATGGCTGCCCGACGTGGCTTTGGCAGAGGCCGGTCAGTTCGATGTTGTCGAGCCAGAGGTATTCGCTGAATCCGAAATCAACTAGATTGTTCGAGTTCCCAACTTGGTATACGCAACTGCTGACGTAATAAATTCCGGTGCAGGCCGAGCCGGAGCTAGGCGAGCAAGCGTTCGAGGCATTGTAGGTGCATGTAGCTCCATCGGGCATTGTGCCCGTCGTACCCGAATTGCAGAGCGAATTATCGGCGGTGAAGATGGGCCGCGTCCACGAGCCGCCAGTGTACCAAGCAGGATCAACGGTTGCGATGATCGGATGTGAGCTTGTGCCGTTGATGTCGTCCCAACAGAAGCCCCCTGCATTGTTCTCATTGTCGGCGCAAGTCGTAACCACTCCCGCGTAGGGCGATGCCCCGGAATTGCCAAAATGGTAGGTGTCTCCCCCCCGAAAGATGATGCCGATGCCTGGGGCAAGCAGCCCGATGGAGCAATTATTCGAGCAAGCGTTCATTCCTGGTGCGAACTGAAAAGGATGCGACTCATCCGTGCCGGTGTTCGTGTTCGACCCATTCGCTGCAACGAAATAGCAGCTTGTGATTCCCAAGCTCGAAAGCGTCACGAGCGAGCCGGTCGGATTCGCCGGGTTCGTATAATTCGCCCCATTGGGACAAGTGCCCCCGGCCCCACCGGCGAATGCCGGTCTGGCCACAAATATAAGTGCGAGAAACATTAAAGTGCGAATCAGTCGTGCCATTAGCAGTCCCCCTATCCAACGCTAACCACGGTACCGTGGAGACCGCCTAACCATCCACTGGCCCAGAGGACAGATTTAGTACAGGGTCGAACCTTAGGGGCGACACGGAAGCGGATATAGCTCATTGATACAAAACGAGTTCTCTGAACATCAAAGAATTGATGATTTGATCCCAGTTTATTGTCCGATTACAACGAGTCCGGGTAAAGACGTTCGTTTCGCAATGCTCGAGCAACGCTCACCAATCGAGGGTTCTTACTGAGATAATTGTCTCGGAATTCGGACAGCCTTCTTCGCATGTATGCCTTTGCATTCCACCGGAATCCTAAACTTTCCCGCGCCATTCCCACGTTCCGATGACGCAACGAAAGTGTTCGCGAACCGAGAGGTGGGAGGTCCACAGGCACGCAGATACCGCGTTCTTTGAATTCGACACCAGGACAGGGCTTTCCGTTATCGAGCACTTGTTCAACCGAATCCGGCGCGCCCGCGAAATTCCATTCAATGGAAAGGCGCTCCGGCTCACCGGAATTGTTGAAGACTTGCACGCGGCTTGCGTAAGCCCGCACTTGCTTCATACCATCTGACGATTTCCGCTCGAGAACTGTATCGCCGACCGCGCTCTTAAGACCAGACCAGTGAATTCCCGGTGCCATTGAATTTACTTTTTGCACCACATCCACCAGCAATTCGGGGTGCTCGAAGATTTCGTGGTGCTCGACAATCAGAATGGGCTTCCCAAAAAAGAGATTGAATGCTAAGTCTTCGGTTCGGATTTCCTTGACGTACAAGCGAAGGAATAACGGAAACCCTGCGTATCGCAGAATCGCCGGTTGAATGAACTCGCGGACGCTGAGAGGCGAAGAACCTCCCGTTGGATACGGCCCTGTATTTACCGCCGCGGCGAAGTTCCGCATCTTGAGAACTTCCATCGCTTCCGGCGAGAAATATCCTTGCGGGAACACCATCACCTTGTCACAAGCCAGGCCGGTGCTCGCTTCGTGCCGACCCATGCGCGTCTCCGCTATCCGGAGTATGGTATTTAGCAACGTCGTATCGGTTGATGCAAGCTCGGCCTGTGTGTGGTCACTTCCATGGAAGCAGATGGATAGGCGTTTATGATTGCTGCGAAAAAGCTCGACAATTCGTGGTGAGTTCCTACGGTAGTTGTGCGGAATAAATGCAATGCTAGTATGGAAATTGTATTTCTCAACGAGTTGAAAAAGATGGTCAAAATCAAGAAAACCATACTTCCGTTGCAGCAGGGGATCATCAATGATGACACACGCATGTTGCTCCCCAGGGCGCCAGCATTCTTCACGGAAAATGTGTCGCAGAGCCATCGCCTGGGGTACCAATCGGGAAAAATATTCGCCCAGTTGCGAGTCGCCCACGGCGGAATCTAAGTCCACGACGTCCTCGCTGGCCAAGAATAGGATTTCGGCCCCCTCTCGTTTCATGGAGGCCATGAATGGGCGGCCCCCGATTGAGATCAATTTGCGCACTCCGGAGTCCCTGGCTGCTGCACCGAAAACATGGTCGTTGACGGGGTTTGTCGGGCCAAACTCGAGACCCGAAAACGCTTCGGAGATGTCCTTTCCATCTTTGGCGACCTCATAAACTGGCGCTGTTCCATCAATATGCTGCACGCTTTGCAGGCGTCCTTCCGACAAAGCTGCAACCGTACTTGCGTCGAAAGACTCGACGCGCAGCCCATGAACCAATAGATGGGAGAAATGGGACACTAGACAAGAAACCAGTTCGGCAGGAATGCTGTTCCGGCCGACCCATCGCTCCAATACCCGCGGGTTTACTACGAAACATGCATCCCGATCCAACGCCATTTTTTCCACGAAATCTGCATGGTGGCGGGCAGATCGATCTAGTGGAAGCGTCTCGCAGTTGATCCCGAGAGACCTCGCGAGACTGATCAGACGCGAGTCCGCTGCGTTCACCGCGTCCACGTATGGAACTATCAGTTGCATGCCGGTTCACCGCTCAATTGCGTCTAGCCTTCGGGTGTGGGTTTAGGCCTTCTCCGAATCGGCATGAGATGTCTTGAAAATTCCTTCATAGGGGTGTCTGGGACCAAGGGGACGGTGCATTCGGCTATCGGAACGGCAGGATTCCCCTGAACCATAATCTTAACTGGAACTGAACGGGTTACCACACTCCCGGCGGCCACGACGGCACCGTCACCGATGGTCACGTCTGGAAGTACGATCACTCCAGGTCCTATGAAAACATTGTTTCCAATGATAACGCCGCGACGATCCTCCTTAAAGTGGGCAATCACAATTGTCCCCACTCCTATAAACGTATCATCACCGATCGTTATTAGATGGGGGCAGGATGTCTCGAGGATAGCGTTGTAGCTGATCCAAACGTTCTTCCCGATCTTCACGCCCCTCGCACGGTGAAGAAGAACGCGAACTGACTGCGCGCCTGGCAAAAACATCGCGAGAACTTGGAGCAAGCGATTAGCCAAACCCCGAATCGGATTTTCCGCCATCAATTGACCTCAGTTAGATTAGGCCAGCGCCGGCATTTCTGCAGGCTCAATGCGAAGTACCGCTGCGATTGGTTCCTGTTTACCCGTGTGAACATCGTCTCAACTAAGGCCGGAAGTCTGTGCTACTGACTCCGACCGCGAAGTCCTATGAACGTGGCTTGATTTCGCCTCGTAATCCGGCGGCACGTCATACTCCCACACATGTCGACCGTCTTCGGCTTTCTCCCTGCTCGTGAACCCGAGTTCGCTATAGAGCCCGGAAACCATGCCGTTCTTTTTCGTGGGAATGTAGACACCGATAATCCTGCGGATGCCTCGGGCCTGGCAGTGCTCCACCAGCGTGTCGAACATTGCGAGTTCCATCTCGCGCTTCAGGACGCGGCAGCTCATCAGCCACACATCAATCTCCACGGTTTCGTCCGCCACACGCCCGATGAGCACGGAGACCAGCCCGTTGTCCCCAAATTTGTCGCTGAGCCGGCCGTAAAGCGTCAGGGATTGCGGGTCCTTAGCCATGGCTTCGACTTCCGCTGCCGTGTAACGGCGCGTGGTCAAGTTGAATTGATTGGTCTTATTGATGAGCTGCGCGATTCGTTCCAAATAGATCGGAGCGAATGGCGCAATTTCGGCCGCCATGTCAAGCGAGCCCAGGAACTCGCCATAATCCTGGAATTTCCCCTGGCTCACATTTCTCTGCACGTTGGCGCTGTAGTAGGAGCCGCGGCTCAAGTCCTCCTTCACAATCTTGTCCACTTCGAAGTATCGTTCCTGCTCCAGTGCGTCTGCGAATCGAGTAACGTCCGACCCAACGTCTGGCACGGACACTTCGGGCAATTGCGCCGCCACGAGCGCGCGTTCCGCCGGGCTATCGTCCACAAACACGAAGCTGTCTAGTCCGAGGTTTAATTCAAAAGCGATTTCACGAATATTGTCCGGTTTCGGATTCCAGTTGGCTTTAAACGCACTGAAATCTTCGAGCTTCAGGATACTGTCCGGGTGCGAAAATCCCTGAGCGGCCGTCTCGGCTTCGTTCTTCGAACAGACGGCCAGAAGAACGCCCCGTCGCTGCAATTCCTTAACGTATCGCTGGAAATTTTGGAATGCCTCCCCCATAGCATTGTCCCGCCCCAGCAGTAAGCCTTGCACGCCATCATCGCCGATCACTCCACCCCAGAGTGTGTTGTCTAGGTCCAAGACGAGGCATTTCTTTGATTTTCCATAAACTGCCTTTACCATTGCGGCTAAGCTGCGTGCCAGCGCCACCGTTGCTGCTGGACTCAGGGCGGTGTGAAAGCTGTACCAGTACGTCGGGTCAAACCATTCATTCAATCCCACCTGCGCGGAAAGGTACTGGATGTCGTGAATCAAGAACCGCGAATGCGTCCGCGCAAACCTTGCAAACTCCGCGTTCAGCCGCATCAGGAAATTCACCCGGCCGTACGCTGCCGATGCTTCGAGATTTCCCAGCGGCCTCAAGGGCGGTAGGTCGAAATTATTTTGAATGACGAGCGCGCCCAGCTGTGAATGAATCTTCTCCCAGAGGGCCTGAAACCGGCCTACTTCCTCCCGTACACGCTGCTCAACCTCCTGCTCAGCCTCAAACAGCTCGGGGAATTCCGACACGTTGTGCCACGTCGTGTGTAGGTACACGATCTCGGGCTTGAAGTTCCATAGTTCCGGATTCTCAAACAGTACGTCCTCGCTGTAGCGGTTGTACTCCGATTCGTAGAACGTCGGCTGGATTCCCTGCGCCAGAAGGAAGAGTTCCAGCATGCTTTTAACTTCCGCGGTCGTTGACCCGCCCAGGATCGCAATCCGCGTCGGCACGAGGTTCGGCTGCTCCAACAGTTCACGCTTCAAACTGCGGCGCTTCCGCAGCACAGTAACCACATCAATCGGAGATCTTAGTTCTCTAGGAAATTCCCATTGCATGAGTTTACTCTCTGATTCGAAGGACAGATCTCCGGCAGCTTGCTGCTGTCAATTCCGCCGACCTTCCAACTGTACGCGCAGCAGATCGGCCATCGTCGCGCAGCTCACCACATGGTCCAGCGCGATTTCCGTGCTGCTATGACTCCCTGTTAGTGCCAGCACGCTCACGAGCGCGATATGGTAAGCGGCGGTCTCCCGGCCTAGCCTCCATTTTGAGGAAACTGTGCTCTGGCGGCGGCCTCATCGCTCCAGGAATTCCATGAGCAGCTTCTTCCGTGTCACTGCCCAAGCGATCCGCCTGCCGCCAAATGCCACGGCTGGCACGGGCGGCCTGATGATCGTACTCCCCACAGACTTACAAAATTCTAAATGCCCTTCCAGGTTGTTTACTTCGTAGCAAAGGTGATGCAGCCCGCCACCCCGCTCCAGGAAGCGAGTTACGGGTGAATTGGGATCTGCAGGCTCCACGAGTTCGATCAGTGGGTCCGTGCCGGAGCGCCCCTGAAGGAAGGTTACCCGAACCTTCTGAATGGGATCTAGCACTATGTTTCCATCCCAATCAGCCCCGAGGCCAAGGGCAAAGGACTGACCGCTTTCCTGTATGGATGCGACGACAAATCCGATGTGGTGCAACCTGACGCTATCTGCCGGACGCAGTTTTTCCGAAGATTCATTGCTCATGCGACGTGGCCATAGCGGGGGCATTGCTTCCGTCTTGCTTGGTTTCTAGCGGTCGCTCCCCGTTTTGCTTTCCTCTCCAGTGAGTAAACTTGTGTCCGAGGATCGTGAATGAACTCGCTTGGCCCAGCAGGTGAAAGGGTGTTTTTCGAAGCGATGCCAACTGGGCCTTATTCCATTCAGCGACTTCAATGAACGCTCTGCTTACGCCGCTTCTCGCCAGGCTGTGAAGAATGTGTGCGACCAATAGTGGGTTCATCCCCTGCCCGCGGTACTGAGGGAACACGTGGAAATCAAAGAGATGCGCATCTTCCGGCGCCAGAGGGAAGTAATAGGGTTCGATCGTCAGTGCTCGCAGGGTCCAGCCGTAGCCGGCAAGATTATCTCCGGACTTAATTAGCCACAAGCAGGCCCCTTTTGCAAACCGGTCTTTGATATTTCGATGGGCCAGTTCCGGATTCCAGAAGCTGGTCATCTCATGCACGTCCTGCGGCTTGAGTTCAGAGTAGCTTCTCAAACGCTCCATCCTCAGAGAACTCGGGATGTTGGCAGGGGTCGTGGTTTGCTTGCCAAGGTCGCAATAGAAAACGATCATGCGGCTCGAAAAGATCGCCCTCTTTACGACAAGGCCCGCATGGCGCATCGTCGCCCCGAAGCCATGGCGCTTGTAATAATCCTTGAAGCGCGCAAGGGAGTTTGAAATGCCCGCGATACCGCCTGACCGCTCAGGCCTATTCGGAATACTGCCGGTGAGAAGCTGTTGCAGGCAAGCGCCACTCACCTGCCTGCGCACGTCGTTTTGCGCACTTTCCTGTGGCCGCGCCAAACCCGGCAGAGCAGCAAACGTGTAGCGCAGCAGGTGGTGGAAAAGCATGATGCTCCGGATTCCCAATAGGCCCCAAAAACCATGATGTTTTTTCCAGTAGTGCAGGACCGACCGCTGTTGCGCAACTGCGAAGCGCACTGGATAGGGAGCCGTGGTCTTGCCATGGTCATGAATGGCCTGGGCGCCAGGATAAAAGACGACTTCCCATCCGGTATTTCGCGCACGACGGCACCAATCCACATCGTCGCCGTACATGAACAAGCCTTCGTCGAGCAGCCCTACCGTTTCAAAGGCTTCACGGCGGATCATTGAAAAGCAACCCACGATCACGTCCACGGCGAGCGTCCGGTCGTGCGGGAAGTAGAACATGTGCTCGCCCGCGAAGAAGCGCGAGTCTTTGAACTTGGAAGAAAGACCACTGGACGAACAAAAGTTGTTCCACAGCGTTGGAAATCGCCGGCAGGTGCTCTGCATAGACATGTCCGGATTGAACACGCGCGGTCCGACGTTTCCCACCTTGGGGTTCTGCTCCAGGAAATCGGCGAGTGCGTCCAGACAGCCGGGGAACACAATCACGTCCGGGTTCACCAGCGCGATGTACCGCCCTTGCGCCTGGCGGATAGCCACGTTGTTGCCCTTGGAAAAGCCCAGGTTCTCTTGGCTCTTGATTAGTTTTACCCAAGGAAACTTGGTTTCAATAATTTGAATAGAATCGTCGCTAGAGGCATTGTCCACCACAAACACTTCCATGCTGCGTCGTGGCGGAGCCTTTGCCAAACTATCCAGGCAAAGCTCCAAATAATGGCCGGCGTTCCAGGCAACGATGACGACCGAGATCTCAATCGAGTCGGAAGTGGTAGACATGCTTTGGGATTAATTCCGTGGTGCGCGCGGCTTGAAAGCGCGGGCAAGTTTCAAGGGGCTCATCGAACTGCGAAGTGCCCGCTGCATGACCAAGCCTGCCTTGACAATTCCGGATGAGACGGCGCTGTTGCACGCGACCAATGGGTTTATCTGACAAACGTCGGCGCCGGAGAAGCCTTTCTTAAAGTGGTATACCCCCGGATTGCCTTCTGGATCGATACCCCCCAGGTCGTACCACCTGACTCCATTCGCCTTCAGCCATTGGATCAGGGTCCAGTGCAACAGGTAGGCGCCCTTCGAGTTCAATCCCTCCTCACTCGTCGCTCCTAGCATGTAAATCGCAGAGTCACCCATCGCCGATGCCACAAGCCCCGCCACCGGGACTCCCTTGTCCTCACAGATTAGGACCCGCATGCGATGGCGCTCATCGATTTCATCCTGAATTCGCCCAAACTCTTCAACGTCCACCGTCGTTTCGAAAGTCTTCCGGTTGCGCATATTCCAGTAAAGCTGGCAGAAGATTTTGTATTCCTCAGGTCCGCTTCCGGCGATCACCTTTAGGTCATATTTTTCCGCACGCGTTAGCTGGTTTCTCCACTTCCTATCCAAGCTTTTTCGCAACTCTTCCAGTGAAGGACCCAAATCCAATACAAATGTTCTGTAGGTGTTGTCGGCAGTGGAGCGCTCACCCCTGAAACTGGAAAATGCACACTGCATGGCTTCGGCGCGCGCCGATCCGGCAAACGCGTTTGGAAGAACACGAAGGAAAAGCCTTCTCTTGCCGACGTATTCCTCTTCCAGAGCTTGCACCATGCTACGAGCCACTTCTGGGTTTATCGGCCTTCCGCGTCTCTCGAACAGGGGGCCCCATCGTAAGTACGCCATTCCGAATTTCAATCTGGTCGGGCGAACTATCCTCAACTGTGCCATTGCCAGGACTTCACCATCCCGCTTCAACACCAAGTGGCTGAGATTTTCTGCGCCCCAGCGGACTCGACCGTAGGACCAGGTCTGATAAAAGTTCGCATCGCTGAATAGCTCGAGCATCCCCGCCCATTCAGCGCGCGTTGCGCCGTCCACTTCAACTTGCCAACCTAGATTCTGCATTGACTTTATTTCTAACTGGCGATCTTTGGTCCTGTGCAGTTGTTGTGGTTGCACGCCCTTCCAGACACTTGGGGCGTGTCCACGGTAGTCGCGCGAATCGTTCGAATGCGTCCGCGGTATCGTCAAGCGGACTAACCATCCACCTGAGCCAGACGCAAAACGTCTGCAACCGTGGAACACTTCACAACCTGGTCAGGAGCGATCGGCGTGCTGTTATTCCCATCCGCCAATGCAATCAAGCTGATGAGAGCCGTGGAATCCCAATTCTTCAAGTCTTCGAGTTTTTCGTGCCCCCGGAGCGTCCCAGGTTGCAACCCAAGAATATCGTCCATTTGCAAAAGAAATTCCTCGCGGGTCATTGGTTTCCGATCCTTAAATTCATAGCTATTTTCAATTCACTCGAGCGAAGCACCCGCTCGACTCCGCAGTTCTCAATTAACACGGAACTCGGAGATTCGGGCAGCCTGATCCAACCCAGCGCCGCGGAACAATCGGTTTCTTACCGCGCGGAGACGAGGCAGAATCTCGAGATCAAGGAAGAAAGTATCATCGCCTTGAACACGAGGATTGACCCTATCCATGCGGAAAAGGTCGGCCCTTCGCAGGTTGGCAACGCTTTCGCTCAGAAAAACGGCTTCGTGGCCGGAGTCTCTCAGGTGGCGCGCCAACTCGGGAGTGAGATCTTTCGAGGAACCATAGGGTTGGCTGAAGGCCCGCACCTTTGTTCCCGAAAGCGCCTCCAACTCACCCTTATTATTATCTATCTCCTGGCCAAAATCTGCCTGCGACAACCGCCGGCAGTGCACGTGTCTGTAGGTGTGGTTGCCGATCTCGAAATCAAACGACGCCAGGGAACAAAGCTGCTGGGAACTCAAGTAAAGCGCTGCTTGCTCCGCTAGGCAAGGTTCATTGATTTCCGCCAAGTTCCGCAGTGCTTCGAGAAATGTCTCCCTCTCCGTCAGAGTAATGGAGGGAAAGAAACTCGAGAATACTTCGGTCACAGATTGCAATTGGGCCGTCTCGTACCCGCGCACGGTGCGTATAGCGCCATTGATTGCTTGCATCCCCCGTACGTTCGCCGCGTAGCACACGAGATTATCCGGCGCAAGGCGTCGGTTATCGAGAAAGGCGGCATTCACGAAAAAGACTGCCGGCACGCCATACTTTCGGCACAACGGCGCGGCCACTTCCACAACCGATGCATAGGCGTCGTCAAAGGTCACAAGCACCGCGCGGGGCGGAAGGCTGCCACCCACCGAGGCTTCCAGCACATCTTCTAGTCGAACGGGCTTGTAGTACGCGGTAAGAAATCTCAAGGCAGCTTCAAATTGGGCTGGAGCGATGCTCACATTCATCCCCGTCGTAAAGGGAGACTCCGCAGCCGAAATATGATGAAAGACAACACAGCGCAATGAGTACGAAGGGCCGAGCATGCGGGCAACACCGAATGATCCAGGCAACCGCCAGAGCGTTCCCGCAGCCAAATCGAGCGCCTTCTGCCGAAATCTAGTGAAGTGCAACTTGCTCCTGCTCCAGAAATATCCGCTGCCAAATCTCCAAGTTGAGCAGCGAGAATATCTCCTTGGAATAGTTGGCGCCGTTCGCGTTGGCTCGCAGCAGCCCTTCGATCGCGTTCTTGCTGAAGTAACCCCGATCAATGGTCTTGCGGTCCGTCAAGACGCCCCAGATGACATCCTTGAGATCGTTTCGAAGCCAGGACTCATAGGGAACCGGGAACCCAGCCTTCTTCCGGTCGCGAATTTCCATCGGAATTTTCTGGGCCAAGGCTTTCTTGAGAATGTATTTTGTCTTGAATCCGTTCAGCTTGAAATTGGATGGCAACGATGCTGCAAATTCCAGAACCTTGTGGTCGAGCAACGGCACGCGGAGCTCAACGGAGTTAGCCATGGTCATTTTGTCGGCCTTGATCAGCAACTCGTCGGGCAGCCACGTCTTCGTATTGATATAGAGCATGGAGTCGAGTGTATTCTGCCCCCGGACATGCGCCTGCAGCTTGCGCAGGGGTCGAAGCGAGTGCTCGCGATCAATCGCTTGCGCAAAATCCCTGGAGTACACCTCTCCCAATCGGTTTCCGGTGAAGCGGTATGGGTTTGAAGTCCGGCTGAAGTAGTAGTCGGGAAAGCGGTCGTTCATCAAGGGCACATACTTTGCAAAGCGATGAGAGTCGAATAGTGAATCGGCGAGCGAAAGCCCCTTGGCAAGCACCCCGTTCAGCAGTGGGCCGCCGCGCTTCATCCGCTCAAGCCAAACGAGATTGCGATAATTGCTGTACCCCGCAAATGCTTCGTCTCCGCCTTCTCCCGAGAGGAGCACCTTGACGTAGTTGCTCGCCAACTTCGAGACGTAGTACATGGCAATGGCAGGCGGCTCGCACACCGGCTCTTCCATGTGCCACACATACTTGGGCATGAACGCGGCAAAGTCCTCGGCCGTAATTGTCATCTCATGATGCTGGGTGCCGAATTTTTCCGCCGCCAGCCTGGCATAAGGTCTCTCGTCGGCGACTTCCCCCCCGGAGAAACCCACAGTGAAGCTACTGACCTCCTTGTCGGTCCCATGCACAGCGAAGCTAAGCACGCCTGTCGAATCCACTCCTCCGCTCAGAAGAACACCCACCGGCACGTCTGCGATCATGTGAAGCTCGACTGTCTCGGCCAAGAGACTCAGCAAATCGGCTTCCGCCTCCTTAAAGCTTTGGTTCCGGGTAGGTTCTGTGAAGGAAAGATCCCAATACTGCTCAATTATCGGTTTCCCGTCCCTGATGAGGAGATAGTGCCCCGGCGCTAGCTTGCGGATCCCTTTGAGTAATGTCTCCTCACCGGGCACGTAGAGGAAAGTCAGGAACCGGTCGATCATCTCCGGAGCGATCTCTCGATGGACCGAAGGGTCCGCCAGGATCGCTTTGATCTCGGAACCAAAGATCAGGGACTCGTCGGTCAGAAGGTAGTAAAGAGGTTTGATTCCAACTCGGTCCCTCGCCAGGAACAGAGTCCGTGTATTTTCATCCCAAATGGCAAAGGCAAACATCCCGCGCAGCTTTTCGAGGCACCGCGGGCCAAGCTCCTCGTACAGATGGACGATCACCTCGGTGTCACTCTGCGTTTTGAAGGTGTGGCCCTTGGTCAGGAGAAAGTTGCGCAGCTCCTGGTAATTATAAATCTCTCCGTTGAAAACGATCCAAACCGTGCCGTTTTCGTTTGAAAGCGGCTGATGGCCACTTTGAAGGTCAATGATGGAAAGGCGCCGAAAACCGAGACCGATCGGCCCTGAAACATAACTCCCCTCATCGTCCGGTCCGCGATGGCGAATCGTTGCCGCCATGGCGCTCACCAGCGAGGGCAACACCCTCGCCCCCTTGCCAAACATCAGTTTTCCGCATATTCCGCACATAGGTCGAAGGTTATCGCTGAACGGGAGGTTACCTCCAGATGGTTTGCATCCCGCAGAGACGTCTCAGCTGCTGATCGCGTATGTAAGCGACGTAGGACCGATCCTCCAGACGCGGCGGGCGAGTGGCATGAGCCTTTAGAAATCCATACATGATTCCGACCGAACCAATCACATACGGCTTCTGAGTGAACCGGCGCACGCAACTGGCTGCGAGAAAAAGCGGGTGATACCCTGCAATGTAGCAGGCGACTCCATGTTTCACTCTGTCGCGAAACAGCCCCTCCTCAGCTCCTGTGAAACGATGATGAATGAGGCGCAAACCCGTAAAGGCGTAAGTCTTCCAGCCCAACATATTGGCTTTGACTTCATCAATCGTGTCCCATCCCGGAGCCGGCCAGAGTCCGCCAATCGCTTCCCAGCAAGCTCTCCTGTAAATCTTCGTGGCGCCCCGCACGTGGAACCGCGGATTTTCTTCGAGTGTAAGTTTTCCCACAATGTTTTGATGGATTTCCCCGCCGCCAATCCCAAGGTCGCGATCTCTGCTGAAATACTCGAAGCACTTTTCGAAATACTCTGGAGCAAAGCTTAGGTCTCCATCGAGCTTCACGATGAAGTCCCAGTCACGGTGTTGGAGCGCGTTATACCCCTCGTAAAACGCTTCCATCACGCCGCCGCCCGACTTCCGGAAACCTCGATTCGTTCGGTGTACGACGCGGACCCATGGCAACTCGGCCGCGACTCGATCGAGGATGTCACCCGTTCCGTCGGTAGAGCCGTCGTCCACGATCACCCATTCCAAAGGGAGTATCGTCTGACAACGGACGGATTCGATGGTCGACGCGATGTGTTTCTCCTCGTCGCGCGCGGGAGTGATGATCACATATCGCGTCATTTCGGATTCACCCTCATATGCAGCCGGGGTCCCCACCTAGCGGCTCAGGCTTCCCGGCCTAGGACTATATCTGCCCACGCCAGCAAGCTTCAGAGCAGCTGTCTCTTTTCGAGCTCGCGGCAAATCGCGTCCACAATTCGTTCGGCGCTCCTGCCATCCCAGGCTTCCGGGATGGCGCCAGAAAAGTTCGATGCGAGTTGTTGCCGCGTGGCTTGGCGAATGCCTTCCTTGCCCGTTCCCGCCAGGATATTCGTCCCGGCCTTGACCGTGATGGGCCGTTCTGTATTCTCACGCACAGTGACACATGGAATTCCAAGGCATGTGGTTTCTTCCTGGATGCCGCCGGAATCGGTCACTACCACGGCCGCGTGCATCATCAGGCACACAAAGTCGAGATATCCAAGCGGCTTAATCAACCGGATACGCCCGTCTTCGTGAGCGGAGCGCGATTCCTCTCCTTCATGGCTTCCGTTCTCGATCCTAAAGAAGCGTTCCAAACCGAATTCGGCGAGTTTTTTCTGCGTTCTCGGATGTGCGGGAAAAATTACAGCGCAGGAATTGGATAACTCCTGCAATCCTTCCAGAATATTCAGAAAAGTGTCACGTTGATCCACGTTCGAAGGCCGATGAAGCGTCAACAAGGCATAGCGGGCCGTGCCATCCGTTGATCCATGTCCACCATTGCGGCCCCGGAGGCTAAGTTTGTCCAGAATGTCGGAGCCGCCTGCCTTGTCCCGGAAAGCGAGGAGCGAATCGATCATGGTGTTGCCGACGAAATGAACCTTTTCTTCCGGGATGCCTTCCTCCCGCAAATTTCGGAGCCCGCTCTCCTCTGTCACAAATAGTATGTCGGCAACATGGTCCGTGAGGATCCGATTGATTTCCTCAGGCATCTCCCGATCGAACGAACGCAGGCCGGCTTCGACGTGGGCGATGAGCGGCCTGGTTCCGTTGGCATCGAAAGAAATCTTGGCGGCAACCAAGGCGCAGGCCAGAGTCGAGTTCACATCGCCGACAACTACCAACAGATTCGGCCTCTCCCGGAGCAGGACCTCTTCGAACCGTTTCATGATCTCGGCTGTCTGGGCCGCATGCGAGCCTGACCCGATTCCCAGATACACGTCCGGCTTCGGAATGTTCAGATCGGTGAAAAACCGGTCCGACATGGCTTCGTCGTAGTGCTGGCCTGTGTGTACAAGCACGTTCTGCAGGGTAAATTGAGAATCCCCGGCGCCCTCGAGCCCCGGTGACATTGCCAGGCGTTCGTTGCGGTCTCGGATCGCAGCGATAATCGGTGCGGCCTTCATGAAATTCGGGCGCGCGCCGACCACGGTCATGATCTTGGCTGTCTTGGCTGGGTCCATGTTGTCCAATAAAATGGTTCGAAACCAGTGTCTGTGATGCCAGGCTTAAATGCTAGACGCTCTTTAAAAGAAAGTCGGCTTCTGAGTTTCTGGCGAGCGCGAACAGCAGCCACCCAATTTCGTATGGCCTCTGTTCGTGGAGAATCTTTAACGAGTGGACTTGTATTTCCTGATTGGGCGTTCGGACGAGATTCAATGCCATTTCCCAATACTTCTTCTGGCTGCTTCCGGGAAGTATGCACCTCCAAATGAGGTTCCGCGCACTGTCTCTCATATCCACGTCGAGCTCGTTGGTCCCGTAGATCCAGCGGAGGCCTTTGTATACGAATTTTTTGAAGCACTGTCCGGTGGCTTCCTCCACGGCAAACAAACCCATGGGTGCCATGCCATGCTGGTGTACGGAATAGACGGGATAGCGGCTGGATACTCGGTCGCTGCGCGCATCATAAAGCCACCACCATTGTCCCATTTCTCCTTGCGCGCCGCAGATCGCGGTGGCGCATTCCAGCGCAGGGCCCAGCGGGTCCTCCACCTGAAAAACCTTTGCGAACTTCGACATCGCATAGATGGGGTAGATTTGATCTGCAAAACTCCCGATCCGTCCGCGTAGGCGTCCGGAGAGAGACTTCTTCATGCCTAGATGACCGAATAGGCCGTACTCGCCTTGATTCTCTTCAATCCGGTGGTATGTTTCCACGGATAAGTCCGTCAGGGTGCTGACCAGCTTCGGAGATGTCTCTGCCGCGTGTGCCAGTCCCGCCAGGAACCACGCCAGTTCCATCGTGCGCGCTTCCCTTGCGTCGGAATAGCGATTGAGGGCTGTTTCACAATCAAACGCGGAGAAGAGGCCCCCTAGCCGGCCAGGATCAAATGCAGCTGCTAGCCAGATCAGCAGCCCCAAATCACCTATTCCTCGGATCCAACTTGTATCGCGAATAAAAGACGCATAGATTGCTTGGGTATCAAAGGGCGAATCCAACCCCGCCCGCTCCAGTTCTTTGAGCCCGAGCAGAGTCATGATCGTATATCTCGGCGATAGGCCCTCGCGCACGATTCCCTGCTCCGTGCGCACCAGCCTGTGGCAGAACAGTTGATTGTCTGCGTCAAACATGGCCACAAGGCCGCCCACCGCGAGAGTGATCAGCTCTCGAATGCTACACGATGGTACCCGGCGGGCTTGTGGGCAAGCAGGCAGCGGCGGCACCTGTGAATTTAACGGTGCGCGGGTAGACATTTGTGCTCCACGATCGAATTGATTGCATTCACGATACAATCCAGAACAGCGCTCTCGTTCGCCGATCCCCAAAGAGCGGGATTTCTCCGTTCGAGAACAATCTTGGTGGGTATATCTTCCAATTTCTCAATGAGGGTGAGTCGGCCGGTCTTTGCGAGATACCGATCGACGGAACCCATGTGCCCCCGAAAAATGCTGAAGACTGGGACACCCAAAGCGGCTGCTTCGCGGTTCATGGTTCCTCCGCCGCTGATGACGAGGTCCGAATTCCAGATCAGATTCAATCCATCCAAGGCGTGTTCGGGAATGATGATGCGCCCCTCATCAATCGCCCGTGTCCAACAGCAGCGAAGAGCAGCCTCCTGCTTCCTGTTGCGCGGGAGCATCACCACTCGAGCGCCAGACTGGTCCAGAAGATACCGGAGGGTCTCGGCAAGAAACTGTTCGCCCTCAGGGTTGTGATAATGCGCCTCCGTAGCGGGAGGACGCACCGTGACGACGAGTTCATCTTGGCGAACTCCGAGGATCTTCCTGACATTGGGATCCGGTTTGAACCGAGGGACGTACACATCCTCCTTTAACCCGTGGTATCGGAGGACGTGGTCCGGTTTCTGCTGGATGCGCTCCTTTGGAATCACGTCTGGCACGAAGACCCAGTCCGGATGCAAGAAACCTTTCGCTGAAAATTCATAATCAAACATGACCACACTCGGAATCCCGAGTAACGAAGCCACGATGTTTTGAGCCCTTGAACCGTGGGACACGGCGAGGGCTGGCCTCTGCTTTATGACCAGCGGCAACAATTGTGCGGCACGGAACGCGGTCCCCAATAGCTTCAGGGCCCACTTCTTACCGTAGTGTCGGCCGACGACCCGGCAAGAAAGTTGATGCAAGCGCAGCAGTTCGCAAACCTGATAAGAGTCTCGAGCCGTTAAGAAAACCTCATGACCCCTTTTTTCGAGCCCTTCGATGATAGGCAGGAAAAACGGCACGTGAGGCGAGTTATCAAGGTCGATCCAAATTTTCTTCGCAGCCACACGGGGCGGCGTGTTGCGCTCTTGAATGCCACTCTCAAGCGCCGGTTGCGTCTCGGGTGCGGTCACAATCATTGCTGGGTCCTCGGTGTGTCAGGCGATGTACCGCCTGTCAAGCTCTCACGGCGGGCGGGGCGGACAATTGGCTCTCGGTGATCGTTCCAAACCGCGCTATTTCCTCAACCACGCGATTCTGCTGTGCCAGGCTCAATCCGGGATACATTGGCAGTGACAGTATCTCGGCGGCTGCTTTTTCCGTCACCGGAAAATCCCTCTCCTTGAATCCCATGCGGCGGTACGGCTTCTGGAGATGAACGGGAACCGGGTAGTGGATGCCGGTGCCAATACCAGACTTGGTCAGGTGTTCTTGCAGCTCGTCTCGTTTCGCTGCCCGAACCACGTAGAGGTGATAGACGCCGCGGCACCACGATGGCTCGTAGGGCAGCACGAGGCTCGTTGACGCTTCGCCCAGCAATTCGTTGTAACGCGCCGCGATCTGCCGACGTTTCTGATTCCATTCCGGGAGGTGTTGCAGCTTGATTTGCAGGATTCCGGCTTGGATCGCATCCAAGCGCCCGTTGTAGCCCTCCATCTCATGGTAGTACTTGCGCGATTGGCCGTGATCACGGAGCATGCGTACCTTCTGTGCGAGCGCCTCGTCGTTCGTCGTGACTGCTCCGCCCTCTCCGCAGGCGCCCAGATTCTTCCCCGGGTAGAAGCTAAAAGCTGCCGCATGGCCCATGGAGCCTGCTTTTCTCCAGCGATTTTCGTTTTTCGAAAAGTATTCTGCGCCGTGTGCCTGGCAGGCGTCCTCGATCACGATGAGATTGTAGCGGCGGGCAAGTTCTAGGATCCCATCCATGTCGGCGGTTTGCCCGTAAATATGCACGGGAACCACAGCCGTAACAGGTGAGTTCCACTTCCGGTGAATCAGTCTGCCGGTTTCGCGGTTCAAGCAGCATTCCCGCTCCAGATATTCTTGAAGCTTGGCAGGGTCCATGCAATACGTCCGCTCATCGATGTCCACAAAATCAGGCCGTGCGCCCGCCTGGCTGATCGCTTCCGTGGTCGCAATGAACGTATGGGGCACCGTGACGACAATCTCGCCGGCCTGAACGCCCGCGGCCATCAAAGCAAACCGAACCGCGTCGGTCCCGCTCGCCACTCCGACGCAGTGCGCCACATCGGCGAAATGCCCGAAGTCGCGCTCGAATCCCTCAACCATGGGGCCGCCGATGAAGCCTGCGGTCCTCAGCGCCTTTTGAAAGACGGTGATCAGCTCCTTCTCGATTGCTTCATGAAGGCCGACCAGATCCAAAAACGGAATTTTTTGATTGCCTGACATTCGTAGACCCTTGACTTCTGGATGAAATGGACTTCCTTTTGACAGGAATTTCCGCCGCGAACGTGCCGCTAGGCGCAAATTTGAGGAGAGGGTGATTTGAGCCGATTGCCGAGGTACTTGTGAAGTGCATCTTGCCATGGCTTGAACGAATTCAAACCGCGGCTTTTCAGAGCTCGATTTTCGAGTACGGAGTATTTCGGCCGGGCTACCTTGGCGGGGAATTCGTCCGGTGCCGCTACTTTCAAGCGCACGGGAGTGTCCGTAATCGCGAAGATTTCTCGGGCGAATTCATGCCACGAGCAACTCCCCTCCGCCGTGGCATGGTAGAGACCGTAGTAATTCGAATGACTTAACTGGACCATCTGCTGCGCAAGCTCTGCCGTGGAGGTCGGCGTAACCGTCTCGCTATCCACAACGCGCACCTCTCCTCGCTCCTTCGCCAATTTCAGCATGAGTTCTATGAAATTCAGGCCTCCTTTGGCGCGGCACGGGCTTCTTCCGTAGAGGCCGGAGGTGCGAATTACAAAGTGCTTTGCCGTCGTCGCGCGCACAAAGTGCTCGCCGGCCAGCTTCGTAATGCCATAGGCGTTGAGCGGCAGAGGATTGTCCTCTTCTACGTACGGGCTTCCCTTGCTGCCGTCGAACACGTAATCGGTGCTCACATGCATCAGAACCGCATCCAGGTCTCGCGCCACGATGGCCAGGTTTCTTGGCCCCAGCGCATTGACGGCGAACGCCTTCTCGGGTTCGCGCTCGCAGTTCTCGACGTGATGCATCGCGGCCGTGTTCACGATCACTTCGGGCTGGATGTCCTCGAGCACGCGCGAGACCGAAGGAAGATCGGAGATCTCGATGTCGGAATGCGTCAAGCGCACGGACGGCATCGCCATTCCCGGAGAAAGCGGCGACAAGATCGCTGCCGAGCTGCCCGTTCGCGCCGATCACGGCAATCTTCATGGTTAGAGCGCCTTCGCCATGGCGTGAATTTCGATGCCGCTTTCGATCGCCTTGAATGTCGCAATGTTGGAATACAGCGGGTTATCCCAGTCCTGAAACTTGTCCATATTGTCGATCAAGTTCAACACGATGGATTTCAGATCGTCGGCCGGGTGGAAACTCAGGACGTTTTTGCCTTCTCGATGCTGACTTTGTAATTCCGGAAATCCTGGATATGCTTGATGATCAGGTGGATCGGGCATCCCCAACCGCTCCTCAATCGCTGCCTTTCACCAGGTCGCCGACTTCTCCGACAGTGTAATTGCCCGAGGCGACGTTGAAAACCCCCGAAATCTTGTGGTTTGCTTCGATGGCGCGAATGTACGCCGTCACGGCGTCCTGGATGCTCAGAATGGGCCTCCAGATGGAGGGATTGTTGATCGTGATGGTGTGCTCTTTCATGGCGTTCTTGAACATCGTGTTGATGATCAGATCGAAGCGCATGCGCGGGCTGTAGCCCGAGATCGTTCCCTTCCGCAGCGAGATGACCGAGAAATTGTCGTCCACCAGTTGCAGCGCCGCCTGCTCGCCCTGCAGCTTCGAAATGCCATACGGATAGCTGGAGCTCACCGCACGCGTCTCATCGTATAGCTCGTTTTCCGTGTACCCGTATACAGAGCAGGAGCTCGCATAGACATACCTTTTCACCTTGGCCTTCTTGGCCATGTACGCCAGGTAGGACGGCGCGGCGGCGTTGAACACGAAGTTCTTGCTCGGTGAATATTCCGCCATCGGGTCGTTGGAAAGACCCGCCAAGAAGACGACTTGGTCGTAAGGCTCCAGATCCTCCTCCGTAAGATGAAAGATGTCTTTGTTCAGGACCCCGACTTGCCGGGGCAAGTGATTGCCGAACCAGAACAGATCAACGACGTCAACCTTGTAGCCACGGTCGAGCAGTTTGGGGATCAGCGTGGAACCAACGTACCCCGCACCGCCGGCAATGAGGAGTCTCACAGTCCCTCCTTGAATTTCGTAGAGTTTCGATCAAAAACTGAAATTCGCGGATTCCGGTCGCGCTAACCACTGGGCCAGGGTTTGCGCGTTTCGATCCTTTTCCGATAGCGACACATCCTGAATGGGCCACTCGATTCCGATTTCGGGGTCATCCCAACGAATGCCGGATTCGCCTTTGTTGTTGTAGATCCCGGTGCACTTGTACTGGATCTCCGCCACGTCGGAAAGAACGCAGAAACCCCGCGCAAAACCGGCGGGAGCCCAGACCTGCCGTCGGTTTTCGGCGGATGCCTCCACGCCGGCCCACTTCCCTAGTGTCGGCGATCCCTTGCGAATATCCACTGCAACCAGGAAGGCGCTGCCCAGCGGAACGCGCATCAGCTTGCCCATGGGCGGTTCCCATTGGAAGTGCAAACCACGCACCACGCCTTTGGCTGATCGCGAATGATTGTCCTGGACAAAATGAGTGGGTAAACCGCTTTCCCGGAATTGGTCCTCCCGAAACGTCTCCATGAAAAAGCCACGGCCGTCCCGAAAGATTTCCGGGACGAGTACCACAACGTCCCGCAAGAATCTCGACTCGATTTTGATTTCCATCGCGCCCTGCGACTTCGTCAAGTACCGCGAACGAACGTGATTTCAACAAGACGACATGGGCCGAACAAATCTAGGCCCGTCATTTCAGCGATTCGTTCGGTCTCCCCAGAGAGATGGGACGCAGGACCTTTGCCGGATTACCCGCAACGATCGCGTTGGCAGGCACATCCCGGGTCACAACACTGCCCGCACCCACGATGGCGTTTTCACCGATCACGACCTTCGAAAGAATCGTCGACCCGGAGCCGATGGAAGCCCCTCGCTTGACGACCGTCGTTTCCACCTTCCAATCTTCTTCCGTTTGCATCCCGCCGTCCGGTGTCGTCGCACGCGGGTAAGAGTCGTTGATGAACGTCACACCATGCCCGACAAACACATTGTCCTCGATGGTCACGCCTTCGCAAACAAATGTGTGGCTCGAAATCTTGCAGCGGCGCCCCACGGTTGCATTCTTTTGGATCTCGACGAAAGCGCCGATTTTGGTTTCGTCGCCAATTTCACACCCGTAGAGGTTGATGAACTTCGCAAGCTTGACTGCTCGCCCCAGCTTCACATCCGGCGCGATCGAGCACAATTCGTTCACAGGCGGACAAACTCCCCTCTCTTTTGGATGGAGGCCTCGGCCGCTTCGAGCATGCGCACGATACGCAGCCCCGCGTGCCCGTCGTTGAAGGGAGTCTTGCTGTCCAGAATGCATTCCGCGAAATAACTCAGTTCTACGTGCAGCGCTTCCAACTGCTCCACCTGAGGCGCCCACATGTCGCCGGTCCGATAGCTCACGAGAAGATCCCGGATTCCCGCTCCCGAAGCGATTTGAACGCCCTTGTCGTATATGCGGATCTTTTCATCCGCCACAAGATCGTTCCACACCAGCATCTTCTTCTGGCCGCCAATCAGCGTCGTCCGAATCTTCACCGGCGAAAGCCAGTTGACGTTGATGTGCGCGATCACATTTCGCGGAAAGTAGATCGTCATGAATGCGACATCTTCCACTCCATTCAGGTGCTTTTCGCCGGTTGCCACGATGGCTTCCGGCTTACTCTTGATAATGTGATCCATGATGGAGAGGTCATGCGGCGCCAGGTCCCAAATTACACTCACGTCGTGCTGGAACAGCCCTAGATTCACTCGCAGTGAATCGTAGTAATACAAGTCGCCGAGCGAGCCGCTCTCCGTCAGCTCGCGGATCTTGCGCACCGCTCCCGTGAACAAGAACGTGTGGTCCACCATGATGGTCAGTTTCTTTCGGGCCGCCAATTCGATGAGCTCTTCCGCCTGCGCCGAACTCGAGGTAAACGGCTTCTCGATGAAAACGTGCTTGCCGTTTTCGAGCGCTTCTTTGGCCAATTCATAATGAGTCCAAACGGGTGTGATGATTGCCACCGCGTCGATCTCCGGTGAACGCAAAATCTCGGAACTATCCGATACCGCCCGGATGTTCGGATAGGCCTTCCGTGCAAGCGCCAGTGCGCACGGACTCTTGTCACAGATCATTTCCACTTGCACGCTGTCCAGTCCATGCAAGTTCCGCACGATATTGGGTCCCCAATATCCGTAACCGATCACGCCGACTCGAATCATGATTCCTCTAGCCTCTGCGGAGACTGATGGATTGACATCGTGTTGACGTCTCTGAAATGCCCCGATTCATCTTGTCCCGATTGAATCGGCCCTGTGTCGCCTCAGATAGGAATGTCTCACCGGCGTTCGAAATCGGAATGGAACGGAGGTAGGTGAAGGGACTATCGAATGCCCAGTCCTGCTGGACGCGCGCCATCCTCAGATCAGAAGGCGCCGTCACCGATGAAAACTGCACGCGGTGTAGCCAACAGTATCTTCAAATCCAACCAGAGTGACCACCTCTGGGAGTAACGCAGGTCCAACCGGACCATTTCATCGAAGCACGTCCGGCTCCGGCCACTCACTTGCCACAATCCGGTGACGCCGGGCCTAACTTCGAGAACTCTGCGGCGGTGCCAAAAATCATATACCTCAAACTCGTAGGGGAGAGGAGGGCGCGGACCTACGAGAGACATCTCGCCGCGCAACACGTTCCAGAATTGCGGAACCTCATCGAGGCTCGCCTTGCGTAGGAATTTCCCGACCGGTGTGACCCGCGGGTCGTTCGTGATCTTGTAAACGGCGGGCTCGGCCTCGCTCTTATCCGCCTTTTCCGCTTCGCCTGCGATCAGACGCCGGACGTAATCACGATGGAGTCTCGGATCATTGTTCGTGTACATCGTGCGGAACTTCAGGCATTTGAACTTTCTTCCGAACTGTCCCAGGCGCTCCTGCTCGAAAATCACCGGCCCTTCGGATGTGAGCTTGATGGCAAGGGCGATCGCCGCCAGAGCCGGTAAGAGTATGAGCAACAATACGCCGCTACCCGCAATGTCAATCGCGCGCTTCAAGATCATCGGAAAGCGCCTTTTTGAAACCCGCCCGGAAAGATCCGGGTAGAGCTTGACGTCCGCCACTCGACCGGGACGGTTCTCATCCCAACTCTCTGGAAAGAGATGAACCGAAATAACCAAACTCGATGCCAGTTTGGGATCGAGCTTTTCCCGCAAGGCTGTCAAAACCTTCGAATGCAAGACCTCGCTGATGGGACTCTTTCCCTCTAGATTGATCTCCGTGAATATCACGGCCAGAGTCTCGCCCGCCTCGTACCACCCGATTATATCGGTCTCCCGAGTCGTCGCGGAGACGATCGTCGTCAGTCGCTCGATGAAAGCCGCGCCGTTCCCGTTCTTATGTATGGCATGGGAGTCAAGCAGCATCAAGACGAAAGGCTTGCGGGAACGTTCTGCTCTTCGACGTTCGTGCGTCAGCATCGCGTGGAAAGCTTCCTGCCTAAGAACGCTTCCGCGGCTGGCTGGTAGTTGGCCGAAGCGCGACAATACCTTGCCATTCCCCTCCCGCGCTCCATGCTCTCCCGATGGGGAGATTTTTGGGTTGCTATTTCCCATTCGGTTCCCGTGTCTTCGAAATGACTGGAGACATAAATTCCGTTCGAAATTCCCGCAACAACCGAAACATTTGCGACCGCTCTGCAACTCTTACCATTGGCCTAGACAACCACTCCCTGCAGCAAGGGATGAGGAGCGATGTCCTGGGCACTCGCGGCTCGAACAGGGCCAACGGGCCTCACGCAGCATCGGTCAATCTCTAGAGCAACTGAGCGTCGCAGCAGCGAAACGGAAACGACGATGCGGTGATTCCCTTTGAAGTTAATCAGGATCCCTTCCAGACCCATTAACGCATCACTCTCAATCCGAATTTTCTGACCGAGTTCAAGGTAGGGCCACGGTTCCGCATGCAGCCCCGATGAAACAACCCTTTCGATGGCGGCAATTTCTCCGTCGTCCACGGGAAGCGGGATTCGGCCACGACCGACTACCGCAATTACACCTGGTGTAACAAGAATTGGTAAGCGTTTCAGCGCATCGAACTCACAGAATACGTAACCGGGAAACAGAGGGGCTTTTACCTCTCTCAGCTTCCCGCTCCATCGCTTCCTCGCCCTATAGGTCGGAAGTAAAGTCTTATATCCCTTCCCTGAAAGCAGTAAGGCTGTGGAGCTTTCCCAGCGAGTCCTGACTTGCAGCGCAAACCATCTCTGGCGTTCCGTTTCGAGAGTCATCGTCTGCCAATCGCTCCCTTCGGACCTACCATCTACTACCCGCTGCCAAGCCGTCCGCGTAAGCTACCGCCATTTACGCGCATGCCACCCGCTATTTCATATCGCAAGCGACGTGCCAGACGCCCTCTTAGAACTGCTCGGAAAGACAGAAAAAACGCGCCATAAAAGACTGAAAACAAGGGCCTTGATGGTATTGCCCGCTTCCTTCCATAAAGGGTCTCGAGGGAGATGGATGGCTTGGCTCAAAAAGAGTGAAAACTCTTGCCACCATTTGCCAAGTCCTTTCCTGGGTTAACTCCCCGATAATTGCCGGGGCCGATGTCTCAGGATTCGAACGTATCCCCCGTAAATAGAGCGCATTACAGAACTGTTGGTATAGACCCATCGGCATCTGAATCGCGCTATGAACCGGAATATTGAAAGAATTCAAGCCTCAACCCCGCGGAATCCGTTGTTCGGGCGCTTCCCAAGTTGAGACATTGCACTGAGAATTCCCGCGCCCGGAGAGAAAAAGGAAGCGTTCCGAAGCGATTGCATCGCAAACCTCCAGCCTTCTCGTGCCGGCCTCTAGTTGCGTGAGCCCTTCGGTTCGCTGTGGCCGCCGCCATCGCCGTAATAATAATAATACTTCCCGTAGGAGGCATTCTCTTCCACGGCATTCAGAACGACGCCCGCGACCGTTCCTCCCCGCAGTTCTTGACGAGCCTTTTGTGCCACCTCCGTGGGCGTTGATCCCGCCCGTACCACAAACAGTACTCCGTCACACATGTCGGCCAAAACGCTGGCGTCGGCGACCGGCAGGCAAGGAGGTGAATCGAGGATGACCCAATCGAACACCGGCGCGAGGCGGGCGAGAAGCTTTCTGATCCGCCCATTCGATAGGAGTTCGCTCGGATTCTTCACACAACTCCCACCGGGGATGAAGCAGAGGTTCCCGTCCGGTCCCTGTTGAATCACAGCCATTTCGTCCATTTTCCCGCTCAGATAGTCCGTTAAGCCGGGAGAAGATGGCGCTCCCAGTGGGACGTGCAGACGAGAGCAGCGAAGGTCCGCATCGATCAGCAGTACGCGGTGATCTGGTTGGCAGACGATGGCTTGTGCAAGATTGTTCGCCACGAACGTCTTGCCCTCCCTGGGGACCGAGCTCGTCACCAAGAGGGTGCGAATCTTCTGATTGCTTTGGAGCTGGTAGAGGCGCGACCGTAAGGTCCGGAATTGCTCCGCCGCGAGAGGGTTTAGCCCCGCACCAGAAAAAACGTTCGCCTTCGGATCCGGCCGCCATTGCGGATGCGCGCAGCGTGCTCGCAAATCATCGAATCGGACGTAGTCCCCCGTGAGATGCTGGGGCGTCTCCACCCGCGCCGCCATTTCGCCAGCAGAGGAGACAAGACCTGACGCCAGTGTAGCCTCGACTTCTGGCGAGGTGGCCAGCAGTGAGTTCGGGTCGGTCATCACTGGAGCAACACGCTCCTGTTCGGCTTTTTTCAGTGCTTCATGGATGCGACTCATGGTTTCCTTTCTTGTGAGGCCGTAGGCATCAAATGCGCTTGCCGCAAACGTCCGAGAAGTTCGTCCAGGTTCTGAAGCAATAACCGCGCGTCCATCGTCTGCTGGGCATTCGAGCTGAAGTTCACGGGAGCGGTAGGCTCGATTTCATCCAGCTGAAATTCCCGAGCGACCTCTTCCACCAAATGAGCCGGCACAGGCCGCAAGTGGTCCACGTAGGCATTGATCAAGGAATGTTCGCACAGCAGGTTGACTACGCGGGGAATGCCGCGCGAATAAAGATGCACGGCCTGGACGGCTTCCCTGGAAAAGATCGCTTCTCCGTTGGCGCCCGCGATTCTCAAGCGCTCGGCGATGTAGCCGAATGTTTCCTCGAGCTCTAGCGTCGAGGTTCTGCTCCGCAAGGTGATGCGCTGGCGAAGTTGGCGCAATTGTGGCAGTTTGAGTCTTTCTTCCAGCTCGGGTTGGCCGGTGAGCACAATCTGAAGCAGTTTTTCCGTAGACGTCTCGAGATTGGTCAGCAGCCGAATCTCCTCGAGCACCTCGAGCGACAAGTTTTGCGCCTCGTCAACGATCAAAACCGCGGTTTCTCCGGCGCGGTAGCGCTCGAGCAACCAGTGGTTGAGGCGCAATAGCATTTGGCTCTTTTCCCGCGACTGGCAGGGAATTTCAAAATCCGCCAGGATGAAATCGAAGAGCTGCTTTACGTCCATCTGAGAATTGAATATGAACGCGGTTGACATGCGCTGCCCATGCAGCCAGTCGAGTAGACGATTGAGCAGCGTCGTCTTCCCAGTCCCCACTTCCCCCGTAAGCAAAATAAAGCCCTTGCGGTTCTGAATCCCGTACGTCAACCCCGCCAGCGCTTCCTGCATTTGCCGCGTCAGGAAGAGATAGCGAGGGTCCGGGTTTACGTTGAAGGGGCTTTCGCGGAGCCCGAAGAATTTCTGGTACATACCGTCTTCAGCTCCTCGCGCCCGTAGGTTCGGGATTCAGTTGCTGCGGTTTGAGTGTGAATTTCCCGCTCTTGCTTGATGGATCCTCAATCGCCGGAATCATGGCCAGCAGCGGCAGCCGGAGAGCCAATTCCACATCCCTCTCCGTGTGGAAAGACGTATCCCGCATCTCCAGAAGAAATGCGATGCCCACGCCCAGTGCCAGCCCTCCCCCGGCCCCCCCGAGCGTGAAAAGGAGGCGATTCGGAAAAGCCGGCTCGTCAGGAAGGTTTGCCGCATCCAACACGCTAAATTGCTCCCCTTCTTGCTCCTCTTCCAGGCTCGTCGCCATGGCCGATTCATCTCGCTTTTTCAATAGATCGTTGTAAGAATCCAGTGCTGTTTGATAGCCTCGGGTCACCTGCTTGTATTGCTCTTCCACCACGGGACTCGATTGCACTCGCCCTTGGTACATTCTAATCTGCTGCCTAATCCCTTCCTCTTCCTTCGACTTCTCCGATATGATCTGCTCGTAGCTGTGGATTTGCGCTCGCAGTTGTGTAATTTGAGCCGGCTCCAGGGATGCTCTCGGTGCTTTGTTTCCTGCCGTGCTCTTGGTTTCGTCGCCTTCCTCAATCTTCCTCTGCAGAGCGGCAATGTCATTCTTCGTTTTAATCACGTCCGGGTAGTCATCCGTATATCTCGCCTCTAAACTCGTCAGTTGCATTTGGAGCGCGGCCAACTGGGCTTCCAGGGTGTCGGGATTATGGCCTCCTTGGGAGGACTGCCACGCCGCCACTTGCTGCGTCAGCATTGATTCCGTAAAGGCTTTATCCTGCTGAGCTCTTGCCAGCGCTTGAGTCGCTGCATCGAGTTGCGAGGTTAGGCCCGTCAATAGGTTCAGATTGGTCGTCTCCTCATCCGGCAGGGAACCCATGTACCGGCTTTCGAATGCCGCTAACTTCGCATCCTGCGCGTCAAGATTCGTCTTCGCGTCGGCCAACCTTTGAGATAAAAACTCCGTGGTGTCCTGGGAATGTTGCTGGCGAATCCGAAGACTTTCCGCGATGAACATCGAAGTAACCGCCGTGCACACTTCCTGCGCCGTCCGCGCGTCACCCATTATGACCGTCACATAGAAGCCCGGTAAACTCGCGGAGTTTGTCCCGGCCATTGGCTGGATCGGACTGACCTCGATGTCTTTTTGAAGCTGTTGGACCAGGATGTCCATGGGCTCTCGGTCAATCTCTGTTGGAAATAGCCCAAACTGGCGTATCACAGGTTCCAATCGGCTGCGGCTCAAAATCTGTTGCTGCATGCTGGAAAGCCGCTGGCCGACGTTCGTTGTGTCGATCGGCTTCACGAAATCCGAAGGCACTGTCGGCTCTTGGACCAGGACCGAGGTCTGCGACTTATAGCGGCTGGGAAGAATACGCGATACCCCGTAGGCCAGCGGACCGCCGACAACCGTCAGGACGACGATCATCACCCAATGCCGTCGAAGCATCTTCAAGTAATCTTCTATAGTCAATTCACGTTGATTCATTCGAGCCTCTCTCTATTGCCTCGGAATATGGTCCCCGGTCAGAACAAAAGGGGGACTGTATGCCAGCCCAGGCCCACCGAGATTTCGTGGATCACCAAGCCTGTGCCGCACGTCGGACCAGCACAAAATCCAAAGTTGGAATTTTGATACTGCACTTCATAGGACAAGGCCAAATTCATCGTCCGGCCCAAGGAATGGGACAGGGTGGCGTCACCGAACCAGTAGTCGTACGCTTGATTGACAACCAAAGAGCCCGGAATTGCTAGAGCTTTGTTCCTTGCGTATCCCGTCGCGAATCCGGCGCTCATGGTCCGAGAAAACGGGTAGGAAAGCGACCCCGTCATCGTATCTTGGACGGAACCCGTGAACACTCCCGCGCCGCCACTCACCCCATGACCGTACGACAGGGCCAGCTGGGTTCGCTCCATCTGATAGGTCAGCGATGTGCTCGCCGACCAATCCAGTTGCAAACTCGACGCCGGGCCGCTTGATGCCGGGCCAGTCAACACGGGCATGCTGAAGAAAGTGAATTCCGGCCCGGCTCCCACTTGAAACGCCAAACGCCCCGTCACCCGCCGGGCGTAGGATAGCTGCACGGTATTATCGTTTATCAACTGGCTGCTGCCTTCATAGCGGAAGGCACTGAACCGGTATTGGAGGGCGATCGTGTCCTTGCGGGTTAGAAGGTGATTGTATCCAGCCTGGAATATTGTGTCATTCGTATTCAGCAGAGTCGGGCCAAAATAATCCAGCAGGGAATACCCGCCCGCCAACGTCAAGGAGGAGCGCGGCGACAGTTTTATGTCAATTTGTACCAGGGAAGAGTCATAAAGTTGGTCATTACGG
Organism: Terriglobia bacterium; assembly: GCA_963823205.1. GTDB lineage: Bacteria > Acidobacteriota > Terriglobia > Acidiferrales > UBA7541 > Palsa-295. The sequence continues at coordinate 408,582 of CAWGKL010000003.1, forward strand.
GCCGTCAAAATCGTTCCGTTAAGCCCCAAACCCGGCGGTAGCACCACCGGATTTCCTCCCGGTAGAGTCAGGGCGCCTATTCCTGCATACCCGAATATCGTCTCCGGGACATAGGACGCTTGCTCGAAAAATGAAAGTGTTTCCCGCTCCCAGGAAAGATTCTCCACCAGGCCCAGCTCTTGAGTCACTCCATTGCCGGTCCCGCCATCATCGGAAACCACTGCCCCTCCCTCATAGCTCAAGGACAGATTGGAGCGCCCGGAAGTGTCGTGCAGCGCAAGCCCACCGCTAAGATTCGTAAAAGTCGTCCATCCGCTGTTGGCCCCGAGGCCATTGGAAGCCGCGGTTGAGGTCACATTGGCCGATGGTTCCCAGTAGCTCCGCGATTCCGGAATTCCCAGCGATAGAGTCTCCACTCCCGCGAGGGGTTGCGTATCCGGTGCCAGATCCTCGGGACCCAGGTTCTCATTGCCGCCTATGGAGGCAAACGGCGAATGATACGCCGGGATCGGTGCTTGCGCTTGATCTTGCGGCTGGGATTGCTCTTGCGACTGCCCCTGAGTCTGGCCCTGCTCCTGAGATTGGCCTTGCGACTGCCCCTGAGTCTGGCCCTGTTGCTGGGCCCGGGCGCCTCCGGGCACACACATCAGAACGATTCCCAGTGCCGTCCAGAGTTTGTATTGCAAAGCACTCATCAATATCTCCCTACGGTACGACGATCGTGTCGCCGGCTTCCACCTGCATCATGCTTTGATTCTGGTCCTTCCCGTTGACTGCGGCCTTGTAGTTGAACGGAATTTTCTCTTGTTTTCCACTTTCTACCCGCAGGACATAGATCTTCTTGCGGTTGGCGAATATCGTGAATCCTCCCGCGCTTGAAAGCGCCTGCAAAACCGTCATTCCCGGCAGCAGCGGATAGGCCCCGGGGCGGCTGACTTCGCCCATGATGTAGACGCGTTGACTGTTAATCTGGGCCACCATTACGGTGACTTGCGGATCGGTCACAAATTTCCTAAGACCGGCGGTAATCTGCGCGGCCAGTTGGTCCGGCGTCAGGCCGGCGGCTTGCACGTCATCTAGGAGTGGCAACGAAATCTTTCCATCCGGACGGACGGGCACGGTCCGCGTGAGTTCCGCTTCTTTCCACACATCGATATTCAGCACGTCTTGCGGGCCGATAATGTAATAGGGATTGCTGGTCGCGGGAACCCTCGTTGTGTCGCCGCCCTGCGCTCCCGGATTTGGCGCGGCGTCCTGTGCTTGTGCCATGGGCGCGAACCCCGCCAGCAGAATCACCATCCAAAATAGGAGTCTTCGTATCATCCTTGGTATCCGCCTTCCTGAACCGCATCTGTTTCAAGCCTTCCGATCTGCTTTAATTTGGAACGCAGCGACTTATAGCTGATCTGCAATTCTTGAGCCGCGCGCTTCCTGTTCCAGTGCGTCTGCGCCAGCACTTTCAGGATTAATTCCCGTTCGGCCTCGCGTGACGCCGCTCTCGCCACCGCTTTGAGCGAATAATTGTTGGGCTTCACGGGGGCCGTCGTCGCGCTCGGCTCCCCTGCGTGTGTGGATAGCCCGGATAGCGCCAATCGCTCATCCTTCAGGGCCACCACCTTCTTGATCGTGTTCTCAAGCTCACGGATGTTCCCGGGCCAGGAGTGCTCCAGCAAACGCTCCATACCCCTCGCACTCAACGACGGCCGGGGCCGGTCAAATTCCGCGGCGTACTTGTCGAGGAAAAACTCGACCAGCGCCGGGACATCCTCCTTGCGCTCTCTCAACGGCGGCATCCGCAGGCACACTCCGTTGATCCGGTAGTACAGTGCGCTCCGAAAGCGTCCCGTCCGCATTTCCTCGTCCAGATTCTTGTTGGTCGTGGAGATCACTCTTGACGCCACCATCCTGGGCTGGGATTTCGCTTCCCCATCCGGCAGCGCGTAAAGAAGGCTTCGCTGGCACGCGGGATCCAGCTCGCTGATCTCATCAAATAGAAGCGTGCCCGCGGCTTTCAACCCATTATTTTCATTTCCAGCGGTATCCAATCCCAGCTCCGTTTCAAATGACTCTGGCTTCATGGATGCGCACGTGATCTTCACCAGTGCTTCATCCGAACGCTGCGATAACTGGTGAATCCGGTGGGCAAGTGATTGCTTCCCCGTACCCACTTCTCCCACCAGCAGGATGGGGATATTCGTCCTCGCGATCTCCCCCACTAGACTCTCCAGTGTGAGCATCGCTGGGCTTATCCCACCCAAAAGGCCGGCTTTCGCTTCGGCGGAACTCAAATTAGACGCCGTATATGCCACGGTAGTGCTCGGTTTTGAGCCCATTTCTCCACTTCGATTGTCCCTTGCACCTAAGCGCTTCTCTTGCTCGGGTTTGGTATGCAATGCTCGTGCCAGCATCCCGATTAACCTCCCTCGGGCCACACATCGCCTCTAACCTGCACCGTTGCAATATGTTACTGGCTCGTAGCAAATCGCCTAGGCCAATCCGCCGTATTTTCGATACCCCTTCGAGGTACTTCGAATGGGTAAATCTCTTTCCCTTTTTTGCTAAGGAAAGGACACTTTGTGGTAGTGTCCCAAATGGCCCACTTGAGCGGCACTGGGACCAGGTCCGATCAGCATTAAGCTATAGGTTTGGAGGCCTGACTTCACCCTCCAGGCAGGAGAAGCGACCCATCTTCCTGTCGCAGTCACCTATGGAATGAAGACGTTAGCGGGACTTGACTCCAGGCTCTCCCCCCGTCACCACGCTGCCAAAGCTCGCGCCCGAAGGATTTGGCATAAGGACGCCTGCACCCGATGGATTTGAATGTGACTGTGACGGCGCCCGTCCGGAACCGGCGCATCCCGCATAGGCCATTGGACTCTGCATCCATGTCCCGGCTATGGGGGTCGTGACTAGACAATTTCGTTTGCCTGCCTCCAACCTCACGCACGCAGTCTAGTGACCACGATGTGTCTGAAACCGCTGGCCCGGGAACATTCCGCGGACAGCCCGCCGTGCCGGTACTCCCCAGACCGCGTTCCGTGTCATGTTTCAAGTTCGTCTTGGGAATGAAAGTCCTGGTTCTCGCAATGGTTTCGGACATCCTCCCAAAACTGTTCCTCAGACCAGTAGGAATTGCCTTCTTCCACTCCCTATCATCGACGTGAAGTTAAACCAAACAACGAATTGATTCAGCTTCAGCCGACCCAGGCCCCCAAGCCGGGCTGAATCCAGGCGAAGTAATGAGAGTGAAAGTTTTGGTGTCCGCATTCACTCCGTACTTTTCCTCTCGAAGAACCTCCAGGGGGAGTCTCGATGAGGGGCAGTCAAGTAGATTCAGGGAAGCCGACAGAACGAACTGTTCGCAACTTCAAGTGTAGGCTGTTTTCCGGCGTGCTGCTTTTCGTTGTGGCACTGGCGCCTCTGGCGCTGAGCAGCTGCGCGGGCTATGTTGGCGGCGCCAGCGCCAACAAAACTTCCAATTCTAGCGATCCACCCTCGGCGCCCACAATCACGACGCAGCCGGCGAGCCAGATGGTGATGGCGGGGCAGACCGCCACCTTTTCCGTCGCGGCCGCAGGAACCGCACCCCTCACCTACCAGTGGCAAAAGGGGGGAGCGAACATCGCCGGAGCCAATTCGGCGAGCTACACCACGCCTGCAACCACCTCCTCGAGTAATGGGACAACTTTCGCCGCCGTCGTGAGCAATATGGCCGGAACAGCAACCAGCTCCGCGGCGATGCTCACTGTGACTGCCGATCCGGTGGCGCCCACGATCATGACGCAGCCGGTCAGCCAAACCGTGAACGCGGGGCAGACCGCCACCTTTTCCGTCGCAGCCGAAGGAACCGCACCCCTCACCTACCAGTGGCAGAAGGGGGGAGCGAACATCGCCGGAGCCAATTCGGCGAGCTACACCACTCCTGCGACCACGTCCTCGAATAATGGGACAACTTTCGCCGTCGTCGTGAGCAACACGGCCGGAACGGCAACCAGACTCCGCGGCGACGCTCACTGTGACCGCCGATCCGCTGGCGCCCACGATCACCACGCAGCCCGCAGGCCAGATGGTCTACGTCGGACAGACCGCCACGTTCTCCGTCGTGGCCGCGGGAACCGCACCCCTCGCCTACCAGTGGCAAAAGGGGGGAGCGAACATCGCCGGAGCCAATTCGGCGAGCTACACCACTCCCGCAACCACGTCCTCGAATAATGGGACAACTTTCGCCGTCGTCGTGAGCAACACGGCCGGAACAGCAACCGAGCTCCCGCGGCAACGCTCACGGTGACTGCCGATCCGGTGGCGCCCACGATCACCACGCAGCCGGTCAGCCAAGCCGTGAACGTGGGGCAGACCGCCACGTTCTCCGTCGTGGCTGCAGGAACCGCACCCCTCGCCTACCAGTGGCAAAAGGGGGGAGCGAACATCGCCGGAGCCAATTCGGCGAGCTACACCACTCCCGCAACCACGTCCTCGGATAATGGGACAACTTTCGCCGTCGTCGTCAGCAACACGGCCGGAACAGCAACCAGCTCCGCGGCGACGCTTACGGTCGACACCACTCCCACGCCAGGCATCCAACTAAGCACGAACTCCATCAATTTCGGGAACGACGTGGTCGGTACTACGCTTTCCCAACCCGTGATGATAACGAATTCCGGCACTGCCACGTTGACCGTTACTCAGGTGACGCCGTCTGGTGCCGGCTACTCCGTAAGTGGATTTACACTTCCCTTTAGCGTGAGCGTTGGAAATCACACGACCATCAATGTGGTTTTCCTGCCGGGATCCGTTGGCACTCTCCCCGGCGGCGTCTCCATCGTCAGCAACGCGCCCACTTCGCCCTCTTACGTCAATCTCTCCGGCACGGGAATTGCCGCCACCTTTATTCTCGGCATTGCCCCCACGAGTCTGACTTTCGGGAATGTCGCAACGGGCACTTCCTCCGCTGCGCAAAACGTCGTCATCACCAATAACGGCAATTCCAATGTCATCATCTCGCAGATCACCCTCACTGGCGCAGGCTATACAATGACCGGCGGGGCCGCCCCCGTCACACTCACTCCCACCCAGGGGATCACCCTTTCTGTGCAGTTCGGTCCTACGACCGCGGGGCTCGTGAACGGAAACATCTCGATTGTCAGCAACGCGGGTGGTTCACCCGCTCCGGTTTCTCTCACCGGGACAGGCCAAACTTTTGTAAAGCACTCCGTTTTGCTCACCTGGAATGCCAGCACCTCTACAGTCACGGGTTACAACGTTTACCGCAGCACGGTCAGTGGGCAGCAATATGCGAAAATCAACCCCTCGCCGGTCGCCACTCTCGCCTATACCGATTCCAACGTACTGGACAGCACCACCTATTACTACGTAACCACGGCGGTTGATTCCAGCGGCAATGAGAGCGGCTTCTCGAACCAAGCATCCGCCCCTATCCCATAACCCTGCCGGGGTTTCAGACCGGCGAGTCTTCTCCTATCTTTTTAGCCAGGCGTCACGTGGCTCCCCCGCGTCGTTCCCTTTTCCTCCCGCCATTCTGAACTTTGCGTGAATAACCTGGAACCGCGCGAAAGACGCCTTCCAGAACGTCCCATCTGCGCCTCTCCTCGAAGATTCCCCTCAGCGCTTGTGGAAGCACTTAGCTCCAGGCGCGAAAAAGCTGGTATTGTTGTGTGGGATTCCCCGTGCCATGTCGCGGTCGCTCTTTCCCAGATATCGACTCATGACTGCGCTGCGCCGGATTTTTCACCGAGTGCCTGGGACCATTGCCACGGATGATGACACTCACACCGGCCTATTCGACAACTCCTCTTGCTGATTCTCGTTGCTCCACTCGGATCCTGCTTCTCGGTTCCCTCGGGATTCTCTTCCTCACGCTCTATCCTTTTCGATTTGACCTGCTTCACCACCTGCCCGCTAATAGACCTCCATTCTTCCTGGGGGGCTGGGGAAAGGATTCCGGGCCGTTCAACGTCTTTCTGAATGTCTTGCTCTTCGTTCCCTTCGGCTTCGGCTTGGCCGGAACATTCCGCGAACGAGGCAAGTCGCGCCTCGCAGCCCTGGGTCTCACTCTCGCAACCGGCGCTCTGCTCTCTTACTCCGTCGAGTTCCTTCAAATTTATATTCCGTCGCGCGATTCGGGATGGGAAGACGTTCTCACGAATTCATCCGGCTCTGCCGCCGGATGCCTGCTGTTTGTTTTGTGCGGCGCAGCCGTTCTGCGCTTGCTTTCCGTTTGTGAGGCGGCCCTCGATTCCTTCCTCACGTTCGGTCGCGCCGCCGTGATTCTCGCCCTCTACTTTGGATTGTGGATCGCGATTTCTGTCCCCTTGCAGAAGGACACCCGGCTAACCAATTGGAATCCCGCTCCTCTGCTTGTCGTTGGCAATTCGGCCTCTGGCCAGCTCGCGTCGGCCTGGAAAGGAGAGGTCTCCCGGCTCGCAATCTGGGATCGCGCACTCCCCGCCGCCCTCGCTGAAACACTCACTTCTTCGCAACCAGGAGATATTGGTGCTCCGGGCCCGCTCGCTCTATACGATTTCTCAGGCTCCCCGCCTTTCGAGGACCACCAACATTTCCTCCCGGACCTTTCTTGGACGCCACCAGCACCCCTCTCAGTCGGCTCAAACGCAGACTGTACTTAATGGAAGCTCCTGGCTCGTTTCTCGAACTCCCGTCTCCGCATTGGTGGGGGACTTCCAGAGGACAAGCCAATTCTCCATCCTGCTCGCTTGCGAGCCCGACGCCGTTGATGGAGTAGACGCGCAAATTGTGTCCATCTCTCATGCCCCCAGCCCGGTGAACTTGGAAATTCGACAGCAGGGCGCGAGCATGGTCTTCTGGTTTCGCAATTCGCTTATGGTGAGACCAGCACACCTGAATTGGCCCATCTCGGGCATATTCGCGCCCCATCAGCCGCGCGACATCCTTTTCTCCTACGATGGCTCCGATCTCTCCCTGTACATTGATGGGATAGAGCAGCGCCGCACCTTTCGCCTCGGTCCTGGAACGCGCCTTGCCCAGCTCTTCCGCCGCGACAAAACAGCTGAATTGGCGGGCTATGAATACACATTCTATTCACTCGTCTTTTTTCCCGCTGGATGCCTCGTCGGCCTTGCTGGCAGGAAGTGCATTGGACAACCGGTGCGCCGGTCACTCCTGATTTTCTTCGGCGTTCTTTTTCCTGCTGTGCTATTCGAAATTGCCCTCGTCTCGGTGAGCGGCCGGCCAATGTCCTTCGAGAATATCGCCCTCTCGGTTTTGATCGTGCTTGGTGGAGACCTGTGGATCAATGCCGGACGCCGCGCTCGCCTCGTCAATCGAGCGAGCTAGGCGCTGCGCGAATCGCAATTCCATGTCGGTGCTCAGCCCCGCTCGCACACGGTCATGCGGATTCCCTGTCGCGAGCGTAGCGTGACGAGCGGCTCGGGCATCACCGCATGGCCTGCCACAGCGCGGAACCGGAAGCGCTGCGCAATCGTCCCAATCACCACCGCAGCCTCGAGCATCGCAAACCCCTGCCCGATGCACCGCCTCGGGCCGTCCCCAAACGGAAAATAGGCTCCCGGAGGCAGCCGATTCGCCAGCCCGTCGAGCCAGCGTTCCGGGCGGAACGCATCCGGCTCTTCGTAGTAGCGCGCGTCACGGTGCATCACCCATTGCGACATCAGCATCGTCGTCCCTGCTGGAAATTCGTACCCGCCGATCTGGCAAGCCTCGATCGAAGTGCGCGCCATGATGTATGCCGGCGGATACATCCGCAGCACCTCGTTCATCACCGCTTGCAGATACGGCAGCCGGCCCAGGTCCGCGGCTTCCGGCGGCCGTCCGACCAGCGCGCCGCGCAGCTCTTCGTGAAGCCGTGCTTCCGCCGTCGAATTTTCGCCCAGCGCGTGCCACGTCCACGCCAGCATCTGCGCCGTGGTTTCATGCCCCGCCAGGAAAAGCGTCATGGTTTCGTCGCGGAGCTGCTTCGGCGTCATTTGGCTGCCGTCTTCATCCATGGCCCCCATAAGCAGCGAAAGCAGGTCTCCGCGATGATTTGCATCACCCTGTTCCTGGCGCTCGGCGATGATCCGGTACACCAGTGAATCGAGAAAATTCACTTCGCGCCGCGCGCGCCGATTCCGCGGCGTAGGCCAGCTCTCCGGTATCCGCGCGGGCGACCTCTGCCTCCGCAGTTGATAGCGCATCAGAAATGTCATCGCCCGCCCCACTCGCTGCGCTTCCCCCGGAAGACTCGTCCCGAAAAGCATGCGCAGCGCGGAATCGAGCGCCAGCGCCATCATTTCGCGCGCCATGTCGCGCTCTTCTCCGTCGCGCCATTCCTGGATGTGCGCCTGCGCCACCTCGGCCATCGTCGCGGCATACTCGTTGATCCGGCTGCGATGGAACGCCGGCTGCGCCAGCCGCCGCTGCCGCCGCCAGAATTCCCCTTCGCTGATCAATAGCCCCTGCCCGAGCAGCCCCTCGGTCACTCTCTTCGTCAGCTCGCTCTTATAGAATTTGCCCTGCTGCACAACGAGGACCTGCTCGATCCAATCGGGATGGTTCAGCAGGATGCGCTCCCCCAGCGCCACCGGCAGCCGCACGATGTCGCCGTATTCACGCGCCAGCCGCCGCATCAGCCCCAGCGGATCGCGCAGAATATCCAGCGACACTCCGACGATCGGCCAGCCCCTCGGTCCGGGCGGAGCTCCGCCGTCCTTCAAGTAACTGTTGCTCCTCATCGCCGTCTGTCTCCGAAATGGTTTTTAGGAGGCCGGACCTTCAGGTCCGGCGAAAAAACTGCAAAAAAAGGGGGCTTTAGCCCCTGAAGTTTACTCAAACCGGCGTGTTACGGCTCTATCCGAACGCGAACTGGTGGCTTTTTGCCTACACGTAGTACATGATCCCCCGGTTCATTCAGATTGAGCGTGAATGTGGGGTCAGTCATTTTTTCACCGTCCCATTCGACAGCGCCCTGGGACATTAGACGTTCAGCATCCGTCCTGGATTTCGCAAACTCCCATTCGTCAAGCATTCGAGAAAGTTTCATCTTCCCGTCATGGACGGCATACTGCTGTATAAGCTTCTTTCGCGAGGTAGCAAGCACTTTCATTTCAGAAGGTAACTCTCGCTTGCTGTATACGCGCCGAAACTCCTCGCACGCCTTCTTCGCCACCTCCTCGCCATGAAATCCGGCGATGATCGTATGCGCCAATTGCATCTTCGCGTCCATGGGATGCAGCGTTCCCGTGCGCACCTCCTCGCGCAGCCGCACGACCACAGGCGAGCCGAAATCCGTCAGCAGCTCGTAATACGTCCACATCCGCTCGTCCGAAATGGACATCAGCTTGCCGAACATCTCGCCCGGCGCTTCCGTGATCCCCACGTAATTGGAAAAACTCTTCGACATTTTCCGCTCGCCGTCGAGCCCCACAAGAATCGGCATCGTCAGCACCACCTCCGGCGCCTGCCCGTATTCGCGCTGGATTTCCCGGTGCACCAGAAGATTGAACTTCTGCTCCGTCGCGCCCAGCTCCACGTCCGCTTTGAGCTCCACCGCGTCCAAAGCCGTCAGCAGGGGATAGAGCAGCTCGTGGACGGAAATCGGCTGGTTCTTTTCGAGCCGCGTCCGAAAATCCTCGCGCTCCAGCATCCGCGCCAGGCGATAGTGTCCGCAGAGCCGCACCACGTCGTAGCTTGTCATCTTTCCCAACCATTCGCTGTTGTAGCGCACCTCCGTTTTTCCGCGGTCCAGGATTTTGTACACCTGCTCGAGATACGTGTTCGCGTTCGCGTCCACTTCCTCGCGCGTCAGCGGCGGCCGCGTTTCCGATTGTCCCGTCGGATCGCCGATCATCGCCGAAAAATCGCCGATCAGGAAAATGGCCGTGTGACCCAGGTCCTGAAAATGTTTCAGCTTCCGCAGCACCACGGTGTGGCCCAGATGAATGTCGGGTGCCGTGGGATCCACGCCCAGATACACGCGCAGCGGTTTTCCAGTCTTCGCCGATTGCTCAAGCTTGGCGCGCAACTCCTCCTCGCGGATAATTTCCGCCGCGCCCTTTTTCAGGTACGCAAGCTGCTCCTCCGCCGGCTTGAATTTCACGGACGCCACTATTTGCCCTCCGAAGTCCCCAGCACGCGCCGCCCTTCGATACGATACCGCCCTTCCAGCACGATCCGCACCGCCTCCGAATAAATCCGGTGCTCCTCGCGCAGAATCCGCTCCGCCAGCGTTTCCGGCGTGTCCGCATCTTCGATGGGAATCACAGCCTGCAAAATAATCGGCCCGGCGTCCAGATTCTCGTCCACAAAATGCACCGTGCAGCCCGAAAATTTCGCCCCGTGCTCGAGCGCCTGCCGCTGCGCCTCCAGTCCAGGAAACGCGGGCAGCAGTGACGGATGTATGTTCAGGATTCGGTTCGGGAATTTTTTCACGAAATGCGCCGATAGCAGCCGCATATAGCCCGCCAGGCACACAAGGTCCACTCGCTGCTCTTCGAGCGCCGTCACCACCAGCCGGTCGTACGCCTCGCGCTCCAGGCCCTTCGACGGAATCACCACCGCCGGAATTCCCCGCGCGCGCGCCCGCTCGATTCCCGGCGCGCCCTCGCGATTGCTCACCACCACCGCAATTTCCGCGTTGGGAATCCGTCCCGCGGCCACGCTATCGGCCAGCGCCTCGAAATTCGACCCGCGCCCCGATAGCAGCACGCCTATGCGCTTTTTCATGTCCGCCAGAAATTAGCACAGTTCCGCTGGCCGGCAAAACCCGCGGCGATGGCAGCCTCAGAGGGGAAGTTTTCCCGCATATACTACGCGGGGCTTGCCGTGCGCGGCTTTTTCGACACGGCCAATCAGGAAGAATTTTTCGCGCCGCCGCTTCAATTCCGCCTCCACGCGCGAGACGTGCTTCGCCGGAACCACCAGGATCATCCCCACGCCCATATTGAATGTCTCGAGCAGCTCCTCGCGGTCCATCTTGCCCAGTTTCGCAAGGTAGCGGAAAATCGGCGCCACCGGCCACGACCCCAGCTCCACCACCGCCCGCACGTTCCGCGGCAGCGCCCGCGGCAGATTCCCGGTGATCCCGCCGCCGGTGATGTGCGCCATCAATGAAACCCATCCCCGCGCAAGAATGTTTTTCGCCAGCGGCCAGTAGGCGCGGTGCGGCTTCAGGAGTTCCGCGCCGATCTTGTTGCCCACTTCGGCCACGTAGCTGTTGGGCCCAAGCTTTGCGGTGCCGAACACGAGCTTCCGCGCCAGCGAATAGCCGTTCGTGTGCAGCCCGCTCGAGGGCAATCCGAGAAGTGCGTCGCCGGGCCGCACGCGCCGCGGGTCCAGCAGCTTCTTCCGTTCCACAGCACCCACAATAAACCCCGCCAGATCGTATTCCCCCGGCGCATAAAGACCGGGCATCTCCGCCGTCTCTCCGCCGATCAGCGCGCAGCCCGCCCGCTTGGCCGCCCGGCTCATCCCCTCCATCACCTGCTCCACCACGCGCCCGTCCAGCTTCCCCATGGCGATGTAGTCGAGAAAAAAAAGCGGCTGCGCCCCCTGCGTCAGAATATCGTTCACGCAGTGATTCACGATGTCGGCGCCCACCGTCGTATGAATTCCGGTGGCGCTCGCGATCTTCAGCTTCGTGCCTACGCCGTCCGCGCTCGCCACCAGCACCGGATCGCGCCAGCCCTTCCACTCGGGATGGAAAAGCGCGCCAAAGCCGCCCACGGGCCCGAGCACCCCGCGCCGGAATGTCTTGCCGGCCATCGCCGCGATGCGCCGCTTCACATCGTTCGCGACCGCAATATTTACGCCGGCATCCGCGTAGCGCATGGTGGGAATCCGTCCCGTAGTAGCTTGTTGAAAAAATTCGAAAGTTTTGTGGGTCGCGGCTTATGTGCGCATTATGCATCCCGATGGTTTATATCGGGACAGACTTGCTAAAATGTATGGAACAACCGCTTCCACCGGATTTCGCTCGGGTGCACCAGCGCATCGAGATAGGCCCTGAAGCGGTCGCCGATCTCCCCGGGCCCCCAAACCTCCTCCGGCGCATCAATGGACATATAGATGAACACCGGCGTTCCTATAATGTTCTGGCGCGGAACGAAGCCCCAGTAGCGGCTGTCGTAGGAATTTTCACGATTGTCGCCCATCATGAAATAGTCATTCGCCGGCACCACCAGCTCCCCCTTCACGATGTGCCCGGGCAGCTCCTCGGCCCATTGCGGCCGCAGACGCCCGATGAACCCCATATCCCCGCCCGTCGGCGGAAACACTTCGTCCGCCGATTCCTCCATGCCCGGCTCGTGGAGCACATAGGGTTCGCTCAACGCCACCCCGTTGACGTACACCTGGCCCGCGACGATCTTGATATGGTCTCCGGGCACTCCGATACAGCGCTTGATAAAATCCGGATAGCCTTGCTCCGGCAGCGGCGCGCGGAACACGATAATCTGCTGCCGTTTTGGGTTGCGCCACAGCGGAACGTGCCACGGCGTGAAGGGAATCCCGGCGTCATATCCGATTCGGCTCACAATCAAATGATCCCCGATGAGCACCGTATTCTCCATGGACCCGCTCGGAATCACCCGCGCCTGCACCAGCGTCCCCTCGATGAAGAGGAACCCCAGGATCACCCAAAACCACGAAACCACCTCGCGCCACGCCCGGCTGCGGCGCCACCCCGCGCCTTTGCTTTCGCTCGGCGCCTTCTTCACCGCCTCGGGCTCTGTCGCCTCAGCCTTCACGATCCGTTCTTACCCCCTGGTTGCTCGGGTGCGAGCAATCCCTGTGCCTAGAACGTATGCAGTAGCCGCCGCCAACGTACTTCCCTCGGATGCATCGCCGCACCCAGGTACGCTTGAAAACGGTCGCCCACGCGCCCTGACTCCCATAACTCTTGGGGCGCATCGATCAACATATAGACTATGACCGGCGTACCGATCACGTGCGAGCGCGGAACAAAACCCCAAAACCGGCTGTCGTAGGAATCGTCCCGGTTATCGCCCATTACGAAAAAATTGCCAGGTGGCACGACGAGCTCGCCGTCTGCTCCATGCTTCACGACGTAGTCCGCCCATGCGGCCGGAACGCCGCCTCCCAGCAAATACATGTCGTGCGGCGGGTAATTTTCCACGGCGGTATCGAGCGCGGCCGGATCGTGTATCGCATACGGCTCTTTCAAAGGCGATTCATTGACATAGACCTGCCCGTGGACAATCCGGATGCGGTCGCCCGGCACGCCGACCACGCGCTTGATCAAGTCCGGCGAGTCCGGGATCACGGAGCGAAGCACGATGATCTGCTGCCGCCGCGGCTCACGCCACAGCGACACGTGAAACCGGGTGAACGGGATCCCCGCATCATAGCCTGCGGAGCTCACGATCAAGTGGTCGCCCACAAGAATCGTATTCTCCATAGACCCGCTCGGGATCATGCGGGCTTGCGCTACGGTGCCTTCCAGCAGCACGAACGCCAGGATGACCCAAAACCACGAAATCGCCTCGCGCCACACGCCGCTGCGGCGCCATCCTGAGGCCTTGCGTTCGCTCGGCGCTTTTTTTACCGCCTCGGGCTCCTTCACCTCAGCCTTCACGATGCGCCTCCACTTCCAGTTGCACCAGCTCCGTCGGATAGCTCCCCGTGTAGCACGACGTGCAGAATTTCCTCTCCTTGTCTTCCATCGCCGCCCGCAGCGATTCGAGCGAGAGATACCCCAGCGAATCCGCCCCCAGAAACTCGCGGATCTCTTCGGTCGTGTGCTGCGCCGCGATCAGCTCGTCCCGCCGCGGCGTATCCACGCCGTAGTAGCACGGCGAAATCGTCGGCGGACAGCTGATCCGCACGTGCACTTCCGTCGCGCCCGCCGCGCGCACCAGCCGCACGATTTTTCGGCTCGTCGTCCCGCGCACGATCGAATCGTCCACCAGCACCACACGCTGCCCTTCCAGCATCCGCCGCACCGGATTCAATTTCAGCTTCACCCCGAAATCCCTGATCGCCTGCTCCGGCTCGATGAACGTGCGCCCCACGTAATGGTTGCGGATCAGTCCCATGCGGAAGGGAATCCCCGATTCCGCCGCGTACCCCACCGCCGCCGGCACTCCCGAATCCGGCACCGGCACCACCATGTCGGCCTCCGCCGGATGCTCCCGCGCCAGCAGCCGTCCCAGCTTCTCCCGGCTCTCGTTCACCGCGCGCCCGAATACCAGGCTGTCCGGCCTCGAAAAGTAAACGTGCTCGAAGATGCAGAATTGGTGCGGCTTTTCCGGCGCGAAGCGGATGGACTCGATTCCGCTCCTCGATATCCGCACCATCTCGCCCGGCTCCACTTCCCGCACGTATTCCGCATCAATCAAATCGAATGCGCACGTCTCCGATCCCGCCACCCACGCCCCGTCCAGCCGCCCCAGCACCAGCGGACGAAACCCCCGCGCGTCCCGGATCGCGTACATCTCGTCCCGTGTCAGCACCAGCAGCGAGTAGGCGCCTTCCACCTGGTTCAGCGCGTCGGCCATCGCGCCCGCCAGATTCCGCGCCGTGCTCCGCGCGATTAAATGCACGATCACTTCCGTATCGCTTGTGGTCTGGAAAATGGACCCGCGATGCTCCAGCCGCCGCCGCACTTCCATCGCGTTGGTCAGGTTCCCGTTGTGCCCCAGCGCCAGCTTCCCTTTGTTGCAGTCAATCAGGATCGGCTGCGCGTTCATCAATGTCGTGTCGCCCGCCGTCGAATACCGCGTGTGCCCGATCGCCGCCGGGCCCCGCAGCCGCGCGATCACGTCCGGCGTGAATATCTCCTGCACGTGCCCCAGGCTCTTGTGGACGTGCAGGTCCCCGCCGTCGCTCGACGCAATCCCCGCCGATTCCTGCCCGCGATGCTGCAGCGCGTAGAGCCCCAGATACGTGAGCTTCGCCGCCTCGGGATGCCCGAATACCCCGAACACGCCGCAGTGATCGTGAAAGTGATCGTCGCCGATTTGGATCAATTTGCTCATGTGGTCTTAGGCTGCGCCCTCGATGGCCTTCCCGAGCGATTCGCTCCACGTCCGTCGAAACGAATCCACGCTGCCTTGTATCACGGGAGCCCCCTTATATTGGATGCGGAATTCGCCGCGCGTGACCCTGCCGATGACCTGCGCCTTCATCCCATATTGTGCCGCAAGTTCACTCACGCGGGCAAGCGACGCGCCCGTAACCGATACCACCGCCCGCGCCCCGCGCTCGCCGAAAAGCGCCGTTTCCGCCGGCTCATCCGCGGCGCCCAAATCTATCTCCGCCCCAAGTCCGTCACTCGCGAAGCAAGACTCCGCAATCGTCACCGCGATGCCGCCCTCGCTCACATCGTGCGCCGAAAAAATCGCGCGTGCGCCCGCGAGCGCCACCAGGCATTCGATCAGCCGCTTTTCCGCCCCCAGGTCAATTGCCGGCGGCGCACCCGCCACAATCCCATGTATCGTCTTCGCATATTCCGACGAAGAAAACACCTTCTGCATCTCCTCGCGTGAAATTCCGGCCGCGCCGCCATCGAGCAGCACAATCGCATCGCCCTCATTCCGAAACGCGGCGCCCAGCGCGCACTCCGCATCCTCGATTACCCCCAGCACGCCCAGCACCGGCGTCGGATAAATCGCCTTCCCCAGCGTCTCGTTGTAGAAACTCACGTTCCCGCCCGTGATGGGAACATCCAGCGCCCGGCACGCTTCCGCAATCCCGTCAATCGCCTCGACGAATTGCCGCATCACCTCCGGCTTTTCCGGATTCCCGAAATTCAGGCAATTCGTCGCCGCCACGGGACGCGCCCCCGCGCACGCCACGTTCCGCGCGGCCTCGGCCACCGCATGCATCGCGCCCACCCGCGGCGCAAGATAACACCACCGCCCGTTGCCGTCCGTCGCCAGCGCCAGCGCGCGCTTCGTTTCTTTCAGCCGCACCACCGCCGCATCGCCCGCGCCCGGCCCCACCCGCGTGTTCGTCCGCACCATCGAGTCGTACTGCTCCGAGATCCAATACTTCGACGCGATCGCCGGCGACGCCAGCAGCCGCGCGAAATTTTCCGTTAGGTCCGCTCCATCGCGCAAAAATTCAACGCGCGCCTCGCTCCCTGCCGCACTCGCTGCCGAAGCCGCCGCCACGGGCCTCTCGTACCGCGGCCCTTCCTCCGCCAGCGCGTGCGCCGGAATCTCCGCCGCTTTACTCCCATGATCGAGCACGCGCAGCATCCCGTCCTCCGTCACGCGCCCGATCTCCACCGCGTCCAGTCCCCATTTCTCGAATACTTTGAAAACTTCGCGCTCCCGCCCGCGCTCCGCCACCAGCAGCATGCGCTCCTGCGATTCGCTCAGCATGATTTCGTACGGCGTCATGCCCGTCTCCCGCTGCGGCACCCGCGCCAGATCAATCTCGATTCCCAACCCGCCGCGCGAGCTCATTTCCGCGCTCGAACTCGTCAGCCCCGCCGCGCCCATATCCTGTATGGCCACCACCGCCCCCGTCCCCATGGCCTCGAGACACGCCTCCAGCAGCAGCTTTTCCATGAACGGGTCGCCCACCTGCACGTTCGGCCTCTTTTGCTGCGACTCCTCGCTGAATTCCGCCGACGCCAGCAGCGACGCCCCATGTATCCCGTCGCGCCCCGTCTTCGCGCCCACATAGATGACCGGATTCCCCGCGCCCCGCGCCCGCGCGAAAAAAAGCTCGTCCTTTCGCGCCACTCCCAGCGCCAGCGCGTTCACCAGCGGATTCGCCGCGTAGCACGGCTCGAACCCCACCTCGCCTCCCACCGTCGGCACTCCAAAGCAATTCCCGTAAAATCCGATGCCGCGCACAACACCGTCGAGGATTCTCCTGTTGCGCTCGATTTCCTGAGCTGTTGCATCGCCCGCGCCGGAGCCAGAAGTAATCGGCCCAAACCTCAGCGAATCCAGCACCGCAATCGGACGCGCCCCCATGGTGAAAATATCCCGCAGGATTCCCCCCACGCCCGTCGCCGCGCCCTGAAACGGCTCGACAAAACTCGGATGGTTGTGCGACTCGATCTTGAACACCGCCACCAGCCCGTCGCCGATGTCCACCACCCCCGCATTTTCTCCCGGCCCCTGCACCACGCACGCGCCCTCCGTCGGCAGTTTTTTCAAATGCACGCGCGACGATTTGTACGAGCAGTGCTCGCTCCACATCACGCTGAAAATCCCCAGCCTCCGTGATGTTCGGCTCCCGCCCCAGGATTTTCCGTATCCGCGCATACTCCTCCGCCGTCAGACCGTGCTCCGCCGCCGTCTGCGCGGTTACTTTGATTTCCGTCTCGATCATCTTCTGGAATCCCGGGATTTTGAGTCCTGCTCCAAAATGTAAAGTGGTTTGTAGGTCGTGGCTTTTTACCCTGAGCCCCGAAGGATAGCCACGACATAAACCCACAAAAAAATAATGGGGCTTTAGCCCCTGAGACAACGATTCAGATTTTCTTGTCCTGCGTCTCTGTGCCTCTGTGTCTCCCTGCCCTGAGCGACGAGAGCGAAGGGCGTGGCGCCCCCGCTCTTCACGCCGAAACCCGCTCCGCCGTCCGCCGCTTGGAAAAACTCTCCACCATCAACCGCAAAATCACCAAGCCGTCCGTCGAGCCGAGCCCCGGCTCGGACGCGCGCTCCGGATGCGGCATCAGCCCCGCCACATTCCGCTCGCGATTGCATACCCCCGCAATCGCCGCCAGCGCGCCATTCGGATTCGCCTCGAAATCGTCGGGGCTCGCGTCGCGCCCATCCGCATGAACGTAGCGAAAAACGATCTGGTTGTTGCGCTCCAGCTCCGCCAGCGTCGCCGCGTCGCAAAAATAATTTCCTTCCATGTGCGCGATCGGCATTTTCAGAATCTGCCCGCGTCGCGCCGCGCACGTAAACGGAGTATCCGTCGTCTCGACGCGCACGTGCACTTGCCGGCACAAAAAGCGCAGCCGCCGGTTGCGCAACATCGCGCCCGGAAGCAATCCCGCTTCGAGCAGAATCTGGAATCCGTTGCACACTCCCAGCACCAGCCCGCCCGCCCGCGCAAATTTCCCCACCGCCTTCATCACCGGAGAAAACCGCGCAATCGCACCCGTGCGCAGATAATCGCCGTACGCAAATCCCCCGGGCAGAATGATCGCGTCAAAGCCCGCCACCTGCTCCGACCCGTGCCAGATAAACTCCACGGGTTTCCCTACGACCGCGCTGATCGCGTGATACGCGTCGTCGTCGCAATTCGACCCCGGAAATTGCACCACCCCGAATTTCATCTCCCCTCCAAAATTACATTCTATCACGGCCTCCGGCCGGCAACGGTAGCGCACGCGCTTGCATCCAATCGCGTGAGGGTCGAAGATAGTGTCATGCTGTCCGCGGTTCTCATCGCCGTCCTTTTGGTATCCGGCGCGCCTGCCGCAAATAGTGCCGCGCCCCAAACACGAAATTCCCTGAAGCCCACAATCTCGATTCCCGCGGGAACCATCCTTCCCCTCCGCCTGCCCTCGCTCTCATCTCAGAAGAATAAAAAAGGCGATCTCATCAAGGCCCGCGTTATGCAGGATGTCCCATTGCCCAACGCCGAAAAAATCCGCGCGGGCTCCATCGTCCTCGGCCGCGTGCTCAACGTCATTCCCGCCGCTCCCGGCAACCACGCCGAACTCCTTCTCACATTCGACACGCTTATCCAGCGCGGCGAGTCCATTCCCATCACGACCAGCCTCCGCGCGCTCGCGTCGCCGCTCGAAATTGATTCCGCGCGAATGCCCGACATGGGAGCTGGTAAGAGCGATGTGTACGACTGGCTGCCCACCACGCAGATCGGCGGAGAGACCGCCTATGGTTTGGGAGGCCCCGTCGCCAAGGGCGACACAATCGTCGGACGCGTCGTGGGCGACGGTGTTCTCGTCAACGTAAGCGCCAAGCCTGGCACGAATTGCCGCGGGTCCCTCGACGGAAATAGCGCTCCGCAGGCCTTGTGGCTGTTCTCATCCGACGCCTGCGGCGTCTACGGCTTCCCTCATCTCGCCGTTCGTCACGCCGGCCGCTCGAGCCCACTCGGCCAAATCATTCTCACCTCCGACGAAGGTCCCGTCAACATAGGAAGCGGCAGCGGCATCCTCCTTCGCGTCCTCCCCGCCGCGCCGTAGCGATTCCATAGCGGGCCCGCCACGCCCGCAAGATAATTTCACGCTTCGCACTGCTCGCTAAACCCCCGCAATCTTGCTTCGCCGCTCCATCAGGACTACATCTCGCCACCGCCCGTCCATCGCACCAAGCTTCTCTCGCCTGCCGACAATCCGAAACCCGGCTCGCTTCTGCAGCGCGATGCTCGCCACGTTCTCGGGAAAAACTCCCCCTTGCAGCATCCATATCCCTTCGCGCTCGGACGCTTCCACCAGCGCCCGAAGCAATTTCGACCCGACTCCCCGGCCCCGCGCTCGCCCTGCAACGTACACGCTCACTTCCGCCACGCCCCCGTAGACGCATCGCCCCGAAACCGGACTGAGTGCCGCCCAGCCCACCACTTCGCCGCCCACGCGCGCCACCAGCCGGCAAGATTTCAGATGGTCCGCATCCCACTTCTCCCACTCGGGAGCCGACTTCTCGAACGTGGCGTTACCCGTCCTGATTCCTTCCAGGTAGATCGCGCGCACCTTCTCCCAGTCCTTTTCCGTCAGGAACGTCAATCACCGCGCCCTCCCCTTCGCCCCGCCTCATCGCGCGAGTATAGTGCCGCGTCCCATGCGATTCAAATTAGTGGTGCTGGCAATTGCGTTTGGAGTTGTATTCGAACTTCCGGGTTTTTTCGCACCAAATTGTTTCACGTGAAACATTTTTTGACGAACGGCTATTTGTTCACAGGCGAAAAACGCCTCAGGCGGTGCGCTCGCGCCCTCCCTGCACCCTTGCCTCCCTGCATCCCTCCTTTTACGGCGCAATAGCGTGCAAAAAGCGTCATTTTCGTGCATTTTATGAGCGTCAATTCACGCTCAATCTATGGATTAAATCACCCCGAACCTTTAGAGGAATTGGCGGGCCTAAATTACTCGAAGCTATCGAGCAATTTTTGGGCGCAAAAATGGAAACGGCCGGCAGTTTAATCTGCCGGCCGCTCCAAATTTTCAGCTACGCGCGGAACTTACCTGCGTCCGCCACCATGGCTGCCACCACCATGGGACCCGCCACCACCGTGGGAGCCGCCTCCGCCACCACCATGGAAGTTGCCGCCACGGAAGTTACCGCCGCCACCGTGGAAGTTGCCACCGCCACCGTGGAAGTTGCCTCCGCCGCCGCCACGGAAGTTGTTGCCGCCACCGTGGAAATTACCTCCGCCGCCGCCGTGAAAATCCCGGCCTCCATGGAAGTCGCCGCCGCGGTCACCGCGGAAATCGCGGCCATCGCGGAAGCCACGGTCGCGGAAAGCCCTAAAGCCGGGGCGCCCATAAAATTCCCCGTGGTACCACGGCCCAGCGCCGATAAAGATGCCATCGGAGAACCACTCCGGGCCATAGTAGCCGTACGGTGCGCACGCGTACGGGGCATATGGATAGTAGCCGTAGGCGCAAACCGGGCCCCCTCCGTAATAAGCCGGCCCGTAGTAACCGTAAGCTGGGCCAACCCCGATGCCTACGCTAAATCTCTGTGCGCTTGCAAACGATGCTGTAACCAGGATGGCGCCAAGTATTGCCAGAACTCTTATGTATCGCATCTTATGACTCCTTCCTAGACCCGCGAATTATGTCTCCTGCCTATTTGGCGTGCACCGCTCTCCCTAAGGTGCACAAATCTTGCCAAACTGCGCCCTCGCTCGGGAAACGAAAAAAGCCTTTTATTATCAAAGGGATACTCGACCACGTCCGGCTGGATGACCTTCGCGGGAACAGGCCCCCGGTGGTGCTTTTTGAGCGCCCTTGGTTCTTTTCAGCCGGTCATCGAACTCGATGGAATTACGTCGAGACTTCAGCGGCAGCGGCGCGCCTTTGACAGGATGAGCGCGGGAGGACTCGATATTCTCTCAGCGCGTGATACCATCGCGCGAGTTCGCTCGAGAGTACGTTGTTGCGGGTGCCCTACCCTCGTTGTGAGAGGGTGGGGCTTTTGCTTCCACGCCATGACAATAGGCCTAAGGCGCGTCTACGGATTCGGCCACCTGCATTTCATTACGTTCAGTTGTTACCGCCGACTGCCGCTTCTCGGCTCGGCTCGGGCGCGAAACGTGTTCGTGCAAGCTCTCGGCAGGGTCCGGGACGAATATAGCTTCAAGCTGGCTGGGTACGTGGTCATGCCTGAGCACGTCCACCTACTCGTCTCTGAACCCCCGCGGGGCACTCCTTCGACGGTCCTGCAAATGCTCAAGCAGCGCGTGTCGCATCGATTGAATTCGGAATCTCGCGGCCGTGCGCTACCTCAGTTCTGGGAGCGCCGATTCTATGACTTCAACGTCTGGAGCCGCAGAAAGACGATCGAGAAGCTCGAGTACATGCACGCGAACCCGCTCAAGCGGGGACTAGTAACGGACCCGAAAGAGTGGCCGTGGAGCAGTTATGCCTTCTACCAGGGACGTGGAGAGATTCTGATTGGTATTGATCCGGTGGATTGAGTCGGGCATCGAGTTGTGGATTGCGCCACGAGAAAAGCCCCACCCTCACACAACGAGGGTAGGGCACCCGGAAAATCCAAACCTAGGAAAACCCCGCCATATAGACCGGTATAATCGTGTGAAGGAGGTAGGAAAAATGGAAATCACACGCGTTGGTTCTCAACCGTCCCGCAAGGGTCCCGCCGATTGGTTCACGGGCGCAGTTCGGCTCGACCCGCTATTTGACCGCTCCGATCCCGCGCGGGTGAGCGGCGCGAGTGTGACCTTCGAGCCGGGCGCCCGCACGGCATGGCACACGCACCCCCTCGGCCAGACACTCATCGTCACGGCGGGCTGCGGATGGGCGCAGCGGGATGGCGGCCCAGTCGAAGAGATTCGGCCCGGGGATGTCGTCTGGATCCCACCGGGTGAGAAGCACTGGCACGGCGCGACCTCCACGACCGCGATGATGCATACCGCCATTCAGGAAAAGCTCAACGGTAAGGCCGTGGACTGGCTGGATAAGGTCACCGAAGAACAGTACCGGAAGTGATCTACACCGTACGTCAGCGGTAGGCTTCGCGGCGGTGTTTACGGCGGTGATGCGAATGATGCGTCCGTGGTCATGGAAGCGGACGCGGTAGTCGCCGACGCGGAGGCGGAACTCCGGAGGTTCGATATCTTGGAGGCGCTTGACGTCGCCTTCGCCGGTGTCCAGATAGAGGGCCAGCGCGTGGAGGATACGGAGGGCGGTGGGCTGATCGATGGCGCGGAGTTGAGCCTGGGCCCGGTCGCTCCAGATAACGCCTTTGCCCATGTTTAGCGATTCGTCTTATGGGGGTCGAGAGGTGCGCGGCCCATGCGCTTGAAATCTTCGAGGGTGAGGCCGAACTCGGCCAGAACTTGTTCGTGCGGAATGCCCTCGCCACGGTCGAGGGAGGCGCGAGCGGCAGCGATTGACCTGACCGGGATTTTTTGTACCAGCGGGAGTGAGAGAGAATTCACTCTGGAGGGAAGCTGGTATGCCAATGAAGAAATACAAGCCGGAGCAGATTGTGACGTTGTTACGGCAGGTTGAAGTGGAACTCGCCAACGGGAAAACCACTCCGCAAGCCTGCAAAGAAGCCGAGATCACCGCACAGACCTACTACCGCTGGCGGAAGGAATTCGGCGGATTAAAACTCGATCAGGCCAAACGTCTCAAGGAACTGGAACGGGAAAACGCCAAGCTGAAGCGGCTGGTGGCAGAGCTGTCTTTGGAGAAGCAAATTCTGAAGGACGTCGCGGAGGGAAACTTCTAGGCCCTGAGCGGCGGCGTGGCGCGGTCAGGCATGCACGCGAGAGTTACCGGGTATCGGAGCGGCATGCCTGCCGGCTGCTGGGGCAGTGGAGAGGGACACAACGCTACGAGGGGATCTACCGAACGGACGAAGATGCGCTGACACGAGAGATCGTGGCGCTGGCCGGCGAATACGGGCGCTACGGCTACCGGCGGATCACAGCGGTGCTGCGGGATCGAGGTTGGCATGTAGGCAAAGACCGAGTACAGCGAATCTGGCGGCGGGAAGGGTTGAAAGTGCCGCAGAAACGAAGGCCACGAGGGAGATTGTGGTTGAACGACGGGTCGTGCATTCGCTTGCGGCCAGAGCGAGCGAATCATGTGTGGAGCTACGACTTCGTGAGTGGAAAGACGCACGACGGAAGAACACTGCGCATGCTGACGCTGATCGACGAGTACACGCGGGAGTGTTTGGCGATTCGGGTGGCCCGAAGACTGGGAAGGTACGAAGTAATCGAAGCGCTGGCGGACGTGATGCTGTACCGGGGAATTCCGGAGAACATTCGCTCGGACAACGGCCCGGAGTTCGTCGCCGACGAACTGCGGAAGTGGCTGGCGAAGGTGGGTACGGGGACGCTGTACATCGAACCGGGGAGCCCCTGGGAGAACGGCTACTGCGAAAGTTTCAACGGGAAGTTGCGGGACGAATGCCTGAACGGAGAGATTTTCTATTCGCTGAGGGAGGCACAGGTGGTGATCGAGAAATGGCGGGTGATATATAACACGCTGCGTCCGCACTCGGCGCTGGGCTACAGGCCGCCGGCGCCAGCGACGTTCGCGCCGCAAATGGCGGCTCTCCGGTCGCCTACGGCTCCCTGCGAGCCGCCATTTGCCCCCTTGCCCGATGAGGTTGTGATGTAAACTCTCTCACTAGCCCTGGTACAAAAAGTCGGGCAGGTCAATATCACCTCGCGCCGACGCTCTACGCAGGAGCAACTGATGCACTTGTTTGTCTTTGTTGGTATATGTTTGGGGACTGGTCGCCTTCGGGTCGAATGACCAGCGACGCACGCGTGCTGAGGGCTCTGGACAATCACAATTGTTGTTACCACGGGGTTTAGAGTCTGCCCCCTGAGACGAGGCTACAATATACGCTGCTGCCATGATCAATGCGGCCAAGACCGCCGCAGCCGCACCTATCCATGCATTACGCTCTGAGTTAGATTCTTGTTGTTGGAAAAAGATTGGGAGAAGAAAAGCAGTACATCCACGAGGCCTGCGCATCGATGTCGGCTCCGCTGAAATGTACTGCAGCTATTCTAACACGGAAACTCCACATGTCAACTTCACATGTCAACCGGTCGTTCGCCAAAATTCAAAAGGGCTGTGAGATCGCCTGTTTCACTAGTAAATACGAATTTGTAGCTGTGAAGGCACCCAATTTCAATAAGATTCAACAGGCTTCAGCGGCGGCGGGGCTTCTTGCGGCTGGGGCGCTTCGCGGGCTTTGCTTTGGGGCGGCGCGGCTTTGCGGGACGCGATTTCGGCTTTTTACGTCGGGGCTTTGGCTTGCTGCGCGAACCTCGCTCCCCGCTGCGCGCGATTTCGCGGCGGCGCGCGGCGGCCCAGCCGGGCTTGTTGGCTTGGCGGCCTCGCGCGATGGCCAGGGCGCCGGCGGGAACGTTCTCCGTAATCACCGACCCGGCGGCAATGTAGGCGCCGTCGCCCACGCGCACAGGCGCAATGAACGCCGCATCGCTGCCCACAAACACATTCCTCCCGATCGAGGTCTTGTGCTTGGCGATGCCATTGTAGTTGCACGTGATCGTGCCCGCGCCCACGTTCGTGCCGGGTCCCACCGAGGCGTCGCCCAGGTAGCTCAAATGCGGAGCCTTGGCCCCTTCGCCCAGAACCGTATTCTTCATCTCGACGAAGCTTCCCACGTGCGCCCGCGCGCGAATATCCACGCCGGGGCGCAGCCGCGAGAAGGGCCCTATTTCCGCCTTCGGGCCGATGCGGCTCGAATCCAGAGCCGAATAGGGCCGGATGATGGCGCCATCCTCCACGCGCATATCCCGCAAGACGCTTCCGGCGCCGATGCGGCAGTGCGCGCCGATGCGCGTCTTGCCCAGCAGCTGCACAAATGGCTCGATCACGGTGTCCGGCCCGCAGGCCACTTCCGGATCAATCACCACCGTTTCCGGCAGGTAAATCGTCGCGCCCCCGTCCATCAGCGCGGCGGCCTTGCGCGCCCGCAAAACGCGGTCCGCATCCGCAAGCTCCTTGCGCGTGTTGCAGCCCAAAATTTCCTGCGCGCTCGCGGCCGCCACGGCCAGCACGCGCTCGTCGCGCGCGCGCAGCATGGCGATGGCATCGGTCAGGTAAAACTCGTGATGCGCGTTTTCCGGGTGAAGCGCGGCGAGGCACGGCCAGAGCTTTTCGAGCGTGAAGCAATAAATTCCGGAATTGACTTCGCGGATGGCGCGCTCGTCCGGCGTCGCGCTCGCTTCCTCGACAATGGCCTGCACGCGGCCTTCGGAATCGCGCACGATGCGGCCGTAGCCGGCGGGATTCGAGATTTCCCCGGCGAGAATCGTCGCGGCAGCCTCGCCCCGGCGGTGCGCATCGAGCAGAGCGGCGAGCGTCTGGGGCCGCAGCAAAGGGGCGTCGCCGGGCACGACAATCGCGAGCTTCGCGCTCCTGCGAATGACGCGCCGCGCCACCTGCAGGGCGTGTCCCGTGCCGCGCTGCTGCTTCTGCAAAACGGTCTGCGCGCCGAATTGCGCCGCGATGGCGCCGACTTCCTCGGCCTGATAGCCGACGACAATCAAAAGCTGCGCCGGCTTGAGCGGCTGGCAGGCGCGGACAACATGCTCGACAAGCGGTCGCCCGCCCGCGCGGTGCAGCACCTTCGCAAGGTCGGAACGCATGCGCGTCCCTCTTCCCGCGGCCAGAATAATTACGCTCGTGTCGTTTGCGGCCATGCCCGGAGTATTGTCGCTTTCCCGGGTGCCTTTGGCAACAATTCGCGCAATTTCGAGCAAACGAATTGCGCACGTTGCCCCCTAAAATTACTCGAATGTTTCGAGTAATTTGGCCCTTCGAACCAGCGGAAATTGAGCCTCCGACCAAGCAGAAAATTACTCGAAGGATTCAAGCATTTTAAGGCCTGAAATACTCGAATGGTTCAAGTAATTTAAGGCCTTAGTGTGAGCGTGAATTGACGCTCATAAAAGGCCCTTAAGTGGCCTTAAAATGCAGAAAAATGTGGTTTTTTGCGCGATTTTGCGCCGTAAAAATGAAGAAGGGAGGAAATGATTCAGGAGGCGGCCGAGATGGAGACGGAGAGGCCGGCTGGCGCGGAGGCCGGGACGGGGTCGGCGGTCGTTTCGGTCCAGAGCGTGCGGTCGGCCAAGAGGCGCGTGACGAGCTGCGTGTGCAGGGCATGGCCGGCCTTGTGCGCCACGATGCGCGCCTGGAGGGGGCGGCCCACGAGGGCGAGATCGCCAATCAGGTCGAGGGCCTTGTGGCGGCCGAACTCGTCGCGGAAGCGCAGGGGGGGATTGAGGACGATTCTGTCGTCGAGGACGATGGCGTTTTCGAGCGAGCCGCCGCGAATCAGGCCCATGGCCTTGAGACCGGCGAAGTCCTTGACGAAGCCGAACGTCCTTGCGGAGGCCAGCTCGCGGCTGAACGACTGGCGGTCCACGACGAGCTCGACTTCCTGCGGGCCGACGGCCGGGTGGTCGTAATTCACAAAGCAGTGGACGCGGAACTCTTCAGCGGGATAGATGCCGATGCGGCGGTCGCCGTCGGTGAATTCGAGCGGTTTTATTACGCGAATGTAGCGGCGCAGGCGGCGCAGGCGGCGTGTTCCGGCGCGCGCGAGAAGGTCAATGAAGGGCTTCGCCGAACCATCGAGAATGGGCAGCTCGAGGGCGTCGAGTTCCACGTAGACGTTATCCACGCCGCAGGAATAGAGCGCCGCGAGGATGTGCTCGGTGGTCGAGAGCAGCACGCCCTGCTTCATCAGGCTGGTAGCGTAGCTGACGCGGGCGACGTTGCCTACGTGCGCCTCAATTTCGAAATCGTCCAGGTCCACGCGGCGGAAAACGATGCCGGTGTCCGCCGGCGCGGGCGCGAGACGCACACGGCAAGGCACGGCTGTGTGCAGTCCGAAGCCTTCGATTTCCACGGGGCGCTGAATTGTAAGTTGAAAGGGCATGCGCAACAAGCAGCCTATAATGGAGCACTCTCGTCACCGCAAACAAGCCATTTTTACTCTTTGTTTGCAGCGGGTTACAAAGGTGCAAAGGAAATTTCCCGATGTGGTGTTGCAATAATACAACACTTCACCCCGTTCCAGTGTGGCTTTGATTGTACAGTGAGACGATTCAATTAGGGTTAGCGGAACGGCCGGGGGCCTTCGCAGTTCGAAGGGCGCATTACCGGCACCGCGGCGTCATTGTTTCGTGCGGGCGGTGCGGGTAAAATGGAGTTTCACGACGATGGCATCGGAATTCACGATTCTTCCCAACGCTGCCGCGCCGCCTCCCGAGGCGCATCCGCGGCCGGCGTGGCTGCGCGTGCGGTTTTTCGGCGGGCCGAACTACCAGGAATTGAAGCGCACCATGCGCACGCTCGGACTGCACACCGTGTGCGAGAGCGCGCGGTGCCCGAACATGGGCGAGTGCTGGGAGCATCGCACGGCCACGTTTATGATCCTCGGGAACATTTGCACGCGCGCGTGCGGATTCTGCGCCGTGCCGAGCGGCAAGCCGCTGGGTCCCCCGGATGAAGATGAGCCCGAGCGCGTGGCCGAGGCCGCGGCGCGGATGGGGCTGCGGTACGCGGTGGTGACGTCGGTGAATCGGGACGACCAGGCGGACGGCGGTGCGGCAATCTTCGCGCGGACGATTGCGGAAATTCGCCGACGCGTGGCGGGCTGCAAGGTCGAGGTGCTGATTCCGGATTTTCGCGGCGATTGGGCGGCGCTCGAGACGGTGATGGCCGCGCGGCCCGACGTGCTGAATCACAACATGGAGACGGTGCCGCGGCTCTACCGGCGCGTGCGCAAAGGGGCCGTGTACGAGCGGTCGCTCGAGCTGCTGCGCCGCGCGCGGGAATTGGCGCCGGACATGCCGACAAAAACCGGGATGATGCTGGGACTGGGCGAGACGCGCGAGGAAGTTTTGCAGGCGATGGAGGAAATCGCCGCGCAGGGGACACATATATTGACGCTCGGGCAATACCTGCAGCCGACGCCCGAGCATCTGCCTATCGAGCGGTACGTCCACCCGGATGAGTTCGCGGAATTCAAGCGGCTCGGCGAGCAGATGGGTTTCAAGCACGTGGAAGCGGGGCCGCTGGTGCGGTCGTCGTATCACGCCTTCGAGCAGGAAGAAGCCGCGCGGACATGATTCGCCGGAAGCGATAGACTCCAAAAATAGAATAAAGTCCCTCCGCACACCGACACGACACATCGAGCGACTTCCGCTGGGTGCGTGTTTTTCGCTCCGTGCTATGCTGCGAGCCGGTTGAGGAGGGAAAAGCCGATGAAGAAAAACCTGGGGGGATTCGCCTCGTGCGGCTGGTGGGTCTATTTTACCGCCGCCATTCTGATTTTCGCCGTCCCCGCCGGGGTGTGGGCGGGGCAGAAGAAAAAGAAACCGGCGAAGTCGGATACATCCACGGACACAGTGCCCATGCCGCCGGGTCCCCCCGCCGAGGAAATTGACAACGACATCGGAGAGATGCTGGGCGCGTTTCAGGTGGGCGATATCGAGGCGATGCACAAGTATTACGACGAGAACGCGACGTTCGTCCGCGGCGTCTACGAGCCACCGCTGGTGGGCTGGCAGAACTACGTGGCCGAATACCGCCTGCAGCGAGCGGCATTTCAGGGGATACAGGTTATCCGCAGGAATACAACGATCATCACGCATGGAGACGTAGCCTGGGCGTCGTATCAGTGGGAGTTCCAATCCATGCTGATGAGCGGAAAGCCCTATATGGCCCGCGGCCAGACGACGCTCGTATTCATGAAGGTGGGGAACAACTGGCTGATCGTCCACAACCACACGTCCGAAATTTGCCCCGGAGCCGAGCCACAGCAGCCGGCGGAGCAAGCGCCGGCGGGAAATGCGCCGGCATCCTCGCCTGAGGCGCCAAAGCAATAGAAGCCTCGGAGCCAATTCTGAACTCTGCCCATAAAGGACGTGGCTTCAGGGGCTAAAGAGCCTGCGTGAGAACTGCAAAATCGGAACTTCAGCGGCTGAAGCCGACCTCATTTTTGCGGGATTTATGTCGTGGCTTAAGCCACGACCTACAAGGATTCTCGGGTTCTCACACAGACTCTAAAGCCCTTCTGGCCCTGTTGACATCCTTGCCGTTCGCGAAAACGAAGAGGGGTTCTTCGACTACGTCCCGCGCCCGCCGAAAGGCGGCGGGAAAACCAAGAACGCGGGACTCCGCTCAGAAGGACGACGCAATGCGTTTCGTTCGAACTAGAACGCCACCGGGATTTCAGGATAGTGCACAACACGGAGTGGGTCCGCGTTGGGGAGTGAGGTCAGCGCTTCTGCAGCTCCGCGATGTGATCGGCCACATCGCGGTAGTCAATATTGACGGCGTAGACCTGGCGGAAACTATCGAGCGCCTCGGAGGAAGCTCCGGCAGACTCGAGTGAGACGCCGAGGTCGTAGCGCAAGGCCATGATGGTTTCCTGGTCCAGCCCCGGCACGTCGAGCGCCCGGCGGTACCATAGGGAAGCAATCTTGGGTTCGCCCTTGTCCATAAAAGAGAGCGCCAGCAGCGTGGAACAGTTCATCGTATAGGGAAAGGGTTTGCCTCCCTGGACCGACGTGGCCACTTTCTGGAATTCTCCGATGGCCTCGTCGAGCAAGCCCATCTCGCGATAGGCAATCCCCAGGTTATAGTGCGTTTCGAGGTCTTCGTCCTTATCGCCGAATTCGCCCAGCTCGTCGCGGAATTCCTGAAAAACCTCCGCCAACTGGCCCAAGTTTTCAGGGGATAGTTCGGGGACAGGCGGGGATGAGCCGTTCGATCCAGGCGGCGCAGCAGCGGCGACAGCGCCGGGCAGCGCCGTCTCCAAGTCTTCGGCCGCGGGAGCTTGCATATCCTCGATTTCGGCGATGAGTTCGCCAATGAAGTCGGTCGAGCCCATGGCGTCGGCGTTCTCGGCGCCCGCGGGCTGGGGCGTGAGTTCGAGTTCTATTTCCTCGATGCTCGGAGGGGCGCTCGCCGGGACTTCGTTTTGGGCTTCGAGCTCATGGAGGGGCTCTTCGACAATCTCCAACGACGGCTCAGGCTCTGATTCCGCCGGTTGCTCGATTTCCACTGCGACGAGTGGGGGAGGCTCGGCGGCGGGGGCAGGCTCGGCGACGTTTTGCATCATGGCCTCCCATTCGTCCGAGAGATCCACCTCCGCGGCCGGCGGTTGTTGCACGAGCTCGGCGGGCTCGCTCGAGGGCGCGAGCGGTATTTGGAATTCAAGAGGCGCAACAGGCGCGGGCGGCTCTTGTGCGTGTGACGCCGGGGGAGGGGACGGAGGTTCCGGCGGCGCGGCGGAGACAGGAGGCGGAGCAACCGCCTGAGGGGCGGGCAACTCCTCCTCCGCCAGCCCAGCGACCTTCTGGAACCTTTTGCGGAGCGCGGTGAAGCGTTCGGCGTTGACCGTATCGTCGCGCTCGCGATGGATTTGCTCGAGTTGAGCGGCGAGCTCGGCGGTTCGAGGTTCGTCGCCCGCCCCAAGATAGAAATCCAGCAAGCGCTCGAGTGTAGGCGTGTGACGAGGGACACGCACGAGAACGTTTTCGAGAAGCTGTGTGGCTTTGTGGGTCAACCCGTAGCTGGAGAAGAGGTCCACGTCGGTCAGCACTTGGTTGATATAGGTCTGCGTATCTTCATCGAGAGGCTCCTCGGAGATGGGCGCGGAGGGCGCTTCCGCTGCCATAGGCGCCGGCGCGTGCGGGGCCGATGCCGCTGCCTGGGACTCCTGGGGCTCGGGCGAGGTAACTTTCCCCGGCTGCTGGCCGACGGCGCGCTCGCGACCGGCACGGAAGTTATCGAGCCGCTCGGCGAAGCGCTCGTCGCCTCGATTGCGATCCACCAACTCTTCCAGCATCTCTTCGGCACGCGCGCGATTTCCCTGGCCGGCATACGCATCCGCAAGCTGGCCGAGGGCGGGGTTCAACCGGAAGGGATCGCTCGAATGCCGGCAGAAATCCACGAGCATCTCGAGCGCCTCGACGTGGCCGGGGAGGCGCTCCGCGGCGCCGGAGAGCGATTTCAGGAATTTTTCCTGCTCGGCCGCTTCGATCATGGGGTCGCGCAATTCGCGGAGCAGCGGGAGCGCGTCGCCCGCCTGGCCGCTTTCGATCAGGGTATCGGCCACGCGGTGGAGAATCGCAAAATGAGAGCTGCCGCGGAGCAACTGGTTGCGGGCGCGATCCACGGCTTCCTCGATTTGCCCGGCCTGCAGGGCGAAATCCACGAGGAGTTGAGTGACCTCGCCGCCGGCGTCGGCCTCCGGATGGCGCTGCAGAAGCAGGATGGCCTTATCGCTGTGATGGGGCCCGAGAATCTTGGCCATCAGGAGCAATCCATTGGCATTGCCGGGGTCCGTTTCCAGGGCGCGCTGGACGAGTTTTTGAGCTTCGCCGGTTTCGCCTTGATCGAAGAGGCGCTGCGCATAAGCGAAGTAGGCCTGGCCGGCCTCTTTTTTCTGGCCCATGGCGCTGTAGAGTTCGGCGAGGCGCATCTGCACGCGCGGATTATCGGGTTCGATATCGAGCAGGCGGTGGAGCACATCCACGGCCTTCGTCGCGCGATTGGCCTTCAGATGGGCTTCGGCGATTTGCAGGAACAGGGGCCGGGCTTCGCTGAGCACTCCCTGTTGTACATAGAGGTCCGCGAGGCGCTCGAGGGGCGCAAGCTCGGCGGGGGCCAGTTTGGCGATCTTTTTATAGATGGCGATGGCCTTGCTGTTGAAACCGTCATTGAGGTACACCTGCGCGAGGCGCTCGAAATACTCGATGGCATGCGGCATGTCTCCCTGACGGGCGAAGAGGTCGCCCACGGTCATGAGCGTCGCTTGATCCTTCGAGTCGTGGCGGAGGATTTGCTGATATTCGGCGACGGCCTGGGCGACCTTGCCCTGGTTAAGGGATTTCAGCGCGTTTTCGAGCGCTTTGCTTTTATTAAATGCCATGGAAGTTTCCGCGCGGTCCGCCTCCGTTCGCCCGGAAGGTGAACTCGGGCGAGCGACGACCAACGCCCCTCAGCGGATCAAGGTTAACACGCGCGAAAAACCAGGGTCTATCGGGCGGCACAAGGGTGGTGCCGAAGGGGATAACAGTACGTCGAGGGCGGAACAGCTCGAGGGAGCGCGGGGCGCGACAAAAAAACGCGCAGGCCCTTTATTCCTGCCGGCTGCTTCATCCGAGGGAAGGCTTGGCCGCGAAAGCCAGCGGAAGCGCGTCCTGGCGGGCGCCCGCGGCCCAGCAGCGCGCCTCGCGCACAGGAGCGTAGGAGAAGCGGTGGAGCGGCGTCGGCCCATGCCGGCGCAGCGCTTCGAGATGGTCCGGGGTGCCGTAGCCCTTGTTTTGCGCCAGCCCATATTGAGGATAGAGCTCGGCGAACTCTTCCATGCGGCGGTCGCGCTCGACTTTCGCGAGGATCGAGGCCGCGGCGATGGAAATGGACCGGGCATCGCCGTGAATCAGCGATTTCTGCTCGATGGGGAGATCGAGTTCGATGGCATCCAGCAATAAAAAGTCGGGAAGGGGATCGAGGCGGGAAAGCGCGGCAACCATGGCCTGACGGCTGGCCTGGTAGATGTTCCAGGCGTCGATGCGGCTCGCGTCAATTTCGGCCACGGCCCAGGCGAGGGCGTGCTCGCAAATGCGTTGGGCCAGTTCGCCGCGGCGTTCGGGGGGCAATTTTTTCGAGTCGTCGAGTCCGACGATGCGGCGCCTGGGATTCAGGACCACGGCCGCGGCCATCACGGGGCCGAAGAGGGAGCCGCGGCCGGCTTCGTCGAGTCCGGCGATGCGAAGCCATCCGCGCTGGCGCGCCTCGCGCTCGTACCGTGCGCAGCAGAGCCGTCCCATCGGCGAGGGAGTTTAGCACAGCGGTTGCAGGGAAAGAGCGGAAGTAAAAATGAGAATGCCGCGCGGTTATTCAGCGGCGGCCGGTGAGGCGACTGGCTCGAATTTTTCGACGCGCTTGATGCGGGCGGCTTTGCCCTTGCGCGCGCGCAGGTAGTTCAGCTTCGCGCGGCGGACGCGGCCCTGGCGGACAACGTCAATCGAGCTGATCATCGGCGAATGCACCGGGAAAATGCGCTCGACGCCGATGCCGAAGCTCACGCGGCGCACCGTGAAGGATTCGCCCAGCAATTCGCCGCGGCGGCTCATCACCACGCCCTCGAACGGCTGGATGCGTTCCTTATCGCCTTCGCCTTCTTTTAGGCGGACGTGCACGCGAATGGTGTCACCGGGGCGGAAGATGGGGTGGTCCTTGCGAAGCTGCGACTGCTGCACCTTGGCGATTATGGGTTTCATGGCTCTTATTCCGGGCAGACCCGCTCAAAGGTGGGGCCAGCGCACGACGCACAAACGACAATTATAAAGGAATTGCCGCGATCTATCCAGAAAAATTATGGCGCGCGTAAGATTACAACGGCCTTGCACGTGTGCGAGGCACTTTCCGGGGCAGGCGCTCGAAGCAAATAGTTTAGGGCGGCGGAAAAACCGAGGGTATAATCCCGCCAAATAGGGGGGTGAAAAATGGAAAACTCGAATCGTCCTGAAACTCCAGCGCCAGCGGCCCAGCCAACGCAGCGCGGGCTCTATATCACGATTGGCGCGGTCCTCGTTTTGGCTGTTCTGGTTCTGGCGGGGATATACGTTCCGAAGTATGCCAAGACGCATGCGCTGGGAGGCAACACGCCAGCCACTGCGCCCAGTGCGCCAGCAACACCAGCGGCTCCCGCGACGCCTGCGCCAGCGGCTCCCGCGGTGGCGGTCGCACCAGCGGCTCCTGTGCGTGCAGCGGCCGCGCCCGCAGCGCCAGCGCCGCCGCCGGGGCCCGATCCGAAGCAGTTGCAAGCGCTGCGCGACCAGATTGATCAGCTTTCCAGCCGCGGCGCCGCCGTGGATGCCGGACTGGATTCGTTGCAGAGGCAGCAGGAGGCACAGGGATATGGGCTGCGCGGCGATATAGTGGCGTCGCAGCAGCGCATGCATACCGATGTAGCGAGAGCGGAGTCCGCGCTCCGTGACAAAGACGTGGACAGCACGCAGCAATATCTGGGCATGGCCGAAACGGAAACCGAAAAGCTGGAAAAATTCCTGGGGCGGTGACGCGCTACGATTTTTTGGGCAAGGGATCGCTCGCGGGGTCGAGGAGATCGGGGCGGTTGCGCGCGGTTTTTTCGAGGGCCTTGCTGCGGCGCCAGCGGCGGATTTCTTCGTGGTTGCCGCTCACGAGGATTTCGGGGACGTCCCAGCCGCGAAAGGATTGCGGGCGCGTGTAGTGGGGATAGTCCAGAATACCGTGATTCGTGACTTGTGATTTGTGACTCGTGACTGCCGGTTCGGAATCGCGCGCGGGTTCGCTGAAGGATTCGTTCACGGCGGAATCTTCATTGCCGAGGGCGCCCGGAATCAGGCGCGTGACGGCGTCGAGAACCATGGCGGCGGGGAGTTCGCCCCCGGAGAGAACGAAATCTCCGATGGAAATTTCGTCGGTGGCGAGATTTTCCGCGACGCGCTCGTCCACGCCTTCATAGCGGCCGCACAACAGCACAATCCGCGTGAGCGCCGCGAAGCGCCGCGCCGTCTCCTGCCCGAAAAGTTTCCCTGATGCGGAGAGCAGCACGATGGCCGTGTGCGCCGGGGCCGCTGCGCTTCCGGAACCCACGAGCGATTCGACGGCTTCAAAAAACGGCTCGGGCTTCATGACCATGCCCTCGCCGCCGCCGAAGGGGCGGTCGTCCACGGTGCGATGGCGGTCGTGGGCGAAGTTGCGCAGATCGTGGAGATGCGTTTCGATCAGGCGGGCTTCTCGCGCGCGGCGCACGATGCCGTAGTCGAGCGGCCCCGTGAAAAATTCCGGGAAGATGGTGATGATGTCGAAGCGCATGGAAGCCTTAATAGTAGCTGATAGTAGCGCAAACAGGACGTGCGCGCGCCATTGCACCTTAGGGGTTCAAATCGCGGAGGCCTTCGGGGAGCACGACTTCGATGCGGCGCGCGGACGTGTCCACGTGGACGCAGATTTCCTGGGCGAGGGGGAGGAGCCATTCGCCGCGGGGGGAATCGAGGACGAGGAGCGGAGCGCCGGCCACGCCTTCGCCCGTAAATTGCACGTCGCGGACGCGGCCGATCACCGCGCCGTCTTTCTCACGCACTTCCTCGCGGGTTTCTTCACGCACTTCCTCACGCGCTATTTCACGCACCTTTTCACGTACTTCGCAACCGATGAGGTCCGCGACGTAGTAACTCCCGGCCGGAAGCGGCATGCGATCGGCGAGGGGAATTTGCACTTCGAGCCCTACAAGCTTTTCGGCGTCGGAAATCGAATCCGAGCCTTCAAAATGAAAAATGGCCTGGCCGCCGCGGCTGGAGGTGAGCCGGCAGGAGCGAACCGCGGTTTGGCGGGGCGCGGTCTTGCCGTCCCATAGACGGGCGGAGGACATGCGGGTGAGGCGCTCGGGAAAGCTGGTGAGAATCTCGGCGGCTACTTCGCCGCGCCGTCCTTGTGGGCGCAGGATGCGCGCCACGGTGAGCCCCGCGGATTGCTGCGCGGCCACTACTCGAGGATTTCCAGCGTGAAGCGCTTTTTCAATTTCATCCCGGCGGCGCCCAGCAGGGTGCGGATGGATTTCGCCGTGCGCCCCTGCCGTCCAATCACTTTGCCCAAGTCGTCGGGGGCTACGCGGAGCTCAAGGACGGTGACTTGCTCGCCATCCACCGATTTCACGTGAACTTCTTCCGGATGATCCACAAGCGCCTTGGCAATTTCTTCGACTAGTTCTTTCATGGCTCTTCCTCCCCAGTCTGCCGTGCGCAGAGGAGAAACTCGGTCGAGCTTGCACGAGAGCTATGCACATGGACTTGCCTACAAGAATAGGATGGTTCAGGCAGGCTTACGGTTGCGCAGGAAGCTGCGAACGGTGTCGCTCGGCTGGGCGCCTTTGCAGAGCCAGTAGTCCACGCGGTCGCGGTCAAGCTCGATGGCCGCGGGCTTCTTCAGCGGGTCGTAGGTGCCGACGATTTCGACGAAACGGCCGTTGCGCGGGCGGGTCTTTTCCGTGACCACCACGCGATAAAAGGGGTGCTTCTTTTTACCAATCCGGGCAAGGCGAATCATTAACACTCGAAATTCCTCCTTATTGCAATCCCAAGAGTATAGCGGAGGCGGCGGAATTCACCAATCGGTATCTCGTGTGGGTAGTGGGTCAGGTTCTCATCGCGGCAAGACCCGAAGAGGGATTCTTCGACTGCATCCCGCGCCCGCCAAAAGGCGGCGGGAAAACCAAAAACGCGGGATTCCGCTCAGAATGACGCGATTATGCGTTTCAGCCAAATTGGGATACTACCATCGGGTACTCCTACGCGAACAGCCAAAGCGGGAGGGCCGCCTCGGCGCACTGCTCGATCATCTGCTGGTCGCTTGCGGAAAACGCGTTGGCCTGATCGCTTTCCACATCCACGGTTCCAATCACACGCTCGCCACCGGGAGCGAGCACCGGCACGATGATCTCGGAAAGCGCTCCCCTGGATGCCGCGACGCATCGCGGGTCGTTGCGCACGTCGCCAACGATTACGGCGCGCTTCTGCTGGATCGCCGCGCCGGCGAGGCCCTTGCTCGCGGGAAACGAGGGATATTCGGGCGCACTCGGGCCGCTCCAGGCGATGATGGAAACGATCTCCGCGCCCACATCGTAAACGCCAACCCAGCGATATCCGCCGAGCTTCTGGATCAATTCGGCAAGGCGCTTGGCCTTTTCGGCGCGGTCACCACCGCCCATGGCCGTGGAGCGAATCTGATGGAGCGCGTTATTGACGATAATCGGCACGAGTTTTTTCCTATTTCAAGCCAGCGAGCTTGCCGATGCCGCGCATCTTCATTTTGGCCAGGCTGCCGTACTGCTTCATCATGCGGCGCATGTCGGCGTACTGCTTGAGGACCTGGTTGACTTCCTGGACGGAGGTGCCGCTGCCGCGGGCGATGCGCTTGCGGCGCTTGCCGTCAATCAGATTGTGATTGGAGCGCTCGGCGGCGGTCATGGAATTGATGATGGCCTCGATGGACTTCAGCTTCGACTCGTCCACGTGCGCGTCCTTGGGAATGTTGGCGAAGGGGCCGATCTTGGGCAACATGCCCATCAACTGTTCCATCGAGCCCATCTTGCGAATCTGGCGCAACTGATCGCGGAAATCCTCGAGGGTGAAATCGTCCTCGCGGAGTTTGCGCTCGAGCTCGCGCGCCTGCTTCGCGTCAATGGTCTTCTCGGCCTTTTCGATCAGGCCGAGAACGTCGCCCATGCCGAGGATGCGCGAGACGATGCGGTCCGGAAGGAAAGGCTCGAGCGCGTCGTATTTCTCGCCGACGCCAACGAACTTGACGGGGGCGCCGGTGACCTTGCGAATGGAAAGCGCAGCGCCTCCGCGGGCGTCGCCATCGAGCTTGGTGAGGAGGACGCCGGTGACGCCGAGGCGCTTGTGAAACTCTCCGGCGGAGCGGACGGCGTCCTGCCCAATCATGGCATCGGCAACGAAAAGGATTTCGGCGGGATTGAGTTCGCGCTTGAGGTCGGAAAGCTCCTTCATCAGTTCGTCGTCAATGTGCAGGCGGCCGGCGGTATCCACGAGGATCACATCGCAAGCCGAAAGCTTGGCTTCACGCACGGCGCCGCGCACAATTTCGAGCGGCTTATCCGCGCCCGTGCCGGGCCAGCAGGGAGTGCCCGTGGCCTTGGCCACCTGCGCGAGCTGTTCGCGGGCCGCGGGACGGTAAACGTCCGTCGAGACGACGATGGGACGATGGCCATGCTCGGCCAGCCACTTGCCGAGCTTGCCGGTGGAAGTGGTTTTGCCCGAGCCTTGCAATCCGACGATGAGCCACACGGAGGGAGGGCGGGAAGAGAATTGCGGGCGCGCTTCGCGTCCCAGGAGATCGGCCAGTTCGTCGCGCACGATTTTGACCACTTGCTGGGCGGGAGAAAGCTGGAGCAGGACTTCCGAACCGAGGGCCTTTTCTCGGATGTGCGCGATGAAATCGTCGGCCACGCCGAGATTGACGTCGCCCTCGAGCAGCGCCTCGCGGATTTCGGCGAGCGCGGCGTCGAGGTGCTCTTCGGTGAGCTTGCCCTGCCCGCGCAGATTCTTGAAGGCGCGCTGAAGCTTATCGGTGAGCGTTTCGAACATTTTGAGCCTTTATTCTAGGGGACATGCGAGGGACGGTCAACGCGGGAGGTCGGAGCGACACCCCGTGGAAGGGTGCCGCGCTGTGTTATACGAAGCAACACGCCGGAATTGACATGAGCAGAAGAGCCAAAAAATAATAATAATGACACCTATGAGCAACCCGGCAATCGAAATCCTGGGACTCACGAAGGATTATTCCAGCGGCTTCTGGCGCAAGCGGATGCGGCGGTCGCTCGACAACCTGACCCTGCGGGTGGAAGAGGGGGAGATTTTCGGGTTCCTCGGGCCGAACGGCGCGGGAAAAACGACCACGCTGAAGCTGCTGATGGGGCTGATCTTTCCAACGTCGGGAACCGCGCGCGTGCGCGGCATGGCGATAGACGACGTCCGCATGCACCGCGAGATCGGCTATCTGCCCGAGCAGCCCTATTTCTACGATTACCTGACGGCGCGGGAGCTGCTCGATTACTACGCGCGATTTTTCGGCTACGGGGCAGCGGAGCGGCGCGAGCGCGTGACGCGATTTCTCGGGCGCGTGGGACTCGCGGGAGCGGGCGACCTGCAACTGCGGAAGTTTTCAAAGGGCATGCTCCAGCGCGCCGGGATCGCGCAGGCCATCCTGCACGATCCGCAGGTGGTGTTTCTGGACGAGCCCATGTCGGGGCTCGATCCTATCGGCCGGCGGGAGGTGCGCGACATCATCCTCGAGCTGAAGCAGCATGGGCGCACGGTTTTTTTCTCGACACACATCCTTTCGGACGCGGAAATGCTGTGCGACCGCGTGGCCGTGCTGGTGGAAGGGAAGTTGCACGGAGTGGGGTCGCCGGGAGAGATCGTTGCGATCGAGGTGCAAGGAATGGAAATCCTATTCGAGGCGCAGGAGGGGCGCGCGCTGCCCGCGGACCTTGCCGGGCGCGCCGCGAAAAGCGGCGCGCGGTACCGCATCGAAGTGCCGGAGGCCGGGCTTTATTCCGCGCTCGAACAGTTGCGCGGCTGCCATGCCCGGATTCTTTCGGTTTCGCCGGTGCGTCCGACGCTGGAGGATTATTTCCTGCGCGTGGCGGGCGAGGGGCGGGCCAAGCCGCCGGCGGAGGAGGTGGAGGCGCGATGAGCTCGGCGCCGGGAGTGGTGGCGGTGAACACGTTCCGTGAAGCGGTGCGGGACCGCGTGCTCTACAACCTGGTTTTCTTCGCGCTGGCGATGATCGGTGCGGCGATCCTGGTGGGGCAGATTTCGATTGGGATCGAGCGGCTGGTGATTGTCAACCTGGGCCTCACGGCGATTTCCCTTTTCGGGCTGGTGATGGCCGTGTTCATCGGGGTGGGGCTCGTTTCCAAGGAAATGGAGAAACGCACGCTCTACAGCCTGCTGGCGAAGCCGATCCGCCGGTGGGAATTCCTGGTGGGGAAATATGCGGGGCTGCTCCTAACCCTGGCGGTGAACACGTCCTTCATGACGCTGGGCCTGGCCGCGGCGCTCTTCTACGTGGGGCGGCCGTTTGTGCGAGCGGATGGCTCGATCTTGATCGCGGTGTATTTCATCCTGCTGGAGCTGGCATTGGTGACGGCGCTCGCGCTATTTTTTTCCTGCTTCTCGAGCCCCCTGCTCTCGACGCTGTTCACCCTGGGGATCTACATCACCGGCGTGTTCGCGACGGACATTCGGGACATCGGAGATGTGACGCGCAATGCCGCGGTCAAAACGGCGGCGCAAATTCTATACTATTTGGCGCCAAACTTTCACGACTTCAACGCCATTGCCGCGGCGGCGCACGGCGAACCCATTCCGTTTTCATTCGTATGGCGAAACACGCTCTACGCCGCGCTGTATGTGACACTGGTTTTGCTTTCCGCCGCGGCTATATTTTCGAGGCGCAATTTAAAGTGAGCCTTTCCCATCGAGACCGGCCGCTGTACGCCGCGGTTGCCGGCGTGCCGCTGCTGTTCGCGGCGATTGCCTGGCTGCAAATGGGGATTGACTCGCAGACGGCCTCAGCGGCGCCGGAAAAAGAGGAACTTCTGCTCCGCTCCGGAGCAGCGGTGAAAAACCTGAGCCTCGGGTACGGCTCGCTGCTCGCGGATATCTATTGGACGCGCGCCGTGCAGTACTACGGCGAAAGGGTGGGAACGCCCGGGGCGAATTTCGAATTGCTTTGGCCGCTGCTCGATATCACTACGACGCTTGATCCGAAGCTCATCGTGGCCTATCGCTTCGGCGCGATCTTTCTTTCCGAGCCGGGCGTGGGCGGGGCGGGGCGGACGGATTTGGCGATTGATCTGGTGAAGCGCGGCATTGCGGCGAATCCGGAGGAGTGGCACCTGGGCACCGATCTGGGCTTCCTCTACTACTGGCGGCTGAAGGATTACCCGGATGCCGCCGCGGCCTATCTGGCAGCAAGCAGGAACCCGCAAGCTCCGGTCTGGGTGAAGCTGATGGCCGCGCGCGTCGCGGAGAAGGGCGGGTCGCTCGAAACGTCCCAAATGATCTGGTCCGAGCTGCACGAATCCACGAAGGACCCGAGCATCCGGAAGGTTGCGGCGGAACAGTTGGAGGGGCTTAAGGCGCAGGAAGACGAAGCGCAGCTGGATGCCCTCGCGGAGCAATATCGAAAACGCTTCGGGCGCTACCCCGCTTCGTGCGGCGCGATGCGCGATGCCGGAATGCTTGCCGGCATTCCCGTGGATCCCGCAGGATACGCCTACGTTTTTGGACCGGACGGGAAATCGCGCCTCAACCCGCAGAGCTCGATTGTCATCGAGCCGCCACCGAACTTTCCGTCCGCACCATCGAAATAACCGGCAAGGAAAGCTCGCAGACAATCTGAGCTGCCGTCCAAGCATCCATGGAAATCCCGGTTATAATAATGGCTTGAAGCGCGTACCCAGCGGGGAGAATCGCACGAGTGGATACCGGGATATGTCCCAGCAGGTTGCAAATTTGATGCGGATCTCGCTGCTCGGGGCGGCGGTGTTGGCGGCGGGGTGTGCGGGGCTCGCGCTCGCAGGATCGCGGGGCGCGAATTTGCAACCGGCCGCTCAAGCGGCAGGTTCGCCC
Organism: Terriglobia bacterium; assembly: GCA_963823205.1. GTDB lineage: Bacteria > Acidobacteriota > Terriglobia > Acidiferrales > UBA7541 > Palsa-295. The sequence goes on from CAWGKL010000003.1 coordinate 449,943, forward strand.
GGAAATCCCCAAGCGCCCTCGGATGCCGAGATGCAAGCTCGCTCCCAGAGGCTGATCGCCAACCAGCACAAGGACGACGACACGCTCGACGAATACGAGCGCATCGAGCGGCTCGTGGACCGCACGGGAGACCAGAATCCGCGCACGCTCGAGGACAGAACCTATCGCGTTGTCCCCGACGGAGCAGGCAATTTCAGAATCCTTCTGAAGGACAACGGAAGGACCGTCGCTCCCGCGGAATACCGCAAGGAGCTGGAGACGTGGAAGGACGCGCTCGATGTGATGCTCAATCCCGGCGATTCCAGGGCCCAGACAGCTTATCAAAAATACGCGAAGCGGAAACGCGAGCGGGCCGAGCTGGTGGACTCGATGAAGGATGCCTTCACGGCGAAATGGCTGCGCGAGGAAACGAGGAACAGCCGCGTCTGCGACGTCTTCGAGCCTCGATCCGAATCCGAATTTCCATCCGCGTTCCATCTTCCAAGAGGCGCTCACGCGCGTGACGGCCACGATCTGGGTGGACCACGCCTCCGATCAACTCGTGCTCGGCGAGGCGCGCGTCACGCGGGATATTTCCGTCGGCGGGGGAATACTCGGAAAGCTATATCGCGGCAGCCTTTTCTCCATGGAGCAGGCGGAGGTGGCGCCGGGTGTCTGGCTGCCGATGCGCTATCAGTATGATTTCACGGGGCGCAAATTCCTGTTCCCATTTGAGGAACACCAGATCATCGAGGCCAGCCACTACCGGCTGATCGGACCGCCAAAACAGGCGCTTTCCATCGTGCAGGATGAGTTGGCGAGCGGGAAATCGAGCGTGGAAGACCCGTAGCGTGAGGGCGGCGCGCGCATGGCGGCCGCCCGATCCGATGCGAGTCCTGAAGGTCCGAGGCTATGATGCCTGCGAAAGTAGCTGCCTAGCGCGCGGCGGCGGCAATTTCCTTCTCGATGGGAGCGCCCACCAAGTTGCCCCATTCGGTCCACGAGCCGTCGTAGTTCTTCACGTCGTTATATCCGAGCAGGTACTTCAGGACGAACCACGTGTGAGAACTGCGCTCGCCGATGCGGCAATAGGCGATGACTTCATTTGAGCCCGTGACGCCGTTGCCCTGGTAGAGCTGCTTGAGCGCGTCGGCGGACTTGAAGGTGCCGTCCTCGCTCGCGGCCTGCGCCCAAGGGATGTTCGCGGCGCCGGGGATGTGGCCGGCACGCTGTGCGGTCTCCGTCATCCCCGGGGGTGCGATAATTTTCCCGGTGAATTCGTCCACGGAACGCACGTCCACGAGGCTCTCCGGGTTTCTTGCGCTCGATGAGCGCGAAAACGTGCTCCTTGCGCGCGCGGATGGATTCATCGGGCCCCGTCGCGCGATAGGTGGCGGGGGCCAGCTTCGGCGGATCGGTGGTCAGCGGGCGCTTTTCTTCCTGCCACTTCTTGCGGCCTCCATTCATCAGGCGGACATCCTTGTGCCCATAGTATTTCAATTGCCAGAGGGCGTAGGAAGCGAACCAATTGTTGTTGTCGCCGTAAAGGATCACCGTGGTGTCGCCCGAGATCCCGGATTGACCGAGCAGCCTCTCGAAGGCGGCCTTGTCAATCAGGTCGCGGCGGATGTTGTCCTGGAGTTGCGACTGCCAATTCCATCCCACGGCACCGGGGATGTGGCCCTGGTCGTAGGCTGTGGTGTCCACGTCCACTTCCACGAGCCGAACCTTCGGGTCGCTCGCGTGGTCCGCCACCCATTGGGTGGAAACCAGTACTTCCGGATGCGCATATTCAGACATGTGACTTCCTCCTTAGGAGAATGAGATTTGAATTTCATGAACAGCAAAAAAAACCCACCAGCCAACTCGTTTCTGGCGGTGGGTTCGAGAAATCCTGGCTAGAATCGGTCTCCTAGATGCCCAGCCTCCCCGCGCCAGACGGCACGCATCTGCAACACGGACAATAATGGTAGCAGGGAGCCAGACTCTTAAAGGAGATTGCCATGCCAGGAAGGATACAATGGAATTCCATGCACGGCAACGGTCCTTTCTCCGGGCACCTTTTTCGTGCGAGCGATCAACGTCCTTGCGAGCGCGGGCGAATGGGCACCTGGTTTCGTCCGTTTAAACAGGCTGCAAGGAGCCGCCGCTAACGGATTCGAATTCGACACGCAGCAGCCAATCGAAATGAAACTTTTCCGCGGCGAGCCACTTTTCAAGCTCCTCGCGGCCCGGAGCATCGAATTCCACGAGCATTTTGCCTTCCTGCATGTTGACGAGGACACGCCGCGCCGCGACGGGTGTTCCGGCGTGCAGCCGCCGCGCGAGTTCTTCGGCGCCCTGCCGCGTCAGGCATGCCAGGGTGTGTTGCGAGATGTAGCGGGGCATCCAGTCTCCTATTCGATGCGAAGGTCCCGAAGCTGCTTCACGGCGCGCTCCGCAAAACCAGATCAGAATGAGGTGGCGGCGAGGAAGATGTCCTCGAGGCCGTTGGAATCGTGCGCCACAAGATTGTCCGCAAACGAAATGAAGCTTACCGTGTGCCCATCGCCGCTGATCGCCGGCGCCACGCTCGAGCCATCCGCAGCGGGCGGGGAAGCGCCGGCCGCCTGGCTCGTGAGGACGATGCTGGGCGTGCAGGGAGACGGGGCCAGAACGGCGTCGCACGTATTGCGCACGAAGATATTCTCGACTCCATTCAATGAAGGGGCAAGATTCGAAGCCACGGAGGCAAAGGCAACGAGCGGACCCGTTGCACAGGAGGCTGATGACGCGCCCGAGCTACACGAGCTGATGCTGGGATGTTCGCTGAGTCCCTTCGCGGGGGTCTTGGGATTCAGCAAAGTGTCGGGCGTGGATACAAGCCTCGTGGAAGCGGTGCAGTTTGCGAGTGTGGAGGCCAGGCAGGTGTCCCGCACATACACTTGCTGGAAGCCTCCGGGAGCGATTCCCAGGTTGTCCGCGGCGGAGGCGAAAGCGACGAAGCGGGCGTCGGATGATATCGCAGGCTGCACGCTGGCCGCATCGGCCGGGGTAACGCCGTCGGGCGTGGAGATCAGGTACATGGGCGGGATGCAGCCAGGGGTCGCAAGCTGGCATTCGTTCTGCTCGAAAATTTCCTGCAAGCCGCTGGGATTGGGCGCACTCGGACCGAGGTTGGTGGCCGAGGATGTGAAGGCGACGTACGTGCCGCCGCTGGCAATCGCCGGATTCGAGCTCGGAGCATTGCCGGGCGTGGTTCCATCGGGGGACGAAACCAGGTACGTGATGGGGACACAACCGCCCGCCGTTTGCGTTTGAGGCGTCACGTTGCCGCAGGTGGAGCGGATATATACCTGTGGTGTGACGCCATCCACTGTGACACCGGAGACGAGATTCGTGGCGAGGGAGACGAAGGCAACGAACTGCCCGTCCGGGCTGATCACGGGATTGTAACTATCGCCGTTGCCGGCGCTGGTTCCGTCCGCCGAAATGGATACGAGCACGGCTCCCTCCGTGGATGGGGAGAAGGTGCAAGGCGCCGTGCTGCTCGTGATGGGGCACGGCGGCTGCGTATAAACCTGGCGCCTGCCCGGAGGCACGCTTTGGAAACTCACGTAATTCACGAGATTGGTGGCTTGCGAAGTGAAGGCGACCCTATTGCCGGTGCCGTCCAGGGTCGGTTCGGAGCTCGCTCCGTTGGCGGGCCCACCGTCGATCGCCAGGCTGACCGGAGAGATGGTTAGACAGCTCGAGGAAGATACGGAAGTAAGGCACGTGGCGGCAAGAAAAATAGCGCTCGCGGAATTCGTCTGGCCAGTGACGAGATTGCTGGAAACGGAGGCAAACGCGATGAAACTGCCGTCCCCGCTCACCGAAGGGCCCGAGGTGGCAAGCGTGAGACCCAAGGTTCTATTCTGGCAGTTGACGGTTCCGCCGCAAATCCCGTCGTTCGCTTGCGTGCCATCGGGCGCGATATCCACAAGCATGGGCAGCCCCGCCGAAATCGCAGGGGTCACGGCAAAAGTCAGCGCGTTGGAAGTGCCGCCATCGAAGGGTGGACTGGATCGAGAGGAAGGATTGAACACCTGCACGAGACTGATTCCAGCGCTGGCAAGATCCGCGGCAGTCAGCGTAGCCGAAACCACCGTCGGACTCGAGAACACTGTTGCGTGCGGCGCGCCGTTGACCAAAATGACAGAGTTGGGCACAAAATCCGGGCCAGGGCTCGTCCCGGTCACCGTAATCGTGGCGCTGCTCCCGGCCTGCGCAGACACAGGACTGAGCGTACTGATGCCCGGCAAAGGATTCGTGACCTCAAGGGCCACGCTGTTGGAGCTACCGCCGCCCGCAGGCGGTATAATTTCAATCCCGCTGATGAGCGGGGAGCCTATGACGGAAGTGAATTGGATTACGTATTGGCCGTTGGCGTTCGAAGGTTCAGCAAACTGCTGAACGTTCGCGATGTTCTGGCCGCCCGCAGCCGCGAAGATATCGAAACTCCCCAACACTTGCGCTCCATTGATGCTCACATTGAATTTCCGCTGCCCGGCTGCCGTCATGGAAGTCTCAGCAAAGTGCAGGCGCACGGTTTCGAGCGATCCGAAGGGAGGGTTGCCTGGAATCGTGTACGTGGAGTTCCCAGCCCGCGCCGTCTGATACACCGCCATCGGGGCGGGATTGTTCGTCTTGCTCGTGTCAATCGCGGCCGTGGTGGTTTGACCGGAGCCGCCGCTGAAATCCGTATCGGCCACGAATGGGTTCACCGCCGGGCCGCCGCAGTTAATCCGCGTGGCAGATTGCGAATTCAATTGCGGATTCACAACGGCAATCTGCAGCGCGCCACCGCTGGTCACGTCAGACGACGTGATCTGGACGGCTAGAGATGCAGGAGTTTGGAATGTGGTCACTCGATTGGCGCCGTTCACGGTCACAATGGACAGGGTATTAAAATTCGTTCCATTGACGAACAGATTGAACGACCCGCTGCCGGCAAGAACGGCGGAAGGAGAAAGCGACGTGATTTGCGGCACAGGAGTGAATGGCTCAAAGATTGTAAATAGAAGCGGCACCGTGAGTCCGCCGCCCGGCTGGGGTGTGAAGACGGCAACCTCCGTCGTGCCCGGGTTCTGGACAAAGTCCGCAGGGATAATGGCCTGAATTTCGCTGGTGCTCACAAAGGTAAATTCGGTAAGTGCTTGGCCACCCCAATCCACGACCGAGGCAGGCGTGAAATTGGAGCCTATGAGTGTGAGCGTAAACTGCGGCTGGCCGGCCACAACGTTGACAGGGGAAATGGAGGTTAGGGTTGGCGCCGGATAATTAATCGTTTGTTGGCACGAGGGCAGCGCCGCTATTGCGAGAGCCGCAATCCAAAAAGACAGGCTAAGTTTTCCCCGCAAGTTCCTCACCCCTGAGTCCCCCCCCTGCCGGAGCCACCACCATAAGCGGAACGATAGAGACTACTAAAGATGGCCCCGACGGGCAATCGGATGCCTTGAGGACATCCGGGCGCGCGGACAATCCACCGCCGCGAAAAACGCATTGCGCGTGGATTGCCGGCGCGCCGGACTGCCCCGGCCTATTTCAGAAAGGCGCGGACGATTTCGATCACGTCGCCCGCAGCTTCTTGGGAGGATTTTGAATTCCGGGGCATGTGATTGCGGATATGGTCTTCCAGAAGCTCCCGCATCAGGCTATTGATCGCTCCCCGCGCGGCGGCCAGACGCTGCAGCACTTCCGCGCACTCCGCATCCTCCTCCAAAGCCCGCTGGACGGATTCGACCTGCCCCACGACCTTCTTCGTGCGGTTCAAAAGGTCCAATTTTTCTCTCGAAAGATGCGACATTTCGCTTGACTACCCTCTGGGGGTATGGTATCAGACCTTGGGGGCCTGAAGCCATGCCCCTTGGGAGGATAACAGAACTTATGGATTTTCCAGTGGAAGAGCCGGAACCTCCGGGTAGATCGAGTTGTCCGGCATTCCGCCAGAGCCAGCGCAGCGCAGGCCGCTTCTGACCTCACTCCCGCTCGCTCTCGCGGAATAAAAAACATGAGCGAGTGGGAATCTTCGCAGCCGTTCGAAAGATCCCTACCTGATAAATGAATTTCAGATGCGCGAGCCACGTCTGGGCTTGAGGACAGATGCGCCTCGTGAAAGGAGGGGGACATGCGCAATTGTGCGAACAATTTCGAGGAACTCATCATTCATAGCGGGTTGTATCGCGTCTGGGTGCCGCTCCACGACGACGGAAAGGCCCCGCTCATTTCCATCTGGATGGATTCGGCCATGGGCGCCTTCGAGCCTCGAGGCGAGAAGAAGGCGTGCGACCGTGCACCAGAGCAGATGCTGCTTTCGCGTATCAAGGGGCAGCTCGGGGAGGAGGCCGAGGGGCAGGATGATGGAATTCGATGGACTGTTTCATCGTGAAGGGGGGAGCTAAAAGCTCTCCTCCTTCTGGTTTTAATATGCTTTTAACGCAGCCGGCGGGCGATTTGCGTTTTACTCGACGCCTGTCGAGAATGGCTCTCTAAATTAGGGGCATCCCCTCGAAAAAATGCGCCGCCTTTCGGCCCAAACCGGCTCGCGGATTTTTTGCCTGCTGCTCGTGTGCTTCCTCGGGCCAAATTTCGCGCTCGGCCAGAATTCCCTGCCCGCCAAGCCCGAGGCGCAAACTTCCCCGCCGCCGGCGCCCCCTGCCGATGCTTCCAAGGATTCCGATGATCAGCTCACGGTTTTCCCGCAT
>CAWGKL010000004.1:0-598510 GCA_963823205.1 Terriglobia bacterium
AAAACATATCGCGCCGGGGAGCGCTGCGACGTTGCCGCGGGGGCGGTTCATTCCGCGCGCATGGGTCCCCGTGGGTGCCGCTATCTTGTGGGCGAGAAATGAATCGCGGGTTTTCGCTTTCGCGCACTCTCCGTCGGGACGTGACCCGCCCTTTGGTTGACTCGCGACTTGGCGCTCATGTAGGCTCCCATCGGAAGACGCGGAGCCATCTCCCGCCGAGGCTGGCGGCTTCAGACGGCCTCGCCGCGAAGGGCGAGGAACACAAAACTTCATGGCGAATTTGCCGCGCGCGCGGTTGCAGAATTTCGTTCTGGCAGGGCTGCTGATCTTGCCACTCCCCCATACCGCCATCGCGGCCGCGAATGACCCGGGGCGTTTCGATCCGGTTGCCGATCCGCGCGCGGTCGTCACCGTCGGGCATGCGCGCTTCACCATCCTCACGCCGCAGATGATTCGCATGGAGTGGTCCGCCGACGGCAAATTCGAGGATCACGCTTCGCTGGTTTTTCTGAACCGCAAGCTGCCCGTGCCGGAATTTACGCGCGAAACGGCGCGGGATGGCGGGCGCACGGTGGTCAAGACGAGCGCGCTCACGCTGGTTTACACGGGCGGAAATTCGGACGGGAAATTCAGCGCCGAGAATCTGAGCATCACGTTCACTCTCAACGGAAAACAGATCGTGTGGAAGCCCGGAATGGCGGATACGGGCAATCTTATGGGCACGGCGCGCACGCTCGATAAAGTCCGCGGCTCGAATGTGCAGCTCGAGCCCGGGCTCGTCTCGCGCGATGGATGGACGGTGGTGGACGACAGCGCGCGGACGCTCTTTGACTCGGACGATTTTTCCTTCGCCGAGGGTGAGCGAAGTCCCTGGCCCTGGGTCGTCGTGCGTCCTCCGGGAGACCGGCAGGATTGGTATTTCTTCGGCTACGGCCATGACTACAAGCGCGCGCTCTATGATTTCACGCGCGTGGCCGGAAAAATTCCGCTGCCGCCGCGGTTCGCGTTCGGCGCGTGGTGGTCGCGCTACTGGTCTTACACGGACCAGGAGTTCAACGAGCTGATTCGGGAGTTTCATACGCACGATACCCCGCTCGATGTGCTGGTGATTGACATGGATTGGCACCCCACGTTCAACGAGACAGCGGGAAACGATGAACAGGACGCCTCGGGCCATAAGCTCGGCTGGACGGGTTACACCTGGAACAAACTGCTCTTTCCCGATCCGGATGCGTTTCTCGCGGGCGTGCACGCAGAGAGCCTCAAGGCCACGGTCAATATCCATCCGGCCTCGGGCGTGCAGCCCTGGGAGGAGCGCTATGCGCAGATGGCGCGCGCCATGGGAATTGACCCGGCGACGAAGCAATACGTTCCCTTCGACATCGCGGACAAGAAGTTTGCCACCGGCTACATGAACATCATGATCCATCCCCTGGAACGCCAGGGAATTGATTTCTTCTGGCTCGACTGGCAGCAGGAAGATACGACGAAGATTCCCGGACTGAATCCCACGTGGTGGCTGAATTATGTGTTCTTCAGCGACCAGGAGCGCGAAGGGAAGCGCGCGCTGCTCTTTCACCGCTGGGGCGGCCTGGGGAATCATCGCTATGAAATCGGCTTTTCGGGCGACACGATATCCGTGTGGGATTCGCTGGCCTTTCAGCCCTATTTCACGGCCACCGCGGCCAACGTGGGCTACGCCTATTGGAGCCACGACATCGGCGGCCACATGCCCGGCGTCATCGAGCCCGAACTCTACCTGCGCTGGATTCAGTGGGGAATTTTCAGCCCGATTCTGCGAACCCACACGACGAAAAATAAGGACGTGGAGCGCCGCGTCTGGGCGTATCCCGAGCCGTATGCCGAGTCTGATGCGGCAAGCCTTCTTGCGGCGCTATGCGATGGAGCCCTACATCTACACCGAAGCCAGAAGCACGTACGACACCGGCGTCGCCTTTCTGCATCCGCTCTATTACGACTGGCCGGAAGCGCCCGAAGCCTACGACGCCAGGGACGAATACATGTTCGGCGAGAGCATCCTGGCTGCTCCGGTGACCGAGGCCGTGGCGAGCGATTCGCAGCTTGCGAAAAGCTCGATCTGGCTGCCGGAGGGAGATTGGATCGAATGGGATAGCGGCGCGAAATTCCGCGGGCCTGTGACATTGAATCGTGGCTTTTCCATCGGCGAGATCCCCATCTACGTGAGGGCGGGCAGCATCATCCCCATGCAGCCGCCGATGAGTTATACAGGCGAAAAGCCGGTGGATCCGCTCATCCTCACCGTGTTCCCGCTGGAGAATGGACAGACGTCAAAATATCGCCTCTACGAAGATGCGGGCGACACGCCCGGCTATAAGCACGGCGAATGCGCGTGGACGCCGATTCGAGCGAGCTTGAGTGCCGACGGCACGGCACTCACCTTGACCGTCGCGCCCTTGGAGGGCCGCTACAAAGGGATGCCGGCAGCGCGGGCGTACCAGGTGCGGCTGCCGGGAAGTTGGCCGCCTTCCTCGGTGAGCGTTGATGGCGCGCCTATGGCCTATTCGAAAAAGATGGGCTCGCAGGCTGGCTGGCGCTTCGAGGGCGATACGCTTACCACGATTATCAACACGCAGAGCTTTCCCGTTGGCGATACGGCTACCATCACGGTGAAAATCAAGCCGGAGCTGGCGCGGAATCGCGCCATGCTCGAGGGCTTCGCGGGCAAAATGGCGCGCCTGCGCGAGACCTACGACATTCTGAACGGCGCTTGGCCGGTGGCGTGGTCTCCCGATGCGCTGATTGAGGCGATGCAGACGGGCGACCGCATCGGCGACTATCCCGGGACGGCCTTCGCGGAACTGAGCGCGCTGCCAGCGAAACTCGCCGGGCTGGCCGGCGCCATCAATGCCATGCGCGCCACGGCAGCCTCGCCCGCGTTCGCGAAGAAAAGCGAGGACAAGAACCATCCGGCTCCGTCGCTCGCGGACTATAACCGGCTGGTTGACACGGCGCTGGCGCATCTCGCAGATATAAATGCGCCACAGCCGGCGCGATAGTCTCAATCCTCAATTTCAATCGCGAATTTCAATCACGCCCGCCGCCGAGGGCGCGGTCGAGAAGTTCCACCACGTGCAGCACTTCCTGCCCGGTGCCATGAATCGCGGCGCCGGCGCGAAGCTGCAAGATGCAGCCGGGATTGGCGGTGACGATGGCCTGCGCCTTCGTCTCGCGCGCCCATTCCATCTTCTGCGCCAATAGTTCGAGCGACGCTTGCGTCTCCGTGACGTTGTAGACGCCCGCCGAGCCGCAGCACTGGTCCGCGTGCGGCATTTCGACGAGCTCGACGCCGGGGACGGCGCGAATCAGCGCGCGCGGCGCTTCGCGAATTTTCTGCCCGTGCAGAAGATGGCAGGAGTCCTGATACGTCACGCGCAGCGGCACGGGCGCGAGCGGCGCCGTGAGGCCCAGCTCGGCGAGAAATTCCGTCACGTCGCGCGCCTTCGCGGAGAATTGTTCCGCCTGCGCGTGCGCGGGATCTTCCGGGCCCAGCAGGCGCGCATACTCCTTGAGCGTCGAGCCGCAAGCGGCGTTCGTGACAATCGCGTCGAAATCCTCCGTGTGGAATTTTTTGCAATTGGCGCGCGCGAGCTCGCGCGCCACGTCGCGGACGCCCGCGTGAACCGCGAGCGCGCCGCAGCACACTTGCCCCGCCGGCACGGCCACTTCGCAGCCGTTCGCCTGCAGCACGCGAATCGTGGCGCGATTGAGTTCGCTGAAGGTCACCTGCGCGACGCAGCCGGCCAGGAGCGCCACGCGCGCGCGCCGCTCGCCCCGCGCCGGAAACGTTTTCCCGAGCTGCGCGAAGAAAAATTTCGAATCTATCGGCGGCAGCAGGCGCTCGCGCTCCTGCAAGCCGAGCAGGCGGAGAATGCCGGACGCGCGCGCTAGCGCGGCGAGTCCCGACCGCTGGTAGAGCCGCAGGATGCGCGCCGCCGCCGCGATTCTGCGCGGATAGGGCAGCAATTCGCGATAAACAAAATCGCGCGCCAGGCGCGAAGCGAACGGCCGCCGGTAGTTTTGCTCGATTTGCGCGCGCGCCAGATCGACCAGCTTGCCGTACTCGACGCCGGAAGGGCAGGCCGTCTCGCACGCGCGGCAATCGAGGCAGCGATCGATGTGCGTGACGAAGGCGTCGCCCAGCTCGAGCCGGCCATCGTCCACCAGCTGCATCTGCCGGATGCGCCCGCGCGGCGAGTCGGCTTCATGGCCCCACAGGCGGTAGGTGGGGCAATGGTTCAGGCAAAGGCCGCAATGAATGCAGCGGGAGTAGTCTTCGTATTCGGGCTTGTCGCCCGAGCGAAAGCCGCTGAGCGTGCTGCGAAATTCGCGCTGCGCTTCTTCGGGCGTTTGCGGCGGGGCGCCGGCCATGGGCTTACAGGCCTCCCACGAAGCGGCCGGGACTGAGGATGCCGCGCGGATCGAACACATTTTTCAATTTCTGCATGATTTCGAAATCGCCTCGCTCGCTCCCCCACACGGCGAGCGCGCCCTTCCATTCGCCGGGGGACCAGGGAATCGTGGCGTGGCCGTCGAGCGCGGAGCAGGCGGCGAGAATTTCACTTGCGGCGCGCGTGACGCGCGCGCGCGCCCGCTCGCTGCGCTCGGCCGGCAGCAGGGCGAAATAGATCACGCCGACGCCGCGCGCGAGCGCCGCCCAGGGCAGGGTGTTGGCTTCCGCCGTTCGCGCCGCGGCGTCCAGAATTTCCGCCATGCGCGCCGGCGGGACGCCGATTTTGAGGATGGTCGTTGCGGGTGATGACTCGAGCGCGATGGGGATTATTTCCGCTATGTGGCTGAGGGCGCGCGTTGTCTTCTCCGCGTCGAGCACGGAGGCGCCCACGGCCTGGGATTCCTCCGCCATGCGGCGGAGCTCGCGTTCGGTGCGCGCGAGCACAGCTTCATTTCCCGCGAAACTGGCCGCCAGTGTCCAGTGCGACGCCGAAAACAGACCCGCATCGCCCGCGAGAAGGGCGGCGGCGCCGGGACTCGCGATTTCGAGCGTCATTGGCGCGAGCGGAGATTGCGCGATGCGATTGCGCATGGCGCACGCGCCCACGGCGCCATCGAAAGCTGCCGCGAACATCCGGCGCGGCGCGGGGAGCGGGAACGTGCGGAAATTTATCTTTGTGATCACGCCGAGCGTGCCCAGCGCGCCGATCATCAATTTGTGCAGGTCGTAGCCCGCCACATTTTTCACCACGCGGCCGCCGGTTTTCACGAGCGCTCCATCGCCTGTGACGAATTCCATGCCCAGCACGAAGTCGCGCGCCGCGCCGTAAAATTGCCGCAGCGGCGAGTCCACGCCGGAGGCGAGCGTGCCGCCCACCGTGGTGCGCTCCCTGAACGAGGGCGCGAGCGGAAGGAATTGGCGGTGTGCGGCGAGCTCGCCGGCAACCGTGCGTAGCGGAATTCCCGCTTCGACGCCGAGGGTCAAATCGCCGGGATCGTAGGCGACCACGCCGTCGAGGCGCGTCATATCGAGCGCGAGATCGTATTGCCGCGGCGGCATTCCCATGGATAATTTCGTCCGCGCGCCCGCCGGAACGAGCGCCAGATTTTCAGCCGCCGCGAATTTCACGATCTCCGCGGCTTCTTCGGCCGTGCCGGGCCGCGCGACGGCCGCGGGCATTTTGCCATCAATGGCATACGCCGCCAGTTGCGCGGGATCGGCGACCACATGCGCGCCGCCTGCAATGGCGGCCAGGCGGGAAGAGACGCTCGCGCGGGCCACGTTCATGGGCGCAACGCCGCGCCCTCGGCCGCAGGCGCGGGCCGCGCGTGGATTTCGCCGCAGCCCTTCGCGCCGGGGAAAATTTTCCCGGGATTGAGCAGGCCCGCGGGGTTGAACGCGTCGCGCACGCGGCGCATCAGGGCGAGGTCCTCTTCGCTGAAAAGCAGCGGCATCAGGCGATCCTTTTCCATGCCGATGCCGTGCTCGCCGGTAATCGAGCCGCCCATGCGGATGCACATCTCGATGATTTCATCGGCGGCGGCCACGGCGCGGCGGCGCTGTTCCGGGTCGCGCGCGTCGAAAAGGATGATCGGGTGCAGGTTGCCGTCGCCGGCGTGAAAAATGTTGCCGATCTCGAATCCGTATTTTTTGCCGATTTCGCCGATGCGCGCGAGCGTGTCCGGCAGCTTCGTTCGCGGGATCACGCCATCCTGCGTGTAAAAGGTGGGCGAAATGCGGCCGATCGCGCCGAAGGCGTTCTTGCGGCCCTTCCAGAGCAGCTCGCGCTCGCGCGCGTCGCGCGCCACGCGCACTTCGCGGGCGCGGTGCGCGCGGCAAACGTCCGCCACATCTTGCGCCTGCGCTTCCACGGCCTCGCGCAGTCCTTCGACGTCGATCAGGAGCACGGCGGCGGAATCGAGCGGAAATCCCGCGTGGACGTAGTCTTCCACCGCGCGCAGGGTCCAGCCATCGAGCATTTCGCACGCCGCCGGCGTGATGCCGCGCGCCGTGATGTCGGCGACGGTTTCCGTCGCGTCCTCGACCGTATCGAAGATGGCGAGCAGCGTCTTCACCGCCTCAGGCATGCGCGAAAGTTTCACCGTAATTTCCGTGACGAGCGCGAGCGTTCCTTCCGAGCCGACGAGCAGGCCCGCGAGATCGTAGCCCGGCGCATCGGGCGCCGCGCTGCCGAGGCGCACGAGTTCGCCCGTGGGCAGCACGATTTCGAGCGCGACGACGTGATTGGTCGTCACGCCATAGGCCAGCGTGTGCGGGCCGCCGGAATTTTCAGAAACATTTCCGCCGATGGTGCACGCCTTCTGGCTGGAAGGATCGGGCGCGAAGTATAAATTTGAGGTGCGCAGCGGCGGCGCTCAAATCCGAGTTCACCACGCCGGGCTGGACGGTGGCTCGCTGGTTTTCGGCGTCCATTCGAAAGAATGTGGTTCATCCGCGAGAAGACCGTGACGATTCCGCCCTGCCGCGCGAGCGCTCCGCCGGAAAGCCCCGTGCCCGCGCCGCGGCCGACCAGCGGCGTTTCGTAACGGTGGGCCAGATAGACGATGGCCGCCACGTCTTCGGCCGTCCGCGGAAAGACCACGCAATCCGGCCGCGCCGATTCGATCGAGCCATCGTATTCGTAGAGCAGCAGGTCTTCGGGCTTGTGGAGGACGCCATCGGCGCCGAGAAGCTTTTTCAGGCTGTCGAGGAGCTGCGAATTCATGGGTTTGGCAATTCTTTCGCCTTGCGAAAGAATTGTCCTGAGCGAGCCCGCTGTTCAGGCGAGTCGAATGGGCTCGCGCTTCACGCCCACTATAGTCGCCCGCGAGGATAGGCGTCAAATGCAGCAAAGGAGAAGCATGGGAAAATAGTATAGCATTTTGATATACGGCACAAAGGAGCATAACGGTAGTATGCTTTGCTTCGCCGAGGTTCAGAGAGTTGCAGGAAGCCTTAACCGCATATGGATTACAGCTAGTCGTCGGGTTGATAGCCCTTTTTGCGCTATGGACGGATTGGAAGGAGTATCGGAAACGTTCTCAAAAATGGGGGAAACCGATACAAGTGGTCCTGGTTTTTGCCGCCGTTTTTTTTCATCGTTTTGAGTTTATTGGATACTCATTTCAATCGTGCCGGTGCCGCCGCTGAAAGGCAGTTTTTGTCTCAACAAGTCCAACAACTTAGGGATGATGCGAGAACCGCGAACGATGGCTTTCGTCAGTCGTTTGCCGGATTGTATGACAAGTTTAGCCGAGCTGCAAGCCCGCGTGCAGACAGACGCATTGTTAAGGCAAAATGCGGCACTCTTGAAAGACATTGATGAAACAAAAAAAGAATTAGCTTCAACGCAGGCGAAGCTGGTCCAACCGAAGGCTGCGCCCCTCGCCAGTTTCCAGACCGAAGATGTGAGGCAAATCCCAATCACGGAAGCAACTATTGTGAGGACTGACCCCGTGTCCGTATCTTTCCTAGTTTACAATCCTTCGGACGTTCCCGCTGTCAACGGTGCAGTTGGTGTAGAAATCTGTCCTGTGTGTATGTTCGCTTCGGAGCCCATTGGTTTTGGCAAGGTACCTGGTGCTCCCGAGACACAACGTAATCTGGAGTTTCAACATATTTACGCCCATTCAGCCACTCGCCTCCTGACAATATCAGTGAAAGTTCCTCCGGGCGTCAGTCCCTTTGGGATCGGGGTGCGAGTCGCTTGCGAAACCTGTGTCCCGCCGAAATACCAAGAACTGTGGGTAACGCTCAAGTAAGAAATGAATTCTGGCTCGCTGTCGCAAATTTGGACAGTCTGTTTTCTGACAGGCCCGAAATCGCGAATAGCATTCGGAGGAGCAGCTTGGCGAAGAATTCCAGGAAGTCAAAGAAGCGAAAGATTTCCGGTCAGCAATTCAAACGGGAATTCACGGCGATTATAGCCGGGCATCTTTCGGCTCTCCCGCCCGACGAGCAGGACAAGCGCATTCGCGCGGCCCGAATCGTGGTAGCTGGTTCCCGCGGGCCTTCCACTGCTCTTCGCTAAAATTCCATTCGAGCCCCAAGCTAGCCATTCCGGTGTATGCTATTCCGCTGCGCTAAACATTCTTGCCGCATGCGAGGTTTTCCAAGTGGCCAAGCCGAAGGCCCTCTCGACGCACAAACTCTTCCCCGAGGCTCGCGCCATACTCGACGCGCACTTCGACGCCGAATACCGGCAGGGGTCCGATACCATCCCGCGCGCCGAGCTGCTCGCGCGCGTGGCCGATAAAGACGCGCTCATCTGCCTGCTCACGGACAAAGTGAACGAGGAGTTGCTGGCCGCCGCGCCCAAGCTGCGCGTCGTGGCCACGGTCTCGACCGGCTACGACAACATTGACCTGCCCTCCTGCACGCGCCACAAAGTAGTGGCCACGCACACGCCGGGCGTGATCGAGGATACGGTCGCCGATTTCACTTGGGCGCTGATGATGGCGGTGGCGCGGCGAATCGTCGAAGCCGACGACTTGCTGCGCACGGGCGCGTGGCCCGGATGGGACCTCGATCAGTTTGCCGGCGCCGACGTGTGGGGAAAGACGCTGGGCATCATCGGCTTTGGGCGAATCGGCCAGTGCGTGGCCCGGCGCGCTCAGGGTTTTCAAATGCGCGTGCTCTATAGCGATCGAAGCCGCTCGCCTGTCAACGTGGAAAAGGAGCTGCACGCGGAATTCGCGGATTTGGATCGCCTCCTGCGCGAATCCGATTTCATCACGCTGCACGTGCCGCTGCTTCCCGAAACGCGCCACCTGATGTCTAAAGAAAATTTTTTAAAAATGAAGCGCACGGCGTTCCTCATCAATACCGCGCGCGGGCCCGTGGTGGACGAAGAGGCGCTTGCGGAGGCGCTGCAGAACAAAACCATCGCCGGCGCGGCGCTCGACGTGTACGAGTTCGAGCCCAAGGTCAATGCAAAGCTCCTGGCGTGCAAAAACACGGTTCTCACTCCGCACATTGCCAGCGCTTCCATCGAAACGCGCACGAAAATGGCGGTGATGGCGGCGTCGAGCGCGGTCGCGGTCATCGAAGGCCGCCGCCCGCCGAATGCGTTGAATGCGGACGCGCTCGGCCTGAAATAAACCAGCCGATAGATCAAAGGAGAAGATCTCCATGCCTCTCGTCACGCGCAATAATCCGAAGCTCACGCTTGAAGGAGCGCGCGCCGTGCTCGCGGCGGCGCAGCGCCGCGCCGAGGAAATTCACGTCCCGATGAATATCGCCGTGGTGGACGAGGGCGGGCACCTGCTCGTCTTCGAGCGCATGGACGGCGCAAAAATATCGTCCGTCGCCATCTCCCTGGTAAAGGCGCAGTCGGCGGCGGTGCGATGCGCGCCCACCAAGGCCTCCGCGAGCGGCGATCAGGTGAATCTGCCGATTGCGCTGGGGCTGGCCATCGCGAGTCCGGCGCAGCAAACGCCGATTCGCGGGGGCCTGCCGCTCGTCGTGGATGGAAAAGTGGCGGGCGCGGTGGGCGTGAGCGCGGGAAGCGAGGACGAAGACCTCGACGTGGCCCGCGCCGGCGCCGCGGCCCTCGAAAAGGCGTGAAGCAAACCGCCGAGCGCGTGTTCCGCGAAACGCTCGCGGCCATCCGCATCCCCGCGGCGTTCGAGAAGAAAATTGTCCGGAACGGCCCTTGCATCAGCGCCGGCGGCGTCACCGCCGATCTGCGCGATTTTCGGGAAATTGTGGCCATCGCCTTCGGCAAGGCGGCCTTTGCGATGGCCGAGTGCCTCGGTGAACTCCTCGCGCCGGAATATTCTCCGGAGGGAATTCTGGTTGTCCCCGCTCGGCCGCCGCACGCGCTGCCCGGATGGAAGACCTTCGTCGGTGGGCATCCCGCGCCCAACGCGGAAAGTTTTGCCGCGGGCCGCGAGATTCTGGCTCGCCTGGCGAAGTGCGACGAACGCACGCTCATTTTCTTCCTGATTTCCGGTGGCGGGTCGTCGCTGGTGGAGCAGCCGCTCGATCCGGCGATGACACTCGAGGATTTTCAGAGAGCTGCACTTGGCGCTCGTCACTTGCGGCGCTTCCATCGGGGAGATCAACGCCGTGCGCAAACACGTGTCCGCCACGAAAGGCGGGCGCCTGGCCGCCGCCGCGCCGCGCTCGATGAAGCTGACACTGGCCGCGAGCGACGTGCCGGCGGGGGAAGAGTCCGCGCTCGCTTCGGGGCCAACCCTGGCGGACCTCACGACGATTCGCGATGCCGCGCGCATCGCGCGGAAATACAAGGTCCTCGGCAAGTTTCCGAAAAACATTCGCGCCGCATTCGAAAAACGCGGACTCCGCGAAACGCCGAAAGACGGCGACCCGGCTTTCGCGCGCGCCCACTTCCTGCTGCTTCTCGGCGTGCACGACCTATTCCACGCGGCGCATCACGCCTGCGAGGCCGAAGGCTACGTCTGCCTCTGCGACAATTCAACCGACGGCTGGCCCATCGGGAAGGCCGCGGACTATCTGCTGGCGCAATTGAAAGCGCAGAAGGAGCGGAATCGCGACGCGCCCGTGGCCGTACTCTCCGATGGAGAGGTGAGCAGCCCCGTCGCCGGCGGCGGAATCGGCGGGCGCAACTCCGCCTTTGTTCTCGCCTGCGTGCGCAAGATTGCGGGGAAAAATATTACGGTGCTGAGCGCGGGCACCGACGGAATTGATGGCAACAGTCCCGCGGCCGGAGCTGTGGCGGATGGCGAGACGCTCGCGCGCGCCCGCGCCGCCGGCCTCGATCCCGGCGATTTTCTCCGGCGCAGCGACGCGCACAATTTTTTCGCGCGGCTCGGCGACGCCGTCGTCACAGGCCCCACCGGCAACAACCTACGCGATCTGCGAATCTTTCTGATGGCCTAGCGCTGTGGAGTGTTGCCGCGCCCTCGCGATGTAAACTAATATGCGCGCATGGCTCTTCTGGATTGGCTCGCGGCCGTCGTACTGTTTTTGAACTTGCCCATTCCTCTGTATTGGTTCGTTGTGCATCCACAGATACATTTCTGGCGGCGCCATCAGAAGACCGCCTACGCGGCGGGACTTATGCTTTCGTGGCCGCCGGTCACCGCCAGCATGGCCGTCTATCACGCCGAGCTTTTTCGCCGCAGCCGGCCGCCGGCCGCTATGGTGACGGCAGGGCTTGCTCTGATCCTTTTCGAGATTTGGATTTTCTGGCGCGTGAAGCGGGATATGGGCGCCGCGCGCTTGCTGGGGCAAACCGAGCTTTCCGGCGGCGGAGAGATTGCGCGCCATGGAATTTACGCGCGGCTGCGGCATCCGCGCTACGCGGGGTCGTGGCTCGCGATTCTCGGCGCGTGCTTGATCGCCGGAACGCGCGTCATGTGGATGGCCGCCGGCGTGTGGACCGCCCTCGCCCTGCTGGCAATTTCATTCGAGGAGCGCGAGCTTCGCGTCCGCTTTGGCGGAGCCTATGAAGAGTATTCGCGCCGCGTGCCCCGGTTTATTCCCCTGCGCGCGGTCGGAGAAAGGCTGCCGGGAATTCGCCGCTAGATTGTGAGGAAGATTTCCTGCGTTAGGACAGAAGCGCCACGCCGAGCCACAAAGCCACAGCGACAACCGCCCCGAGCAGCACCATCGTGCGCGCCCGCTTCCGGCGCATGGCAAACGCGATGATGCCCATCACGCATAGAAGGAACCCAAGTTCCATCCAGAAGGGCCCGGAACCCAGCGCGCTGCTCCCCTGGCCGGCCTCGCTCTGGAGCCAGACGGAAGTAAACGACGCGGCCGCTGTGAGCGAAATGGCAATAACGGCCGCGAGCGCTATCCCCTTGGCCCAGTCCGGCACCACCCAGGCTGTCTTGGAATTGCGCCAGTCCAGCCAAGTCTGCGCCACGACAATCCCCACGGCGATCAGAACGAACAGTGCCACATTTCCTCCGTAGACCGTTCCTTCTCGACCTCGACCACTCGGCTGCCTGCGCCCCCATCAGCCGCCTTTCAGGTACACGCCTGTGCCGTCACGCTTGCGCGCCTGCATGTCAAAATGCAAACGGTCTGCCAAAGGCAAAGTGACAGGCCGTTGTAACCGCCGAAGGCTAATCCTTATCCCACAAGCTAGATACGATTCGCATATCACGAACGACGGCTAGAGGCCTTCGCCTATTGCATCAAGCGAGCTTCCACGGCGAGCAAGGCGTTGGTACATTTATGAAATGCCTTGCAGGTACTAGTAAGCCTGGGCCTTTGGGATAAACTCGAGCGTTGTTGGCCCGCTCGGGGCGAGAGATTTGGCATGTCGCGCCGTCATTCATGTCGAGCTCGGGCCGCGCTTTACGAGTGCGAGAACGGCGGGCACGCCCCCTCGAAAGGCGCACTTTCGGAATCTGCTAGGATAGAGATGAAATGAGAAAGCCGTGGGTAATCGCCCATCGGGGCGCATCGGGTTACGCGCCGGAAAACACGCTGGCGGCTTTCCAGCGGGCGGTCGAGCTGGGCGCCGGGTTCATCGAGACGGACCTGCATCTCACGCGCGACGCGCGGTTCGTCGCCCTCCACGACGACACGCTGGACCGCACCACCAGCGGCCACGGCGCAGTCCAGGATTTCTCGCTCGCGGAGCTTCGCGAACTCGACGCGGGGCTGTGGTTCGATCGCCCGTTCTCCGGCGAGCGCATTCCCACGATTGAGGAGGTTCTGGCCTTCTCGCAAAAGCACGACGTGATTTTCTATCTCGACGCCAAGTACAACCCGGCCTGGGGAATGCACCACGCGCTTGTCGGTGCGCTGCGAGACGCCCAAAATACGGCGCGCACGATCGTGCTCTCCGCCGATCCGTCGGTGCTCGAGTCTCTCCGCCGGCTCGATCCTTCGGTGATGACGGGCTTGCTTTTCGCGGAAGGCGAAGGGAACGCCGTAAAGGCGTCGCTCGACGCGGGTGCGCGGCAACTGTGCCCGCGCGCGGCGCTGGTCACACGCGAGCTCGTCGAACAAGCGCATCGCTCCGACCTGAGCGTCGCCGCCTGGACAGCCAACGAGCCCGAGGAGATGCGCTCGCTTATCGCCGCGGGAGTGGACGGCATCATGACCGATTTTCCCGACCGCCTCCGCGCCATCCTCGAACCGTAAAGCCCCTTCGGAGGGGCGCCGCCCGTGCGGGCGCGCGCCGCGCGGGGTCGTTATGCAAGCCGGGCAAACAACGCGGCGAACTCCGCGAGCGAAAGCTGTTCGGCGCGGGCGTCGGGACGCACGCCGCACGCCGCGAGCGCTTCGCCGATACGTTCCTTCGGCCCCATCGCGCGCAGATTGTTTCCCAGCGTCTTGCGCTTCTGTCCGAAGCAGGACTGGACAAATTCGAGGAAGCGCCCTTCATCGGAAATTTTTAGAGACGCTCGCTCGCCCGGCATCGTCATGCGCACCAGCGCGGACTGCACGCGCGGAGGCGGACGGAACGCTCCCGGCGGAATGCGCAAAACGATTTCGGGCTTGGCATAAAATTGGCAGGCCGCTGAAAGATATCCATATTCGCGGCGGCCGGGCTGGGCCACGATCCGGGCCGCCACTTCGAGTTGAATCACAATGTGCGCCGAGCTGATCTGGCCGGCAAAGGCGAACATGCGGTGGAGAATCGGCGAGGTGATGTAGTACGGAAGATTCCCGTACACGCGAAACTCGCCGCCGGCCAATTTCCCCCAATCGAGCTCGAGAACATCGCCTGCAACCACTTCCACGCCGGGCCACGCCTCCGGATGAGCGCGCACGTGCTCGCGCAGACCTTCGGCCAGCCGTGCATCCCCCTCGATCGCTATCACGCGCCTGCCGCCGTCGGCGAGGAGTTGGGTGATTTCGCCGTGGCCCGCCCCGATCTCGAGCCAGACGCCCTCCGCGCCGCGCGGCAGCGTTTCCATGATTCGCCGCTGCCAGCCCGGATTGCCGAGAAAATGTTGTCCCATCCGCTGTCGCGGCATATCGCGGGTGAGTGTAGCAATGCCCGGGCGCCGCGCACAAATGCGCGGCGGGCCACTTGCCCCCACAGGGAATCGAGTCTTTTTGCGCATAATGTAACTTACCAGGCGTTGCTGGGCGTCAATAACCACACGCTCCCGGACATGTCAGGATTTGTTGTGAAGAGGACATTCGGATATCCTGGCGCAGTATGGTCGAAATGCACCGGAGGCAAAGACTGACCCGCAGTACGGTGAGCTTTGGAATGGTCGAATAGTGAAACCAAAAGTCAAAATTGTGGTCTTAACGTTCGGTCTTATCGTGCCGTACCTCACTCTAGTGGAGTACGTTGTCCTTCGGAGCCCGGAACATACTCTACCCGCCTGGCTTCCGTATTTCGGTCTTTCTTACATCTTAGGAACCATGATTGTGGTTATGGTGTTCAGCCGAAAAATCTATCGCGCTGCCCAATCAGAGACATCTGAGAAACCCAAGTCGGGTCTGCGGTGGATAGGAAGGGCTTGGATGGGATACTTGGTCGTAGTTTGGTCTGGTTTCTTCCTTTAGGGCGCCTACCAAACGGTTCTGGGAAATCTTGAGTGGCAGCGGGCCGTTCCCGCCGGAGCATTCCTCCTGGCGTTCATCGCGCTCTTCTCATGGGCGCTCTATAAGGACTTTAAACGCCAAACTCAACAGGCGACACCAGCGGACGAGAAAACCACAAACAAAGTTTGACAATGGAGCCTCGGGCCGATCGGCCCAGACTCTAGTGTACTTGGATACGGCGTGCGGCAATCGGAAGGTGATACCCCATTTCGGGGATTGGCTTGACGAAGCTCCGCCATTCGGCTAACGTTTTCGTTTCGTTCAACCTGTTTTTCCCAGGCCCTGATGAAAATTTTGTTCGTAGCTTCCGAAGGCTTGCCCTATTCGAAGACCGGCGGACTCGCCGACGTGGTCGAGGCCCTGCCCAAAGCCCTACGCGAGATGGGCCACGAAGTGGCTGTTTTTCTCCCGCGCTATCACGGCAACAAAATCACCTCGACTCTCATTTCCAGCGTCACCGTGGCATGCGGCGATGCGCCGCGTTTTCCCTCCATCGCCGAGGGGAAGGCCGTCGAAGGCGTCCGCTATTTCTTCGCGGACGATCCCGCCTATTTCGACCGCGCCCAGCTCTACGGCGACAAGACCGGCGATTATCCCGATAATGCCGAACGCTTTGCCGAATTTTCACGCTTGGCCATCGAATTCGCGAAGCGCGTCTGGCTGCCGGACGTGATTCATTGCCACGACTGGCAATCGGCCCTGGTGCCCGTCATTCTTCGCACGCTGTATGCCAACGACCCCGCCGTGCATTCCCTCCCCGTCGTCCTGACCATTCACAATCTGGCCTATCAAGGCGTGTTCCCGCGAACGGCTCTGGACAAAATGGGCCTGCCAGAAACGCTTTTCTCCACGGACGCGCTGGAATTCTACGGCAAGGTGAACATCCTCAAGGGCGGCTTGATTTTTGCGGACTACTTGACCACCGTCAGACTGCCGCTACGCCCAGGAGATCCAGACGGCGGAATACGGCTGCGGCCTCGAGGGCGTGATCGGCGGCCGCGCGGACCGCCTGGTGGGCATCTTGAACGGGGTGGACTACACGGCGTGGAACCCGGAGTCCGATACGTTCATCCCCCGGCACTATTCCGCGCACTCCTTGGAGGGCAAGAAGGACTGCAAAAAAAATCTCCTCGATCTGTTCCACCTGCCGGCGGACAATCTCGGCCGGCCGCTCATCGGAATCGTTTCGCGCTTTGCCGATCAGAAGGGCTTTGATCTGATTGCCGAAGCGGCCGCCGGCCTTCTCGGCGAAGATCTGGCGCTGGTGGCGCTCGGCTCGGGACAGCCCCAATATGAAAAGCTCTTTCAGGACCTGGCCGCGAAATATCCGGCGCGTGTGGGCGTGAAAATCGCTTACGATAACGCGCTGGCCCACAATATCGAAGCGGGTGCGGACATGTTCTTGATGCCTTCGCGCTACGAGCCTTGCGGCCTGAACCAGATTTACAGCCTGCGCTATGGCACGGTTCCCATCGTCCGCGCAACCGGCGGCTTGGATGATACGATCCAGAACTTCGACCCCCAGACCAAGCAAGGCACCGGATTCAAGTTCGATGAATATTCCGGCCGGGCGCTTCTCGAATGCGTCCGCGCCGCGGTCAAGGCATACCACGACCCGCCGACGTGGCGGATCATTCAGGCCAACGGCATGGCCAAGGATTTTTCGTGGAAGCCTTCGGCGGAAGCGTATGTTTCGCTGTATGAGCAGGCTAAGAGGTCTCGAATCCCGCGGGCGGCGGGATCATCTAAAAGGTAGCGCCGAAGCCCTTCCTGCTGGCAAAATGGCAGGGGCGGGGCGCGCGCCACAAGGGAGAACATGGCAGATACCATTCAGGCAGTCACCGACGCGAGTTTTCAGGCGGACGTCATCGAAGCGAGCAAGACCCAGCCCGTGATCGTGGATTTCTGGGCCGACTGGTGCCGTCCATGCCATATGCTCTCTCCCACGGTCGAGGAGATCGCCCGGGAACAGGCCGGGAAGCTCAAGATCGTGAAACTCAACGTGGATCAGAATATGGATGTGCCCGGCCGCTTCAATATCCGCGGGATACCCACACTGCTGCTCTTCAAGGGCGGACAGGTGGCCGACCAGATCGTCGGCGCCGTGCCCAAGGAGCAGATCGTGAAAGTGATCGAGCGCCATCTTTCCCAGGCGTGATTCCATTCCCACACGGATTCGATCCAAGCTCCGGAGAGCGATGACGCAGAAGGAATGCGTGGCCTGCGGCGGGAGTTTCGAGTGTGCGGCGGAATCCGCGGGCTGCTGGTGCGAGGAAACGAAGCTAACAAGCGAGCTTTTAGCCGCGCTACGGGCGCGCTACGCCGGTTGCCTGTGTCCATCCTGTCTGGCCGCCGCCGCCGAGGATAAAGCGCAAGACAAGAGCACCGTCAACTGAAACACCCTCTTGCCCAGGCCTTGTTTTCATCGCGGGCGCAGCGTAGGATGATGGTTTGGCATTTGCCGCGCGGACCCTCCTGTAACGCTTCACATTCGAATGGGGCGGGGAAGGTGCGGCCTATTGACTGGCGGGGGGTGTGTGAACGACAAGACCAAAACGAAAGCCGTGGCCGTGGTTGGCGCGCAATGGGGCGATGAAGGCAAGGGCAAGGTGGTGGATTATCTCGCCGCGGCCTTTGACTACACCGCGCGATACGCGGGCGGCCACAACGCGGGCCACACCGTCATTTTCAATAATCACCGTTACATCCTCCAGCTGATTCCCAGCGGCATTCTGCGCCCGGAAAAAAAAGCCGTCATCGGCCCCGGAGCCGTGGTGGATCCCGCCGCGCTGGTGGCCGAGATCGAGAATGTGAGAAAGTCCGGCGTGGAGGTTCGCGGCCGTCTTTTCCTCAGCAACCGCGCGCACGTAATCTTTCCCTATCACCGCGAGGTGGACAACGCCGCGGAAGCAGCGCGGGGCGCGGCCAAGATCGGCACCACGTCGCGCGGCATCGGTCCGGCGTATGAAGACAAAATGGCGCGCCGCGGAATTCGTGTTTGCGATCTGCTCGACCCGGATGGTTTGCGCGTAAAGCTCGAGCGCGTGATCGCGGAAAAGAACGCCATCAGCAGCGCCGCCTACGGCCATCCCCTCGAGACGGCCGGCCTGCTCGAACAGTATCTCGAGCTCGGCGGCGCACATCCGGGGGCTGGTGGCCGATACGGCCGTTCTGCTCAATGGCGCGCTGGATCGCGGCGAGACGGTGCTCTTTGAAGGGGCGCAGGGCACGATGCTCGATATTGACCACGGCACCTATCCCTACGTCACTTCCTCGAGCGCCACGGTGGGCGGCGCGGCCACCGGCCTGGGCGTCGCGCCCACGCGGATTACCGGCGTCGCGGGCGTCACCAAGGCTTACACCACGCGCGTGGGCAGCGGGCCCTTTCCCACGGAGATGCCGGACCTCGATGCGCACGCGGTCCGCACGCGGGGCAACGAATTTGGAGCCGTCACGGGGCGCCCGCGCCGCTGCGGCTGGCTCGATCTCGCGGTTTTGCGTTACGCTAAGATGCTCAACGGAATTGACTCGCTCGTCGTCACCAAGCTCGACGTCTTCGACGAGCAGCCCGAAATCAAGGTCTGCACCGGGTATCGCCACAACGGCCGCCCGCTCACTGAAATGCCCGCCGACGTGGAAACGCTGTCGCAAGTGGAGCCCGAATATCGCACTCTGCCGGGCTGGCGCAAACCCACGCCGGGCATCCGCGAGGTGAAGGAGCTCCCCGCAGCCGCGCGCGATTACCTCAATTTCATCTCCGACTTCCTGCAGGTGGAAATCGGAATGATCTCCACCGGCCCCGAACGCGACGCCACCATCGTCCCTCGGGGAACCCGGCTCTCGTCCTGGCTCTAAGCCGCCATGCTCTCCCCCGAAGAAGCCCGCGCGAAGGTGATCGAAATCGTTGGCGCACGCGCCTGCGCCCCCGTGACGGAGGAAATGGAAATTGGGCCGCAGCCGGCGCGCGCGCTCGGCCGCATCCTTGCCGATAACGTCGTCGCCGACCGCAACTATCCCCCCTTCGATCGTTCCACGCGCGATGGTTATGCGGTGCGCTCCTCGGACGCGGCGACGCCGGGAGCCAAATTGCGCCTGGCCGGCGAGAGCCGCGCGGGCGTGGCCTTCGAGGGAACCGTCGCAGCGGGCGAGTGCGTGCGCATCCTCACCGGAGCGCCTCTCCCGCGCGGCGCCAACGCCGTGGTGATGCAGGAGCACGTCCGCGCCGAGGGCGATTTCGTGGTTCTCGTCGAGCCCGCGCGCCCGGGACAGCATTTCGTCCTTGCGGGAGAGCACGCCCGCGTCGGAGAAGTGGTGGTCCCGCGCGGCACGCGCCTCGGCTATGCCGAGCTTGCCGTGCTGGCGGAGGTGGGCCGCGTGAACGTGGCCGTCACTCGGCGCCCCCGTGTGGCTATTCTTTCCACCGGCGACGAACTTGTTCCCGTGGAAAATGCGCCGGGCCCCTTCCAAATTCGAAATAGCAATAGCATCTCTCTCTCCGCCCAGGTGGCGCTCGCCGGCGGCGAGCCGATCCTCACCGGCATCGCGCACGATACCGCCGGCGAACTCCGCGAGCGAATCGGCCAGGGACTGGAATACGATATTTTGGTTTTGAGCGGAGGCGTATCGGTTGGAAAATACGACATGGTCGAGCAGGTTCTGCGCGAACTCGGCGCGGAATTTCTTTTCGACGCCGTGGCCATTCGCCCGGGCAAGCCCGCCGTATTCGCATGGTGCCGCGGAAAACCCGTCTTCGGCTTGCCGGGAAATCCAGTTTCCACGATGGTGACGTTCGAGTCTGTTTGCCGCTCCGGCCATCGAATTGCTCTCCGGTTTTTCGCCGCAGCCGCTGCCGCTGTTCAAAGCCAAGCTCCTGCATCCCGTCAGCGAGAAACAGGACCTCACACATTTCCTTCCCGCGCGCGTCACCTGGCCCCTGCAGGAGACGCCCTGCGAGCCGATCGTCGAAGCCCTGCCGTGGGAAGGATCGGGAGATATCGGCGCGGTCGTGCGCGGGAACTGCTTCCTGGTGGTGCACCCATCGAGACGCCAACTTGAACAGGGCGAATGGGTGGATGTCCTCCCGCAGCGCGGGAAATTCTAGCGACCTTCCAACTCGAATATGCCCGCCGCAAGGCAGCGCCGGATCCAGGCGAGCACGGCAATCAAGGCGGCCAGCGTCGCGAACCACATCGCCATCACCAGATGGACCACCCAGCCGGCGGCCGCTCCCACCCGGGCCAGGAGAAACGGCAAAAAATTGAAAGCCGTGATGTGCACGTAGTCCCACGGATCGTCTTTCATGGAATCGTTGACCAGGCCCCACTGGTCCATCTTGCCGAATGCGAACGCGGCGATGTTCTTAAAGCGCAGAGCCACCACGAACGTGGGATGGCCGAGCGTATCCATTTGATAGATTTCGAGCGGGCACCAAAACATCACGGAAGCAACCTGCACCGCGGCGCTCAAACCCACCAGCGCCATCCCCGCTCTCCATGCCCACCTGCCGGCCTCGGCGCGATGCCGCATCAGCAGCGGCACTGAAATGAACGCCACCATCTGCGCGGCGGTCGAGACGTAGCGATCGCCCCAGGCGAAGTCGCCGCTCCAATCCGTATATTTCGCATAGAAACATATGTTGGCGAGCAGCAACGCCACCGAGGCAATCAGGTATGCCTTGATCTCGGGACGAAAGCGCTTCCATAGCAGCACGGCGACGATCGCGGTGAGCCCGAGCAACGGATCGAAAAGGAAGAGCGACTTTTCGGGGCTGGCGAGCGCGCCGAAAAATCCCACGCGAAAGGGGGTCTCAAATGGAAAAGCCGCGGGCAGCGCGGGATTCAGCATCTTTTGCTCGCGCGCGAATACCTGCATGTAGGTGTTGAAGAACGACCCGAAGCGATAGTATTGGTACGCGCGGTTGATCAGGCCGAACACCGCGTACACCGGAAGGGCCACTTTGGCATACGCGGCGAGCCGCGAACGCCCAGTCGCTCCGCCCGCGCCGCCAAACCGCCACGCCAGCACCAAAAAAAGACCCACGGCGAGCAGGTCGAGCCCCGTAGTGAGGCGCGTCAATAGGTTCGCGCCCAGCGCCAGCGAGCCGATCCAGAGCGCGCGGCGGCTGCCCGTGCGCAGCCACTCATACTGGAACGTGAGGCCCGTCATGGTGAGCAGCAGGATGTAATTGTTTTCCTCCATGTTCTGCGTGTAATGAAGAAACGTGGTGCAGAAAACGAGCGCCAGCGTCCCCGCGATTCGCTCGTTTGCGCGGAAGCCGAAAAGCCGCAGCAACCGGAAGCACACCATCACGTTCAGCACGCAAAGAAGGATGTTCGTGCTGTAGCTGACGACGATGCTGCGGATGGCCGGATCGGCGTCGTAATGGTCGAACACTGGCAGCGCCGCAATATACGTGCCGGCGATGTCCGCGGGCAGAATCAGCAGCGATTGGCCGATGCCATACCAGCTGTAAAGTTTTCCGCCGCGGCCGTGGATGCCGAACTCGGGGTAATCCTGGGGATCCACGGGCGCTTCGTGCGTCCACATCGAATGAGCCGTCTGCAGACGATGCGTGGTGTCGCTCGTGCCGAGTTCGCCGGACTGCACGACGAACGCCGCAAGAAACGCCGCGAGGCATGCCAGAAATAGAGGGTGGAGGAACAGCTGGCGCAAATGCGAAAGCATCCTGGCTTATGCTAATGCGCGCTCGCGCCGGATTCAAGCGGTGGCAAAGCCGATGCGATGCGAGCGACTCCGCGCCTCGCCCCTCACCCGCAATTCCATGCACAGGCGCACTTGAAAATGCGCCGCCCAACTGCTAGCGTCCCTTCGGAGTGTTGTTCGTGAGAAAACCTTCGCATTACGACAAGAAGGGCCGCGTGCGCATGGTGGACGTCACATCCAAACCCGCCACTCGGCGCACGGCCGTGGCGCGCGCTTTTGTCCGCATGCAGCCCGCCACCGTCGCCGGCGTGCGCCGGGTAAAATCGCCGAAAGGGGACCCCCTTGAAATTGCGCGCATTGCGGGTATCACCGCGGCCAAGCGCACCGCCGAGCTGATTCCTCTTTGTCATCCCCTGGCGTTGACGCACGTGGATGTAAGCGCGAAGCTGTGCCAAAATGGAATCGAGATTACCTCGCGAGTAACGGCCAGGGGGCCTACAGGCGTCGAGATGGAAGCCCTTTTAGCCGCGGCCATTGCGGGGCTTACGATTTACGACATGTGCAAGGCATTCGAGCGCGGCATGGAGATCACCGAGTTGCGCCTGCTCGAGAAATCCGGCGGGCGCAGCGGTTTCTACCGGCGTTCCGAAAAGAGCGGCAAGCCATGGCGTCCATGAAAAATGTGAAAGTTCTGGTCGTGGACGATAATCCCCTGATCCTCGATCTGGTTGCCAAGGGGCTCGCTCCGCATTGTGACGCGCGCAGGGCCACCGATGGCGCCGACGCCCTTCTGAAAATCGTGGACGACGCGCCGGATCTGATTGTCTGCGATTACCGCATCCCGGGCCTCGATGGACGCGCCCTCTATGAAAAGCTGCGCGCCCGCGAACAGACTCGCAAGATCCCCTTCATTTTTCTCGCCAGCCGCGGCGATATCGAAGAAAAGCTGCGGCCCATGGTCGAAGGCGCCGAAGAGTTCATCACCAAGCCGTTCTTTCTGAAAGATATGGTGCAGCGCGCGAAGAAGGTGATAGACCGCCTCCAGCTTGAAAAATTGCAGCACCGCGCCGTTCGCCCCGGCGTGATTCAGGGACGGCTCGAAGAGATGAGCATGATGGACCTGATGCAGTCGCTCGAAATCGGCCAGAAATCGTGCCAGTTGACCATTCATCGCGGGGAGGATGTCTGCCAGATGTTTTTCTCCTCCGGGCAATGCGCCGACGCCCGCTTGGGCGCTCTCGAAGGCGAACCCGCCGTCTTCCAGGCGGTGCGCTGGCCGGACGGCGATTTCGAGCTGGATTTCAACGCCGCGCCCACTCGCTCCACGATTTCCCGCTCCACAACCGGCCTCTTGATGGAGGCACTGCGCCTGATGGACGAAGGCGAGCGCGACGGCGGCGAGGACGGCGCCGGGGCCGTCGAAGGATAACCCGCCGCCGCGAGCCACACGATGCGCGTCTCCGTCCTCACCATCAGCGATTCCGTAGCCGGCGGCACGGCGGAGGACCGTTCCGGCCCGTCGGTGATGGCCCGGTGCAAAGAGCTGGGCTGGGAGATTGTATCGTCCGCTGTGCGCGCGGACGACCGGAGCGCCATCGAAGCGTTTTTGAAGGAGACGGCGGATTCGAATGCCGCCGACGTGATCCTCACCACCGGCGGCACGGGCCTGGGCCCGCGCGACGTCACGCCCGAGGCGACCATGGCTGTGGTCACCCGGCTGATTCCGGGATTTTCCGAGTACATGCGCGCCGAAGGCTTGCGCAAGACGCCGCGGGCGCTGCTTTCGCGCGGCGTCGCCGGCATCCGCGGCCACGCCATCATCGTGAATTTGCCCGGCAGCCCGCGCGGCGCCGTGGAATCGCTCGACGCGATTGCCGGGCTGCTTCCGCACGCCGTCGCAATCCTGCACGGCGCGCGGCACGAGTGATTTCCGGTTTCCGCGAAAACAATGCCCATGGCATCGCCAAATTCCAAGCCGCCCGATGATCCGGGCGGAACAGTCAAGCAGATTGCGCTCGCGTTCCAATTGCCGTTCACGCTGGTCGCCCCCGTCGTGCTGGGCGGCGCGGTCGGCTATTTCCTCGACCGCTGGCTGCACACGAAACCGATTTTAATGCTCGTGCTCGGAATTGCAGGTGTGGTGGCCGGGATTCGCGACGCTTTGAAATCCGCGAGCGCGCAGGACAAGAAAAACAGTGAATGATTCGGATTACGCCGCCATGGAGCGCCGCATCGAAATTTTCATCGCCGGCCTGGGCGCGGCCATCACGCTCGGAGCCGCGCTGGGCTGGGGCCTTCGCGCAGCGGCGGGCGCAGCCGCGGGAACGGCGCTGTGCTGGCTGAATTTCCACTGGCTCCGGCACGCGGCCACGGCCGTGGTTCGCCTGGGAATGGCGCAGGCGGGGGTCGAAGTGGTCCATGTTCCGAAGAAAGTTCACGCGAAACTGTTCGGGCGGCTCGCGTTGCTGCTCTTTGCGGCCTATGCTATTCTCGCGTTGCTTCGGTTGCCCGTGATTGCGTTTCTGTGCGGACTCGTGGCGGTGGTGCCGGCGATCGTGCTCGAGCTTGGGTACGAATTGATTCACGGCCATCATCGCCAGAACGCGGAGTGATTCCGATTCGCGAAACAAATACGCAGGGCGCCCTTCCTAGGGGAGATGCATGGGTGAAGAGCGAATACTCGGCGTAACCAAGGCCGTGAACTGGCTGCTGGGGAAGCCCGCGGCGGCGCTCTTCGCGCTTCTGCGCATTCATCCCGCGAATCCGCAGTATCCCATACCGAATTTCTTCGCCATGGAACTGGTGGTTTTCCTGATTGCCGCTATTTTCTTCCTGTGGCTCAAGGGCCGCATTTCCACCGACCGCCCCGGCGCGGCGCAGCAGTGCATGGAAATGCTCATCACGAATCCGATGGGCGTCGGCATCCAGGACCTGCTCGATGATATCGTCGGCCACGGGACCGAGCGCCACATTCCCCTGCTCGGAACGATCGGGATATTTATCCTGCTGTGCAATCTCGTGGCCGTGGTGCCGGGATTCAAGTCGCCCACGGCCGAAAAGACGGTTCCGCTGGCGTGCGCTCTGGTTGTCTTTTTCTATTACAACTGGTTTGGCATCAGGAAACATGGGGCGGCGGCCTACGCGAAGACCTTGATGGGTCCGGTGAAGGCCATCTCGCCCATCATGGTGGTTGTCGAGACATTCAGCCACTTCGCGCGCCTGCTTTCCCTCACCGTCCGTCTTTGGGCCAATATGATGGTGAGCGAACTGCTGTACGTTTCCTTTCTCGGCCTCTCCATCGGCCTCTTCACCTTCCTGGGCCATCTGAATCCCCTGGGATATGCTTCCGCGGTGGTTCCGGTGGGAATTCCGATCGTGCTGACGCTGTTCCATATTTTCGAAGCCGTGCTGCAAGCCTTCATATTCACAATTTTGTCGGTTGTTTATCTCGGCCTTGCGGTCGCCGAGGAGCACTAACCCGGAATTATGACCTGCCAGCGTGAGACCGGCCGCCTCCCAAGGCTTCCGGGAACCACCTCCTGGCGGCCAATTCATAGCGAGGAGAAAAAATGACGAGAAAAGCATTGTGGTTCCTGATGTTCGCGGCGGGCGCCCTGTTGCTCGCGCCCGCGGCGCTTGCGCAAACGGCGGAGGCGGCGGTGAAGCCCGCCATTGACTGGGTGGATGTGGCTGCGGCCCTTGCACTGGGCATCACGGCCGCCGGCTGCGGTCTCGGTCAAGGAAAGGCGACCGCGGCGGCCTGCGAAGGTACGGCACGGAATCCGGGCGCGAGCGGCCCTATTCGAATCGCCTTCATCATCGGTGTGGCGCTGATCGAATCGCTTACGCTGTACGTTCTGGTCATCGTTCTGATTAAGTAGTGGCGCAAACGCGCAAAATATACGGCCCTGGCGCTCGCTCCTCGCGGGTTCCAGGGCCTTTTGCTTTTGATGAAGTTACGAAGCGCGCGCGATTAGCGCAGCGCCAGGGAATCGGCGGCGGCTTTGGCGAAGCCCAGTACGTGGGCGGGGAAGATGCCGAGATAGAGCGTCCCGGCGGCAGCGGCGAAGAGCGCCGCAGTGAGCGTGGGCGCAACCGCCGTCGGAACGTAATCCTTGGAAGGTTCCCAGAAATACATGGCCACGATCACGCGCAGGTAATAATAGGCGCCGATCACGCTATTGATCGCCGCAATCACCACGAGCCACACAAACCGCGGGTCGCGGCCATCGAGCGCCGCCTGGAAGGCCAGAAATTTTCCCAGGAACCCGGCCGTGGCGGGCAAGCCCAAAAGCGAAAGCAAAAACAGCGAAAAGCACGCCGCCAGCACCGGCTGTTTAGAACCCAGCCCCGCATAATCCCGAATCTCGAGCCGCTTTTCGCCCTTCTGGCCCAGGTGCGCGACCACCAGAAAAGCCCCCGCCTTCATCAGCACATAGGCCGCGAGATAAAAGAGCACGGCCGCCACGCCGGCGACTGTGGAAGCGGCGAACGCCACGAGAATGTAGCCCGCGTGCGCGATCGAAGAGTACGCCAGCATGCGCTTGATGTTCGACTGCACCAGCGCCGCAAGGTTGCCGATCAGCATGCTCAGCACCGCGGAAATCCAAATGGCCCAGAACCAGAATCCGCTGGCGGAGCCGAACGCCACGTAAAAAATGCGAATCATCAGGGCGAACGTCGCGGCCTTCGGCGCCGAAGCCAGCAGCGCGGTCACCGGCGTGGGCGCGCCTTCGTAGACGTCCGGCCCGTACACCTGGAACGGCGCGACCACCACCTTGAATCCCAGCCCCACGAAAATCAGTCCGAGGCCCAGGAGGGCCAGCGCGGGCAGCGATTGCCCTGCGTCCCGCGCGGCTTCGAGCGCCGCCTGCACGCCGTCAATCCGCGTGGTTCCCGTGGCGCCATAGACCATGGCGATGCCATACAGGAAAAAGGCCGTGGCGAAGGAGCCCAGCAGAAAATATTTCAGCGAGGCTTCGTTCGAGGCCGGCGCACGGCGGCGAAAACCGGCGAGGATGTAGGTGGAAATCGAGCTCATCTCCAGGCCGATAAATGCGGTGACCAGCTCGTTCGCGCCGGCGAGAATCCCCATTCCCGCCGTGGCGAATAACACCAGCGCGTAGTATTCGCCCCGTTGTAAACCTTCCCCATCGAGATAATCGAGCGAGCCGAGTATCACCAGCGCGGCGGTGCCGATGATAACCACGTGCAGGAAAATGCTGAAACTATCGCTGTTGATTAAATTGCTGTACGCCATGCCGCGATGGGAAGCCGCCATGGGAATCGCGGCGAGGCCGAAGAGCGCTCCGATAAATCCCAGCCAGCCGAGCACGCGGCGGTTTTGCGGCCGCACGAAGGGATCCACAATCATGATGAGGATGCCGAAGAGGCACAGGTGGATTTCGGGGGCCAGGCGCTCGAAGCTCGCATGTTGGTCGGCGGGAAAGAAAATCACTGCTGCACCCGCCCTTCCTTGACCGCTGTTTCCGCTACCGTTCCTGGCGCGGCCGCCGCCAGCGCGGGATTCGCTTGGGCGCTCGACAGAATCGCATTCGCGGAGGCACGGTGCGGAGCGGCCGTCGGGCGCGAAGCGCTCTGGGGGCGCTGCATTTCCAGCAGGATATTGTTCGTCGAAACTTCCATGCGCGCGGTGAAGAGCGGAGAGGCAACGCCCATGAAGAGAATCACAATCGCCACGGTCACCAGGATCACGCGCTCGCGGGCCGAGGCGTCCGGCAGGGCGCGGTTTTTTTCGACCGTCACTTCGCCCAGAGCCACGCGCTGGTAAGCCCATAGCAGATAGACGGCGGAGAGCACGGCGCCGCTGGTGGCCCAGGCGGCCCATGCGTGATGGTGCTCGAACGTCCCGATCAAAATCAGAAATTCGCCGATGAAGCCGTTCAGCAGCGGCAGCGCCAGCGACGATAGGCAGATGAACAGGAAAAACGACATCAGCACGGGCATCGGCGTGGCCAGTCCGCCGAACTCCTTGATTTCGTGCGTGTGCCGGCGGTCGTAGAGCATGCCCACGGCCAGGAAGAGCGCTCCCGTGGAGACGCCGTGGTTCAGCATCTGGTAGATGGCGCCCTGGATGGAGACGGTGCTGAACGCGAAAATCCCGAGTACCACCAGGCCCAGGTGGCTCACCGACGTGTAGGCCACCAGACGCTTCAAATCGTGCTGCACCGTGGCCACCAGCGCCCCGTACACGATCCCGATGATGGCGAGGACGGCAATCAACGGCGCCATGCGGTGCGCGGCTTCCGGAAACAGCGGCACGCAGAAGCGCAGGATGCCGTACGTTCCGAGCTTCAGCATCACGCCGGCCAAAATCACGGAGCCGGCCGTGGGCGCTTCCGTGTGCGCGTCGGGCAGCCAGGTGTGCAACGGGAAGAGCGGCACCTTGATCGCGAATGCCAGGAAGAACGCGCCGAAGAGCAGCAGCTCGGTGTGAGGCGGCAGCTGCACGGCCCCGCTCTGCAGCTTCGCCAGGATCTCCGGGAGATCGAACGTGCCGGTGATGTTGTAGAGCCACACGATGGCCACCAGCATCAGCATCGAGCCGAGCATGGTGTACAAAATGAATTTCAGCGCCGCGTAGATTCTGCGGTCGTGCCCCCAGATGCCGATGATGAAATACATGGGAATCAGGGTCAGCTCGAAGAACACGAAGAAGAGGAAAAGGTCGAGCGAGACGAAACAGCCGATCAGCGCCGTCTCGATGACGAGCAGCGAGATGAAAAAGCCCTTGACGCCTTCCTGGATGGATTGCCAGGAGCACAGAATCGCCAGCGGCGTCAAAAACGTGGTCAAAATCACGAGGAACAGGCTGATGCCGTCCACGCCCAGGTGGTAGTGGATCACGTTGCCGATCCAGGGGTGAAATTCCTCGAACTGGTAATCGGGATTGGCGGCGTCGAACCCGCGCACGAGAAGCAGCGAAACCGCGAACTCGGCGAGCGATGCGGCCAGCGCGATGCGGCGGATCCACGCGTGGTCGTCCCCGCGCAGCAGAAGCAGGGCGGCCACGCTCAGCAGCGGCAGGAACGTGACCACGGTCAGCAGATGCGGCTGTGTTCCCATCCTAGTGTCCCATCCCCAGGAGCACGAGCATGAGCAGCGTAAAGCCCACGGCCCCGATGACCACCCATGAGGCGTAGCTCCTCTCGTTTCCCGATTGCAGCCTGCGTAACTGCCCGCCCCAGCCGCGCGCCGAGTCCGCCGCGCCGTTCACCGCGCCGTCAATCACGCGCTCGTCCACCACATGCCATAGGACGTTCGTCGAAATCCACAGAAGCGGGCGCACGATCAGCGCGGCGTAGATTTCATCCACGTAATACTTGTTCAGGATCAGCGTATAGAGGCCGTGCAGGCTTTGCGCGAGCCGCTTCGGCGCTTCCGGCTTGCGGATGTAGAACCACCAGGCCACGAGCAAGCCGGCCAGGGCCACGAGCACGGCCACGGCGGAAAGCTGCACTCCAGCGTATGCGCCGCGTCTTCGGAAACTCCCGTGGCGGGCGCGAGGCTCGCCGCCGTGGCAAAAACGGGATCGAGATATTTTTTGAAATAGTCCGCGCCGCCCCAGAACTTCGGCGCCGCCAGCCACCCGCCCACCGTGGATAGAATCGCGAGGATCACGCAGGGCCCGAGCATGCTCTTCGGCGATTCGTGGACGTGCACCTTGTGCTCGTCATAGCGCGGCTGGCCGAAGAACGTGAGAAAGATCAGGCGAAACATGTAAAACGACGTGAGCGCCGCCGCGGCCAGCCCCACCGCCCACAGGATTCGATTCGCATACGGCCCGGCATACGCGCTGGCCAGAATTTCGTCCTTGCTGAAAAAGCCGGCGAACGGCGGAATGCCCGCGATGGCGAGCGTGGCGACGAGCATCGTCCAATAGGTGACGGGAATCTTTGTCCGCAGCCCGCCCATCTGGCGCATGTCCTGCTCGCCGCCCATGGCGTGGATCACGCTCCCCGCCGCCAGGAACAGCAAGCCCTTGAAAAAGGCGTGCGTCATCAGATGGAAAATGCCGGCGGTATAGGCGCCCACGCCGCAGGCCAGGAACATGTAGCCGAGTTGCGAAACGGTCGAATAGGCGAGCACTTTCTTGATGTCCGTCTGCGCGAGGCCGATCGTCGCCGAATAGAGCGCCGTCGCCGCGCCGACGATGGCAACCACTAGCATCGCGGCCGGCGCGCGCGAAAACAGCGGACTCATTCGCGCCACCATGTACACCCCCGCCGTGACCATGGTCGCCGCATGAATCAGCGCGCTCACCGGCGTCGGGCCTTCCATCGCATCCGGCAGCCAGACGTACAGCGGCAATTGCGCC
This sequence comes from Terriglobia bacterium, assembly GCA_963823205.1. GTDB lineage: Bacteria > Acidobacteriota > Terriglobia > Acidiferrales > UBA7541 > Palsa-295. Next base: position 30,003 of record CAWGKL010000004.1, read on the forward strand.
GATTTGCCGATCGCGCCCGCGAAGAGCAGCAGGCAGATGGCCGTCAGCACGCCCGCGTGGCCCAGGGTGTCGGGCTGCATTCCCGCGGCCCCGCCGAAAATGGCGCCAAAATCCACGGAGTGAAACGTCCAGAACGCCAGCAGAATGCCCACGGTGAAACCCAAATCGCCGATGCGCGTGACGATGAACGCCTTCTTTCCCGCGTCCGCCGCCGATTTCTTCAGGAACCAGAATCCGATCAGCAAATAGCTGCACAGCCCCACGCCTTCCCATCCCACGAACATCACCACCAGGTTCGCCGCCATCACCAGCGTCAGCATGAAGAACATGAAGAGATTCAGGTAGCAGAAGAAGCGGTAGTAGCCGCCCTCGTGCGCCATGTAGCCCGTGGAATAGATATGGATGAGCATGCCCACGAAGGACACGGTCAGCAGCATGACGATCGTGAGCTGGTCCACGCGCAGGGCGAAATCCACGCGGAAAGATCCGGCCAGAATCCACGTGAAGTAATCACCCACGTAGGGAATCTGGCCCGGCGCAAGGTTTGCGAATTCGCGCACCAGCTCCGCCACGGCGAGAAACGCGAGCGACACCGAGCCCACGCCCACGCCGTTGACGGCGGATTGCGGCCAGCGCTTGCCGCATAGCCCGTTGATCGCCGCGCCCGCCAGCGGCAGCGCGAGAATGATCCACAGATGGTCGAGTAGCAGCATCAGAATTTGAGCAGTTTCATGCGCTCCACGTTGAGCGATTCGCGGCTTTGCGCCAGCATGATGACGATCGCCAGGCCCACGGCCGCTTCCGCCGCCGCCACCACGATCACGAAGAAGACGAAAACAAGTCCGTCGAGCTGCCCGCGCGCCCGCGCGAAGGCCAAAAACGCCAGATTCACGGCGTTGAGCATCAGTTCGATGGACATGAAAATCGTGATGATGTTGCGCTTGAAAACAAACGCCACCACGCCCAGCCCAAAAAGGATGCCGCTCAGCGCCAGATAATACGAAATCGGAACGGCGCTCATTCGTCCCTCCTTGCCAGAACCAGCGCGCCCAGAATCGCCACCAGAATCAGAATCGAAGTCGCTTCGAACGGGAAGAGATACTGCCGGAAGAGCTGCTCGGAGAGCGCGTATGTGGAAGCAGCCTCGCTCGGCGCTCCGGCGCCATTCGCGATGGCCGTGCCGGCTTCCGAGTGGTAAAGCCAATGGGCGAATTCCAGCAGCAGGAAAAACGCCAGCGGCACGCCCGCAAATTTCGCGATCTTGCTGAAATCCGTGCGCTCTTCCACGCCCGCGTTCAGCAGCATGATGACGAACACGAACAGCACCATGATCGCCCCGGCATACACGATGATCTGCACCGCGGCGATGAACGGCGCGCCCAGAAGCAAATAGAGCACCGCAAGCGACACCATCACCAGTATCAGCGCCAGCGCGCTGTGGATCGGCTCGCGCGCCAGAATCAACACCACCGAGCCCGCCACGGCGAGCGCCGCGCACGCGAAAAACAGGATCAGCGGCACGCTCATCCGCGCCTCACCCAGCCGTAAACGAACCACGCGGCCGTCAGCACCAGATTCAAGAGCGACACCGGCAACAGCAGCTTCCAGCCGAACGACATCAGCTGGTCGTAGCGGAACCGCGGCAGCGTCCCGCGAATCCACACATAGAAGAATAGGAACCCCAGCACCTTGGCCGTGAACCAGAACGGCCCCTGGATCACCGGCATCACCGCCGGAAACAGGCAGAGCGCGCCGATGCCCAGGGCCAGTATCGTCACCACGGTCAATTGGAGGCGCGCGATGCCGTGCATCTGCGTCACGGTGTCGTAAGCGCAGTAGGCTCCCAGCAGGAGCAGCCCCGCTCCGGGCAGGTAGAGCTGCCACGTCCAGCGGTCCGGGAAGGGGGAAAGCCAGCCGCCGAAGAAGAGAATCGTCGCCAGGCAGGAGACCGTGATCATGTTGGCGTACTCGGCCATAAAGAACATGGCGAATTTGAAGCTCGAATACTCGGTGTGGAAGCCCGCCACCAGTTCCGTTTCCCCCTCGGGAAGATCAAAGGGAATGCGGTTCGTCTCCGCGATGGCGGCGGTGATGTAGCACAGGAACCCCACGAGCTGCGGCACAACGTACCAGTGGGGAATCATGTGCCAGTAGTAGCCGCGCTGGCGCGCGATAATTTCATTGAACCCGAGCGTTCCCGCCAGAAGCACAACGCCGACTACGGAAAGGGTGAGAGAAACTTCGTAGCTGATCATCTGCGCCGAGCTGCGCAACCCGCCCAGCAGCGAGTATTTATTGTTCGAGGACCACCCCGCCAGCGCCACGCCATACACGCCCATCGAAGTGATGGCGAAAAGGAACAGCAGCCCGAGATTCAGGTCCGAGATGACGAAGACGGGCTGGCCCAGCACTTGCACGCTGGGCGGCCCGAAGGGAATCAGTGCGATCGCCGTCAGAGCGAGCGACAGCGCCAGAAACGGCGCCAGAACGTAGATCAGCCGGTCCGACTTCGGCGGCGTCAGGTCCTCTTTAAAAAGGAATTTCAGCCCGTCGGCAAGCGGTTGCAGCAGCCCGTGCGCCCCCACGTTGTAGGGGCCCCAGCGCGACTGGATGTGGGCCACAACTTTCCGCTCGAACCAGGTCAGGTACGCCAGCGCCGTCATCACGATGAACAGCAGGACGGCGATCTTGACTAGCGATACCACCAGGATTGGGTGCTGGGCGATGAACTCCACGGCGCGTCTTTAGCCTCGTTCGTCGAATTGAGCCTGGAACAGTAACGGCCCAGGGTGCCGCTCGTAAACAGATAATCGTGCGCGGAGAAAATCGCGCCCGCGGGCGCTTCCTGCAACCGCTCGGCCGTCTTGCATGTGGCCGTGGCGACTTCCGCGCCGCCGGCCAGCAAATTCGCATACGAAAGGCCGTAGCCCGCCACGTTCTGCCGGATTTCGTCGAACGCGGCTTCCGGCGTCCGCAGCCGTATGGGCGCGCCCAGGCCGAGCATCCCCAGCTGGTGCGAAAGGATGCGCAGCAAATCGAAATCGCTGCGCGGACCTTGCGGGTCAATCGCGCGGTGCGTCCATTGCACCTCGCCGGCCGTGTTCGTGAGCGTGCCTTCCTTTTCGTATGTGGATGCGGCGGGCAGCACCACGCCTGCGCGCTCGGCCGTTTCCGTCAGGAACATGTCCTGCACCACCAGCAGCTCGAGACTCGCCAGGCGCTCCCGCTCCGCGACGCCCAACATTTTCAGGGGATTCGCGCCCACCACGTAGAGCGCCTTCAATTTCCCGGCCATGGCCGCATCCAGCATGCCGCGCAGGGCCAGGCCGGGAGCCGCCGGAATCTCCGCGCCCCACAGCCTGCCGAAGCGCGCGCGTTCGGTCGCATCCGAAAGCGGCGCGTAGCCCGGCAGGCGATCCGGCAGAATTCCCATGTCGGCCGCGCCGCGCGAGTTCGAATAGTCTCCCAGGGCCATAAAGCGCGTGCGGCCCCCTAGCCGCGCGCTGAACGAGACCAGGTCCCGAATCGCCGCGCCCTGAATCTCCGCCCCGAATAGGATCACCACGTCGGACTCTGCCTCGAGCGCCGCTTTCAGTTGCACCAGCGCCTCGGTGGTTTTCGCGTCGAACGAACCCTGTTCCGTCGCCATCCAGTGGATCGCGCGTTTCTCTCCGCCTCTTTCCACTTCCACGGCCTGCACGGCCTGGCGATGAATCTTGCTGGGGCGCGCGTTGATTACGTAAAGTCGCGCACCGTGATGGCGCACGCCCGTGCGAATCTGCCAGGCGACCAGCGGATTTTGGTTCGTCGCGTCGTTGCCGATGAGCAGCACGGCGTTTGCGGCATACACGTCCGCCATCGTGGCCATGGCGCCCTTCGCGCCGGGCCCCAGCGCGGCGGCCAGGCCGGCATAGTCCGCCGTGCGGTGGTGATCGAGATTGTTGGTGCCCAGCGTCGCGCGCGCGAACCGGTTCAGCAGATAGTTTTCTTCGTTTGTGGTGTGGTTCGAGCCTACCACGCCGATGGCCGCGGGCCCGTGCGCGTCGCGCGCCTGCTTGAGCCGCCGCGCCACTTCCTCCAGCGCTTCTTCCCAGCTTGCCGGTTCGAGTTTGCCGTTGCGGCGCACCAGCGGCTGGCGAATCCGTTCCGCGTGCGTGGTGAAGTCGAATGCGAAGCGGCCCTTGGCGCAGAGGAATTCGCCGTTGACGCCGGAATGATCGCGGTTATTGGCGCGCAGGATTTCGTTGTTGCGCACGCTCAGCGTGGTCTTGCAGCCATTCGAGCAGTGCGCGCACGGGCTGCTCACGTACGTCATCTCCCACGGCCGCGTCTGATAGCGGTAGGTTCCGCTCGTGAGCGCGCCCACCGGGCAGATGTCTATGCACATTCCGCACTCTTCGCAGGCCAGCTCCTCGGGCAGGTTCGGCAGGATCACGGACTGCACGCCGCGCTCGCCCACTCCCAGCGCCTTCACGTCCATGCCCTCGTCGCAGACGCGCACGCAGCGGAAGCAGAGAATGCAGCGCGGCCGGTCGTAATAGACCAGCGGCGACCATTTCTCCTCGGGCCGGTGCTGCTTTTCTTCGATATAGCGCGTTTTGTCCAGGCCGTAGCGGAAGGTCATGTCCTGCAATTCGCATTCGCCGCCCTTGTCGCACACGGGGCAATCCAGCGGATGATTCGAGAGCAGGAACTCGATCATGTCCTTGCGCGCCTTGTGTATTTGCTCCGTATCCGTCTTGACGGCCATTCCCTCCGCGGCCTGGAGCGTGCACGCCGTTTGCAGCTTCGGCATCTTTTCCACTTCCACCAGGCACATGCGGCATGCCGCCTGCAGCGAGAGTCCCGGGTAGTAGCAAAACGACGGCACCTCGATCCCCTCGCGCTTCGCCGCTTCGATCACCAGAGTGCCCGCGGGCGCCGTCAGTTGCCGCCCGTCAATCGTGAACGTCACTTGTTTCTGCTCGCTCATGTCCGTCCTTAGGACGCCCCCGCGAACATTTCAGCGCGCTTGTAGGCGCACTTCCCGCTGAGATGATCCTCGAACTCGCTCCGCCATTTCTTCACGATGCTCATCGTCGGCAGCGCCGCGGCGTCTCCCAGCGGGCAAAACGTCCGCCCCAGCATGTTCTGCGATAGCTCGTCGAGCAGCGGGATATCTTCGGCCGAGCCGCCGCCATCGTGGAAGCGGTCGAGCATCTTGCGCAGCCACGCCGTGCCTTCCCGGCAGGGAATGCACCAGCCGCAGGATTCGTGCGCGTAGAAATGCATGATCCGCCGCGCCACGTCCACCATGCACGTGTCCTCGTCGATAGATCACCGTGCCGCCCGAGCCCAGCATCGACCCGGCCTTCGCCAGCGAGTCGAAATCCATGGCGATATCAATTTCGTCGGCGCTCAGCAGCGGGCAGGAGCTGCCCCCGGGAATCACCGCCTTCAGTTTCTTGCCGTCCCGCATCCCGCCGGCGACTTCTTCGATCATGCGCTTGAGGTTGAAGCCCATCGGCAATTCGTAAATTCCAGGGCGATTGATGTGGCCGGAGATGGCAAAGAGCCGCGTGCCGCCGTTTTTCGGCGTGCCCAGGCCGGCGTACCATTCGCCGCCCTGCCGGATGATCGCCGGCACCGTGCTCAGCGTCTCCGCGTTGTTGATCACCGTGGGGCAGCCGTAGAGCACCCACCGCGGCGGGAAAAGGAGGCTTGATCCGCGGATACCCGCGCTTGCCTTCGAGCGATTCCATCAGCGCCGATTCTTCGCCGCATTCGTATGCGCCCGCGCCCGTGTGCGTCACTACATCGAAATCGAATCCGCTGCCGAAAATATTCTTGCCGAGATAGCCCTTGGCATAGGCCTCCGCGATGGCCCTGTCCACGATGTCGAGCACGTAGCGATATTCGCCGCGAATGTAGATGTATCCCTGGTGCGATCCGACCGCGCGCCCCGCAATCACCGTTCCCTCGATCAATTGGTGCGGGTCCATTTCCATCAGCGGGCGGTCCTTGCAGGTTCCCGGCTCGCTCTCGTCGGCGTTGGCCAGAATGTATTTTGGCTTTGCCGCCTCCTTGGGAACGAAACTCCATTTCATGCCCGTCGAAAATCCCGCGCCGCCGCGCCCGCGCAGACCCGATTTCTTCACTTCTTCGATGATCTGCTCGGGCGTCATCTGCTTCAGCGCCTTTTCGAGCGCTTGATAGCCGTCGTGCTGCAGATACACGTCGATCTTGGCGCGAGTTCGGAATGCCGAAGCGCCTGCTGATCACCGGCACTTCGGCGGGATGGCGTCGTGCACCGCGCCGGACGTCACGGCCGCGGGCTGCGGCTTCTTGCCCTCCTGGAGCTGCTCGAAGATGGCGTCCACCTTGTCCGCGTCGAGGTTCTCGTAAAAATCGTAATTCACCTGCATGGCCGGCGCGCCGGTGCAAGCCCCCATGCACTCCACTTCCTCGAGCGAAAATGTGCCGCTCGGCGACATTTCCTTGTGGCCGATCCCCAGCCGCTTCTGCACGTGCTCCAAGAGCTCGTTCGCCGCCGCGCAGCCATGCACGAAACATTGGTGCAAACCTGAATGTGATACTTTCCCGCGGGCTTGCGCCGCAGCATCGAGTAGTACGCGAGCGTTTCGGTCACCTGCGATCGTGTTCAGGTCCAGCCGCTGCGCGATTTCCTCGAGAATCTCATCGCCCAGGAATCCGAACTCGTCCTGCGCATAAATCATCATCGGAATCAGCGCCGAGCGCTTCACCGGGATAGCGCCCGCATCGAAGCTCAGTTGCCGGAATTTGGCGTTCCAAGTCTGGACACGGACAGTTGCATCAAGTTCGGTCATGGTTCACGAATCAGTCCTCAGCGATCCACTTCTCCCAGAACAATATCCGTCGTGCCGATGCAGGCCACCACGTCGGCGATCAGCCGCCCTTCGCACAGCTTCGGCAGCGACTGCAAATTGACAAACGACGGCGCGCGAAATTTCACGCGGTAAGGTTTCGGCGAGCCGTCGCTCACCATGAAAAACGCCCAATTCTCCGCGCGGCGATTCAATCGCCTGATAAACCTCGCCCGGCGGCGGCGCGAATCCCTCGGTGAAAATTTTGAAATGGTAGATCAGGCCTTCGATCGAGGTCTTCATCTCCTCGCGCGACGGCGGAATGATTCCCGGCGCCACCGCTCGAATCGGCCCCTCCGCCGGAATCTTCTCCATCGCCTGCCGGACGATCTTCAGGCTTTCGCGCATTTCCGCCACGCCGCACCAGATAACGCGCGTAGCAATCGCCCTCGGTCTGCGTCGGCACGTCGAAATCAAATTCCTCGTAGCTCGAATAGGGAAACGCCTTGCGCACGTCGTAAGCCACGCCGCTGCCGCGCAGCAAGGGCCCGGAAACGCCCATGGCGATGGCATCCTCCGCGCTGAGGATGCCGATGCCCTGCGTGCGCGCCATCCAGATGCGGTTTTTCGTAAGCAGGTCTTCGTATTCGTCGATGTGCGCAGGCAACGACTCCATCACGCGCCGCACGCGCTCGAGCCAACCGGCGGCGGTTCCAGCGCCAGTCCGCCGATGCGGAAATAGCTGGTCATCATCCGCTGGCCGGAGACGTACTCGAAAATCTTCAGGATCTCTTCGCGCTCGCGGAAGCAGTAGAGGAACACGGACATCGCGCCCAGATCAATGGCGTGCGTTCCCAGCCACACCAGGTGCGAGCGATGCGCGTCAGTTCGGTCAGCAGCACGCGAATGTATTGCGCGCGCTTCGGAATTTCCAGGCCGAGCAGTTTTTCAACCGCCAGGCAGTAGCCCAGATTATTCGAAAGCGGCGCCAGATAATCAATCCGGTCGGTAAGCGTGATGGCTTGCGAATAAGTCTTCGCTTCGCAGTTTTTCTCGATTCCGGTGTGCAGATATCCGATTACCGGCTCCGCCTTCACCACAGTTTCGCCGTCCAGCTCCAGAACCACGCGCAGCACGCCGTGCGTGGACGGGTGCTGCGGCCCCATGTTGAGGACCATCGGTTTCGTCGGCGCCGGCGGGCGTCTCGATGCTTGTCGGCGTCATGGCTGTCACCACGTCCCGTTCGCTCATCTTAGCGAGACCCCTCGACGGGATAATCCTTGCGCAGCGGATATCCTTCCCAATCGTCCGGCATCAAAATCCGCCGCAGATCCGGATGCCCTTCGAAGCGAATGCCCAACAGATCAAAATTCTCGCGCTCGTGCCAATTCGCCGTCGGCCAAACGGGCGTCACCGACGCAACCACCGGCTCGTTCCCCGGCAGCGCGCACCTTCAGCCGCAAGCGGTCCCGGCGCTCGATCGAAAGCAGGTGGTAATTCACTTCGAAGCGCGGCTCGATGCGGAAATCGGTCCACGGACGTAATATCGGAGAGAAACGTGAAGCCGCAGGGAAGGCTCGGCCGCCAGAATTCGGCCACGCGCCGCAGATTCTCCCGCGGGACGACCACCGTCGTTTCGCCCCTGAATTCAATCACTTCGGCGACGGCCTGCGCGTCCCACTCGCGAAGCTTCTGCACGACGAGTGTTTTTCCAGTTCCTGCGGTTCCACTATGAGTCCGATTCCGGATGGGCGCGCTCAGCGATTCCAGTCGAGCGCGCCCTTCTTCCAGAGGATAAATATATCCCACCAACAAAATGACAATGTAGAGCAGCATCTCCACGAATCCAAACACCTCGCAGATCGTGGTAAACGAGCGCCCAGGGATAGAGAAAAATCGCCTCGATATCGAACAGAATAAATAGCAGCGCCACCATGTAGAAATGGACGGAAAATGGCTGCCCGCGCGTCGCCGGTCGGGCGTAATACCGCATTCGTAGGGCTGATCTTTCTCGCGCGATCGCTTGTGCCTGCCCACAAACGCCGAAGCCATGATCAGCGCGCCTGCCAGCCCTGCCGCTATTATAAACATGAGCAAAAGCGGGCCGTAGTTGTCGAGGTAGTTGCTGTTCATTTTCTTCGCGCTGCTATAATAGCGGCCTGGCGCACATCGGTCAAATGAACTCCTTATTATTTTTTAGAGGCACGGTCTTGTGCCCCTCCCCGGGCCGGCGACGGCCGGCGGAGAGTTTGCGCCGCAAGGCGCCGGCGGGGGCGCCGTCCGAATGAGTTCGGGATTCAACACCGATATCCGCGTGGGCGACCACGTTTTCCATGTTCAGACGGAGGATCACGGCCCGGCCCGTCCCCTCATTGACACCGCCGTCTACCAGAATGGCCGTGTCCTGCACCGCCGCTCCTCGAGTTACCAGGAATTCGCCGCTTCCCCCGAATTCCCCGAGGACTCCCTCCGGCGCCTCGTCGAGCAGCAGCATCGCGCCGTGATCGAAGAGGCTCCGCTCGGGCGCCCTTGCGCCGGAGACGCCCGCGCAAGCCGACCAACCGGGCGCGCACTCCCCGATCCAGGTGCAGCTCCTGAATCCCCGGTCGTGGCTTTCGGCGGGGAACGTCTCGCTCGATCTGGAAATTGTGCGCCGGGCGGACCGCCGGCCCCAGCCTGGGATTCTAGTGGAAGCCACGATTCAAGGGGCCTTGAAGGAAGCCCGTCACACCGGTACAACCGACGCCCAGGGCCGCGTGCTCATCCGCTTTCCTTTGCCTCCGCTCGGCAAGGGAGATTTGGCGCTGGTTGTTTACGCCGTGGCGAACGGCAGCAGGGACGAGGTTCGCTTCGAAATGCGCTCCCGCTCGAAGCCTCCGGCCACTCCGGCCGCCGGCCCCGCGCAGGATTCGTAAGCCGAGTTCCTGAACAAAGTTCCTGAACCGAGTGCCTAAACCGAGTTACCGAAAAATGACCGTCACGATCAATGGCGAACGCCGCGAAGTCCCCGATGGCCTCACCGTCGCCGCGCTCCTCGACCACCTGGGCATGATTGGTAATCGCGTGGCCGTCGAGCGCAATCTCGAAATCGCTCCCCGCGCCCGCTGGAACGAAATCGCCGTCGCACCCGACGACTCCTTCGAAATCGTCCACCTAGTCGGCGGCGGCTGACGGCCATCCTAATAAAATGGTTCGGGTCAGGGGATGGCCTCAGTTGATTTGTGTCAGGGCATGGCTTCAGCCGTGCCGTAGCCAGCATAAAAACAACCGGCTTTAGCCGCTGCTCTGCCCCTCATCCCTCATCCCTCGCCCCTCTTTTCTACGCGCCGCCCAGCAAATGCCCCAGCTTATCCTTCTTCGTCCGCAAATATCCGCGCGAACGCCGGCTCGTGCGCGGCCGGCAGGGAATCCGCTCGACCACTCGAATCCCCGCCTTCTCGAGCTGCCGTATTTTATCGGGATTATTGGAAAGCAGCCGCACCGAGCGGACTCCAAGCGCCTTGAGCGCCTCGGCGGCAAAATCGTAATCGCGCGAATCGGCCGCAAACCCCAGCTCGCGATTGGCCTCCACCGTATCGAAGCCTTCGTCCTGCAGTTCGTACGCCTTCAGCTTGTTCAGCAACCCGATTCCGCGCCCCTCCTGCGGCATATAGAGGACAATCCCGGCGCGCTCCTTCGCGATTTTCCGCAGCGACATTTCCAGTTGCGCCCGGCAATCGCACCGCTCCGACGCGAACACATCGCCTGTCAGGCATTGCGAATGGACGCGCACGAGCGGTGACTTCGCGCCTGAAATCCGCCCATGCGCGATGGCGATCGCCTCCTCGCCCTTCGCGCGCCCCGCGATCCCGACCACCGTGAACTTGCCGAAACGCGTCGGCAATTCCGCCCGCGCCACGATGTGTGCCTTCGCAGTTCGCTTTCTCTGCTTCATCGGAATCACCCATTATAGCAGCACTCGCAAAATTCCCCCGGCTGCGCCCTTCGTGCGCCGCTCGGATGTTGGGAATCCAGGCTGCATGCAAGCCCTTGGGTCCTGGGGGGAGTGAATATCCGTCCCGATGGGCGGACGATTTGAATCTGTACGACAGCCCTAAGGCCTGTCGCGTGCTCGACTTGCGAAGCCCCCCGCCGGAACGGCAGACCATTTCATATTTAGTTTAATAATTATCTTTACAATAGAGCGAGAGTAGCGCACCATGGCTCCTGGCTGGGGATCCTTCAGTTCACCGGAACACAACGGAAGCTGCCTGAATCACCCCTTGTCCGAGAAAACCGGAAAAACATCCAAGGAGAATTATGAATACCATTGCACGTTGGGATCAGTCCCAAGGTTTGACGCTGCGAGACCAAGTCAATCGTCTGTTCGACGACAGCTTTACCCGCGATCGCTCCGCCCGTGCCGACCTGGCAACCTGGGCGCCACCCGTAGACATATACGAAACCGAAAATGAATTGGTCGTGAAGGCCGACCTGCCGGATCTCCAGGAAAAGGACATTGACGTCCGCGTGGAAAACAACACGTTGACCATCCGTGGAGAGCGGAGGTTCGAGAAGGACGTCCACGAAGATAGTTACCTGCGCATCGAACGCGCCTACGGCTCGTTCACGCGGAGCTTTTCCCTGCCGAATACGGTCAGCTCCGAAAACATTCGCGCCGAATATCGCAATGGGGTCTTGAGCCTGCATATGGCCAAGCGCGAGGAGTCCAAGCGCAAGCAGATCAAGATCAGCATCTCAGCAAACGCCAAGTAGTCCACGCATTTCACGGGCAGGGGGGCGAATGTCGCCCCTCCTGTCCGGAACCAAGGAGGTTGACATGATCGAAAGCAAAGAACTACCGAGAGAAGTGGTCGCTCAGCGAGCATACGAGCTGTATGTCGAACGCGGCAGCGAGCCCGGGAAGGATGTCGAGGACTGGGTGAGAGCTGAAAAAGAACTAGCCGCCCAGCCTATCTTCGCACCAACAAAAGCGACGGCCGCGCGAGCAGGCCAATCGAAGTAACCACGCGCCAAACCAGGGGGCGGGTCATTCCGCCTCCTTCACTTTTCCCCTCGCAGCGCCCGCCTTCTTGCCCTGACGAAGGCTCGCCCTGACGGAGGAAGGGTTTACCCTGAGTGATGTGGCGAAGGGAAGGGTCAGGCGGGCAATCGCCTTGTAGGTCGCGGCTTTTTACCCTCAGCTATGAACGTCCACCTCGACGTGTTCCAACCGCAATCCGCAGCCTAGTCGTCGCCGTGCGCCCGAGCAGCGCCGCCCGAGGGAAGCATTTCGCGATCCGGCCACGGCGGAAGCAGCTTCACCAGCACCCACAGGATGGGCAAAGGCAGCAGGGTCAGGAGAATGGCCGTCAGCAGCCCTTCCCTGGTCACAAATCCAATCTTGTAGGTCGTGTACCCCAAAAAGCTCTTGGAAAAGAGCTGGCCGCCGATCACCACGTTCCAGCGCATTGCGAGAATCCCGATGAGCGCCAGGCTTCCCGCTACGGCATAGATGCGCTTGCGGACTTTTTCGCTGAGCTTGAACAACTGAGTCACAGCCAGCAAGCCGATCGGCGCCAGTGTCCCGATATAAATCTGAATAACGATCTGGGAAACGTACAGCCGCGTATGCACCATGAAATCCAGGCTGCGGAAGGATTCATCCGCCTCGTAGATGCGGTGAACCAGGTCGAGCATTTCCAGGCTGAAGTCAATGAGGAAGGTGTAGAACAGGTACCGGGCGATCGTGTCCACGCAACGCATGTCAATCGTCTGCTTGCGGTACCACGAAGAAAACATATAGAGCAGCAGCACCACGGCAATTCCCGACACCATCGCCGAGAACAGAAACACGACCGGCATCATCGGCGAGGACCACCACGGATTCGCCTTCACAGACCCGAAGATGAACCCCACATACCCATGCAGCAGAAACGCGGAGGGGATGCCCACCACGGTGACGACGTAGCCGGCGCGCTCGTCAATGCGCAGCGCATTTTCGCTGATGTTCGTCGAGCCCAGCGTCAGCACACGATAAATCATCCGCTTGAATCCCTTGGTCCGCTGCGAGAGCAGAACGATCTCCCGCCGGTATTCCAGCCAGATTTCCAGCACCAGCACGGCCATCAGGTACCACAGGTACACGAAGCCGAACATCGCCATCGCCGATGTGCGGTGCGGCGTCAGATACATCTCGTAAGAACGCTCGGGATGGCCCAGATGAAGCTGCAGCGGCAGCGGGGCCACCAGCAGAAACGCCAGCGCCGTCAGCAGCGCCAGCCGATAGGTCGGCTTCACGGCTTCCACCCGGAACACACGCTCGAGCGACGCCAGGATGAACGCGCCCGCCACCAGCCCCGTAATATATGGATACACGACGATCAGGACGCTCCACGCGAGTTCGCCTTCGTTCGGGTATATGAAGCCCTGAGCCGGCATCTCCTTGTGATTCCTCCTTAGCGCACCGACCCGTCCAGGTCGTTGTAATAAAGTTTCGCTCCCGTCGCCATGTGGGGCTTGAGCACCTGCACGTTGTGAGTCCGCAAAAACTCGTGAATCGGATCGTTGGGATTCTTGAGGTCCGCGAGCTGCCGCGCGCCGGTGGGGCACGCCTCGCAACAAGCCGTCGTGAGTCCCTTGGTAATCCGGTGATAGCACAGCGTGCACTTCTCCGCCGTATGCGTCTTGGGATTCAGGAAGCGGCAGCCATACGGGCACGCCTGGATGCAGTACCGGCAGCCCACGCAATAGGTCTTGTCCACCAGCACCACGCCATCCGGCGTTATGAACGTCGCGCCCACCGGGCACACCTGCGTGCACGGCGAATCGGCGCAGTGATTGCACATTTTCGGAACGAAGAAATTCCTGCCGCCGCTGTCGAGGTGCGGCGGAAACCCATCCATGCCGCCGTTGGGCGAGTCCACCACGGGATCGAATAGGTCGGTATCGTCCACGTGGTACCGTTCCACCCACGTGCGGAAATAGCCCTCCGGCACGTCGTTTTCCGCGGCGCACGCGCGCACGCAATTCCCGCACCCGATGCACTTCTCGATGTCCACCAGCATCCCCCACCAGTGCTCGGTCAGCTTGTAATTGGGCGAACTTTCCGGCGTTCCGGCCAGGACGGACTCCCATGCGACCGCTGCGGCGGGCAGCAGGATCAACATTTGCCGGCGCGTAATTTTCATGGCTTGCCTCCCGCCCCGATGATCGGCAGTGGACTATGGGGCTGATGGCAGGTCTCGCAGGGCAATCCGCCGCTGTGCTTGTCCGCATGAATCTGCGGGAAGCCGGCGGGCCTCGCTCCATTCTCCTCATGGCAACGGACGCAGAGATTGGCGGTATCCAGTTTCGGCGGCTCGATGGAGGGGTCGCCGGCATGATTTGCGAGCGCGCCGTGGCACGCTTCGCATTTCACAGTGGCATGCTTTCCCGCGCTCTTCATCGTCGCCACATCGGAATGGCAAGTCTCGCAGGCCTCGTGTCCGGCAAACACGGGGGTCTTGGCGGCGATTTCCTGGATAGCGTTTCCGCGATAATGGCCATATTCGCCGAAACTCTTGGGTACCAGGATCACCCGCACGAGGACGAAGAGGAGAGCTCCGACGACGAAGACGAGCGCGACACGCAACAGATGCTCGTAATCCTTGAATCTGCTCATTGCCGCGCCAACCCTTGTGACCTCTATCACTTGCCGTCCCTTCTTTCCATCGCTAGGGACGTGCAATATCAACTAGATACGCGAATTTTCAGGCCGCTGCGGTAACCGCCGTCACGGACCGGTGTGACCCCCGTCACCCGTCTTGGCGGGTCGAGGATTCGCCGTGGCGGATAGCGGCCGCCTCGATTTACAGGCGGGCATCTTGCCGTGAAGGTTTAAATGTAGCGCCGGCTTGCCCTGACGAAGGAAGGGGGCCTTAACCCGGCATCTTGCCTTTGTTTGCCGTGCCGATGTCCGCCTTTTGTGCGCCTTGTGCATCCCGGATGTCTTTGCGGGAGACTCCGAATGATTCTGCGGAGCGGATTCATCGCGTAGGCCGGTCGAAGATTCCCCGTGCACGCCTTTCACGGTGATGGGTCAGTTTGGTTTTCTTGATCGTGACACAAAGAGCCAAAATTCAAACTGACCCACTACCCCTTTCACGCGCCTCTTGCTTTTTCCGCGTAGGGGCACAGCATGCTGTGCCCGGCCACCTTTCAGGTGGCCTTCTCGCTTTTGCCGTTAAGGTTTAAATGTAGCGCCGGGGTCTTCTAGCCCGGCATCTTACGCCTTTGCCCTTGTAGCATTACTCTTGCCGGGTGCCCCATCCTCGTTTTGTGAGGGTGGGGCCTTTTTCTTCGCTTTGGCCTATGTACCTCGCCCCGATCCCGCGGGGCGAGGCTTTTCGGCCGTTTTCCGCATCCGCCCCTTCCCGCATCTGCGTTGTCATCCCGAGCGCAGTCCCCCGTCTTCGTCTTTCCCCCTCGCTTTTCGAGGGGCGGGGGACGCAGGGCGCGGTGTTTGCGTCCCGGACGTTTCTGCGGGAAGGGATCTGCTTTTGCCGTTGCCTTGTAGGTCGCGGCTTTTTACCCTGAGGGATGAAGGGAAGCCGCGACATAATCCTCGGTCGCACTATTCGCACCCTCCGACCTGATCCGGAAAGCCTCCTCGCACCGTGGCCGCTCAAACCTGATCCCTCCCATCCCGGGCAAACGGGCGTGGCGGACCTGCTCGCCGTGGCGAGCGTCTTGCTCTTTGAGGACTGGTGGTTAGAACCTTTACACGGGTGCGGCGAAGATGCGATTTCTGCGGGGTTAGAGGGGGGGCGACGATCGCGAGACGGCCAGCCTAAAGGATGCGCCTCCAGCGTTTAAAGGCTTGCACATCGGAAGTATTCAGATCAAACCATTCTCCGTTCATGCGTTTGGGCTCAAATCTCCTATGCCAGTACGCCTCTACCCCGCTTGGATCATCGGTCTTGATTGAATGGACGAGGTTCATCCTCTCGGGTAGTTGAATCCGAATTTCACTTCCACGACGCACGGTGTCATTGGTTTTTCCAACCTTGTAATAACGCCCGGACTTGAAGAGATACACCTCGCCGATTAGCTCACCGCTTCTTCCATCGCTAGAAGTTTCCTCCTTATTCGATTCCTCGGATACGACCGAGCAGAACGCTGCGATGTCGCCGTGGCCTTCCTTATCCTGGCAGTATTCCAAAATCTTCTTAGCAAGTTGTCCTTTCGAGCCTAGTCGCTGGAAAACTGTCTTGTTAGGAAATTCGGAATCGTTGTTTTTTTCTACCGTAATCTCTCTGTAAGTTGGGAATCTGCCGAGCTTGCGCGTTAGACCAATTAGCTTTTCAAAGAGAAAACTCTCTGCATGGGCTGGAACGAGTTGATTTGGAACAAGACCGGCCTCTTTCACTGCGTCCCCGAACGCTGCCCAGAACCTCTCTCAGTCGTACGGTTTGATACCAGTTTCACTTTCAAACCTGGCTATGCCCAGCGCCTTCCCCCCGTTCTGACTCGCGGTACGTCTTATTTCGTCCAGGATCTTCTGTTTTGTAAGCATTTTGGGTCTTTAAACCGATAACATACACCCGACCGCGTCTGAATGCCAATCGCTGCGATTTGGTCTGACGAACTAAATCCGAAGGCTCCGGGGCAAGCGCCGTAGGCGCGGCAGAAATTAGCCCAGCCCGGGAGGGCTGGGAAAATGTGAGAAAAGGAATTGGGAGCGCCGTAGGTGCGACACCTAGCCGAATACGAACTTGGGATCAAATTCCACGCCGTGTTTTTTCAATAGGGCGAGCAATTCCGCGTCGAACGTCATCCTCCTGTGATGCGATTCCTGAGTTTGTATATATCGAACGGCGGCGGGAACAAGCGAAGAACTCACGCTGAATGCCGCATAGCCGTGCTGCCACGCGAATTTGTTGCCTTGCTCGTTCGCCCATCGCGAGGAATTCGATTTGATGGCGAGGACCGCCTTGGCAAGTGACAACAGTGGCGGGAGTTGGATGAGGAGATGAATGTGATCGTCCATCCCGCCGATGGCATGAACCAGAATCCCGTGGTTTTTGCAGATTCCCGCGACGTAGGCCCACATGCGGGGTCGAAACTCCTTTGAAATTGTTTTGCGACGATATTGGGTGCTGAAGACGACGTGAATAACGTTCTGGGCGTATGTGTGGGACATGTGCCGCACCTACGGCGCTTGGGCGTCTTATATACCACGGACCCGGCCCTTCCGGACCGGGCTAACTTCTGCCGCGCCTATGGCGCTCAGCGTAACCGCTTACAGGTGACCCCGCGCAGGTGGAGTGTGTCGGTGGGTGGGCCTCAAGGCCTGCGCCCGCCTCGCCGCCGGCAACGGGCTCGTTTCCACCCCGCCAGTGCTAACCCAATTTTACGGTGCAAAAAGCGCCAAAAAGATGCAAAAAACGGCATTTTAGGGCCGTTTAAGGCCTTATTTTGCTTGAACTTTCAAGGATTTTTTCGAGTAATTCGAGCACGTTAAATTGCTCGAAATGCTTAAAGATTCAAGCAATCTCTCGAGGATCGGACCGGCCTGGATTTGCTTGAAGCATTCGAGGAATTCGGCGGGGCTGGGAGCGGCTTGAGATTGCTTGAAGATTGAAGCAAATTCCGAGTCGAAATGCTGGAAGCATTCGAGGAATTCAAACAAGGGCGAGATGCCCGCCTACAAATCGAGGCGGCCGCTACGACGGCAACAGCAACGGCAACGGCAAACGCTCGGCGGGGCTTCCCGATAGAAATCATCGGGACGCACAAGGCGCGCTTTACATCGCGGGCGGGTTTGGCTAACGTAGCGCGCGGGACCGCCAATCACGGTCCGCGAGCGAAAAGGCAAGAATGGAGACACTTTCCGGCGGCAGGGAACTGCTGTTCACGCTGGTCCTGAAAGTTGGCTGGGCGGCGGCGCTGGCGGCGCTGCTGGTGCGCTTTCGGTCGTTCCGCAAGCTTGTGTTCACCGAAAATCGCGACTCCGACCAAAAAGTGATGCTGCTGCTGTTCTTGTGCCGCCGCTGGCGGTCGGCTCCATGCTGCGCCTGTTGGGGCTACCGGTTCTTCGATCTCACGCTCGAAGGCTCTTTCCTGATGGGCCTGATCGGCGGCAGGATGGTGGGCCTGCTGGGCGGGTCGCTGATCAGCCTGCTCGCGTTCGGCAATCACGAGTGGCTGTCCAGCCCGATGGCCGCGTCTGGTGGGATTGCTGGCCGGCGTGGTCCGCGAGTTGATGCCGGAAAAGGAAGACATCTGGCATTTCGGGCCGTTCCTCTTTCTGAATATTCCGCAGTGGCTATGGAAGCTGGTGCGCTGCGGCAAGGGCAATTGGGCGATGCTGCCGCTTTTCGCTTGCGCCGCGCTCGAAGTCGGCTGATCTGAACTCGCCGGCGCCGTTCCCGTCGCGCTGGCTTTTTTCGATTCATCCCGCCAACTGGGGCTATATGGCGCTGGTGGTGCTGTCGTCCGTGATGTGCGTGGCGATGCGCCGTGAAGATTTGGAACAACACGCGCATCGAAATGAACCTCGAGCAGAACCAGCAGCTTCTGCTCAAGGCGCGCATGGACGCGCTCACCAGCCAGATCAATCCGCACTTTCCTTTTCAACACGCTGAACACGGTCTCGTCGCTGATCCGCTTCGATCCGGACATGGCCCGCGGCGTGGTCGCTGAAGCTTTCGAATATCCTGCGGCGGCTGCTGCGCAAGCACGAAACGTTCGTGCCTCTGCGCGAAGAGCTCGAATTCATCGACGACTATCTGGATATCGAAGTGATCCGCTTCGGCCGCGACAAGCTGCAAATCTTCAAGGAAATCGACGAGGAAACGCTCGACGCGTTCGTCCCCAGCATGCTGCTGCAGCCCATCGTCGAAAATGCCATCAAGCATGGCCTGGCGCCGCGCCTGGAGGGCGGCGAAATCCATCTCCGCACGCACCGCCGCGACGGCCGCCTGCTCGATCGAAATCGAAGACAACGGCATGGGCATTTCGCCGGAGCGCCTGCGCGAGGTGTATGGCGGAGGCATCGGCATCAGCAACGTCCACGAGCGGCTGCGTCTTCTCTATGGCGACCAATTCAAGATGGATATCCGCAGCCAGGAAGGCGAAGGCACGCAAATCCACATCGAGATTCCCGAGGTCTCCGCCGCCGAGCCCGCCCCCAGCTCCTAGCGCGCCGCCCCGAATTCCTCGAATCCTTCAAGTAATTTTGGCTCCTGCCAGCCCATTTGAATTGCTCCAATGTTTCAAGCATTTGAACCCCGTGAATTGCTCGAATGCTTCAAGCATTTCAAGCCACTCCGAACTCCGCCGAATTACTCCAATGATTCAAGCAATTCCAACAGTCTCTGATCCTCGCCGAATTGCCTGAATCTTCAAGCATTTCAAGCAATTTTGCGTGCTCGAATTAATCGAAAAAATGCTCGAAAGGTTCGAGTAATTTAAGGCCTTAAGTGGCCTTAAAATGTCGTTTTTTGGACGTTTTTGGCGCGTTTTGCGCCGTAAAATCGCTTACACCAGAGGGGGGACGAAAAGATGGAGCCGAGGGGCGGACTTGAACCGTTGACCTGCCGATTACGAATCGGCTGCTCTACCAACTGAGCTACCTCGGCTCGCCGTTACTTTATTGCCTTGGTGT
The DNA here is from genome assembly GCA_963823205.1 of Terriglobia bacterium. Lineage (GTDB taxonomy): Bacteria > Acidobacteriota > Terriglobia > Acidiferrales > UBA7541 > Palsa-295. The sequence continues at coordinate 49,455 of CAWGKL010000004.1, forward strand.
AATTCTATCATGGCGCATGGGGTTCGCGATTGTCGGCGTTCGCGAGGCACAAGGGTAATTGAATCCTGCCGCTCTGAAGAGCGGCGCTACACAGGGAAAGGCGAATGCAAGGGCAAGATGCCGGCCTACGCGATGAATCTGCTTCGGCCCGGCAGGCCCGCCTACAATTCGAGGCGTCCGCTACAAAGGCAAAGGCGAAAGAAAAAAGCAGATCCCTCGTCGTCCGCCCGCCGTAAAGCTGGCGGGCGAACTCTGTCGGGATGACAACGTAAGGCAAAGGCAAGGGCGAAGAAAAAAGGCCCCACCCTTCCCGATATAGAGCATCGGGACGTCCCGATACAACCCATCGGGATGCAGAAGGCGCACAAAAGGCGCGCACAGAACGAGGATGGGGCACCCGCCAGATGCGCCGATCAGGAGATCGGCGTTCCCAGGAAAGGCGACGGCTAGACAAGATGCCGCGCTTCCCGATACAAACCATCGGGACGCAAAAGGCGCGAAAGGTCCCCTTCCTTCGTCAGGGCAGGTCGCCGCTACATTTAAATCTTAACGGCAGGAACAGATCGCAGGCAGAATAGCGCGAGGTGGCCTCTACGATGGCAAAGGCGAAGAAAAAGAGCGTCAATGTGATTTTGGTTGTGCTGGTGATTATTTTTTTGGCGTTGTTTGTTTTGAGGCGGACGGAGCAGGTTGGGTTTCGGGGATCGCAGGGAGGGGTTGTTTCGCATTAAAGACGCGGCGGGTGCAGCGTGAAATGAATTAGGTAGATGTGTCGCACCCCGATACAAATCATCGGGGCACAAAAGGCGTGCCTCCGGTGCTGGGAATGTAGGAGAGAAAGGCAGAAGAGCCGACGGGGACGTTGGCGTTCCCGGGTAAGACAACGGCAAAGGCAAGAGCAAGGCTTCGAGGTGGTGTACGAGGAAGAATGCCACGAGCCATCACGCAAATAGGAGCGGACAGCAAGAGGACTGTCCTCAGGGGCTGAAGCCCCGCTTATTGTCAGCGGCTTATGTCGGAGCTCGAAGCTCCGACCCCCTAAAAACCATTTCTTGAGATGGGTCAGGCGAGGAGGGGGAGGATTTCGTCCTGGACGGGGCCGGAGATGCGGGTTTCGCGGTCGCCGACGTAAACATTCACTTCGCTGCGGACGCCGAATTCCGGCAGATAGATTCCCGGCTCGATGGAAAAGCAGGTGTGCGGGACGATGGTGCGGTCGTCGCGCGTTTCGAGGCCGTCCATATTTGCGCCGTTGCCGTGGACTTCCTGGCCGATGTTGTGGCCGGTGCGATGCACAAAATATTTTGCCATAGCCGGCTTTGCGAATGGATTCTCGCGCGCGGCACGATCCACTTCCCAGCCGTGAATCGGGCGGCCCGCGGCGACGGATTCCTGCACGAAATCGACGGCGCGGTCGCGCGCCTCGCCGGACAATGCGGAAAATCTTCGCATACTTGTCGGGAACGTGGGAGCCGAGATAGCCAGTCCAGGTGATGTCGTAGTAGACGCTGCGCGGGGCGGTCGAGTTTCGCCCAGATGTCGAGCAGCAGCAAATCGCCGGCGCGAATGGGGCGCGACCGTGCGGGCTGCGGCTCGTAATGGGGGTTGCCGTTATTGGGCTGGACGGCGGCGATGGGCGGCTCGGCGGTGGTGAGGCCGAATTGGCGCGAAAGCGGTCGAGAATCCATTGCTGCAGCTCGAACTCGGTGATGGGCCGGCCCTCGCGAACGCAGACCGCCGCGCTTGCGAATGCGGCCTGCGTGATGCGGTCGAATCAGGCGGCCCGCCGCGAGATGCGAATCGAGCTGTTCGGGAGTCCAGGCGGCCTCGAAATTTTGCACGAGGTCCGCCGAACTCGCCACTTTCTTTTTGAGGCTGCGCACCAGCTCGACCGTGCCGGCGTCCACCAGGCTGATGTAGGGAATGTTGCTTCCGGGGCGAATACTGCATGGCGATTTTTTTGCCGCCGGCGAGCAGATGTGCTCAAGGGATGAGCGCAGCTCTTCCCAGCTTGCGTAGAGATGCTTGCGGCCGGGCGAGCGAATCGAGCGCGCCCTGCTCGATGCGATGGACGAGCTTGCGCGGCTGGCCACGCGAGGGAATGAAGTAAAACCAGCGGCGCGTGGCCATGGAGCGGCCGTCGAGACCCAGGATGCGCGCGGCGATGGGGTCGCGATGGTGATGGTCGTAAAAGAGCCAGCCGTGGAGCTTGCTTGAGCGGAGTTGGGCTTGGATGGCTCGGATGTCGGGCATGGTGAGAGGCCAGCCTATGGAGATGTTGGCGCGGCAATAAGAGCGGCGATTTGCGCGCGGGAAACGCCCGCAATGGAAACACGCTTCGTCCGGCTCTTTTCCCCCGCCACGATTCTAACAGCGGACAACAGGGAGGTTCAAATGCGAGGCCAGCAAGCGGCGGAGCGCGACGTTGGCGCGATCTTCGACGGGGGGAGCGGTGAGGCGGACCTTGAGCGCGCCGTTGTGCTCGCCTTCGATGGCGTCGCGGCTGGCGCGCGGCGTGACGCGCACGGCAAAGGCGATAGCTCCCGCGCGCTCGGTGATTTCGATCACGGTGCGATATGGCGTTCGCCGAAGAGCGCGGTGCCGATGCGGATTTCGGTGGCGCCTTCCTCGATGGCGATTTCGAAGTCGTGGCTCATGCCCATGGAAAGCACAGAGAGCGGGCGGGCGAGGCGGCGGGACAGATCATCGCGCAGGTCGCGGAGCTTCGCGAAAAAAGGGCGGACGCGCGCAGGGTCGTCGAAATAGGGAGGGATGGTCATCAGGCCGAGCGAATTCGAGATGCGGCGAGCGGGGCGACGGCTTCGGCGAGCGCAGGCAAATCGGCTTCGGCGACGCCGCTTTTCGCGGCTTCGTTGCCAAGGCGCACTTCGATGAGGATGGGGATGCGCTTTCCTTCAGCGGCAGCGGCGGAATCGAGTTTTTGGGCGAGCGAGAGAGCTGTCCACGGAATCCACGCGGTCGAAAAGGTGCGCGGCGCGGCGGGCTTTATTGCTTTGCAGATGGCCGATCAGGTGCCACGTGGCATCGAGGCCGGCGAGCGCCGGGTGCTTCGACTCGAATTCCTGCACGCGATTTTCGCCGAAGTGGCGCAGGCCAGCTTCATGGGCCGCGCGGATTGTTTCCGCGGGGAATGTTTTCGAGACGGCGACGAGGGTGATTTCGTCGGCGCGGCGGCCGGCGCGCTCCGCCGCCCGCGCGATCTGTTCGCGCACACGGCCGAGATTCGCAAGAAGGGAAGTGGTTGGCACGACTTTTCACGCGATTTTAACAGGATAGTGAAGAATGTTGGTAATGGGTCAGTTTGAATTTTGGCATTTTGTGTCACGATCAAGAAAATTCAAACTGACCCACCACCAGAATTTCACTATTGCAGAGGTTCAATCTTTCCTGTGCTAGACTGAAAATATTCGGTCATGGGTCAATTTGGATTTTGGCTTTTTGTGTCACGATCTGGAAAATTCAAATTGAACCAGCACCCAATATTCTCATGGGTGTCGCCGGAAAATTCATCGTTCTCGAAGGAATCGACGGCTCCGGAAAGCGCACGCAGCTCGAACTGCTGGCGCGCGCGTTCGCGGAGCGCGGCATGCCTTTTCACAGACGAGCTTTCCCAACTACGGAGGCTTTTTCGGCAAGCTGGTGGCGCAATTTCTGAACGGCGAATTCGGCGCGCTCGAAGCAGTGGACCCGCACTTTTCGGCGCTGCTGTATGCCGGCGACCGTCTGGAAGCGAAGCCGCGCATCGAAGCGGCGCTGCGCGCGGGCAAGACGTTGCTGGCGGACCGTTACATCGGGTCGAATCTGGCGCATCAGGGCGCGCGCGTGCCGCGCGAGAAGCGCGGCGAATTTCTCGCGTGGCTCAAGCAGCTCGAATATGAAGTCTATGGGCTTGCCGGCCGAAGACCTGGTGATCTATTTGCGCGTGCCGGTGGCGGAGGCGCACCGGCTTGATCGGCGAAAAAGGCGCGCGCGACTACACGAAGCTGCGGCGCGATATGCAGGAAGCGGATATCGCGCATCTGGAAGCCGCCTCGGACGATTTACGACGAGCTGGCGCGGCAGCAGAACTGGGTGGCAGATCGAATGCTATCGATGCGTGCGGCGCGCTCGCTGCGCCGCCCGCAGCGATTCACCAGGAGATTCTCGCGGCCGTCGAAGCGCGACATTTTTCGCGGCGCGCGGGCGAAGGGCTGAGCGGAAAAGGCTGACCGATGGGCTTTGAGCGAATTTCTCGGCAACGAGCGCATCGTGAGCGCGCTGCGCGGCATGCTGCGGCGCGAGCGCGTGCCCAGCGCGCTGCTTTTCACCGGGCCGCGCGGCATCGGAAAATACACGCTGGCGCGGATGTTCGCGCAGGCGGCCAATTGCGAGCGGCTGAAGGACGATTTTTGCGGCGAGTGCGACTCCGTGCCTGCGGATCGCGCGGCTTGCCGATCCGCGCCGCTGATCGAGGCGGGACTCGCCGAGCGCGGCGAAAGCGCCGACGCGGCGACGGTCGAGCGCATGCCGCTTGATTCTGGAAACGCATCCGGACGTTTGGCTGATCGTTCCCGACCCGGTGCGGCTGCGGACTCCCGTGGCGCGGCCCATGATTCGCGTGGGGCAATTGCGCGCCGTGCAGCGCGCCGCCTATTTCAAGCCGCAGGGCCGGCGGCGCGTATTCATCCTCGATGGCGCGGACACGATGCGCTGGACCGACGCCGACATTTTCCTGAAAATTCTGGAGGAGCCGCCGGAATCCGCGACGCTGATCCTGCTGGCGCCGACGCCGGATTCGCTGCTGCCGACGATCCGTTCGCGCTGCCTGCAATTCCATTTCGCGCCCGTTCCGGCCGAGCAGATCGAGGCGTTTCTCGAAAAGCCGCAGCCAAGCGAAGCCCGACGGACCGGAAACTGGCCGCGCAGCTTTCCGGGGGGAGTCCGGGCGTGGCGCTTTCGCTCGACCTGGAAGAATCGGCGCGGCTGCGGAGGAGCGTGTTGAGGCTGCTCGAACGCGGCGTGGCGGGCGAAGAGTATGGCGACATTTTCGCGGCCACTGCCCAGCTCGCCAAGCAGGAGAAGGAATCGTTTGAAAATATTCTGGAGCTGTTCTATAGTCTTCTCACAGACCTGCTCGAAGTTTCCCAGTCCCCGAAGAGCAGCGTCCCTCGCAATCCCGATCTGCGCCGGGAAATAGAAGACTCTCGGCAAGAAAATCGATTGGGACTGGGTCTTGCGGGCCACAGAGGGTTTGGACACGCTGGAAGGCCGCCTGCGCCGCAACATCGGCCGTCAACTGGGGCTGGATGCGCTCGTCGCCTCGCTCGCGGTCCGCTGAGGCGGCGAGCCGAAGCTTCGAAGTTTTTTGCCCAGTCGTTACAATTGTTGCAACCGAATTCACCTCCTCGGTAGTCATATCGGGTAGCCATACTAAGGGATACGACGATGGACCGCACTCAAGGAGCAATCATGGTGAACCGGAAGCTGTTCCGTCCCCCACTTACCGACATGAAGGAACCCTACGCAGGCGCGTCCGCGCGCACAGCGCCGCCCCAGCAGACGGCGCCGCGCGAGGAAGAAGCCGGCTCCGCCCGAGCAGACCTACGCGGAAAATTTCTACTACGTGAAGCAGATGCAGTCGCGCACGCCCGTGGCCGTGGTGCTGAATGACGGCGAAGTGCTGCGCGGCACGGTCGAATGGTACGACCGCGATTGCATCAAGCTGACGCGTTTCGGCAGCCCGAACCTGCTGATCTACAAGCACTGCATCAAGTATCTCTACAAGGAAGGCGAAGAGGCGGCGCAGGGCGGCACGAACGGCCAGTAGGCGGATGCGCGGCGCACGCGGGCGTCCGGCCGGGCCCCCATGAAAATCGGCATCACCTGCTATCCGACGTACGGCGGCTCGGGCGTGGTCGCCACCGAACTGGGCATCGAGCTGGCCGCGCGCGGGCACGAAATTCATTTCATCAGCTACGCCATGCCGATCCGGCTTGACCGACGCGCAGCGAGCGGATTTTCTTCCACGAAGTGGAAGTCACGACCTATCCGCTTTTCGACCACCCGCCTTACACGCTGGCGCTGGCCACGAAGATGGCCGAAGTGGCCGAAGCAGGCGTCGCTCGACCTGCTGCACGTGCACTACGCCATTCCGCATTCGGTGAGCGCGCTGCTGGCGCGGATGATGGCCGCGCCGCGGCGCTTGCCCTTCATCACCACGCTGCACGGCACGGACATCACGCTGGTGGGCAGCGACCGCAGCTATCTGCCCATCACGCGATTTTCCATCGAGCAGAGCGACGGCGTGACGGCCATCTCGAATTACCTGCGCGAGCGCACGCTGAGGGAATTCGAAATCAAGCGGCCCATCGAAGTGATTCCGAATTTCGTCAACTGCGATCTCTACAAGCGCGCCGACGAATCAATGCGCTGCGCGCAAGCTGGGCGCCCGAACGGCGAGCCGATCCTGATGCACCTCTCGAATTTCCGCCCGGTGAAGCGCGTCACCGACGTGGTGGAAATCTTCGCGCTGGTGCGCGAAAAGATTCCCGCCAAGCTGGTGATGATCGGCGACGGCCCGGACCGCGGCGCGGCCGAATATATGGTGCGGAAGAAGCGGCTGGCCAAGGACGTGTTCTTTCTGGGCAAGCAGGACCGCGTGCAGGAAAAGCTCGGGCGTGGCCGATCTGTTTCTGCTGCCGAGCGATATGGAATCGTTCGGGCTGGCGGCGCTCGAAGCGATGGCCTGCGAGGTTCCGGTGGTGCGCCGAACGTGGGCGGGTTGCCGGAAGTGGTGACGCACGGCGTGGATGGTTATCTGTTCGCGCCGCGCGACGTGGCCAGCGGCGGCGAAATATGCGCTCGAAATTCTCACGCGTCCCGATCGCGGCCGCCCGATGGGCCAGCAGGCGCGCGCCAGCGCGCGGCGCAAATATTGCTCCAACGACGTGATTCCGCTCTACGAGGCTTACTACCAGAAGGTGCTCAACGCCACAGGCTCGGCCGCTCGCGCGTAGTCATGTTTCTCTCTGTAGGTGGGCTCGTCTCTGCTCTTTCACTGTAGCAAAGTGTTCAAGCGTGTTGTTCAAAAGCTGATTTGAGGGCACTTCAGGGGCTAAAGCCCCACTAATTTTGCAGGCTTGCGTCGCGGCTGAAGCCGCGACCTACAAAACTTCCTTCCCTTTCAATGAGCTGCTACCGTTCGAGGAGGGGAACGGGCTCGAGGGAGCGCGCGACGGCGTTGATGTCGTCTTGCGTAATCCGGGCGTTTGAGCCGGCCGCCGCGGTGAAAATCAGGCGGAACTGTTTGTCGCTATCGTCGAAGACACGAAGGGCGACGGGCCGGCCACTGGCCGGATCGCCGAACTGGAATCCGCGATTCTTCCCGAAGTCGAAAGAGTAGAGATCTCCCAGCGCGTCCAACCCGAATTCCAGCTTCAATAGCAGAAGTTCATCCAGGCGCACCGAGATGTTGCTGTGCATGATGGCAGAGGCCTCCGCCGGTGAAGCACCGTAAACGGCCTGGTAAAGGGCGTAATTCGAATCGAGAGGCGGGCCGGCGGTTACGTCATCGAGCCGCCGATAGGCGGGCGAATTCGCGGATTTCATTTCGCGCAGGGTATCCGACCTGCGATTCCGGATCGAAGAAGACGATCACCTGCCCCGAAGCGAACCGGAATTGCATGAAGGCGGAGCCGGGCACGAGCTTCGATGCTCCCGCCCAAGGCGCCGTGAATTGATACTCGTAGGATTTCAACAGCGCGGTCTTGGGCGGCGTTGTGGATGAAGCAGGCCCGGAGCCGGCAGGAGACGGCGGGGCGGCCAGAGGCTGGGGAACCGCGAGGAGCCAGGGATTGGCGGACGCCCAATGCTTTGCTTCGATCCACACGAGCGTCTGCAAGCCGAACTCGACGATGAATACGGCCACGAGCACGACGACTGCCGCCAGGACGACGGCAGACCACGGGCCACCGGTTTCATTTTTGTCGTTCATGGGGCGTTGAAAGGATGCACGGCGATTTGCGCTCCGCCATTCTACGCCCGTGGGCCGGCAAAGAAAGGCAAAAAGGTCAAAAAAGGCAAAAAAAGCCTGGCGCGAGGCGTGCGATGATGGCGGACGGAGAGGGCCGCGCGCGCACATTCGGCTGCGGTATTATTGTGTGTTCGAGCCGACGCTCTGATGAAAAGATTTTTCATTATCCTGCTTTGCGCCATACCCCTATGGGGGCAGAGCAATACGGGAGAGTTGCGCCTGAAGGTGACCGATCCCTCCGGCCTGGGCGTCAAAACGACGGTCGAGATCACGAGCCAGGCGAATCAATATCGAAATGCCCTGAGCACGGATGCGCGAGGCAATCTGGACGTGCAGCGGCTGCCCTTCGGCGTCTATCAGCTTGAAATTCGCGAGCCTGGGTTTGCCGGCGTGTCGCAGCCGGTGGAAATTCGCTCCTCGATTCCAGCCGAGCAGACGATCCAGCTCCAGATCACGGAGGTGGCTCAGAAGGTGGCTGTGAGCGCGGCCAATACGCTGATTGATCCTTATCAGGCGGGCTCCGTCAGCCAGATCGGCTCCGCCACGATCCAAAACCGGCTCGGCTCGCTTCCCGGACGTTCGATTCAAGACCTGGTGAACTCCCAGCCGGGCTGGCTCTATGAGGGCAACGCCGTCCTGCATCCGCGCGGCTCGGAATACCAGACGCAGTTCGTCGTGGATGGCATCCCGCTCACGGACAACCGCTCGCCGAGCTTCGGCCCGGAAATCGGAGCGGACGACGTGCAATCCATGAGCATCTATACGGCCGGCATTCCCGCGGAGTATGGACGGAAAATGGGCGGAGCCGTCGAAATCAACACCATCGAGGATTCGCAGGCGGGCTTCCACGGTGAAGTGGGGGCTTCCGGCGGAAGTTACGACACGGGGGGCGGTTTCGCCGAGGGACAATACGTGTGGGGCGCGAACACTTTCGGCGTGAGCGCGAGCGGCAACGCGACGGGCCACTACCTGAACCCCGTGGTCCCGCAGAACTACAGGAATAACGGCACGGTGGGCGATTTCTCCGCGCACTACCAGCGCGACCTGACGCCCAAAGATCGCCTCAGCCTCACCATCCGGCACGAGCTTTCCCGCTACGAGCTTCCGAACGAACAACCACAAGAAATGCCGCACGACGCACCTCTGGACCCTTCGCTGCCGCCGGGCTCGCAGCTTCAAACCGCCGACAATTTCGAGACGATGGGGATCATCTCCTATCAACACACGTTTTCGTCCGACATGGTCGCCGATTTGCGCGGGATGGTGCGTGAGAATTCGAACGACTTCAACTCCAACCCGTATTCGATCCCTATCGAGGTCTTCCAGCGCAATTGGTTCCGCGAGGGATATTGCAAGGGCAGCATGACGATCGTCCATGGGCGGCACGAAATCAAGGTGGGAGTGGAATCGGACAACATCTTTCTGAACGAGAATTTCAGGTACGCCATCACCGACCCGACCCAATTCGATCCCAGCACGCCGCCTGCTTTCCGTTTCGCGGCAAATCGCCCGGACCTCGAGCAGTCCGCATTCGCCCAGGATCTGATCCGCCTGGGAAATTGGACCGTCAGCGCGGGGCTTCGCTGGGACCACTACCGGCTGATTCTCAACCGCCAGGCGGTGAGCCCACGTTTCTCGGTTTCGCGTTATTTCCCCTCCGCCGATCTGGTGCTGCACTTTTCCTACGACCGTGTCTTTCAGACTCCGTCGTTTGAGAATCTTTTACTTTCGAGTTCCACGGCCGCTGCGGGACTCGCCACGGGCTCCTTGCAACTGCCCGTGGAGCCTTCCGAGGGAAACTACTACGAGGCGGGCTTGACCAAGGCCTTCTTCAAGAAGATCAAGCTGGACGCCAATTATTTCCGGCGTCTGGTGAACAACTATGCGGACGACGACCAGATTGAAAACACGACCATCAGCTATCCGATCGCGTTCGGGAAGGCCATCATTTACGGCGCGGAGGCGAAACTCAACGTCCCCGATTGGCACGGCTTTTCCGGCTTCTTGAGTTATTCCTACGAGGTGGGCAACGCGTGGTTTCCCGTGACGGGCGGCCTCTTCCTCGCCGACGGCACCGTCGTGCTGCCAACCACCGGCCATTTCCCCGATTCGCAGGACCAGCGCAACACGGTTCGCGGACGCCTTCGCTACCAGGCCATGGCGCGCTTTTGGGTCGCGGGCGGCATTCAATATGACTCGGGCCTTCCATTCGACTTTCAGGGCACGCAAGCTGAGGCGCTTGCCACCTATGGCCAGCAGGTCGTGAACCGCCTGAATTTCAATCGCAACCGCATCCATCCTTCCTTTCAGGTGGATGCCTCGGCGGGCGCGGATATTTACAAATCCGATCGTTTGAAGGTTCGGTTTCAGGTGGACGGGGAAAACCTCACCAATATTCTCGATGTGATGGACTTCGGCGGCCTTTTTTCTGGCAATGCCATAGGACCCTCGCGAAGCTACGCCCTTCGCTTGACCGCCGATTTTTAGTTGATTTAATTCGATGCCCCCAAAAAAACAGAAGGCCCGCCTTGCGGCAGGCCTTCAGGGGATAAAAGCTCCACGGCCAATGCGCGGTAGGCCGCACAACTCTTTCCTATACAACAGTTTAGCGGGTGGCCGGCGCGAAGTCAAGCCACAAGGCCCCGCGCCATTTTAAGCGTAAGTCATTATATATCAATACTTTGATGGATTTTGGGGCCCAAATGGAGGCAGACACCCGAAGACTCATTTCCTCTCTCGGCCGCCGCCTATGCCGTAGAAGTCCTCTGCATTGATGGGCTTACTCGAAAGGCCCAATTGCAGGATTTGCAGCTCGCTGCTGCGGTCGAAGACACGATTGGGCAGCAGGCGCTTCACGAGCAGCCGGAGGCCGCCAAACGCGAGGCTAGCGACGGCCGCGAACACGCAAATAATGCCCGTGCCGACTATCAGGCTTGCCATGACTGGGATGGAAACGTAGCCCGGCAGGGCGTGCGCGGACGTAGGTTCGTCCCAGGTGAACTGCGTTGTGGATTGAACACGACCGAGCAGCGTATCCGCCTGCGCCTGTGGGGAGGCTCCGGATACGATCACGAGCATGGTGAGCGAGCGCTTGGCGAAAAGCTGGGGAGAATTCTGGTCCGGGTGCGAGCCGTTGACATTGAATCTCTTCTGCAATTCAGCCAGTTGTCCGGCGGCGAGGCCCGGAGTGGGGAAATCCACGATCAGCAGGGTGAGATTGGCGCCACCGAGGCGGTAATCGGCGAGCTCGGCTTCCGCACCGTTCGCGAAGCCCAGGGAATCGCCGAGCGCGACGGGAAAAAGCTGATCGAGCGCGGCAGGGCCCAAAATGTAGTGGTCCGACCGCGGCACCATATCCTCGGCCGGCAGATAGCGCCAGAGCGTCGGCCCCGCGCCCATTTGGGCATGTTTGGCGACCGCGGCGGCAAGGAATTTCAGTTGCGGCTCGAGGCTGGGAAGGTCGCGGCCGCGAATATCAAGGACCAGATTGCCGCTGAGCACGAGGGCACGGCCGCGCGACATGGATGAATGTTCCGCCAGATCGGCGTGCAGCATGTCCGGCGTGCGCAGATAGGAGTATTCGCCGTAGGCCCCGCTCGCGTCTTTCATGCGGTACACCTGCGCCTGGAGGGTGTCCGCGCCGCGCGCGTAGTCGCCCTCTTCGCCCGAGGCGAAGCCGTATTCGGTTGTGGCCGCCGCCGCGGCGCCGCCGGCATGGGGGGCGCCTGTTTCGAGTGGGGTGAATACGGTCCGCGTGGCGAGAGTCCATCCGGCGAACGAAGCCGGCAAAATCCCCTTGTCTTCCGCAGCCGTGGCGGCGGGTTTCCGGGCGGAGTTCTGCTGTTGCCGGGCCAAAAGTGGCGCAACCGCAAATAAAAATAGAACGATAAGGATAGAACGCCGGCGCATAAACACCCTTTTATTAGACGCCGGCATTCTACTTGGAGTTCCCCGCGAGCGCCACGCCCCTCGGGCGCGCCTCACGCTATGGGCCTGGGACGAACACGAGCTGCGGATAGGAGATTTTCACGTGGTGCTCTTCGAGACGCACCTGGATGGTCCGCAATTCTCCCTTGTGGTTTTTGCCGGGAGGGATGGTGAACGCGAGCAAATATTGATTCGATAGAATGACGTTCAATTGCTGCAGAAATGGGCCGAACGAAACGGGCCCGAGTATGCCCTCATACAGGTCGGCTCCTCCGGTCTGGCTGGAAAGCATGCTCAAATTGTTCTGCGCGACATCCCCGCGAAAGGATTCGCCCAGGCGCGAGCCGCCGGAATAGAGGGTGTGAACCACGACGCCGGCTTTCTGCGCATCCTCGATCGCGGCGTCAAGATAGGGATCTTGAAGCCCGGAGAAAAGGGGATCGAAGCCGCTCGAGATCACCAGCAGTTCGCGGCGCGGCGTGGGTGCAGGCCATTTTTTGATCAGGTTGGATACGGACAGATAAATGCTGGGGGAATTCGCGGCCTTGAACCCGAGTGTCACGTGCAGAGTTTTGGCTACGGCGGCGTGATCCGTGCTGAAGGGAGACGCGGTCTGCACGTCGTCAGAGGAGGCGTAGAAGAGGCCAACGGCTGTTGACTTCCGCTGCGATTGGATGAAACGGGAGAGTTCGTCCAGCTCGGAACCCACGGCGAAGGGACTGTCCGCGGTATTGATCAGGATAGCGAGGCTGAAGTTTGGCTTGTGGGCCGTGCGCCGGAGTCCAGGAAGTGACATGCAGCCTCGTTTTACCGGAGTATACGTTTACGTCGCCCTGTTCGATCGCAGGGGGCGGGGCGTTCTTCTCGCCGAGAACCGTCACCACGGTAGTGACCGGAACAGTGGAGGAATCCTGGGCGTAAGCGGGGAGAGCCAGGATCGTCGCGAAAAACAGGGAATACAGGAGAGGAGAAAACATCTTCATCTTGAGCATGATCGGCACCTCTGTAAATCAGACGCGCCGCACGCACGCGGGGATTCAATATCTTGGTTCGCGGGCGGGCGCTGCTATTTCAGAGGCTCGGGATGCGGAGGGCCTACTTGGGGTCCACGGGCTGGGCTGCGGCTCCCGATCCCACGTGATTGTCGGAGACGAGCTTCTGCTTGTTGCCGGCGAGGCTATTCAGGCTGTCGAGATAGGTCGCGATGCCGCGATAAAGGCCGTCGGCGATGCGCTGGCGCTGGGTCGAGTTGCGCAACAGACGCTCGTCGCTGGGATTGCTTACAAAGGAAATTTCCGAGAGCACCGAGGGCATCTCCGCGCCGATCAGGACCACGAAGGGGGCTTTCTTCACGCCGCGGTTCCTTTCGCTGTGGCTGATGTACTGGAGCCGCTGCGCGAGCGAGTCCTGGATATCACCGGCGAGCTCCTTCGATTCCTCGATTTTATCGTTGCGGGCGATTTTCTGGATCAGAGGCTGGAGGTCGTGCATGGACTCGTCGGAACGCGCGTTTTCACGCGAGGCCACTTCCATGGATTCGTCGGAGGTGGCGAAATTGAGATAGTAGGCTTCCACGCCGCGCGTGGAGGGGTCCTGGCTCGAATTCGCGTGGATCGAAATGAAGAGGTCCGCCTTCGCCTCGTTGGCAATGGCGGTGCGCTCTTCGAGCGGGATGAAGGTGTCGTCATGGCGTGTGTAGATTACCTGCGCGCCGGGCAGCTTCTGCTGAATCAGGCGGCCCAGGCGCAGGGCCACATCGAGGCAGAGATCCTTTTCCATCAGCCCATTGGGGCCGATGGTTCCGGTGTCGTAGCCGCCGTGGCCGGGATCGATCACGATGCGATTGATTTTCAGGCCCAGGACGCGCGTGAGGGAACGCTCGCCGTCGCGGGTCGGCTTGGGTTCCGGCGGGGGCTCGAGAACAAACTCACTCTTGGGGGTTCTGCGCTGCGCGAAAATGGGATTCGTCGGCGCTTTCGCGGCGGGCTGGGCCGGCAAGATTGCCTTCGCCCCCGCGGTGACGGAAACCGTCTCGCTGGGCGGCGCGGAAGAAGCATCTTCGGAATTCACGGCCGCGAATTTCGCGGGGTCTTTCATGGGCAGCGTGGTGTCCAGGGCGGTCTTCGCCGTGGCGGGCGGCTGGGAGCGAACGTCAATGACCAGCCGGTAGGGATTCGACAGCAGAAACGCCGAATAATTTTTTGCGCCGCTCACATCGAGCACCAGCCGAACAACGTCCGGCTTGTTTTGTGCCAGACGAACCGATTTCAGCAGGCCATTATCTACTTGCAGGGATTTTTCCGGCAGTTTGCGGCTGAGCTGGGCCTTGTGAAGATCGAAATAGATGCGGTCGGGGGAAGGGATATGCGCGGCTTCGTAGGCGATGGTGTCGTCGAGTGTGACGACGATGCGCGTGGAATCTTCCGCATTCCACGCGCGGATGCCCGTTACGCTGGGCGTGCGGCCGCCGGCGGCCGGGCGCGGCGGGACGGCCTGCCCCTGGAGATCCGATTCCTGGGCGATATTTTTTGCGTGCTCATCGGCGATTTCCGCGAGGGCCTCGCGCGCCTCGCCGGCCTGGGCGGAGCGCGGGAACCGTTGGAGGAGTTCCTTGAAGGATGCTTCCGCGTCGTCGGGCTGGTTCAAATCGTCTTTCTGGACCTTGGCGATGGAAAGAAGCGACTCGGAGCAGTAGCGGCTTCCGGGATACTGTTTCAGAAGAAAGTTGGACGCGGCGATGGCTGACTGGAAATACTTCGGATCATACAGCCGGCCCATTTCCTGATACAGCTCCGCTTCGGCGACGAGCGAGGGCGTCACTTCCTCGGCTTGCGGCGCGATTAGATAGACCTTGTAATAGGCGGCGATGGTCTGCTTGTAGTCGGCGAGCGAGCGGTCCTTCTCGAGATATCCTTCGAGCATGGTGCGCAATTTGACGGCGCTTTCGAACTGGTCGCGCGCGTCGGAAATTTTATCGGCGCGCGCGGGAGAACCGAGCGACAGCACGAGGGCCGCCGCTAGACCCGCGGCGAAGAGGGCCGGTCGAATCGCGGATTGGAATCGAGCGAAAGAGATGCGATTCATTCGTTCGTAAACACCACCCGGCCATTCGAGTCCACTTCCTGGCGCACGGGAGATCGGAAGGCCTCCCCGTGCGACGAGTCGCGACCCGAGCCGGGCCGGAAGTATGCGTCGGTCACCTTCTGCACGTAGCGCTGCGTTTCGGGAATGGCGGGAACGCCGCCGCTCTCGTCCACGGCGCGTTCGCCGGCGTTGTAGGCCGCGAGCGTTTTATTCAAGTCGCCGTTGTAGCGATCAAGGAGCGATTTCAGGTACATCGTTCCGCCCTCCACGTTCTGTGCCGGATCGAAGGAATTGCCGACGCCAAAGCGCTCGGCCGTTTCAGGAATCAGCTGCATCAGCCCGACGGCGCCCTTGCGGGAAACCGCCAGCGGATTCCACCCGGACTCCGTGCTGATCACGGCCTTGACCAGCGCGGGATCCAAATTATGCCGTTCGGCTGCTTCGCTCGCGATGCGATCCAGCGGTCCCGTCGAGTAACCTTCTGACGAAGCCGGCGAGCCAGCCTGCAAGGCAGCGCGTGGGAAACTCATGGTACTCCCATGACGCCCCCTGGGGGAATCCTCATTCACGTAGACGAGCTTACCGTGCTCATCTGTGTATGATGCAATCTGGGCGAGAACCGGTGTATTGAGCGATAACCAGGCTCCCGTCGCGAGGATTGCGACGATGATGCTTTTCCTGTTCATAGCCCTATTGGGAAGGCCAACCGCTCTGCTTCCGAACGAATAAGCGCACTCGTTTGGAGACGAAGCCACACTCGGACGAAGAGGCTTCGCCCAGACGTAAGCTCCTGGCGCTATGGGAATTATAGAAGGCGTTCGAGGAGGGGGTAAACTGTCCGCAAGGCCCTTTCTATGCCAGATGTGTCCTTTCCGCCAGCCTCGGCTAGGTCGGGCTTTCCACCGCCAGAACCTGCCACAAGTGGGGCCAAGTCCTTTATCAAATTACCAGCGTGGACCTTGGACGTGAGATCCCGCGTAACTGCTGCAATTAGAGCGACTTTGCCGTCCTCGACCGAGGCGAGGACGATGACGCCGGAGCCGAGCTTCTGGCGGAGAGAGTCCGAAAGATCGCGCAAGGCCTGGCGGCCAAAACCGCTCACTTGCGCGGCGATTACGCGGACCCCCTTTACATCCCGTACACCCTCAAGAAGCTCCTGGGCCTGGGAGCCGGCAGCCTTGCGCCGGAGGGCCTCCAACTGCTTTTCGAGGGCCTTGATTTGGGCGATTTGGCGCTCGAGAGCTGGGATAATTTTGTCCTCGGAGGCGTTCAGAAGCCCCGCGGCGGAGCGGAGGGTGGCGAGCAGCGCGCTGGTATTCGGCCAGGGCGCGATCGCCCGAAATGGCGTCTATGCGGCGAACGCCCGCGGCGACAGACTGCTCGGCGAGGATCTTGAAAACGCCGATCTCGCCCGTGCGCGTGACGTGCGTGCCTCCGCAAAGCTCCTTGCTGTAGAAGCCGCGCGGGCGAGGCGGCGTCGGGAATGGTGACCACGCGGACGTTGGCCTCCGGATATTTGTCGCCGAAGAAGGCGAGGGCGCCGGAGGCGAGAGCGTCGTCAATATTCATGATGTCCGTGCGGATCTCGAGATTTTTGCGGATTTCCTCGTTTACCTGCTGCTCGATTTCGGCCAGTTCGCTCGCGATCCACGGCGGCGAAGTGCGAAAAATCGAAGCGCAGATGTTCCGGCGCGACGAGCGAGCCGGCCTGCTTCACGTGCGTGCCCAGGATATTGCGCAGCGCGGCATTCATCAGGTGCGTGGCCGTGTGGTTGCGCATGTTGCGCGTGCGACGCTCGGCGTCGGCTATGGGTTGCGACGCGATCGCCTACGTGCAGGTCTTCTTTCGCGATGATGCGGTGCGCGACGAGGCCGGTGACGGGATAGTACGCGCCTTTCACTTCGGCGACTTCGAGCGAGCCCGATTTGTCGTAGAGGCCGCCCGTGTCGGCTACTTGCCCGCCGGATTCGGCGTAGATGGAGGTGCGGTCGAGGACGATTTCCGCTTCCGCACCGCGCTTGATTTCGTTTACCGCGCCGGATTTCGTGACGATGGCCTCAATGCGAGCGTCGCGGGCGCTCGTGCCAAAGTAAAAATCAGGCTCGGTCTTGAACGTTTCCGCGAGTTTTGCATAGGCGGGATTGGCGATCTCTTTGTGCGCGCCTTTCCATGATGCTTTTGCGCGTGTTCTCTGCTCCTCCATGGCCCGCTCGAAGCCCTTCCAGTCGACTTCAATGCCCGCATCGCGAGTCACGTCCTCGATGAAGTCGCGCGGCAGGCCAAAGGTGTCGTACAACTCGAATGCCTTTTCTCCCTCGTAAGTGCGAGACTGGCCTGGGCGGCGCCGTGGAATCCAGTTCCAATGTGTCCGGCGCAGTCCGAGACTCCATAACGTTCGAAATTGCTACCCTCTCATCGGACAAGGTCTGAATCAAGTCGCTTCAAACCGATCTCAACCGTACGCGCAAAGCGTTGCTCCTCATGAGAAAGGATCTTGTTTACCCGTGGAACATTCTCATTGATCTCGGGGTACGCCTCGCCCATATTTTCGCGAATTATCTGGGCCATCGCTGGCAGGATGAGTTCGGTAGTTGTGGGGTCCAGAGCCTTGGCGTGCCTAAGCGCTCTCCGCATGATCTTGCGGAGCACATAACCCCGTCCCTCGTTCGAGGGAATCACGCCATCGGCCATAAGAAGGTCGCGGCGCGGGAGTGGTCCGCGATGATGCGAAGTGAGGCATCGGAGCGCTCGCTGGAGCCGTATTTCACGCCACCCGTGAATCTGCCAGCCGCCTCGATCAGCGGCTGAAATAAATCGGTGTCGAAATTGCTGATTTTGCCTTGGAGGACGGCGGCGAGGCGTTCGAGGCCCGCGCCGGTGTCCACGGAGGGTTTTGGCAGACGGCGCGAGGGCGCCGCTGGCGTCCCGATTGAACTGCATGAAGACGAGATTCCAGATTTCGACGTAGCGGCCGCAGTCGCAGGGGAACTTGCAATCGGCGTGGCCCGCGTCCGATGCGGCTGGGCCCATGTCGTAGAAAATTTCGCTGCAGGGGCCGCAGGGGCCGGTATCGCCCATGGCCCAGAAATTTTCTTTCAGGCCGGGGATTTCCATGACGCGATCTTTCGGCGCGCCGATTTTGCGCCAGAGCGAGGCAGCGTCATGATCCGGTGGCAGCTTCTGCTCCCGAAATTTCCGCGCCGCCAAAAACGGTGAAATAAAGCTTCTCGACGGGAATGCCGAACCACTGTGGCGACGTGACGAGCTCCCAGGCGAAGGCGATGGCGTCTTTCTTGAAATAATCGCCGAAGGAAAAATTGCCGAGCATTTCGAAAAAAGTGTGATGGCGATTGGTGAAGCCGACGTTTTCGAGGTCGTTGTGCTTGCCGCCGGCGCGGACGCATTTCTGGCAGGAGGTGGCGCGTTTGTAGTCGCGCTGTTCGAGGCCGAGGAAAACGTCCTTGAACTGGTTCATTCCGGCGTTGGTGAAAAGCAGCGTGGGATCGTTCGTGGGGACAAGCGAGGAGCTGCGCACGACGCGATGGCCGCGCTCCTCGAAAATACTTCAGAAACATGTTGCGAATTTCGTTGCCGGTCCAGTCGCTCATGGGTTGAACGGAGCATTATCACAGAGGCAGTGGCTAGTGGCTAGTGGCTAGTGGCGAGGCAGAGGCAAGATGCCGGGCTTCCCGGTCAAAATCACCGGGACGCAAAAAGCGCAGAAGGCCCCCTTCATCCTTCAGGGCAGGCCGGCGCTACATTTAAACCTTGACGGCAAGCGAGGCGTCAGGGCGCGAGTTATCATTTGACGGCGAAGCGCGATAGAATCGGGCCGCACCGTCCGGCCACGCTGTGTCGCCCCCCGGGAGACGAATGATGGGAGATGCGTTAGCGGTCCATCGCCTGCAATTCGCATTTACCGTTACCTTCCATTACATTTTCCCGCAGCTCACGATGGGCCTGGCGCTGCTGATTCTGATTTTGAAGACCGCCGCGCTGCGCACCGGCGACGAGCAATGGAACCGCGCCGCGCGATTCTGGGCGCGAATTTTCGGGATCAGCTTCGCGCTGGGCGTGGTCACCGGAATTCCCATGGAATTCCAGTTCGGCACGAACTGGTCGGAATTTTCGCGGCTCGCCGGGGGCGTGATCGGGCAAACGCTGGCGATGGAAGGAGTTTTCTCATTTTTTCTGGAATCGTCCTTCCTGGGAATGTTTCTATTCGGTGAAAAGCGGCTGGGCCCGCGCGGCCACTGGTTTGCGTCGCTGATGATGTTTCTCGGCTCCTGGCTTTCGGGCTACCTGATCGTGCCGACAGACGCGTGGATGCAGCATCCGGTGGGCTACACGCGCGGGGCGGACGGGTCGTTCCAATTGCAAAGTTTCTGGGCGCTGCTGCTGAATCCCTGGGGGCTGTGGCAATACGCGCACACGATGCTGGGCGCGGTTCAGACGGGCTGCTTCGTGATGGCCGCCGTGGGCGCGTATTATCTGCTGTCGCGGCTGCACGAAGAGTACGGGAAGCTTTTCGTGCGCACCGGCGTGATCGTCGGCGTGATCGCCGCGCTCTTGCAGCTTTTTCCCACAGGCGATGGCCAGGGCGTGATGGTCACGAAGCATCAGCCGGCGACGCTCGCGGCCATGGAAGGACTTTTCCACACGCAGCCGGGCGCGCCGCTTGCGATTCTGGGCCAGCCGGACGTGCCCAAGCAGCGCCTCGATAATCCGCTCGTGGTCCCGCGCATGCTGAGCTTTCTCACCTACCGGGATTGGAGCGCGCAGGTGGAGGGTCTCGACCATTTTCCGCCGGACCGAGTGGCCCGACAAAATCGAGCTGCTCTACTTCAGCTATCACATCATGGTGGGCCTGGGCACGATCTTCATCGCCATCCTCGCTGCTGGCCGCGTGGACTGCTGTGGCGCGGCACGCTCTTTCATTCGAGGGCCATGCTGTGGATTCTGATGCTGGCGCTGCCGTTTCCGTTCATCGCCAATACCGCCGGCTGGATCACGGCGGAAGTGGGACGCCAGCCGTGGCTGATCTACGGCTTGATGCGCACGAGCGCGGGCTTTTCGCCGCTGGTGTCCGCCGGGAACGCGTGGTTCACGCTGATCGGGTTTGTCGGGATGTACGCGATTCTGGCGATGCTTTTTCTGTTTCTGGTGTACCGCGAGATCGAGCACGGGCCGTGCGGAGCGTTCCCGGGCGCGCCACCTTGGCGCGGTAAGGAGACAATGCCATGGGCACGATCTGGTTTTGCCTGGTCGCGATTCTGCTGGCGGGTTACGTGGTGCTCGACGGGTTTGATATCGGCGTGGGCATCCTGCACCTGTGGATCGCGCGGGACGATGCCGAGCGGCGCACCGTGATCCGCTCCATCGGCCCCGTGTGGGACGGCAACGAAGTGTGGCTGCTCGCCGCCGGAGGCACGCTCTATTTCGCGTTTCCCGCGCTCTACGCCTCGGGCTTCAGCGGCTTCTATCTGCCGCTTGATGATGGTGCTGTGGCTGCTGATTTTGCGCGGGGTCTCGCTCGAATTTCGCAGCCATGTGGGCGGGCACATCTGGCCGGCTCTCTGGGATGCGGTTCTTCGCGCTCGCGAGCATCCTGCTGGCCATTTTTTATGGCGCGGCGCTCGGCAACGTGGTGCGCGGCGTGCCGCTCGACGCGGCTGGAAATTTCTTCGAGCCGCTGTGGACGGATTTTCTGCCGCGCGGCCAGACCGGAATTCTCGATTGGTACACGGTGCTTGTCGGCGTCGCGGCGCTCGCGGCGCTGGCGCTGCACGGCGCCGCGTGGCTCGCGTACAAAACCGAGGGCGAATTGAACGAGCGCGCTTTGCGATGCGCGCGGACGCTGTGGTGGCCGGTGGCGCTCGCCACCGTGGCGATCACGATTGCGAGTTTCCGTCTTGAGCCCTGGCTGCTCTGGGGTTTTCGCGGTGCACCCGTGGGGATTCATCTTCCCCATGCTCGCCATTGCGGGGCTGCTGGGCATCGCGTGGTTCGCGCGCGCGAAGCAGGACGCCGCGGCCTTCGGGGCTTCCTGCGCGTACTTGATTGGAATGCTCACGAGCGTGACCTTCAGCCTTTACCCCAACGTGCTGCCCTCGAGCCTCAATCCCTTCATTTGGGCCTGACGGTGGCGAATGCGCGGGCGGGCGATTATGGGCTGGAGATTGGCCTGATATGGTGGGTGATCGGGATGACGCTTGCGGCGGGGTACACGATTTTCGCCTACCGGAGCTTCGCCGGGAAAATCGGTGCGGGAGACGCGGAGACGGACGAAGGATATTGATTTGAGGATTCCCGCGAACGAGATGCGATCAGCGTTTCGGGGGGCTGGAGAAAAAAAGCGCGGCGCCGGCGAGGGCGACGACGATGCTTAGGTACCACGGGATGGTGACGATGCGCGTGGTTTCGACGATAAATTTCTCCGAGCCGAACTGGATTTCACTCTTTTTCGCCGGCATAGTCACGCGAGGGTGAATGAGTGCGGCCAGGCCCAGCAGGACCAGAACGACGCCGAGAATCTTGTAAGGCCGTACGCTCACTTCGCGGCAGTTCCTTTCTCACTTTGCCAAGGGATGAAAGATCTCGCCCAAGAAATCGGGGCGGCTCGCGTCGCGCTGGAGGTGAGGATAGCGCAGGCCGCCGTGATAATCCACGGAATAGGTCTGAATTTGCGCGCTCGATGCGACGATCAACTGGATGGGCGCGGCGGCGGATTTGGCGGCCTCGATGGCGTCGCGAAGAGCCGCGGCGGAGAATTGCTTTCCATTGACGGCGGTGATTCTCATTCCCGGCCCGATCCCGGCGGCGTAGGACGGGCCGCCGTGGATTACGTCGGTCACATTGCCGTCCGCATCCAGCAGCAAGCCAATCGAAAATGTCAGGTTCGTGTGGCCGCGGAACGAGTCGCGGGTGTCCTCGACTCCATTGGGCTGGCCGCTGTAGACGATTTTCCAGCCGGAATTTTCGACCGCTTCGGTGGGCGTATCGGGAGCGATGGAATCGAGCCGGTCGCGCAGGAATGTTTCCCAATCGAAGGGCGCGAGGGCGTTGAGCGTGGCGACGATGTCGTCGAAGGTGTAAGCCTTTAGCGCGGGCTGATTATCAGGGCCACCGGCGTAAAAAACGCGGCAGAAATCGTTCATGGATATCTTGTCGGCGGTGAGGCGGCGAAGGGTCGAGTCCACGTCGAGCCATAGAAGCTCGCCTTCCTCGTAAAAATCGGTGCTGCGGCGCCAATTCTCCCAATCGTGTCCGGCGTCATAGAGGACGGGGGACGCATCGGCGGTATCTTGCAGGGAGCGCCATTCGCGTCCCGGGCGAGTGGCCATGGTCGCGGCTACTTCGGCGAGCGAGTCGCGGGCCTGGTCGAGAGTGAGCAGGCCGCTGCGCGCGGTGAGTACCTCGCCGAGATATTCGGTTAGGCCCTCGTAGACCCACAAGAGATCATCTTTCATGGGCTGCTGATAATCGGGCGAGAGGAGGCCTTCGGGGCGGAGATATTTGCCGTTCCAGGAATGGACGAATTCGTGCGGGAGGAGGTCGGCGAATTCGACGCGGCCGGCGTCGTCAATCAGGCTGCGTTCGGAGACGCGGTCGTCGCTCGACTCGTGATGCTCGAGGCCGAAATGGGCGACATCGTCGCTGAGTGTGAGCAGGAAGTGATAATCGCGGTAATGGCGGGAGCCGAAGAGCGCACCCGCCTCGGCGACGAGGGCGCGGAAATGAGCTTGCATGTCGTCAGGCATGGTGAGCGCGGCGGCGCTATCGGCGGCGATATCCATTTCGTGAGGGGGATTTTGGCCGGGCGTGAGGTCAATCACGCGAAAGTAGCGTCCCGCGAGGACGGGCGAGTCCACGAGCGTATCGAGCGAAACGGGGGAGAAATCAATGGTGTCGCCGGTGCGCTGCGCGCCCGCCGCGGCGGGCAGAGCCGTGGCGAATTGCCAACCCGCGGGAATGCGGAGGGTGGGGATGTAGGTGAGGTCGCTCGCGGCGTAGCCCGCCGGGTAGAGCAGAACCTGATTCCAGCTCAGATCATCGAGAAAGGGCGTGGCGGAGGCGCCGGCAGAAAATCCGGTGGTGGGAGCGGAAAGCAGGAAATCGAGATCCACGGCAAGGGAATCCACGCCCGCGGGAACGTCGAGGTGAATGGCAAACATATTCACAAGATCGCGGCGCCAGGCGACCGGTTTTCCGCCGGCGGTGATTTTGAGTCCGGCGACATTGTTGATCGGGCCATCGGGCTCGTGCTCGCCGGGAATCCATTTGGCGTAGTAGAGCGTGAGCGGGCCGGGCACGACGGGCATCTGCATGCGGGCGTGCAGGATTTTTTGCGGCGCGTCGGACGCGTCCACGAAGAGGCGGATCAGGCCGGGAGGGGATTGCGCGGCGAGGCGCGCGGCGGAAAGCGAGACGGCGGCCAACAGGAGAAGCGCGGTGAAAATATTTCTGCGAATCATGCGAGCCATTTTTCCCTTTCGATGGAGGCTTTTCGCGAGCAAGCCGCTATGCTTGAGTCACGTCGAATACATGGGCCTGAAATGCGTCCCGGCGGACGAACAGCCCGAGATTGACAATTTCATCGCCGCCTCTACTGTAACGCACATCATCGAGTTCATCATGGAAGATGTAGGAGCGGCCGGACGAGATGCTTTTTCCCAAATGCACGCGCCCCTGAGACGCGCCGGCGGAGAGATTCACGGCGATCACTTTCCATGCTTTCTCCGAGCGCCATTCGTAGACCACGAGGTTCGGGGAGGTGGGGTCGCCTTCGGGCGTCACCGGCAGAACGCTCCACTGGCCCTGATGAAAAACGTCGGCGGCGGTGATGCGGAGAATTTTGTCGTAGAATGCGGCGGCGGACGGGTTGGCGGGTTCGTCCGCGGGGATGCGCAGAGTGATAGGGAGGAAAATTTTGCGGCCTTCGAGCTCACCCTGGTGATAGAAGCGCAGGCCCGGCACGGTTCCCATCAGCACGCCCGCGGCCGGGAACTTTTCCCCAAAGACGGAGGCGCAGCGAGCCTCGTCGTGATTTTCAAGGTAGCGTGCCTGGCAGCTCTGGAAGGAAATGGGCGCCTCGATGCTCGCGTGAACTTGGGCTACCTGCAGGTCGCGCACGGCGTCGTAGAGGTCTTTGTCATAGGTGAAGGAAAAGCCCAGATCGAGCAGGCGCGGCTCGGTTCCCCAGTAGGTTTCGGCGAGAAGAATCAGAGAAGGCGCGGCCGCATGAGCATCGGTCCAGAACTCGCTTTTCGGCGGCTGCGCGCCGCGGAGCAGCGGGGCCCAAATCCTGGCGAAAATATCGTTGAGCTGGAGCATGGCCATATCGCAGCGAACGCCGTCGCAGTGGTTCGCGATGGAGCGCAGCTCCGCCAGCAGCGCCGCGCGCATCTGCGGCTGAAAATGATTGAGTTGCGCCGCGTCCTTCCACGGGGGGAAGTAGCCGTCTCGCGCGAGCGCAATGTAGGCCGTTCCCGCGGATGCCTTGGCCGCATAGAAGCTTGCGGGATCTTTTTCGAAATCCTGCTGGGCGCCCTGGACGTAAAAGTCGGAATGCTCGCGCACCCAGGGATGGTCGAGCGCGGTATGGTTACCGACAAAATCGAGGAAGAGCGCCATGCCGCGCGCATGCAGCTTTTCGCGAGCGCGATCCAGGGCGTCCCATGCGCCGATGCGCGGATCCGGGACGTATCCCGCGACAGCATAGGGCGAGGCGATTACGTCGTCCGGCTTCCAGCCCGGCAGGGCGCGGTCATATTGCGGAGGATTCGCGGGATCGGCCAGTGTGATGCGGCGCGATTCCGGACTGCGCTGCCAGACTCCCATGAGCCATACGATGTCGAAACCTTTGCGGGCGAGCGCGTCCCATTCCGAATCGGGGACATCGGCGAGGCGGATCGTGCGGCCGAGCCGCGCGGAAAGTTTTTCCAGCCAGGCCCAGGTGTTGATCTCGTAGAGATGGGGATGCGGGCGGAGAGGGAATGCTTTTGGAGCATCAGCCGGAAGCGCGGTCACGCGGACGAGCCTAACGTGCGTTTCGACGGCGTGTCAACTCGCGACCGACGCTACCCGCATCGGACAACGGTTCCCGACCCGGAATCCGTTGGCGCGCGCGCGGGCAATTTGATAGCTTAGAACGATGGTGACGCCGACGACGCTCGATGTGGCCCTGCTCACCGCGGCGGTGCTGGGCTTCCGGCACGGCTTCGATTACGACCACATTGCCGCCATCTCCGATATCACCAGCGTGGAACCTACGCCGGGAAGGGGCATGCGCATGGGCCTCGTGTACGTCCTGGGGCACGCAGCCACGGTGGCCGCGCTGGGCGGCGCGGTGATTCTATTCCAGCGCCAACTGCCGGCGCGCATTGACAATTGGGCGGAACGCGCCGTGGGAATCACGCTGGTGCTGCTCGGCTTATATGTGCTGGGCACGCTGCTGCGGGCGAAGTCTTCGTTTACGCCGCGTTCGCGCGCGTCGCTCCTGATTGGCGCGTTTAGCTGGCTCACGTGGAGAATCCGGAAAATTTTCGGCGGCGCGCCGGATGTGAAGCCGCAGGATACGCGGGAACCGTACAGCCGCAGGTCCGTCTTCGTGATTGGCGTGATTCACGGCCTGGGGGCGGAGACGCCCAGCCAATTGCTGCTGTTCCTGCTGGCGGCGAATCTCGGCGGGGTGGCTCGCGGTTTTCTGGGCCTGGGGATGTTCCTCGCGGGCCTGCTGGTGATGAACACGCTGATGACCGCTTCGGCGGTGGGGATTTTCGGCGCGAGCGCCGCCAAGCCGCGGCTGCTGCGATTTGTGGTCGGGTTTACGGCGGCCTACAGCCTCGTCGTCGGAACGATTTTCCTCTTTGGCTCTGCGTCTTTTCTTCCTCCGCTTGGCGGATAAGGCTAGAAGCCGTCTGGCTCTGTTGACATCCTTCCCGTAGGCGAAAGCGAAGAGGGATTCATCGCTCAAACACCGAGCGATGGAAAACCGTACTTCGACTGCGCATCCCGCCCGGAAATCGAAAAGGCACGATTTCCGGGAGAGAAAAAACCTCCGGGACGCTCCACTCAGAATGACGGCATGAGAGCCTGTCCTCAGGGGCTAAAGCCCTTCTCTTTGCATGTCTTTATGTCGGAGCTAAAGCTCCGACCCCCTAAAGAACCCTTTGGAGGACAGCTTCTAGTGCTTCGAGGCGGACTCGATGAAGGCGCGGACGTTGGCGGCCAATTTGTCGTGGTCCGGCTGGTGCAGATACATCATGTGGCCGGCCTGATAGTACTCGAGATGAATGTTCTGGCCGAGATCGCCGGGCAGGAGCAGGTGGTCCACGGTGTATTCGGTGGCGAAGAAGGGAGTGGCCATATCGAAAAAGCCGTTCTCGATTTGCATTTGCAGGTGCGGGTTATCGATCATTTCCCGGATCAGATCCCCCTCGACGTTGGGCGCGCCGGGAAAGAAGCCGCCAGCGGAGTTGTGCTTCCAATCCCAGGCTGGCTCCGGTTCCGAGGGAAGGACTTCGTAGGTTTTGTCCTGCCCGAATTTCAAATCTTCGCGCACGTAACCATTGAACGCCGCCGTGAACGCGCCGGCGATGCCCGTGAAAGGAAGGATCGAATTCGGCATATTCCGTCAGCAGATCATATGTGGGACCCGAGAAGCGCGCGTCGTAGCGGCCAATCGTGAGGCCCCGGCTGCGCTGGATTTCCGCCTCGAATTGCGGAAGCGTGACTCGCAGATCGGCCTTGATCAGATAATCCTCGCTCAGGCCGGTGAAATCTGCGAGCTTCTTGGCGATGTCCGCGCTTTCTGCGGCGCTCGAGCTTCGAGCCTTTCATCAGCGCGGCTGCATAATCGGTGGAAGCAAACTTTCGCGCGTCGGCGAGAAACGCGTCCAAATCGTCGGGGCGATTTTTGAGAACCTTGTAATACCACGCCACCGCCGCATAGGTTGGGAGGTAGAAGATGTAGGGCCGGTCGTCGCCGGGGCTGAACGAAAGCGTGCCGACGTCGAGGACGCTTGAAATCAAAACGATGCCGTTGATATACATCCCTTCATTCGATTGCAGATAATTGGCCAGGGCCACGGAGCGGAACGTCCCGTAGCTTTCACCGATCAGAAACTTGGGCGAATTCCAGCGGTTGTTCCGGCTGACGTAGATGCCGATGAATTGCGCGAGCGATTGAACGTCCGAATCCACTCCCCAGAAATCCTTGTCCTGCGCTTTTCCCGACGGCGAGGCTGAATCCTGTGCCGACAGGATCGATGAAGACGAGATCCGCTTTATCGAGCAGGGAATCGGTGTTGTCCACGACTTTGTAAGGAGCCGGGGGCGTCGCCGCGGCGTTTTCGGTGACCACGCGCCGCGGCCCGAACGCTCCCATGTGCAGCCAGACGGAAGCCGATCCGGGGCCGCCGTTGTAAATGAACGCGATCGGGCGCTGGCTGAGGTCCTTCACGTCACTGCGCGTGTAGGCGGTCGAGTACATCAGCGCCGTCGGCTCGCCTTTATCGTCCTTCAGAAGCGTGGTCGAGGCGGTGGCTTTGTAGTTAATCGTCTGGTCGCCGAGCGTATGGTGTGATCGGTGACGGAAGACTCTTCGGCTTTGGTGTGAGCGTCGGGAGTGGCTTTGGCATTCGTCGGGCTTCGAGTCGGCCGGCTTCGCTTCTTTTGCGGGGTCCTGCGCCGCGATTCGTGCTGGTTGGCGAAAGTGAAAACCAGCGCCAGCAGGCCCAGTCCAAAAAGAAAGTTTTCGTGCGGTCATCTGCGCTCCGGGGGATCCAATTATGATTTGCAATTTACCACCAATGATGGCCGGCCAGATTAACACGGCGCGGGAGGGTTGCAAGCAGCGGGGCAATCGAGAGTGCGGCGTAATACTGCTCGCGCTACGTCGGCGCATCCGGGCGGGAAACGA
Source organism: Terriglobia bacterium (assembly GCA_963823205.1). GTDB lineage: Bacteria > Acidobacteriota > Terriglobia > Acidiferrales > UBA7541 > Palsa-295. Next base: position 77,421 of record CAWGKL010000004.1, read on the forward strand.
GCGGACCTCGCCGGCGCCTGAATCTGGGCCGCGACGAGGCCGCGGGGGCGAGCAATGCGGTCGGCGCTGCCAGGCCGAGGCGCCGCGGCCGAGGGTCAGATCTTCCCAGGCGGAAATGGTATAGTGCGCGGACTCCAGCACCGTGAATTGATAGCGGCCTTCGGCGAATTTTCTGCGCGGCAGGATTATCGCCCTGGTCCGCCTGCGCCATGACGGTCACGCTGCCGGGCGGACGCGCGCCCTGCCATTTCACATGCACGCGAATGCGGCGCGTGGGGTAGCCTTCTTCAGTTGCATATTCAGTTTCAGGAGCTGCTGGCCGTCCTTCAGTTTGATCGGCTTGGCCTCGCCGCGTCCGCGACGCCGGGATAGAAGGTCCGCGCGAAAGGCGAGTTGGGGTCCAGGCGGTTCGCGCGATTGAAGACCAGAATGTATTCGCCCGGCCCGAAGTGGTCGAAATCGAAAACGCCCTTGGCGCCCTGAAATCCCCATAGGCCCGGCCGCGAATCATCGTATGGCCGGCGCGATACAGCTCGACGGAAGCGAGCGGCAGGGGCTTGCCGCCGGGGCCGAGCACGCTGCCGCGGATATGGCCGGTGGGCAGGGCATCCACGTCATATTCATAGCAGGCGCCATTGGGAATCTTGAATGGCGGCAGGCCGCCCGGTGAGGGACTTCCGGGTCAGCTCCATGCGCGCCGGCAGATTCGCGGTAAAGCGATAGATGCCCGCGTGCACATCGTAGAAGGAATAGACGCCGTCGGGATCGGAACTCGTTTCAAAGCGATCGTCAGCAGGAGCGGAATTTCAAGGAGACATTTGAGAGCGGCTCATCGGGATCATCTGGCGGCGCAAGGAACGGCGGGTCGGAGCGGCGCAGCACTCCGAATACGGAAGCGACGCGCTGGCCATTGCGCATCGCGCGCAGCTGCGGAAGAAGCGCGCGCGCCTCGCTCGCCGGCGCGTGCCGTTGCAGATCGTGGCGAAAAGGCGGTCTTCGGTGTCCTGGTGCGTGAAGACGACATATTGCTGGCCCTTCTGGAATCGGTAGCCGCAGTCGCCGTCGTCGCCGCCGGAGAAGACGTCGATCTCCGGCGCGTCCGGCCCGGCGAATTTTTGTTCGATGCGGAAATGATAGCGGACGATGGGAGTAGCGCCCGTGGCCGCCGCGCCGCTCGAACTGGCGGGCGCCGCGGGCGGCAGCGTTTCCACGCCGGTGACGACGCCCAGAAAAACCACGTCGTCCTTTTGCAGGCCCGCGCAGGCTCCGGGCGGGGCGTCCGAGCAGGTGCACGCCCAGGCCGGGGCAGCGAGCAGGAATAGCGATGCCATGAATAGTGCGCGCGCGAACATCGCGAATATCCTACAATTTTTTGCGCCGCAATGCGACGCGCAACCCGGGCATGCCGGGGCGGGGAGGTTTCGCGCCTTCGGGGGGCGAGGCCATACCTGCTCTTGACATCGAAGCCCGCAAGTGACATTGTCGCTATTCTAATTCCCTCGGAGGCCAACGATGCGGCCGTCCAGGCGACACTGTATCTGTGCATCGCTCGCGCTGCTTGCCGGTTTGCCGCTTGTTCCGCGAACGCATGCTGAAACGCTGACCATTACCAGCACGCCCGCCGGCGCCACGCTCCAAATTGCCGGCACGATCGCCGGCACCACGCCCTATCAAACGGACTACCCCGGCGGATATTTCCACAAGACCCATTCCGTCTTCGGGGCGCGCCTGGAACATGCCTTGGTCGTGCGCGTTTCGATGGAGGGCTACCTGACGCAGGAAGTTACGCTGACCAATGGTCCCTTCGACTGGATAGGGCTCACGGGACGCCGTCACGGCGATTACTTCCTGCTGAAGTCCAAACGCTTCGATATCAAGCTCGAGCCCATATCCCACGGCGACGGCAGGCCGGTGGAAACCATCGGAATGGAGGGGCCCATGCGCCCCGCTCACGCGGCCGAGCTGCGATCCGATGATGATGTGGATATGGAAAAAACTTCGGGAACCGGCAGCATCGAGTTTGCGTCGGACCCGCCGGATGCGGAAATCTACGTGGATGGAAAATTCATGGGACAGACTCCCGCGACCATCCGTCTGGCCAGCGGTTCCCACCACATCGAAATGACATCTCCTGGAAAGCAAAGCTGGGAGCGCGACCTCGATGTGATGAAGGACAGCAAGGTGACGGTGCATCCGGTGCTCGAACCGGCGCGATAGGCGCAGCCCGCGTTCCATTTGTTTCCCTGCCTCTCTGCTTCCTTGCCGCTCAGCGTCCTCTGGCTCTTCTGCACAACCGCTCGAATCCAGGTTGACATCCCGGCGGGTAAACCATGTAATGAGTTGCTCGAAGCCTATGCGCACGCCGGTGCCATTTCGGTCGTGACGGACTCGCGGAAGAACCAGGCGCACCACGGCGCGTCGAAGCGCCACGCGGCACTGGTGGCGGCGGGAATCCTGTCGAGCCGGGTCGCGGGGCTCGTCCGCGAACGTGTTTTTGCGCACTTCTTCGGCAATTCCGACGCCGCGGACGCCTTCAAAGCGGCCTTCCGCATTCCCAATTTCCTGGCCAATTTATTCGGCGAAGGCGTGCTTTCCGCCTCTTTTATTCCCGTCTATGCCGGTCTGCTGGCGCGGGATGAGGACGAAGAGGCGCGGCGCACAGCCGGCGCCGTTGCGGCGCTGCTGGCGCTCTCTACTTCCGTGCTGGTTCTCGTAGGGGTGCTTGCCACTCCGTACCTGATTGACGCCATTGCGCCGGGATTTCACGGCGAGAAGCGCGAATTGACGATACGCCTGGTGCGCATTCTTTTTCCCGGCGCGGGGTTGCTTGTATTTTCGGCATGGTGCCTGGGAGTCCTCAACAGTCATCGGCGCTTCTTTCTTTCCTACGCGGCGCCGGTGGTGTGGAACGCGGCGATGATCGCCACGATGTGGGGATTTGGGCGGCGCTACGCGCTCTATCCTCTCGCGGAAGTCCTGGCCTGGGGGTCGGTGGCCGGCAGCGCTCTGCAAGTGGGCGTGCAATTGCCGGTGGTGCTGCGGCTGCTTCACGGCTTGCGCCTTTCGCTCGGCTATGGTGCGGAAAACGTGCGCATCGTGGTGCGCAATTTTTTTCCCGTTTTCATCGGGCGCGGCGTGGTGCAGATCAGCGCCTACGTGGATGCGCTGCTGGCCAGCCTGCTGCCTACGGGAGCTGTGGCCGCGCTGGCCTACGCGCAGACGCTCTATCTGCTTCCCGTGAGCCTTTTTGGGATGTCGGTCTCGGCCGCGGAGCTGCCGGCGATGTCGGGCACGGTGGGCGGCGAAAAGGAAGTGGCGGAAGCGCTCGGCCGGCGGCTCGATTCCGGGCTGCGCCAGATCGCATTTTTCGTGCTGCCGTCGGTGGTGGCGTTCCTTGCGCTGGGCGACGTGATTGTGGGCGCCATATACCAGACGGGGCGTTTCCAGCACGATGATGTGATTTATGTGTGGGGGATTCTCGCTGGCTCGACCGTCGGCCTGCTGGCCTCGACGCTCGGCCGGCTGTACTCGTCGGCCTATTACGCGCTGCGCGACACGCGCACGCCGCTGCGCTTCGCGATTGTTCGCGTGGCGCTGACGACCGTGCTGGGCTATCTCTTCGCCATCCCGCTGCCGCCCGCGCTCGGAATTGCCGCGCGCTGGGGCGTTGCGGGCCTGACGATATCGGCGGGAATTGCCTCGTGGGTGGAATTCACTCTTCTGAGGCGCACGCTCAACCGCCGCATCGGGCGCACCGGGCTGCCCTATGCTTTTCTGGCCAAGCTGTGGATGGCCGCGGGCGTCGCCGCGGCGGCGGGCTGGGCGGCGCATCATTTCCTGGTCTATCACGCGCCGATGCCCAGCACAATCCACCGCGAAATGCTGGCCGTCCTCGTTCTTGGACTTTATGGCGTCATCTATTTCGCGATGGCCTTCGCGCTGGGTCTTCCAGAGGCGCGCGCGTTGGTCCAGCGGGCTATTGGCGCGATCAGGCAAGCAGCATAGCTTCCGATGGGGGCACAGCTTGGCTCGAACCGCCGGCGAGCGGCGCTCGAATGGAAAATTTAGAATCTATAGACGATGCCGGCGGAGATTTGCACGCTGCGCTGGTAGGTGTGGAAGAAGTGCGTTCCCACCAGGTCGCCTTCCACGCGCATGCCGATGTTATGGAAGCTGGTGAAGACGTTCAGCTCCTCCGCCGAATTGATAGGCGAAGGAGGTCTGGCCGCCGAACGCCGTTTGGGGCACGATATGCGATGCGTCGAGCGTGCCGTGGCCCCAGAGTTCAAGGCCGTGCGGCCCTCGCCAGCGGACGCGCGCTCCGCCCCCGGCCAGAGCGAATTTCGAGCACTTGAACGAGCCGAAGGTTCCCACCGCATCGCCTTCGACGCCGACCCAGGTGATGGATGGAAAATAGTAGACGCCGGAAGCGTTGATGCCATTGGTGTCCACCGTCAAGCCATTGGGGACCAACTTGGGGATCTTGGGAAGCAGGTACAAGCGCACGAAGGTGTAACCGACATACACCTGCCAGTTATAAGTGGGGGAGCCGCCATAGCCGCCGCCCTGCGCGGATTCCGCCGACGCGGCCGGAGCCGCAGTCTGCGATCGCTTCGGAAGCAGGGAGGGAGCCGAAGGGAGCGCTGGCCGCCGGTGAGGCGGCGGCTGCCATGCCGGGGTCGGAGGAGGCCAGCAGCAGAGAATTTTGCTGATTTACCTGCGCCCGGGCGCTCGACGCGAAAAGAAGGGCCAGCCCGCAAAAACATGCAACGAGTTTCATCGCCTCTCTCCCAAGCCTTGCGCTTCCCGTACTCGCTCCATTAGAAAGGCCGCGCGAATCTTTGTCCACTCCTTTGCTTGGGCATGGACGCGAAGGAATTACCCCGTGGCGAATCCTCTGGACTGGCAGTTCCCGCGGCCTGGCGCACGCCGCGCCGATTGATTCACGGCAAGCTTTCAGGAGGCTTCGGTCTTGACTTTTTTGCTGGTTTTGCTAGCCTTTCCTTGCTGCCATCTGGCAGCGCTTATCCAGAGTGGCTGAGGGGACAGGCCCGAAGACGCCACAGCAACCTGGCGCATGTGCCAAGGTGCTAACTCCTGCCCAGTGGGGAGAGATAAGATCCTCAAACGGTCCGGAACCCCGGCCGATTGAAGATTCAACTCCCAAACTGAAGTCGAAAGGGCGTGATGCAACCGCTATGTGCTTTTAGCGGCTGCGCGCCCATTCATCGCGGCGCAACGGGCGTCTGCGAAGGCTTTGCCATACGTGGCGGCTTTCGCGCACGCGCAAGCGCCGCAAAGGGAGGAACACAATGAAATTTTCCACCAAGGCCATTCACGCGGGCCAGCCTTCGGAGCCTGAAACCGGCGCGCTGGTGGCGCCCATTTTCCAAACGTCCACGTACGAGCAGGACGCGCCCGGGCACGATAAAGGCTTCAGCTATTCGCGCACCAACAATCCCACGCGCGCAGCGGCTCGAATCCGTGCTCGCGGAGCTGGAGGGAGTGGCGCACGCGGCCGTCTTCGCCTCGGGGCTGGCGGCGGAAAATGCCGTGCTCCAGGCCTATCTGCGTCCCGGAGACGAAATCATCATTCCGCGTGACGTCTATGGCGGCACCTACCGGATATTGAATCAGGTATATCTGCGAGTTGGCATAGTGATTCGGCAGATTGATACGGACAACCTGAAGGCCGTCGAGGCAGCCATCACTCCGCGCACGCGGCTCGTCTGGATCGAGTCCCCCACCAATCCGCGCCTGCTGGTCAACGACATCGCCGCCGTCGCCAAGCTGGCCCACGCGCGCGGCGCGCTCCTCGTGGTGGACAACACCTTCGCCACGCCGTATTTCCAGCAGCCCTTCGCGCTGGGCGCCGATGTCGTGGTCCACAGCGTGACGAAATACCTGGCCGGCCACTCGGACACGATTCAAGGCGCTGCGCTCGCCAAGGACCCCGCCGTCTTCGAACCCATCAAATTTTTGCAAAATGCCACGGGAGGGGTCCCCTCGCCCTTCGATTGTTGGCTCACGCTGCGGGGACTGAAGACGCTCGAGCTCAGAATGGAGAGGCATGAGGAAAACGCCATTGCCATTGCCAACGCCCTTGAGGGCCATCCGCGTGTCCGCCGCGTCTATTTCCCGGGGCTGCCCAGCCATCCTGGCCACGAGATTGCCCGGCGGCAGATGACCGGCTTCGGCGGCATGGTTTCCTTCGAGCTGGATGGGACGCCCGAGGAGGTAGCCACATTCGTATCCTCGCGGCGCTATTTCGCGCTGGCGGAAAGCCTCGGCGGAGTGAAGGCGCTCATTTGCCATCCCGCCACCATGACGCACGCCTCTATTCCGCCGGAGGCGCGCGCGGAGCTCGGCCTTTCGGACACGCTCATCCGCCTCTCGCCCGGATGCGAGAATGCGGAGGACCTGGTGGACGATCTGCTGGCAGGGCTCGCCGAATTGAAAAGCGCGCCGCCGGCATCGAAGCGAGTCTCCGTCAGTTCGCGCTGACCTGTGAACACGGTCGCAAAAGCAGTCCACATCCGTGAAGCAACTCCGGCCGACGCGGCGGGCATTGCCCGCCTGCACGCCGAAAGCTGGCAGTCCGCCTATCGTGGTGTCCTATCGGACGACTACCTGGAAAAACATGCCCTCCGTGAGCGGATAGCCGCATGGCAGGAGCGCTTCTCTAAAAATTTCCAGACGCCGATGTTCGTGCTGATTGCCGAGTTGGCCGGTGAAACGACGGGTTTCGCCTGCGTGTTTCCTGAAGAAGATCCCGTCTATGGCTCGTTCCTTGATAATTTGCACGTCGTCCCCCGGCTTACAGGCCAAGGGATTGGGAAAAAGCTTCTGTCGGCGGCTGCCCAGCGCCTTGTGACGAACGGCTCGCGCGCAGGCCTCTATTTGTGGGTCATTGAACAAAATCAACGGGCTCGCCGGTTCTACGAGAAGGCAGGGGCGGAAGTCGTGGGAACGAACCCCATTTCCATGCCGGATGGACAACGCATTTCCGCGGCACGCTGCTATTGGCCCCGGCCGGAAAGTCTCCTGATTTAGCCCGGCAATTCATGCGGTTCCTGCCTCTCCGCGATACAATTCACCGCCGGTGCCTCGAGAGGGGAAACGCCATGCCAAAGAAGGTTCGCTGGGGAGTGCTGGGAGCGGCGTCCATTGCCATCCGGAAAGTAATTCCGGCCATGCAGAAGTGCGGACGGTGCGAAATGGCCGCCATCGCTTCGCGCGAACTCGGCAAGGCGCAGGACGCCGCGCGTTCGGTAGGCATTCCCACGGCCTACGGCTCCTATGAAGAGCTTCTGGCCGATCCGCAAATTGATGCGGTGTACAACCCGCTTCCGAATCACCTTCATGTGCCGTGGACGATCAAAGCCGCGGAAGCAGGAAAACACGTTCTGTGCGAAAAGCCCATCAGCATGAACGTGGCGGAGGCGAAAACTCTTCTCCCTGTGCGCGACCGGACGCGCGTGAAAATCGGCGAGGCCTTCATGTCCTTGACGCATCCGCAATGGCTGCGCGCGCGCGAACTTGTGCGCTCCGGTCGCGTGGGCGCGCTGCGCTCGATTCTGGGCGCTTTCAGCTACTTCAAGCTCGACACGGCGAATATCCGGAATAATTTCGAATATGGCGGCGGCGCGCTCTACGACATTGGCTGCTACCCCATCGCCATGTCGCGCTTCATGTTCGGCTCGGAGCCCTCGCGCGTCGTGTCGCTCGTCGAACGAGATCCGCAGATGAAGGTTGACCGCCTGACTTCCGCCCTGCTCGATTTTCCCGAGGGGCATGCCTTGTTTACTTGCGGCACGCAGCTCGTGCCCTATCAGCGCATGCAGTTCCTGGGCACCGAAGGGCGCATCGAAATCGAAATTCCCTTTAACGCTCCCAACGACCGCCCCTGCCGCATCTTTGTGGACGATGGCCGTGACGTGTTCGGCAGCGGCATCTCCATTGAAACGATTCCTACATGCGATCAGTACACGATTCAAGGCGAGCTTTTCTCGAAGGCCATACAAGAGGATGGCGATGTCCCCGTTTCCGTCGAGGACGCTATCCGCAATATGGCCGTGATTGACGCCGTGTTTCGCTCCGCCGAATCAGGCCAATGGGAGGAGCCGCTAACATGAGAACCAGCGTGACGACCGAAGCGAAATCCGTATCCCGCGCGGCGATCGCGGGATTTCTGCTCCTGATTTTCCTGCCTGCGCCGGGCGCGCGCGATCTTGCGCAACAGGCGCCCGCGCAAGTCCAGTCGCCTGAGATCGGCGCCGATGGCCGCGTCACTTTTCGATTTCGCGATCCGAACGCGAAGCAGGTCTCGCTGTCTCTGGAGGGCGCGCAGCAGCCCCTGCCCATGCAAATGGACGACCACGGAGTGTGGAGCGTCGCCACTGGTCCGCTTGAGCCCGATTTCTACGGCTATTCATTTGTAGCGGACGACGTGAGGTTGATGGACCCATCGAATTCCCTAGTGAAGCCGAATCTTTCGTCGCCTCAGAGCGTGGTGCATGTGCCCGGCCCGGTTTCGCTTCCCTGGGAAGTCGCCGACGTCCCTCACGGTGCGATTCATCATCACATCTACCACTCGCGCGTCGTGGGCGACGACAGGGATTTCTACGTCTATACGCCGCCCGGCTACGATTCCGGGGGCAGGGAACTCTACCCGGTTCTTTATCTTCTCCACGGATACAGCGACGACGCCAGCGCATGGACCGCCGTGGGCCGCGCCAACGTAATCCTCGACAACCTGATCGCGCAGGGCAAGGCCAAGCCCATGATCGTGGTGATGCCGCTCGGCTATGGCGTGCCTCCCATCGCGGACCCGTACCACCCGTCTTTCAGCGCGCCGTCGCATGGAAACACGGAAAAATTTCGCGATACTCTGTTTGAGGAAATTATCCCGCGCGTGGAGAGAACTTACCGCGTTCGGAAAGACAGGGATTCGCGGGCCATTGCGGGGCTTTCCATGGGCGGGGCCGAGTCGCTGTTTGTCGGCTTGAATAATTTGGACCGCTTCGCCTGGATCGGAGCCTTCAGCAGCGGCTTGGAAGGAGAAGATTTCGATACGAGATTCCCCGCGCTCGATTCCAAGGCCAATCCGCAACTGCGTCTGCTTTGGATTGCCTGCGGAGAGGATGACGATCATCTCGCCGGGAATCAAAAGCTGCGCGATTGGCTCGAAGCGAAGGGCGTCCGTCTCACCTGGGTGGAAACGCCGGGCGCGCACACCTGGATGGTCTGGCGCCGCAACCTCGCGAATTTTGCGCCGCTGCTTTTCCAGCCGAAGTAGCCGCAACTTCTATCTTGCCGGCGGTTAACGGCCCGGTTTGCGCCGTGATGACGCTGCGGTCGGCCGCTGTTTCGCGATAATCCACGCCAGCAAAACCGGCCGCGCCCACCATGCCCTCCATCTCGCCCACGGAATAACACTTGCCCTCGGTGTATGCCATCAAAAGTGCGGAATAGGCTGCCACGGCGAGCGGCCCCGTCTTCTCCCGGTTAATGTGCGCGCCGTGGACGATGATCATCCCGCCGGGCGGCAGCGCCGCGAACGATTTCGCGAGCAACCCCGCGATCGTTGCCTCACCCCAATCGTGCAGCACGTTGGACCACAGGTGCACGTCGCAATTTTCCGGAAACGGGTCTAAAAACATGTCGCCCGTAGCCACTTCCACGCGCTCCGCACAGCCGCGCTCGGCAATACATTCGCGCGCGATGCGGTCCACGGGCGGCTTTTCGAAGACCGTACCTTTCATGTGCGGGTGCGCGGCAATAATCGAGCAAGCATAGATGCCTGAGCCGCCCGCGACGTCGAGCAAGCGGCAGTGATCTTTCAAATCGAGATGCGGCGCAAGCATGCGCCCCAGATAGACGCCTCGCGAATCCATGGTCTCGATAAATTGGCGCGCGAACGTGTCGCCTTCCATCGCCTCCGTCCAGGGCTTTTTGTCCTTGTGGCCCACCCATCCGGCGGGCTTGCCGCCGCGCAGCACTTCGAGTAGGTCGCGGCATATGGCATGTTCGGCGAACGAGGAAAAGTACGGTCCCACGCACCACAGCGAATCGCCGGCTAGGAATTCGCGGGCCTTTTCCGTCAGGTGGAACGTGTCGCCGCTCTTTTCGACCAAGCCCATCGCGGAAAAGAGAGTGAGCATCACGTCCATGGGCCGCTCCGCGAGTCCCAGCGCTGAGCAGATGGTCTTCGCGCTGGCGGGCGAATTGGCGAGCCATGAAAAGAAATCGAGCCCCGTGACCGCCGCGGCCAGAAGTTCCGCCGCATAGATTCCGTCGCGGCAGCGGAAGAGTTCGGTCGGGTCGCTTTTCGGCAATCGAACGAGGTCGTCCATGTTCGTAAGCACGTAGCATCGTAAACCAGATTGGCGGGAAGTTTCGCTCGAATTCGGGGCGCCTCGCCTGCTATTCTCTGGCTCCGTCGGGCTGACGCACACGAGAATTAGACTTGGTTGAGTCAAGCCAGTATGTGAAAATGCCCGCGAGCGGTGAGACCGTGAAACCTTCCCTTCGACAAATCTTGGCCGATTCCCACATCTCAGCCGTTGCCATCGCAGTGCTTCTCATTTGGTCGCTTGACGCTTTAGCTCAAGCCCTATGGGGACCGCTTTTGGCTGCCGTCACTTTCTTGTCCAATGCGAAGCCCATAACTGGCCCTTTTTCAGGGCACACCGACAAGCTCGTTACATTCGAGCTCCTCTCCTCTGCTCTTGTTGATGCTGCCGCAGCCTGGCTTCTGTCCCTTTGGGTATATGGCATGGGGCCGTTCCGCAGCCTAAGCAGGTACCGCACAATCCTAGCAAGGAGGAATCATGCTTGACCGGTTGAAGCGGGCTCTCGTGGATAGCTTCATCGGCGCCATCGCCCTCGGCTATGTGCTTGCGCAAATCATTTGGCACTTTGCCGGCATATTTGCCTCGCCGGTTGTAGCCTGGCTTTCGGATAAGCATCGTCAGGAATTCGCGTCGAGTATATTTGCGTCGCCTACCCTCTCGCCCGAGGATGCGCTACCCGACCTAATCAGGTTTCTTCTGCTCCTGCTCATTTGGTATGTCCTGCTGCGCTGGCTCTACCTCGAACCCCTCAAAAAAGGCTCCTCCGACCCAGCCCATAATCGAGAAGAAGCCGATCGGCCATCAAACTAGCTCGCTTCTAGTTTTTCCGGCACGCGCGAATCCAACTTTGCTATCTTGGGAAGCGGAAAGAGGGCCTTCACCCATGCAGGTTCGCCATGATTGGACGCGGCAAGAGATACGGCGCATTTTCGAGCTGCCGCTGCCGGAGCTGATTTTCCAGGCGCAGGTCGTCCACCGCAAGCTGCACCAGCCGGAGGAGGTGCAACTGTGCCGCCTGCTTTCCATCAAGACCGGCGCGTGCCCGGAGGATTGCGCCTACTGTCCGCAGAGCGCGCATTACGATACGGGCGTCGCTCGCCAGGATTTAATGGACCCCGGCGAAGTGGTGGAGGCGGCCCGGCGCGCCAAGGCAGAAGGAGCCACGCGCTTCTGCATGGGCGCGGCGTGGCGTCAAGTGCCACAGGGCAGGGAATTCGAGCGCGTGCTGGAAATGGTGCGCGGCGTCTCGGCGCTCGATATGGAAGTATGCTGCACGCTGGGCATGCTCACCGAGGAGCAGGCGCTGCGGCTGAAGGAAGCCGGGCTTACGGCCTACAATCACAATCTCGATACGTCGCCCGAATTCTACGGGAACATCATCACCACGCGCGTCTATGAGGACCGCTTGCAGACGATCGCGCACGTGCGCCACGCGGGCATCACCGTCTGCTGCGGCGGCATTTTGGGGATGGGGGAATCCGAAGAGGACCGCATCGGCTTGCTCGAGCAATTGTCGAGCCTCTCGCCGCATCCGGAAAGCGTGCCCATCAACATGCTGGTGCGCGCCGAAGGCACTCCGCTCGAGGACGCATCGGAGCTCGATTCTTTAGTGATGGTGCGCACCATCGCCACGGCGCGCATCCTGATGCCCGCGTCGCGTGTGAGGCTCGCCGCGGGCCGCCAGCAGATGTCGCAAGAGGCGGTGACGCTCTGCTTCCTCGCCGGCGCCAATTCCATCTTCACCGGCGAAAAACTTCTCACCACTCCGAATCCCGCGGCGGATGAGGACCAGCGCCTGCTCAAAAATCTGGGCATGAGGGCTATGGCGCGTGGCTGAGCCCGAACCAGTGCGAATTGCCGAGCGCATGGCGCGCGAACTGGACCTCCTGCGCGAACAGTCGCAGCTTCGCTCGCTCGAAATTCTCTCCGGCACGAATCTCTGCTCCAACGATTATCTTGGATTGGCGCGCGACCCGAGGCTCAAGCAGGCCGTCGTGGAAGCCATCGAGCGCGCCGAGCGCGTGGGATCCACCGGCTCGCGGCTGCTTTCCGGCAACTCGCGCGAATGGCAGGAACTCGAATCCGAATTCGCCGAATTTGCCGGCACCGAGGCGGCGCTCTATTTCGGCTCCGGATACGCCGCGAATGTCGGCCTGCTATGCGCGGTCCTGAAGCCGCACGACGTGGTTTTCTCGGACGAGCTGAACCACGCGAGCCTGATTGACGGCATTCGAATCTCCGGCGCGCGAAGAGTCGTCTATCCCCACGCCGATTTGGATCATCTGGAACGCGCCCTCCGCAAGCACGAAGCCACCACGGGCGCCAAAGTAATCGTCACCGAAAGTTTATTCAGCATGGAGGGTGACGTCGCGCCGCTTGAGGGATTGCTTCGCCTGGCGAAAAATTACGGCGCGGAGCTTATCGTGGACGAGGCCCATGCGACCGGCGTCTGCGGCCCGCAAGGGCGCGGGCTCGCGGCCGAGCTTGGCCTCCAGCGCGAACTCCTCGCCGTGATCCACACGTGCGGCAAGGCGCTCGCCAGCGCCGGCGCGTTCGTCTGTTGCAGCGGCGCGATGAGAGACTATCTCGTGAACCGCGCGCGCACTTTCATCTTCAGCACCGCCATGCCGCCGTATCTCGCCGGGCAGATTCGCGCCGCGCTCCATCTTGCGCTTGAGGCGGACGACCGTCGCGCGCATCTACGCAAAATCGCGTCCGCATTGCGCGACGGACTTTCCGCCGCTGGCTTGAGCTTCGGCGCGAGCAGCACTCAAATCGTCCCTGTAATCCTGGGCTCGAACGAAGCGGCGCTGCGCGTCGCGGCCGAGCTACAAGCGAATGGATTTGCCGTAAAAGCCATCCGCCCGCCCACGGTTCCCGCAGGCACCGCGCGCATTCGCCTTTCGCTCACGAACGAAATTTCCATGGAGGATGTTCGCCGCCTCGCCGACACCCTGGCCGCCGCGTGCAAATCCTTACCGCAAACAGCTCCCGTAAGCTCCGTGCATGCCTAATCGTTTTTTCATCACGGGCACGGACACGAATGTGGGCAAGACTTTCGTCTCCGCACTGCTCTGCGCCGCGCTCGACGCGATTTATTGGAAGCCTATCCAGACGGGCACGCGCGAAGGCACCGACCGCGCGACCGTGATGCGCCTCGCCGGCCTTCCGCGCGCGCGAACGATACCGGAAGCGTATCGCTTTGCGCCGCCCGTTTCGCCGCATCTGGCCGCGCGGCGCGCGGGCGTGCGCATCAAACTCGAGAATATCCGCATGCCGCGCATCGCAGGGCGCGAGAATCTAATCGTCGAAGGCGCGGGTGGCGCGCTCGTCCCCATCAACGCCACCGAGCTTATGACGCACCTGATGAAGCATCTCAAGCTGCCAATCTTGCTCGTGTCGCGCACTTCGCTCGGCACGATCAACCACACGCTGCTCTCCGTGGCTGCGCTGCGCGCCGCGCGGCTCGATCTTCGCGGCATCGTCATGTCCGGCACGTCCAACGCCGAAAATCGCCGCGCCATAGAGCACTACGGCAATGTGCCAGTGATCGGGGCGGTTCCGCTCATGAAGAAAATCAACCGCGCGACTCTCGCGCGAGTATTCCGGAAACATTTCGATCGCAAGGTGTTCGCGGCATGAATCCCGGCCTGCGCATTTGGCATCCTTTCACGCCGCAGGCGCCCGGCCCGCCTCCGCTGCGCATCGTGCGCGCCGAGGGCGTCTATCTCTACACCGATGATGGACGCCGCCTGATTGACGCCATCTCCTCCTGGTGGGTCAATCTCCATGGCCATTGCCATCCGGCGATCATGACCGCCATCGCGCGGCAGACCGCGAGCCTCGATCATGTTTTGCTCGCCGGCTTCACGCACGAGCCGGTGGAAGAGCTTTCCAGCCGGCTGCGCGACGTAGTCCCGCAGGGACTTGCTCATATTTTCTTTTCCGACGATGGTTCGACGGCCGTCGAAGTGGCGCTCAAGATGGCCGTGCAGTATTTTCAAAATATCGGCCGCCCGGAAAAGAAATCCATTATCGCGCTCGAGCACGCCTATCATGGCGACACCGCCGGGGCCATGTCCGTGAGCGCCGATTCCAGCTTCACCGATCCCTTCCGCGGCTTCCGTTTTCCCGTCCACCGCGTTCATTCGGCCTACTGCCATCGCTGCCCCGTGGGCAAGACGCGCGCGACGTGCGACATTGATTGCCTGGAAAAACTCGCGCGCCTGCTCGACGAAAAGCACGCCGAAATCGCCGCCGTCATCGTCGAGCCCCTCCTGCAAGGCGCCGGCGGCATGATCGTTCATCCCGTGGAATTTCTGCAGCGCACGCGCCGGCTATGCAGCGACCACGGCGTGCTCCTGATCGCCGACGAAGTCCTCACCGGCTTCGGCCGCACGGGAAAAATGTTCGCCTGTGAACTCGTCGGCGTCGCGCCCGATCTCATGTGTCTCTCGAAGGGAATTACCGGCGGAGTGCTTCCCATGGGCGCCACGCTGTGCACGGAAGAAATTCACGCCGCCTTCGCGAGCGACGACCCCGCGCGCACCTTCTATCACGGCCATTCCTACACCGGCAATCCTCTCGCGGCCGCCGCCGCCCTGGCCAGCCTCGAAATCTTCGACCGCGAGCCGGTATTCGAGCGCATCGCCGCCATCGCCGCCATCCATCGCGAAAGGCTCGCCGCCATCGAGCATCATCCCGCCGTCGGCAACGTTCGCTCCCTCGGCACCATGGCCGCCATCGAGCTCCGCGCGGACGATCCCGGCTACTCCTCGAAGCTCCGCCCCATGCTCTACAATTTTTTCCTCGATGCCGGCGTGCTTCTCCGCCCGCTCGGCCATATTATTTATGTTCTGCCGCCCTACGTGATTTCCCCGGACGATCTGCACTACGTTCACGACCGCATCGCGGAATCGCTGGACATGTGCCAGGCCCGCTGAAAAGCGGCTCGTCGCGCGGGTACGTGATCTCGTTGCCGCGCACGCGCGCAAACGGCGTCAGTTCGTGCGGCTTTGGAGGCGCGGCGCTGATAATGTCTTCCACGCGGATTCCGCGAACCACCAGGGCGTCAGCCACCAGCGACCGGTGGCATCGCCACGGCACGGCCTCGGCGCACATCAGCGCGCTCGTGCTCGCTGCGGCCAGCCGTATGGCGCGCTCCAGGCCCGCCGCGAATTCCGCCGTCTGCATATAATCCGCGAAGCCGCGAAAGCTCGCGTTCCGCCATCCCAGGTTCACGGAATCCGCCCGCGCGCGCCGCAATCCGCCCAGCTCTTTCAAGTGCGCGTACCGAATCCCTGCGGCGCGGAGCGCGGCGGCCAGCGCCTCGCTATTGAACTGCGGATTGTGGCGCGACTTCGGGATCGTGCGAATATCAATCAATTGCTCGATGCCGTTCGATAGCAGCAGTTCGATAAACTCCTCGAGCGGGCGCGTGGAATGTCCGATCGTAAAAATCACGAGCGGCCCGCTCTTTCCCTGCGCCTTTGTGCGCCTGTCGTTCATCTCATTCGGAGGACGGCCCCGGCGCGAACAGTGAATTCCGCTTCTGCGGCGCCGCCCGGATGAGGATAATATAATCCCTCGGCCGAATGGAGGTGATGCGTGGCGCAAATCACCGCGCTCTTCTGGGACAATGGCGGCGTAATTCTCACCAACGGATGGGACGTGGACTCGCGCGAGAAGGCCGTCGAGAAGTTCCATCTCGATGCCGGCGATTTCGAAAGCCGGCACGAGCTGATGCTCAACGCTTTCGAATGCGGCCAGGCCAGTCTCGATGAATATCTCCGCCGCACCGTCTTCTACCGCGAGCGCCCGTTTACCCCCGAAGCCTTCAAGCAGTTCATGTTCGACCAGTCGCAGCCGCTTCCCGATTCGCTCGCCTTTCTCGGCGAGCTGGCCCGTCCGCGCCGCTATTTGCTCGCCGCGCTCAACAACGAATCGCTCGAAATCAATGAATACCGCATTCACACATTTCATCTGCGCGATTATTTTCAGGTTTTTTTCAGCTCCTGCTATCTGGGCGTCCGCAAACCCGACGCCGGCATCTACCGCCTGGCCATGAGCATCACCCAGCGCGATCCCGCCGAATGCATTCTGATTGACGATCGCGCCCTCAATCTCGAACGTGCCCGCGAACTCCGCATGGGCGCGATCCTGTTTCAAAATGTCGCCCAGCTTCGCAGCGACCTCGCCCGCTTCGGCGTGACTGCGTGAAAAATTGAACAAGGAGATTCCATGGAACTCGGAATGATCGGTTTGGGAAAAATGGGCGGCTATATGGCGGAACGCCTGCTCCGCGGAGGCCATCGCATCGTCGGATACGACCGCGACGCCGCCCCCATCGCGCGGGTCGTCGAAAAGGGCGCGGTCGGCGCCGATTCCATCGAAGCGCTCGTCGCGCAGCTGCGCGCGCCCCGCGCCGTGTGGATTATGGTTCCCTCCGGCCCACCCGTGGACGAGACCATCGCCATGCTTGCTCCGCACCTAGCCGCGGGCGACACCATCATTGACGGCGGAAATTCCTACTATCGCGATTCCGTCCGCCGCGCCGCCGCCCTCGTCGCCCAAAAACTCAATTTCATTGATTGCGGCACCAGCGGCGGCGTTTGGGGAATCACCGAAGGCTACAGCCTGATGATTGGCGGCGAGGCCGCGGTCGTGGACCGCCTTGCTCCGATTTTCAGAACGCTCGCTCCCGCGCCGGACAAGGGCTGGGGCCGCGTGGGCCCTGCCGGCGCCGGCCACTTCGTAAAAATGGTTCACAACGGCATCGAGTACGGCCTGATGCAAGCCTACGCCGAGGGCTTCGACCTGCTTCGCCACAAGAAGGAGTTCCATCTCGATTTGCTGCAAGTCTCCAAAATATGGCAATACGGCAGCGTGATCCGTTCCTGGCTCCTCGATCTCACGGTCAGCGCGCTCTCGAAGAATCCCACGCTCGAAGGCGTCGCCGCCTTCGTCACGGATTCCGGCGAGGGCCGCTGGACCGCCATCGAAGGCATCGAATTGGGCATTGCCTTGCCCGTCATTTCCGGCGCGCTCGACATCCGCTTCCGTTCCCAGGACCCCGACCCCTTCGCCAATAAACTCCTGGCGGTGCTGCGCCGAGAATTTGGCGGCCACGCCATCCGCTCCGCGTCCGAGCAGTAGCCCTCTCATCCCTCCCAGGCTGTTTGCAGACGCGACACCCTCGAATCGCGCCACATGACGCGCGTGCTAGACTCCCCCCAGGCTCGTTGGACCCAGCAACTTGGCTGCACCCATCGCCGATCCCTGCGCGGGTCCGGCGCGGCCTCGCGATCGAACTTCGATCGCCCTAAGGAGAGCACAATGAGAAAAGTCTCCGCTTCAATTCTGTCTCTAGTCGCATGCGTCGCATGCGTGCCGGTATGGGCGGCTTCGAGCGCCTTGGCCGCTCCCGCGCAAGCAGAGTGCGCTCCCGGCAACGTGAGCAAGGGAGAAGCAAAATTCACCGGGCAAATTTCCGGCGGGCCGACCGGCACCATGATCCAAGTCACCTCTGGGAAGGAGAGCCTCGTCGTCATCTATAACGGCTCGGTTCAGGTCTGCGAAGGGGGCCAGCCCGCTTCGGCCCGAGCACTCACCCTCGGCGCGAGCGTCGTGGCCTACGGACCGCTCGAGAAAAAAGGAAAGTCCATCGAGATGATGGCAACGAAAATTTTTGTCGCTGGTGCGCCTGAATCGGGTATGCGCAGCGGCCCGCCCATGGCCGCCGATAACAATCAGATTGCGCGCACCGGTTCCGTCACTGCACGCGACGACTGGAATAGCGGCTCGTCAGGCTCCTCGAATTCGGGGAACTCCGGCGCGTCCGGCGGCTCCGGGTCCGTCGGTGGGCAGGACGATTGGCAGTCGCAGTCGTCGGACTCGACGGGCGGCGTGAGAGGCCGCGCGAATGGCCAGAACTCCAGCACGATAGCCTGCAGCGCGCTACTCTTCAGCATCACTTCACACGAGGATCCTAGCGGAAAGATGGGGGGAAGACCGTCCATAAGCGGGATTACCTGCAGGATGCCCGTGGGGCAGCAGGCCATGCAATTGACCCAAGACGGTCTCGACAGTCGCCACACGGCTGCCGTGAAGCTCGATTCCCAGAACCAATTGGAAGCCACGCTGAACAATGTCGAAATCTCAGGCGTTCAGTTCACCACGGATAGCGGGTCGCAGGTCGTGGACGTGACCTTCATCGCCCAGAAGGTCGAAATCACGCATCTGCCGAGCGGTGCCCGCGTGACGTTTTAGCAACTGAGGGATGTGGCAGGCGCCACTTTTTTGAGCGGAATGCTGCTTGGCGAGTGAGTGTCCTTACGCCCTCTTGGCCTTCACATCGGCTACGCGAATAATCACGCGCTTGCCCAGCGCCCTGGCCGCCCGAGTGATTGTATCCAGTGTCACCGACACATTCCGGGGGTCGAGCAGGCGGTCTAGTTGTGATCGGCTGGTGCGAAGCTGCTTTGCCATCGCTCGCTTGGTTTTTTTGCTGTTCTCGCATGGCCTGTGCAAGCTGCCAGGACAGGACGCGCTTGATTGCCACCGCTTCAACTTCTTCGCGGATGCCCTCCCGTTCCAGAAAGCTATCGAATGTTGATCCGCTATGGTCCATTCTTTTGCGATTTTTCCTTGCTTTCATCTGGGGCTCCGCATTACTAGGAGTTCCGCTTGCTTCCTGGCCTCCGCACGCGAATCTTACGCTCCGTGGCCGCAACAAAAGCGCCGTAGGCGCGGCAGAAGTTAGCCCAGCGCGTGAGCGCTGGGTACGCGATAAATAAACGTCCCAGCGCCGCAGGTGCGGCACATAAGTCCAAACACAATTCATTGTGTGCCAAAATGAAGTGGCCGCTACTGCTACAGCCCAAGCTTTTTTGAGGCGTATGCAGTAATCACACCCCAAGCGAGCTGCCTGGTAGTCTCTTTAGCAGCCCCGAAAAGACGCTGAAAAATCGGTTTCGCTTTTCCAAGGTCTCCCGTTTTCGCAGTAGCCACTAACTCAACAACATCCCCTTTGCCCCGCTCACCAGAGGAAGGGTCATCCGTCGCAAGGAGCTTGGCAAGGTGCTCGATGACCTCAGAATCGTTTTCTATGTTGAAGCTCACAGTCTGATTGACGGCGCTGCCAATTCCAATAGGAGATTGATGAAAAGTTCCGCCAGAGATATGCACTCGTGGCGCTGAGGAGTTTGGTTTCGCAGTAGACTTCTGGGCGGCCTTGTAACCCTTTTCCGTCACGTAGACGAACTCTCGCTTGTTGGACATGCCAATAAAGACAACCAGCGAACCCGGTGGGTTTTCATACGGCACCATTGGGCCGGTCTCTACGAACTTACTTTCTTCGAGCTGTTCGAGAGCAAGGTCAAAATCAACTTTAGAATGTGACCCATCGTTGCAGTATTTCATTTCGAGTTCAACTATGGACGCCCCAACATATCCCTCGCTCAGGGCGGTTGCCCCGAGGTTCTTCTCCCTGAAATCAACCACAACATCCGCAAGGATTTGTCCCGCGAGATCATCGACAGTGCTCATATCCTGCGCCTAACCCCGCTTCCGTTAAACATCGCCAAAAAACTTCTTCAGATCAAAACCAATCCCCCCGACCTTTGGCTGCAATATAACTGCATCCACCAACGATCCGGCCACACCGCGCCGCATCCGTTTTGCTGCCCGAAACCTGGATAGCCGCTTCTTGCTCCTGATATCCTCGAATACCCCTTGAATCAGCTCAACCACATCCTCCGATGACTTACAGACTTTTCGTAGCGGAAGCAAGAGGAGCGCGTCCCTCTTCCTCTTTGTCGACCTTCCTGCCGCGAACGATTCGCGGAATGTTGAAGGGTGTCGCGTCGTAATGAGAATTGCGGGAAGGATATTTTTCGCGTCCTGACCATTAACGCGATGCCACGACAAAACTTCGTCCTCAAAATGCAATCCGCGTGGCCCATGGATCACGAGGCGTTGGAGCGTGAGGCCATGTCGGCCATTCTTGGCAAGTTGGCCCGAACCGCACTGCCAAGCGCTTCTTTCCAGCCGTAGTCCAGCAAATATATGTAATAAGCGCGCTCTGCGCCTGTCGGTATTTCGCCCAGCGAATGGACATATAAGCCCATTTCTTTTTCACCTCAATGCATTCATGAAGTCCGCTGCGATTGTACGCTTCGGGCCGGGTCGTTGCAAAACGCCTTGCCAGCGCAATGAATTCGGACCCAGCACCCGCGCCATCCTCGCGCGCCCTAGACCCCGTAAAAATCGCATCCTCGCCGCATTCGTGTAAGGTTCTAACCGGCAGTTCCCAAAGGACTTGCAGAACCTCCCCGCAAGACCCAACTTGACAAGCATGTTATAATATGGCATAATACTTCAAAGGCAATCAAACCCCGCTCCTGAGGGCCCCTCCTGTACCTCCTCGGCTCTCCCTAACTTTGCATTTCTAATCGAAACACACTGGGAAATAGAAATCGCCGCAACTCCCCTTATATCAATGACATCCATTTTTCTACTCGAAACAAAACAAGGGGGGTCTCCGGAAGGAAATCGAAACGATTCATCGAATATAAGCTGGCGAGCCTGGAGGCTACGCCGGTCGAAAGAGGACGGCCCCTCCTCTACCCCATCTGCCTCCTTGGCCTACTCTACCTCCTTCGCTCCCGGGTTCCAGAGCCTAATCGCAACTCCAGCAAACAGAAATCACCATAACTAATTGAAAATAAACGATGGCGACCCATCCCAATCGCAACAAAAATGGGGGTATTCGGCCCGTCCGAACTGGCGGACGAGTTCAGAGCCCCCGCGAAAATTTGCATCCCGGCGCCTCCGCGGTGTACATTTCTCTGCCCCTTTAAGGAGACCCTGACAATATGGAACCGACCGCGGATATCGCATTGATTGGCCTGGCAGTTATGGGCCAAAACCTTATTTTGAACATGAGCGACCACGGCTACAAGGTCATCGCGTTCAATCGCACCGTTTCCAAGGTAGACGAGTTCATGAACGACGCCGCCAAAGGCCACAAAAACGTTATTCCCGCTCATTCCCTGGAAGAAATGGTCGGCCTGCTCAAGCGCCCGCGGAAAATCATGCTCATGGTCAAGGCCGGAAAAGCCGTGGACGACTTCATAGATAGCCTCCTGCCGCACCTCCAGCCGGGCGACCTGATCATAGACGGCGGCAATTCTCACTTTCCCGATACCATTCGCCGCACCAAGTCCCTTGAAAGCAAAGGGCTGCTGTTCGTCGGCACGGGTGTTTCCGGCGGCGAGGAAGGCGCGCGCTTCGGCCCCTCCATGATGCCCGGCGGGAGTCCCAAGGCCTGGCCGCTGGTGAAAGGCATCTTCCAGGCCATCGCCGCCAAGACGCCCTCCGGCGAGCCTTGTTGCGATTGGATGGGCTCGGATGGCGCCGGCCATTACGTCAAGATGGTCCACAACGGCATCGAGTACGGCGACATGCAAGTGATCTGCGAGGCCTACCAGCTCATGCGCGAAGGTCTCGGCCTATCGAACGACGAAATGCACCAGGTCTTCACGGATTGGAACAAGGGCGAACTCGATAGTTTCCTCATCGAGATTACGCGCGACATCCTGGCATTCAAAGATGGCGACGGCTATATGGTGGACAAAATTCTCGATACCGCCGGACAGAAAGGCACCGGCAAATGGACCAGCGTCAGTTCCCTCGATCTCGGCATGCCACTCACGCTGATCGGCGAGGCCGTCTATGCGCGCTGCTTGAGCGCCATGAAGGACGAGCGCGTGGCGGCGTCCAAAATCTTGAAAGGCCCGAAATTCAAATTTACAGGCGATAAGAAAGATTTCATCGAGGACATTCGCCAGGCCCTGCTGGCCTCGAAGCTCGTCTCCTACGCGCAGGGGTTCATGCTGCTGCGCGAAGCCGCGCGGGAATACAATTGGGACCTCAGCTATGGAGGCATCGCTCTCGTGTGGCGCGCCGGCTGCATCATACGCTCCGCGTTTCTCGACAAAATCAAGGAAGCCTTCGACCGCAATCCCGACCTGACAAATCTGATGCTCGATCCCTACTTCTGCGGCGTGATCGAGCGCTGCCAAGCATCCTGGCGGCGCGTGGTGGCCAAGGCCGTCGAAGCCGGAGTCGCCGCTCCGGCGTTTACCACGGCGCTGGCCTTCTACGATGGCTACCGCAGCGAACGCCTGCCAGCCAACCTTCTTCAGGCGCAGCGCGATTATTTCGGCGCCCACACCTACGAACGAGTTGACCGGCCGCGCGGCCAGTTCTTCCACACCAATTGGACCGGCAAGGGCGGCACGGTGTCGGCGGGAACGTACACGGTCTAGCGGTCTTTTCCGCCCCGAAATTATGGCGCGCGGGAACACAACATGATGATGGAGGAGAGAATTTTCCCCGATCTCGATGCGCTGAGCCGCGCCGCCCTCGAAGAGCTGCTGCGCGTTTTGCGCGACGCCGTCGCCGCGCGCGGCCGCTTCTCCATTGCGCTCTCCGGCGGCCATACTCCCGTAAAACTTCACACGCTCTGGGCCAACGCGGAAAGATTCGGCCCTCGAACTCCCTGGGACCGCGTACACCTCTTCTGGGGCGACGAGCGCTACGTCCCGCACGACTATCCGCTCAGCAATTACCGCATGGCTCGCGAGACTCTCATCAACCACGTGCCCGTCCCTGCCGCCAACGTGCATCCCATGCTCGCGGATTATCACCAGCCCGAAAAGGCCGCCGAATCCTACGAATCGGAGATGAAGAAATTCTTCGGCTCGGCGGCCCCGGCATTCGATCTTCAGCTTATGGGTATCGGGCCCGAGGGACATACGGCGTCTCTTTTCCCCGGCTCTCCCGCGCTTGAAGAAACAAAGCGGTGGGTGCTGGCCGTCGAGGCGCCCGCCACGCCCCCGCGCCGGCTGACTCTGACTCCCGCCGTTCTCAACTCTGGCCGCAACACTTTTTTCCTGGTATCGGGCGCGGACAAGCGCGAAATCATGGCCGCTCTCCGCAGCGAGCCCGATCCGGGTTCCAGCCGCTATCCCGCCGCGCGAATACACCCCCCCGGCCGCGTCTTGTGGTTCCTCGACCAGGCGGCCGCACCCAAATAGCGCCGTGAATAGCCCCCTGCACGAAAGGTACCTGTCTCCGCGTACCATTGACGCGCGTCGAGTGCATTCCTAGAATTAATCCGGGCGAAGATTGTGCTCTCGCCCAGAGTGTCTTGTATCTCATGTGTTTTGTTGCTGTTGGAGGGGACTCAGAAAGATGCCGCTCGGAGAAGGTCTGCCAAGAGAAATTCGGATGAGACAGAGGCGCCGCGGGCCACGCATGAACTCGCGTGTCCCCGTGACCA
Organism: Terriglobia bacterium; assembly: GCA_963823205.1. Classification (GTDB taxonomy): domain Bacteria; phylum Acidobacteriota; class Terriglobia; order Acidiferrales; family UBA7541; genus Palsa-295. The sequence goes on from CAWGKL010000004.1 coordinate 101,121, forward strand.
TCGAATGGAATGGGCGGCTTGCCGGACCGCTGCATTTCGAAGAGGGATTTACCCGCGTCGTGAATAACTACGGCTGCCTGCTCGTCAGTCCCAAGGAAGTCGAGGTGCAGCAGCGGCTCCTGCTGACGAATCGTTCCACGCAGCAAGCGGCAGAGGGTGTGGTTGTCTGGAAGGGGACGCAGCGGCCCGATGGCTGGGATTTAGGAGTGCAACTGGTCGCGGCGGACCTGAATTTCTGGGGTGTCGAGCTCTGAAACGGGGTGGTCTACTTTGAAACTGGAATCCGTGAAAGTCCCACTAGCGAAGCCTCCTGGACCTCCGGCGCTTGCGAATGCGGCGTTGGCGACGGCGGTGAAGTTCCCGCAGGGGAGCTCCTCCGCGCGGGCAATTTCCACGGGGCGGAGCCCTTCCGGGGATGAAAGGCGGCGCACGCAGCGCGTGCTACTTCGCGTTCCCGCCTGCATCCACGTGGTCCTGCATGGGAAGCCAGCGACCCTGGAAGTGAACACGGTGAGTGTGAGCCCTCACGGCGCGCTCCTGGTGACCAACCAGAGACTTCCGATGGAGACCAGACTGGTCCTCGAGCATGGCGCCACAAAGGAGCGGATCGCTTGCAAGGTCGCACGCTCTGCCCAGAGTTCCCCCGAAGGATTTCACATTCCCATCGAGTTCGATTCACCCTCTCCCGATTTTTGGAGGATTACATTTCCGCCCGCGGATTGGCGCGCGGAAGATTTATAACGTTGTGCGCTGCGGAGTCCTAGGCCCGAGTTACTGTGGCGCGCCTCCAGCGATCGTGAAAGTCACCTTGGCTGCGGTCGTATTGTCAAAGCGATCGTCAACCTGCACGGCGATTGTATGTTCTCCCGCTGAAAGTCCCGTAAGGGGAATCTGATAGGTTTCCCGCGGCGCATCGGAGAGCTGTCCTTCCGGGAAAATCATTTTCCAGTCACCGGCATCGAGGCTATAGCGCGCCTGCGCGATGGATGTGGAGTCACTGATCGCGTCGAATGACACGCTTGCGTCCGAACCATCCGGCTTCGCGCGCAGACTTTCAATCCTGGGGGGCGCGTTGGCAATCTCGAAGCGGTCGCTTTCGTGTTCCGTGGAGAGCGCCTGATCGGGCGGATTCGAAGGAGAGTCCGAAGCAACGATCTTGAGGTAGTACGCGCCATCGGGCATCGTGGTCGTATCCCAGGAGTAGTACCGCTGCTTGAGGTTGTCCTTCAAGAGGCGCCAATTGTGTTCGCCCTCGCCGCGATAATAGATGGTGTACACGAGATCGTCGTCATTGTCGTCGTGTGCGCTCCAGAGCACGGCTTGATACCCCTTCTCTTCGAATCCCTGGGGCGGAACCTCCACCTTGGACGGCTTGGGGAGCGCTTCCGCGTTGGAAGAGGGCGCCGAGAGACTTCCGCCCGGGCTGCCCGGATTACGGAGCTGCACCGGGACCGGGGTTCCCGGGCCGGAGAGCGGGGGCGCAAAACCAGCGACACGAATACCAGGATCCTGCAGAGCGATATCGTCAATCACGGGCACGACGTTCTTGGGCAAGTACGCGAGGCTGACCCAGCTAACGGTGGGTGCCGCTGCGCCATTGGCACCCGTAAAAACCGCCTTCCACTGCGCGAATCGCGCGGGTGGGCAACCGACGGTTTCTCCCGCGGCGTTACTGTACGGGCCGGCCCAGGAACTCCAATTGGCTTCGGGATCCGACGTATTGCCGGAACGCACGTAGAACTCAACTTTTCCCGGCCCCCCGCCGTTTTCGCCCCACCAAGCGAGCCGGCCCCAGCGCGAAAATATTTTTGCGTCGAAGGGGCTGGATTCGAAAGTTCCATTCGGCTCGTAGCCCGGGCCGAGAACGAAGATCTTTCCGGGGTTTGCCGTGGCGGCGAAAATCCTGCCATCGGCCGCAGCCAAGAGGCCCGTCACTTGGGCGGAAGCGGTTCTGGCGATGGCCGAATACACTTCGTTGCCTTCGAGCCTCGATGATTTCACCCGTGTTGCCCGTGCCGAGAAGAAGTTTTTCGGAAGAGAAGCTCATAGCGAAGACGAGGCTTTCTCGCGAGGTCCAAAGAGTTTCCGGCGAGCCGTCCGGCGCAATCTTGACAATTTCCGCGCCCAGTGCGGAGGGGCTAACGAATGGATAGACGGGGGCGGTCTGGGCAGCCAGAATCTGAGTTTGTGGCACGGTGAGGCCCTGCGCAGTGGCCGGCACATTGGTGGAAAGCGCCGGCACAGCATTCTGAATGGCGAACGGCCCTCCCTCGATGTGGATTTTCTCTCCGATGGCGGCGGCATAAAGATTCCCGGCTTTGTCCTCGACGAGGGAAGTAACTTCGCTTTTGGCAGTCTCATAAATGACGAAGGGCGCTCCGGCCTCGGGGATGGCATGGGGGACTTTCCGGGCGATTTCGAGGCGCAGGATAAGGCCATTGGGCGCCGTGCCCACAAGCAAGTCGCCTTTCGAATCGAAGGCCAGGGATCGCGCATGGCGTTCATTCGTTTGATAGAAAAGCGCGCCCTGGCCATCCGGGGTGACGGCGAAGACTTCGCCTTTATCCCCGGTGGCGACGAAGAGAGTGCCTTGCGAATCGAACTCCAACGCCCAGATATATTTTGTTTTGGGGTCGAAGAAGACGCTTTTTTGACCGTCCGGTGTGACCTTGTAGACCTTGCCGTCCGGAGAAGTGGCTACGTACAAGTTGTCCTTGTCGTCGAACGCGATGGCCTGCGCAGCGAGTTCGGCGGATTCAAACACAGTTGTCGGCTTGCCCGCATCATCGAAGCGCAGCACTTGGGCGTTTGAGCCACCCGCCGCGAAAAGACGCCCGCGCGAATCGAGGCGTATGGCCCAGAGGTACGCGAGGTTCGGATCGGAGAACGATGCAAAGCGGGGGGCGGAGGTCAACATGCCGTCGCTGCGGATGGCCACTCCCTTGGCCGTGCCCTTCCCGAATTCGGAGAAGTCCGATTGGCGCCAAGTACGCGTATGTTCCGCGTAGGCGCGCGAGGAGGGAAGAAAAGCGATGGCCACGAGGCACACCAGAATAATTCGGCGGTCCATCAGTCAGGGTCTCCTTTGGGATGCCCCTTCACTTTACCGTAATTGCCAGCACGTGCTCGCCTGCGATCACCTGATGCATTTCGACAGACCACTCTCCCACCGTGGATTGCCAGAGCAAGCGCGCACCGCCCGAATTCCGACGCTGGTCGAGAATGTTGATTTCAGAGACGGGCACGTTGGGCATTTCCTTGTCGTCAACGAGAATCGTCGGCGTGGACTGAAGAAGGGTGGCGTAGAGACGATCGTTGGGGCGCTCGCGGTTGACTAGGCTGATCAACTCCTCCAAGCCGGGGAGCTGATCCTCCGAGCCGGCCGCGAGGGATTGCACGTTGCGATTCAGAAAGTCGGCGTCGCTGATGACAAGCTCAAGCCTGCCCGGTTCCGCCTGGGCTGGAATCGTGACGGGAATCTCCTGGATGAACGGCGCGCCCCGATAAGGACGCAACATCACTTTTACGGCCACGGTATCGCCGGGGCGGACTTCGTTTTTTTCCGGCCAGGCTTGGTCAATCATCGCCCAGCGGCGCTCGGGCAGCTCCTTAACATGCAGACGGATCCTCTGTACCTGTGGGAGTTCGTATGGATTCGAATAGATGCGTTCAAAAGCGCTTTCGACGCCGAGGGCCACGAACATCCCGGAGGGAATTGGCTGATCCGTGGGAGCGAAAAGATTTTCGAGCTTTACGGGCGTGTGGCCCTTTATCTCAATGGCGGCGTCCATCTGCAATGTCGAGCCTTCTCCGTAGGCCGGGTTGCCTGTGATGCCGTTGAACACCGCCAGGGCGACAAGCAAGGGCGTAAGTTGGGGGCTTTCGATCACTTCAAAATGGTAATTGTCTTCGGCGGCCGCTGTCTCGAGACTTACATCGAGGGGAATCAAGGAGGGCCCAGCCCCGAGTGTGCCCATGACGGCCGTGTGGCGGTCCTCTGTGAGGGTGCCGATCACTCCGCCGGTGGACATGATTTTTGTAGACTCCATCGAGGAGGCGAGAGTCAGCAAGACATGCGCGCGGGAAAGCGGCATGGCGACCTGGCCGAGGCCGAATACGGGATGTCCGCAAGCTAGAAGGCGGTCGCCCTCGATGACGGTCACCGTGCAGCCCACGGAAAGGGAGAGATCACCGCGAATCAAATCCATTCCGACCATATCGCCCGGCTTAAGGTTCGCGTCATCGGGAGAATCCGGCGCGGCACCTCCGGCCATGGCCGTCATCCCCCGGGCAGAAAGATTCTTTCCGAATTGAGCGAGCGTTTCGGGATAAAGGCCGGCGGAAATAAGCGGTGTTTCAATGGGGACTAAAAACTGGCCGGGCCCCGCGACCGCATTCTGCGCGAATTCGTCCGGCAGGGAAATACGCGCCGCGGCGGCGTCGGGTTCAGTGGATGCGGGCGATTCCGGCTGGGGCGTTGCGGGAGACGCCGGGAGCTTTGCCACGTCGAGCATTTCCTCAATGGGTGTGACGCCCCCGATGGCATCTTTCGTGAACGTGCCGAGCTTCATGGAAAGGGCGCCGGCGAGCTTCCCGTCGAAATAGACGGGGCTGCCGCTCATGCCGGCGGCAACGCCCGTTGATTCGGCCTTATCGCCCAAAAGTTGGACCAGAATCAGATCCTGCTTGGGTCCCAAAGCGTTGTGGAGGACGCCGATAACGACGAGATTGACGGGCTCGATTTGATCGCCCGAAAAAATCGTGTAGACAATACCCTTCATTCCGGGCTTCACATCGCTGAGAGGGAATAGCGGGGGAGGATCGCCCGCTCGGGCCAATGCGCCTGAACCGAGAAGCAGAAGCGATACGATGGTCAGGCACAGGCTCCGAAGCGCCAAAGACATGGGAGAACCATGATACCTACGGCCATCGCGCGAAGCAAATGAAGCGCCAATTTCACCGAACGGCGGGGAGTCTCGATTCATTGCAAGATTCCCGGTTGCAGATGATGAAAGAAAACTTCGCATCGTGGGTTTGATTGCATCATTCAGGGCCAGGCGCATCGCCGAGGGAAACCTCGAAAAACATCAGTGGCTCGTTCGAGGGAACCATCACTGCGTCCGGCAGGTAGAGGCTGGAACTTCTGGCAAGCGAGATATCGCGGCCCAAATTGAAGAATAGGAAGCCGTGAATCATGCCCATCGGCGGCACGACGTCCGCATCGAGCGCGAGCGGACGGAGGATATCCGCGATCCTGTCAACTTTGCTGTCCGCATGGCTGGGTACGCCCAAAGGGAACTTTGGCATCGCGGGGGCTGGAGAGCCGCCAGGACGGGCAATCGCGCTGGCTACTTCGTATACGGCCAGCCAATTAATCTCCTGGCTCCCGCCGGAAGCGAAATGTACATCGAGCTGAATCGTGCTTAGGTCAATGCGAATCGGCTGGGGAGTATCATTGTGGAGGAAGACTTCCACGGGCAGAATCCCCATGGGGATGGGATTGGCCTTGCCGAATTTCTCTTTGGCGCGGGCAGGATCCGTGTATGGGTCGGCGGAAAGGGTCATTCCTTCGTGGCTATCCTGTGGCAGGGGCCGCGCGGCGTAGGAGGCTTGCGGCGTCGCGTGCCCTGAAGCGGAATCCTGGCGCGCCAAGGAGCGTGCACAGAGCAGCGATATCGCCAGAAAGATCGAAAGCATTCGCATGATGGGTTGTTCGTGCGATGCGCCCGGCGCGCGGGAAGTTGTGCGCGTTTTGGCCCGCTGCCACTATAATACCGGATTTGAGCGCCGGGAAGAGAATCGTGACCGAGCGCGCTTTGCCTCCCGAATGTATTTTCTCTACGTCATCATCACGGCGGCAGGCTTGTTCCTACTTGCGCCGTACTACGCCTTGCGAGGATGGCGCCGCGGCGAAGCATTGCGCGCCGTGCGGGAACGCCTGGGCGGAATTCCTTCGCGGATAATCGCCCGCGCAGCCGCCGGCGCCCCGCAAGAAGGCGCGGCCCATGGATGCGTCCCGCGAGCGATTTGGGTCCACGCGGTTTCGGTGGGCGAGGTTCTGGCGGCGAAACCGCTTGTGGAGGGACTGAAGCGGCGTTTCCCGGGGAGCGCGGTGCTCGTCTCGACGACGACGGAAACAGGCCAGCGCCTCGCGCGCGAGCGCCTGCCATGCGCCGACGGCATCTTTTATTTTCCCATGGATGGAATTGTGCCGGTCCGCCGCGCGCTGGGAGGGATTCGTCCCGCCAGCGTGGTCATTATGGAAACGGAAATCTGGCCGATCTTTTTGCGGGAGGCGGGGCGGCGGGATATTCCCGTAATCTTCGCAAACGCGCGCATCTCGGAACGGTCCTTCGCGCGCTACGAGCGCTTTCGGTTCCTGGTCGGTGGATTTTTTGCCCGTACTCTCGAAGACGCCGAACTCTTTTTGGCGCAGACACCGGAAGATGCCGCGCGCCTGAACGCCATGGGCGCCCCCGAGGACCGCGTGAGGGTCACCGGCAACCTGAAATACGATGCCGAGCTACCGGAAATCGGTACGTTCGCCGCGTGGCTCGCCGAGCAAGCTCGCATGCAGGAGCGCTGGCCGATCGTGGTCGCCGGAAGCGTTGCGGCGGGGGAAGAAGAGGCGGTGCTGGCCGCCTACGACATTGTGCAGCGGCGATGGCGGCGGGCGCTGCTGGTGATGGCGCCGCGCAAGCCGGCCCGATTTGACGGCGCTTGCGCCGTCGTCGCCACGGACGGCTGGAATGTGATTCGCCGCAGCCGGCTCAATCTCGCGGGCACGCTCGATGAAAATGCGGATGTGTTGGCGCTCGATTCGATCGGCGAACTGGGAGGAATTTATTCTCTCGCGGATGCTGTTTTTGTGGGCAGGCTCGCTTGTTCCCGGCGGAGGGCACAACATCCTCGAACCGGCTTGGTTTTCGCGGCCCCCGGTTTTTGGGCCATCCATGGAAAACTTCCGCGACATGGCCAACCAGTTTCTTGCGGCCCAGGCGGGAATCCAGGTGAAGACCTCGCAGCAACTGGGGAGGGTCTGGGTGCAGCTCATCGAAAACGATGAGCTTCGCAAGCGCATGGGCCGCGCCGCGCGGGAGCTATCAGAGAGGAATCGGGGCGCCACGGCGCGGGCGCTCGATTGCATTGCCGCGTTGCTCGACGCCAGAGGACGCTCCGCGTGAAGTTCAAGGATGCGCTACTTTGGCCGCTCGCGCTGCCGTATGGCGCGGCGGTCCGTCTTCGCGCGGAGGCTTACCGCAAGGGCATTCTTCGCGGGCGCCACCTGGATGGAGTGGTCATCAGCGTGGGCAACCTCACCACCGGCGGGACAGGCAAGACGCCCATGGTGCTGTGGATCGCGGAGCGCCTGATCGCGGAAGGAAAGAAGCCTGGAATATTGACGCGGGGCTATCGCGGAGAAGCATCTCCCGAAGGCACCTCGAGCGATGAGGCGCAAATGCTGAAGGCGCGCCTGGGCGACGGCGTGGCTTTCGGCGTGGGCGCCGACCGCTTGGCGCGCGGGCGCGAACTTGCGGGACAAGGCATCCGATGGTTCATTCTGGACGACGGCTTTCAGCACTTGCAGCTTGCGCGCGACGTGGACATCGTTTTGATTGATGCGACGCATCCCTTCGGCGGCGGGCACCTGCTTCCTGCCGGGCGCCTGCGCGAACCGCGAAGGGCGCTTGCGCGCGCGGACATCATCGTGATTACGCGCTCGAGCCATGCCCCTGCCGTGGAAGCCGCCATCCGGCGTGATTCGAACGCGCCGCTTTTTTACGCACGGCCGCGACTCGATTCGGTTCGAAGCCTCGCCGGCGGTTACCCCGGCGTGGAGGATTCGGAAGCGCGCGGGCGGAATTTCTATGCTTTCTGCGGCGTCGGCAATCCCTCCGCGTTCCTCGCCGACTTGCGCGACGGGGGATTTCAAATTGCGGGCCACAAGTTTTACCCGGACCATCATCGCTATACGGGGCAGGATGTGCGCGGGATTCAGATGCAAGCGCGCCAAGCGGGAGCACAGGGTGCGATTTGCACGGAGAAGGACGTTTTTAATCTGCCGAGCGCGCCCTGGGATGCGTGCGGTGCGTGGTATTGCCGCACGTCGCTCGAGGTGGGCCGCCAGGACGAATTCTGGCGCGCCATACTGGCGGCCGCGGAATCCCGAGAGTGATTGGCGCGTTTGGCAGCGCTGTGATACCTTCTCGCGCGGCTGGTATTGGCAAGGTCTGGAAGGGGAATCGTTGAGCGCCGTTCGAAAAAAAGGGAAGCGCGCGGCAAAGCAGACTCCGGGCGCGGGCGCGGATGCCAGCGTTGACCTCACACGGCTGCTGGATATCATCGGCGCGTTCACTCGCCAGACGATTTGCGTGGTGGGCGATTTCGTTCTCGATGAATTCGTCTCGGGTGAAATTTCGAGGGTCTCCCGCGAAGCGCCCGTGCTGATCCTGCGTCATCGCCACAGCGAAACCTATCCAGGCGGCGCGGCGAATGCCGTGAACAATCTGGCCGACCTCGGCGCGCGCGTTTTGCCAGTTGGGGCGGTTGGCGACGACGAAGGCGGCCGCACGCTGCTGGCCTATTTCCGGCGCAAGCACGTGAATGTCTCGGGCATCCTGCGCGTCCGCCATTGGACGACGACGACGAAGACGCGCTACCTTGCCGGATGGACGCACACGACCGAGCAGCAAGTGCTGCGCGTGGACCGCGAGCCGGATGGTGAACTTCCGCCGCGAGTTCAGGAGGCCGTGGAACGCAAGGCCCGGCAGGCCGCGCGGCGAGCCGGCGCCGTGCTGATTTCCGACTATGGATTGGGCGCGGCGCCTCCGTCGTTGGTATCGAAGCTGGGCGCGAAGCGGATTATGGTCGATTCGCGCTACCGGTTGCTCGCCTACCGTGATGCGGGAGCGACCGCCGCGACTCCCAACGAGCCGGAACTGGAAGGCGCCTATCACACGCGCATCGGGACGGATGCCGCCAGGCTGGAGGAACTCGGCGAGCGGACAATGCGCGATATGGGCCTGGAGGCGCTCGTCGTGACGCGCGGCAAGGACGGCATGGTCGTCTTCGAGCGAGCCCAACAGGGCGCGCGGGAGGGCGCATACCCTGCGCGGCACATTCCGATTTACGGATCGGATGCGCCGGTGGACGTTACGGGCGCCGGCGATACGGTGATCGCCGTCTTCACGCTTTCTCTCGCGGCCGGCGCGTCTTATCTCGAAGCCGCGCACCTTGCCAACTACGCCGGCGGGATCGTAGTGATGAAGCGGCGCACCGCGACGGTCACGCGCGCGGAGCTGGAGGCGGCCCTGCGCCGCGAAGCGACGGCGCAGCGCTAGAGTGCGCATGGACACGCGCGAAAAAATTCTTTCCCGCGAAGGGCTTCATGGCGTTTTCGAGGAGCATCGCCGCGCCGGGCGAAAAATTGTGTTTGCCAACGGCGTCTTCGACCTTCTCCACGCGGGCCACGTCCGTTACCTCCAGGCGGCTCGCGAGGAAGGCGACGTCCTGGTCGTGGGCGTCAATTCCGATGCCAGCGCGCGGAAACTCAAAGGCGAGGGCCGGCCTGTGTTGACGGAGCGCGCGCGGGCGTCGCTGGTGGCGGCGCTTGCGGCCGTGGATTACGTGATCATCTTCGGCGAGCTGAACGTGCAGGCACTGCTCCGCGAATTTCAGCCGGACGTCCATGCCAAGGGCACCGACTACGCGCCGGACACCGTGCCGGAGCGCGATCTGGCGGCATTACTCGGCATTCGCGTCGCGATCGTCGGAGACCCCAAGCAACACTCGACCCGAGACCTCCTAGCGCGCCTGCGCCAGCGGACCGATGGCTGACCCGCGATTTCTGCTCGTCCGTCTCGGTTCAATGGGCGATATTATCCATGCCCTTCCGGCCGCCGCGGCGCTCCGCGACACGTTTCCAGCAGCGCGAATTGACTGGGCCGTGGAGCGCAAGTGGGCAAGATTGCTCGACGGAAATCCCGACCTCGACGAAAGCGTGCCACTGGATCGCACGAGCGCCGCGGGAGTGGCGAGCACGATCCACAAATTACGCGCGGCGAAATACACGTGCGCGGTGGATTTTCAGGCGCTCTACAAATCGGCGCTGCTTGCGTTCGCGTCCGGAGCGCCTCTGCGCATCGGCTTTCAAGGGAGTTACGCACGCGAGGGGCTGGCGGCGCTCTTTTACACCGAGCGTTTGAATCCGCGAGGCGCGCATAAAGTGGAGCACAATTTGACTCTTGCCGAGCGCGCCGGCGCGCGAAAATCCACGCCGCGATTTCCTCTCGCGATTCGCCCGGAAGACAGCGAGCGCGTCGAGCGCGCATTGGCCACGCAGGGAGCGGGCGAATTCTTCGTGCTGAATCCCGGCGGAGGATGGCGGTCCAAGTGCTGGCCCGCGCAACGCTACGGCGAATTGCACAGCAGGCTCGCGGGGCGTTTTGGAATGCGCGGCGTGGTCACCTTCGGCCCTGGCGAGGAAGACCTGGCGCGGGAGGTTGTGGACGCGGCGGGAGATTTGGCCCCGCTTGCGATTCCTTTTACGCTGGGGCCATTGTTGGCGCTGCTTCAGCGGGCGAAGTTTGTCGTCTCCGCCGATACGGGCCCGCTGCACCTCGCTTCCGCGCTGGGCACGCGCACGGTCGGCCTTTTTGGTCCCACCGATCCCGCACGCAACGGCCCGTTCGCCGCGAACGACATCACGGTGCGAAACCTACAATTTTCCGAGACAACCTACCGCCGGGGCGCATCGTATTCGCCCGCCATGCTCTCGATCACCGTGGACCAGGTGTTCCGCGCCGTCGAGCGCCGCATGGAGACCGCGGCGTGACTCCGCGCAGAAATTTCTGGATGCGCTGGCGAGTGCGCGCAGGCTATCCCGTGGCCGCAATCTATTGGTTGCTCGCTAGGCCGTCGCCGCGTTCCATTCTCTGGGGAGCGATGATCGCCGGCCTGGGGCTGATCATTCGAAGCGCCGCCTCGGGGCATCTGCGCAAGGATAGGGAACTCGCCATCGCCGGCCTGTACGCCCGCACGCGCAACCCACTCTATTTCGGCAGCGCGCTGCTCGCCGGGGGGTTCGTCATCGCTGGGCGCTCCGTATGGGCGGGCGCGCTCGGGACGATTTATTTCGCGGTCTTCTATTATGCGGTGATGCGCAATGAGGAGCGCGATCTTCATGACCGCTTCGGTGGTGCATTTGACGAATACGCGAAGCGCGTCCCTCTGTTTTTCCCGAGCCTAACAGGCGGGGGAAGCGGCGAGCCGTCTTCGGCCGGGGAAGCGGCAGCTTCCGCGAACGGGGAAAAGTTCTCCTGGGCGCAATACCGCCGCAACCGGGAATACGAGGCTTTCATTGGAACGATTGCCGGACTGGGAATCGTGTGGCTCCGAATGGAGCTTCGGAACCGGCTGGGGTACTGAGCGGCTGGCGCCTATTGCAGACGGTAGACGGCATGCATCATGCGCTGAAACTTCGGCCTGTAAATCAGGTCGAACGCGCGCTCTTTGCCGGGAAACATTTCGAGCGCCGCGCGGCGCGTGGCCGCAACCATTCCCGCGGCTTCTTCCGGCGAGAGGCTGCCTTCCGCAATGGTGTCGAGCGTGAGGTGAACCAAAATCCGCAGACGCCGAATGCGCCGGCTTTCTTCGTCAACCTCTTCCTGGGAGGGCGCAAGCTTCGCGGCTTCAAGCATGGTTTCCATGGGCTGGTGTGTGGTCCGTCCTTGAACTATTATGGGTGGGGCCTGGGAAGCGCGCAATAGTACTCGAGCCCGGCGTTACAAAAGGGTATTCAATGCCAGGGAAGGGAAGGTTTTCATTCGCATGAAAGACCACTCTCGCGAACATCTTGTGGTTGCACATACCGCCGACACGGTTTCCGAGGCCCTGGTGATCCGCGGCCTGCTCGAAAGTAAGGGAATTCATTCGTCCGGATCCGTTACCGCCGACCCCTTTCCGATGAACGAACCGCCCGAGGGAACGCATGGCACGGAAGTTTTGGTCCCTGAATCGCAGGCAGCCGAAGCCCGCCGCGTGATTGCCGAATATGTGAAGGGCAATGCGGGCGCGGACAACGCATCGGATAAATAATCTGCCACGCAGGCTCGCCCGGCCGCGGTCCTGATCTACCGCGGGTGATCTTCCCGGAAAGTGCGTACGAAGAGGTTCTGGCCGTCCGTGGATGCGGTGATGGCGCCGTCGCGGTCGGTGCGAAGCAAGTGAATGCCCGCGCTTTCATAGCGCTCGACCACGCTTTCCGCCGGATGCCCGAAGGGGTTCCCTTCGCCCACGGAAACCGCGGCCACGCGCGGCGCGACGGCTGCGAGGAACTCTTCCGTCGAGGATGTTTTGCTCCCGTGATGCGGCACCTTCAGGAAATCGGACTGGAGCGGCCCATTATCCTCGACGATCTTTTTTTCAGCGCCCTGCTCGATATCCCCCGTGAGCAGAAAGCTTACCCGGCCGTCTGAAAGGCGCAACACAAGCGAAACGTCATTTGCGGATTTCCCCGCGGTTTCGCCGGCAGGCGGCCACAGCACGGTGGTCCGAACGCCGTGCGAGTCGAATTCGGCGCCCTGGCCCTGGTGGACGATGGGAATGCCGCGCGCCCGCGCTTCCGCGAGGAGCCGCTGGAACGCTGGCCTTGGGTCATCGGCACCGATCCATAGTTCGCCGACTTGAAAATTGTCGAGGACAGTGTACAGACCATCTATGTGGTCGTGATCCCCGTGCGTGAGCGCGACCACATCGAGCCGCTTCAATCCCCGCGACCATAGATAGGGCGAAACGACCTCTTCGCCCACGTCCGGCCCCGAACGATATCCGCCAATCCATTCCGATCCCTGCAGGCCGCCGCCGTCAACGAGCATGGTGCGGCCGTCGGGAAACGCCGTGAAGATGGAATCACCTTGTCCCACGTCCAGCACGTTCGATTCAAGGCGTCCGCGCTGGATCCGGGGCGCGAAGGGATAGGAAGCGACCAGAACCGTAAGAGCAGCGAGGACGAGCGCCGAGACACGTTCTGCGGGTGCCATGCGCGGCGGCGCTTGTCGGCTCGCAGTTCGATTGGATCGCCGCGCCGCAGCCGCGCGGGCCGCCGCCACGAGGCAGATCAGCGCCACGAAAAAAACGGCCACGAGCCACGCCGGCGGCCCGGGAATGCGATACGAAACTCGTGGCAGCCGGCTGAACCATTCCACCGTCGCCAGAAGCCATGCCGCGCAGAGCCCCAGCGCCCTTGCCAGCACTGCGGCAAGCCGCGCCCAGACGAATGTGGCGGCCAGAGTGAGGAATCCAAGCGGGACGATCAGACCCGTCAAAATCATTGCCGGGATGTTGCTTATGGGTCCGACGAGGCTCACGCGGTGAAAATCTTGGGCGAGCAGCGGCATCATGCCCCATTGGATTACCACCGAGAGAAGCATGATTTCCCACAGCCGCAGGCCCGCGCGAACCGGCGCGGAAACCAGCGTAAGGGCTCGGGGCTCGGATCCAAGGCGCGCAAATATCGGTCGCGATGCCAGCCATCGCGCGGCCGCGCGCATCTCGATCCGGAATTGGGCGATCTTCGGCGGGTGCGCCCCGTCGCGCGTGACGTCGCCGAGATGCCTTAACCCCGCGCGATAGGGCGCGCTCGTGCGCTCCATCCATGGCAATGCGAGCCCCGCGATCACTCCGGCGGCAAGGAAGGAAAGCTGAAAGCTCGAGTCCGCCAGCGAGGATGGGCTCCATACAAGGAGTGCGAGCGCCGCCAGCGCCACCGTGTTGAGGAGTTCGACCCGCCGGAAAAGCGGGCGCGCGCACAAGTAAAGCGCAGCCATCAGCGCGGCGCGCAAATGGGCGGGCGGTCCTGCACCACGCCCACGTACGCCGCGAGCGCCGCGAGAGTCACGATGCTTGTGACCGCGATGGGGAATCGCAGCCGGCGGCAAATCCAGAAGAGGAACACCACGAGCGCTCCCACATGCAATCCCGCAACCACCAGGACGTGATAGGCCGCCGTCTTCTGAAACACTGCGACGATGCTCGGAATCCACAAAGCTCCGGTCGCCGAGCACCATCGCGCGCAGCACGGCCAGCCGTTCGGGCTGCCCGGGGAACAGGCCGTCCAAGCGCGCCAGCAGGCTCCCGTGCACTCGGGCGAGGCGCTGCATGAGGGTTGGCGGCGGCCGGTCAATCAATTGAAGCAGTTCGCCGCTGCGCAAGGAGCCCGAGAGATCAATTTTTTGGCGCGCGAGATAGCCGTGCAAATCGAATGCGCCAGGATCGAGGAAATTCCGCGGGGGCCCTGCGCGCACCAAGGCTTCCACGCGGTCGCCCGCGCGCAAGGCCGGCGCGGAGTTCGCGTCCTCGTCAGGGCGATTGTGCTCCCCATAGAGATTGAAACGCAGGCCGCCGCGAACGGGGCGCGTTTCGCCCCCAGCTTCCACCTCATCGAGGTCCATCACATAACGGCGCCCCCAGGGCATCGGCATGGGGTCTTCGCGCAAGCGTCCTCGCCAGCGCAATGGTTCGCTTGTGTCCACGCGCCCGGCTGCAATCAGGCGCGCAACGTGGTTTGCCGGGACCGCTGCTCGCTCGGCGCACAGAGCCCAACCGCCGAGCGCGGCCCAGGCGAGGAGCGCAAAGGCCCACGCTGCGCCTACGCGCCCGCGCCACACGAGGATCACACCCAGAAAAATCGCCGCCACGGCTGCCGCCAGCCATGCCGCCCCGGGGACCGGCCACCGGGTCGCGGCCAGGATGCCGGCGGCAAACGCGGCGACAATCCACAGAGCAGGTAATTTCATCAGCGCCGGTGCAACTTCACCACCGCCTCCATGTGAAATGTCTGGGGGAATAGATCGAAGAGGTGAACTTCCGCGATCGTATAGCCCGCACCGCAGAGCGCCTTCAAATCACGTGCCAGCGTGGGCGGTTCGCAGGAAACGTACGTTATCCGGGCGGGCGCGGCCTTCACGAGGCCTGCGATAGCGCCGGGCGTCAAGCCCGCGCGCGGCGGATCGAGAACGGCGAGGCCGGGCTTTCCTTTATATTTTTCGAGAAACTGTTCCACGTCCGCCGTGCGAATTTCGAGTGCGCCGCTGCCGCGGGCGTTTGCCTCCAGGTCGCGCGATGCGGCTGGATTCGATTCGACGGCCACCACATGGCGGAAGCGCTTCGCGAGCGGCAGCGCAAATAGTCCGACCCCGGCAAAGAGATCGAGTGCCAGGCCGCCTTCCTCGTTTGCCGTCACTATGCTCGCCAATTCGTCGCAGAGGAAGCGGTTCACCTGGAAGAACGAAAAATGGCCGACGCGATACGCCGCTCCCGCCGCCTCATATTCGATAAAACCGGGTCCGTCCAATTCCATGCGCTCGCGGCCCGGATCGTGGAGGAGCAGGCTTTCCGTCTCCGGCGCAATCCAGCGAATCGTCTTGGCCACTTCCGCGGCGCGCGCTGGAAAGCCGGCAAACGTGGCGGTGAGAAGCAATTTTGAATCGTTCGCGGCCGAGAAAGCCTCGATCTCGCGCAATCCGCGCGGCAGTTTTCCAGCCGCCAGCGCCTCGCGCAGCGCCAGCAGTGTCTTCAGCAGCAGCGGCGAGAGAACGGCGCAGTCCTCGACCTCGCACAGTGCGGTCGAGCTCGCGCGGAAATATCCGATTGCCAATCGTTCCCCCGCCGCGCCGTTCTCGATCGAGCGAACCTTCCACTGCGCGCGGTTACGATAACCCCACGGCGGCGACGCGTGCCGCGTGATTTCCTCGTGCCACTCGATTCCGCCGATGCGCCGCAGCGTCTCGCGCAGAATTTCCATTTTGTATCGGAGCTGCGCCGCGGCCGAAATGTGCTGGTAGTGGCATCCGCCGCAATCGCCAAAATGCGGGCAGCGCGGAACCACACGCTCCGGCGAAGGCTCGATCACACGCTCGACGCGTGCCCGGACGAATTTCTTTTTCTGCTCGACGGCTACGGCCGAAATCCGCTCCGCCGGCAGCACGAAGGGAACGAAGACGGTCTGGCCATCGTAATGCGCCAGACCGTCCCCGCCGTAGATCAGCTTTTCGATGGTGATGTCCATGGCGTTTGCCATCAGGTCAGATAAAAGAGGCTTAGGCGCGGAACGCCGCACTGCTCGAACAATCGCTTCTGGGTGTATTGCCGTTCGAGCTGCGCCAGCTGTTCCGGCGACATTTTACGCCGGTAGGGCGCGAGTGAGCGATCCATTTCGCGCCGGACGGCGAGCAGGTTCTCTTCATCGGCGTCCGTCAAAAGGGTTGCCGCGAGTTTCTCTTCGAGGACGGTAAGCCGCCGCTCGAGGTCTTCGAGGTCGAGCGGGCCTGGCGAATCGAGCAGCGGCAATGCCTCTTTCAGCCGCTTCGCGGTTTCTTCGAGCCGCGCTGCCAGCCCTGTGTGTTCGCCGCGCTGTCTTTTCGCCGCCTCGTGGAGCCGCGCCACATTGCGCTTGAAATATTTGCGCAGCTCGTTCTGCGAAAATGGCGCTTCCCGCGGCCTTGCCGATTTCACTTCCGGGCCACCGCCCGCCGCGGCCTCCTGCGCTTCGGCGGCGGCGTCGAGCACGGCATCCACGCAGTACGCGAGACTCTTCAATTGCCGCCCGCCCGCCGCGCGACGCGAGCGGCCCCAGCTTTCGAACGCGCGGTCAATTCCTTTCAGCACCGCAGCAAGCGGAATGCCCGCCTTTTGCCATGTCTCGACAATCGCCCAATCCAGCGGCGACACCAGCAGGTGCGCCCCGCGCTTCCGCCAGAAGTGTTCCTCGATCTCGGTGAAATAATTGAAGTAGTTGAAGGTTTCCATGAAGAACGCGGCCGGGCCCGCTCGATGTGCCGGCGCGGAAAACGCCCTGATTTAAAGCCCTGTCACCCTCTGGGCCGGCCCGATGCGGACGCTTTTTTCGCGCCGCCGCTTCGCTCTTGCGCGCCCGTCTCGCGCTCCCAGATGATGCGCAGCCCGTCGAGCGTCAGAAACTCGTCAATGGTTTCGATGTGCCGCGACGCGCCGCCGATCAGCGCCGCCTGCCCGCCCGTGGCGATCACCTTCGTTTTCGCCCCCATCACTTTTTTCATGCGTTCGAGGATGCCATCCACCATGTCCGTGTAGCCGTAAAAAAGGCCGGCCTGCATGGACGCCGCCGTATTCGTGCCGATAATTTTGCCGGGGTCTTTGATCTCCACGCGAAACAGCCGCGCCGCCCGCGCAAAAAGCGCATCGGCTGAAATCCCGATTCCCGGAGCGAGCACGCCCCCCATATATTCGCCGCGCGCCGAAACCGCGTCGAAATTTATCGCCGTGCCGAAATCCACGATGATGCACGGCCCGCCGTATTTGTCGAACGCCGCCACGCTGTTCACGATCCGGTCGGCGCCCACTTCCTGCGGATTATCGTACTGCACGGACATTCCGGTGCGGATTCCCGGCTCAACAAAAAGGGCCGGACGCCCAAAATACCGTTCCGCCATTCCCGCGAGCGTGCCGTTCAATTGGGGGACCACCGAACTGATGATAACGCCGTTGATTTCTTGCGGCTCGAGGCCCGCGAGCGTGAAAAGCTCGCGCGTGAGAATTCCGTACTCGTCAATCGTCTGGTCGCGCGCGGTGGTAAGCCGCCAATGCGCGGCGAGTTCGTTGCCTCGGAAGACGCCGAGCACCGTGTTCGTGTTTCCCACGTCGAGCGCCAGGAGCATCAGTAGGCCTCCGCGACGTCGCCCGAAAGCACGGACTCGATTCCGTGGCCGTCGTCGCGCGCCACGCGCAGCACGCCGCTCGGATCGAGTCCCGCTGTCGTGCCCGTAAAGCTTTCCGCCGCTGTGGTGATTTGCACGCGCTTGCCCTCGAAATAGCTTGAAACCTCGGCGAACCGCCGGAGAATCGGCGCGGCGCCATCGCTGAGGAATAGATTGTAGTAGCGGTCCAGGTGGCGCAGCAACCGGATCAGCAGCTCGAACCGCGAATGCGCTTTTCCGGTCTCCATCCGCAGCGACGTGGCGGTTTCCGCCAGCTCCGCGGGCATCTTCGTCTGGTTGACGTTCACGCCGATTCCCACGACGGCATAATGGATGCGGTCCGGTTCCGCGTGCATCTCCGTCAAAATGCCCGCGAATTTCCGGCCTCCCGCGAGGATGTCGTTCGGCCAGCGAATGTCGGGGATCGTGTCGAAGTCCTCCGCTGCGGCATCGCGCACGGCCAGCCCGGCGACCAGCGTCAGCAGCGGCGCATAGGCCGGTGGAATCGGCGGCCGCAACAAGACCGTGCAATGAATGCCCGTGGATTTCTCGGAAATCCACCTGCGGCCCGCGCGCCCGCGTCCCGCCGTTTGCTCCTCGGCCACCACCACGGTGCCGTGCGGCTCGCCCTGTTCTCCCAGGCGCATGGCCACCGCGTTCGTCGAATCCACTTTGAAGAAATGATGAATGTGCCGCGCGAAGGGCGTGCCGTAGAGGCGATGGCTCAGCATTTGCGGCGCTAGGATGTCCGGGACGCGCTCGATGTGATAGCCCGTGCGCGGATGGCCCTTCACGCGCACTCCGAGAGCGCGCAACTTTTCGATCCAGCGCCACACCTGCTGCCGCGTGACACCGATTTCCTTGGCGATCTTCGCGCCGTTGACGACGATCGTCGAATTTTCCGCGAGGAGCGCCAGCAGCGCGTCAATGCGCCGGTCGGTGGTGCCCGCAATGCTTTCCGTTGGTTTTCGCGCCATGGGTAAGCATGGAGCATACTCGACGCACTCGCCGCGAACAAGTTGCGGCCCTCGGAGACGCCCTTGGCCGTTACGATCCGAGCTCGCTGGAGGCGGTCGAGAAGTTTTCCATGCTCGATGCGCCGCTCTTCAAGAGTTTTCCTGAGATTCTCGACGACCTGCGCGGGTGCTTTGCTCGTGAAGCTTTCGTCGGCGAGCCGGGCCTGCTTCGATTCAACGTCTTTCGCCAACCGTTCGATTTCCTTTTTCAGCCGCGCGGTTTCCGCCTGCTTGTCGGTGGCATCCGCGTATGCGATGCGCAGATCGAATTGCGCGGTCGAGCGCATGGCCGCGCCGGAGGAATCCAGATGCCCGGATGCAATCTGCAATTGTGAAAGCGTGGCCAGCCGCTGCAAAGCATCCAGGTTCTCCTCCGCGAGTTTGCGGATCGTTGGGTTGCCGCTCGAAAAATCCGCCGCTACTTTGCGTTTGGGATCGAGCTTCATCTCCGCGCGGATATTGCGCGCGGCGATGACGATCTCCTGCAGCAATTCCACCTCTCCGGCCGCGGAGGCGTCCTCCCACTGAGGGCGCGGCTCCGGAAACTTATCAAGGGCGATGGAGCGCGCGCCGGCCGGCTGGGGCAACTTGTGCCACAGCTCCTCGGTGAGGAAGGGCATCACGGGGTGCAGCAGCCGCAGCGCCGCTTCGAGCGCGGCAAAGATGTTGCGCCAGGCCGCGAGCGCCACGTCGCGCTCCGTGGAGGCTAGCTGCGGCTTTACCCATTCGATGTACCAATCGCAGAAATCGCCCCAGAAAAATTGATAGACCGTCTGCGCCGCCTCGTGAAACCTAAAGTTTTTAAGCGCCCCGTTCACCTGCGCCGCTACAGCCGATAGACGCGAGAAAATCCAGCGATGCGCGAGTGCGCCTTCCCCTGGCACAGGATAGGGCGCCTGGGCGCGAATTTCGGGAGCAGCGAGTTCTTCGAGAGTGAGGCCCGTGGCTTCGACTTTGTCGAGGTTGACAAAGAGAAAACGCGCTGCATTCCAGATTTTGTTCGCAAACGCTCGGCCGCCCAGGATGCGGTCTTCGGTCAGGGCGATGTCCGTACCGGGCGCAGCCATGCTGGCGAGCATGTACCGCAACGCGTCCGTGCCGTACTGCTGTGTCAATTGCAGCGGGTCCACGCCCGTGCCCTTGGTCTTCGACATTTTCGCGCCCTCGGCCGTGCGGACCAGCGAATGCAGGTAGAGGCGGCGGAAGGGAACGCGCTGTTCGGGCGTCGCGCCTGCCGTCAGGTGCAGGCCCATCATGATCATCCGCGAATCCCACAAGAACAAAATATCGTAGCCGCTGATGAGCAGGCTCGTGGGATAAAATGTCCGCAGGTCGTCCGTGTCGTCCGGCCAGCCGAGCGTCGAGAAAGGCCACAGCGAGGAGCTGAACCAAGTGTCGAGCACGTCCGTATCTTGAATGAGTTTCGACCCGCCGCACTTCGGGCATTTCGCCGGCACGCTCGCAGCGCGGGCGTGGCCGTCCACGATCTCGACGCGCGAATCGAGCGCCGGAACCATCTCCTTGCAATCGGCGCAATGCCAGATGGGAATGCGGTGCCCCCACCAGAGCTGGCGCGAGATGCACCAGTCGTGGATGTTTGCGTACCATTGCAGGAGAATTGTTCTCTGGTTATCCGGCACGACTTCGATCAGCCCATCCATCACGGCTTGCGTCGCGGCTTCGGCGAGTGGCTTCATCCTCATGAACCACTGCGTGGAAATACGCGGCTCGGCCTCGGATTTGCAGCGGTCGCACACGCCGACCGAGTGCGTGATGTCCTCGATGCGCTCGATCAGGCCAAGCTCTTCGAGGTCGCTGACGATCCGCTTGCGGGCGTCGAAGCGGTCCAATCCCTGATACTTTCCCGCAGCCGCGCTCATGTGGCCATCGTCGGTCATCACATCAACTTCGGGCAGGTTGTGCCGCTTGCCGACCTGAAAGTCGTTCGGGTCATGCGCGGGCGTGATTTTCACGACACCCGTACCAAATTCGCGGTCCACGTAGGTGTCGGCGATTACGGGAATTGCGCGGTTCAATAGTGGCAGCATCACCATCTTGCCGACGAAGCGCTGGTAGCGTTCATCCTCCGGGTGAACCGCGACAGCCGTATCGCCCAGCATCGTCTCTGGCCGTGTGGTGGCAACCACGAGGAACTCCTTCGACCCTGCCAGCGGATATCGGATATGCCAGAGCTTCCCCGGCCGCTCGATGTGCACGACCTCCAGATCGCTGATGGCCGTCTGACAGCGCGGGCACCAATTGACGATATAGGGGCCGCGATAGATCAGTCCTTCGCGGTAGAGCCGCAGGAACGCTTCGAGCACCGCGCGGTACAGTTTCGGCTCGAGCGTGAAATGCTCGCGCGTCCAATCGCACGACGCTCCCAGGCGGATCATCTGTTCCTTGATCGCTCCGCCGCTTTCAGCCTTCCACCGCCAGACACGCCGCTCGAACTCCTCGCGGCCCAGGTCCTGCCGGCGTATTTTCTGTTTCGCCAGCTCGCGCTCGACCACGTACTGTGTGCCGATTCCCGCGTGGTCCATGCCGGGCAGCCAAAGCGTGTGGTTGCCTTTCATGCGATGCCAGCGCACCAGCATGTCAATTTGGGTGTGCTCGAGCATGTGGCCGATGTGGATCGAGCCGGTGACGTTCGGCGGCGGCAGCACGATCGAGAATACCGGCCCATTGCCCGAGTTTTCGGCGCGGAAAAGCTTCCGCTCGAACCAGGCCTTGGCCCAGCGCTCTTCGATTTCCTGCGGCTCGTACGCCTTGGGTATTTCCCGGGCCATGATTCCCTTATGTTCTGAATTTGTCGGTGAGGTGAAACAATCAATATAAGCGGCAGGCGAGCAGGGCGTCAATCGGGGAAGGCAGGGCGGCTCGCGATGCTCATCGCGCCGTCACTTTTCCTTTTTGGCGAGTTCCTTTTGTACCAGGTCTTCGACGAGAGGTTTCAGCACGCCTTGCGAGAGCACTTGCTGCAATTGCGGTCCGATCCTCTCGAGCAGTTTCTGCACGAGTGCATCAACCTCGTCCGGATCCGCCACACCGGATTCCTCCGCGCCCGAATGGAAGGCGGAGGGAGGGGTCAGGAACGGGATATCGGAAAGGACAGCCGGATCGGGAGGCGGGACCGTAGGTATTCGCTCGCTCGATTCACCGGGCCAAGTTTCTTGCGAGGTTTCGGCTTCGGCACGCAGGGAAGCATCTTGCTCCGCGGGCTCTTCCACATGCGAATCTGCTGAGACTGGCGGAAGGAAAGAATGCAAGGGATCGAACTTCTTGCGCGCCCGCGCCGTACTCCGGCGATCCTTGCGCCTCGTCGGCCATGAGAGCGGGTTCAGGCGTCACGCGCACGGCCGGAGGCTCCTCGAGATATGGATCCGTGCGGGAAGGCGTCTCGTCCTCCGAAGAAACAATAAACTCGGAATCGTAGCCGGAGGAAGCAGGTGCGGGCAGCTCCAGACCCGCCTCTCGTGATGGCTCCTCGATCGGCGCAAGCGCAGCAACCCAGGGTTCGCCTGTCTCCGGTTCGTCGGCGGCAGCATCTTGCACTTCAGCCGGACGCGCCGCGGGCGGCGCTGCCGCGATCTCTGATGTCCTCGCTTGTGCGGACGGCGCATTTTCGCCGGCAGGAACGGCTGCCTTCGCAACCGGCGTGGAGAGTGGCTCCACTGTTGCGGCCTTGAGCGCTTGGTCCGCCGCGACGGGCCCTTCTTCTTCCTCCGAGTCAAGCATGCGAACACGCCTCGGCACAACATCGAGCCTCCGACGGAAATGTTTCCGCATCCAGACCCATATCCGTTGAATAGGCCGGCCCCTTGGCGTCTTCCTCGGGGACCTCGAAGTTCATGGCGGCGCGCCGCCAATCGTCCGAAGCCGGCGACTCATCTTCTTCGTTCTCTTCCCCCGCTTCGAAGACGGGGGCTTTCTTCTCGCCTTCACTATCCAGATCGCGCCCTCCGCTTCCGAACCCATACACCAGCGCGGCTTCCTCGGGGTTTGGTTCCGGAAAATCGGGGAGCGGCCTCGGCTCGACCTTGAGCGGCAGTTCGACCTCCGGGGAATGAGGAAGGTCCGCAACAGTTTCCTTCGCCCTTGCAAGTTCCGCCGCGAGCTTGGGATTTCTTTCCAGCGCGGAGGTGACCATAGCGATCAGCGGGTCGGGCGGGATGAAGGGCTTTTTCAGAACGCCATCGGCGCCGACGCGCCGCGCTTCCTTTTCATCAAGGGGATCGAAGGCGCCGACCATCAGAATCACCGGGATGTGCGAAAACTCGTCATTCTTCTTCACGAATTCGCATACTTCATAGCCGTTGCGCACCGGCATGTAAACGTCGGCCAAAATCAGGTCGGGTTTCAGATCAGGAATGCGGCGCACAGCCACTTCGCCGTTGCCCACCGCAGTGACATCAATTCCGCGTTCCTGAAGTGCCAGCACGACCATTTTCTGGATGTTCGTGTTGTCGTCGGCGACCAGAATTTTCGGCACGAGTGCTTCCTCAAGGCGCGCCAATACGGCTTCACGCCCACATTTCCCCTAATCTATAGCTAACATTCCCAGGCGGGAGCGTCAACGAACTCGAAGTACAGGAGTGCTACAGTGGTCAGCAGGGGGAAATAGGGCCTTTACCAAGGAATCAGCTTGTGCACGCCCTTTTTCTTCTTGCTTGTGGATTCCGTTTTGGGGTTTGCCTTGGCGGCTGTCTGGGAGCCGCTGGTTAGACTGGAGCTGCTGCCCGTAGCCCCTTGCGTAGCCTGGGGTGCGGAAGGCTGAGTCGGGCTGTTCCCGGCTGCTGGCGCTCCATTTCCGGAAGTGGTGCTGGGCGATGTGGCGGAAGAATCCGTGCCCACAGGGGCAACATTCGACCCCGCAGGATTCGCCGAGGCTGCCGGGGAATCGGAGGGAGTTGCCGCATCGCTGGATGTTGGTGCGGCGATGATCTGCGCCGCGGCCGCCGTTACCGGAGCGCCATTGGATGAGTCCGAAGGCACGGCATCCACTGGCGACGACATGTCCTCCTGGCCGTTTCCATTTGCATCCCCAGCAGGCGCCGGTTGCGCCGCGACATTGAATGTGGGCCCTGACGCGCCTTGTTTCAGAACATCCGTCGCGGAAACCGCCTCGTCCGATGGACTCAAATTTGGTTCGCCGCTGTGCGCCGCCGCGGAAAAGCCTGGTCCAGCCTTGAATATCTGTAAAGGCGATTTCAGCAAGGCAGCGTGCTGGCCGTGCTCCTTTTCATAAATCTGTTCTCTCTTCATTCGCGCAAGCGCATTCGGATCCGCGGCCGGTACGGCCATGCCCATAGTCTTCAGCCGCGATTTGGCCTCTGCCACGCGGCTCGAAAGCGGATAGTCCTCGACGATTCGGGAGTAACATTGCCCCGCCAAGTCCGCCCAGTGGTTTTTGTCGTCTTCATTTTTATATGCCTGCTTGGCGCGCATGTAAATTTCTCCGAGCATCCATAGCGCCTCGCTGCTCTGGCTATACAGAGGATATCGCTCGGACAATTCCACCAAGCGGGCCGCCGATGCGGGATAATCCCGCTTGATGTAATAAAAATGGGCAACCTTGAATTCCCCGCTGGCCAAAAGTTCCTGCACGTCGCGCAGATGCTGCTCCGCCTCCGGCACGAGCGGGCTCTGCGGATATTTCAATAGAAACGTCTGGAATGCGCCTTCCGCTTGCAGGGCCTCGGTGTTGTCCCGGTCGGGCTTTTCCATCATGCGATAATGGGCCATGGCAACTTGCATTTGCGCGTAGGCGGCTTCGTCGAGAAAAGGGAAAAAAGTGATGAAATCGTTGTATTCGGCGATCGATTGCGTGAGATTGGAGTCGCCGCCCTCCTTGTAATAAGAATCCGCGATCCCCAGCTTGGCTTTGGCAAGATACTCGCTGTCCGGATAGGTATTGATGAGGGTTTGAAAGCTGAGCCGGGCCTCAGTGAATCGGCTGCGTTTGTAATCGAACATGGCCCTTTCGTAGAGAACCTTGTCGGGCTCGGCCGAAGTGCTGGAATTGTCTTGCTCCGCTTTCTTCTTTTTCTTGAATATTTTCTGTCCGTGCGCGCCGGCGCATAACGACCCGGCAAGGGAAATGCCCAGGACGGCAGCCAAAAGGCGCTGGTTTTCGAGGAGGAATCGAGCGATTCGTCTTGTCATCAGACTTTTTGGCTCAGGGCTTCGGTGGCGAGCTTGCGCATTTGGCGTGAGGCGGCTGCGGGGTCGGGCGTGTGAAAAATCGAAGTCCCGGCGACGAACGTATTCGCGCCGGCCAAGGCCAGTTCGGCAATATTTTCCAAGTCCACGCCCCCATCCACCTCGATTCGGAAGTCCACATTATACCGCGCCCGCCACTGGTTCAGGTGCCGAATTTTTTCCATGGCGCCAGGAATAAATTGCTGTCCGCCGAACCCCGGATTCACGGACATCACCAGCACCGTGTCCACTTTGTCGAGGACGTCGGTGAGCATCACGACCGGTGTCGCCGGATTGATCACCGCGCCGGCCTGCGCTCCGTGCTCGCGAATCATGGCCAGCGCCCGGTCCAGGTGAGCCGTGGCTTCCTGGTGAACCAGCATGCGGCTCGCCCCCGCTTTCACAAACTCCTCGATGTACTCCTCCGGCCGCTCGATCATCAGATGCACGTCGAGGGGCAGGCGGGTTGCCTTGCGCAGCGACTCGACCACGGGAATGCCGATGGAAATGTTGGGCACGAAGTGGCCATCCATTACGTCCACGTGGATTACGTCCGCCCCGCCTTCTTCGACGGCGTGGATCTCCTCCGCAGGCGAGCAAAATTGGAAGCAAGAATGGACGGGCGCGATTTCGATTCGAGCGTAGGCCATGACGGATTCCGTGATTCTAGCACAGGGGGACGCGAGGATTGGTGATTCGTGAGATGTGGTTCACGAACCCGTCGTGCGCTCATTCTCCTACCTGCAGTTCGATGGAGGTGCTTGCGTCCAGGCGCTCGCCGCGTGCCGGTGTTTGCCCCACGATCACACCCCCCGGCGTCCCCGGAACCGGCGCCGTGGTGAGCTTCGATATTTTTAGTCCCGCGGCGCTCAATTTCGATTCCGCGTCGGCGAGCGGAAGGCCGGAAAGCTCCGGCATCACGTAAGCCGGCGGACGCGGCCCGAGCGAAACGAGCAGGCTCACATGCGGGCTGTTCACGTCGCTGGTGCCTGGCGCAGGATCTTGCTGGAGGACGGTGTCGGAAGGCTCGCCGGGCAGGTAGGCAGCCGAGATTTCGCCCAGTTGCATTCCGCCGCGCAGCAGGCTCGATGCGTGCAGCGCGCATGGGTCATGTCCTCGAGTTCGTGGGATGGTTTCATTTTGAGGTCCCAGGCTGAGCACGACATGGGCGTTTTGGCCGGTCTTCACGGTCATGTTGGGCAGGGGGCTTTGCCGCACCACGGCGTCCTGCGGAAGATTGCTGTAAATGCGGTCTTCGACTTTCATCCCTATGCCGCGGCCCTGAAGAATCTGCTGCGCGTCCCCTGCGTTCTTGCCCACCACGTCCGGCATGGCCACTTCGCGGCCTCGGATCGCCAAGCGCACGGCCATCAGTGCGCTCAGGAACGCCACGGACGCCAGAATGAACAACACCAGCGCCATGCGAAGAATCCATTGCAAGCGTTCGATGAGACTCACAGCCTCGCTCCTCGTTCTAGGCTACCACGAGATGAAGACGGCACGACCCTAGTACCGCGAAGACTTTCGATTGCCCGGCGATGCATAGTGCGGACGCGCACAGAATGTGCTTCATTTTCTCCCTGAAGATAAGTGGCTAAATCCTCTCGAACGCTGCGGCGAAAAATCCATCCATGGGACGGTCGCTGGGGAACGTGCGGAACTCGCCGGCGTCGTCGAATAATTCGGCGGTGACCACCCCTGATGCGATATGCGGCGCCGAGCGTTTGCGCCAGATTCGCCCGGCGGAACCAGCCGGATTCCGCCGGGATGGTGCCGCAAAACATCCGCAACGACATCTTCATTTTCCTCCGGTTCGAGCGAACAAGTCGAATACACGAGCCTCCCGCCCGGCGCGAGGTGTGCGAGCGCCGCTTGCAGCATCCGCGATTGCAGCCCATGAAATTCGGCGAGCTGCTCCGGGCGCAGCCTCCAGCGAATCTCCGGATGCCGCGCGAGAGTGCCGGTGCCGGAACACGGCGCGTCGACGAGAATGCGTTCGAACTCGATGCGGAAGGGAAGCGCGTTCGCGGCGTCAAGCTCGACTAAGCGCGACGCCGCGCGAGCCCGAGGCGCTCGAATTGCGCTTGCATCGCGCGCAGCCGATGGGCGTGGCGGTCCGCGGCGACGATGAGGCCTTGCTTACCGGCGGCGCGGACGAGCGCCGGCGTCTTTCCCCCCGGAGCGGCGCAGAGGTCGAGCACGCGGTCGCCCGAGCGGACGCCCAGAAGCAGCGGAATGGCCTGCGAGGCCTCGTCCTGAATGGAAATCTTGCCCGCGCGAAACGCTTCCGTTCGCGCCAGGCTCCCGCCACTCACGGCGAATGCGGCGTTCATGAGTCGTCCCGGCTCGGTGCGCAGGCCGGCTCTTTCGAGTGCCCCGATCACTTCGGCGCGGTGTGTGGCATCGTGCAGCGCGCAGCTAAGCCGCGGCGCTCGATTGTCGGCTTCGAGCAGTGCAATCGTCCGCGCCTGGCCCAGCCGCGCAAGCCATCGCTCGACCATCCACGATGGGTGGGAGTGCAAAATTCCCAGATGTTCGGTCGCCGGGAGATCCGGCGGCAGAAGTTTCTCGGCGGATACGCCGGCCTCGCCTGCCGCGCGCCGCAGAACCGCATTCACCAGCGGCGCCGCCGAAGCCTTTCGCGCGCGCTTCACCAGTTCGACCGATTCGTTCACGGCCGCTCGCGCCGGAATCCTTTCGAGGAAGCGAAGCTGGTAGATTCCCATGCGCAGCGCGAGCGCCACGGGCAAGTCAAGCCGCTCGACGGGTTTTTTCAATTGGCGCTCGAGAAGAAAATCGAGCAGCCGCCGCCAACGCAGGACGGCCAGGGTCAGTTCGGTTGCCAGCGCAGCGTCGGCTGGCTTGACGCCCGCGCCCAGCTCGGCATGCAACACGTCGCTTGCGTAGGCGCCCTCCGCCTCGACGCGCCGCAGCACCTCAAATGCGATTCTTCTCGCCGCGCTGATGGGCATAGGGATGGGCCGCGCCGGATAACTAGACAAAGCGTTCGCCGGGAGCAATCCTCGCGCCACGTGCGAATTCAGGTCCCGTCACGCGTTTGCGCCCTTCGAGTTGCGCGAAGTTCGATGCGCAACACGCTTGAACCGGCGCAAATCACGAGCAGGCCGTCCTCGCGCGTCGGGAGTAAAATGCCGTTCCGGCCGCCCGCGGCCACGGGATTAAGCGGCGTTCCCCAAATTTGGCAGCCTTTTCCGCGAAACGTGGTGAACGCGCCGGGCCAGGGATGCGAACCCTCGAATCCGATTGTAAATTTTTTGCGCGGGAAGCGACCAATCCACGCGCCCGTCTTCTCTTTTCAGGGCTGGAGCGACCGTTGCATGTGGAGTCTGTCCTGCGCCCTGGGCATAATTTCGCCGCTCTCCAGTTTCAGCAGCGTTTCGGTTACGAGCGCCGCTCCTGCTTCGGCCAACCGCGCCGAAAGTTCCGGCGCGGTTTCATCCGCGCCGATTGGCGTCTCATATTTCAGCAGAAGCGGCCCCGTATCGAGCCCCGCGTCAATTTGCATGGTCGTGAGGCCTGTGCGCGTTTCACCGCCGGCGATCGCCCATTGGATGGGCGCCGCGCCGCGATATTTCGGCAGCAGGGAAGCGTGCAGGTTGATCCAGCCGAGCCGCGGAATGTCGATGAGGCGCCGAGGAATAATCTGCCCGTAGGCGATCAGTACGACCGCGTCCGGCGCGGCGCGCTGGAAATAATCGTATGCCGCATCCGATTTAATTTTCTCCGGCCGATATAAGGGAATCGCAGCCTCCAGCGCGGCTTCTTTCACCGCGGGGCTCACCGCTTCCTGGCCGCGGCCGCGCGGGCGGTCCGGCTGCGTGACCACTCCTTCGACTTGGAAATCGCGCCGCGCGACCAGGTGGCGGAGGGAGGGCACTGCAAAAGCAGGCGTGCCGCAGAAGATGATTCGCAGCGGCACTTCGCGCCTACCACTCGCCGGCTTTTTTCAGTTTGCGGATTTTCCGCTTGATCATGTCGCGTTTCAGCATGCTGAGGTGGGTGATGAAGAGGACTCCATTGAGATGGTCCATCTCGTGGCAAAAGGCCCGGGCCAGCAATCCTTCGCTGCGCATTTCGAATGTTTTTCCCGTGGCGTCCTGCGCTCGCACGGTGGCGTACAGCGGCCGCGCCACGTGCCCGCGAAATCCCGGCACCGAAAGGCACCCTTCCTCTTCGCGCTGTTCTCCTTCGACGTGAATCATTTCCGGGTTAGCGCACACGATTTTAGCCTCCGGGTTTTTGCCGTCGCTCACGTCAATCACGGCGAGGCGCAGGCCGATGCCGATCTGCGGCGCCGCCAGCCCCACTCCCCGCGCCGCGTACATGGACTCGAACATGTCCGCGACGAGCTTTGCGAGCTCCTCGCCGAATTCTTCGACGGCCTTTGCCGGCGTTTCGAGCACCGGGTCGCCGTATTTCACGATGGCATGAATCATCGCGCAGCGTCTATCCTAGAAGGCGTCCAATTGCTTTTGATATCCGTCGTAATTCCTGCGCGTCTCTTCCAGCGAATCGCCGCCGAATTTCTCGAGAAATGCCGCGGCCAGCTCGAAGGCCACCATGGCTTCGCCCGCCACGCCCGCGGCGGGCACCACGCACACATCCGAGCGCTCGTAGGCGGCCTTCACTTCTTCCTTCGTGATCATGTCGGCGGTGAGCAGCGGGCGGCGCAGAGTGGAAATGGGTTTCAGATATCCGCGCACGAGGATGTCCTCGCCGTTGGTGATGCCGCCCTCGAGGCCTCCGGCGCGATTCGAAAGGCGCGCGAATCTTTTCCGCCCGGCGTCGTAGCGGATTTCATCTTGCACCTCCGAGCCGTAACTTTCTGCGTTCGCCACACCCGTGCCGATCTCGACGGCCTTCACGGCCTGAATGGACATCACGGCGCGCGCCAGCCGCGCATCGAGCTTCTCGTCCCATTGGGCATGGCTTCCCAGGCCCGGGGGAATTCCGCGAGAGACCACTTCGAAAACCCCGCCGACGGAATCGCCCGCGCGCAGCACCTTCTCCACTTCGGCTTTCATTTTAGTTTCGGTGGCAGGATCAACGCAGCGCAGGGGCGAATCGAGATTTTCGCACACGGCTTGAATTTCATCCCAGGTCGCGGCCCGGCCGAGCCGCGCATGGCCCACGGCAATCGTATGGCTCAGAATGGCGGCTCCGAACTCCCGCAGGAAGATTTTGGCCAGCGCGCCGGCGGCCACGCGCGCAGCCGTCTCGCGGGCCGAAGCCCGTTCCAGCACGTAGCGCGCGTCGTGAAAATTGAATTTCAGCGCGCCGGCAAGGTCCGCATGCCCGGGACGCGGGGCCGTCAGGCGGCGCTGCGCATCCTCTGCGCCGTCGGAGTCTTCCACGGGCAGCGCCTTCTCCCAATTCTTCCAGTCGCGATTTTCGAGACGCAGCACAATGGGTGCGCCGATGGTTTTCCCATGGCGCACGCCCGCTAAAATGTCCGCCTGGTCCTTTTCGATGCGCTGCCTCCCGCCGCGTCCGAATCCCAGTTGACGCCGGTGAAGTTCTCGCGAGATGAACTCCAGGTCCACAGGAACACCGGCGGGAAGCCCGGAAATCCAGGCCACCAGCGCCTGTCCGTGGGATTCTCCGGCTGTGACAAATCGCAGCATAATCAGCAGCGCCTCACATTCAGGGACAAACAAGTGATTCTATCGAAGGCATCGGCGCACGTAAAGGCCGAAGGGCAAGCATCGAAGGGCCCGCGGCGACGCGGCGCCTCGGACGAGCGCTCTCCGTGAGCACGAAATTCAACTCCACGTTCGCGGCCTTCCCAATATTCCTAGTACAATAGGCATCTCAATATTCTCAATGGCCAAAAGGAATACTCAACGCTTCGTACGTCCTGGGGCAGCGCTAGCTGCCTTTTTCTTCACCGTCATCGCGCTGGTTCTGCCGGTGCATCCCCAAGCGGTGTCCCAGGCAGTGAAAGGTCCCGCTGCTGCTCTTCCTGGAACCCAATCCGCGGCCGCCCCGGCTGTGAAGCCCGACGCCAAGAGAGCGAAGGAAACGTATCAGGAAGGTCTCCTGGCCGAAAAAAAACAAGATTGGACCGCTGCCTACGAAAACTACTCCGATGCGGTCCGCTGGGCGCCGGACAACCAAAAATATCTGCTGCGCCGCGAACTTTCGAGAAGCCAGCTCGTGCAAACGAAAATGGATGCCGCCGAGCGCGATGCTATCTCCGGGAAGTTCAGCGACGCGGAAAGGGAACTCGCCGCGGCCCACTCTCTCGATCCGACGAATACGGTGGTCAGCGAGCGCCTGGCGGAAATATCGGCCCTCGAACACCCCGAAGCGCCGCAAATTCCGGCGGAGCCCCGCCTGGCGGGAGAAGTCCATCTGGCGTATCAGGCGGGAAAGCGGAACTTCGATTATCGCGGCGACACACGAGGGGCCTACGAAGAAGTGGCGCATCAATTCGGTGTGGAAGTGGCATTCGACGAAGAGTTAACGTCGCGCGCCGTTCGCTTTCATATCGAGGACGTTGATTTTCTGGAGGCCATGCGGATACTCGGCAATCTGAACGGGACGTTCTGGCAGCCTCTGACAAAGCGCCTTTTTTTTGTCGCCCAGGATACCCCGGAGAAGCGCCGCGATTTTCAAGCATCCGTGGTGCGGAGCGTGCTCTTGCCCGCTTCCGATACGCCCGACCAGATGACCCAAATTGCCCGGGTTGTCCGCGATATCGCCGGAATCACGCGTTCGAATCTGGATACCAGCAGCCACAGCCTCACTCTGCGTGCTTCGCCTCGCGCCATTGCCATCGCCTCCGACCTGATTGACGACCTCGAACAGCCGCCCAGCGAGCTGGTGCTCGAAATCGAAGTTCTCGAGGTGGACCGGAATTACGCGCACACCCTGGGCATCACCCCGCCGCAGACCGCCCACGTTTACTCGATCAATTCCCAGGAGGTGCAGGAGGCGCAGCAATCGGCAGGCGGGCTGCTGAGCGTACTCGAGCAAATTTTCGGGACGCCATCCTCGCTTTCCGGCTTGACGCCGGCTCAAGTCGCGTCTGAGTTCGCCTCGGGGCAGCTCACCTTGCCCTCCACGTTTCCATTCGTCGCGTTTGGAGGAGGGCTCACCACGTTTCTGGCCACGGTTCCGGGAGCCACCGGGAATTTGTCGGAAGTGCTATCGCTCGTGCAGCACGGCAGGCGAATCCTGCTGCGCGCCGAGGACGGCCAGACGGCCACCTTCTTTGTGGGCGAGCGCTACCCCGTTGCGCTGGGCGCCTATTCTCCTAATATCACCACCAGCGTAACGGCCGTGCCCAGCGGCGAGCTCCCCATCACGAATTACGCCACGGGCATGAGTCCTTCGTTCGTCGCCACCGCCAGCCTGCGCAACAACGGCACCCAAGATTTGATCGTCGCCAATTCCGCGGATAGCACTGTTTCGGTTTATCTGGGCAATGGCGATGGCACATTCGGAGATCAAGCCACCTTCCTGACGGGCGCGGACCCCGTATGGATCGCCACTGGAATCTTCAATAACGCGGCTAAGAATATTGATCTCGCCGTAGCCGATGCGGGCTCCGACGCTATTTCCATTCTTCTTGCCCATACCGACTCGAGCGGCCATCCCGATGGAACCTTTACCACTGGCCAGACGCTCACCACGGGCAAGACTCCCGTCTCCGTCGTCGCGGGAGACTTCGATGGCGACGGCAATCTCGATCTTGCCGTGGCAAACCAGGGCGACAATACGATTGAGATTTTCTGGGGCAATGGCGATGGCACATTTCAGCAATCATCACAAATTATTCGTCCCCCCAAAGGTCTTCCGCCACCGGCTCAGCAGCCACCTGAGGTGATCCAGTTGCCAAGCGGTTTCCAGCCTTCTGCGCTGGCCACAGGGAACTTCGACGCCACGGGCCACCTGGACCTCGCCGTGGCCGATCGGGGCAACAACACGGTTTCCGTTTTGCTCGGCAACGGCACGCGTTCAGGCACGTTCCCCACGCGCACCGATTATCCCGTCGGCAACCTCCCGGTGTGGGTGTCCACGGGCGATTTCAACAATAGCGGGAACCTGAACGGGAACCTGGATCTCGCTGTTGCGAACAGCGGGCCGCCGCTGACCCCTGCCAATGGCGCCGCCGTTTCCGGCAACTCCGTTTCGATTCTCCTTGGCAATGGAGACGGCACGTTCAATACCTCCACGGAAACAAGTTATCCGGCCGGGAACGGGCCGACATCCATTGCCGTGGCCGACTACAATTTGGACAATCTTCTCGATCTCGCCGTAACGGACCAAACGGACAATGCCGTCTCCATTCTGTTCGGCACGGGCTCCGGGGTGTTCAGTTTCAATCAGGAGGTGTCGCTGAGCCCCAATACCGATCCGGTCTCCATCGTCTCGGCCGATTTCAACGGCGATCAGCGCCCCGACGCCGCGGTCGTCAACAATGGGTCGAATGACCTCTCGGTGATCCTCAATGAGCTAAACTTTTCGAATTCCGCGAGCAGCTTGCAGGCAACTCCTTCTTCCGGCGCATATCCCGCCATCCAGTACATGGACATCGGATTAAAGGTGAAGGCAACGCCTCGCGTTCACCGGGATGGCGACATAACGTTGAAGCTGGATATGGAAATGAGCAGTCTCACCAACCAGAGCAACAACGGGGATCCTGTGATCAACAACGACTCCGTGGAACAGACCGTGCGCGTGAAGGAAAATGAAACGGCCACATTGGCCGGAATTCTCGAGCCGCAGGTGACGAGCGCCCTCAATGGCACCCCGGGACTTGCTGACCTGCCCGTAATTGGCTGGCTTGGCAAAAGCGTGAACACCCAAAATCAAGATACCGAGTTGCTCATTATGATCACGCCCCGGATCATCCTGCTTACGCCTCACAAAGACCATGTCATCTATGCTGGCCAGGGCACTCCGGAAGGCCCCGGAGAGGTTGGCTCCGCACTCCAAGAACCCCAGACCGTTCCATCACCATCCACAGGCGGTGCGCCTCCGTCCTCCCAGGCTCCGCCCCCATCCGAAAACCCTCGATACGCTCCTGAGAGACCTGCGCAGCCTCAACCGTAGATTCGCATCAGGACGGGAAGGCTAGCTACTGCGCGGTTTCTAGAACGACAATCGGCTGGTAGGTTCGCGGAACGACCGGCTCGGCGATGGCAATCAATTGCCCTTGCTGGTTGAACACGCGAAGCCGCGCTGGCTTCCAATCGCCGGAATCGAGCTCTGCGGGGGCATTCTGCGCCGCCGTCACCTGGCCCGGCTGAATCTGCGTGAGAGAAAGGTTGAACTTCGCGCCATGCCGGATGCGCTTCTCGACGATGGGAAGAACGGTTGCGCGAGGCAATTCAGGCAGCAGATTTTCAAGGCGGATCACGCGCGCGGCAATTTTTCCCGCCTTGGCGTTCTCGGAGAGTTCCGCGAGCGGTACGGCGTGATCGAGCGTGAATTCTCCGACAGCCGTGCGCGCGATTTCCGCCAGGTGCGCGCCCGCGCCGTGCTGGTTGCCCAGGTCGTGCGCCAGCGAGCGGATGTAAGTTCCCGGGCCGCATTCCACCGCGAACCGCGCGACCGAACCTTCGATTCCTGTGAGGCGAAATTCGTACACTTCCACTTCGACGGGCTCGAGCTCCACGGGTCTTGTGTTTTCGCGCGAGTTCGTGCGCCGGGCGGCCGTGAATTTTCTTGGCCGAAAAAGGCGGGGGCGTCTGCCGGATTTTTCCCGATGAATTGGGCCGCGAGGATTTGCAACTGCGCGGCATCGAGAGCGGGAGCCGAATCCGGACCCGAAGCCTCGCCATCGGCGTCGTATGTGTCGGTGGCAAACCCGAAACGCACTGCGCAGGTGTAGCGCTTCCGGCGTCCGGCGTAAAATCGCGCCAGCCGCGTGGCGCGTCCCAGCGCAAGCACCAGAACACCCGTCGCCAGCGGATCGAGCGTGCCGAAATGCCCGATCTGCCGAAAGCCGACCATGCGGCGCACGGCTTCGACCACATCGTGCGACGTCTTCCCGCGAGGCTTATCGACGACGAGGATTCCGTCGAAGGGGGGCGGCTGTGGAGTGCGGGGCATCAGGTTTGTCGAGCCGGCATCCGCGCCGGCGCGAGCCAGGTGGCTACGTTTCCTCCGCGCCGCGTGACCTTCCGCAGCAGTTCGTCGATGTGCTGCCCGTATATCTTCCGATTCATCGGCCAGAAACAGCACTTCCGGCGCGCGCCGCAGTTGCAGCCGTTCGACCAGTTCGTGGCGGACGTAGCCGGACGCGGCCTTCAATCCTTTGAGTGCGGCGGCGCGCTCCGCTCTTCCCCTTCGAGCTGCACGAAGACGCGCACCGTGCGCATGCCCGGGCGCCAGGCGCACTTCCGTCACGCTGACCGGAAGGGCCAGCCGCGGATCTTTCAATTCGCCCGCCAGCATCAGGCTGACTTCGTTGCGGATTTCTTCCGCGATGCGTTCCGCGCGGTGTCCCGCAAACGTCATGCGCCATCCTCGAAATATTCAATCTCCTGCGAGACCAGCTCGCGCCCCAGCACACGCTCGGATTCCGCGGCGATGGCTTGCAGGGATTCTTCCAGATGTTTGCCGTCGCCGGAAATGCTCACGACGCCCACGCGCGACCGCTGCCACAGATCCTGATGATCGAGTTCCGCGACGGCCACGTTGAATCGGGCGCGCAGCCGGTCCTTCAGGCTGCGCAGAACCTGCCGCTTATCTTTCAGCGACTGCGCATCGGGAATATGAATTTCCAGAGTGAGGAGGCCGATCGGCATTTCCGCCCCCGCTCGAATTCCACGAAGGCCGCGAAAGAGAATCAGTTGCGGCGCGCTTCGGCAGCATCCGCGCGGCCGCGTTCTCCTGCAGCCGCCGTTTCCAGGGGCTGCGTCTTTTCCATCTTGAAGCATTCGAGGATGTCGCCCACTTTGACGTCGTTGAAATTCGAAATGCCCGCGCCGCACTCGAATCCCGCGCGCACCTCGTTCACATCTTCCTTGAAGCGCCGCAGGGAAATGATCTTTGCCCGTGTAGATCACGACGTTATCGCGCAGCACGCGCACTTCGGCGTCGCGCTTCAAAATGCCGTCCTGCACCGAGCAGCCGGCGATCATCCCCGCGCCCTTCACGCGGAACGTGTCGCGCACTTCCGCGCGGCCGAGATACGTTTCCTTGATCACCGGCGCGAGCAATCCGGCCACGGCCTTCTTCAGCTCGTCGAGCAGCTCGTAGATGATCGTGTGCAGGCGAATATCCACGTTTTCGCGCTGCGCCAGGTCGGCGGCCTTGCGCTCCGGCCGCACATTGAACGCGACGATGATGGCGTTCGAAGCCGAGGCAAGCAGAACGTCCGTTTCGGTGACGGCGCCGACGCTCGCCTGAATCACCTTCAGCTTCACCTGATCGTTCGATACCTTCGGCAGCATTTCGTTCAGCACTTCCACCGAGCCCTGCACGTCCGCCTTGACCACCACCGGCAAATCTTTCACTTCGCCGGCGCGGAGCTGCTCGTGCAACTGGTCGAGCGTGAGGCGGCCCGAGGACGCCGTCTTCGCAAGCGAAGCCTCGCGCTGCTTGCCCTGCCGGTATTCGACGATGTGGCGCGCCTTCGCTTCGTCCGCCACCTGGAACTGATCGCCCGCTTCGGGAACGCCCTGCAAGCCGAGCACTTCCACGGGCGTGGACGGCGCCGCCTTCTTGATCGGCTTGGCCGCGATCGTCGAACATCGCGCGCACTTTGCCGTAAACCGCGCCGACGATGAAAACGTCGCCCACATGCAGCGTGCCGTTCTGCACCAGCACCGTGGCCACCGGTCCGCGGCCTTTGTCCACGCGCGATTCGAGCACCGTGCCGCTGGCCGGCGCGTCCGGATCGGCCTTCAGTTCGCGCAAATCGCCCACGAGCAGAATCATTTCGAGCAGGCGCGGAAGGTTCTGTTTCGTCTTGGCGGAGACTTCCACCATCACGGTGTCGCCGCCCCACTCTTCTGGCATCAGCCCGCGATCGGCGAGCTGGCGCTTCACGCGCTCGGGCTGGGCGTCCGGGCTTGTCAATTTTGTTGATGGCGACGACGATCGGCACGTCCGGCCGACTTGCGCGTGCGCAATGGCTTCTTCGGTTTGCGGCATCACGCCGTCGTCCGCTGCCACCACGAGCACAACGATGTCGGTCACCTTCGCGCCGCGCGCGCGCATGCGCGTGAACGCTTCGTGGCCCGGCGTGTCAATGAAGACGATGCGGCGCTCGCCTACATGCGCTTCATACGCGCCGATGTGCTGCGTGATTCCGCCCGCTTCTCCCGCGGCGACTTCCGTTTCGCGAATGGCGTCGAGCAGGCTGGTCTTGCCGTGGTCCACGTGGCCCATCACGGTCACCACCGGCGCGCGCGGCTGCAGATTGCCCGTGCGCTCTTCCTTGATCTTTTCTTCCTGGACGACCTGCTCTTCGAACGTGACCACCTGCACGATTCCGTTGAAGGATTCGGCCAGGCTCGTGGCCGTGGGCACGTCGAGCGCCTGATTGATGCTGGCGAAAACTCCGCGGTCGAGCAGCGTTTTCAGCAAATCCTTCGCGCGAATGTCCAGCTTTTCGGCCAGTTCGCGCACGGTGATTCCTTCGGTCACCGTGACATGCCGCGGCTCGCGCTGCACCGGCGCGACCGGCTCGACCTGCGCCGCGCGGCCCGGGCCCGCGCCTGCGCGCGTCCGCACCGGATGAAGCTTTCGCTCGCCTTCCGCGAAGCGCTTTTCGATCAGCGGACGTCCGCGCGTAGCGGGAGGTTTGCGCGCATAGAGAGGCTTTCCCGGCTCCGCTTTCGGGATACCTGCGCCGCCCGTGGCCCCCGGCCTCTGGCTGCCCAGGGGCGCTTGCCCGGGACGTCCTCCGCCCGGCCGTTGCGGAAATCTCGATGGCGGACCGCCTGGCCGTGGGCGAGCCGCCCGGCCGCGCTTGTCCCGGCGCAGCCGCAGGGCGTCCTTCCGCAGCATAGGGAGCGCCGGGCGTGCTTGTCCAGGGCTTGGCGAGCCGGGTCGCGCAGGAAATCTTTGGCCGTGCAGGCGGCGAGCGCGCTCCCGATCTCGGCGCAACAGGCGCTGCCGCCGCGGGGCGTTGTGCTGCTGGCGCTCCAGGCTGTCCGGGACGTCGCGCCCGGCGCCGGCAGGGCGCGCTGCGGGAGCGGGCGTCTTAAGAGCTGGCGGCGCTGCGGCGGACTTTGCCGCAGCAGGAATTGTTGGAGCTTCCGCAGTCGAAGCTGCGCACGGTCTCGCCGCCGCTGGAGCGCGCGCTGCGCTGCAGGCGGGCAGCCGGAATGCCGCACGGCCGCGCCGGCGCAACCGCAGTGGCGCGCGGCGCCGGGCGGAACGATTCCCTGCGTTGGCGCTCCGTGCAAAGGCTGACGTGCGGGGCTCGCAGGTTTCGCCTGGCGCGGCGGTACTGCCGCAGGCAGCGGCGGGGCTTGGCGGCTTCTTCGCGGCTTCGGCGGCTTCTGGCGAGGGCGCGGAAGTGCTTGCGCGCGAGTTCGGCGTGCTCGATATCAACCGAACTCGAGTGCGTCTTCTTCTCCTTGACGCCGATCTCCGGCAGGAAGTCGATCAGGACCTTGGCCTTGATCTCGAGTTCCCGCGCCAGTTCATTAATGCGGATTTGATTGGGATCTGACATCATCCTCCGTTTTCGGTTTTTTGCATCGGCGTCCGCGGAGCCGGCTCGGCGTTGCTTTCCGGCGCCGCGGGTTCCGCCGGCGATTCGTCCGGCTCCGACGGCCGACTCTTCGGGCTCGCTCTCGGCAGCGGCGCTTCTTCCGCGCTGACTTCTTCCGCGATGGCCTCTTCCGCGACGGGCGCGTCTTCCGCGATCGGCCCTTCGGCGGCGGGAGCCGTGGCCTGCGCTTCGAGCGCCTCGAAATAGGCGGCGACGGACTGGTGAATTTTCTCGACCATTTTTTCGCCGATGCCCGGAATTTCGACAAGCTGCTCGGGCGTCATGTCGGCGAGCTTTTCGATGGACGTGATGCCGGCGGCTTCGAGTTTCTCGATCGTCTTCGGCCCGACGCCCTTCAGTTCCGAAAGCGGCGTGCCCGGAGCGGTGAGCGCGGCCATTTGCGCTTCGATTTCGCGGCGCTTTTCTTCCTCGCTCTTGATGTCGATATTCCAGCCGATCAGCTTGCTGGCGAGCCGGACGTTCTGGCCCTTTTTCCCGATGGCGAGCGAAAGCTGCGTATCCTCGACGATCACTTCGAGCCGCTTTTCTTCCGGGTCGACGATCTGAACGCGCGTGACTTTCGCGGGGCTCAGCGCCTTCTGCGCGAACGCGACGGTTTCTTCGTTGTAGGGAATAATGTCGATTTTTTCGCCGCGCAGCTCGCGGATGATCGACTGCACGCGCATGCCCTTCATTCCCACGCAGGCGCCCACGGGATCCACGTCCTTATCGCGGCTTTCGACCGCGATCTTCGTGCGCTCGCCGGCTTCGCGCGCCACGGCGCGAATCTGCACGGTGCCGTCGTAAATTTCCGGCACTTCCATTTCGAACAGGCGCTGCACCAGGGCGGGATCGGCGCGCGAAACGACCACCTGCGGGCCCTTGGCGGCGCGCTCGACGGCGCGAATGGTGACGCGCAGGCGGTCGCCCACATTGTAGGCTTCCAGCCGCGATTGTTCGCGCTTGGGCAGGCGCGCTTCGGTGCGGCCCAGATCCACGATCAGATCGGGGCCTTCGGTGCGCTTCACGATGCTATTGATCAGCTCGCCGACGCGCGTGTGAAATTCGTTGTAGATCGTGTCGCGCTCGGCTTCGCGCACTTTTTGCAGGATCACCTGCTTGGCGGTCTGCGCCGCGATGCTGCCGAGCACGTCGGTGGGCTTGTCCTCGGTGATTTCGCCGCCGACTTCGATTGCGGGGTTCTGCTTGCGCGCGTCGACGAGCGAGATTTCGCGCAGCGGGTCGGCCACTTCCTCGACCACCGTGTGCACCGAATACACGTCGATGTGGCCGGTATCGGGGTTGAATTTCGAACGCAGCTCTTCCTCGGTGCGGTAGTATTTCCGCGCCGCGACCACCATCGCGTCCTCGATGGCCGCGACGATGATCTCCGGTTCGATGTGCTTTTCCCGGCTGATCTGCTCGATTGTCTGGTACAGCAGACTCGCCATCCGCGTTTCTCCCCGGCACGTTACAACTCCACAACCAGATTCGCCTTGCGAATCCCGGCGAAGGGCACGGCAAGCTCCCGATCCTTCACGGCCAGTTTCACCACGCCATCCGAATACCCGCCAGCCGCCCCTCGAAATACTTCTGATTCTCGACCGGCTCGTCAGCCAGATTTGCGCCAGCCGCCCGGCGAAGCGTTCGTAATCCGCCGGCTTGATCAGCTTTCGATCCAGCCCCGGCGAACTCATTCCAGAATGTAGCCCGGCCCGGGCACCAGATCCTCGACATCCAAAATAACGCTCAACTGCTCGCTGACGCGCTGGCAATCGTTGTGGCTCACGCCCAAGCCTTCCGGATTCGCGGGCCCCGGCAGGCGGTCAATATAGACGCGCAGCAACCGCTGCTTGCCTATCTTCCATTCGACGTCGAAAATTTCGAGGCCCTCCGAACGGGCCACTCTCTCCGCCGCCTCGCGAATCCTTTCCAGGTCCATTCTATTGTGCCGGCGGACTTTAATCCCGCAGGAACCAGTACGCCCCCGGCGCCCTTGTCGCCTCCAACAAAAAAGTGGGCTCGCGCCCACTGGAACGTGCGACCTTTCTCGAAGCAACCCATTATAGTTTCGTTATCGGTGAAACGCAAGTTCTGTCGGGAGGGAGTGGCGGGTCAGTTTGAATTTTGGCTTTGCGTGTCACGATCAAGAAAATTCAGACTGACCCACTACCCGGGAGGGCCGGCGGAGGTGTTTGGCGGAATCCGTTCGATATCGAGCGAATGAGTGGCTTCGAATTCGAGCGAAAATTTAGATGAATCTTCGAGCAATTTAAGGGCTTAAGGGGGGCTTAAGGTGACAATTTTGGACGATTTTGGACGTTTTGTGCGCGATTAGTGAGGGATGAGCGGTGAGGAGTGAGGGCAAAGGTAAAGGCGAAAAGCAGATCCTTCTCTACGTCCCCCGCCCGCCGAACTGCGGCGGGAAAAGAGGGAACGGGGGACTCCGCTCAGGATGACAGCGCTATGAATTATGCGGCGGCGAAGGCAAAAGCAGATCCCTCCCTGCGTCCCCCGTCCCGCAGAAGGCGCGGGACGGCCTCTATCGGGATGACATCCGCGAGCGGGAGGTGGCAGCCATGATTGGCCGACGTGCATGAGCCGTCCCCTCGCCACCCGTCCTCCGAAGCGCTCCTTTTGCGCTCCGGACGCTTCTGCGGAGCCCACCCTCTTTCAGGCGGGCGAAGGAGTAAACCCCACAAAAATCGCATCTTTTCCGCCCGCGTGTGCGGGTTCTAACTGGCTGTCCCCAAAGGACTTGCGGACCCACCCAAACGCACCCGACTTGACATCCATGTTATAATCTGTTACGATGCTTAAAATACAATCTAACCCCATTCCTGGCAGTCTCTTGTCCGCGTCCCTTACCTCCTCTACTTCCCCTGCCTCACCCGCGCTTGCCGAATCGCGCATTTCTAATCGAAACAACCCGGGAAACAGGAACGCCCGTAATCCCCATTTTATCAGTGACTTAATTTTTTCTAACAAGATTATTTACTTGACAAAAGTAGGGCCATCTGCCATGATAAAGCATGATGAATCGTACCTCTTAGCGTTTCTTGGGCTTGGCGGCGGAAGTGGAAGCCCGTATCGCCCGCCGCAAGTCCTTTTTGATGGACGCCATTAGCTTCCGCGTCGGCACCCGTTTTAGCAGCTTCTTCCTGCCCTGTTCCATGCGAGGACTCCGATGAACCTAATTGATATAAATACCATGTTCCCGACTGATGAAAAGTGCCGCGAATTGCTGACTCGGCTCCGCTGGCCCGAAGGTGTGCAATGCCCGCGCTGCAAGATGGCCGCTGCGGAACTCGAAACCGAAAAGACACTCTACTACTGCAAGGGCTGTGATTATCAATTCTCGGTTACGACCGGGACGATTTTTAACGACACCCACCTGCCACTGACAAAATGGTTTGTGGCAACCCTGCTTCTCTGCGAAGCGAAGAAAGGTATGTCGGCCTGCCAGATTCAGCGCACGCTCGGAATCAGCTACAAGACCGCGTGGTACCTCTGTCACAGAGTCCGCGCGGCAATGGCGGAATGCGACAAGCCAATGCTGGACGGGAAAATCGAAGTAGACGAAACCTACGTCGGCGGAAAGGGAACGGGACTCGGACGGCGCGGACGCGGGACGAAGAAGCACCCGGTTATCGGAATCCGTCAGCGCAACGGCGAACTCCGGTTGTTCCATGCCGAGAACGTTACGAGCCGTTCGCTTGAAAAGTTCATCCGCGAGAATTTGAGCAAAGACGTGGATGTGCTGTTCACCGATGAACTCCCGGCCTATAAGGGCATCGCAAAGCGCATGGGGTTGAAGCATAAGATGGTTCAGCACGGCATCAAGGAATATGTGCGGGGCGAAGCGCACACAAACACCATCGAATCCGCGTTCTCTCTTTTCAAGCGCGGTCTGCGCGGTAGCTGGCATAAAATCAGCGCGAAGCATCTGCAATCCTACCTTGAGGAAATGAGCTTCCGATCCAACCGCAGAAAACGGCCCGATTTGTTCATGGATACGCTGCGCCATATGATTACGGCTCCGGTCCTCACTTTTGAGCGGTTAACTGCCTGATTTGTCGCGGCCAGGGTCATAGAGCGCGAGATGAATCCGAATGTAGTGTTCCAGTTGTTTTTCGATGCCGGGCCTCGATACCGGCAACGCCTCCCAAACACGCCTCGCTTTCTTAATATCTGAATCGGGTAGAGCGAGAATGTAAGTCTTTCCCGGCCTAAAGATGCCGAGAATGGTACGCTTCCCAACATCGCTAGATTTTTCCGCGAAGAATTTCGCTGAAAGAATTCTAAATATCATCGCGCCCATATTTCCCCTGACGCGAAACCCTGAGTGGCCCAGCCACAAGAGTGCCGCAGCCGCGCCACTCCCAATCGCGGCCCTGCCCATTCCGTCGTAATATTCGACCCGGCCAGCCTCGGAGATGACGAACATGCGCGGCTCTCGTTTGTCGTCGAAACCGCACACGAGAAGACACCAATTTTCCTGCTCTGCCTTTATTTGCTGACTGATCGTCCGGCACAGATTGTCGGAAGTAGGGAGCGCCGCGAACTCCGCGAAAGTGCCGATTCCGAAATCGGGGAGAATTTTCGTCTCAATGAGCCTCTCTCTGACCCGCGCATAGGCTTTCCGAACGTGGTCAACGACGTTTTCATATCTTAATCTGCCACTTCTCGGGATTGTCTGGCGCATCGCATCTAACATTTTCTTCGCGTCTTCCAAGTCGCCCGCGAACATCATTAGCCATTCGTCACTAATGCAGTGGAATTTTCTGACGCCCTCCTGCGAAAACCAGTCGCCTAAGAGAGAAACTCGCGTATCGCTGCAAACG
Organism: Terriglobia bacterium; assembly: GCA_963823205.1. Lineage (GTDB taxonomy): Bacteria > Acidobacteriota > Terriglobia > Acidiferrales > UBA7541 > Palsa-295. Next base: position 144,616 of record CAWGKL010000004.1, read on the forward strand.
ACAATGCAATCGCCTTCCGCGTCTCTCTGCATCGCGGCGATACACGTCGTCACGGCTCCGCTCCTACGAGGCCGCTTTGGATGGGATGGCCTCGGGGCCACTTATACACCCCCGAAGGTCTTTTGTGAAGTATATAATCTGCTTTTCTAATCGAAACAAAATGAGGGGGATCGCTAAGACAAGAAGCGAAGAATTGGCGAAACCTTGCCACGTGTCTACCCGCAATAGCATGCCAGCCTACGGGGAGGGATCAACTTGCCGAGGCACCATCCCCACCATCACTGCAGATACTTGGCGAGCCAACCGAGGAACTGTTTTGTACCAGAGCTGGCTATTTTGCGGCTTCAGAATCCAGTGGCCCTCGTCGGGGAAAACCACGAGCTTCGAGGGCACGCCCTGCCGCTGCAAGCGCGGTGAAGAATTCCAGGCTCTGCGTGTACGGCACGCGGTAATCGAGCTCGCCGGCGATCACGAGCGTCGGCGTCTTGAATTTGCCGAGAGCGCCGGCATACGAGCTCGGCGACCATTTCTGGTAAATCTCCGGGTTCGTCCAGGGGGGTCCGCCGAACTCCCATTCCTCGAACCAGAGCTCTTCGGTTTCGCCGTACATGCTGGATTCGTCGTAAGGCCCGGCGTGGCTGATCAGGCATTTGAAGCGGCCCGTGTGCGTGGCGATCCAGTCGACCATGTAGCCGCCGTAGGAGCCGCCGGCCGCGGCCATGCGCGAGCCGTCGATGAAGGGATATTTCGCGAGCGCGGCGTCCACGCCCTTCATCAGATCTTCGTAGACTTTGCCGCCCCAATCGCGGCTGATCTCTTCCGTGAATTTCTGGCCGTAGCCGAAGGAGCCGCGGGGATTGATCATCAGCACGACGTAGCCCGGCGCGGCCATCACTTGCGCGTTCCAGCGATAGCCCCACGCATCGTCCCATTCGCCCTGCGGCCCGCCATGAATCAGCAGCAGCAGCGGATATTTTTTCGACGCGATCGAAATGCGGCGGGCGGAGCAGCAAGCCTTCGACCTGCGTGTTCCCCGCGCCTCGAACCAGAAAGGATTCCGGGCTGGGCAGATCGAGCTGGCGAGAGGCGCGCGGCGTTGTGATGGGTGAGTTGGCGGACGCCGGTGCCATCGGAATTTGCGGCGAAGACTTCGGCGGGCATCGCCAGGCTGGCGCGGGTGAACGCGAGCGTGCGGCCGTCGCGGCTGAAATCGAAGTTCGTCGTTGAAACTATCGGCGAGGATGTCCTGCGGCGATGCTGCCGGGGCTGGCCGCGATCGAATAGACCGGCAGCTCGGCTTTATCTTCCGCCTGGAAGTAGATTGTCTTGCTGTCGGGCGACCAGACGACGGATTCCACGTTGCGGTCGAAGGATTCGGTGAGATTCGTGGATGCTTGCCGCTGGCGCGATCGTAGAGCATCAGGCGCCAGCGGTCGCTTTCATATCCCGGCTGCATCTGGGCGCGATAGGCGATGAATTGTCCGTCGGGCGAATAGGCCGGGCCCCAGTCGTCGCCGGGATTGGTCGTGATGCGCTTGGCGCCGCCGCGCCGCTGACGGGAACGGTGAAAAGGTCGCCGTTCGTGCTGAGTGGCTTCGTCCTTGTCGGTGTTGGCGGTGAAGCAGAGTTCCTGGCTGTCGGGAGAAAAGGCAATGGCCTCCGGCTCGCCGAGATTGAACGGAGGCACGTCGTAGTCGGCGGCGGGGTCAGGTCGCGCGGAGCGCCTCCCGCTGGCAGCGACGAGGAAGAGATGGCTGCGCTTGCCGTCCCACCAGTGTTCCAGTGGCGATAGAGCAGCTTATCGTAGACGCGGGCCTTCACCGGGCTGCTGCTTTTTCGCGCGTCGCGCCGGGCGTTGCAGGCGTCGTCGGCGCAATCGGGATAGACGCGGGAGATGAAGGCGATCCATTTGCCGTCGGGCGACCAGAGTTCGTTGTCCGCGCCCGCGGAGAGAGAAGTGATGCGGGTTGGCGCGCCGCCGGTCGGATGGCATGGCGTAAATCTGCGCCGCGCCGTCGCGCGAGGAAAGGAACGCGATCGTTTTTCCGTCGGGCGACCAGCGCGGGCGCTCGTCGCTGCCGGTGCTCGTCAACTGGCGCGGGTCGCCGCCGCGAGCGGGAACAATCCAGATATTTTTCGAGATGTGGTTGGCGGCGAGATCGGGCGTCGCGACGGTGTAGGCGACCCACTGGCCGTCGGGCGAAATTTGCGGATCGCTCACGCGGTGGATGGAGAGCAAGTCCTGGACCGTGATGGGGCGGCGTGTGGGCGCCTGCGCCGCGGCCGCGAGGGCAAAAAGGAGAAACGCTGCGGCGGTCCCAATCGTTTTCGTGGCGCGATTCATGTCCCCTCCCGCGCGAGCGCGGATGCGAAAAAGCCCGCAATGAAATCACGGAGATGATGACATCTCCGGGGGCGGTTTGAAAGGGGCGCGCGGGAGTGAGCTAGATTTCGTCCGCAGGAGAATCGGGGAGCTCGGGGAGGTCGCCGCGGGTGACGCCACGGAGTTCGGCGCGAATCACGTCGGCGGAGAAGCCGGCGCGAAGGAGCGTGCCATAGAGCGAGGCGAGCTGGCGCCGATCGAGCGAGCCGCGCACGTGCGCCAGGCGGCGCTTGAGGCGGGCGCGGACGAGCGCGGCTTCGTCCGTCTCGGCGAAGACGGCGTCGAGCGCGGCTTCGATGTGGCGGTCGGGAACGCCGCGGGTGCGCAGCTCGCGCGCGATGCGAAAGCGGCCCTGGCGGCGGGACTGCGCGTGCGTGCGGGCGTAGTCGAGGGCGTAGCGGGCGTCGTCGAGGTAGTTGTGCTCGCGGAGGCGCGCGATGACGGGCGAAACGAGTTCGAGGTCTTCGGCGCGGCGGTTGAGGTATTCGCGCATTTCGTGGATCGAATGCGCGCGGCGCATCAGAGCGCGCAGAGCGGAGGTGTAAAGCTCCTGCTCGGTGGAGAGCTTGCGCGGGGAGGAACGGAAAGCGCATGAGCGAAGCATAGAGGGAAGGAGGCAGGGAGGCAAGGAGGCAAGGAAGCATGGAGGCAGGGAGGCAGCGGAAGCGAAGGAAGCAGAGGAGGCAAAGGAGGTAGAGGAAAAGCAGAAGCAGAAGCAGACGCGACGGTTGGGGTGCGGCCTAGGTGCTAGCGTTTGCCGAGGCGCTCGAATTCGTTCATGGCGCGTTCCATGTCCTCGCGGGCGGAGTCGGCGGAGGAGCGGATGCCCTGAACGCGCAGGCGGAAATCGTCCGGGATTCGAGGCGCGCAGAGGGCTTCTTCGAGGGTGATCAGGTTGCGCGAATAGAGATCGAAGAGCGACTGATCGAAGGTCTGCATGCCGTACTGGCTGGTGCCGGCGGCGATGGCGTCGCGGATCATGCGCGTCTTATCGGGATTGATGATGCAATCGCGGATGTAGCCGGTGGCGATCATCACTTCGACGGCGGGGACGCGGCCCTGGCCGTCGCTTCTGCGCACCAGGCGCTGGCTGATGACGGCCTTAAGCGTGCCGGCGAGCTGCAGGCGAATCTGCTTCTGCTCGGGCGGCGGGAAGACGGCGATGATGCGCTGGATCGTTTCGGTGGCGTCGAGGGTGTGCAAGGTGGAGAAGACCAGGTGGCCGGTTTCGGCGGCGAGCAGGGCGGTCGAAATGGTTTCCAGGTCGCGCATTTCGCCGACCAGGATCACGTCGGGGTCCTGGCGCAGGGCGGCGCGCAGCGCGGTGGAGAACGAGGAGGTGTCCACTTCGACTTCGCGCTGGTTGATGAAGCCCTTTTTGTCGCGGTGCAGATATTCGATCGGGTCTTCGATGGTGATGATGTGCTCGGCGCGCAGGGAATTGATGCGGTCGATCATGGCGGCGAGCGTGGTGGATTTGCCGGAACCGGTGGTGCCGGTGGTGAGAACCAAGCCGCGCTGCTCTTCGCAGATCTGCGTGAGGATGCGCGGCAGCTCGAGCTCTTCGATGGTGCGGATTTTCGTGGGAATGACGCGGAGAACCATGCCGACGTTGCCGCGCTGCTGAAAGACGTTGACGCGGAAGCGGCCCAGGCCGGCGACGCCGTAGGCCATGTCCAACTCGGCGGTTTCCTTGAACTTTTGCTTCTGCCGGTTGGTCATCATGCTGAAGGCCATGGAGAGCATTTCTTCCGGCGTGATGCGAGGGACGTCGGTAAGGCCGATTGAGAAGGCCGTCGACGCGAAGATAGGGATGGTTGCCGACTTTCAGATGCAGGTCGGAGGCCCTGCTTTCGACGGCGCGGCGCAGGAGATCGTCAATATTGATGGCCATGGCGAAAAGTCCCGAGTCGAGAGCTTTCAAGCGAAGCTAGCATGCGCTTCGAGGCGAGGCAAGGATCGCACGGCGGAGGATTTCTAGGCAGGCAATGGGCCTTTGGGACAGGCGAGGGGCCGGCCTACGCGATGAGTCCGCTCCGCAGAATCGTCCGGAGCGCAAAAGGCGCGCTTCGGCGCGGCAAGCGAGGGGTCAGGCGGGAGGCTGGTCGCGGAGGAAGAGGCGGTCGTAGATAACGCCGGCGAGCACGCCGCCGAAGAGCGGGCCGACCCAGTAAACGCCGTGGTTCTGCCAGTGGTGCGTGGCGAGGGCGGGGCCGAAAACGCGCGCCGGATTCATGCCGCGCCGGTGAAGGGGCCGCCGAGAGAGGATGTCCATGGTGATGGTGAGGCCGATGGCGAAGCCGGCGATTTTGATTGAAAGCGCCGTTGGCGTCCACGGCGGTGGCGAAGACGATGAAGACCAGGAAGAAAGTCATCACGGCTTCGAGCAGCATGCCGTGCATGCGGGTGAAGTCCTGGGCGAGGTCCGGGGCGCCCGAGGCGACGGGGCGCCAGACGGAGTCCGGAAGGATGCGGCCAGGAGATAGGCGGCGGCCAGGGCGCCCAGAAGCTGCGCGACGCAATAGAGGAGAGACTTGCAGTGTGCCCATACGCTTGGTGACCCAGAAGCCGATGGTGACCGCGGGATTCAAGTGGCCGCCGGAAATGTGGCCGACGGCGGTGACCATGATGGCGATGGCCAGGCCGTTGGCGAGCGGCGATGCCGAGCAAGCCGACGCCGGCTGAGCCGCCGGCGCGGCAGGAACTGGTCCGCGCAAATCGAGCCGGCGCCGATGAAGACGAACACGAATACGCCGATAAATTCGGCGGCAAGCTTCTGCGCAAGCTGTACAAGAGTTTCTCCGTGACCGATGGCCGAGGCTGCGGCGGAGAAACCGCCGGTCCAGTGGCGCGAATCTTACTGAATTAGGCGAGCGGGCAGTCAAAGAATAGTGTGAGCCGCTCACTCGTCAGGGGCCGCCTACGCGATGAGTCTGCTTCGGCGCGGCAAGCGATGGCGCGGTCAGCGGACGGCGGCGCCGGTGGAAACGCCGACGGGCGAGAGCCAGCCGTGGCGGTCGGGCGTCTTGCCGCTGGTGATGGCGAAAAATTCGTCCTGGATGCGCTTGGTGACCGGGCCGCGCGCGCCGGCGCCGACCTTGATGCGGTCGATCGAGCGAATCGGGGTGACTTCCGCGGCGGTGCCGCAGAAGAACACTTCGTCGGCGATGTAGAGCATTTCGCGCGGGAATCACTTGCTCCGACGACGGGAATTCCCAGGTCGCGGCAGAGCGCGAGTGACCGAATCGCGCGTGATGCCGGGAAGTCCGGCGTGGGCCAGCGGCGGCGTGATCACGTCGCCGTTCGCGCACGGCAAAGATATTTTCGCCGGAGCCTTCGCTGACGTAGCCGTTCACGTCGAGCGCGATGCCTTCCTCGTAGCCGTTGACTTTCGCTTCCATGCGGATCAGCTGCGAGTTCATGTAGTTCGCGGCGGCCTTGGCCATTTGCGGCAGCGTGTTCGGCGCGGGGCGGTTCCAGGAGCTGATGCAGACGTCGACGCCGTTCGCGAAGCCCTTCTTCGCCCAGATACTTTCCCCATTCCCAGCAGGCCAGATAGACCTCGATCGGGGCAGTCGCGCGGGTCAACGCCGAGCTCGCCATAGCCGCGCAGAACGATGGGGCGGATGTAGCAGGCGCTCACTTTGTTCGCGCGGACGAGTTCGAGAGCCGCTTGGCGAGAGTTCGTCGAGCGTGAAGGGAACTTCCATGCGATAGATGTGGGCGGAATTGCAGCAGGCGCTGCATGTGCTCGCGCAGGCGGAAAATCGCGGGGCCCTGCTGCGGTGTCGTAGCAGCGGATGCCTTCGAAGACGGCGGAGCCGTAGCTGACCACGTGGGAGAGCACGTGAATATTGGCGTCGTCCCAGGCGATGAATTTGCCGTTGTGCCAGATCTTTTCGGTTTTCGGGAAGCTCATGGCGATTCTCCGGCCCGCGCGGGGGAGCGATGCTCAACCCGCAGTAAGGATTATAGCATGACGATTTTGGAGTTTTTGGAAATGCTCCGGGCCATGTGCCACGTGGGCCAAACGAATCAGGCACTCGACGTGAGCGCCGCAAAGCCCGCACGGGCGGGAGTGCCCTTCCCTTCCTCCGTCAGGGTAAACCTGTGCTACTGAAACCTGCGCTTATTTCGGCGCGCCCTGCTGCAAATTCGCGAGGTCGGCGAGGAGCTCGGCGCTGTGCGTCGTCGGATTCACCTTCTCATATTCCCTGACGATCACGCCTTGCGGATTGATGAGGAAAGTGTTTCGCATGGCCATCGTCCCCGATGGGGCGAGCGAACCATAGAGCGAAATCACGCCGTGGCTCGGATCGGCGAGCAGCCTGAAGGTTAAGCTATCCTTCGTGCAAAACTGCTTGTGGGAGTCCACGGTGTCCGCGCTGACGCCCAGGATGACGGCGTTTTTCTGCTCGTACTGCGCGAGGTCGCGCTGGAAATTGTGGGCCTCGATGGTGCAGCCGGTGGTCATATCCTTGGGATAGAAATAGAGGACCACCCACTTGCCGCGGAAATCGTTCAGGCTGACGGGCGTGCCCTCCTGCGAATTTAGCGTGAAATTGGGGGCGGCGCTGCCGACGACGGGAAGCTGCTGGTCCGCGGCGTGCAGCAGGGGATAGGCGGTCAGGAGCACGGCCAGCGCGAGCAGGAAATACGGGACGGCGCGGGCGGCGGGGCTTTTTCGAATGTTCATTTCGCGATCCTCCTCAGTGGATCTTCGTAACTATACTCTCTAAGATGCGCGGGGGGACAGGATGGGTGCGGGGGAGAGAGTGGCCCGCCTACGCGATGAATCCGCTCCGCAGAATCGTCCGGAGTCCAAAAGGCGGACTTCGGCGCGGCAAGCGAGGGCCCGCCTACGCGATGAATCCGCTCCGGCGCGGCAAGCGAGGGGCAGGCGGTTTGGATTTCGTGGGCCGGTCTGCTAACCTGTCGCAGGGACGACCCCGTAGCCCAAATGGATAAGGCGCTTGGCTACGAACCAAGAGATTGGGGGTTCAAATCCCTCCGGGGTCGCCACTTTTTTCGTGCTTTTCGTGCATGTTCCCTTCGGGTGCGCCGCGTGCCTTCTCCTCGACTCACACCTACGGATTGCTGGTTACCGCCCGATCGGCGCGGGAGGCCGGCGGCGGTAAATGTGATACTTTGCGTTTCCGCATTGACTCTACTACAGAGGGGCGCGGAGGGGCTTTGGGCTACATTGAAAAGAATTTGGTTCCCGGAGAGACCGTAGTCTACAAGACTCGGCTGCATTGGATCGTGATGATTTGGCTGTTGGTGGAAGGAGTGCTTGTCGGAGCTCTAGGGCTGGCAATGTGTATCGGAGGATACGTAGAGAGGGGTGCGCCTGGAGGATTGATCGTCGGGGGTCTCGTGTGCCTGGCTGTGGCCGGCGCGCTGGTTGCGACGGGGGTGATCCGGCGGGGCGCAACGGAAATCGCCGTGTCCAACAAGCGCGTGCTTATCAAGAGGGGATTGCTCTCTCGAAACAGCATCGAAGTGCTGCTGCCCAAAGTGGAAAGCATCAATGTGCATGAATCGGCGTTTGGCCGGATGCTGGGATACGGCGACGTGATCCTGCGCGGCACGGGAGGGACATTCGAGACTTTTACACGGATCGCGCGTCCCAACGAATTCAGGCGCCAAGTGCAGCAGCAAACAGGCGGCGCCGAAACGCGCTGAGGCGCCCGGCGATCCGCGCGGAAAAGGATGTGTCGCAGAGATGAGCGCACCCATGCGGTTCCCCTTCCGGCCGGCGCAAGCGCCGGCGAGCATTTTGCTGATCCGACTGGCCGTAGGGCTCATCTTCCTGACGCAGGGCATTCTCAAATACACGGACGCGAATCTGGGCGTGGTCCGGTTTGCGCGGATTGGGTTTCCGCACCCCTATTTCACGGCGCATTTTGTGGGAGCGTTCGAGATGGTTTGCGGCTTTCTGGTGCTGCTCGGGCTAGGGACGCGGGCGGCGGCGGTTCCGCTGCTGATCGTGATCTCGACGGCCATCGCCACCACGAAAATCCCGGAGCTTTTCCGCGCCGGGCAGGGCGTCTGGTACATGGTGAGCGACGCGCGGACGGATTTTGCGATGCTCTGCTCGCTGCTATTTCTGATTTTGACGGGCGGCGGGGCGTGGTCCGTGGACGCGCGATGGGGCCCGCGATCCTCAGATTAGGGTTCGTTTGGAAAATCGTCGAGCATTCCGCGAAAGACAATCGCAGTCGGTTCCCAATCGCCCTGCATGGCCTTGGCGCCGGCATGGGCGTAGCCCTTGTTGGGTCTGGGGCGCAAGCGGATAAAAGGCGGCAGGCCATAACGCATCGCCAGGCTGTTGGCCCAAAGGCGCGCCGTGCGGCCGTTACCGTTTGCAAACGGATGGATCCGAACCCATTCGGCGTGCACCCAGGCACAGAGATCAATGATGGCGGCCAGTTGGTCGGCATCCGGTACCTGGCCGGGCGGCAGCAGCGCGTCCAACTCGGCGGCCAGTGCCTGGAGCTTTGCTTCAAAGCGTGCCAGCTCCCCGGCGACCTTTGCCGAGTCGGCACCATAATTCGAGCCGACTCTTACTTGGACGTTCTCGAGACCAGATTCGCCGCGAAACGCGCCGACGAATCGCGAATCGGGCGCGTCCAAGCCTTTCATAATGAGGGTTTGCCAATGCCTTGCGGCTTTGAGCGTTGGAGTCTCGCGCCGTTTCGCCGCTCGGGAGATTTCCTGAACGGCGCGCGCGAGGTTGTCACGCAGCTGGGGACTGTCTTCGCTCCAGCTAGGCACCTAGAAGCTCGCGAATCTTGCTTTGCGCGGGGCCCGTTCGCTTGAACTGCCCTTCAACGAACTGCCCCTCTATCGGCTCGCCTTCCAGCGGATCCTCGAGGGTCGCTTCGGCTTCCACGAACGTGGCGATAGCATTCTCAAATCCAGGATCACGCTTCCGATAGGCTTTAAGGCCTGCCAGGTTTGCTTCCAGGCTGCGTTCTTTTTGTCCGCGCCGGCTGAGGTAGCTCTTGATGGCCTCGTTCAGTAGCTGATTGATGGGCCGCCCTTCGACCTTACTGAGGTGCTTCAGCGCGGCACGTTCTTCGGCGTTCAATTCTCAGGGTAAAAGCGGTTCGAGCCATGGCGAAAGCATACAGCAGGTCAAGGGTGATGTCAATATGCCATTGTGATATCATGCGCGACTGACTGAAGACTTACCTTAAATGTGGACGGAATCATATCCAAGTATAAAAGAATGAGCGAAATGGCGGAGAGGGTGGGATTTGAACCCACGGTAGAGTTTCCCCTACACACGCTTTCCAAGCGTGCTCCTTAAACCGCTCGGACACCTCTCCGTGATGGAGGCTGATTAGCAGCGTAACAAATTGGGCGCGCAGCGGCAAACGCGCCTGTTGATTGGTAGTGGGTCAGTTTGAATTTTTGGCTCTTTGTGTCACGATCAAGAAAATTCAAACTGACCCACCACCTGTGGATTAGAGTTTTACGGTGACGGTCTTCACCTCGGTGTAATTCTGGAGCGCGTACTCGCCGAGCTCGCGGCCGATGCCGGACTGCTTGTAGCCGCCGAAGGGAGCGGCGGCGTCGAAGACGTCGAAGCAATTGATCCACACGGTGCCGGCGCGAACGGAATTGGCCACGGCGTGGGCCTTGGAAATGTCGCGAGTCCACACGGCGGCGGCCAGGCCGTACGTGCTCTTATTGGCGCGGTCCACGACTTCGTCGAGGGTCTTGAAGCGCAGGATGGACATGACCGGGCCGAAGATTTCCTCCTGCGCGATTTTCATATTGTCCTGCACGTCGGCGAAAACCGTAGGCTCGATGAAATAGCCTTTCTCGCCCACGCGATTGCCCCCGGCGACGAGTTTGGCCTTGTCGCTTTTGCCCGACTCGATGTAGCCCATCACTTTTTTGAACTGCTCGCTATCCACCTGCGGCCCCTGCTCGGTCGCCTTGTCGAAGGGATCGCCGACCTTGCGCTTCTTCGCGCGCGCGACGCTCTTTTCCACGAACTCGTCGTAAGCTTTGTCCTCGACGAATAGCCGGGAACCCGCGCAGCAGCACTGTCCCTGATTGAAAAAGAGCGCCTGATGCGCGCCTTCGATGGCCTGGTCCATATCGGCGTCGGCGAAGACGATATTCGGGCTTTTCCCGCCCAATTCGAGCGTGACGCGCTTCAGGTTCGACTCGCCCGCGGCCTGCATGATGAGTTTTCCCACTTCGGTCGAGCCGGTGAAGGCCACTTTGTCCACGTCCATGTGGCGCGCAATCGCGGCGCCCGCCGTGGGACCGTAGCCGGGCAGGAGATTCACCACTCCCGGCGGAAATCCCGCCTCGAGAATCAATTCGCCAACGCGCAGCGCCGTCAGCGGAGTCTGCTCGGCGGGCTTCATCACCACGGTGCATCCCGCGGCCAGCGCCGGGCCGAGCTTCCATGCCTGCATCAGAAGCGGAAAATTCCAGGGAATAATCTGTCCGACCACGCCCACGGGCTCATGGCGCGTGTAGCAGAAATAGTCGCCGGTGATGGGGATGGTTTTTCCTTGAATTTTGTCCGCCCAGCCCGCGTAGTAGCGGTAGCAGGCGATGACGAGAGGCAGGTCCACCGCGCCGGCCACGGAATAGGGCTTTCCATTATCGAGGGCTTCGAGCCGCGCGAGTTCGTCCGCGTGGCGCTCGATGAGATCGGCAAGCTTGTTGAGGAGCCGGCCGCGCTCGGAGGCGCTCATCTTGCGCCACGGCCCGGTCTCAAATGCGGCGCGAGCCGCGCGCACGGCGCGATCCACGTCAGCGGCGTCGGCTTCGGCCACGTGGGTGATTTCTTCGCCCGTAGCGGGATTGATGGTCGGGAAAGTTTTTCGGGAGACGCTGTCCACCCATTCGTTGTTGATCAGGAGTTTTCTCGCCCGAACGGAGACGCCCGGTTGCATGGTGCTTGTTGCCGTGGCCATAAGCCCTCCTCGCCGCTGGAACTGCCTGGTGTTTTGCTGCTGGTGACCGGGAGTATACATCCGCGATGTTCAGCAGGGGTACGCGTTTTTGCAAGCGGGTGCGCTGGACAGGATTGTCGGCACCGCGAGACAGCCGAACCACCAACCGTACTTTGAGTAAACGCGGAAGGATTTGCAGGAGACCCGCCAAAGGATTATGCTACTGGCATTATGGCTTCCAAATCGTCAGAAGACGCTAAAAAACGAGCGGAGAAGAGGTGCGCCGACCGCCCGTGTTTAGAGATATAAGACCCCGGCACGGTACGGACCGGCCCAAGGGGGAAGGCGTTTGTACTTGTGGTGGACAAGGTAACAGGCGCCCCGCTCTGTGTAGAGATATAGCTACGGCCTAACCCGCAAAGACCAAACCGATGACGCCATACGAGAGGGAAACGCTTATTAAGGCGGTTCAGGTACTCGGTCGTCTTTTCGTTTTTGGTGTGCTCATTTATCTGGCTTACATTGTTCGGAGCGCCTTGTACGGCTGTTTTTTGGCCGACCAATTTGACCACGTGACATGCAATTGCGCGCTGACTCATCTGCGGAAACCGCCCTGCACGGACGAGCGGGACATTCTTGAGGTTGATGAGGTCACCGACAGTAGCTACACCGACGATAAGGGAAACAGGTCGGAGGCCCGAACGGTGGTCTACAAATTTCGCAAGCGACCTGTCCTTGGTCCCGTCACCAACGAGGTTTTTCGCGACACGGCCACACTCCTCAAGACTGAAACAGGCGAATGGGTCGCGTCCTGCGAGGACGCCGTCGGTGTCAATCCTTAGGTCTTAGCGTCAGGCACGTCACCTCCGGGCCAGGGTTCTATCTCATGCAGTGATTATCGAAGAACGAGGAAAAGCGTTACGACCACACCGACGGCGAAAAGCAATATCGAAATGCCCGCGCTAACGGCAGCGCAAGTTGCAAGCCGACTTTTTTCACCTATGATTTCGGAGTCGTCCCATGCACATTCCGATATGCGGGACTCCAGCCTGCGCTTAAGTTCATCAAACGACGCGTCAGGCTGGACGTTCTCCAGAAAATCCATATCTACATAATGAAAGTCCATTGGACGAAGCTGCATGATGCAAAACAAAACGCATACCACAACTCCTACAATGCCTCCGATGGTCAAAACCAACAAGTATGCTCGATGCGCGCCCAACGGCACCATTTGGCCCGATGGCTTCTCCACGAGCGCAAGCAATAGAAGTCCCAGAATTTCTACCACCGCAACCAATGCGAATCCCAACACCACTCCTGTCTTCGTGTCAAGGTGATCGCGGTTCTGCGATTGAATTGCTAACTCGCGGAGGCCAAATTTATTCAACAGTTCTTGTCTTGTCGTTGGCTGCGGCTCTGGCATGTGTTGTCCTCACAAGCGCGGATTCTACCATGCGGCCCGTCGGCGCGCGCGGTCGCCGCGAGCTGCGGAAAATGCAAAGCCCGGAGCTCCGAAGATCTCCGGGCCTTCTGTGGTTCGAAATCTCGTTTACGCTGCTGCGGTTGCCCTCTTCCTAGCGTTTGCGTGCCGACCTAAGGTTAAGGAAACCGACCACGGCCATCCCGGCGCAGACGGCGCCAAACAACAGGAATCCCAATATCATTGTGGTTGTCTCCTTTCCTCGGCCTCAATTTCCATCGTGGCCTTTGTTTCTAACTTGATGCCCAAGTATAGCATAACGACTGCGACCAAAATGAAAAACACGATGGCGAACCGCCCAGGTGTTAGCCAATTCAAAGTTCCATGCAGCCACAAGGGATAACGTAAAGAAAGCGTCCCTTTTGACTCGAACGTGACTTCCAGCGGGACGAATACCAAAACCAGTACGCCAACCTCGCGCATCGATTCGCCCAAAAGCCTCGTACGTAGTAGATTCTCTGTCATATAGCATAGAAGGATATCACAGGTCAGCCGGATAGAATAAAGACAGGTTTGTTCCGGCTTGTCTACTGCCCTTGCGCGGGCTGCGTGCCGAAGTTTCGATGGCGGGGTGCGGGGAAAGTCGGTAAACTTTGAAAAACCACGCTTCCGGGGTAGTGCAATTGGTAGCACGCCAGCCTTTGGAGCTGGTTATCCTGGTTCGAGTCCAGGCCCCGGAGCCAAATTTCGATGCCCTGGCGAAGCGCCGGGAACGCCAATCTCCCGATTGGCGGGGAACAAGGCGCCGTTCAGGAGAACGGCGTTCCCAGGGGTTGCTGGCTCGAATTTGGCCCCGGAGCCAAATTTTGCGGTTCTGCGCCTTCAGGTCGTCTGCCTCCCAGGGCAAAAGCAGATCCTTCTCCGCGTCCCCCGCCCGCCAAAGTGCGGCGGGAAAAGAGGGAACGGGGGACTCCGCTCAGGATGACAATCGTGGGAGGGAGGCTGTATCGGTATGACTGAAGTCATACCCTGACACGTATGAGGCGGAATCGAATCGGGGGGCATCAAAATTTTGGGTTGGCCGCGCAAATTGGATATAATGGGCCGAATCTGATCGCCTGGCGGCTTCCTGCCGCTTGCGACAACCGATGGCCTCTCAAGCAAAAGTTAAGTCCGAGCGATTCGACGCGGCCAAATACGAAGGCCTGGGCCGCGACGCGCTCGTGCGCATCTACCGCACGATGTTTCTTTCGCGCCGGCTGGACGACCGCGAAATCCAGCTCAAGCGCCAGCAAAAGATATTTTTTCAGGTCAGCGCGGCGGGGCACGAAGCCGTCCAGGTGGCCGCGGGCCTGGCGCTGAAGCCGGGATACGACTGGTTCTTCCCCTATTATCGCGACCGCGCGCTGGCCCTCACGCTGGGAATCACGCCCGGCGACATGCTGCTCCAGGCCGTGGGCGCGAAGGACGATCCTTCGTCCGGCGGGCGCCAGATGCCTTCGCACTGGGGAAATCACAAGCTGAATATTATTCCCAGCTCTTCGGCCACCGGGCCGCAATGGCTGCACGCCGTGGGCGCGGCGGAAGCGTCGCTCTATTATCATCGCGATCCCAAGGCCCTGGAGCAGGCGCGCAAAGCGCCGCTGGGTGAGTTTGCCGGCGCGCACGGCGACGAAGTCGTCTTCACTTCCGGCGGCGAAGGGTCCACGAGCCAGGGAGAATTCTTCGAAGCGATGAACGCCGCGAGCCTGGGGCGGCTGCCGGTGGTTTTTCTCGTGGAAGATAATGGCTACGCGATTTCCGTGGCCGTCGAGGAGCAGACCGCGGGCGGGAGCATTTCGAAGCTGGTCGCGAACTTCCCGCATATGCGGATCGAGGAGTGCGACGGATCGGAACCGCTCGAAAGCTACGCGGCGCTCGTCCGCGCCGTGACGCATTGCCGCGCGCGCAAGGGGCCCGCGCTGGTCCACGCGCACGTGACGCGTCCCTATTCCCACTCGCTTTCGGACGACGAGACGAGTTATAAGACGCCCGAAGAGCGCGAGACCGAGGCGCGCCGCGATCCCATCCCGAAATTCGGGCTGTTCCTGGTGCGCGAGGGCGTGCTCGACGAGCGCGAAATCGAGGCCCTGGAAGCCGAAGCCGAAAGCGAGATACTCGCGGCTACCGACCGCGCCCTGGCCGCTGAGCCTCCCGCCACGGATTCGATTTATGCCAGCGTCTATTCGCCGGACGTGGATCCCACGGCGAAAAAATTCGAGGCCGCGCCGAAGCTCGCAGGGCCCGAGAAAACGATGGTCGAGATGGTTTCGGCCACGCTCGCGGACGAAATGGCGCGCGACCCGCGCATCGTGGTCTTCGGGGAGGACGTGGCCGATTGCAGCCGTGAAGAATCGCTCCGCGCGGTGAAGGGCAAGGGAGGCGTCTTCAAGGCCACGCTGGGATTGCAGCGCCGCTACGGCAAGGCGCGCGTGTTCAATACGCCCATCGCCGAAGCGGGCATTGTGGGCCGGGCTATCGGAATGGCCATTCGCGGGATGAAGCCCGTGGCCGAAATTCAATTCTTCGATTACATCTGGCCGGCCATGATGCAACTGCGCGGCGAGATGGCCGTGCTGCGCTGGCGCTCGGCGGGCCATTTCAAATGCCCGGTGATCGTGCGCGCGCCGATCGGCGGCTATCTCACCGGCGGGAGCATCTATCACAGCCAGAGCGGCGAGGTGACGTTCACGCACATTCCCGGGCTGCGCGTGGTGATGCCTTCCACGGCGCTCGACCTCTGCGGGCTGCTGCGCACGGCCATGCGGTCGGACGATCCCGTGCTCTTCCTCGAGCACAAGCATTTGTATCGGCAGCCGTACAACCGCTCGGCCTATCCCGGCGCGGATTTCACGATACCGTTCGGCAAGGCACGCGTGGCGCGGGAAGGCTCGGATGTGACCATCATCACCTACGGCGCCGTGGTGCACCGCGCCGAACTCGCCGCGGCTGCGCTCGAGCGCGACGGCGTCTCCGCTGAAATTCTCGATCTGCGCTCGCTGAGCCCCTACGACTGGGACGCCATCGCCGCGAGCGTGGGAAAAACCAATCGCGCCATCGTGGCATACGAGGACACGCGCTCGTGGGGCTACGGTGCGGAAATCGCCGCGCGCATCGGCGAGGAGCTCTTCGCGCAACTCGACGCCCCGGTGCGCCGCGTGGCCGCCACGGATACCTTCTGCGCCTATCATCCTTCGCTCGAGGATGCGATTCTTCCGCAGCCGGAGGATATCGTCCGCGCTGCGCGGGAACTGGCCGCGTATTAATGGGTCAGTTTGAATTTTGGCTCTTTGTGTCACGATCGAGAAAATTCAAACTGGCTCATTACCCGTATTAAACTCCGCTTGCGCCTTTCGGGATTTTCGGGCATATCCTAGGCTTGTGCTGAATGTGCGCGGGGCGCGCGGGCGGCGTGCGCCGTGCGCGAGGGAGGTGGCATCATGACCTGCTGGAATTGCCGGAGAGATATTGCCGAGGGTTCAAATTATTGCTACTGCTGCGGCGCAAACCAGTCCGCATACGGGACCGCTCGACCGAAGGCGTCGAAGCGCCTGATGCGATCATCCGTGGACTCGAGGATTGGCGGCGTGTGCGGCGGCGTGGCCGAATATCTGGATACGGATTCCACGATTGTCCGGCTGATCTGGGTGCTCGCGGTGCTCTTTCCAGGGACGCTGCTCCCGGCGTTCGTGGGCTACTTTCTGGCGTGGATCATCGTGCCGCGCGCGCCTTTGCCTGTTCCGGCGCCGCAGGCGGCGCCGTCGGGTGGCACCGCGCAACCGGCGTAGGAGCGGCCGGCTCGCGCGACGGGTGCATCAATCTCGATCTCTCGATTTGCGCGGGGATTTACTTCCGCCTCGGCGGGCGCCGCGAAAAATGGCGTGATCGAGTGAAATGGCCCCCGCGCCTGTTGTCACGAGCGCGAACGCCGCGATGGCCAACATGAGAGGGAACTGGTAATTATTCACGGCCATGGGGTTCGAGAAGAGGCCGTGAACCCGCCAGAGCGCCACGGCCATTTCGACGGCAATCGCGAGTCCCGCGATGCGCGTGAAAAGTCCCAGGATCAGCAGCCCCCCACCGAATAGCTCGATGATGCCCGCGATGTAGGCGAAGTATCCCGGGAAGCCCATGCCTTCGAAGGCGCGCATGGTGGCTTGCGGATACTCGAGTTTCGGATAGCCGTGGTATACGAAAATAACTCCCAGCGCCAGGCGCAGTAGAAGCAGCCCCAGCGGCTTTAGTTTTTCGAGACTCTCCATCGGCAATCTCCTGGCGAGCGAGCGCTGGCACCCCCGACTGCGCGGCCCGCATTGTAGCAGAATGGCGCCGCGCGGCGTCTTTTCCGGTAATGGGTAATGGGTCAGTTTGAATTTTGGCTTCTTGTGTCACGATCAAGAAAATTCAAACTGACCCACCACCCCTTTTCCAGTACATCGTGGAAACTTCCCCCCGCGCGGCGGGAAGATGCGCGGCATCTATTGATGTAGAATCTGATTTCGTTCAGGGGTTTCGATTGATACGCAAGATGTCCATTGGATTCGCGCTGGTCGCGGTGATTTGCGCCGCCCTCTATCTGCGCGTGCTGCACCGGCGGCCTCCCGCGCAAACGGCCTACGCGGGCAATAGCCATGTGACTCTGTGGGACACGACGGCGCAGGTGCGCGAACCCGTGACGACCGTGGATTTCGGCGACCGGCTGATTGTCATGGACCATTTCCAGGATCAGGCGCTCGTCCGCACCGCGACAGGCGACACCGGCTGGATCAACGAGAGCGACTTGCTTTCCGCCGCGCTTTGGCAGGACATGCAAGCGCTCGATTCCACGGCGGACGCGCTGCCCGTCGAAGCGCGCGGGCATACGCGCGTGCTGAGCAATTTGCACATCCAGGCGGGCCGCTCCTCTCCGCGCATCTGCCAACTGGGCAAGGAGATTTCGGTGGATTTGCTGGAGCGCCACGCGGAGGAAGTCCCCGCGGCGACTCCGGCGGCCGGAGGCGGCGACGAAAACGAGAAAAATTCCTCCGATGAACCCGCCGAGGCGAGGAATGAGGATTGGTGGCTTATCCGGGCGCATGTTCCGGACCATGCGCCGCTTTCCGGCTGGGTGCTGGGGCGCTTCGTGGATCTCGATGTGCCGCCGCCGCTGCCGAACTATATGGCTGCGGCCGACGTGCGCATTGTGGCCTGGTTCGAGCTCGATCGCGTGGCGGAGAAAACGGGCGAGACCGAAACCGTGCCGCAGTATCTGGTGGTGGGTGTGCGCGGGCCCGAAGGGCAGCCATGCGATTTCACTCTGTTGCGCGTTTTCACCTGGTCGCAGCCGCGGCAGCGATACGAGACTGCGTTTGTGGAAAGCAACGTCTGCGGGGAGCTTCCGGTCCGCCTGGCGCGCGGGGCGGCGTCCGGGGGCAACGTCACTTTTTCCTTCGCGGACACGAGCGACGGCGCGGGCGCCGACCGCAGCTACCGCATGCATCAAACGGTTGTCCGCAGGGTGCGGGACGCGGGGTTGCCGCTCGCGGCGGGGGCTCCAGCGCACTGATTCCGTCGAGTGCGCCGCGCCGGATCGTTTACCGCGTGAGGAACGCGAGAGGAGATGGATTCGGCTTCCATGCGCCATGCTGCTTCATGGCTGATGATTTTGCCGGCGCTTGTAAGTCTCGCCGCGATTTCCGGATGCTCCCGCACCGATTCCCAGGCTCACTCTCGAGCCGACGCGCCTCCCTCCTCGAGTACGTCGGGTCGTGGGGCGTCCATGGAGACGGCCCGGGGCAATTGGACAAGCCCGCATGCATCGCGACCGACATACTCGGAGACGCTTACATCGCGGATGCCGGGAGCCAGTTCGTCCACAAGTTCGATCCACAGGGCACGCCCTTGCTTTCCTTCCAGGAAACTTTTTTCGAGGATCCCGATTCCATCGCCGTGGACGGCGGAGGCGCGATTTATGTGGCCGATTCCGTGCGCGGCGCCGTGTGGATTTTTCTTCCCAGCGGCGACCGCTATCGCTCCCTGCGATTGCCCCGGCGTGCGGGCGCCGAAAGCCCGCTAAGCGTGACCGTGGGCGACGACGGGCTGATTGACGTGCTCGATACCGGCGCGGATAAAATCTTCACCTACAGCCCGCGCCTCCGCTTCCTGCATAGCTGGCAGCCCGGCGCGGACGCGCGGGAACCGAGCAGCCGGCCCGCGGCCATCGCCGCTGCTTCCGACGGCTATTTCTACGCGCTCGATCCCCCGGCCAACCGCATTTTACGATTCGATGCGGATCGGCGTCTCGTTTCCGTGATTGACGCAGGCGCCGGCGGAATCGCCCGGAATCTGAGCGGCGAATTCGCCGTTTCCGGCGGATGGATCTTCGCGATGGACTCGAATGGGCGCACGCTCCATGTGTGGACGACGGACGGCAAGTCCAGACTCGACTCCGACCTTACGGCGCAGCTTGGGCCGGGAGACCGTCCCGCGCCTCCGCTGGCCGGCGGCCCTCGCGGGGAGCTTCTGGTATTGGATGTTCGCGAATCGCGCGTGCTTTGCTATCGCCTCCGCTTCTGAGCCTTTTGCGGTGTTGCCTTTCGTAAAACAGGGCAATGCCAGCCTATGGCGCGAGGATTGGCCGCTTCACCGCAGTAGCGGAGCCGGCAAAATCAAAAAGCCAACCTACACGCCTGGATGAGCAAACGCAGCTTAGGGGCGGGCGTGGCGGATCTTCTTTTCGAGGGCTTGGTACAAACGCTCGCGGGTATCCGGGGGAAGGGGGGCGGGCTCGGAGTTGCAAAATACTTCAATCGTCTTCTTGCAGGTGTTTACGACCACGCGGCAATTCTTGCACTTGGCGAGGTGCTCTTCGATTTCGGCGCGGAGCGCGGGATCAAGCTCCTCATCGAAATAGTCCGCGAGCTCACTGATGAGCGATTTGCACTTCACGAATTGCCTCCTGCCGAAAGTATCGGTTCAGTTTTTGTCGCAGCTTCAGCCGCGCCCTCAGCAGCCGCGACTTCACGGCGGGCACGGATAGCCCCAGAGCCTCCGCCGTCTCTTCGGTCGACAGTTCTTCGATGTCGCGCAACTGGAAAGACGATTCGGAAAGTTGGGTCCAGATCGGCCACAGCGTTCGAGAGGATCTGGCCGAGCTCGGTCTGTTCGTAGCGTTCCTCGGGCGAAGGGCCCCAGTCCTCCACTTCGCGGGGAATCGTGTCCTCGCCGGTGTCCAGCTCCTCGTCGAGAGAGACCACGTTGGGGCGGCGCCTGCGCAGCTTCATCAGGGCTTGATTGACGGCGATGCGCACCAGCCAGGTATAGAAACGCGAATTGCCCTCGAAACCGTCCAGATGCTCGTAGGCCTTCAGGAAGGCCTCCTGCATGGCGTCTTCGGCATCTTCGCGGTTCTGGGTGATGTTCTGGGCCAGGCGGAAAATCTTGCGTTCGTAGCGGTCCACCAGGGTTTCGAAGGCGGAGATATCGCCGGCCTTGGCGGCCGCAACCAGGGCGGACTCGTCGTCCTTCACCACCTGCGACGGCAGCGGAGGGCGGCGCACAGGATCCATTTTGGGTGAGCTCATGGGCGGTACTTTCGCGAGCTGAAAAGGGTAACACAGTTTCCCGCCCTGGAAATATCCTCAGAAGCGGGCGGGGTAAAGCGGCGGGAGTGTATTATCATGTCGGGTGCCAAGGCGGACGCTCCGCCGCGCCGCTGCCAGGGAGATGAATGCCCCGCGCGCCGGATCACCGCTTTCCCGGCAAGAGAACCCGATGCGAACACTGCCCGATTACCTCCGCAAGGGCATGAAAATGATTCTGGTGGGCGCGAATCCCGGCGACCGCTCGGCGCGCGTGGGCCACTACTACGCCGGGCGCGGGAACCAGTTCTGGCCGATGATGTACGAATCGGGCGTGATTCCCGAGCCGCTGGATTACGAAGACGACCGCCGCATGATCGAGTTCGGCATCGGGATGACCGATCTGGTGAAGCGCCCCACGCGCGGAATCGAGGAGATCGAGCGCGAGGAATTCGCCGAAGGGCCGCGTGCTGCTGGCGCAGAAACTGGAAGAAATGCGCCGCGAGTGATCGCCTTCAACGGGAAAATGGTCTACGAGAAATTCGCCGGCCGCCCTGCAAGCTCGGCCTGCAAAAGGAAAAGCTATATGGCGCGCAGGTGTTCGTGCTGCCGTCAACGAGCGGGCAGAATCGCGGGAACGGCTCGCGGGATAAAAATGAGGTATTTCAAGAAACTTGCCGCGCTCCTGAGGAGTCTGAAGGATTAGCGGCATCGAGAAAAGTCCGCGGCAGGAACGCTTCCCCGCGAAGGCATTGAAGGAGGCCTGGAAAACATGGCGGGAGCAACGGCGCATACGGCTGCGGAATCTCTTGTGCAAGAGGAGCGCTCCGGCGGCGTGGTGACGCTGCGGCTGAACCGTCCGGAAAAATTGAACGCGCTCATCGTCGAGATGGCCCAGGCCCTGCTGCAAGGGCTTGCTGCGCGCGAGGACGACAATCCGGTGCGGGCCGTGGTCATTGCGGGCGACGGGGCGCGCGTTTTGCGCCGGCGGAGACCTCGATCAAATCCGCGACGCCCGGGCGCGCCGCGCGCGCGGCGAAATTGAATCCTTTCTGGTTGCCGGCAAGGAAATCTGCCTGGCCATCGCGTCCATGCCCAAGCTGGTTGTGGCGGCCGTGAATGGGCCCGCCGCCGGCGGGGGAATGAGCCTGGCGCTCGCGTGCGACCTGAGAATCGCCTCGACGCAGGCGACCTTCGCCCAATCCTTCGCGCAGCTGGGCCTGTACCCGGATTTCGGCGCAACCTATTTTCTACCCCGGCTGGTGGGTCTTTCGCGCGCCTCGGAATTGTTCTATACCGCGGAGACGCTTACGGCCTCTGAGGCGTGCCGGATCGGAATCGTTTGCCGCGTGTGGCCTCCCGAAAATTTCGAGGAGGAAACGCGGAAGCTTGCGGAGCATTTGGCCGCAGGCCCGCCTTTGGCTATCCGCGACGTGAAGCGCACCATGATCGGCGATATGCGCCGCGAACTCGAGCGGGCCCTGGAGGAAGAGATTCGCCTGGCAGTTGCACTGTTTTCTTACCGAGGATTGCGCGGAGGGTTTGGCGGCGTTCTTCGAGAAGCGCGAACCGAATTTCCGCGGCCATTGAAGCGGCGCCGCTCTTCCAGCCGGGAGCCGCACGTGGCACAATACCGATTCCCAAGGAGGGAAAACCTGTGAGCGCTCGAAAAGCTGCGGGGAAATCGCGCGGTAAAACCAAGAACCGGGTGAAGGAAGCCAAATTTATACACAAACCGAATTGCACGACGTGCCGAAAGGCGCAAAGCTTCCTCGAGAAGCACGGATTCCACTCTACTTCCGCGACCTGGCCAAGCACCGGCTGTCGTCGGGGGAGCTCGAAAAACTGATCGGGCGCCGCGACTACACGGATTTCCTGAACACCCGCAACGAACTCTTTCGCCGGAAAAAAATGAAGGCCCATCCACCCTCGCGGCGCGAGGCCATCCGCATGATGGCCAAGGAACCGAATTTGATTCGCCGGCCGGTGATTCTGGCGGGCGGGCGCGTCGTTCTGGGGTTCGATGAAAAGGGCATGGCGAGGCTTTAGCTCAAGATGAATCCGCGCGAGCGAATCGAAATCCGCCAGGGCGACCTGACGGAAATGGACGCCGACGCCATCGTGAACGCCGCCAATAACGACTTGCAGCTCGGCGGCGGAGTCGCGGGCGCCATTCGGCGCAAGGGCGGACCGAAAATTCAGGCCGAATGCGACGAAATCGGCGCGATCCCCGTGGGCGGCGCGGCCATTACATCGGGGGGAAATCTGAAGGCGCGCCACGTGATCCACGCGGCCAGCATGGCGCTGGGCGGGCAAACATCCGCGCAGCCGCTGCGCAGCGCGACGGCGCACTCCTTGCGGATTGCCGCGCAGAGAGGATTGCGGAGCATCGCGTTTCCCGCCGTGGGAACGGGCATCGCCGGATTTCCGATGCGCGAGTGCGCCGAAATCATGCTGCGGGGAAGCGCGCAAGCACCTGGAAGGGCCCACATCGCTCGAGAAAATTACGTTCGTGCTGTTCGATGCGGAGTCGCTCGCGATTTTCGAGGAAGTTTTAGGCGGAATGAACGCGAAAGGGGCGGCGTCGCCGTAAAGGCCGCTCGGCGGGGTTCGCGCCTTGCGCCGCGCAGGGCTGCGCCCGGGAAATCAGTCGTCCGTCCTCTTTTTGAGGACCGGTTTATCCGACTCGTCGCCGCTCTCCGCGGCCGGCGCGGGAGCTGTTGTTGGGGCCTGCTGCGCGGTGGCTGTAGCCGCGGCTGTTGCCGCAGCGGCTGTCTGGCCGTAGGCTGTTTGCAAGTATCTTGCGGCTTCTTCCTGCGCTCCGGCGGTGTCGTCGTGGGTGTGCTGCGCCAGGCTGTATTCGTTCACGGCGCGGGCGCGCTCGCCAAGCATGTCGTAAATTTTTCCAATATAGATGTGGCTCCAGACTTCCACCCACTTGGGGTCGAGGTCCCCGCCGATGGCCGCGCGGAAGGCATTGGCGGCGGCCTGGTAGTTCTTCTGGTAATACATCGCTTCGCCCATTCGGAAATGCGCGAGGGAGTTGGTAGGCTGAATATCGAGGGCCTGCTGGTATTGCTGAATGGCTTCGTAATATTTGCCGACGCTGGCCTGCGATTCGCCCCGGGCAACCATGGCTCGCACGCGGAGGTTGGGATTGGATTTCAAAAGATTGTTGTTGGGGTCAATCAGGACTCCGTTGGCCTTGGGGCGCCCGAACGTGTCAATTTCAAAGGAGGTGGAAGTGCCGGCGACGAGAATCTTCTTGGTTTCGGGATTCCCTTCGGTATCCACCTTTATTTCGACGGGCATTCGAAACGTCTCGAGGTCCTGATGAATCTTGCCGACGATCTTGAACCCTTGCGGGGTGCGATACTCGATGTAATCGAGCGAGAATTCGGGAATCCCGGTGGAATTCAGCCACTGCGCGAAGAACGAGACGAGATTGAGGGGCGGCTGGTCTTCCCCCGCGGGCGGAGCCTTGGCCGCCGCCATGGTTTCGAAGCCGTCGAGCGTGGCGGCCTTCCCTTTGTACTGCTTGTAGAAATCGCGGAGCAGAGCCGTGAAAGCATCGTCGCCCAATTCCGAGCGGAGCATGTGAAAGACCATGGCGCCTTTGTCGTCCACGATGGACTCGTATTGATCGGAATAGGGGGCCAGGCTCTGCGCCTGGGCGATGGGAGCCGTGTCGTCATACATCAAGGCGCCGATGGAGAAATCCTCGAGGGCTTTGTGCAGGCCGGCGACGCCGTCGGATTGTTCCGCATACATGGCTTCGGCGTAGCGTGCGATGCCGTCCGAAATCCAAGCATCCGAAGGAGAGGCCGGCAGGACTTGATCCTGCCACCATTGCCCGGCGGCGAGGCGGGAGAGCAAGCGGTCGTTCGTCCGCGTGGTCCACTGGCGCGCGCTGATCAGCAGCAGCCCCGGCGCGGAAAATCCCGCGATTCCGCCGTCGGGCATTTGCGCGATGGTCAAATCCGGCTGGCTATCGAAGGTACCGAAGGCATCGCCGAAAAAACTCATGATATGGGCGAGCGAGTTCGCGTAGGGCGCGGCCGTCTGCGCCTGAGCAGGCGGCGTATACACGGAAATGCGGTAGCCTTCGGTCTCGATAGGCGACATTTGCAGATTGCCGGCGACGAACGACCCGGCCGGCGAGGGATGATCGCAGTGGAACGTATAGGACGCCTGACCCGGCATGCCCTTGCCGATGGCCGGCGTCATAGCGGGCGGGTCGGGTTTTCCCGTGCCGGCCACGGCCATGGTATCCGGCACGACGATTTTGAACGTGCCCGTGTAGCGGTTAGAGGGATAACTGGTCAGGGGAAACCAGCGCGCCGGAAGAAGGAGAAAGGCGGATGCTTTGTCAATCGAAGCGAAGCGCACGCCTCTCGACGGGCTATCTTCTTCGCTCGATACGGAGCCGCTATATTCGAAGGTGAGCGTAACCTGTTTGCCCGGCGTGGCCGCGGCCGGAAGGCCCACGCTCAAAAGGAGCGGGAAAGTTTCGTCGCGCGCGAAGTTGAGCGACTGCCCCGCGGCTGTTTTCACGGAACTCACGACCAAATCCGGATGGAGCTCGACGAGAAGGGCCCGCGAAACCTCGCTCGCGACGAAATCCACTTTGGCGAGTCCCGTGAGGGTCTGATTGTCGGGATTCAAAATGACCTGTACATCGTAATGCGTGGCGCGAAACGGGAAGGCCCGCGAAACTTGCGCCTTTGTGGAGGCTGCCGCAAGAATGGCAAGCGCCAGGACGGCGAGCAATCGGTGAAGTTTCCGCAAGAAGAGCCCTCTTTCGGAAAAGGCTATCCTCAATCTTCTCTATGATACAAGATAAGCCCTCTCTGTTGCCCGAGCATAAATAATCAGCCGGGATTTCCGATTTGGACTTTCAGCTCGCGCATCGTAATACTCCTTCTACCCTCGACGCAAGAAATTTGTGACCGGAGCAGCCCGCCAGCGAGGCTTTCGCGTTCCGACGGCTCGTTTGTGCCATCTGACGAGTCCTGCTTGCTGTCGCGTAATCGATTTCTCAGACACTGCTCCGCCCCTTCCCCCTTAGCCGCAGATTTCGCGCCCTCAGTCCGAGCACTACCCAGTCGGCACCGGCAACGCCCAGATCCGCTGCAACATCGTCCCGAACCGGCGTCGGGTCAGGTGACTTTCTGCCAGTAACAGCCAGTAGTACCGTGCGTGTTTCACCAGACGCCCGCCAGTCTTGACGAGGCGTTGCTGCAGGCTGGTCAGCGACCAGGCGTCGATTCTCTTCGGCAGCACCAGACGGCGCCAAAGGTTGCCCAAGTTGTAGGCCAGCAGGCTCAACTGTAAACGTGCTTCATTGGCCCGGAACCGATGGCACGATAGCCGAGTCCAATGTGTCGCCTGCTTGCCTTCCTTGATCCATTGCTCGGCCGTGCCCCGCTTACTATAGAAACGCACGACCGCCCGGCTGGCCAGGCTGAGATTCGTGACGATAAAGCCGACTCGCGGAAACAACTCGCCGACGTGGAACTCCACCTTCGCTACGACCCGCCGCGCCGTTTTCCAACTGGCCGCTTGGTAGAGAAAGCCCTTGTACCGGACCACTGGTTTGTGGCTCGGCCTTCCCACTGGTCGCGTCAGCAACTCCGCAATGTCCCGCTCCAGGTTGTCGTTGGCCGGTATGCGGATGGCATACTTCACGCCGCGCTCCTCCATCGCTTCATAGATCTCCGGTTTGGCAAACGCCGCGTCCGCCCGGAAAGCTACTTCCTTGCCCTCCGCCTGTTGGCGCTCGATCTCTGGCAACAGCAACTCATCCCAGTCTTCGGCGCTGTGCACGTTGCCCGAGCGCAACTTCGCCCCCAAGCAGTCGCCGTGACTGTTGAACAGAAATAGCGGGTGGTAACAGACCGACTCGAAGTGCCCGTTGTAGGCGCTGCCCTCCTGCTCACCGTGAACCGGACTCTCACTGGAATCCATGTCGAGCACGACGCGGTCGGAGCCATCAAAAGACTCGGCTTGCCCCAACGTCTCCCGGTTCAACGCCATCAGCCCGATCAGATTCTCTTCCCTGGTCAGCAGCTCGGTCTCGAACCAATGCAAGGTCGAGGTCAGCGCCGCGCCCCGGTCCCAGATTCTCTGCGAGCTGATCAATCGAAACGTCGGATCGGCTGCCAGTCGTTCGGCGTCGTTGAGGTCTTCGTAGCCTGCCAAGCGGCTGTAGACCGACTGCCGCAGTAAATCGGCCAGCGTGAACTGCTTGTTCAAGCCTTGTCGCGAGTCGCTCAAGTGTTTCTCGATGAGCTTCTCCAGACCCAGCCGCTCATCCAACTCGCGAACCAAAATCAGGCCGCCATCGGAAGTCACCCGCGATCCCTGGAAATCGATCTTCAAAGAAGCATTGAACGAGAGCTGAAATGGCTGATTTTGTTTCTCACCCACTGGGTATGCACCTCCAAGCCGTCCTTACCGCGTCCAAACCCGCATAAATACAGATGCCGCCGAACATCCGAAGGTTCGTAAGAAAAGTTCAAATTGGAAATCCGGGATCAGAGCATCCCCGCGAAAATATCCGCGGCTCTTTCGATGGCGCCGCCCGGGCCCAGCCTGGTTCGGACCTCCGCGAGCCCGGCTTTCATTTCCTCGCGCGCCACGGGAGCTTCCAGCAGGCGCTGGACCTCCGCCGCGACGGCGGAAGGCGTGAAATCGCGCTGCATCAATTCCGGGACGACGCGGCGCCCGGCAATCAGATTGACCATGCTGAAGAAAGGCGTGCGAATCATGCGGCGCAGGATGAGAGCGGTGACGGGCGCGACACGGTAAACGACGACCATGGGCGTCCCGAGCAGGGCAGCCTCGATGGTCGCCGTGCCGCTGGCGACAACGGCGCAATCCGCGGCAGCGAGCGCGTCGTACGCGCCGCCTTCGATTCGCCGGATGCGAATGCCGGGCCGGCCTAGGTAGCGTGAAAACGTATTGGCAGCCAGATGCGGCGCCTCGGCAAGGACGAACTGCACCCCGCCGGTCGCTTCCATTTTTCGCGCCAGGCGGCGGCACGCTTCGAAAATGCGCGGATAATTTTGGGCGATTTCGTTCTGCCTGCTGCCGGGCAGAAGCGCCACGATCGGCCGGCGGGAATCGAGTCCGTGCCGAGAGGCGAATTCTTCGCGGGACATGGTTGGCCGGACCACGTCCACGAGCGGGTGGCCGACAAAATTCACGGGAACGCCCGCGGCGCGGTAGATGGGCTCTTCGAATGGAAAAATCACGACCATGCGCTGGACGAGCCGATTGACGACGCGCACGCGCCCCGCGCGCCAGGCCCAGACCTGCGGGCCGATGAAATAGCCGACGGGAATCCTCGCCTGCTTCAGGCGCCGCGCGACACCGAGATGAGTTCCCGGCGAATCGACGAGGATGGCGAGCGAGGCCGCGCGCCGGCGGGCTTCGCGGGCCAGCAGGCGCTGCACGCCGACGACCGTAGGAATCTTGTGCAGGACTTCGGTGATGCCGGCGACGGCCACTTTGCGATAGCTGGCCACCAGGTCCACGCCCGCTTCGGCCATGCGCGGGCCGCCCATGCCGAAGAGCGATGCACCGGTGCGGGCTCGCAGGGCCGTGGCCAGGCGGGCCGCGTACATGTCGCTGGAGGCCTCGCCGGCGGAGATCAAAATGGCGGGCGGGGTCATTCGATGAGGCCGCCGCTTGGGGACGCGAGGATTGCCCGGTTAGTCATGCGCAGGGGAAGGCTGCGGAAATCCGGACGGGGCCGCTTCGGACACCGGCACACCCAATTCCTGGTCTTTGTACTGAAGCTGGTAGAGGCGGTAGTAAATTCCGCGCTGGGCGAGCAGTTGCTGATGGGAGCCCTGCTCGCGCAAGCTTCCTTTGTGGAAGACGAGAATGCGGTCGGCGTGCTGGATGGTGCTCAGCCGGTGCGCGATGACCAAGCGCGGTGCGGCCGTCGAGCAAGCCGGTCGAGCGCTTCGCGGATCAGGATTTCGGTTTTGGTGTCCACGCTCGAGGTGGCTTCGTCGAGGATCAGGAAGCGCGGATTGTGCGCCAGCGCGCGCGCGAAGCTGACAAGTTGGCGCTGGCCGACGGAAAAAGTCGCGCCGCGCTCGCTGACGTGTGTTTCGACGCCTTGCGGCAGGGAATCGAGGAAGGAGCCGAGCCCCACTTCGCGCAGCGCGGACTCGACGCGCGGCGCGGTTGATGTCTTCGTCGCCCAGGCGGACGTTCGATTCCAAGCGTGCCGGTGAACAGGAACGGGTCCTGCAGCACGATGCCGAATTGCCGGCGCAGATCTGGTGCACGTCGAACTCGCGGATGTCCACGCCGTCGAGCAGAATCTGGCCGCGCTGGATTTCGTAGAAGCGCAGCAGCAGCTGGATGAGCGTGGTCTTGCCGGCGCCGGTGTGGCCGACGATGGCGAGGGTCTGCCCCGGCGCGACGTGGAAGGAAACGTCGCGCAGGACCCAGTCTTCTTCCTTCGGGTTTGCGCCGCCGTGGTAGGCGAACCACACGTTGCGAAATTCGATTTCGCCGCGCGGCGCGGGAAGAGGCAGCGGAGCTCCGCGGGCGAGCGCAGGCAGACGGCTCGTCGAGCAGCTTGAAGATGCGCTCGGAAGCGGCCATGGCCGATTGCAGGATATTGAATTTTTCGCTCAGATCCTGAATCGGGCGGAAGAAGCGCTGCGCGTACTGCATGAAGGTGATCAGCACGCCGACGGCCACGACGCCGGCGAGCGAGCGCAGGCCGCCGTACCAGAAAACGATCGGCGATGCGCCGCCATGCTGAACAATTCGACGGCGGGAAAGAAGACGGCGAAGGCCGAGAATCGCGTCCTTGTAGGCCTCCATGTGGATGCGGTTCAATTCGGCGAACTGCGTCGCTGCGATTTCCGCTCGCGGTTGAAGAGCTGCACGACGCTCATGCCGCTGATGTGTTCCTGCAGGAAGGCGTTGATGCGCGCGATGGCCGTGCGAATGCGGCGGTTGGCGTCGCGCACGCGGTCGCGGAAGATCCAGGTGGCACGATCATGATCAGCGGCAGCACGGCGAAGGTGGCCAGCGCCAGCCGCCAGTTCATCCACATCATGACCGCGCCGATGCAGCAGCAGAACGATGGCGTCGTTGAGCCATGGCCGCGATGCCGGCGGCGAAGAGGTCGTTGAGCGCGTCCACGTCGGTGGTGACGCGCGTGACCAGGCGGCCCACGGGGCTGCGGTCGAAGAAGCTCATCGGCAGGCGCTGCAGGCGCTCGAAGATTTCCTTGCGCAGATCGTACATGCGTTTGCTGGCCGACCTTCTGCATGATGCGGACCTGCAGATATTGAAGCCGCAAAGCTCAGCAGCAGCGCGGCCAGGAATACCAGCGAAACCAGGCCGACGCCGCGCAGGGCCGCCGCACGCGGAAGCGATATGATGCGAAGCCGGGAACGATGTAGTGGTCCACGGCGAATCCGAACAGATAAGGGCCCGACGACCGCGAGCGGCCCGACGAGCAAGGTCAGGAAACGGCGAAGACGACACTCCACCGGTACGGCCGCAGATACGTCATCAGCCGCCGCAGCAGCTGCGAGTCGTAAGCCTTGCCTAGAGCTTCTTCTTCGCGGAAGTCGCTCATTCGCGTTCCAGCTCTTCTTCGAGCAATTGTTTCTGGTACAGGTCGGCGTAATAGCCGCCGCGGGCCAGAAGTTCGGCGTGCGTGCCGCGTTCGACGATGCGCCCGTCGCGCAGGACGACGATCTGGTCGGCGTGCTGCACGGTGGAGACGCGGTGCGAAATCAGAATGGTCGTGCGCTGCCGCATGATCGCGTCGAGGCGGCGCAGGATGCGCTCTTCGGTTCGGTATCCACGCTGGAAAGGGAGTCGTCCAGGATCAGGATTTTCGGGATCGCGCAATCACGGCGCGGGCGATGGCGGTGCGCTGCTTCTGGCCGCCGGAAAGGGTGATTCCGCGCTCGCCGACCATGGTGTCGAATTGCTGCGGGAAACTCTGCGATTTCCGCGGCGATGCTGGCGACTTCGGCGGCATCGTAGAATCTGCTTCGTCGGTGGCGCTCGTCCACGCCGAACGCGATATTTTCGCGCAGCGTTTCGCTGAACAGGAACGTGTCCTGCGGCACGTAGCCGATCGGCGCGGCGCAACGTTTCGAGCGGCCATTCGCGGATCGGAGCGGCCGTCGATCGAGCAGCGTTCCCGGCGGCGCTTCCCACAGCCGCGCGATCAGCGCGGCCAGCGTGGATTTTCCGCTGCCCGTGGGGCCGACGATGGCCAGGGTGGAGCCGGCCGGAACGTGCAGGGTGATATCGTGCAGGACGGGCGTAGTCGCGGCCTGCCGTTCGCTTTCGCCGAGCGGCTACGCGCACGGTCGGATAGGTGAAATTCGATTTGCCGGAATCTCGATTTCGCCTGCGCGATCTCCGGCGCGCGCTTCGATGCTCGCCATTGGCGCCGGGCTCGGCACGTGCGGTGATCTTCGGATGGGGGCTCGGAGTCGAGGATGTAGTTCAGCCGGCCCATGGAAGCGCCGCCGCGCTGAAAAATATTGGTCACGAATCCCAGCGCGATCATGGGGAAGATCAGGCGCGTCATGAAGGTGTAAAACGCGACCAAAGTTCGCCGAGCGAGATCCGGCTCATGAATCACCTGGCGGCCGCCCTGCCACAGCACGAGGATACAAAGGTCAGGCCGATCAGCGTCTGAGAGCAGGGCATGAACAGGCTCCAGGAGGAGATCAGCTTGAGGTTGCGGTTGACGTATTCGCGGTTGGGCGCGTCGAAGGATCCGCATTTCCGCTTCTTCCTGCCCGTAGGCGCGAACCACGCGCACGCCGGCCAGATTTTCCTGGGCCTTCGCGGAAAGCACGGCGAGCGAGGCCTGAATCTCTCCGTACAGCCGATGGATATGCCGGCCGAAATAGCGGACGGCGACGGCCACGAGGGCACGGGAAGCAGCACCCACAAGCTGAGCGCCGGCGAAAGCCAGAACATCAAGAAGACGGCCAGCACCATGGTCGCGATGGTGTTGGCGCTGTACATGATGCCCGGGCCCAGCACCATGCGCACCGCGTTCAGATCGTTCGTGGCGCGCGACATCAGCTCGCCGGTGCGATTGCGCACGTAGAATTCGGGCTCCAGCCGCAGAGCTGGGCCAGCAGGTCGTTGCGCAGGTCGTATTCGATGTCGCGCGAGATGCCGATCAGGATCCAGCGGGTCCAGAAAGGAGAAGAATCCTTTCACCATCATGACGCCCACGAGAATCAGGCAGTAAAGGCCCAGCGCGTGGCGGCTGAGCGGGGCGTATAAAGCGAAAGAGCGGATGAAGAACGGCGCGCGGGCAACCGGTGAGCGTGGAGAGGGCTACGGGCGAGCCCTTGAGGCAGTCGGTGATCGCGCCGACGATCAACTGCGGGAGCGCGCCTACAAGGCCCATCAGCGCCAGCGCCAGCAGGCCGAGCGCCGTCATGCCCTTGTAACGCAGCACGTAAGGGACAAGCGTCTTGAGGTGATCCCAGCCGGATGGCTGCCGCTCGTGCTCTCGCGCGGGGACGGCCATCGGCTGCGCCACGGCGCTCATCGGGCGGGCTCCGCGAGGGCGATCGCGGACAGGCTAGCGAGCCGCCAGAATTTCTTCGATGCGCGCTTCAAAATTCTCCTCCCCCTCCGACCATGTTCGGACGCGCTCGACTGGGACGGCATTTTCAATGGCGCGAACCCAATCGAGGAGCTTGCGGATATTCTCCTGCGTCCTTTCCTGATACGCCTTTAGATTCTCGGGCCAGGCCATGGCTTCGAGAAAATGCGCCTCTTCGGTGCTCTGTGGCGCGGCGGCGGAGCGCCGGCGGATGCCGAGCAAGCCGGCGTGGCCGGTGAAGAGATGCTCGAAGCCCAAGTCCGCTTCGAAGTGGCCGTTCTCCCGCCAGAGCGAGCCATCGTAATCCTCGCCATGGCAGGAAATTTCGAGAGGCTGCGGCCCGAGATTCCACCCGGCGGCTGGATCGAAAAGCCAAAGGTCCCATTGGCACTGGACTTCGCAGGAGCAATCGCCGTGCATGTGGTCCCGCGCCATTTCGATGACGCCCGCGGCGTCGAGGGGGAAGGAGCGCAAATCCTGGTCGAGCACGGGAATCTCGGTTGCGTCAATGGCTTGGATCGTCAAGTGCGTGAACCCGGGCTTCGCAGGCGAAAAAGGGACGGTCGCAAGGAATGCGCCGAAGCGCTCGAGGATGCTCTCTTCGGGAAAATCCTTGCACCATACGTTGAGATAGGACTGATTCGCCATGGAGGAACATTATACCGGGATGTGAGGCTCGGCCGGAAACCGGAGAAGAATGGGGGAAGGGCATGTCCGCCGGCCTGAAGAGCGGCGCCGCGCGCAGCCGGCCCGAGGACGCGCCTACTTTTTTTCGTGGGGGGGAGTCTGGTCCTCGGTGAAATCAGACGAGATGCCGCTAAGGCTTTCCTTAATCGAATCGCCCATGCGGGCGAGGACCTCACCACACGTTTCGCGTAGGCGCTTCTCGGCGGCCTTGGCCAGCGTATCGAGGACCACCTGGGAATGCTGGCCGAGAGTGGCCGCGGATGCGAGCAGCCAGGAGTTTGAGGCATTTTCGAGCCGCGCTTTGTATTGATCCATGGATTCATCGAAGGAGCTCTTGAGCAGCTCGCACCACTCGCGCTGCTGCGTTTCGTGCATGGCCGCCCAGCTTCGCATGATCTCGACGACCTGGGATTGGAGTTGCGTCTGAGCCTTTTCGATTCCCCGCAGGATCTGTTCTTCCAGTTTTTTCTGGAATTCCGCAAGCGAGCCCTGACGGTCGTATTCCAGATCGGAGCGCGCCTTTTCCAGGGCCTGGCGCAAAGCCTGCTCGAACTGGCGAAAGAGTTCCTGGGAGGCTTGCTGGGTGCGATCGGCAAAACCGGCGCCGGCAATCTTCGCCGTTTCGTTGAGCCTTTCGCGCTCGCGGCCCACGATCTCCTTGGCTGTTTCCTCCAACTGCGCTTGGCCGTGCTCGGTGTGGGTGCGGCGGTGATGATCGAGTTCCGAGGCGGCCAGGCTGGAAATTTCGGCGGCGCGGTCGCGCAGAGCCCCGGTGGATTGCTCGACGGCCTTCTCGAGCGACGACTGCATGGTGGTGTGCGCCTTCTTTTGATACCACTCGGAGGCCCGCAGGAGCGCTTCGTAGGTGGTGTGCTGCGCCTCGGTGCTCTTCTCGATGAGTCCTTCTTCCACTTTCGAAAGCATTTCGCGGCGCGACTTTTCGAACTCGGCGGGATAATCGGCCGTTTCCCGCCGGAGGCGGCCGAGCAATTCCTCGACGGCCTGTTCCGAGGCCATCTCCAGCTGCTCACGGAGTTCGTTCCGGAGCCGGGCGGAATCTTCCCCGGCGCCCGCGAGCTGGGAAACTATTTTCCGCACATCCGCGATCTTCGGAGCGAGATTCTCGTCGAGTTCACGCGCGAAATGTTGGATGACCTCCCGGGCCGAGTTTTGGAGCACCGGCTCGATGCGCTGGGCGCGGTCGGCGAGGATTTCATCCATGCGGCGGCGAGTCTGCCTCGAGCGCGGCCGCGGCCATTTCCTCCAACTGCGTTTGGGCGCCTTCGGCGCGCGCCCGCTCCTGCTCGAGTCTCGTCCCCAGGGATTGAATCATGCCTTCCGCGCTGAAGATCACATCTTCGAGCGATTCGCGGAGGTTCGAGCCGCGGGCGGCGATGTCGCGTTCGATCTGTGTCAATGCCGTTTGGGAAACCTCGCTCAATTTCCGGCCCAGTGTTTGAGAGGCTCCGGAGAGCACCGCTTCGAATTCCTCTTTCCAACGCTGGGCCGCGGCAGACGCATCCGCCTGCGCGATCATCTTGGCCATCGGGAGGGCGCTCGGCAGTTCCGCATCCTGCGACGGCGCGGAATCCGGCACGACGAAAATCCTGGTCTCAGCGGATGGGCCGTTTGGCGCAGCGGGTTTTGCCGATGCCGCACCCGGCGATTCCGCGCCGGGCCCGGCGG
Organism: Terriglobia bacterium; assembly: GCA_963823205.1. GTDB lineage: Bacteria > Acidobacteriota > Terriglobia > Acidiferrales > UBA7541 > Palsa-295. Next base: position 178,946 of record CAWGKL010000004.1, read on the forward strand.
GATTCGGCACGGAGGATTTTTGCTGAGCAGAGGAGGGCTCTGCCGCGGGCAACCCACGCCCTTCTTCGCCGGGGCAGGGGAACCAATCCTCCGGCGGAAACGCAACGCCCCAGACATTTCCCGAGAAGTCAAATTCCAAGCCAATCTGGAAAAGTTCGCGGACGGTCCGCGGCCGCTCGACCCAAATCACCCGCCCCGGCAGCAGGCGCGGCGGAATGGCCGGATCGAGCCGGGGAATTTCCAGCGTAATCGTGGAATTTTTCGGAACGTAATGTTTCGATTGGTATTTGCAGCCGTGGCAATTCACACTCACGGTGGCCGTGCGCTCCTTGAACGGCTGGCCGAGCGCGTCCACACCCGTGACCGTGACCGGAACGGCTTGTACGATGCGCGCGCTGCGGCGCTTCTGTGTGCCGGGGTCGCTCGATGGCATGGACTCGTTCACGCGCTCCTCCGAGAGGTGATTTGTCAGCCTAGCATTTGCATTTTCTCGCCGATCCGCCGCCCTGGCAAGGATGTGCGTAAGGGTTACATCACTTCGGAATCCGCCGAGGAAACTTGATCCATGTTCCCAGAAGATGCCGCCTTTCATCCTATTCAGTGGTACGTTTCCCGAGGGGTCGGGCAGCGCCATGCGCAAATGGGTCGCGATCGCCGGAGCAAGCGCGGCAATGATCGGCTTGGCGCTTGCCCTGCTGGGCTTTGCCATTGCTCCGAAACTTCGCCAGATGGCGCGCCGGCGGTTACAAGCATACCTGGAGACTCATTTCGAGAGTAGCGTGGAATTTTCCAGCTTACGCGTGGACCTGTTTCCTCGCGTGCAAGTGGTCGTTGACGGCCTGGTGATGCGCCATAAGGGCAGGACCGACATTCCTCCCCTGATCCAAATCGGCGAAGTCTCGTTCTACGCGGACATGCTCACTCTTCTCGGGGCGCGGCACGAAGTGGCCAAAGTGCGTTTGGACGGGCTCGTGATTCATATTCCGCCGCGAATCCCCGGCGGCCCGCCGCTGATTCACAGAAGCAGCGCGAACCTTGCGGAAGAATATCCGATCGTGCTCGATGAAATTGACGCCGACTCCGCCCTGCTCGTGCTTTTGCGGAAACCTTCGGATGCGCGAAAGCCCCCCAATGAATTTGAAATCCACGAACTCGTAATCAACGGCTTCCGCTTCGACCGGCCCGCGGCCTTTCATGCCCTGCTGACGAATCCCAAGCCCCGTGGACTGATCCATTGCGACGGCGCCTTCGGGCCGTGGCGCGCGGAAGAGCCCAGCGGGACGCCGGCCTCGGGAAAGTTTACGTTTCGTGACGCCGACCTCGGGACCTTGAAGGGCATCAGCGGCATACTTTCTTCCGATGGGGAGTTCACCGGCGCGCTCGATTACTTGCATGTGGAAGGAACCACGGATACTCCAGACTTCGCATTGCGCACGAGCGCGCATCCCATGGCGCTGCACACCGATTACACGGCCATCGTGAACGGCACGAACGGAGACACGATTCTTCAGAATGTCACCGCGAAGTTCCTGCACACCGCGCTCGTCACTCATGGCTCCGTGGTGGATGTCTCCCCGCAGGTCAAGGGACGGACCGTGGTCTTGGACGCCGTTTCAAGCGATGCGCGCGTCGAAGACTTGCTCTTTCTCGCCCTCAAGACGGACAAACCGATCATGACCGGCTCCGCCCAACTAAGAGCCAAAATATTGATTCCGGAAAGGGACGAAGACCTTTTCCAACGCCTGGAATTAGACGGCGAATTCGGCCTGGGCCACGTTCACTTCACGAGTGCGGCCGCGCAAGGGAAGGTGGATTCGCTCAGCCGGAGGGGGCAAGGCAAGCCCACGGACATGGAAATTGCGGGCCAAGTGTCCGACCTACGCGGGCGTTTCACTATGCGGAAGGGCGAAATTCATTTTTCAAACCTGAATTTCCGGGTGGAAGGCGCCGCGATCACGCTCGCCGGCGTTTACAACATGGAGAGCGGCCAATTGGACTTTCGCGGGAAGCTGCGGCTGCGCGCGGAATTATCCCAAACCATGACCGGATGGAAATCGGCGATGCTGAAGCCCTTGGACTCCTTCTTTCGGGGCAAAAGTGCCGGCGTAGGCACGCAGATACCCATCAAGATCACGGGCACCCGCGAACATCCATTGTTCGGCACGGATTTCAGGGACAAGGCGAATACGAAATAGGTCTTGAGAGAACCGGGAAGATTTCCGCTAAAGATCGCGGCGGCCTTCCATGGCCTTCGACATGGTGACTTCGTCGGCGTATTCGAGGTCGGAGCCGACCGGGATGCCCATGCCGATGCGCGTGACGCGCACGCCGAGCGGCTTGATCAGCTTCGAGAGATAGACGGCGGTGGCTTCGCCTTCGGCGGTGGGATTGGTGGCGATGATGATTTCCTCGACCGTGCCGCCCTTGAGCCGCTCGATCAGGCTCTTGATTTTCAGTTGATCCGGGCCGATGCCTTGCAGCGGCGAAAGCGCGCCGCCCAGCACGTGATAGAGCCCGCTGAACTGCCGCGTTTTTTCGACGGCCTGAATGTTGTGGCTTCTTCCACGACGCAGATGATGCTCCGTTGCGCGTGGCGCTCGGTGCAGAAGAGGCACGGGATCGGCGTCGGTGATGTTGTTGCAGATCGAGCACTCGCGGATTTTTTCCTTGGCTTCGCGAATGGCGTCGGAAAGCGCCAGGGCCTGCTCGCGGTCCACGCGCAGGAGATAAAAGGCGAGGCGCTGCGCGGTCTTCTGCCCGATGCCGGGCAGGCGCTTCAGTTCGTCGATCAGTCGCGTCACGGATGGCGCAAAATCAGGCATGCAGATCCGTCCCTGGACAGGATTTCACGCTTGGAGATCGGAAGGCAAGAGGGAATCAAGCGCTAGCTCGAAAACTTCTCGCGACTACGAAGCCCCAACGGGGTGCGAATCCCTCTCGACTCAGAACAAGCCGGGAATTTTCAAGCCCATCATTCCGGGAAGTCCGCCGGTGAGATCCTTCATCTGCTTGGAAAGCTCTTCGTCCACGCGGCGGGTGGCTTCGTTCACCGCGGCGCGCACCAGATCCTGCAGCATTTCCTGGTCCTTGCTCTTGAAGATTTCCGGCTCGATGCGCACGTCGGTGAGCTGCTTCTGGCCGTTCATCTTCACGGTGACCATGCCGCCGCCGGCCGAGGCTTCGACGCTCAATCTCGCCGATCTGCTTCTCCAGATTTTCCTGCACCTGCCGGAACTGCGAGAGCATTTGCTGCAGCGCTTTGACTTCCATGGTTATTCCTCGCCCCGGCGCTTGACACTGGAAATCTGTCCGCCAAACGTTCCAGCATCGCCCTAACGATCGGATCCTGCTCAAACCGAGCGCGCAACTCCGAACTTCGTTCGCGACTCGCCCCCGGCTGGCCTCCAGTTTAACACAGACGCGCAGCGGCTGGCCCACGACTTGCTTCAAGACTGTGCGCAAACGTTCCATCGGGTCGCGCGCCTGCAACATTTCCGCGAGCGCGCGGCTCTCGGTCGGGAAAAAAAGACGCAGTTCGCCGCTTTCCATTTCCCAGCGCGTGGCGTGTTCGACCATCGACCACAAAAATTTTTGTCCTTGCAGCGCCGCCTTGATGGCTTCCACTTGCGCCGACGCCAGCCCTTCACCGCGTCTTCGGCGGCGCGCGCCACGATGCTGCGGGGGCGAGGCGGGACAGCGGCTCCGGGGAGACAGCTCGAAGAGGAGGCGGGCCGCACGGGCGCGCTGCCGGACGCGGATGCGTCCGCAGTCCCCGCTCTCGCCAGGCGCCGGCGCCATGCGAACCGCTGCCGCGGTCGCACCCGCGGAAGCAGCAGAAGAGTGCGCAACCGATTGCACGGCGCGGCGCGCTGCGCGGCGCGGACGGGCCGGAGGCGGTCGCGGAGTTTCGCGTGCGCGAGGGGAATCGCGAATTTCGCCGCGCAAGCTCGGCCAGAATTTCTTCGAGCGGCGCGAGGCGCTGCGCGTTCACCAGTTCAGAAGCCCCAGCTCCAGGTGCAGCCGCGGATCGGGCTTGCGGCGCAGATCGTCGTCGGTCGCAAGCAAAAAATTGAAAAAGCGCGTGAGGTCTTCTTCGCTGAACCGGGCGGCCTGCTCGGCCAGGCGCGGGCGCTCGCTCGGCGGGCGCGGCGACCAGATCCGAATCCGCGCCGCAGACGCGCGCGACCAGCAGATTGCGAAAATGGCGGATCGCTTCGCGGCAGAAGTGCTGCAGATTTTGCCCGTCGGCGATGAGCCGATGCACCAGCCCCAGCGCGCGCTCGGCGGATTGCGCTGCGATGGCGGCGACCAGCTCGTCCAGAACGCTTTCGGCGACGACGCCGAGCAGTTCGCGCACTTGCGCGTCCGTGATGTCGTCGCCGCAATAGGCGATGGCCTGTTCGAGCAGCGAAAGGCCGTCGCGCAGGCTGCCTTCGGCGGCGCGCGCCAGCACGGCGACGCGCCCGGACTCGATGGTCAGATTTTCCCTTTGGCGATGCGCTCGATTTCGCCGGCGATTTCCGGGAACGACAGCGCGCGAAAATGGAAAAGCTGGGCGCGCGAGCTGATCGTCTCGCCAGATCTTCGGCGCGGGTGGTGGCCAGAACGAAAACCACTTTCTCGGGCGGCTCTTCGAGGGTTTTCAGCAGCGCGTTCGAGGCTTCGTCGGTGAGCATGTGCGCTTCGTCGAGGATCACGATTTTGTAGCGGCCGCCGCGGGCGCGTAGCGCACCATCTCGCGCAGCTCGCGAATCTGGTCGATGCCGCGATTGGAGGCCGCGTCGATTTCGAGCACGTCGAGCGAATTGCCGGCGGCAATCTCGCGGCAGGAATCGCAGGTGTTATCGGGCTCGGCGGTGGGACCCTTCGCGCAGTTGAGCGCTTTGGCCAGGATGCGCGCGGTGGTCGTCTTGCCCACGCCGCGCGCGCCGGAAAAAATGTAGGCGTGCGCCACGCGACTTGGATTGAATCGCGTTCGCGAGCGTGCGCGTGACGTGCTGCTGCCCGACAATGTCCGCGAACGTTTGCGGGCGACATTTTCGCGCGATGACTTGATAGCTCATAGGCAGATTTTCCGCCGGCCTGGCTGCGCCACTCTTGCTCCCGTGAGTTCCCGAAAGCGTCTGGATGAGAGGAACTTCGGGTACTCCGCGGCACACGAAGCGACCCGCTACCGTTGCTCCCTTCCGGGCCTGGCGGGGTTCGCGGGGAATCGTTGCACAGAGCCCGAAGTTCCACCCATCGGCAGTCACGCGGCGGAAAATTTTCCGCTGCAAGACTGCTTCGCGGAGTCTAGCACACCGCCTTGTACGGCGAAAGCCGGCGCCGCGCCGGCCCGCGCGGATGGGGATGCCTCTTACGAACCTTCGCGCTTGATTTTCGCGCAACCATTTGCGGCCTCGATGTATCTTATCGCCCGGGTGCAACCTCCGCACCCGCACCGCGGCGCCAGCGGCAAACCCCACGAAACGGGGCAGGCCTCGCTTTCCGGCCAGGCCACGGAGGGAAACATGAAACGTATTGTTAGTGTTTGCGCTGCGGTGTCTCTGCTGCTTCTGCTGTTCCGGCGGTCCACGCCCAATCCAATCAAGTGGTTCCCGGCACACAAGTGCGGCTCACCCTGTTGAACGGGCTGAGCACGGGTGTCGCTCGCGACGGCGATCCTTTCACGGCCATCGTCTCGGAACCCGTATTCATCGGCAGCGAGATGGTTTTGCCGGCCGGCGCCATCGTCCACGGCACGGTGAGCAGCATCAACCGTCCGAAAATGTTCGCCATGTTTCGTGGCGGAGCGTCGATGAATCTCGTTTTCAACTCCATCGAGGTGGATAGCCGGATTTTCCCGGCGCGCATGAGCATTCTTTCGATCTATAGCGGCTCAACGGACACGGAAAAGCGGCGAAACGACCTGAAAACCGTGGAAGGCGTGGTGGTGGAGGAAAACCACGACGTCAAGAGCGATGTGGTGGATGTCGCCATCGGGACGGGCGGCGGAATGACGGTGGGCGCCATTTTCAGCCACGTGGTGCGCGGCACGGTCATCGGCCTTGTGGGCAGCTCCGCTTACATCGTGGCCAAGAAGGGCAAGGAAGTGGCCTTGCCCGCCCAGACCGGGATCTTGGTTCGCATGGACTCGACAGTGTCGCTGCCGAGCTCGCTCCTGCACAACGCTTCCTACACGTCCTATGGACACTAAACCGCGGCGTGGGGCCTCGGTGGATTCTGCGGGATAGGTGGAAGCTATCGTTGAGGCTATGGCCGGACGCAGCGCGCCTTAGATAATCACGGGGCGTGCTGCGAATAGCCGGAATGAGGCGGTGCCACTGCGCTGGCGGTGGCTTTCTTACCGGTGCGCTTCAGAAAACGATAAAGACTCGTGCGGCCGATGGCCAGCACTTGCGCCGCACGCACGCGATTGCCATTGCACATCTCCAGAACGCGGTGAATATGGAGGCGGCGGATCTCCTCGAGGGGCAGAGGCCTCCAATTGTCCTCGATTGCCGCGCCACGCCGCTGCGGCTTTTGCAGATGCTCGGGCAAATCGCCGACGTCAATGAAATCCGCGTTAGCGGTGATGGCGGCGCTGGAGATCACATTTTCCAGCTCGCGGACATTTCCGGGCCAGTCGTGCTGCAACAGGACGATCTGCGCGCGCCGCGTGAGCCCCTGAAACGGTTTCCCATAGGCCTGGCTGTATTTCTTCAAGAAATGCTGCACCAGGATGGGAACATCCTCGGGGCGTTCGGTAAGTCCGGGGACGCGTATTTCGATGCTGCTGAGACGGTAGAAAAGGTCCTCGCGAAAACGCCCGGCCAGCACATCGGCGCGCAAGTCGCGGTTTGTCGCCGCAATCAGCCGCACATTCACTTTCTTCACTTCCGGCGAGCCCACGCGCTGGATTTCCCGGTTCTGAACCATGCGCAGGAGCTTGGCCTGCATCGGCAACGACATCTCGCCCACTTCGTCCAGAAATACCGTGCCGCCATTGGCATATTCAAAGAGACCCGGGCGCGTATCGGTCGCCCCCGTGAAGGAACCGCGAACGTGTCCGAAGAGCTGGCTTTCCAGCAGTGTATCCACCATCGCCGAACAGTTGCATACCGCAAACCGCTCTTGCGCCACGGGGCTCAAATGGTGCAGCGCGCGAGCCACGAGTTCTTTTCCCGCTCCCGTAGGGCCCGTGATCAGGACATTCGTGTAGTGCCGCGCCACCTTTTTCGCCAGGTCGAACACCTCGAGCATGGCGGCGCTTTTCCCCACGATGCCCTGGAACTGTAGATTCTGGAAAAGCTTCTCTTCGAGGTCGCGAATTTCCGACCGCTGCGTGAAAACCTCCGCGAGTTCATCCAGCGTTTTTTCCAGCCGCGGGTAAACGAGAGGTTTGCAGAGAAAATCATAGGCGCCGCGCTTGATGGCTTCGATCGCGGAGTCCACCGTGTAGTAGCCGGTTAGGAGAATCACGTACATCCCCGGATCGTACTGGAGCACCTTTTCGAGAAACGCCAGACCATCCATTTCCGGCATCTTGAAATCCGCGAGAACTACTTTGCAGCCTCCTAGGCGCACCTTCTCGAGCGCTTCCTGGGGATGGGTTGTTCCCACGACGGGATATCCGGCCTTGTCCAGACGGCTGGTATTCAGTTCCACCTGATCCGGCTCATCATCCAACACACATATCGGAAGGTTTTTGCGGGCGAGCACAACCGCATCCTTTTCCATGAGCGAAGCCATTCTGCCTATTCTCAGGCACGGCCCATGCCAGAACCCCTATTCCCGCGCGGACTCGTATCACTTAAGTCTCTCGCTCCTTCCGGACCTAGTTTTTCGCCTTTAAGCCTTCTCGATTGTTTGTGTTGGTTGGGAAGGCGCGGCTTCCGCCGGCACACGTTCCGCCTGCGTTCACGGGGCGTATTGTTTCAGAAGAGTGGCGCGGCGTTCCGAACTGGAACCGCGGTACCAAAGGAGGACTCGCTCGCAACTGCCCGCGATTTTGCAGTCATGGTTGCCGTCTCATCTCGCATGATTCGGCGGGCGCTTCATGCAACGGTGACGGTCGTATCGCCCACCGCTTTAACTTTTTCTCTGTAGCTTGCGCGCGGCCGCAGTTGGGCTAGGCAAATTCGAGCCGAGCCGTCCTCATCCTTCGCCATCACCTCCACAGCCTGGTAGGCGACAGGGAAGTGGGCGCCATCATCCATCGGCTGCAATAGGCGCACAAACACGATGCAGCCTTGGCGCAGGGTACATCGAAGCCTGATTTCTTGATGTGGATCGTGGCCCCAATCGAGCGTCGTCTTCTCCACAAAGAAGCATTCCGAGGCGTCCCATCCGGATACTTCCACGCGATAAGCTCCTGATACCTCCGTCTGAAGTTCCATGATACGGCCTCCGAATGAGACAACTTGCAGAAATGGTGCCAAAGGGGTTGGCTGTTCCTCGTTCAAATTCAAGAAGTTAGCGCTGTGCGGTAGGCGCTGCATTGCTTTTGGCTGTTCCTTCCACAACACCTGTGCACCTTTGAACCAAATTCAACGGCTCTCGAGCGCGTGCGGCCGCGGATGGTTCCTGGCGCCATCCATCCGGAAAATGTGCCGAAGGTGGTATTTTGCGCGCGGCCCGGGAAGCCCTCCGGCGCTTTGATTTACCCACGAAATCGCTTGACACGGTGGCGGGCCGGGTCTAGGCTACCGCACAAATTACTAGCCTTTGCGTGCAATGGTCTGGGGGGACTGGGGTGGCGCGGGGCAGTGGAGGGTACGGCCATGAAGGCAAAGAGTTTGGCCCATGAAAAGGCACGGTCCGATCGCGAGTTGGACCTATTGTTTCGGCGCGCCTCGGAATACTTCAGAATGCACGAGCCCCGTTTATTGAAGAAGGTCCAGCGACTTCAAAGACGGCCCGCTTCCGCTGCATAGAAACGCGTGCGGCAATCTCTCGGGCCCGAGGGCGAAGTTGCGCCCCGGGGGAGGCCCGATCGGGTTTCATGCCTTGCTTCCACGGATGGCCGGCAGGCTGGCCGCCGCAATGGACTGCCCCACACGGCGATTTTTTTCATCCGGGAGCGCCATCGAGACCCTGGAAGCGATCTCGGGGCACTCCTTGGACAACACTTCGCGCGCTTTGCCGAGGATGATTTCGCCCCCTGCTCCGGTGGTCGCCCGGCCTAAAATCAGCACGCGATTCAATTCATAGAAATCGGCATAGTGCGCGATGCCGTAGCCCAGATAAATTCCCATCGTTTCGTACACCTTCGACGCCCGCCCGTCGCCCGCCTTCATCTTTTCTTGCAACCGCACGAGCTTTTCAGGCAGCCCTGCCCCCTTTGGGAACTCGATGCCGGCGCGCAGTGCCAGGCGTCCCGCGGCTTGCTGAGAATAGTACTCGACTCCGCAGCAGTCTCCCGACCACTCATCCACGGCGCCTCCCGGACTATAATCCACCGGCGCAAAGGCCAGTTCGTTCAGCCAGCCTGTGATGTTGCCGTCGCGGGTGACATAGCCTGCCGCCTGGCTGGATCCCAGGGCGATCCCCAGCACGGGATCTTCGCCGAGCGACATGGACCCCGCCAGCGCCGTCACTTCACCGTCGTTGGCCACATCCATCGGCACGCCCAGTTCCTCGCGGATGCGCAGGAAGAGCGGCGCGATTTTGCCGGGGAAATCGCTCGCCGGAACGCTGCGATAGAGCGAGCCGGCTCGCACACGGTTATGAATGTACACGCCCGCCGCGCTGCCGCCCACGGCGTCGAGGCGCGGCAGATGAGCGGCGGCCCGGCGGATGGAATCCATGATTCCCTGATAGTGGTACTCGGGATCGCGTGCCGCGCGTGGCTCCCAGACGATTTCCTCGCTGAAGATTGCTTTGCCATCCATCACGGCGCTGGCTTTGCGGTCGCTCGCGCCCAGATCGAAGCCGACGCGGCAGCCATCGAGGTGGCGCCCCAAAGGCGCGGCGGATTCACGGCTTTCCGGAATGGCCTCGGCGCTCGTCACGCGCACTTCGAAGGGATGCTCATAAACCGCGCCCATGAACTCCGCATCGAATTTGCGCGCGCCTCGCAGCGAGTAAATTTTTTCGATGTGCCGCCCAATCTCCGCAGGACCCCCCACCGATAGCTTCCACCCCCCGCGCTGCCAGAGCAGGAATTTCACAAGGCGCTCGGCATGGAGGAGCGTGGCCTCGGCGCGCCCCGCCGATGGCGGCAGCACGGACGTGCAAAAGGTCGAGATGGAGCCGTCGCCCCGCTCGAGCGCGATCCGAAGCGGCACACCCCCGGATGCGGAAACCAATTCGCGGTATTCTTTTGAGAACAGGGCAGCCGGCAGAAATTCCGGATCGAGTGGAGCGAGAATGGCCGGTTTCACTTCGATGCCCGCAACTTCCAAGTTCATTCCGCTCCTTTAAGTCGCAACTCCCGCGTACGCCATGCCGCGCCTTCAGTCTCGCCGCTTCCGATTGTGACGCATCGAGCGGCACGCGGCCCATTTTTCGTTCCAGGCGCGCCAGGCGGCGCTCGAACCGCGCACGGCTCTGGCGGCGCGCGCCGGGCGCCATAATGCCAGAGCGCCCCGCCTTGCCGAGTTCGGCGAGCGCCCTGCGCACCAGTGCCCGGGCGCGGCCGGGATCGCGGGCCCCATGCTCGTGGTAAATTGCCAGTTGCTCGCACGCTTCGAGGCCCTCGCGCGAATTGCCCAGCATCTTTTCCCACAGCTCGCGCGCCAGCCGCAAATCTCCCCCGCGCTTCGCGAGCCGTGCCAGCGAGCGTTGCGCCGCTCGCCCCGTCTCCGCCGGAAGTTCGCCGGCAAGGGACTTCTCATAGAGCGTCCGCGCGCGCGCCGCATCGCCGCGGCGCTCGCAAATCCGCGAAACGCCGTAGAGTTCGAGCGCGTCGCGCCCATGCGCTTCCGGATCGCCGAGCACGGCCAGAACCCGTGTCGCAAGTCCCGCCAGCCCCCGTAAATCCATTTGATTATGATGGAAGATGGGGACGAGCGACTCCGGAGGCCCTCCGCGCAGAAAATCGAAATACATCGAAGGAATCAGCTCGGACATCACATCCGTCCCACGATTCCATCCCAGGACGTGCCGCTCCAGCTCCGCGAGTCGCACCGAGCCAAGCCGCAGCCGCCACAGATTCCGCGCCGGGTGCAAAAAATCCAGGTGTGCGCGCGGCGCCGGAGGGGGAATCGCGCGCGTCATCCGGTAGCGTGTTTCCAGCAGCGGCCAGTCGAACGATTTCCCGTTGAATGTCACGAGCACCGGCCGCTCCGCCATGCGTTCCCCGAGCGCCACGAGCAGCGAATGTTCCTCGCTGTGCTCGCGCATGAAAAGCTGCTCTACCTCCAGCCCGCCCGCGTCCCACCACGCCAGGCCCACAAGGAATGCATACGTTCCGCTGCCTCCCGCCAGTCCCGTCGTTTCCGTGTCCAGAAAAAGCCATTGCCGCGGGTCCCGCGCTTCACGCCCAGCTTCGGGAGCGAGCAGCCGAAGCGCCGCGGGCGCGATTTCTCGCTCGGGCGGCTCCCGCCCGACGGACTCCGAAAACCAGCGCCGCAACCCCAGATGCTCGCCGAAACGGTTCCCCCGCGGCGATGCGCCCAGAATTTCTGCCAGCCGCGCAGCCCCTTCGGGAACCTCCGCCGCAAGCCCACGCCGTGGCTGATCGTTCGGCAAGCTTGCGCTTCGCCGCGCGGGCTTCAGCGCCGCCAGCCCCGAGAATCTATCGTTGCGTTCTGCAATCATCTTCGAGATTCAAGCCTTAACCATCCCAGTTTCTCTCCGTGCCCCTGTGTCTCCGTGGCCAATCTCTTCTTCACGCACAGAGCCGATGCAGGATGGCCAGCGCCGCTTCCTTCGCCCGCTCGCTCTTCTCGCCCGCAGGACCGATGCACGAGGGGCAGCCCTTCTCGCAAGGACACGCGGCGATTAGCTCGCGCGTCTGGCGCAGCAGCAGATCGTAAACGCGGTAGAGCGGCTCGCTAAATCCTATCCCGCCCGGATACGCGTCGTAGAGGTAGAGGTTTGGCTCGAAAAACTCCTTCTCCTCGCCGCGATCGTTCATCTTCCCAGCAAATTCCTGCCATTCCGTTTCCGAGCCCCCACTTCCCGGCCGCTCTCCGATGGCTGTTCCCAAATCGCGGCGGTCGCACATCAGCAGCAGCGCCGCCATGGACTCGAGCGCATAGAGCAGCCCGAAGATTCCGCTCTGCCGCTCGGAAAGCGCGAAGGGCAATTCCGCCATCAACGGGCGCTCAAGCGTGATCCAGAACGCCGTGGTATGCATTTCGTTTTCCGGCAGCTCCAGTTTTCCCGCGCCCACATTTTCATTGGTGAAGAATTTGATCTTCTTGAAGCCCACCACCTGCGACCGCACGAGCACGTCGCCATGCGCCCGCGCCGCGGGGCCCGCGATCTGCTCCTCCTCGGCGATTTCGAGCGCGCGCACCTGCGTGTAGCGAATCGCGTCGGTAAAATAGTCCGCGTCCACGGCCTTCACGTAAGCCTTGCGTTCGCCGAAATCGAGGCGGTCCACGTGATATTGCCGCCCCTGGTGCAGATAAATCGCCTGGGGATGCACCGTCGTGAGCGCCGACGAAAAATCCACCTCGCCGATCACCTTCGCCTCGCCATCCTCCCCGCCGGCCGTATCCACGATCACGAAATTATCGAACGTCACTGAGCGCAGGCTCACCGTGTCCGCCGGATACGCTTCCTCGACCCAGTGCCAGTTCTCTCCGCTGCGGTGCAGATATCCCGCTTCCGCCAGCCGTTCGCACAGCTCCTGCAAATCCACATCGCCGAACGGCTCGTCCGCCGCGATGGGCAGCTCGAACGCCGCGCACTTCAGGTGATTCACGAATATTTCGAGATTGTCCGGCTGGACGCACGCGCGCTCCGGCGCCCGGCCGAAAAAATAGTCCGCGTGCTGCACGATGAACTGATCGAGCGGCGCGGACGACGCCACCAGCACCGCGCACGATGTGCCGCTGCGCCGCCCCGCGCGTCCCGCGCGCTGCCATGTGGATGCAATCGAGCCCGCGTACCCCGCCATCACGCACGCATCGAGCGATCCGATGTCAATTCCCAGCTCCAGCGCGTTCGTCGCCACCACGCCGCGTATGCCGCCCTCGCGCAACCCGCGCTCGATTTCGCGGCGTTCCCGCGGCAAATAGCCGCCGCGATAGCCGCGAACGGGCTCGGGCGCACCCGGCTGCGGCGGGTTCGCCTGCTGCAAATATTTCAGCAGGACCTCCGTGTGCAGCCGGCTATTTGCGAAGACGATGGTCTGCAGCTTCCGCGCCAGCAGCTCCTTGGCCACGCGCGTCGCTTCGTTCAGATAGCTGCGGCGGATTCCCAGGTTGCGGTTCACCATCGGCGGATTGTAGAAAACGAAAAATTTCTCCCCCGCCGGCGCGCCGTTCTCCTCGATCACCTCCACGGCTTCTCCCGTCAGCCGCTCCGCCAGCTCGCCGGGATTCGCAATCGTCGCCGAGCAGCAAATGAACCGCGGCTTCGACCCGTAGAATCTCGCGATCCGCGCGAGCCGCCGCAGCACGTTTGCCAGATGGCTCCCGAAGACGCCCCGGTAGGTGTGCAGCTCATCGAGCACAATCGTGTGCAGGTTCTCGAAGAGGCGCGCCCATTTCGTGTGGTGCGGCAGGATGCCCGTGTGCAGCATGTCCGGATTCGTCAGCACGATGTGCCCGCGCTCGCGGATGGCCTTGCGCGCGTCGCCGGGCGTGTCGCCGTCGTAGGTGAAGACGCCAAAGCTGTCGTCCAGCCGCTTGGCCAGGTCATGTAGCTCCGCAAGCTGGTCCTGCGCCAGCGCCTTGGTGGGGAAGAGGTAGAGCGCGCGGGTATCGCGATTTTCGAGAATCGCATCGAGCACCGGCAGATTGTAGCAGAGCGTTTTTCCCGAGGCCGTCGGCGTCACCACCACGAAGTTTTTCCCGCTGCGCGCGAGTTCCACCGCGGCGGCCTGATGCGAATAAAGGCTCTCGATTCCCTTGGCGCGGTACGCCTCGCGAAGCTCTGGGCGCACCCACGCGGGCATGGCGCGGAATTGGGCCTCGCGCGCCGGAATGTGCCGCACCGCCGCGATCACCTCGTCCGTGTGGTGGCGCCCGACCAGCGCGCCGAGCGCCTCTTCCACCGTCTCCCGCGTGGTTTGCGGCCGCCGAGCTAACCCCAATGTAGACGAGGCCATGCCCCCCCCCTCCTTCGCTTTTTCTTCGCTCACACTACCATGCGGCCCGCACCCGCGCAACACCCGAAATTAGTAGGCTGTTCCCTAAATTCTCTTGAGAGGATGAAGGATAGGAGAAGAGCGGTCGTTCATTTGCTCGAGCGATACAAAATCACGCGCACCTTTTCGAGTGTCACGAGGCCGCCGCCGATCATTTCATCGAGCTGTGGCAGGATCTTTTCGATCCGCTCGGTGAATTCCACCACCTCGACCACGATGGGGAGGTCCTGCGAGAGCCGCAGGATTTTGTCCGTGTGAAAGACGCTGGACCCGCCGTATCCGCCAACGCCGCGCAGGACCGTTGCTCCGCTGAATTTCTCGCGCCGCAGCATCTCGACGATGGCTTCGTAGAGCGGTTTCCCGTGCCAGCGGTCGGATTCGCCGATATGAATGCGCATCAGCGTGCGCTCGCCTTCGAATCGCTCATGTTTCGTCGCGTGCTCCATGGCGCTCCTCCTCGGCCCTCAGATCCGCTCCACCAGCCTGATTCCCAAAAACACAGCCGCCAGCCCGCCCATCACGCTCGCGAACACGTAGACGCCCGCGCGCGTCCATTCGCCTTCTTCGAGCATCCGCGCCGTCTCCCAGCTGAACGTCGAGAAAGTGGTGAACGCACCGAAAAATCCGGTGGTAATCCCGATGCGCCACTCAGGCGGAATGGTCACGTGGGCGAGCGCGTACTCCATGATCCCGCCCAGCAGAAAACAGCCCAAAAGATTCACCACCAGCGTGCCGCCCGGAAAACTCGAGCCCGTGCGCTCCTGCACCAGCCCTTGCAATCCATAGCGCGCCAGCGTGCCCGCCGCGCCAAACACGACCAGTAAAGCGATGCGCACAGTCTCCCCTCTTTTCCGCTCGCCGCTTGCGCCAACAAAAAACTCCTGGCGCCGCGCGGCGGCCAGGAGTCATCAGTCCCTCGCGGGACGGTTCGGGCGAACTCCATCGCCCTTAAGTTGTCGCACGCATTCTACCACGCCGCGCCCATCTTCCCCGCGTTCTCTCTTGACAGGCACGCCCGCGGCCCGCTATAGAATCTGCATGGCCCAATCCATTTTGATTTTCGATTTCGGCACGAACGAAGACGCCGCGCAGCAGGCCCGCCTCAAACTCGAAGGATGGACGCAGGCCTTTCGCCTCGGCAAGAAAATCCTTCTCAAGTTCGATCGCGAAGGGCCCTCTGGGAAAGCAGCCACAGGGGAAGGGAAGGCCGCGCCGAAGAAATCACCCGCCAAAGCAGCGGCCAAGCAAGACGAAGCGAAGGACGCGAAAGAGCCGGCCGGCTCTGGAATTCGGCTCCTCGTGCGGCTCGATTTTTCCGGCCACGAAAAACTCTCGCATCATCGCTGGCTCGCCCGCATCCCGTCCGAGGAGCCTTTCAAATCGGCCAGAAGCGAAATCATCCTCCACACCGACCCCGGCTTTGCCAGTGCCACCGAACGCTTCGACTCTCTCGGTTGACTTTGCCAGACTGCGGCGGGCCCCACCGCCGACAACGGCCTTTCATTGCTCTTTGAAAACTGAATCTTACCGCTCGGCGACGGACTGCGGAGATTGTGCTGCGGGAGGCGGGGGAGCGGTGGGCCAGCCGATGGCTGCGGTGATCTTGTCGTAGGTGGCGCGGGAAGCACCTTCCACGACTAGGCACGCCGTGGCGGCGCAGCGGAGATATACGCCGCCGGCGTCCGATTGAAACTGAAAATAATTGGGCTGGCGGTAGAGCTGGGTGCGCGTCTTATATTTCAGCTCGAGCGCTTCGCTGTACTGCCCGAAAAAGCGGTCGGCGTGCTCGACGGTGTCGAGCTCCAGGCGGTATACCAGGTGCGTCTCCTTCGTCTTCGCGTCCTCGAAGAGGGCGTAGCGGTCGCCGACCCATGTGGGGGAGAGCGCGTCGGCCCGGTCCTGCCCCAGGAATTGTTTCAAGATTTCCTCCAGGCCGAATTCACCCTGGACATTTTCCTCGAGCAGATTCCAGTCCGCCGGGACCACGCCCTTCCAATCCGGTAGCGTGATTTTTTCCGGCTTTACGCCCGAGAGGTACAATTCGGGATGGAGAATCTGCTGCGTCGAAAGCGGGGGATTCGCGAAGAGCAGCTTTAAATCCGCCCAGCCCGTATGGGCCTGCAGAAATTTCTGCGAAAACGACGCCCCCGCGAGATAGGGAAAAAAGAGTTCGTCGCGGATGAAGGGCGGCGCTTTGGCGAGGACCGGATCCTTATCCATCTCTCCGGTAACTCCCAAGCGCATCAGGGGCGCTATATCCGGCAGGTCGCGGACGCCCATTTTGTCGTCGCGCAGTGTGTAGTCCACCATGGCGGCCATGGCGGTGCCTTCGCTGACGGCATCGCGGGCGAGTTCGGCATCGTCGTTGGGGCGCGCGGCTTTAATCCAGGGGTCCACGTCGAACGATTGATCTTCGAGCGCGTGCGTCAGCTCGTGGGCCATCACCTCGCGCTGATCGTCCGGCGCGATCCAATCGGCGATGTAGAACTCCTTGGCCTTGGGATCGTAGAGCCCCGCGATTTGGTCCGTGAGCACGTCGAGCATGAAGGCATCGAGGGGAAAGTTTTTGGGGATCAGGCCGAAGGCTTCGAGCGACTTCATGTCGGCATATTGCTGCGCGTCGCTCTTATCCTCCTTTTCCTGCTGGATGATGTAGTCGCGAATCTCTTGCTTCGAGCGCAGGCTCTTTTTGAGAGGCTGCTTGATGGGCAGGTCGAGGATTTGGCTCATTTGCGCGAGCACTTCGTCAGCGGCGCGCAGGAATTCGGGGATGGCGCTCGCGGCGGCTTGCGCAGCGGCCTTAGCCGCGCCCGTATAGGCCGCGGCGGCTGCCAATGCCGCGAGTGCCAGGGCAAGAGTCCATCCGGCAAATCGTCTCACGAGCGCTCCTCGAGGAATCGTGGGGAAAAATAGGATAGCAGGTTTTACGAGGCGCCGCAGAAGATGGCCGAGTTGTGATAGTGCCGCAATTTGAAAAAATCCCCGGTCTTGAGGGTTGGAAGAGGGGTTCTTCGACTGCGTCCCGCGCCCGCCAAGAGGCGGCGGGAAAACCGAGGACGCCCTTCGTACCTCAGGGCAAACGGGACTCCGCTCAAAATGACTGCACAATCGTTGTGGGTGTTCAGCGCTTCTGCAAACTCGAAACATCCGCGGTGAGCGCCTTCTGCACCGCGTTCCAGAAATCCTCGACGGGAAAGGGTTTGGCCAGCACGGGGCATCCCGATTGTCGCATCGTGCACGCGGCTTCCGCGCCCGTGGCATCCGAGGCTGTGAAAATCATCCGCGCGGAAAGCTCCGGGCGGTTCTGCTCGATCCAGCCGTAGAGAGCGGCGGTGGAAAGCTCGCCCGGCATCTTCATGTCCATCACGGCCGCATCCACCGATTCCCGCCCGAGCGCCTCGATGGCCTCCCGAGCGCTTCGCGCCATGACCACGGACACGCCCCGCGAGACAAGAATTTCCTCCTCGAGGCGCAACACCGCTTCTTCATCGTCCACCAGCAGAACTTTCCCCGCACCGCTCGCCGAGGCGCGCGACGTCCGGCGGGAGTGCGGCAGCCGGGACACCGGCTGAATTGGGAGCACGACGGTAAACGAAGCGCCCCGCGGCGGCGAATTGCGCACCCGAATATCCCCGCCATGTTCCTTCACGATGCCGTAGCAGATGCTCAGCCCCAGGCCCGTTCCCTTTCCCACGGGCTTCGTGGTGTAAAAGGGGTCGAAAATGCGGTTGGGATTCTGGACGCCGGCTCCATTGTCGGTAAATTCGGCGCACAGCAGGTTTTCCGCCTGCTGGGTCGAGATCCAGATTTCGCCCGAGCCGCCCCTTTCGAGCACCGCGTCCACCGCGTTGTTCAGGATATTTAGGAAGACTTGCTGGAGCTGATGAAAATCTCCGGTCGTCAGCGGCAGCTGCAAATCGAATGTGCGGTGCACGCGGATGTTGTTCAGCTTCATGTCGTATTCCCGCAGCACCAGCGTATCCTCGAGAATCTCGTTGATGTCCACGGCGGTCCGCTCCGGTTTGTGCTGGCGGGCGAAGCTGAGCAGGCTTTCGACGATGCGTTGGGTCCGCTGCGCCTGCTTGTGCAGCTTTTCGACGTAGTCCGCGCCGCGGGGATGCGTCATCTCTTCCGATGTGAGCAGCTGGCTGTAACCCAGAATGGCCGTGAGCGGGTTATTGAGCTCATGCGCCACGCCGGAGATCAGTTGCCCCACGGCGGCCATTTTTTCGCTCTGCAGGAGTTGCTCTTGGGTGCGGCGCAGATTTTCATAGGCCTCGCGAGTCTCATCGAACAGTTGGGATTTGTCCACCGTGGCGGCCACCTGGTTCCCCACGGCCGCCAGCAGGTTCAGTTCGGCCGTCGAAAATTCCCGCTGTTCGCGCCAGCCGCCGAGTAGCGTGCCCATGAAGCGATCCTTGGCCCATAGCAAGGCCACCTGCGAGGCCTGAATGCCCTCTTGCCGCTGTAGTTTCCGGAAACCTTCGGGAAGACTCGGGTCGGATCCGGAGAGCACAGTCGCGTGCGTCTGGCGCAATTGCTGCAGCCAGGCGCCCGACACCTCGGTGGGCGGGGCGTGGCGGGCGTAATCCGAGCGGTAGCCCATGGCCACCGAAGGCTTCAGCACTCGGCCCTGCTCGTCGTGGAAGTGCAGGGCCGCGACGTCCGCCCCGAAGAGTTCCGTTACCTTAAAGAGTGCGCCCGTGAGTCCTCCGTCGAGCGTCGAAGACTGGCTGAGGTCCTCCGCGATTCCGTTGAGCGCCAGCAACTCGCGGTTTCTCTGGCGCAAGTCGCGTTCGGCTTGCGTCAGTTCGGTGATGTCCAGCAAGAAACCCTGATAGGCCACGATGGCTCCCGCGGCGTCCCGGGTTACGAATCCGGATTCGCGCGCGGTGCGAATCTCGCCATCGCGCCGACGGAACTGATATTGGAATCCGGCCACCTCGCCATATTCGTTGAGCAGGCGCTTCCGCCGCGAGCGGTCGGCGGGATCCACATACAGCGAGGCAATATCGGTCCTGAGCAAATCCTCGCGGTCTTCATACCCGAGAATACGCATGAAAGCCTTATTGAAATCAACGAAGAGGCCTTCCGGCGCGGCCGTGAACACTCCCTCCAAAGCGTTCTCGAAGAGATTGCGGAACTTGTTCTCGGCTTGGCGCCTGCTGGTAAAGTCCTTGAGCACGTGGATGGTCCCCAGCCGGCCGCCTTCGGTATCGTGGAAAGCGGAATCGGTGGCTAGAAAATAGCCGCCAAACGAGGGATCAATAACCTCGGCCCTTCCCGCAACTCCCTCGCAGTACGGGCAAAGCATCCAGGGGACGTCGCCTTGGCGAAGCACATCCCAGACATTGCGCTCCACCAGGGCGTCTGGTTCGATGTGCAGACGCGCCGCGAGCGCCCGATTCCCTCGCAGGATGCGCCCCTCGGGCGAGTGCACGAGAATCAGATCGTCAATCGAATCGAATGTGTCGGCCCATTGCCTTTTCGTCGCGGCCGCGCTTTCAAACAGAGCCACATTGCGCACCGTCAGTCCCAGGAGGTTTGCGACGTTCACCAGGAAATTTTCCTCGTCGCTTTCGAAGGTTCGGGGCGCGTCCGACCCGATCCCCATCAGCCCGAGGGGCGTTTTTTCCCCGGGTATCCGGATCAGCACGATCGCGGCCAGCTTTTCCAAATCCATCCAACGCCGCACGGCTGCATCTGCCCGCGCGGCAACAAACGGCGTCTCCTGCGTCAGCACCTTTTGCACCCAACCTTCGCTCGAGGGGACTCGACTATATTGTTTGCGGTAGCTATCGCTGAAACCAACGGCCGCCCGAAGCACCAGCGCCGCGGGGTCTCGCGGATCGTCGAGCAGATACACGACTCCGTGGCTTGCACCCAGGCTTCCCGTGAGATGGCGCAGGGCTGCTTCCAGAGTTTCATCCATGCGACAGGAGCGAGTGGCTTCGGCCGTAATCAGCGCCAGGCGCCGCAATTTCTCGTTCAGGTCCTCGGTTCGGGCGCGGCTGGCTTCCAGAACGAGCACGACCGTGGAAATGCCTATGGCAATGCCGAAGAAGCCCTCGAAGGAAATGCTGAACAATCCGAATGCCTGCCCCGACCAGGCGGGCCGGTCCATTCCGTGCAGGCCGCACAGCAGGAGCGAACCCGCCAGCAGCTTCGATCCGATTCCGAGGTGGCGCGGCCGCGATCGCCAGAGAATCCATCCCGCTGCCAGATAGAGCGCGCAATCCGTCAGCGATTCCGCCCACCGCGCCGCTTCGGGCAGTTTGGCCACAAAGCCGAGCGCGGCAATGCCGCTCGCCAGGATCACACCCAGCGGCCATAGATACTTCAGCCGCTTTCCCTGCCCGCTGCACTCCAATATCGCCGCAAAGAAGAGGGCCGCGGCAAGCAGCGAAAGCTCCTCGCTACATCGAGGATTCTCCGGGCCGCCGCGCCATAGCGATACAATTTTCAGCCCCTGCAAGCCCGTATAAACGCACCAGCCCCAAAGCCAGTATCGAAAGTATCGGGCCGGAAAGTCCGGGGCCAGCAGCCAGTAGAGCACCAGCAGGATGAAGGCGGCGGACCCCTCCATGAAGGCCACCGCCAGGAATCCCGGGTTGGACAAAAATGGCAATGCACATTCCTTTCAAGGCAAAAGGACGCTCGCATCGCGCCCTTATTTGATGTTCAGGAATTCAGGGAAGCCATTGTGAAAACTAGCACGCGCTTTCGAGAAATGGCAACACGCCCTTCCATGGATGTGCTCTGATTCACAATGCTACGGTTTTCGGGTGGAGAGATCTTGGAAAAACGGAACATTCTCGTGGCCGACGACGAAGAGGCGATACGCGAAGTCGTTTCTACGCTGCTGGAAAGCCAGGGTTATAGCTGCAAGACTTGTCCCGATGGCCGTGCGGCCCTCGATTCTTTCCGCCATGGCTCATTCGATTTGGTCCTGAGCGACATCGTCATGCCCGAAATGAACGGCCTGAAGCTCCTGGCGGCGCTGCGCGAGGAAGATCCGGATGTCCCCGTCATCATGGTCACGGCCATGCACGATATTTCCATTGCCCTCGAGGCCATTCGGGCGGGGGCTTACGACTACATCCTGAAGCCATTCGAAAAAGACCAGCTCTACTTGAACGTTCGCCGCGCTCTCGAACACCGCCATCTCGTCCTCGAGAATCGAAGCTATCAGACGAACCTCGAACACCTCGTCGCCGAGCGCACGCAGCAGCTATCCATCGCCCTCACGGACCTGGAACAATCCTACGATTACACTCTGGAAGCCCTCGGCAGCGCTCTCGATGCCAAGGACGCGGAAACCGAGGGCCACTGCCAGCGGGTCACCGCGTTTACCATCACGATTGCCAAGGACATGGGCGTGGATAAGGCCCTGCTGCGCCATATCGCCCGCGGCGCCTTCCTCCACGACATCGGCAAAATGGGCATCCCGGACCAGATTCTTCGCAAGCCCAGCCCCCTCACGCTCGAAGAGCGCGAGATCATGCGCCGCCACTGCGAGATCGGTTACGCCGTCCTGGAACGCATCCCCTTTCTGAAAGAGGCGGCTGAAATTGTGCTCTCGCACCAGGAGTGCTACGACGGTTCCGGCTACCCCCGCGGCCTGAAGGGCGAGCAGATTCCCATTGGAGCCAGAATTTTCGCCGTCGCGGATACGCTCGATGCCATGATCTCCGACCGCCCCTATCGCAAGGCCATGCCGATTTCCGCGGCTCGCGATGAGATTCGGCGCTTTTCCGGCACGCAATTCGATCCGCGCGTTGTCCAGGTTTTTCTCGCCCAGCCGGAAAAAGTCTGGCTGGACCTCCATGAAAACTCGGGCGGCCCCTTCCGCCTCGCCGAGCTCGAACACGCTTAGCGGTTTTTTGATTCCCCCTGCGCTTCCTTCCGGAATGGCTACTTCACCAACTGTTCCGCGGCTTTCTGCGATGCGGGACCTTCGATCGCAATGGGCACGTCGAAGTAGGTTACTTCCGCCGGTGCGCCGCGGGTCTTCACAACGTTGGCGCGCCAATCGTCATTAAAGTGGTCTTCCGCGGCCTTCCGGTTCTCGAACAGATAAATACCGCCGAACCTGCCATCGTCCGTGAGGGTGAAGTATTTTCTGACCAGGCCGGGCAATTTTTCATATTGAGGAACGCTTTTCACCATGCCCGCCACAACCTGGTCGCGGTTGACTCCATTAGGAATGGGAATCTTCACCACAACCGCCACCAGGGTCGAGGCCGCTGCGTCCGCGGCCGTTTGTCCGGAGGCAATCGCTGGTTTTGTCGTTGGCGCACCTACGCACATCAGTAACAGCAGCGCGATCGCTGTCGCTCCCGCAAGTCTCTTCATGTCTTCACTCCTCTCTCTCGCTTTGGTTTGCTCGTGTGACAAGGGAAATCTTGCCCCGACTGAGTTGCCGCGGGCCAATGAGCCGGGCCGGTTTCCGCCAGGTGGTCCGAGCAACGGCATTTTATCAGCAATTCGGCGTGCGGACGATCTCGGCCGCCGGGTGGTCAAAATATCGAAAGAATGCGGCGAATGCCTTCCGAGAACACCGGCTCGGGCGTAATGAGGCTCACGATCAAGTGGCCCTCGGCGGGGAAATCGAAAAAATGTCCGGGATGGAGGTACACATCCTTTTTCTCGAGCAGCTCGATGGCCAGGTCCTCGTCGGAGCGCGTCGCGGGCGCGCGAAGCACGGCGTACCAGCCGCCTTCCACCTCCAAGTGGCCGCAGGATTTTTGCGCGGCCAATTGACGGTGAAGCTCCGCCAGATTTCTGCGCGCGCGCGCCATCACCTGCTTCTGAAATCCATGGCGCTCGCGCAGGAAAATGGGCGTGGCCCACTGCGCGGGAGTGTTCATCGGAAGAAAGGTATCGGCGATGACCTCGAGCCGCGCGAGGGCTTGCGTTTTCACCGGCTCCGGACCGCTGGCGACGAGCCAGGCAATCTTCATCTGCGGCAGGCCGGAGATTTTAGAGAGCCCGCTCAGCGTGAAAGTGAGGGCGCCGGTGTTCCGAGCGAAACTGGCCGGCTGCTTTTCGGCGAACGCAAAATCCAAAAACACCTCGTCGGCAATTAAAGCCATTCCGCGGCCTGAACAGATCTCATTCAGCCTGGCAGCCTCCTCCGCTTTGCAAAAATGCCCCGTGGGATTATTGGGGTGAACCACAATCACTCCCCGCGTGCGCGGCGTCAGGACCTCTTCGAGCGCGGGGAAATCAATCTGCCAGCCATGGTCATAAACGAGCGGATAGCGCGCGAGCTTAACGTCCTCGATATCCGCGAGGAAATCGAACAGCGGATAACTGGGAGCGGGAACCAGCAATTCGTCGCCGGGATTGCACAGGGTGCGAAAGACGAAGGAATACGCCTCGCTGGTGCTGGTGGTAAGAAAAATGTCGTTGACCGGAATCTCGAGCCGGGCGATTCCTGACGAGCCGGACGCGTCCGCGCGCAACGCATAGTATTCGGCCACGGCCCGGCGCGCTACTTCGAGGCCCTTGGGATTCGGTTCATAGGCGAGCGCGGAGGGGTTCGCGAGCGCGCGCAGAATTTTTTCGCGATTGTAATCGAATCCGCAAGCGGTGGGGTTTGAGACTGTGAGGTCAAAGAGCGCCCGTCCGGCGGCGCGATGACACGCCAGGGCTTCGCTCAGGCGGTTTGCTTCGAGGTTCCAATTCGTGCGGTCGGCAAACATAGGAAGATTTTCGGCAATGGGTCAGTTTGAATTTTAGCTTCTTGTGTCACGATCAAGAAAATTCAAAGTGACCCACGACCAAAATTTCGCGGCGCTTGCGATCACGAAAGGCAGGTATGCGGTCGAGTGGATTCGAACCACCACGCTCTTGCGAGCGCCAGCCCCTCAAGCTGGTGCGTCTGCCAGTTCCGCCACGACCGCAGAGAATAGCTGCACGGGAAAATTGTAGCAGAAGCCGCTACTTCTGGGGAGGCGGCGTCTGCGCGGGAGTCTGCTGGCTCGGCGCAGGGGCCGGTGCGGGCGCCTGAGACGGCTGCACGGGAATCTGCACAGGAGGCGCAGCGGGCTTTGCCGGCGCTGGCGCCGAGGAAGGCTGCGTCTGCTCGAGAATCGAGCCGGTGCTGGCCGCCGCGTTCGAGCGCTTCACGGAAAGCGCGAGCAACGTCATCATGAAGACGATGGCGCACCACGTGGTGGCGCGGGAAAGAAAGGTTGCCGCGCCGCGCGGGCCGAAGGCCGTCTGGCTGCCCGCGCCGCCGAATGCCCCGGCAAGGTCCGCGGCCGATCCGCTTTGCAGCATGATGACGATGATCAGCACGAAGCAGACCAGTATGTGCAGCGTCACGAGAACGGCCGAAACGCGCCAGCCCACCCAAATCAGGCCCATGGCCACGACCAGCGACAACCCCCATTTTGCCCACGTTGGCATCTTCTGCTCCGAATTCCGGTGGCGCGCGATCCTGCCGCGCACACATTCAAAAATTCACGATTGTCCCGAACGACTTCGGGTCGAGACTCGCTCCGCCCACGAGCGCGCCATCAATCTCTTCCTGCGCCATCAAGCCTTTGATGTTGTCGGGCTTGACGCTGCCGCCATAAAGAATCCTCACGGCGGCGGCGAGGGCCGCGGAAAAGCGCTCCTCCGCGCATTGGCGGAGAAACCGGTGAACGTCCGCGGCGATTTCCGGAGTCGCCGTTCGCCCGGTGCCGATAGCCCAAACCGGTTCGTATGCAATCAGAATACGGGAGAACTCCTCGGGCGTCAATTCGCCGGGCCCGTGGGTGAATTGCGTTTTGCAGATCTTGTGAGTCTCGCCCGCTTCGCGGTGCGCCAGCAATTCGCCCACGCAGACGATCGGAGTGAGGCCCGCGGCGAGAGCGGCTTTGGCTTTTTTGGCGATGGTCTCATCGGTATCGCCGAAAAACTGGCGGCGCTCGGAGTGGCCGATAATCACATAGCGGCAGCCGGCTTCGACGAGCATCGGAGCCGAAATTTCGCCGGTGAAGGCGCCTTCCTTCTCCCAGAAAACATCCTGGGCGGAGATGCCGATGTTCGTGTTTTTTGCGGCCTCGGCTGCGGCAGCCAGGGCCGTAAAAGGCGGCGCCACGACGATGTCGCAATGAGTTGTGGTGGCAACGAGCGGCGCGAACGTCGCGAAAAAAGCGCGCGTCTCCGCTTGCGTCTTGTACATCTTCCAATTGCCGGCGATGACCGGTCGGCGCAATCAGTTCACCTTTCCGGCGCCCGGTTTATCCGTGAGTGCTTCGACACCAGGGAGCTTATCGCCGGCGAGGAATTCGAGCGACGCACCGCCGCCCGTCGAGATGTGGGAAATCTGCTCTGCGACGCCGGCCTGCTCGACGGCCGCGACGGAATCGCCGCCACCAATGATGGAGATGGCTCCGGCCGTGGTTCGAGCGGCAACTGCTCGGGCGATGGCCAGCGTGCCCGCAGCGAAGGCAGGTTTCTCGAACATTCCGAGCGGGCCGTTCCAAACAATGGTGCGCGCCTTCAAGATTTCCTGTGAAAATAGGGCGATGGTTTTCGGGCCGATATCGAGTCCCATCCAGCCATCGGGTGTATTCGCGATGTCTGCGATTTTGGTCACCGCGGAATCGGGCGACTCCGCGAGGACGTGATCCACGGGCAGGACAAGGCGGAAGTTGCTGCTGCGCGCTTCTTCGAGCAAGCCGCGCGCGAGATCGAGCTTATCGTTTTCCACGAGCGACTTTCCCACCGGCAGGCCCTGCGACTTCAGAAACGTGTACGCCATGGCGCCGCCGATGAGCATGGCGTCGGCCAGCTTCATCAAATTTTGCACCACTTCGATTTTGTCCGATACCTTGGCGCCGCCCAGCACGGTAATAAAAGGGTGGTCCGGATTCGAGATGGCCTTGCCGAGATAGGCCAGTTCCTTTTCCATCAGCAGGCCCGCGGCAGCCCCGCGCACATTTTTTGTGATGCCCACGACGGAAGCGTGCGCGCGATGCGCCGAACCGAAGGCGTCACAGACGAAGATTCCATCGCACAGCGCGGCGAGCTGCTTCGAAAACTCCGGATCGTTGGCCTCTTCCTGCGGACGATAACGCACGTTTTCGAGGAGCAGCACTTCTCCATCACGGAGCGCCTTGCTCTTGGCTTCCGCCTCGGCGCCCACGCAATCGGCGGCGAAGTCCACGGGTTTGCCGAGCAATTCGCGAAGCCGGGCGGCCACGGGCGCCAGGCTATATTTCGGATCGGGTTTGCCCTTGGGCCGGCCCAGATGCGAGGCCAGCACCAGACGCGCGCCGCGCTCAATGGCCAGGCGTAGCGTGGGCAAGGTGTCGCGAATGCGCGTATCGTCGGTGACTTTGCCGCCTTCCAGCGGGACGTTAAAGTCCACGCGGATGAAGACACGTTTTCCCTTCATTTCCAGATCGCGAATCGAGAGTTTGTTCATGGCCGTGGCAAACGCAAAGCTCGCACGACGGGATGCGCGCGACTACAGCCGCGCGGCGAGGAGCTTGATCAGGTCCACGCAGCGGCACGAGTAGCCCCACTCGTTGTCGTACCAGGCGAGCACCTTGACGCAATTTCCGCCCACCACGCGCGTGTAGCCCGAGTCCACGATCGAGGAGCGCGGATTGCCGCGGAAATCCACGGAGACGAGCTCCTCCTCCGTGTAATCGAGGATGCCCTTCAAGGGGCCTTCCGCCGCGCGCTTCAGCGCCGCATTCACGCTTTCGACGGTTGCGGGCTTCTCGGTCATCACCGTCAAGTCCACGACGCTGACGTTCGGAGTCGGCACGCGCAGCGAATAGCCGTCGAGTTTGCCCTTGAGTTCGGGAATCACCAGGTGAAGCGCCTT
The DNA here is from genome assembly GCA_963823205.1 of Terriglobia bacterium. Taxonomy (GTDB): domain Bacteria; phylum Acidobacteriota; class Terriglobia; order Acidiferrales; family UBA7541; genus Palsa-295. Next base: position 206,026 of record CAWGKL010000004.1, read on the forward strand.
GGCTGCGCCGGTGGATGTGGGAATCATCGAAAGCGCGGCGGCGCGAGACCTGCGCAGGTCCTTGTGCGGCAGGTCGAGCAGCTTTTGGTCGTTGGTGTAGGAGTGGATGGTGGTCATGGTTCCGACCACGATTCCAAATGTTTCGTGGAGCACTTTCGCGACCGGCGCCAGACAGTTTGTCGTGCAGGAGGCGTTCGAAATCACGTGGTGCTTGGCTGGGTCGTACGTCTTGTCGTTCACGCCGAGGACGAATGTGGCGTCGGGATCGGTGGCCGGCGCGGAGATGATTACTTTCTTCACCGGCCCGCGAATGTGCTTGCGGGCGTCAGGGCCCGCGGTGAACAGACCGGTGGACTCGACCACGATGGACGCGCCGACCGACTCCCAATCGAGCTGCGCGGGATCCTTCACGCGGAAGACCTTGAGGACCTTGCCGTCCACAGAAATCGTGTCGTCCGTGTGCGTGACCTTGTTGGGAAGATTGCCGAGAATGGAATCGTATTTCAGCAAATGCGCCAGGGTTTTGGAATCGGTAATGTCGTTCGCGGCCACAATCTCGATGGATGGATCACCCAAAGCGGCGCGGAAGATGTTGCGCCCGATGCGTCCAAAACCGTTAATCCCTACCTTCACCGGCATACGACCTCCCTGGTATTTGAAATTCCTTCGTAAAGCTCCACAGAACATCCATTCCGGAGCAGCGCAGGCCCCCGGTTCCGTGGCGTCGCATAACTACTTATGCGGCCGCACGGGTTTTCTTGCCGTGACGCGAACCACAATGGGCAGTGACGAGTGTCACAAGCGAACCGCGGACCACCTGCGCGAAGGGTTTTCGCAGCCTTTCCAGTCAACCCACGATGCTAAATGGCGCGAGGAAAAAAGTCAATCCGCTCCTCGCGGCGGTAGTGGTGCAGTTTCCGGGATAGCTGACTATCCAGAAGTGAATGACGACAAGCGCGTTTTGCAGGACCTCTGCTCAAAAGCCTTGGTTCACGATGGACGCGCTGCGCAGTCAACCAAGTAGCGGGCCGCTATACGCGAGTACTCTATAGCGTCGCTATTTGGTAGTTATCGCCTCATCGTAGGCAGCTCGTGCAATGCGGGCTATAACGCCTTCACGAGTGGCTTCGTCGGCTCGACTATCAGTAACGAATACAGCGATGGCGAGCTTCCGCCCGTCAGGTAGAGTGACCAACCCTATGTCGTTGGTGGCGGCTGTTATACCTCCATGAGTCCCGGAAGAGCCAGTCTTATGGGCAAGAACGGTACCGGGAGGAAGTCCGGCGCGAAGTCAATGCGGGCCAGTGACAGCGTCGGTCATCGTTTGTAAAAGAAAGGCGTTGGCCACCGGCGATATAGGAGGATTGTTCACGAGGCGTTCGAGCAGTTGTACGGCTGCTGCCGGTTCGATCCAGTCTTGGTATTGAAGATTTTCGTCGCGCGCCAAATCCCCCTCGCTATAGATCAAATGAAAAGCGGAGATTCCCAGAGAGCGTATGTAACTCTGCACTACAGGGGGACCGCCAACGATGCGGATCAGAACCTCCTCAGCACCATTGTCACTCTGCCCAACTGCGAGTTGGACGAGTTCACGCAAGGTTACATAGACGTTGGCGTTGGGGTAGCGATCTTGAAGTGGACTGTAGGCCCCGGGGATCATATCCCCGGGGAGAAACCGCACGGTTCGATCCAGAGTGACATCGGTGGGTTCTCCAGGTCGCTGATTCGGCAACAGGTTCCCTTTATCTGCCAAGTGCAGGACTGTGAGCGCCAGCGGGAATTTGTACATGGACTGCATCGGCGGGTGGTTGTGAGGGTTTAGGTCACAGTCAAGCTTAGTGCCTGGAAGAAGGCAAGAAACGGATACGGTTCCTTGGGCGTCTTTCGCGATAGCAGCGACTCTAGCTTGCAGCAAGGTTTGAGAAAATGCAGTTGAGGGAGCGATGGCAAGAAGCAGAGCGAGCAAGCGCATTCCATAATGATGGAGGGGGGCGTCGAAAGGGTCAAGAACCGTTTACGCCGTTGAAAGTAGGGAGCCGAACATCCAAATCAGCGGTGGCAGCTAAATCCCCAGAAGTCAGCTTGTAGGAAACTACGGTCACCCCAAGTCACGGGCTAAACGGAAACTGACCCACCACCCGCGCGGATGATTGCTTGACGCGGCGCGGTGCGGACGCTACGCTCTCGAAGACTCGGACCGAGCGCGGGGGGCGCGTCCTGCACAATGCCCGAAAACGGTGAAGCTCCATCGCTCCTGTCGTATGCCGGGGACGCATTCAAGCGCCAAGTCCTCGCCGTGCAGGATTATTCCCTCCTGGCCTTGCAGTCCGTCTTGAATCTGTTCACGCCGCCGGTGTACTGGACCGATACGCTCGAGCAGATGGATGTGATCGGCGTCGGGTCGCTTCCCATTATCATTGCCGCCTCTCTTTCCATCGGGGGCGTGCTGGTTCTGCAGACCGCATCGCAATTCGAGCGTTTCGGCGAAACGGCGCTGACGGGCGACACCGTCGCGCTGGCCCTGGTCCGCGAACTGGGCCCGGCGATTGGGGCGCTTCTGGTGGCTGGCCGCAATGCCTCCGGTATTGCGTCGGAACTGGGTTCGATGGTCGTCACGGAACAGGTGGACGCGATGCGGGCGCTGGGCACGGACCCCATCCGCAAACTCGTCACGCCCCGCGTGGTTGCCATGGTGGCGATGGTTCCGCTGCTGGTTGCCGTGTTTGACCTCGTCGGCCTCTTCGGCGGGTTCATCGTGGCTTCTCTGACCTTGCATCTGGGAGCGGTGCAATTCTGGACGCGCGCCATCGACGCGCTGGTTTTCGGCGACCTGGTCCAGGGGTTCACGAAGCCGGTGGTCTTCGCGTTCATCATTTCCACCGTCGGATGCTTTCAGGGGCTTCGGGTCAAGGGTGGAACGCAGGGCGTGGGACGCGCCACGACTTCCGCCGTGGTCTATTCTTCCGTGCTTGTGCTCATCGCCGATGTCTTTCTCGCGCGCCTGCTGCTGTTTCTCTTCCCCTAAGAGTCGGCCGGCCGATCCTGCCGTCCCAGCGGAAAGTTCCGTTGCGCATCCTCCGCTGCGAATCCGGCGCGTTTCCATCTATAATCCAGCCATGGATACTGCGGCACGTTCTCTGCGCCGCCCGGAGGGGCGAGCATCCCTTCCCGCTGCTACCGTTCTCCTTGGCGCGTCCCGCAGGCGCGAAGCCCGCCGGATGGGCGTGGGGTGCGCAAGATGACCGATATTGTCCCCGGCCAACCCCTGATAGCATTCAAGGACGTGCGCATGGGATTCGAAGAATCCGACGTGCTGCGCGGGATTTCCTTCGAGGTCTGGCCGGGCGAAACGAAGGTGCTGCTGGGCGAGAGCGGGTCGGGAAAAACGCTGATCATGAAACTCGCGGCGGGCCTGCTGCATGCCGACGCGGGACGCATCTGGGTGATGGGCCAGGATATCGAGGATCTGCCCGAGAAGGCGCTGCTCGATTTCCGCCGGAACTTCGGCTTCGTTTTTCAGGAAGGCGCGCTTTTCGACTCGCTGACGGTCGAGGAGAATGTCGCTTTCCGCCTGCGCGAGGAAAACGTCTCTGACGAGAAAATCAAAGAACGCGTGCGCGAAGCTTTGCGCTTCGTGGAATTGGAATCCGCCTTGGAAAAATATCCCGCCGAGCTTTCCGGGGGCATGAGGAGACGCGTCTCGATTGCGCGCGCCCTGATTGACCATCCCCTCATCGTCTTTTATGATTCGCCCACCGCGGGGCTTGATCCGGTCACGTCGCAGACGATCATCACGCTGATCCTCCGCGGGCGCGACCTCCAGGGCGTGAGTTCTCTGCTCGCCACGCAGCGCGTGCAGGACGCTTTCGGGCTTGCGAATTTCCGTCTCGCGCGCGAGACCGGCCGCGTGGTGCCGGTCGGCGGGAATGGCGCGGGCTCGGGCGGCCGCGCGGGGGAAGAGGGCGCGGCGCCGCCCACGAACGTCCTGGTGGTGCGCGAGGGGCGCGTCTATTTCGAAGGCCCGGCGAACAGCCTTCTGCACACTACGGACGATTATTTGAAGAACTTTCTTGCTTCCGCGGAATAGTTTTGCCAAATGCGGGACGATTGAGGAGGAAACGCCATGGCGCAACGCAAGCAACTGACGTGGACGGAGCTGCGGGTGGGCGTGTTCGTGCTCGCGGGGCTCTTCATCCTGATGGTGGCGATTTTCTACGTCACCGGGGCGGGCATCCTGGGGCCGAAATACCGCGTGAGGACCTTTTTGCCCGAGGTCGAGGACTTGCAGGCGGGAGCGCCGGTGCGCTTGGATGGCGTGGACATCGGCAACGTCCAGTCCATACAACTATCGGAGAATCCCGAGGACCGCATGCACAATATCCAATTGACCTTGCGCATTAGTAGAAAATTTCAGAACGACATTCGAACCGACTCGGTTGCCAGCCTGGGCACGGAGGGCTTGCTCGGCAACCGCTATGTGACCATCTCACGCGGCCTCACGGGCGCGGTCGTCCCATCGAATGGCGTGATTCCCGGCGCGGAGGAAGCGGCGATGAAAGAGATCGTCCAGCGGGGCGCCGACCTGGTGCAGAACCTCGGCGCGCTCACCACCGATATGCGCGGCATCATAGGCGAGGTCCAGCAAGGGAATGGGACGCTCGGCAAATTCTTGAACGATTCTTCGCTCTACAACCATCTTGATGATACGGCGGCGAAGTTTGATGCCGTTGCCACCGGAATTCAGCAGGGACAAGGAACGGCGGGGAAACTGGTCGCCTCGGACGAGCTATACAACCGGGCCGACGCGGCCATGGGGCATATCGAGGACATCACGGCTGCCGTGCATGAACAAAAGGGCACGATGGGCAAGCTGATTTACGATCCCACACTCTATGACAACACCCAGGGGCTGATGGAGAAGGGCAACGCGTTTCTGGGCGGTGTGCAAGAAGGCAAAGGCACGCTCGGCAAACTCGTCACGGACGATGCGCTCTACACCAACCTGCGCGATGCTTCCGCGAACGTTCGCGACGCCACGGCGAAGCTGAATTCGAACCAGGGAAGCGCCGGGAAATTCTTCAGCGACCCGGCGTTCTACGACAATATGACCGGACTTGCGGGCGACATGCGGATGATGGTGGATGATTTCCGCCGCAATCCGAAAAAATTCCTGCATGTCAAGTTGAGCATCTTCTAGCGCTGTTTCAATCTATTACGGCGCTCCCGGCGGCCCGCTTTCGGCGGGCGATAACTCCGCGGCCATCTCGCGAATGCGCCGCAAGTCGAGCTTGCCGGTGCCCAGGTGCGGCAGCTCTTCCACGTGAAAGAACTGGTTCGCGCGGGGCGTCCACAGATTCGGCAGGCCTGTCTGCGGCAGTTTTTCGAGCGTGGCCGTCAATTCCTCCGGAGCCAGCGTATGCAGCACCACCAGCCGCTCGCCTTTTTTTCCATCCGGAACTCCTGTCACCACAAAGCGCTGCTCGGCCGCGCCTGATAATTCTTGCAGCGTTTCTTCCACCTTGATATGCGGCACCATCTCGCCGCCGATTTTGCTGAACCGGCTCAGCCGGTCTGTGATCGTCAGAAAGCCGTCATCGTCTTCCGCGACGATGTCGCCCGTGGCGTACCATCCGTCCCGCAGAGCCTCCGCCGTCTTTTCCGGTTTTCCCAGATAGCCCTTCATCACGTTTGGCCCGCGCACCAGCAGCAGCCCCGGCGTTCCTGCCGGCCGCCGCTCGCCGTTTTCAGGGTCCACGATGCGCACGCTCACGCCCGGAAGCGGATGCCCGATGCATCCACGCTTTGCGCCCACCTGACGGAATCCCGGCGCGCGGAAATCCCTCGTGTTCACGGCCACCACCGGCGAGCATTCCGTGCAGCCATAGCCTTCGAGCGGGCGGATGCCGAAGCGGTCCTCGAATGCCACGGAAAGCTTTTCCGGCAATTTCTCCGCTCCGGCAATCACGAAGCGCAAGCTGCCGAAATCCTCCGGCGAACACCGCCGCAAATAACCCTGCAAGAATGTGGGCGTGGCCAGCAGAAACGTTACCCGATAATCGCGGACCATCTCGCCGATGGCGCCGAAATCGAGCGGACCCGGATGGTACGCCACACCCACGCCGAGCACGGCCGGCAGCCACAGCGTGACCGTGTAGCCGAAGGAGTGGAAAAACGGCAACACGCCGAGCAGGCAATCCTTGCGGCCGAGCATGAACGTCTGCGCCACTTGCTCGATGTTCGACGCGATGTTGTAGTGCGTGAGCATCACGCCCTTCGGATCGCCCGTGCTGCCGCTCGAAAAAATCACGGTGGCAAGATCGTCGAGCGTCTTTGCGTTTCCGCCGCCGAGCGCCCGTTCGAGCCACGCTCCCGGAAGGAACCAGAGCAGCAGCGCGGCGACTTTTTCACTCAGGCGCGGCGCCGCGGCGGCTTCCTCGATCAGAATGGTTTTCCCCGGCACCTGGAGCGGAATTTTTTCCAGCAGCAGCTTCGTGGTGATGACGGTCTCGATGTGGCACTGCGCGGCGCAGGATGCCAGCGTCTCGCTCGAGGACGTGTAATTCAGATTCACCGGAATTTTCCCCACCAGCGTCGCCGCGAAATTCACCAGCGCCCCCGGAACCGACGGCGGCAGCAGGATTCCCACCATTTCCTGTCCGGTCCATGCTTGCCGCAACCGTCGCGCCAGGAAAATCGAGCTCAGCAGCGCGCCGCCCCATTTCATTCGCGGGCGCCGCTTATCGCCCATGGCGAACCGCCAGGGCCAGCGGTGCGCCGTGCGAATCAGCTGGCGATGGAGCGTCCGCAGGCGCCCCTTGTGAAGGAGGTACGCGTCGGTCTGCAATTCCTGCACCGCTTCGCGCACTTCGAAAGGCGTCGCCGTCGCCGGCATCGGCTTGCCGAAGCTCACCGTGACGGGGTAGGGAATCGAGCGCGGGATTTTCCACAGGAACCGCCCGCCCTCAAAGCTGAAGATGCTGCCCCATATCCCGCCGAGCGCCACGGGCACAATCGGCGCGTCCACGCCCTTCACGATTCGCTCCATGCCGCGGCGGAACGGCAGCAATTGTCCGATGCGCGTGATCTGTCCCTCGGCGAAGATGCACACCACTTCGCCTGAGCGAATCGCCTCGGTGGCCTCGCGCAGCGAATGAAGCATCTCGCGCGGATGAAGCTCGGAGGAAATCGGAATCACGCGAATCATTTTTGCGAAGGGCTTGATGAAGGGCAGGTCGTAGATGTCCTTGAACATCAGAAAGCGGATCGCGCGATCCGTGGAAGCCATGAGCAGCAGCGCGTCCACGAACGACATATGGTTGGCGACAAACAGCGCGCCGCCCGTCTCCGGAATGTTCTCGCGCCCCTGCACGCGAATGCGATAGACCGTGTGCGTCGCCAGCCACAGCACGAATCGCAGCAAGGAGTCCGGCAGCAGGTAGACCGAATACGCCGTGGCCACGAGCGTCAAGATCGCGCCATCGAGAAAGACCCCGCGCGCCGTCTGATGCAAGCCGCTCACGAAGAGCCAGTAAGCGCCGGCCGCGAGAAAGATTCCCACGAAAGAGAGCAAATTCGCCGCGGCGATCACGCCTCCTTTTTGTTCGGGCGCGGGCTGATGCTGAATCAGCGCCCCGAGCGGCACCGCGAAGAATCCGCCGAAAAATCCGAGCAGCGCCAGATGGATAAGAGTGCTCATGACCGTTTGGCCCGGGTGATAGAGGAACGCGGAGAAAATCGTCATGCCGATGGCGCCGAGCGGAATCAGTCCGTATTCGATTTTTCCTCCGGAAAGATACCCGGCCGCCAGGCTCCCCACGCCGATTCCGATGCCGATAGCGGCCTGCAAATAGCTTATATGCGCGTCGTCCACCCGCAGAACGTCGTGCCCGTACAGGACGATCGTGAATTGCAGCAGCGCGGCCAGGAAAAATAGATACGTGTTGCCCAGCACGGCCCATCCCAGCACGCGATCGGCGCGGATGATTTTCATTTGCGCGCCGAAATCTCCCAGCGGGTTCCAGCGGAATTCTTTTGCGGGATTCGCCGGGGGAACGCGCGAAATGCCCATGCTCGCCACGAGCCCGGCGCAGGTGCACGCGAGCAGCAGAATCCCCGCCATGCCCTCGCGCCCGTGATAATGCACGGCAAGAAAGCCCGCCGCCATCGTTCCCGTGATGGATGCAAGAAACGTGCCCAACTCGATGATCCCGTTGCCCCAGGAAAGCCGCGTCTCCGGAAGCAGCTCCGGGAGCAGCCCGTACTTCGAGGGTCCGAACAGCGCCGCCTCGGAGCTGATCAGAAATACGCTGGCGCACTCCATCGGCAGGCTGTGCAGGTAGAGCGCCACGATCGCGAACGCCATCACGGCGAATTCGAGAGCTTTCGTGCCGATTGTCGCGCTGCGTTTGCTGTAACGGTCGGCGAAATATCCGCCCGCCATGGAAAAGAGGATGAAAGGAAGCGCAAAGAGCGCGCCGACCAGCGGAATCAGGCGGTCGCGCGTCGCCGGCTCGAGGGCCATCGCCACGATGATATAGATGACGAGGAATTTCAGCGCGTTGTCGTTGAACGCGGTCTGAAACTGCGTGGCGATCAGGCTCCAGAAGCCGCGCTGCCAGCCGCGAGTTCCAGGCTCAGCGGTGTTCGGCATCGGTAAGCGCCGCTACCGCGTCAGGGCGCGGAGAGAAGGGCTTGTGCCGGAAACATGTTCGGCGGGCATGACTGCCGCCGCGGGCAGCGGCGTTTCCCGCCTGTGATATTTTGCGGCCACGTAATCGTTCAGCAGCGTCTGAAACGCAATGGAAAGCTCGTCATATGTGCCTTCGAGCGTGGTGAATTTCTGCCCATCAATATATACGGGGCAGCGCGGCGCCTCGCCGGTGCCCGGCAGGCTGATGCCGATGTTCGCGGCCTTCGATTCTCCCGGGCCGTTGACGATGCAGCCCATCACCGCCAGCTTCAATTCCTCCACGCCCTCGTACTCCTGCTTCCATTCCGGCATTTTGTCGCGGATGTAGCCCTGTATACTCTCGGCCAGCTCCTGAAACGTGGTGCTGGTCGTCCGGCCGCAGCCGGGGCACGCCGTCACGCTCGGCGCGAACGTTCGCAGACCGAGCGACTGCAGCAGCTCGCACGCCGCATACACCTCCTCGCGGCGGTCTCCGCCCGGGCGCGGCGTCAGCGACACGCGAATCGTATCCCCGATGCCCTCACCGAGCAGGATTCCCATGGACGCGGCGGACCACACCAGCCCCTTCGTCCCCATGCCCGCCTCGGTCAATCCGAGGTGCAGCGGCTGGTCGGTCTTGCGCGCGAGCGCGCGATAAATTTCCAGCAGATCGTGCGGACGCGAAACCTTGCACGAAATGATGATCTGATTCTTGCCCAGGCCGGATTCGAGCGCGAGTTCGGTGGATTCGAGCGCCGATAGCACCATGCACTCGTTAATGATTTCCTCCGAGGATTTTCCCAGGTCCTTGTCCGTGTTCTCCTGCATCTTGCGCATCACCAGCTCCTGATTGAGCGAGCCGCCATTCACGCCGATGCGCACGGGCTTGCCGTGGTCGCGCGCCACTTTGCAGATGGTCGAAAACTGCTCGTCGCGCCGCTGGCCGTGGCCCACGTTGCCGGGATTGATCCGGTATTTATCGAGCGCGCGGGCGCAATCGGGATATTTCGTGAGCAGCACGTGGCCGTTGTAATGAAAGTCGCCGATCACCGGGACATCGCATCCCGCGTCCATCAGGCGTTTCTTGATCTCCGCCACTTTCGCTGCCGCTTCCGGCATGTTCACCGTGATGCGCACCAGTTCCGACCCCGCCTGCGCGAGTTCCAGGCACTGCCGCGCCGTCCCCGCGGCGTCGCCTGTATCCGTGTTGGTCATGGATTGCACCACGACGGGCGCGCCGCCGCCCACCTGGACCTTGCCCACCATCACGCCAACCGTGTTGTGCCGCTCGTGCGTCATCGCGTCCCTCTATTGTAGCGAATCCGGCCCCGCGATAGTGCGCCGATTTGAATCCGTGCCCAAAACTGCGCGGCTGCCTCGAATTATAGGCGATCATCTTGCCTCGGGATTTAAAGGAACTGCAGATGCAGGGGTAAAGCGCTCGCCACGGCGGACAGCGGGCTAGAATTCCTCGCGGCGAGCGACGGGGGAAGGTTTGCCGCCGCGCGGGGGAGGCACGATCGTCGCCATCTTTCGGATCATGGCCAGGACCAGCTTTTTATCGTCGTCCGACAATGTCGTCGAGTATCTTTTGATCTCCGCGAGAAACCGGATCTCCTCATCGGAAAGTTCGCCGAGGATTTTGCGCGTTTCGCGGTCCTGCGCGGTGTCCGAGCCGGGGAAAAAATCGGCCAGGCTCATTTCCATGGCCTCGGCAATTTTTGCCAGCGTTTCAAGCGACGGGACGGTGTGCCCGTTCTCGACGCGCGAAAGATAGCAGCGCAGAAGCCCCGTGCGCCGCTCGATATCGCCCTGCGAGAGCCCCCGGTCGCTCCGGTAGGTCCGGATGACCTCGCCGATATTCACCTTGGGCTTTTCTTTGGGCACCGTAACATTTCCTGCAACAGGCGGTATCTTACGAATTACCGTCGCCTGGGCGCAAGATGAATCTCTACGGTGATTTTCAAATCAGCACATCGGGACCGGGGGAGGTGCCCCCTATATCGTGGGTTGGGTGACGCAGTCTCGATCCGGGGAGGCTTCTTGCCGCTTCCCGGCGCGCTTATTTCTATAGAGGTGATCATCGGCGCGGTGTCAAAAATTCCTTCGAGCGTTTCCGTGGGCTTGTAATCGGTCCAGCCGCCCGAGAACTGGCAGGGAATCTTCTCTCCATTGTATTCCACGGCGAGCCCTTCGAGCCGGCCAAGCACGTGGCCCACTTCGTCCGCGCGGCATTCCGGCAGCAGCGCCATGAACTCGTCGCCTCCCAGGCGGACAGCGAGATCGGAAGCGCGAATGGCCCTTTGCAATCGCCCCGAGAAGGCCTGCAGCACCAAGTCGCCTGCCCCGTGGCCCAGCCTGTCGTTGACCTGCTTCAATCCGTCCAGGTCGAGGAGCAGGATGGTGAGTGGGCGTTCGTACCGTATGGCGCGGTTGATTTCTTGCTCCAGCCGCTGCTCGCCGGAGCGGCGGTTATACAGTCCCGTGAGTTGGTCAAGTGCGGCGAGCTTATAGACTTCGTTGGTAAGGCTTTCGATCTTTGCGAGGGATTCGATGTGATTGGCGAGTTGGTTCCGCATGCGGATGATCATGGTTTGCTGATAGACGAGATAGACGGCGAAAACCAGCACCATCCCCACCAGCGCCCGCACCGCCTGATTGAGAAAGAAAGAATAGGAGGACTCCTCCTTGGTCAGGAGCGCCGGAAAAGCGAAAGAGGCAACGGCCACGGTGAGCAGGATCAGCACCAGAAAGGTCCAAGACCACAGCCACCACTGGCGGCGGTCCAGATTCCGCCAGAGATCGTGGAACGCCTGCGGATGGATTTTCACATCTTGTTGAGAGGGATCCGGTGTTGTTTCCATCATGGCCGCGCCCAAACACAGCCGCCTATGCACTATTCATACTACGATTCGATCGCAACCTCCATGCGTATATTCCGCAGGGTTTCCAAAATTGTTATGCCCGAATACGCACTCCCTTCGTGGGTTCCGGGCAAGCACCGATCACAATATGCTTCGCGCCTCGAGTTTTTTGTGCGGCGCTGGTCCCGGAATTAGCTCGACAGTTACTTAGCTTAAATTGAAAAAATGCTTGAGGTTAATCTCGAAATCCTCTGGCTGTGCTTCGCCACGCGAGCAGGGGAACCCTGCTCGTTGCAGACACCCTCCCTGCACCCTAACTTGCCGCCCTGCAAGGGGTTCTATCCCACAAAGAGGAGAAAAAAATGAAATTCACGAAACTCGCTTGGGTGTTGTTGTTTGCTTTTGGGGTTCTCGCCGTTCCGACACTCGCGCGCCAGATACGTCCTCTGCCGCCACATGCCCCGGCATTTGCACGCCAGATACGTCCTCTGCCGCCACATGCCCCGGCATTTGCACGCCAGATACGTCCTCTGCCGCCACATGCCCCGGCATTTGCACGCCAGATACGTCCTCTGCCGCCCGCGACCCTACTCAGTTGAATCGCCTCTTTTGAGAGCTTGCACGAACGAGGGAGGAAGTGTGATTTCTCCCTCGTTTCCTTTTGTGCTAAGATTTACCATTCTGTACGGGGCTAACCTCTTGTTTTCTCTATACGTGTGGCCGGTTGGTATTCTTCTGGAAGGGTTGATTGTTTTCCGAGCCTTCCGGAGCAAGGCGCTCGCAAGATACCCCTTCTTCTTCACTTACATTGCCTGCGCGTTGGCCGATGACATTTTGGGTTATATACATTATTGGCTGACGGGGTCGGCGTCTTACGGGGTCTGGCTCGGAGAATTCTTGGCGCTGATCGTGGAATGCGGCGTCATTCTCGAGATCTTCCGGTGCGTGCTGTCTCCCTATCCGGGAGCGGAAAGATTCGCGAGAATTGCGGGATTCAGTGTTTTTGTAGCGATCTCCTCCTTCGCACTTATATACCCACTCATGATGCCCACGTGGTCTCGCGCGGGAACGATGTACGAACTCGCACGGGACTTGCGGACGGTGCAGGCAATTTTCCTGCTCGGCTTATTCGGCGTAATTCGATATTACGGAATCGCGATCGGTAAAAATATGCGGGGAATGAGCCTGGGTTACGGTCTCTATGTTGGAGCGGCTCTCGTCGGTATGGCTGTACGATCCTACGCTGGCGTCCCACTGCCGGGTACCTGGAATGTGATTACGCAACAGGCTTCCTATCTTGCGGCGCTGCTCATTTGGACTACTGCGCTGTGGTCGTATCATCCCAATCCGGTTCCCGATTCGTCCGTCCGGCTGGAAGAGGATTACGAAGCGTTTGCCGCCAGGACGAGAGGCATGCTCGGCGCCATACGGATCCACCTGGCGAAGGCGGCGCGCCCATGATCGAGCTGATTCTTTTCTTGCTCGTTGGGGCGCTGCTGCTCCTTTCGCTCTACTTCTTCGCGCGGCGTAATCCGCAAGGCCGGAATGGCAAGGAGCCTCGGGCGGAGGTCGAGCAGGCGCTGAACGTATTGCAACTGGGGCTTCTCTCGCCGGATATAGTTGGCCGAATTTTTGCGAAGAAGGATTTCGATTACGTGGTGTCGGAAACAACCGGGGAGGTCCAGAAACTTTTCCTCGAGGAGCGCCGAAGGTTGGCCCTATCCTGGGTAAGGCGCGTCCGCCGCCAGGTTGTCAGGCTCAGGCATTTTCACTTGGGTTCAGCGCGATTCCACACTCGGCTAAGTTTCCTGACAGAAATGAGGCTGGCCTGGGATTTCGCCGCACTGCTGTTTGCGTGCCGCGCCCTCCAGGCCGCAGTGTATCTGCGCGGGCCTTACGCCGCTCCGCGCCTGGTGGGAGCTACGACCGCGGCGGCGGCCAGGGTGTGCGGTGCTTCCGAGAAATCCCTCGGCTTTCTGAGGCCGGCGCGCGTGGGCTCCTTCGGGAACGATTCGGCCGGCGATTCGGCGGTATAACTGCGCGACAATGACACCTATCTCCCAACGGATGCCCCGGCGAATGGAGGTTGTAAAGGCCATTGAGGACCTCCACGGGCGTACTCTCTCAAAGATGCCGAGGCTGCTCGACCGGCTGATCTATCTGGCCTCGACGCGGGACTACAATACGGGCACCTACTATCACGAGGGTCTGGCGTCCTGCTTTACCGAAGAAGTGGCTTGCGAAGCCCTAGCCGATTGCCACAGCAAAGCATTCGGCGACCTCGTTTCTTCCTCTCTCAACGACCTGGTGCGGCAGCTTGAGGGATATATGCATTCGACGCACAGCAGCCCGGGAGAGTTCATTGCGGCCTGGAGAAACTTGGAACCCTACCGTGTGGCTGTTCCTGTAGGGACCGATCCGCTGGCGGCGGAACTGCTCTTCTCGAACATCAAAATCGCCTTGGCAATTTTGGAAGCGCGTCGAAAAATTCGCCCGGCGGCGGGACAAGCCGCATGGCCACGCCCGTCACCTGGCCGATGATTTCCGCCTCGGATGGATAGGCAAACTGCCTGATCGCAACGCCCGATAACGGGTGCGGAATCAGCGTGATCTGCGATCCGCGCACCTCGCACCAGGAGCACGCGTATCCGTCCCGCAGTTCGATGAAATGAATCGGGCGGTCGAATTCCGTGCGCCATTCCACCGCTTCCATGCGCACGAGCTGGCTCTCGATCTGCACGAACGAACCCGGCCGCAACAGGGGATACATCGTATAGTCCTGCATTCCGACGTAGCCGTATTGACAATGCCGGAGGTCGAGCTTTTGAAGCAGCGCAACGGGAACCTCTCCCCAGATCTCCACCATGCGCGCGATCAAACTCGTTTTTTCCAGACTAAAGCTCTTGTCAAAGCGCACCGGGAAGGTGATCGCTTTTTCCGGGTCGAGCGGCTCGTCCGCTGCCAGGTGTGTATTCTGCAGCGGAAGAGCAAGCTGATAGCGCGCGCTGGCATTCAAGTCAATGCCGAAGATGGCGAGTAGATCGTTAAATCTCGTTCGATAGATCACGCTCAAGCTGTATAGCTTGAAGATACTGGGAATGGAGTTCTTGTTTTCCAGTTGCGTCAGCCACGCGTTCGAAATATAGAACTCTTCATTTTGACGGTCCTCGGCGATCATGCGTGTGAATTCTTCGACCTCGCGTGTCGTGACCCCGAGCCTGTTTCGAAGCTCTCTGAGGTGCTCCCCCGGACGAATGGGAGGCTCGATTCGTGTGTTCCGTAAGCTCATGTAACCCCCGCAGGGCACAGCACATCGAAACTTAGAACTTTCGGCCCTTTGAATCAAGTGCCTTAAGGGTTTATGCCGTTTGTGGCGGGACGACTGGCGGAGCGAAGTTAGTTGCCTTACGGCTTCTCGCCATGTTACCGCGACGGAGGAAACTGCTGCTCCTGCCATTCGCAAAAGATGGCGGGTTGCGGGATGCTCCTTCCGCACTTCCCGTCAGAGGGGGAATTCATTCCTGGTACTCGCGTGCTCGGAATAAGAAGCAATTTTGAATTTGTGTCATCATTTCCTTACACGTAGTTTAGAAACGGTGGGGGTCTGTAGTCTGAAAACCCCATTTCGCTAACCGGGCATAATGCCTGGAACCCATCAGAACCTTTCCGGCCCGACCATAGGTCGCGCATTTTAGGATCCGTCACCCGGATTTTCCAGGCATCCGTTGTTTTGCTAACCATTTCCGTAGGAACCGTGCCTGGTTCTACGTATGTTTTCGTAAGGGGATGGCTGTGCCTGGACACAGCTTATGCCCGCTGAGGAAGTTTCGCCCGGACCTTTTCAACCCCGAGAGGAATGTTTTCACCTTCGCGTCAATAATGACGATGGCGTGGATAGCTGCGCGACGAGTCTGGTTCCATCCTTTTCCCGTAGTCGCAAATCGTTTCCTTGTAACGCCCCATTCATCCCAGGGGTGTATGCTCAATGTGTCCGCAGCAGGGAGGGAAGCATCCAAAAAGATGAATCGCGAAGGCCCAGCCCGCCGGAAGGAGATAACCATATGGCTTCCGCAGCAATCCCCAGTTCATCTAGTTCGTCCGATGCCGCCCAGCCCTTATCCTCGGAAGAATTGCGCAAGATGCATGCCTATTGGCGTGCGGCAAACTATCTCTCCGTCGGCCAGATCTATCTTTACGATAATCCACTGCTGAAGCGGGCGCTCGCGCCAGCGGATGTGAAGCACATGCTGCTGGGACACTGGGGAACGACCCCTGGGCAGAACTTCATTTATACGCACTTGAACCGGATCATCAGGAAATACGACCTCGATATGATTTATGTGTCTGGTCCGGGGCACGGCGGCCCCGCGGTGGTGGGCAACACCTATCTCGAGGGCACCTACAGCGAGATCTATCCCAACATCAGCCAGGATGAGGCCGGGCTTCGGAAGTTATTTATTCAGTTTTCGTTTCCCGGCGGAATTCCCAGCCACGCGTCGCCGGAGTGCCCGGGCTCGATCCATGAGGGCGGCGAATTGGGCTATTCGCTCAGCCATTCGTTCGGGGCGGTGTTCGACAATCCCCATCTCATCGTGGCCTGCGTGGTCGGCGATGGCGAGGCGGAGACCGGACCGCTGGCCACGGCGTGGCACTCCAACAAATTCCTCGATGCGGCCACGGACGGAGCCGTGCTTCCGATCCTGCATCTCAACGGCTACAAGATCTCCAACCCGACCGTCCTCGCCCGCATCACCCGGGAGGAATTGGAGCAGTTGCTCCACGGCTACGGATGGACGCCCTATTTCGTCGAGGGTCACGAGCCCGAGCGGATGCATAAGTCCATGGCCGCGGCGCTCGATACGGCGGTGAAGCAGATCAAGAAAATCCAGCAGGACGCGCGCGTCCGTGGCAACTTGGCGCGTCCACGCTGGCCGATGATCGTCCTCAATTCACCCAAGGGCTGGACAGGCCCGAAGATAGTCAATGGTTTGCAGGTGGAAGGCACTTTCCGTTCGCACCAAGTGCCGATCACCGACCCGGCCACCAATCCTGGGCATCTCAAGCTATTGGAAGACTGGCTGAGGAGCTACCGGCCCGAGGAACTCTTCGACGAACAGGGCCGCCTGAAACAAGAACTGGCCGAACTTGCGCCCAAGGGTGAACGACGCATGGGCGCGAATCCCCACGCCAATGGCGGCATTCTGCTCCGCGAGCTGCGGATGCCGGATTTCCGCGACTACGCGGTCGAAGTGCCCTCTCCGGGAGTGCGCGGCACCGGCGACACGCATGTGCTCGGGCGATTTCTGCGCGATGTGGTCAAGCTCAATAGTGAACAGCGGAATTTCCGGCTCTTTGGCCCAGACGAGACGCTCTCGAACGGCCTGGAAGCCGTCTTTGAGGTGACCAAACGCCAATGGGACGCCGCGACCGTGACCAACGACGAATTTCTTGCGCCCACGGGGCGCGTGATGGAAATGCTCAGCGAACACCAATGCGAGGGCTGGCTCGAGGGCTACCTGCTCACAGGGCGGCATGGACTCCTCAATTGCTACGAGGCCTTCATCCACATCGTCAATTCGATGTTCAACCAGCATGCCAAGTGGCTGAAGGTGGCGCGCGGAATTCCCTGGCGCCGGCCGATCTCTTCCTTGAACTACCTGCTGTCTTCGCATGTCTGGCGCCAGGATCACAACGGCTTCACGCACCAAGACCCCGGCTTCATCAACGACGTGGTGAACAAGAAGGCCGAGGTCGTGCGGGTCTATTTTCCACCGGATGCAAACTGCCTGCTCTCGGTGATGGATCACTGTCTGCGCAGCAGGCGTTATGTCAACGTGGTGGTCGCGGGCAAGCACCCCGCGCCGCAGTGGCTGGCGATGGATGCCGCCGTCAAGCACTGCACCGAGGGCATCGGCATCTGGCAGTGGGCCAGCAACGATCAGGCCGTGGCACCCGACGTGGTCATGGCCTGCTGTGGCGACGTGCCCACGCTCGAGACGCTCGCCGCCGTCTCCATTCTGCGCGAGCATCTGCCCAATCTGAAAATCCGGGTGGTCAACGTCGTGGACCTCATGAAGCTGCAGCCGCAATCCGAGCATCCGCACGGTTTGAGCGACATGGATTTCGATGAACTCTTCACCAAGGATAAGCCGGTCATCTTCGCCTTCCATGGCTATCCGTGGCTGATCCACCGGCTGACCTACCGCCGCACGAACCACGATAACCTCCACGTCCGCGGCTACAAGGAGGAGGGCACTATCACCACGCCCTTCGACATGACGGTGCTGAACGATCTGGACCGCTTCCATCTGGTGATGGACGCCATTGACCGCCTGCCGCAGACCGGCGACAAGGGCATCTACCTGAAGGAACAGCTCAAAGACAAGCTGATCGAGCACAAGCAATACATAGATAGATACGGCGAAGACCTTCCGGAAATCCGCAATTGGAAGTGGCCCTATTAGACCGTGAAAATTCTGGTCCTCAACTCGGGATCGAGCAGCCAGAAGAGCAGTCTCTATGATATCCGCGGCGAGTTGCCTGCGGAGCCGCCGAAGCCCGACTGGGAAGCCAAGATCGAATGGGATGGGGACCGGGCGGAAATAAAAGTGGCCACGGCGGCCGGCGCGACATTGAATAATCGTCTGCCGGCAGGATCGCGCAAACAGGCAACCGAGGAGTTGCTGAAAAATCTTTGGGCGGGACCGGCGCGCATTTTGCGGGAGCCCTCCGAAATCAGTATCGTGGGTCACCGCATCGTCAACGGCGGGAGGGACTACGAGCAGCCCACTCTTGTCACCGCCGAAGTAAAGGCCGCCATCGCCCGAATGGCCGCGTTTGCGCCGCTTCATAATCGAGCCGAGTTGGAAGGAGTCGAAATCGTCGGACAAAAGCTTGGCTCCGTCCCGCAGGTGGCGGTTTTCGATACAGGTTTTCATAGCCGCATGCCGGAACCCGCCATGGTGTATCCAGGACCGTACGAATGGCTCGCGAGAGGAATCCGCCGGTACGGATTCCACGGAATCAACCATCAATATTGCGCGGAGCGTGCCGCCCAACTGTTGGGCAAGGATTTGGCGGCGCTCAAACTCGTCACCTGCCATCTGGGAAACGGCTGCTCGCTCGCGGCCATTCGCGAGGGCCGCAGCGTGGACACCACCATGGGCTTCACGCCGCTCGAAGGCCTGATGATGGGCACGCGCTCCGGGTCGGTGGATCCCGGGATCCTGATCTATCTGCTGCGGGAAAACCGCCTCACCGGAGACCAAATGGACGAATTGCTGAACACGAAGTCCGGCCTGCTGGGAATTTCCGGCGTTTCGGGCGACATGCGGCAGGTGGTTGGTGCAATGAAGGACGGAAATGAGCGGGCCGAGCTGGCCTTTGAAATTTTCGTCCACCGCTTGCGTTCCTGCCTCGGCTCGATGATTACGGTTCTCGGTGGAATCAATGCCTTGGTCTTCACGGCCGGCATGGGAGAAAATTCGCCCGAGATTCGAGCCGCGGCCTGCGCAAACCTTGCATTCATTGGCGCGAAACTCGATCCGAAAAAGAACGCGCAGCCCAAGCTGGATGCGGACATTTCACATCCGGATTCTCGCGTGCGCATTTTGGTGATTCGCGCGCAGGAAGACTGGGCCATCGCGCGCGATTGTTGGCGGCTCGCGTCTCTTTGAAGTGCCTCCGTCGGCGGCGGGCCGGTTTAGCGGGGAATTGGTGCCGGAGGAGGGAGTCGAACCCACACGGCCTTGCGGCCAACGGATTTTGAGTCCGCCGCGTCTGCCATTCCGCCACTCCGGCGTGCGCAAAATTTTAGGCTACCTTGCGAGGAACAGCAACATAGGTTTTGTGGCGTGGCGAAGTTTTGCGACGGGGACGCGCTATCGCGCGGGTTCGCGGGTGCCGGAGGGGCGCGGCGCGCTGACGACAGCCGCCTGGGGCGAGCAGCGCGAGCGCGGATCGAGAAAGAAGTGCAGGAATTCGGAGAGGGTCATGCCGAGCTGGCTCCAGAGCCGGCGCTTGAGCGTGCGATAGTCCTGCGCGCCGCTGAAGACATCGCGAATCAAATCGCGAAAAGTGGGCGAGCAATTCAGGAGTTGCACCATGCGCGTGGTGACCGCGCCGCCCAAAAACGTGCCGCGAAAGAGTTTTCGCGCAAGCAGGGCGGCGAATTCCAGGTCCATGGAAAAGGCAGAGCGCAATCGTTCCGGATACGCTTGGGGCTGCCCTTCGATGAGCGCTTGCGCGAGCAAGTCGCCGGAGCGCAGGGCGTAGTAAAGGCCCTCGCCTGTGACGGGATCCACGCAGGCCGCCGCGTCACCGGCCATGGCCCAGTTTTTGCCGGCGATGCGGCGCGCGCGCATGGTTTGCACGCTGGGCGACGGCAGCACATGGCTATAGAACGTCGCGCCTTCCATGGGGATTTTCTCCTCGGCGGTGAAACCGTCGAGGTGGCTGCGCAATTGCCGGCTCGGAGCTTTGTCCCATTTTCGCGCAGATGCCCACGGAGAGGTGATCGAGCGCGCGGGAACGACCACAGGTAGCCCTCGAATTGCTTTAAGAATTTCACCTTGAGAACGTTTTCTTCGGTGGGGACGAAGTAGCCGAGAGTCATTTCGAGATCATTTGTGCCGAGGGGCGTGGTTTCGGGCAAAAGTTGATTGCGCGCACCCGCCGCGAGGACCACGAAATCCGAGGAACGCTCTTCGCCGGAAACCGTGAGCCGCACGCGCTCGGCGTCCGTGTTCACGCTCGTGACGCGCGATTGAACCACCGCGCAGCCTGCGGCCAGGGCGCGGTCGAGGAGCAGGCTGTTGAGCACCTTGCGCGCGTAGATCACGATGGGATGCACCATCTCGAAGCGTGCGCGTTCCCCACGGCTGGATATCAGCTCCGCCGTATGGACGATTTTCTTGGGCTGGGGGCCGTCGAGGAGGAAAGGATAGGCTTCAATGGCTTTGTGGGTCAGGCCGCCGCCGCAGGGCTTCTCCCAGGCGAGACGCTCGTCGAAAATGGTGACTTCGAAGCCCGCGCTGGCCAGCCGCTCTCCGCAGAGAGCTCCGGCGGGACCTCCTCCGACGATGGCGATCTCCTTCATATTTTTCGGCTTTTCAGGCCATGTTTTGCCGCGGAGTCCGCGCAGCGGAAAACCGGGAGCAACAAACTCGAACTTGAGTATAGCACCAAAAAAGCGGCGCGGCCGGCGCCGTCAGAGGAGTTTCCAGCGCGCATGGTAGAATCATTCCCTCGGCCGTTCCCACGGGGGGCGGATCGAGGGACAGGCGTTTGGGAAAAGTTGTCTCGCAAAGTGAGCTGATTCGCCGCCGGAGCGAGTGGGAAAGCAGCGGCAAGGTGGTGGTGTGCGCGAGCGGGTCGTTCGACCTGCTGCATCCGGGTCACATCCGGCTGCTCGAGCAGGCGCGGTCGCTGGGGGATATCCTGGTGGTCGCGCTGCGGAGCGACGCGAGCGTGCGAGCGCGTCATGCTTCCGGCACGGACGCTAAAGAAAAATCTCTCCGTCCCATCACGCCCGCCGCCGAGCGGGCGGAAATCCTCGCGGCGCTTGCGGCCGTGGATTACGCCGTTGAATTTGAGGAGGCCTCTCCGCGCGCATTGCTGGCGCAGCTTGCTCCCGCCGTGGTGGTAAGGGGCGGCGACCCGCGCTCCGCCGAGCCGGTTTTGCGCGAAGATGAGGAACTCGAAGCGGCCGGCTGCAAAATAGTTCGCATCCCGCTCGAACCCGGCTATTCGTCGGCGCTGCTCACGGAACGCATCAACCGGCTCCCCGCATGATTCTTCCGCAGGTCTCCGAGCTTCTCGCGCGTGTGGCACGCCGACCCGTCGTCGAGGAGGCGTTCGAAACGTTGCGCCGCGGCGGCAGGCGAAGTGCGCCTGGCGGGGCTTACCGATTCCGCGAAGGCGCTGCTCGTCGCGCTGGCCTTCGCGGAGCTCGGCCGGCCGGCGATCTGTCCTGGTGGAATCGAACCAGACGCGCCGAAGCGCTGGTCGAGCCGATGCGCTGGTTTTATCGCGCCGTCACCGGCAAGCCGGGGCACCGCGTGGCGTATCTTCCGGCGCACGAAGTGCTGCCGTACGAGAATCGCTCGCCGCACGCGGAAATTTCCGAGGCGCGCGCCGTTGCGCTCTGGCGTTTCGCGACGGGCGAAGCCGACCTGCTGATCGCGCCGATCCAGGCGGCGCTGTGGCGCGATGCGCGAGCCGGAATTTTACCGCCGGCTCGCGCGCACGATCGAGCGCGACGAAACCATCGCGCACGAAGAACTCATCGGTTTTCTGGTTGGCGCCGGCTACGAAAAGCAGACAACCTGCGAGATGCCCGGGCAGTTTGCCGTCCGCGGCGGCATCATCGACGTTTTCTCGCCCGAGGCGCTGCAGCCCGTGCGCATCGAGCTGCTGGGCGATACGATCGAATCGATCCGCGCTTTCGATCCCGAATACGCAGCGCTCGACCAATCCCGTCGAGCGCGCCACGCTGCTGCCGCTCACCGAATTTCCTGCATCCACGCGAAGTGCTGGAGCGTTCGGCGGCGCGCTCCGGCTCCGGGCGCGAGGAAGACGATGATCGAGCGCGGCTTCTATCCCGGCTGGGAGTTTCGCGAAATTCTTCGCGAAGAGCGCAAGGCGGTGCTGTTCGATCTGGCGGGCGATCCGCTGATTGTGCTGGACGAGCCGTCCGCGCTCGAATCGGCCGTCGGAAAATATCGCGAGCGCCTGGCGGAAGCTTTCGAAGAATGCGGAGGACCCGCTGGCCGAGCCGCCCGAGCGCTACATCTACAACGAAGAAGAATGGCGCTCTGCGCTGCAGCTCTTCCCGCGCCTGGCGCTCGAGCATCTGGCGCTCGCGCGGCGAAGGCGCTGCGCCTGTTCGCAGCTTGCAGACGCAGCCGACCACGCGCTATCACGGCAACGTGCCGGCTTTCATGGCCGAAGTGCGCGGGCGGCTGGCGCGGGCGAGCACGTGATGGTCTCCGCGGCCAGCACGGGCGAACTCGAACGCTTCGCGGACCTCTGCCACGAATACGAAGTGCCCTACCGCCTGGGCGAACTCGAGGAGAACGCCACCGTCGCGCGCCTGGCCGAAGAAGGCAGCAGCGGCAGCGCTCCGGCGATGGTGCTTGGTGCAGGCTCCGCTCGCCGAAGGCGTTGTGTTCCCCGAGGCGCAGCTCGTCATCTACGGCACCGGCGACCTGTTCGAGACGCTTGCGCCGCCCGCAGCGCCCGCGCGCGCGGCCCAAGACGGCGAGCTTCTTCAGCGATTTCTCCGAACTGAAGCCCGGCGACTACGTCGTGCACGTGGACCACGGCATCGGCCAATTCGAGGGCTTGCGCCAGGTCGAGACCGACGGCGCGACGCGGCGAATTCATGCTGCTGCGCTACGCGGACGACGCGCGGCTCTACGTTCCGCTCGAGCGGCTCGACCTGGTGCAGAAATATCAGTCGCTCGGGGGCGCGAAGCCCACGCTCGACCGGCTGGGCACGCACCGTCTGGGAGGCGCGCAAGACGCGCGTGCGCAAAGTCGCGTCGACGACATGGCCGACAAGCTACTGGAGCTCTACGCCGAGCGCAAGACCGCCGCCGGGCATCGCCTTTCCGCCCGACGCCACCTGGCAGCGCGAATTCGAAGACGCCTTCGAATTTGAGGAAACGCCCGACCAGGCTGCGCGCCATCGCCGACGTCAAGCGCGACATGGAAGCGCCCGCTGCCCATGGACCGCCTGCTTTGCGGCGACGTGGGCTACGGCAAGACGGAAGTGGCCATGCGCGCCGCCTTCAAGGCCGTCGCCGATTCCAAGCAAGTCGCCGTGCTGGCGCCCACGACCGTCCTGGCGTTCCAGCATTACGAAACTTTCCGCCGGCGCTTCGCCGCGTTTCCGGTGCGCATCGAAATGCTCAGCCGGTTCCGCAGCCGCGAAGGAGCAGAAGAAAACGCTGGCGGAGCTGGAAGCCGGGCAAAGTGGACATCGTCATCGGCACGCACCGCCTGCTTTCGAAGGACGTGAAATTTCAGGATCTCGGCCTGCTGGTCGTGGATGAGGAGCAGCGCTTCGGCGTGGCGCACAAGGAGCGCCTGAAGGAAATGCGCAAGAATGTGGACGTGCTCACGCTGTCGGCGACGCCCATTCCGCGCACGCTGCACATGTCGCTGGTGGGCCTGCGCGACATGAGCGTGATCGAGACGCCGCCGAAGGACCGCCTGGCGATTCAAACCGTGGTCGCGTCCTTTCAGCGAATCGCTCATCCGGCGCGCGATCGAGGAGGAGATGGCGCGCGACGGCCAGGTTTTCTTCGTGCACAACCGCGTGGAATCGATTGCTTCGCTCGGCGGCGCTGGTGAAGCAAGCTGGTGCCCAAGGCGCGCGTGGTGGTGGGGCACGGCCAGATGGGCGAGAACGAACTCGAAAAGGTGATGCTCAAATTTGTTCGCGACGAGGCGGACGTGCTGGTCTCGCACGACGATCATCGAAAACGGCCTCGATATTCCGCGCGCCAACACGATCATCATCAATCGCGCCGACCGCTTCGGCCTTTCCGAGCTGTACCAGCTTCGCGGCCGCGTGGGCCGCTCGAACCAGCGCGCCTATGCCTATCTGCTGGTTCCGCGCGGAGGTTCGCTCACGCCGCTGGCGCGCCAGCGCCTGGCCGCGCTGAAGGAATTCAGCGATCTCGGCGCGGGCTTCCGCATCGCCGCGCTCGATCTGGAACTGCGCGGCGCGGGCAACCTGCTGGGCCGCGAGCAGCACGGCCACATCGACGCGGTCGGCTTCGACATGTATTGCCAGATGCTGGAGCGCGCGGTGGCCGAACGAAAGGGCGAAGCCGTGGCGCCCGGAACGCGCGCCACGCTCAACCTCGGCCTGGACATTCGCATCCCGCCGGAGTACATCCCGAGCGAAAATCTGCGTTTGCGGACGTACAAGCGCATCGCCGGCGTCACGCGCGAAGCCGAACGCGAAGAAGTTCAGCCGCGAACTCGAAGACCGGTTCGGCCCGCCGCCGCCCGCGGTCGGCAATCTGCTCGATTACGCCGTGCTGAAGGCGCTGGCCGAGAAAGCTGTTGGTCGCTTCGGTCGACCGGCGCGGCGAGCAGGTGGCCATCAAGTTTTACGACGACACGCCGCTCGGGCCCGAGCGCCTGGTGAAACTGATTCGCAAGCGCCGCGGGCATGCGCCTGGATCCCGGCGGCGTGCTGTGGATCGGACTGGAAAGGCGACAAGAGCGGCGCCATGGGCGCGGTCAGAAACGTGTTGCTACAACTGCAATCGTAGGGATAAAATCCTCGAGTGAGCGAGGGAACATGAAAGTTCCAATCTACCGTTTATTGGCTATGCGTGGCTGGTTGTGCGTTGCTTCTCGTGCTTCCCGGCGCATCGCCGCGCAGTCCCAAGGCAGCGGCACCGTCGTCGAAGAAATCGTCGCCCGCGTAAACAACGAGATCATCACCCTTTCCGATTACCAGAAGGCCGCGGCGCAGCTCCAGCATGACGTTGCACAAGAGTGTCCCAAATGCCCGCAGGCGACGATCAGACGCGGAGTACAAGGAACGCCAGAAGGATTTGCTTCGCGACATGATCGACCAGCAGCTGCTGATCGAGCGCGGCAAGGACATGAACATCAACGTCGAGACGGACTTGATCAAGCGAACTCGATGATGTCCGCAAGCAGAACAATCTTGCCAGCATGGAGGACCTCGAGAAGGCCGTGGAAGGGGAGGGAATTCCCTGGGAAGATTACAAGCACAAAATGCGCGACAGTCTTCTGACGCAGGAAGTGATCCGCCAGGAAGTCGCCGGCCACATGGACATTGGCACGGACGAAGTGAAGAAGTATTACGACGCGCACAAGCAGGAGTTCAACCGGCCCGAGCAAGTGGATCTGCGAGAAATTTTCCTGAGCACCGACGGCAAGAGCCCGGAAGAAATCGCCGCCGTGCAAACGAAGGCCGACGATCTCCATAACCGCGTCGTGAAGGGCGAGGATTTCAGCGAAATGGCCAAGCGCTATTCCGAAGGCACCACGGCCAAGGATGGCGGCGACCTTGGGCACGTTCGAGCGCGGCCAGCTCGACCCCAAAATCGAAGAGGCTGTGTTCAAGCTGGACACAGGACAGGTGACCGATGTGATCCAGACCAAGACGGGCTTCGAAATCCTGAAAGTGCAGAACCACTATGAGGCGGGCTTGCAGCCGCTCGAGAAAGTGGAAAGCGAAATCACGAACAAGATCTATGCCGAGAAGATGGAACCGGCGTTGCGCGATTATCTGGCCGAACTGCGCGAGGAAAGCTACGTGATGGTGCAAGCCGGGTTATACGGACACCGCCGCCGTTCCCGGCGCCACCGTGATCGAGGAAGTTGCGCCCACGCCGGACGCAGCGGAAAAGAAGAAAAAGAAAAGGTTGCCGCTTCCGAGGGCGTCCAGGCTGATGAAGTCTCATTTCGTCTCCGATCTTTCGGACGGCCAGATCGTGTCGTCGCATTTTCTGGTGCGCGAAAAGGAGATGCGCACTTCGGCGCGCACGGGCTCGTCCTGGCTGCACCTCGAGCTGGCCGACCGCACCGGCGCGATTTCCGGGAAAATGTGGGACAACTTCTCCGCGCTGGCTTCGGCTTTCGAGCGCGGCGACGTGGTCCACATCCGCGGGCGCGTGAAAATCTATAACGGCCAGAAGGAACTGACCCTCGAGCAGATCATCCCCGCCGCCGAGCGGGACTACGACCTGGCCGATTTTCTGCCCCACACCAAGCACGACGTCGAAGAGATGTACGCCCGCGTGCGCGCCGCCATCTCCGCGATGAAAAATCCCTGGCTGAAGCAGTTGCTCGCGAGCGTGGTCGAAGATCCCGCGATTGTTCCCCGGCTGAAGCGCGCGCCCGCGGCGATGACCATGCACCACGCCTACCTGGGCGGCCTGCTCGAGCACATCGTCAGCCTGATCGGCCTGGCCTCCGCCGTCGCCGCGCACTATCCCGAGCTCGACGCCGACCTGCTGCTCGCCGGCGTCGTCCTGCACGATATCGGCAAAATTGACGAGCTTCACTACGAGCGCGATATCGGCTACACCGATGAAGGGCGGCTGCTGGGCCACATCACCATGGGTGCCGCGCTCGTGCGTGAAAAAATCGAGGCCATTGCCGGATTTCCCGCGCCGCTGGCCGTCTTGGTCGAGCATCTGATCCTGAGCCATCACGGCTCGCTCGAATTCGGCTCGCCCTCTTTGCCGCAGACTCGCGAAGCCATCGCCCTGCATTTCCTGGACGACCTGGATTCAAAAATGGCCGGCATGCGCGCGACACTCGAGCTTGCGCCCGGCGCGGCCGAGGCGGATGTTTGGACGGACCGCAATCCGTCGCTCCGCCGCGCGCTGCTTCGCGTGGACCAGTTTTTGTCGGAAGGCGCGGCCTCCGCGCCTGGTAGCGAAGCGCCTGCGAAAGCTTCACCTGCCGCGGCTCCGCAGCGTTCCGGCGCGACTGCGGCGCGGAAGGGATGAGCGTGCGCCATGAGTGATTTCATCACGGCTCGAGCGAATGAACGGAGCCGCTCCTCGCGTCACGCCCTGCTCGATCTGGCTCCCCTCGAACTCGATTGCATGAACACGCTCTGGCCGGTGGGCGAGGCCACCGTCCGCGAAATCCGCGACCGCCTTGCCGCGCGCCTCCCCCGCGCCTATACCACGATCATGACGATCATGGACCGGCTTGCGCGCAAGGGAATCGTCGAGCGCCGCAAAGCCGGCCGGGCCTATATCTACCGCCCGAACCTCACCGCCGAGGAAGCCCGCGCGCAGGCGCTCGGCCAGGTGGTTGAGAACTTCTTTGGGGGATCGAAGGAGGCGTTGCTCGCGCAGCTCGGCGCAGGCTCGCCCGCCCCTTCAGCGCACGCCGATGCGGCGCCTGCCAGAACGGCCTGCGCCGCGGCCGCGGGCTCCGGCAACGCGTTGGGCGTGCCCGAACTTACCGGAGAGACGCCCTAGAATGTTTCCCGGCGAACTCAAAATCCGCGACCTCACCATCCGGCCGGCCACCATCCTCGCGCCCATGGCCGGCGTCACCGACACGGTTTTCCGCCGCGTGATCCGCCGCCTGGGCGGCTGCGGCCTGATCATGACGGAGTTCACCAGCGCCGAAGGGCTCACGCGCAAAGCCGCGCGCACGCTGCGCTATCTTTATTTCGAGCAGGACGAGCATCCCATCGCCGCGCAGATTTTCGGCGCCGATCCCGGACGTGATGGCTTCCGCCGCCGCACTCGTCGAGGACCTGGGCTTCGACACGTGGACATCAATCTCGGCTGCCCGGTGAAAAAGGTGGTCAAGTGCGGCGGCTCCGGCCTGCTGCGCGATTTGCCGCATCTTGAAAAACTTCTCCGCGCGGTGCGCGCGCGCCGTGCGCATTCCCCTGACCATCAAGATTCGCTCCGGCTGGGACGAAAACAATATCGTGGCCGTGGAAGTGGCGCGCATGGCCGAGCAGATCGGCGTCGAGGCCATCGCCGTTCATCCGCGCACGCGCATGCAGGGTTACGCGGGCGCCGCGGATTGGAACATGATTCGCGCGGTGAAGCAGGCCGTGCGCATTCCCGTGATCGGCAACGGCGATATCCGCGCGCCCGAGGACGCCGTGCGCATGGTCGCGGAAACCGGCTGCGACGCGGTGATGATCGGCCGCGCCGCATCCTCGAATCCGTGGATCTTTCGCCAGATCGCGGATTACGTGGCCACCGGCCGCTACGACGAGCCCGACGGAGATGACCGCTACCACCTGCTCTCCGAACTATTTCCGCAACCTGATCGATCGCGGACATGCCCGACGCCATCGGCAAGATGAAGCAGTTCGCCACGCTTTTCACGCACGGCGTGCGCAATGGCGGCGAACTGCGCGAGGCCGTCCACCATGCGCAGACCGCCGCCGAAATTCTCGACCGCGTGGACGCGTTCTTCGCGCAGACGACATCCGCCACGCTTCGACCTAGCCGCATTTACAGATCACGATGGCTTTGATGATTTACTCGTCGCGCGTGACCAACAGTTGCTTGTAGGCTTCGCGCCGTGTGAGGCCGCGCTCGCGGGCTGCTTGCTTGAGCGCCGCTTTGCGGTCGACGCCTGCTCTCTTTCATGATTTCCTCGACCGGTCGCGCCAGCGGCATCGCGTTCTCGAGCGATTGCGGAAGTCGGCCGCGTGCTGCGGCTGGCCATCCGGCGGCGCCAATCAGCAGTGTGATTTCGCCGCGGGCGGCTTCTTTCCTCATCGCCGCCAACAGTTCCTCGATGTGCCCGCGCAGGAACTCCTCGTACATTTTGGTGACTTCGCGCGCGATCACTGCCGGCCGGTTGCCCAGGATTTCCAGCGCGTCTTCGAGCGTATCGCTCAGCCGGTGCGGCGCTTCATAGAGCGCCAGAGTGCGCGGCTCCGCCGCCAGCGCGCGCAGCGCCTTTGCGCCGCGCCGTTTGCCGCGACGGCAAAAATCCCACAAAGATGAATTCCTCGATAGGCATGCCCGAAGCCGCCAGCGCGGCCACAAACGCCGAGGCGCCCGGCACCGGCTCACCTTGATTCCGTGCCGCAGGCACAGGCTCATAAGCCGGTGGCCGGGATCGGAGATGGCGGGCGTTCCCGCGTCGCTCACCAGCGCGACCTTCGCTCCCTGCTCGAGTTCGATCACGATTTCCGGCGCGCGCGTGATTTCGTTGTGCTCGTGATAGCTGACCAGCCGTTTCTGAATATCGAAATGCGACAGCAGCTTCAGCGTCTGCCGCGTGTCCTCGCAGGCGATTAGATCCGCTTCCTTCAGCATGCGCAGCGCGCGCAGGGTAATGTCTTCCAGGTTGCCGATAGGCGTGGCCACCACGTAGAGGCAGTCCGCTGCCCGTTTTCTCGCGGGCTGTTGCCATGGATGGATGGGTTTCCTCGTGCGCGAGCGCCATTCCCTCGCAGTGTTCTTGCAAGTCAGCATACTGAGTGTGCTCTCGTTGCCGGGCTCGCGGTCAGCATTGCGGCCGCGCACCATGTTATATTTTATATTCACCATTTATGAGAGGAGTTTAGCGTTGCCGTTATACGAGTACGGTGCGTCAAGTGCGGCCATCGCTTCGAGAAGATCGAAAGCGTTGTCCGCGTCGGAGACCAAGAAATGCCCGAAGTGCGGCGCAAAGGCCGAGCGCCAGATGTCGTGCGCCGGCCATCCAATTCAAGGGTTCCGGCTGGTACGTCACCGATTACGCCGGCAAGAAGCCCGACGCGTGCGTCCGGTGAGAAATCGGGTGATGAGCGATTCGGCGAAGGCCAAGGAAAAAGCCGGAGACGCGAAATCTCGGAATCCTCGGAATCGTCGAAATCGTCCGAAGGCTCGAAATCGTCCGAAAAGGGAAGCAGCAAGAAGAAAAAAGAAGTAGTTTGCGGCCGCGATCCCGGTGCTGGCTGCGCCCGCTTATAGCTTCAATCCCTTCAGATAGGCTCGAAAATCCTTGCCCAAGTTTCGGATTTTTCAGCGCCGAGCTCGACGGTGGCTTCCAGGAACCCAGCTTGTCGCCCGCGTCGTAGCGTTTTGCCTTCGTAGAGGTAGGCCCAAAGGCCGGCGTCCCGCGCCAGCGCGCGCAAGCCGTCCGTCAGCTGGATTTCGCCGCCCGCTCCGGGTTTCGTGTTCGCCAGGTGACTCGAAGATTTCAGGCGGCAGCACGTAGCGGCCCGTGACCCCCAGTTCGACGGCGCTTTCTCCGCGCTCGGCTTTTCGACCAGGTCCTTGATCGTTCAGCAGCCGCTCGCCCCATGCGAGCTTTTCGCCGGCTTCGCATCGATGATCCCATACATGTGCACGTTCTCGCGCGGCACCTCCTCCACGTGGATCGCGCCCTTCCCGGTGGCTTCGTAGATTTCGATCAGCTGCTGCGTCGCCGGAGCTGGCCCGTCCATGATCACGTCGCCCAGCAGCACCGCGAAAGGCTCGTCGCCCACCAGTTCCGCCGCGCACAGCACGGCATGGCCCAAGTCCCAGCGCTTCGCTCTGCCGCGTGTAGCTGAAGCTGCAGGCCGCCGCCGATGCTCGCGGACCAGTTTCGTCTCGGTCTGTCTTGCCGCGATCTTCGAGAAAACTGCTCCAGTTCCGGCGCAAAATCGAAATGGTCCTCGATGGCGCTCTTGCGCCGGCCGGTGACGAAGATGACGTTGTTCGATCCCCGACGCGATGCACTCCTCGACCGCGTATTGAATCAGAGGCTTGTCGACGACCGTCAGCATCTCCTTCGGAATGGCTTTGGTCGCCGGCAGAAAGCGCGTCCCCAGGCCCGGCTACCGGCAGCACTGCTTTTCGCACTTTTCTGGTTCTTGCTCATAGGTCCTTGGTTTTTTCAAGAGTAAGTGGAGAGAAGCTGCCGCCGCGAGGGCGCGAATCCCATCCCCGTTCCCTATGCTACCATAAGCGTTTTCGTGCACTTCAGCAGGAAGCGCATGAGTGTGACGTTACACAGGAAAATCTGATTCTCGGCATCGAATCGTCGTGCGATGAAACGGCCGCCGCCGTGGTCGCCGATGGGCGCCGTGTTCTGTTCGAGCGTGGTGGCGTCGCAGGTGGCCATTCATCGCAAATACGGCGGGGTCGTGCCGGAGCTGGCTTCGCGCGAGCACCTGCGCCAAATCGTGCCCGTGGTGCGCGAAGCGCGTCGAACAGGCGCAAGTGACGCTTCCGAATCGGACGCGGTTGCCGTCACGCGCGGCCCGGGCCTGATCGGCGCGCTGCTGGTCGGCGTGACGTACGGCAAGAGCGCTGGCGCAGGCTCTGGGAAAGCCGCTGATCGCCGTGAACCATCTGGAAGGACACGTCCATGCGGTGTTTCTCGAGGCGCATCGCTGCGGGACGCGCTCCCGCGTTGCCGGCGATCTGCCTGATCGTCTCCGGCGGACACACGATTCTTTATTACGTGAAGATCCGAAGCAGCCGAATGGCGCGTGCGCGTTTTTCCTACGCGCGAATCGGCGGCACGCGCGACGATGCCGCCGGCGAAGCCTATGACAAAGTCGCGCGAATGCTGGCGCTCGGCTATCCCGGCGGACCGGTCATCGACCAGCTCGCCGCGCACGGCGACCCGCGCGCCGTTCGCTTCGCCGAGCCGAAGATGAGGGGCAATCGCGTACGATTTCAGCTTCAGCGGAATCAAGACGGCGCGTGCTGTATCATCTGCGCCGCAATCCGCAGCTTGCAGCCGGAAATCGAAGCGCGCCAGCAGGCGCTGGCGCGCGGCGAATCGCAGCGCGGAGGCCTTGCGCGCGCTTTCCACCGCCGCCGACGCTCGATCTGATCGCCAGCTTCCAGCGCGCCGTAGTCGACAATCTTGTCAACCGAACGCTGGCCGCAGCCGAGCAGTACGCCGTCGCGCACGATTCTTGTCTCCGGAGGCGTCGCCGCGAATTCCGAATTGCGGCGAACGTTCGAAGCCGAAGCGCAGCGCCTGGGCGTCGAGTCTTTTTCCCCAGCCGCGCCCTTTCCACCGACAATGCCGCAATGATCGCCGCAGCCGGCTACGCGCGGTTTCTTTCCGGCGAGCGCGAAGACTCCTCACTCGACGCCGACCCCGGTCTTTCGCTCGCGTAAATCTGCGGGACGGGTTTCTTTAGGCGTTGGATTGCCGCCGCGCTACAATCCGTTCGTGGCCGAAATCGTGACAGAGAGGAAGGAAAATCCATGCAGGAAACACCGCAGGAATACCGCGAACGCATACTGGCACATTCGCAGGGGCGCGACCCGCTGAAGTTGGGGTTAGCCGCGCCGCGAAAACTGGAACGCCTGCTCAAAGGCGTCGCCGCATCCAAACTGCGCAAGCGCCCCGCGCCGGGCAAATGGTCCATCGCGGAAATCGTCGCGCATCTCGCGGACTCGGAACTCGTCCGCGGGTATCGCATGCGCATGATTCTCGGCGCTCCGGGAACGCCCATCCAGGCCTTCAACCAGGACGATTGGGTCGTGGCGCTGCACTACGAGAAACGCAGCGTCCGCCAGTCGCTCCAAGAATTCCGCGCCCTCCGGGAGGCAAATCTGGCGCTGCTGAAAACGCTCCGGCCCGAACAATGGAAGCATCACGGTGTGCATTCCGAACGCGGGGAGGAAACCATCGAAACCATGAGCCGCATGTTTGCCGGCCACGACGTTAATCACATCCAGCAGATCGAACGCATCCTCGCGGCAAAGAAACCCTAGCGAAGCGCCTTCCGTCGCGCGGAAAGGTGGGATCCAATCGGCTAATCGGCGGGAAGCGGCGCCGCCTCGGGCATTTGCAATTTCGCTTTCGCCAGCGCCCGCACGATATTCACTTCCACTGTTTGCTCGGACGTGTTGCGCACCGTGGCCAGTTCCGTTATCAGAAGAAACTTCGCGCGATCCAGCATTTTCTTCTCACGGAAGGAGAGCGGCTTGGTGCGGCTCAGCGCCACCAGACCCTTTAGAACCGCCGCAACCTCCATCAGCGATCCCGTGCGCATGCGATCCGAGTTTTCCTTGAAGCGATGTTTCCAATCGTGGTGGGATGCTGACCGGCCCTTCTCCAGGTAGGAAAGAACCTCGCCGGCTTGCGTGGACCTTATAATGTGCCTCAAGCCGACGCTTTCGACGTTCGATTGCGGCACCATCACCTTCAAGCCGCTCGAGGCGATGCGCAGCATGTAGTAACGTTCGGATTTCCCGTTGAGGTAGCCGTAACTGATCTGTTCAATGAGCCCGACGCCATGGTTCGGATATACAACCTTTTCGCCAAGCTTAAATTCCATAGGCCTTGTTTCCCCCCGAAAGTATGTAATGAGTTTAGACACATGCCGGTGTGCCGTCAAGCCATTCTCACTAATTCTGGCGGGGAGAAATCTTCCAAAACCCTTTGTTTCTCGCAGGTTTGGCACCCCAATTGCCGTATAATCGCTGCGTGCTAATCCTTGCACTGGATACGTCGTCCTCCGCTGGAAGCCTAGCTATTTTTAGGGGCGAAGAGCTCCTCGGAGCAAATTCCATGCCGGCGGGAGAACCCTACTCTTCGTCTCTGTTTCGTGGGCTTGAGTGTCTCCTCCGCGAGCTCTGTCTCTCTCTCAATCAAATGGACCTTTTTTCCGTCATCGCTGGTCCTGGTTCCTTCACTGGATTGCGTGTAGGCCTCACGGCGGTTAAAGGCTGGGCGGAGGTCTACGGCAAGCCCATTGCAGCCATCAGCGGTCTCGAAGCCATTGCGGCACAATCCCATTCGCCAGCTTCCGTTATCGCGGCGGTCCTCGATGCTCGCCGCGGACAAATCTATTTCGCCTTCTACCGCCGCGCAAAACCCCTTTCGGCTTCTGGCGGCCTGGAAATCGAAGGCGAAGAGTGTATGGCGACGGAAGATGAGTTTCTGGCTGCGTTGCAATCACGCGCGGAAGACTCGGACCTCGCGATTGTGACTCCCGACCCCGCGTTGATTTCACGGGCCCTATCTCGAATTGAGACCCCTCC
The DNA here is from genome assembly GCA_963823205.1 of Terriglobia bacterium. GTDB lineage: Bacteria > Acidobacteriota > Terriglobia > Acidiferrales > UBA7541 > Palsa-295. The sequence continues at coordinate 240,033 of CAWGKL010000004.1, forward strand.
CGCGCTGGCCCGGCGTACTTCCGTCGAACAAGTTTCCCCGATCCTCGCCCCTTTTGTGGGGCAGCTCGGCTTTCGCCGGGCGCAGCGCGGGCAGCTTGCCGATGCGCTCACGCTCGGCGCAAACTACATTCGCCGGTGCGACGCCGAGCTCCACGGGAAGGAATCCCAGGGCTCTTGAATATTCGTTCCATCGAATCCCGCGATATCGAAGCGATCATCGCCATTCAGTCCGTGTGCCCCGAAATCGCCCAGTGGACGATCTCGGATTACGCCCGCGTCGTGCAGGGCGAAATGCCCGGATGGGTCTGCCAGGGAGATGTGGGAATTGATGGCTTTCTGGTTGCCCGCCCCATTGGGAGCGATATCGAAATCCTGAATCTGGCCGTCCGCCCGGAAGCGCGGCGCTTGGGCATCGGCGCTTCGCTCTTGCGCAAAGCCCTCGAATGGGGCCGGGCACGCCATGCGCAAACTGCCATCCTCGAGGTGCGCGTCTCGAATGGCCCGGCGTTGCTCTTCTACGAACGCCTCGATTTTCAGGTGGCCGGCCGCCGCCCCCGCTATTACACCTCTCCCGCGGAAGATGCCCTGCTCCTTGTCGCTTCCCTCGATAAAATCAAATCCTGCGCATCTTCGGCGCCCCATCACCCATGAGAATCATCCAACTGCCGTGGATACGCCCATGAACGCGCGCCGCGTCATTCTTTTTCTTTTCGCGCTTCTCATGTGCGCGAAGCCTGCTCTCGCCGGTCCTCCGTTTCAGACCGACGATCCCGAGCCCGTGGACTTCCGCCATTTTCGAGTTTTATACCTTCGCGTCCGCCGATGGCACCGCCGTCGAAATGGATACCGCGGGCCCTGCCGTCGAATTCAATTGGGGAGTTGTTCCCAATGTGCAGCTCCATATTGTCATCCCTGCCGCCGGGGTATTCCCTTCGAATAATCCGGCGCTTCTCCCCGCCGGTGCCGGGCCGAATGCCTTTGGCCTCGGCGATATCGAAACCGGCGTGAAATTCCGTTTCATTCAAGAAACGAAGTTTTTTCCCATGGTCGGCACTTTTCCCATGTTCGAGGTTCCCACCGGCAATCCCGCCAATGGTTTGGGCGTCGGCAAGGGCTGGGCCAAGCTTCCGATATGGGCACAGAAAAGCTTTGGCCCCTGGACCACCTATGGCGGCGCCGGGGAAGCCGTGAACAGCGCTCCCGGCTACCGCAATTTCACTTTCGGCGGTTGGCTCCTCCAGCGCGACATCGGTAAAAAGCTGACCCTGGGCACGGAAATCTTCTCCCACGGCCGCGAAGGACTGGCAACGGCCCAGACCCGCTCCGCCACGCTCGTGGATGTCGGCGGCTACTACTACTTTCGCAATCCCGGTTTTCAACTCCTTTTCTGCTACGGCCACTCCGCCTTCGGCCAGGGAGAGAACTACGCCTATCTCGGCCTCTATTGGACTTGGGGGCAGAATTCGGCTCACCACGATGGTGCTGGCGCGCCCTCCGAAACCTTTCTCACCATGCTCCCGCGCCAGTGACGTTCCCTTGGCCCCTGCCCCTGCCGCTTCGCCAATTAGTACCACCACGTGAACGCCAGGTTACATTCCTACGAATTGCCTATTGGCACCGCGCCTCGCTTTGTGGTAATTGTTACACCCATGTGAACGCTAGCTCAATTCCGGGAGGGGATGCATGGCGACAACGGCGCATGATATCCGGCAGTCCTTGTTGGCCGCGGATCAGGAATTTCAGCGGCTTGCGGAAGAGCACTCACGGTGCGAATCGCAGCTGGAACAGATTCTGAAGCAGTCCTACCTCAGTTCCGAAGACCTTCTCCAAGAAGTCGCCCTAAAAAAGTTCAAACTCCGGCTGAAAGACCAAATGGAGACTCATCGTCGCGCGCCACCAGCATCATCCGGTTCACTGACGGGCGCCTGGCCGCCGCACCCGCTCTCTTCTGTCGTACAATACCCCTGTCTCGGCGTAGACTTGTTCCCACATGATCAAGCAAGCGTACCGCTTCGCCCTTCCGCTGCTCGGAATGGGTTTCGTTTGTCTCTATCTCCGCTGGCCCTGGCCCGCGGGGGTCCTAATTTTCCTGGGCCTCTTCGTCTTCTATTTTTTCCGCGACCCCGAGCGCGCCATCCCTTCTGGTCCTGGCCTGGTGGTTTCTCCCGCCGATGGCCGGGTCGTCCAGATTGTTGAAGAGTCCCTCGATTCCAAAATGGGCCGCCGCGTAAGCATCTTTCTTTCCATCTGGGATGTTCACGTCCAGCGCGCGCCCGTTGCCGGCCGCATCGCCGGCGTGGTCTACCGCCCCGGACGCTTCTACGGCGCGTTTCGCTCCGCCGCCTCCCAGGAAAATGAGCAGAACATCATCTCCATTCACACTACCGGCGGCACGTTGGTCTTCAAACAAATCGCCGGAGCAATCGCGCGTCGCGTGCTATGCTGGAAGCGCGTGGGAGATACCGTGGCCCTGGGTGAGCGCGTAGGCCTCATTCGTTTTGGCTCACGCGTGGATGTCTGGCTCCCCAGCGAAGCCGAGATCCTCATTGCGCGGGGGCAGAAGGTCAAAGGGGGCGAAAGCATCCTGGCAAAATGGAATTCAACCGCCTAGATCCGATCGGTCCGGAAGAAGAACCCCGCGGCCCCTTCCGCAACCATCGTCTTCGCCGCGGCGTTTACATCCTTCCCAGCATTTTCACCGTCGCCAATCTTTTCTGCGGCTATTACGCCGTCTTGGCCACTCTCGAAGGCCAGCCCGGCTATTTCGACAACGCCGCCCGCGCCATCGGCTTCGCCATCCTCTTCGACGCCTTCGACGGCCGCGTGGCGCGCGCCATGCACACCAACAGCGAATTCGGAAAACAGTTCGATTCCCTTGCCGACGTTGTCAGCTTCGGAATCGCTCCCGCATTTCTGGCCTATGCCTGGGGCGTGCATGCCGCAGCCGCCGCGGACGCTCCCCAGGCATTCCACCTGATTCAATTGGGGTGGCTGGTCGGCTTCATTTACATGGTTTGCTGCGCCTGGCGCTTGGCCCGCTTCAACATCCAGGGCATGGCTCCCGGCGGCAGCCGCTATTTTGCCGGCTTGCCCACACCGGCAGCCGCCGGGATGATCGCGGCGATGATCCACGGCTTCGTCAATCCGATTCAGGACGCGCGCGTGTCCCTCCTCTGGCTCCTTCTCGTTCTCGTTCTCGGCATTCTCATGTCCAGCTCGATTCGCTATTACAGCTTCAAGGACATTCAATGGACGCGCCGCCTGCCCTCCCTTAACGTCGTCCTCGTGGCCCTTCTCGCGGGCTCCATTTTCCTCTTCTCGACGATTGTTCTGCCCTTGATCGCCAGCGTCTATCTTGTCCACGGCATCCTATTCCAAATTGTGCGCGTCGTTCGCCATCGCCTGGCTGCGCGCCACGCTTGAACCATGCCTCCTTCGAGTGACGCAATCCATCGCCGGGTCGCCGCCACCAAAAATCACTCTTCCCTGTATATTCTCCCGCTGCTGCTCGCGCTCCTCGTCCCCGCTGGCTGCGGCTACCATGTCGCCGGCACTACCGCGCATCTGCCGTCCTCGTGGCAGACCATCGCCATCCCCGCCTTCACCAATGACAGCACCACCTATCGGATCGAGCAGCGCCTCACCCAGGCCGTGATCCGCGAATTCACCGCGCGCACGAAATACCGCATCATCCAGGACCCCGCCTCCGCGAGCGCCGTCCTGCATGGCGAAGTCGTCTCGCTGAAAACCACGCCCATCCTTTTCAACGCCACCACCGGCGAAGTCACGTCCATGCTCGTCACCATCCACGTGAAAGTCGCGCTGGTGGATAATCAAACCCAAAAGCCCGTCTATCAGAACGACGATATGGTTTTTCGCGACGAATATCAGATTTCGCCCGACGTGAAGAGCTTCTTCGAAGAGCAGGACCCTGCGCTCGAACGCATGTCCCGCGATTTCGCCTCGCACCTCGTCGCCGACGTGCTGGAGAACTTCTGATGCCGGAACTCTCTCCTGAAAAACTCGCCGAGCGTCTCGCGCACGGCAAATCCATCCCCGCGGTCGTTCTGCTCGGCACGGATTCCTACCTGCGCGAAATGTGCCGCAATCAAATCATCGAGGCCTTCGTTCCCGAGGGCGCTCGCGACTGGGCCGTGGCCCGCTTTTCCGGGCGCGGCGCCCGCTGGGACGAAATCCTCGAGCGCGCCCAGACCGTTCCCATGCTCGCCCCGCGCCAGGTGGTCGTCGTGGACGACGCCGAATCCGTGGAAGATCTTGGCGACAAGGCCCGGGACAGGATTCTCGATGCGCTCGCAAAATACTTCGATTCGCCCGCGCCCTTCACCATCCTTCTTTTCGAGGCCGCCACGCTCGACGGTCGCCAGAAATTCGCAAAGCTGCTCGGCGAGAAGGCGCTGATCGTGCGCCTCACGATCGGCGGCGAATCCGCCGCCGCGCTCGCCCAGCACATGGCGCGAGGCCTGGGCGCCGAAATCTCCCGCGAAGCCGCCGCGCTGCTGGCCGACGCTGTCAACGGCCAGCCCGCGCGCATGCGCATCGAACTCGAAAAACTCGCCGCCTACGCCCACGGCCGCCCGCAGATTACATCCGCCGATATCGAGGCGCTCGTCGTCGCCGCGCGCAAAAACACCGTCTGGCAGTTTGCCGAAATGCTCGCCAGCCGCAATCGCGCCGCCGCCTTCGCCTTCCTCGATAATCTTCTCCGCGATGGCGAGCAGCCCGTCGCCATCGTCGGCGCCCTCGCCTGGACCTACCGCAAAATGATCGAAGCACGCGCCCTGCCCGCGCACACGCGCGGCTTTCAGGCCACGCGGCAGCTGGGCATCTACGACCCGGCCGCCGCCGAAGCCCCCATCCGCAACGCGCATCGCGTCTCGAAGAGGGAACTGCTCGCGGGGCTCGCCTCGCTCGCCGAAGCCGATAGCTTTTTAAAGTCCTCGAATCCCAATCCCCGCGCCTCGCTCGAATTTCTCATCGCCCGCCTCGCGTCGCCAGCCGCATCGTCCGCTTCCGCCTCCGCGCATTGACGCGCCCCCTTTTTTTCGCGCTACGAAAAAAAGAGGCGTCCGTTTCGGGACGCCTCTCGAATGCTCGCGTGAAGTTTGTCTACGCCGGCTTCTTCGCCTTGAGGCCGTTCAACGCTAGCGCCAGACGCGATTTATACCGGTTGGCGGTATTTTCTGAAAGCGTGCCCTTGCGGATGGCCTTATCGAGTTCTGAAAATGTCGCCGACGCGAGCTTTCCCGCGCCTGCGGCATCCGCGGCGCTTAGCGCGGCGCACATCCGGCGCATGGCCGTGCGCACGCGCGTGCGGTTCATGCGATTGATGGCCGCGCGGCTTTCCGTCTGCCGCATATTCTTCAGCACCGACTTCGTCTTCTTCCTATGCTTTACGGGCGTGCCCTGTGCCATCCATCGCTCCTTTTTGAATTATTTCGCGTCACCCACAATATCCGACCCTTGCATCCCTGTCAATTTTCCGCCCGGGATCAACGTTATCCCATATTGACATCTCATGCCGTCCTCCGGTACAAAATACCGAATATGAATCCCGGACCGAAATTCCAGCTGAGTGGCGATGAAGAAAGTGTCAAGGGAAAGCGCCAGATTCGGCTTGGCTGCCTTCTCATGGGAGCCGGTGCTTTGCTTAAATTGATTACGGACCCCTCGGCTTCTTCCGGTATACGGGAGGCAGGCGGGTGGATTGCGGTCTACGTCATGATGCTTGGCCTGTGCCTGTCTTTGCTCCCGAAGCTTGGAAACTACATCCCCCCGCAACAGCGCAAGTAGCGCTCTTCTTTGGATCGCCCATATCGAGAGCTGCTCGAACGAGCATGTTAGAATCCTCCCGTGAGCAAAACGACGATTTCGCCGGGCGGGGCGATTGACGGCGTCGCGGAACTTCCCGGCGACAAATCCATTTCGCATCGCTACGCCATTCTCGCCGCGCTCGCCGAAGGCCCGAGCGAAATTTCGAATTACGCCTCGTCGGCGGATTGCCAGAGCACGCTCGAATGTCTGCGCCGCCTGGGCGTCGTGATCGAAACCGACGAGCGCCGCGTCGTCATCGTCGGCGTGGGACTGGGCGGCCTGAAAAAGCCCCGGCGCGCGCTCGATGCCGAAAATTCCGGCTCGACGATGCGCATGCTCGCGGGCGTGCTCGCCGGTCAATCCTTCACCTCCACGCTTACTGGCGACGATTCTCTGCGTCGGCGTCCCATGCGCCGCGTCATCGAGCCGCTCGAGCAGATGGGCGCGCAAATTGCCAGCCGCGACGGCGGCCGCGCACCGCTCGAAATCCGCGGCGGCCCTCTTCGCGCCATTGACTACACGCCGCCCGCGCCCAGCGCGCAGGTGAAATCCGCCATACTTTTCGCGGGGCTTTACGCTGATGGCATCTCGACCGTCCACGAATCCGTCCCGACCCGGGACCACACCGAACTCGCCCTGCGCGAATTTGGCGCCACGGTCGAGACGGCCAAAGGAATCATTCGCATCCATCCCCGCGCCAAACTCGTCGCGCGCCGGCTCACCGTTCCCGGCGATCTTTCCAGCGCAGTCTTTCTGATCGGCGCCGCGCTCATCCTGCCTGATTCGTCGCTCGTGCTGCACAACGTGGGGCTCAATCCCACGCGCGCGCGCGTCCTCGATTTTCTTATTTCCCTGGGCGCGCAAATTCACGTCGCCTCTGTGCAACTGCGCGACGGGGAACTCGTCGGCGACATTGCCGTGCGCCACGCACCGCTCACGGGCGGATGCGTTTCCGGCGCGCAGGTGGCCGAAATGATTGACGAGCTGCCCATGCTCGCCGCCCTCGGCCCCTTCACGGAGAAGGGAATCGAGATCCGCGACGCACAGGAGCTGCGCGTGAAAGAAAGCGACCGCATCGCCACGCTGGCCGAGGGCCTGCGGCAGATGGGCGCGCGTGTGGAGGAATTTCCCGATGGGATGTTCGTCGAGGGGCGCTCGGCGGGAAAATTGCGCGGCGCCCGCGTGGACCCTCACGGCGACCACCGCATCGCCATGGCGCTGGCCGTCGCGGCGCTGGGCGCCGAAGGCGATACGGTCATTCGCGACGCCGATTGCGCCGCCGTCTCGTTCCCCGAATTTTTCTCCACGCTCACCCGCCTGCGCGGCTAAAGCCGCTCCGGTGGGCACGCCCACTTTCGCGGATGAGGCAACCGGGGGTTTGTCCCTATTAGAAAAAATTAAGTTGATGTAAATAGGATGGTTAGAGCTATTTCTAATCGTCCGTGTCCCGATTAGAAATGAGGAGCTTCGAGGCCGAGAGGGGTAGCTTTGTGAGGCGACTGCCTCGATGTGCCGGGCGTCCGAGCGCGTCATTTAAGAACGCAGATCTCCCCTCTTCCCGTCATATGGTATTTCAAAGGTTGAACGCCTCCAGCGGGTCTGGCGCGCTCAACAAAGTCGAACCATTATAGCATATAGGTAATCAGTTGTCAATACAATAATAAGGGACGGTGTCGGCGGGTGTTGGCTTGTTTTTTTTGGTTTTGCAGCACGAGGCATTTTTGCCGCTTAGGGGGCCATGTTTTGCAGGCTCCGCTGCTGGTTTGAAGCAGCCGGAATACGTTCGCTTTTTTTGGTTTTGCAGCACCCGGGGGCTTTTATCATTTACTCTTGTTTTGCTGGCTCCGCTACTGGTCTGAAGCAGCTGATACTCGGGCCATAGGTCGCGGTTGCCCTATTTACGGGCAAGAGCAAGATGCCGCGCTAAAAGGCCCCCTTCATTCTTCAGGGTAAAGCGGCGCTACATTTAAACCTTAACTGCAAGAGCAGGATGCCCGCCTGCAAATTGAGGTGGCCGCTACGTGGGCAACGGCGAAGGCCCCAGCTGACCAGGGACGCGCATTTCCACTTTCATGTAACGGGTTTCCATCCAGAAGATTGACACTGCTTGAAAGGGCATGTTAGCGTGATTTGTTGGCCATTTTGATGGGGTGTGATTCGGCACGATAATTGCTCCTAATTCCCGTGGAGGACACTGTTTTGGCGCATGACGATGAGAAGTTCCTATTCACCTCGGAGTCGGTCACCGAGGGGCACCCCGACAAAATCGCCGACCAGATTTCCGACGCCGTTCTCGACGCCGTACTGAAAGACGACCCGCTCGGGCGCGTAGGCTGCGAGACGCTGGTCACCACGGGCCTTGTCGTCATCGCCGGCGAGATCACGACGACCACATACGTGGATTTCGTCCGATCTTGCGCGGGAAGTGATCCGCGACGTCGGCTACACGCGCGCGAAGTTCGGCTTCGATGCCGAACCTGCGGCGTCCTTTGCGCCATCAAGAAGCAGTCGCCCGACATCGCCATGGGCGTGGATACCGGCGGCGCCGGCGACCAGGGCATGATGTTCGGCTACGCCTGCGACGAGACGCCCGAGCTGATGCCCATGCCCATCCAGCTGGCCCATCAGCTCACCCATACGCCTGGCCGAAGTCCGCAAGAAGCAGGCGTGGTTGATTTCCTCCGCCCGGACGGCAAATCCCAGGTCTCCATCGAATACATTGACGGCCGCCCGGCGCGCGTCGAGTGCGTCGTGATTTCCACGCAGCACAGCGACAAGGTTTCGCACAAGCGACCTGCGACGAAGCGGTCATCGAGGACGTCATCAAGCCCGTGATTCCCGCAGGCATGTTCGACAAGAAGACCAAAGTTCACGTCAACCCGACCGGCCGCTTCGTCACCGGCGGGCCCATGGGCGACGCCGGCCTCACCGGCCGCAAGATCATCGTGGACACCTACGGCGGCTATGGCCGCCACGGCGGCGGCGCGTTTTCCGGCAAGGATCCGTCGAAGGTGGACCGCTCGGCCTGCTACATGGCGCGCTACATCGCCAAGAACATCGTCGCCGCGGGCCTCGCGCGCAAAGTGGAGGTCCAGCTCGCCTACGCCATCGGCGTGGCCGAGCCGGTCTCCGTGATGGCGGACACCTTCGGCACCGGCACAATTCCCGAACGCGCAGATCACCGAACTGATTCGCGCGTTCTTCAAGCTCACGCCCAAGGGCATCATCGAAACGCTCGATCTGCGCCGCCCGATCTATCGCCCCACAGCCGCCTACGGCCATTTCGGCCGCACCGGCCCGGGCTTCACGTGGGAGCGCACCGACAAAGCCGACGCCATTCGCAAGGAGGCTGCTTCGCGCGGCGCCGTCGCCGTGTCGCGCAGCTGATCGAGAATTTGGGTAGTGGCGTCAGTTTGAATTTATGGCTTTTTGTGTCACGATCAAGAAAATTCGAAACTGACCCACCACCAGAATTTGCTTTCGTTTGAATCGCGCCGTGAAATTTCGCAAAATCTGAAAGGGAACCCCTCGTGGAAACAGCCGCCAAGATCTGCGGCGACGTAAAAGACATCGCCCTCGCCGAAAAGGGCAAGCGCCGCATCGAATGGGCCAATCAGCACATGCCCGTGCTGCAATTGATCCGCAAGCGGTTCATCAAGGAACAGCCGCTCAAGGGCATGCGCGATGTCCGCGTGCCTGCACGTCACCAGCGAGACGGCCAATCTGGCGATCACGCTGCGTGACGGCGGCGCCGACGTGGTTCTCTGCGCCTCGAATCCGCTCTCGACGCAGGACGAAGTGGCCGCATCGCTCGTGAAGGACTACAACATTCCCACGTTCGCGATCAAGGGCGAGGACAACGCCACCTACTACGCGCACATCAACGCCGCGCTCGACCACCAGCCGCAGATCACCATGGACGACGGCGCCGATCTGGTGACGCATTCTCCTGACCAAGCGCACCGACCTTGTCAAGGACGTCATCGGCGGCACCGAGGAAACCACCACCGGCGTGATTCGCCTGCGCGCCATGGCCAAGGACGGCACGCTGAAGTTCCCGATCATCGCCGTCAACGACGCGCTCACCAAGCACTTCTTCGACAATCGCTACGGCACCGGCCAGTCCACGCTCGATGGCGTGATTCGCGCCACGAACCTGCTGCTCGCCGGTCTGCGCGTGGTCGTGGCCGGCTACGGCTGGTGCGGACGCGGCGTCGCCATGCGCGCCAAGGGACATGGCGCGGACGTGATCGTCACCGAAATGAACCCCACGCAAGCGCCATCGAAGCCGTGATGGACGGCTTCCGCGTGATGCCCATGAGCGAAGCCGCGAAAATCGGCGACGTTTTCATCACCGTCACCGGCAACAAGTCCGTGATCGCGCACGAGCACTTCGAAAAAATGAAGGATGGCGCCGTCGTCTGCAACTCCGGCCACTTCAACGTGGAGATTGATATCCCGGCGCTCGAAAAGCTTTCCAGCGGCAAGAAGGAAGTCCGCCCCTTCGTCGACGAATACGCGATGAAGGACGGCCGCAAACTCTATCTACTCGGCGAAGGCCGCCTCATCAATCTTGCCGCCGCCGAAGGCCATCCCGCCGCCGTGATGGACATGAGCTTCGCCAATCAGGCCCTTGCCGCCGAATACATGGTCAAGAACGCCGACGAACTCCAGAGCCCAGGTCTACCCCGTCCCCGAGCATCTCGACCAGCAAATCGCCAAGCTCAAGCTCGATTCCATGGGCTTCCAAATCGACAAGCTGACGCCCGAGCAGGAGCACTACCTGGCGTCGTGGTCCGAAGGCACCTAACCGTAACGCCGGGCCGGTGATTTCTTCCGGCCCGGCAGTTTCGCCTCTCAGCTAGCCTGGTCCCAAATACATCACGTGGCAGTACGTGCCAAGGCGTACGTTATACGCCAGGTACCATCCAACGTGGTCCGGATCGTCGTAAATGATGATGTCGTCGCCATTCCAGTCCCAATCGCTGCAGTAGTCCACGTCGTAGGGGGCGATGCTGAAGTAGAAGCCGTTGAACCAGAATCGGCTTGGCCCCCCGCCTTCGATGCGCCATATATGGCGTGGGCCAATCTCGCCTCCAAAGCGCCCGTGCTCCCAGGGATGGTCGAGGTGGTAGTGAGGGTCATTCCGCCCGGTATCGTGGCCCACCCAGACATCCGTTTTTCTTTGGTTTCGACGTGGGGGCGCACGGCGACATTGCGGTTCCCCTCGGGCTGATTTTCAGGATGCGCGTTCTGTGCCCCCTGGTGTGCGGGAGCCGCGTTTTCATGGCCCGGGTTGCTGGGCGCCGGGTGCGCGGGCGCGGCATTTACGTGTCCCGCATTGCTTGGCGCCGGATGCGGCTGGGCTTTGTAAGGAGTGGGTCCGTGAGCGGGTATATGCCCCCCACCTCCCGTGTGCGCGGCGGGAGCGGGGGCCTGGGCATGGCTCTCTTCAGGACTGGGCGCCGCCTCCCCCGCCCTCTTGCTTCTTTTCTTGCGCTATGCGCAGGAAGAGAGAAAATCAACATCGCGAGCATTGCCGCAAAAAATCCGATGGGGTTTTTCATTTCGGCTTCCTCCGAGTACTTCTCCTTCTGGGTATGAGATTCTCCGGCAAACCCAATGGTTACACCACATATTTTTCCCCGGGCTTTGGCGGGAACTCGCCGCCGCGATCAGGCACGCCTCGTATGGAAAAAACCTCTGGGGCACGATTCTTTACGCAAGTACCCCCTTGAAACTTCGCCCTCCAGTTGCTAGTTTCGTTCCTGTTTTGTTGGAACTCCAGCAGGAGCCAAAAGGCACGGATGCAAGAGCTGGCCAACTGGGCGATCGAGACCGCCGAAGCGCCGCGGCGCTACCTACGCCGACGTGCGCGTGATGGACATTCGCCACCGCGACATCTCCACCAAAAACGGCGAAGTGGGCACCCTCGCCGAAAGCGAATCGCTCGGCATCGGCATCCGCGTGATCGCGACCGGGGCCTGGGGCTTTGCTGCCACCGACCGGCTCACGCGCGAAGGGGTCCAGGCGTGCGCCGCCGAAGCGGTCGCCATCGCACAAGGCCTCCGCGCTCGCCAAGCGCGAGAACGTCGCGCTGGCTCCCGAGAGCGCCTACGTGGATACCTGGCAGAATCCTTTTCTCAAGGATCCGTTCCGCATTCCCGTCGAGCGCCAAATGGATCTTGCTGCTCGCCGCGGACAAGGAAATGCGCCGCGTCAAAGGTGTGACCGTGGCGGAAGGCTCGATGTCGTTCCGGCGGATCGAGCAGCTTTTTGCTTCCAGCACCGGCTCCGTCGATTCATCAGGTGAAGATGCAATCCGGCGCGGGAATCGTGGCCACCAGCTTTGCCGGCACCGAAATTCAGAAGCGCTCCTATCCGAATAGCTTCGGCGGCCAGCACATGCTGCAAGGCTACGAACTGGTCGAATCGCTCGACTTGGTCGGCAAGCGCCGCGCGCATCGCCGAAGAAGCCGTCGCGCTGCATTCCGCCGCGCAATGCCCCGAAGGGCAGCGCACGATTATTCTCGACAGCTCGCAGCTCGGCTTGCAGATCCACGAATCCATCGGCCATCCCATCGAGCTCGACCGCGTGCTCGGCATGGAAGCGAATTTCGCGGGCATGAGCTTTCTCACCATCGAAAAGCTGCGCAAGCTGAAATACGGCTCGGAAATCGTCAACGTGGTCGCCGACGCGCGGCTCGAACACGGTCCCGGCCTCGGCACTTTCGCCTACGACGATGAAGGCGTGCCCGCGCAGTGCACGCCCGATCATCACCGACGGCCTTTTCACCGGCTACCTCAGCAACCGCGAGACGGCCTCCGCCATCGGCGAAAAGCGCTCGAACGGCACCATGCGCTGCGAAAGCTGGAACCGCCTGCCCATCATTCGCATGACCAACATCAGCCTCAATCCCGGCGCCTGGAAATACGACGATCTGATCGCCGATACCGACGACGCCATCCTGATGGAGACCAACCGCTCCTGGTCCATCGACGATCGCCGCTACCATTTTCAGTTTTCCACCGAAATCGGCTGGGAGATCAAGGGCGGCAAGAAAACGCCGCATGATCAAGAATCCCAGCTACAGCGGCATCACCACGGAATTCTGGAATAGCTGCGACGCCATCTGCTCGCGCGACCACTGGACGCTGTGGGGCACGCCCAACTGCGGCAAGGGCCAGCCCATGCAGACCATGGGCACGGGCCACGGCGCCTCGCCCGCGCGCTTCCGCAACGTGAAAGTCGGCGTCGCCTTCGCAAAATGATGGCCACCATCCGCAAGAAAATAAACGGCGCAAAGGGCGCCCGCTTCACGGCGGCGGAACTCGAACGCATCGCCGCGCGCATCTTCAAGTTCAGCGAAGCGGACGAGACCGAAGTCGAAATTAGTTCCGACATCGACGCCCTGACGCGCTTCGCCAACAACACCATCCATCAGAATGTCGCCGAGCAGCACGCTTTCCATTTCCGTTCGCGCCGTTGTGGATGGCCGCACCGCCCGCGCCTCCACCAACAAAACGGACGACGAATCGCTTCGCCGCGCTGTGGCCGCCGCGGTGAGCCTCGCCCGCAACCAGCCCGAAATCCGGATCTGCTTCCGATGCTCCGCGCGCAGAAATACCAGAGGGTGGCGCGCTTTTTCCCGGCTACCGCCGCGGCCACTCCCCAGGACCGCGCCCGCGCCGTCGCACGCGTCTGCAAAATGGCGGAGAAGAGCAAACAGACCGCGGCGGGAATTTTTTCCACCGGCTCGGTGCAATCCGTGCTGGTCAATTCCAGAGGACTCTTCGCGCACTACGAGCAGACACGCGCGGAATTTTCCGTTACGATCCTCGAGGAAAATTCCTCCGGCTGGGCCAAATCGAATTCGCCCGACATTCGCGAGATCGATCCTGACGCGCTCGCCGAAAGCGCCAGCCGCAAAGCGGCCGAATCGCGCAAGCCCCGCGAGCTTCCGCCGGGCCACTATACGGCGATCCTCGAGCCGCCGGCCGTGCTCGACCTGGTCGGTTTCCTCTTCTACGATTTTGCGGGCACCGCCGTGCTCGACAAGCGCTCCTGCCTCACCGGGCGCATGGGGAAGAAAATCTTCGGCGAAAATATCACTTTCTGGGACGACGCCTACCATCCGCTGCAAGCCGGCGCGCCCTACGACGGCGAGGGCGTTCCGCGGCAGAAAGTGTTGCTCGTGGATCGCGGCGTTCCCAAGAATCTCGTCTACTCGCGCGCCACCGCGAAAAAAATGAAGGCGAAGCCCACCGGCCACGGCTTCCCGCTGCCGAACGAGTACGGCGAAGCGCCCATGAATCTCGTCTTCGCGGGCGGCGATAGATCGGTGGACGAAATGGTCCGCTCGACCGAGCGCGGCGTTCTCGTCACGCGGCTGTGGTATATCCGCGAGGTGGATCCCTACGAAAAAATTCTTACCGGCATGACGCGCGATGGCACATTCCTGGTCGAAAATGGCCGCGTCGCCGGCGGAATTCGCAATTTTCGGTTCAATCAGAGCATCATCGAAATGCTCGCGAACGTCGAAATGCTCGGCCCGGCCGTGCGCGCCGCCGGCGAAGAATCCTTCGAGATGGTCGTCCCGGCGATGAAGGTCCGCGATTTCCATTTCAGCGAGGTGACGAAGTTTTAGCCGGTTGCGCTCGTGAAGCGCTCACTTGCAGCCGCACAATTTGCTCATGGGCCTCAAGTCCGGGCCTCCGTATCCGTCAAACAGCAGACAGAGCCTCGGTTGCCTGGTAGTCCGTGAAGCGGAATCGGAAGGACTGCATGGGTTTCCCGTCCGAGTACACAACTACGAGATGCTTTTCCCCGAGGCTTAATCCTTCTATTTTCAAGCCTGGTTTCTGGGGCCACGGCGTTTTGTTTCCATTGTCTATTCTAAACATGAGCGTCTTAAGGTCGAAGGGAATGGTAACCCGATCACAGCACCCTGGCGGGTCCGGAATCACACAGAGCATCCCTGTCTTAGGCTGACCGGAGATCGGAAGCACCGATAGAAGGCCAACAAGGACAATTGCTGCCGCGTATGCGATGCCTCGCATAGTTTCCTCCCATCTGTTCGGCAATCGTTTGGTCCTGGCGCAATTGATCAAAGCGATTCTAAAGCATCTTGCATCATACGACTCCATCTCGTCTAGCCATCCATTGCGTGGGCTACTGGATGTGTAACGGGGAGCTCGGAAGTAATCCCATCTGGACGACAAGCCGCTCCGTTGACATCGTTCCCGTTCGCGAAAGCGAAGAGGGATTCTTCGACTGCGCGTCCCGCCCGGAAATCGAAAAGGCACGATTTCCGGGGAAGAAAAAACCTCCGGGACGCTCCGCTCAGAATGACGAGTCTGCGAACAGAGAGCCGAGATGCCGATGCAATGCCTCCCAAAATGAGGATGTCAACAGAGCCACGGCAAGTCGGATTATCGGAAACCGACACAGTGCGGATTTACGCCCGAAGTCACATCGGCTAGTGACGCAAGTCACAGCTTCCCGTACAATTTCAGCGCATGCTTTGCATGCTTGGTTCCTGAATCGCTAGGAGGCGCTGGCGCCAATAGGGGAGATTCGACCCAGGGAATCTCTGCTGAGAGGTAGCCCATGACTGATAACGCGGCCCCAAGCGGTCGTTCAAACTGCGGCAGGCTCTTTTCGCTCCTTGGCCCCTTGGAACGAAACGGGCGCGATGGCAACAAGTACGTCCATATAGCATTAGGGCTTCTGGCTGGCAGCGACCCTGCTGACTCTTCTGAGCCCATCGCTCATTGCGCAGAGCACGCCGAGCGTGACGAGTGTGGATCCACCCTCCGGCAAAGCGGACGACACCCTGACGGCGATGGGAGAGAATCTGGGGAAAGGCGCCGTTTCCGCCGTATTCCTCTCCGACGACAAAACCGATTACAAGGCCACGCTCGTGGAACAAGACCAGGATAAGCTCGTCGTGAAAGTCCCTCACGTGAAACCCGGCGACTACAACATTTCCGTTCAGACGGGCAATGTGATCCGCATCCAGCCGGTCCGCTTCACCGTGCAGGAGTAACCGGGCGTTTCAAGCAGCACTCCTCTTTTCCGGTCTATGTGTTTATCAGGGCTTGATGGGTGGAGCTCCCCTGGCCTCGCTGTGTCCTGCTCCGATGCCAAATGTGTTGTTTCGAGCGCCGGGGAAGCGTAGGATGCCGCAGGCAGAAGTCCCCATCGGAAAATCCAGACAAATTCTCTCACCAGAAAGTGAGGAGCCTTATGGACGCGCAAAGCACAATGTTCGCAGGTATGTTCGGGACGGTCTTCTTTGTGTTCCTGATAGCTGGCTACATCTATGCGTCTCTGGCGGTGATGACCATCGCCACGAAGACCAATACCCCCAATGGCTGGCTCGCCTGGATCCCCATCGCGAACCTCTTTCTGATGCTCCAAATCGCCCGAAAGCCGCTCTGGTGGCTCATTCTCTTTCTGATCCCGCTGGTTAACATTGTGATCTTGATCATGGTCTGGATGGCCATCGCGGAAGCGCGGCACAAGCCGAACTGGTGGGGCATTCTGATGATCGTTCCCCTGGTGAATCTTGTCGTGCCGGGTTATTTGGCTTGGGCGGACTGATTTGTCGGCGTCAACGCCAAATACCAGCCGGGGGGTACGGTAAACCTGATTCCTGTTTCGCTTTTTGCTAGGGACATCTCTAAGCTAGCCTAGCTGGAGAATTGCCATGGCAGGGCGCTGCCTTTCGCGAAATAGGGCAATGCCGGCCTATGGCGTGAGCATCGGCTGCTTCAAGCCAGTAGCGGAGCCTGCAAAACATGGCCCGTAAACTGCGAAGATGCCTTATCGGTCTTTACTGGCTAAATTGCAGGCTGGAAATGACGCGGGCGATTACATTTTCCTGAATTTGCACCAGGTCGCTATCGGCAAGGGTCATGCCGAAAATCGTGTAGAGTCGCGCGCCGCGCGGAATGAAGACGGCCGCGCCCGACCAGTCCTGCTGGTCCACGCCGCCGCGAAAGCGGAATTCGGTCGCCTCGCCGCCCGAAACGGTGATGCGCGTCTCGCCGAGCGGGCGGAAATTATCCATGAGGTCAGTCACACGCTTCTCGGCCTCGCGGATGTCGCTCGCCAATGATTTCCCGGTGGGCTGCTGTCCGATCAGCAGGTACGTGGTTTGGTCGTCGGTGCCCATCGCGGCAATCGCGCCAGGCAGCACCGTGCGCGCGCCCGCGATCACTTCCCAATCCGGCGGCTTGTACATGCGGAAACCGTACGTCTCGTTGGTATAGAGGTTCCCGTTCACTTCCTCGCGGATGGGTTCGGATGCGGCGGATTGCGATGGTGGGGTGGGTTGAGCTGTTTCGGCGGCTGGGGCTGGAGCGTTTTTCGCTATCACAGGCGCAGCCGGTGCGGCTGGCGGGCGCGCGTTTGGGGAAATTTTCTGCGGCGCCGTCGGCGCCGGTTGAGGCGCCGGAGTGTTCACTTTTTTGCTCTTCGCAGGCTTCGCGGGGGCGGCCGCTTTTTCCGGCGTTGCTTTCGTAGCGTCGGAAATGCTGATGGAGGCGACTTGGTCCTTTTGCACCACGGCGAAGCCGTAGCTCGTCTGGACCTTGAACGAGTTCTCCTCAAAGCCGACGATCGTGCCGGTAATCCTCGTTCCGTCCTTGAGCTTCAGCTCATCGGCCGGCAACGCAACGGAAATTGCCAGCACGGCCGTGATCGCGGCGGCCAGCGCGAAGAGAATCACATACTTCATCCTTCGAGTATCACGCCGCCCAACCCGCCCGGCAAGCTTCCGCCCGGTACCGTTGCCCGGTTAGTCAGCTATTCCTTTTTTTATCGGTTTTCCGTGCTGCTTTCTTGTGGCGGAGAGGGTGGGATTCGAACCCACGGTAGAGTTCCCCCTACACTCGCTTTCGAGGCGAGCTCCTTCAACCGCTCGGACACCTCTCCGCGTCGTTGCTGGCTCGTTCAGCTTAACAAAGGCGCGGACACGCGACAACTCCGCTGCGAGGGCCATCTGATAGATGAGGGTGGGCGGCTTTAAGAATTGCCCTCAGGGGCTAAAGCCCCCTTCTTTAGGTGTGGTTTATGTCGGAGCTAAAGCTCCGACCCCCTAAAGAACCCCTGATGGGATGGCTTCCGGCGCGCGGAACGAAACGCTATCGGCGCGCGGCGAAGAAAACCTTTAACAGGCCCGCAGCTTCTTCCGCAAGGACGCCGGAAGTCACTTCCACTCTGTGGTTGAGTTGCGGGTGGTCGAGGATGGAGAAACAGGAGCGCGCCGCGCCGCCCTTGGGGTCGTCCGCGCCGTAGACGAGCCGCGCGATGCGCGCCTGGATCATGGCTCCGGCGCACATGGCGCAAGGCTCGATGGTGGCGTACAATGCCGCGCCCGTCAGACGATGATTCCCGATTTTCGCCGCAGCCTCGCGCAGCGCTACCATTTCGGCGTGCGCCGTCGGGTCCGCGTCGGCGATGGTGCGATTCCCGGCGCGCGCGACGATTTGGCCCTCCACTACGATCACCGCTCCCACCGGCACTTCGCCCCGCTCGGCCGCACGACGCGCTTCTTGGAGCGCGGCTTCCATGAATGTCTCGTCGTGCATGTCGTTCAACGCCATCCTCGAGGACAAATCATTACATCGTGAGAATAGCACGCCGCCGCACGCGAGCCATTCTCGCCGCATCTATGCGAAAGCGAATTTTGTCCCGGCTATGGCTTCGGTATAAGATGGCCCCGATGAATTCTTCCTTGGGGAAAATGGAACTACGCAAGGATCCCATCACGCGCAGTTGGGTGGTCGTCGGGCCATCCGGAGCGGGAAAAGACTCCGCCGGACCCGTGTCCGCTTTGCCCTGAAAACCGGATCGAGCACGAAGACCCCTTCTGGAATTGCCCTCGGCACGGGCCCTGGCAGGTGCGCGCGTATCCCGCATTTCCGCCCGCTCTACCGCATCGAAGGCGAACCCGGGCGCGGCGCCGAAGGAATCTACGACCGCATGGCCGCCGATCGGGGCGCACGAAATCATCGTCGAGACGCCGGACCATTCGCGACGCTCGCGCAGCTTGCGGATGAAGAGATCGAGCGCGTGCTGGAGGCCTATGCCCTGCGCATCGCGGATTTGAAGCGCGATGCGCGCTTCAAGTACGTGACCGTGTTCAAGAACCAGGGCCCGCAATCGGGAGAGGAATGGCCGCACGCCCATTCGCAGGTGACGCGCGACGACGTTTGTTCCGCGCCGCATTCTCTACGAACTGCGCTCCGCGCGCGAATGGTATCGCGATCGCGAGCGCTGCGTTTTCTGCGACATCCTGCGCCAGGAAATTCGCCAGACCAAGCGCATGGTGGATAAGCGTCGGCGACTATTACGCCTTTTGCCCGTACGCGTCCCGCGTGCCCTACGAAACCTGGCTCATGCCCCAGCACGCACAATCATCAGTTCGAAGCTCCGCTGCCCGGCGAAAATCGCCGCCATCTGGCCACTCTTGCTCGGCCGCACGCTGCGCCGTCTGCTGCAAGTGAGCGGTAATTACCACATGGTGTTGCACACCGCCCCCAATACTCTGCAAACCAAGGGCGAACTGAGCGAATACTGGCGCACGATCGCAGGCGATTACCACTGGCACATCGAAATTCTTCCGATCGTCGAGGCACAAAGCAAGTCGTACAGCATCAAGGAAATCTATTTCAACGGAACTCTTCCCGAAGAGGCGGCCGAACGGTTGCGCCAGCTCGATCCCGGCAAATGAATAATCGCGCCGGATACCGTTTCGCGCATCATTCCCAGCAGGGCGGAATATTTTTCCGCCTGCTATTCCTGTTTTTCCTCGGCGGTGTTGCTTTTCGTCGTTTACCTCGCGCGTCATCCGCTGCTGCGGTTCGCCGGCAACTTCTGGGTCGTGAACGAATCGCCGCAGGCTTCCGACGCCATCGTGATTCTGGGCGACGACAACTACAAGGCGACCGCGCCACGCGCGCCGCGGAACTGTTCAAAGCCGGATGGGCTCCGCGCGTGATCGCCAGCGGCCGGTATCTTCGTCCTTACGCGAGCATCGCGGAACTGGAAGAGCACGATCTGGCGGAGCGCGGCGTGCCGGCAGCCGCGATCGTCCGTTTCGCGCATCACGCCGAGAACACGCGCGAAGAGGCCATCGCCATCAGCCAGCTGATTTCGTCGCGAGGATGGAAGCGGATTATGCTGGTGACTTCGAATTACCACACGCGCCGCTCGCAATATATCTGTCGAGCGAGCATTCCCTGCGGGAACGGTGCTGCGCGTGGTGGCCGCGCGAGACTCGCGAATACGATCCCGAACAATTGGTGGCAGAACCGCGCCAGGCGTGAAAATATTTTTCCACGAGTTGGTCGGAATGATCGTGGCGATGTGGGAGATGCGGCACAACGAGTGCGAACGACAGTGCAAACTGTTTCACAATTTCCACGGGACGAGCCTTCGCAAATTTGTCATTGATTCACTCCAGCTCCCTAGGTAACCCATTCGCGCATCGTTTGGAACTTTGTCCCGCGCCCTATACTCCCTGTTTACAGCTGATTGTGGCTGTACTATAGTTTGCCGGCCACGAACGAGGACGGCTGCCGCCCGGTGCAGCAGAGTCCCATTACCCACTTGAGGAGGCTTTCATGTGGCGTAAACCGACAGAGGTCAAGCCGTCTTCGCAGCCCTCGGAAACACTATCTACTGCCCGGCTTGACGACAGCGCACCTGCTTCACTCCGGTTCAACAAGCGATCTTCGTCAGCCAGGATCACCGGCCACGTCCGCAATCAGCGCAGCCTACGTCCGTAGTTCCCGCAACCGAGTCTCCAGCGGCTGTCGCGAGAGCAGCGTCCTATCGGCGCGCATCCAGGATTGGCGCCGGTCTAAAGATTCGCGGGGAATTATCGGGAAAGTCCGATCTATATATCGATGGCGAAGCGCAGGGGAAAATCCGCCTCGGCGGACGCCCGCGTAACGGTTGGTCCCACGGCAGCGTGCAGGCGGATATCGAAGCGAGTGAAATCGTTGTGGAAGGAACCGTGGAAGGAAACTTGAAGGGCGTGAAAAGCGTGCACCTGGGTTCATCGAGCCGCGTGCAAGGAAGCGTGCTCACACCGCGCATCGGCGATTGACGACGGCGCGCGACTTCGCGGCAAAGTGGAGATAACCGTGCCAGCGAGCCCGGCGGCTCTTCCGCCGAGCGTACCCGCGGAAAGCGAGGATGCCGAATGTCTTCCAGCCTGTGCAGCCCACGCCAGTCTGAGTAAGCAGACCGATGAACTGGATCGCCAAGACGCGTCCGACCGCCACAGCGGCCGCGCCGAGCCATCAAGCCGGGGCCTGTCGCGACGGCCGTCCCCTCGGCGAACATCCGCATCTCGAATGGCCTGAAGGAATTCCTCTGGCTAATCAGCGATGTGCCGCGCGGCCGCGTTCTCGATCTCGGCCCCGTGTGGCAATCCACGGTGAACTTTTTCATGGATAAGGGCTATCGCGTCTCCACCGAAGATCTGCTGCGGACTTGGAAGGATTTTCTCACCGCGGAGGAAGAAAACCTGCGCGCAACTCCTCCCGGCGCTGAGATGGAAAGGGTTTCCCAGGCATGCTCGCCGAGAAGTTTCTGGACAGCGCCCTGCAATATCCCGAGCAGAGGTTTCACGGCGTGCTGGCGTGGGACCTGCTCGATTATTTCGATGCGGAGGTTGTGCCGCTGCATGATGGAGCGCATCTTCAGCATTCTTCATCCGGGCGGCGCCATGCTCGCGCTTTTCCACAGCCGCCCGGCGGAGCGATTTCACCGCTATCGCGTCGTGGATGGCCAGACGGTGGAGTTGCTCGCCGCGCCCACGCTTGCGGTTCATGCCCGCGTTTTCCAGAACCGCGAAATACTCGACCTGTTCGGCAGGTTCCGCTCATCGAAGACATTCGTCGGCCGCGATCAGGTTCGCGAAGCCCTCTTCCTGAAGTAAGCCCTCCCGCTGCATAGGTCCCGCCGCAGGTCAGCCCAGCTGCTATTTTTCCTCTTGCATTGCCCGGCGCGCGGGCGTATGAGTGGAATTGTAGTCGCTAGTGCACGGAGGAAGTATGACTCCACCGGGCATTGATTCTTGACACTGGTTACCACACCGCTCTTGCGGTGCGAACCCGGCGATGCCTTTCGGCATCGGCGACGGCTGTCGAAAGAGCAAAACGGGGAACTGCCAGGTTCCCCGTTTTGCGTTTCAGGGCGCTTTCGCTCAGGCTGAGTGGGCGGATTCTCGGGTCCGGTGCGATGGAGCCGCGGCACTGCCGGCACGCTTTGCTCTTCTGTCCGCGCGATTTCCAGGCGTGGTATGCGGCGGGCAGGAGCGAGACGACGATCACCGCGGCAATAATGTAGTGGATTCGCTTGTCCACATTCGGCACGGTCCGGCCGAGAGTGTATCCCAGCGAGCACCATGCTCCAAACCCAGCAGACGCCGCCGACAATGTCGTAAAGCAAGATAGCGCGCATAGTTCATCTTCGCCGCTCCGGCAACAGGCGGGCAAAACGTCCGGATGATCGGAACGAACCGCGCGAGGATGATCGTCTTGCCGCCGTATTTTTCGTAGAATTCGTGTGCGCTGCTCGAGATGGCGCTTCTTGAAGAACCGCGAGTCCTCGCGGCGGTAGAGGTTTTCACCGGCCCTCCAGCCGATCAAATAGCCGAGTTGATCTCCGGCAATCGCGCAGAGCGTCACCAAGGAGAGCAGCCAAGCCAGCTTCAATTGCCCCGCCCCGCAAACACTCCCGCGGTCACCAGCAGGGAATCGCCCGGCAGGAAAAAACCCACGAACATGCCCGTCTCGACGAACACAATGGCGCACACGAGCAGCGTCCCGCCCCATTCGATCAGGCCTCGAACGTCGTAGAGGTGCGCCAGAAGGTGCTTCAGAAATTCGATCATTTGGTCTATGGGCCTTGCTTTCTTGCGCAAGCTGCCGCTCGCGGCCGCATTCCTCACAATAGCAGAAAAGCGGCTTAGCAACGGGCCGAAATGGTATACGCGTAGTACTTTCCTCCTACGAGATTTAGCCCTCTGTACCATTGGTCAGGACTCGCCTCCTGCCACAAAGTGGAATTGTTCGAGCACGCTCAATTCTGAGGAGGAAACGCCATGGAAGGCGGCTACGCAGTCTGGATGGGGCAGCCGGTGGTTCTTCGAGTCGTAACAGGGAATTTGAGGGTGCCATTGCGCGGGCGATTGCTGTCGGAAACTCCAATGTCGTCCGGTTGCGCATAGCAGATAGCTGGGACTGTGGACATCTTCAAATCCATGGTTGTGGCGATCGAACACGATAATCCGGTTTACGTCGTCAACTAAGAGGACCCCATGGACGCGCCCATACGTAAACAGTGGAACCCGAAACCCAAAGCTCTCGCGGCCGCCATATCCTTTCCCGGCCGCCTAGAGGAGCACGCCGCGCCAAGAGAGCTTGGGCTAGTGAACAAGATCACCGCCCTGCGCGCCGCCATCCTTGCGGGCGGGTTCCACTTCGTTCTGCGGATGCTCGTTCTGCTGAAGGCTTTGAACTACTAGCGGAATGCCGGCACGGCCCGCCGCGCCCTTCGCCACATCATTCAGGACAAGGCGGGCGCCTCGGCCACAGAAATTCTTCTCGGTCCAGCCAGCATCCATCCCCGAGCCTGGGCCTGCACGAGCAGGCCCGGGAATTTCCCTTTTTGACACTGCCAACCGATCATTTTTCGTTTTCCCCCTCGCACATTGCAGCCAGTAAAATAGCGATTCCGCGGCACCCGGCAAAATTTTACAAAGAGGATTGAGTGCGGGACAAAGTCACGGTAATGTATTCGCTCGCCCCCAGGGGCAAAACAAGGAGCCCAGTTCATGAGGATTGCCGGTGTCGGCAAGCGCTTTTCCCAAGCATTACTACAAGCAGGAAGTTCTCGTCGAGGCGCTGAAGAACTATTGGCGGGATCGGTTGCCCAATCCCGAGCATTCTCGACCGCCTGGATGAAAGCATGAAGGTGGATGGGCGGTTCCTGGTGCGGCCCATCAGCTTCTACGAGAACATGAAGACATGGGGAGAGGCGAACGACGTCTGGATTGAAGCGGGGCTCGAACTTGGGGAAAAGGCTTTGTGCCGGGCGCTGGTGGGCGCGGGGCTCGAGCCGCGGGACCTGAGCGCGATCTTCGTTACATCGGTCACCGGAATCGCCGCGCCGTCGCTCGATGCGCGGCTGGCGAATCGCATGGGGCTTTCGCCGAACATCAAGCGCATTCCCGATTTTCGGGCTTGGCTGCGTGGCGGGCGCCGCGGGAATTTCGCGCGCGGCGGATTACGTGCGCGCCTATCCGGATCAGGCGGCGGCGCTGCTGTCGGTGGAGTTGTGTTCGCTGACGCTGCAGCGCGACGACCTCTCGATGGCGCACCTGATTTCGGCGCTGCTTTTCGGCGATGGCGCCGCGGCGACCGTCGTGGTCGGATCGGAGGTGGAATCGAACGGGCCGGAAATTCTGGCCACCAAGTCCATCCTGTATCCCAATACCGAGCGCGTGATGGGCTGGGACATCTCCGAAAAGGGCTTTCACATCGTATTGTCGCCGGAAGTTCCGGATACGGTGGTGAAGCATCTCGGCGAGGACGTGGACGACATTCCTCGCCGAGCAGGGGCTTCGCCGCAGCGATATCAAGAGCTGGGTCATGCACACGGGCGGCCCGAAGGTGCTCGAGGCCACCGCTACGGCGCTGGGCATCACGGAAAAGGATCTGGACGGCGTCGTGGGAGTGTTTGCGCAAAGTCGGCAACATTTCTTCCACGTCCGTTCTGCTGGTTCTGGAGGACGTTTACATGCATCGCCGTCCGGAACCTGGAACGCTGAGCATCCTCGCCGCGATGGGCCCGGGCTTTTGCGCGGAGTTGGTTTTGTTGCGCTGGTAGACAGGGAGGCGCGCCGGGCGGGCGCTATTTGTGTTGCGGCGCGGCTTCGTCCGTGACGAGCAATTCCTTGGCGCGCTGCGCCGCTTTCACCACGGCTTTAATCAGCGTGACGCGCAGGCCGCCCTCTTCGAGTTCGAGAATGCCGTCAATGGTGCAGCCGGCGGGGGTCGTCACCGCATCCTTGAGCCGCGCGGGATGTTCGCCTGTTTCGAGGACGACCTTGGCGGCGCCCAGCGCGGTCTGCGCGGCCAGCAGCGTGGCGAGTTCGCGCGAAAGCCCCATTTTGACGCCGCCTTCCGCCAGGGATTCGAGAATGATGTAAATGAAGGCCGGACCGCTGCCCGAAAGTCCCGTGATGGCGTCCATATTTTTTTCATCCACGACCACGGTTTTCCCCACGGCGCCGAAAAGCTTCTCGGCGATGTCAACGTCCTTCTGGGCCGCAAATTTCCCCTTGGCAATCGCAGTGATTCCCGCGCCGACCATAGCGGGAGTATTGGGCATCACGCGAATCACGGGAAATTCGCGCCCAGCCGCCGCTCGATGTAATTCGTGGGCACGGATGCTGCGATCGAAATCACCAGCTTGCCCTCCTTCAGTTCGGAACGAATTTCATCGGCCACTTGAGCGACGTTTTGGGGCTTGACGCACAGGAGGATGACGTCCGCGTTGCGGACCGCCGCGCGATTGTCCGTCCCCACGGAAATCGGCAGCTTGGCGGCGTTCGCGCGCGCGAGGTCGGCAGGGTGAGCCGTGGCGGAGATATTTGTGCCGGGACGAGCCCGCGCTTCACAAACGCCTCAATCAAAATGCCGCCCATTTTCCCCGCGCCCAGGACGGCCAGCTTCATTTGCGTTGACGACTGTGCCATCAGTTTCTTTCCCCCTTCGCGCCCTACCATGTGGAAGAAGCCGCGCCAAGGGGCGCGGCCGAGTCAAAGTCCGAGGTTAGGACAGTGCCGTGCGACTCGACGCCGGGCGCGCCCGCTGCATCCAAGAGAGCATGCCGCATGATACAGGAGGAAGGGCGCGAGTTCCAAAATTTCGCAGCCGAGATTGTGGAACTCTCGAAGCCCGCGAGCGGAATTATCCCCGTGAGTAAAGACGATACGGCGAAAAGAACAAAGAGGCAATGGAGGGGACATGGGTGTCATGAAGGTCCGTTCTATGCAGGAAGACGTTAAACCGCGGCCGTCCATTCGTCGCGGCCTCGGCATCTTCGGCGCAGCCATTTTATTTCTTCTTCCCGCAGTCCGGGCCGCTGCTCAATCGGGCACGGGTGGCCCGGGCCCACTGCCGGCCGCTGCGCCTGCCGACCAGCCGGCGTCCGCGTCTCAGGCCGGGGCTCAATCTGCCGGGGCGAGACCGAACCTAGCCGGCACATGGACGCTCAATAAGGATCAGAGTGACGACCCTCGCCAGAAGATGCGCGATGCCATGGGAGGCGGAGAAGGCGGGCAGGGCGGAGGCTATGGCGGCCATGGAGGCTGGGGCGGCGGAGGAAACGGAGGTGGCGGATACGGTGGCGATGGCGGAGGCCGCGGGCGCGGTCAGGGCCAGGGGCGGGGCGAAGGCATGATAAACGATCTCTCCCAACTCACCATCGAGCTCGACGAATACGTCCGCGAAAGTCACCGGGAATTCCGGCCGCGTGCTCGCTCTCTATTCCGCAAATAACGCAGCCGGTTCGACGAGCACACAAGCAGGCTCCGGCTCTTCTTCCGGGCCTTCAGGCGGAGGGGACTCGTACGCGCCTCCGGCAGCCCAGTGGCAGGGAAGCCGAGCTCGTCGCCGTAGCCGAGAGGCGCGGAGGCACGAACACGCAGACGTATGAATTGTCTCCCGACGGCAAGCAGCTATTCGTGACCATGAAAATGGAAAGCCAGCGGTTCACACAGCCCGTGATATTCCGCCTCGTTTACGATCCCGTGAAGAGCGGCGCGGGGGGTAGCAGCCAGTAAGCGGCAGGCATTTTCTTTGGTCCCAGCCCGCTTCAAATGTCAAAATAAGGAGGCGCCCCTCAGCCCGGTGCTTCTGAGGCGGACCTGGACACCACCAGAGTGCGGCGGAATTCTCCATCTACAAGGTCCGACTGGCGTCTGTCGCGCCAGGCGCGATTTTCGTCCCGAGGTACCCTTAATTGCTTGGAGAACGTCGAATCGTGTTGCGGTCGTGGTGCGCTCTGCTCGCCCAAGAGAATCGTGTTGCGCCATAAGATTGGGCCCAGGCTCGCTTGTCTCTTCGCATGGTTTCTTGCGATTTCGACCGCGAGCTTTGCGCAGCAGCCTCAGTCTTCGACGACGCAGGCGCAATCATCCGCAGTAGCGCCAGCCGCGCTGGCAAGCGGCATCGTGCGCACGGCCGACGGGACGCCTGTTCCCGGAGCCACGGTGCGGCTCACCAACAGCGATACGAATAAGGCTTGGGTGAGCTGGACGGATGATTCCGGCAATTTCGAATTCCCTCCGCTTCCAGTGGGGCGCTATCGCGTGGAAGCGAGCCAGCTCGGATTTGTGCCTGCATCGGTGGACGTGCAACTGGCGGGGCCTCCCGCGCTGGTTCTTCAGCTTATATTGCGCGTCGCGACACTCGATCAATTGACTGCCCAACAGAATGCTCAACCGGGTGCCCCTCCTGCACCGACCGGTCCTGCCAGCACGGGCGGTCAAAAACAGGGCAGAGCGCCTGCTGGCGGCGGGCAAAATGGCGCCGCCAATGCAGAGAACCCTTCGATAGGAAACACACCCCGCGTGGCTGGCGGAAGAGGCCAGTTGCCTCCGGGTGTGGTGAACGCGATGGGACAGGGGATGGCGGGCGGGTTTCAGCAAACCGATTTGACTGGAGAATCCGGCGCGGGCGAGCCAGGCGAGCAGGCCAACGCCGTGGCGACCGGCGCTCCCATAGCGGCTCCGATCGGTGGTTCCGGCGCCTCATCCTCCGATTCATTTTTACTGCAAGGGACTGTCGGCCAGGGTCTGGCGTCCAGCGCCCCAGGGGGGCCCGGCGGCTTTGATTCCGGGGCATTCGGTCCAGGAGGCGCAGGCGGTCCCGGTGGGGCAAGCGGACCAGGGGGCGCGGCTGCGGGGACGCCGAACGGGCCGGGAGGTTTTGGCGGCCCAGGAGGTGCAGGAGGCGGCGAACAGGGACAAGGAGTCGCTTTGCCCGGCGGCGGCCTTCCAGGTGGTGGTGGCGGGGGGTTCGGCGGACGCGGAGGTGCCGGAGGCGGCCGGTTGTTTCGCCAGCAGGCGAATCGCCTGCGCTTCAGCTTTTACGATCGCTATGAAAATTCCGCGTTCGATGCCAGTCCCTATGCGATCTCGGGAACGCCCGCGCCGAAGGTCGCCCATTACGACGAGCGTGTAGGAGGCAACCTGGGTGGTCCGCTGAAGATTCCGCACATCTACAACGGCAGCGACCGAACCTATTTCTTCGTCAACTACCAGCACGAGACGGCGACGAATCCAGTGGATACATATTCCATCGTGCCGACCGCTGCGGAGCGCGGCGGCTGCTTCACCGGCGCCACGATCTTCGAACCCTTTACCACCACCCCGTTTCCTTCCGGCACGAATCCTGGTTGCTCGGGGCAACAGATTCCGGTCAATAGCGCATCGCAGGGCCTGCTCGCGTTCATACCTCCGCCGAACCTTCCCCTCACGAGCGTGGGCCAGAACTACCTGCTGCAAGCCACCACGCCGCAAAATACGGACATGGTCAACCTTCATGTTCTGCACACGATCAATTCGAAATTCAATTTGAATGGGGGCTACAACTTCAACTCGCAGCGAGCGACGACGCTCAGCAACTTCGCCAACATCGGCGGTCACCAGTCGTCACGGAGCCAGAGTGCGACCTTTGGCGTTACCCATAATTGGTCCTCGCACCTGGTGGAGAGCATGAGCGTAAACTGGAGCCGCAGCCGCACCCAGCTTCTGAGCGACAATTCCTTCGGGCCGAATATCGAGGTCAACCTCGGAATCATGGGCATTTCCCCCAGCCCGATTGATTTTGGGCTTCCGGCCGTGAGCTTCACGGATTTTTCCGGCTTGAGCGATCCCGTGCCGTCGCTGGTGCGCAATCAGACTTTCCGTTTCAGCGATAGCGTCACGTGGGTCCGCGCGAAACACACTATGACCTTCGGTGGCGAGGTGCGCCGCATCCAGCTCGAATACGGAATCGAATCCCAATCCGCGCGGGGGATTCGTTTTCACGGGCATCGCTACGGGCAGCGATTTCGCCGACTTCCTCACCGCTTGCTTGCCCCCTGTGTCCTGTCCGCCTGTGCCGCCCGGCCAAGTCTCGGGGGGCTTCCCGTTCAACACCACGGAGCAGTTCGGCATTCCAGACACCTATTTTCGCGGCTGGGGATTTGCGGGCTACGCGCAGGACGATTTTCGCGTTACGAAAACATTCACGTTTGAATACGGCCTGCGCTACGATGCCACCACGCCGCCCGTAGAAATTTTCAACCGTATCGCGAACTTGAATATAACGAGCCTCGCCGCTGTCGCGCAGATTGTGCCGGGAGCGCCGGGCGTTCCACGCGGTCTCACCCACGGCGACTACGAGAATTGGGAGCCGCGCGTCGGGATTGCCTGGCAGCCGCCCATCAAGCCAAAAACCGTTGTGCGAGCGGGTTATTCGATCTTCTACAACGAGTCGATTTACAGCACGCTGGCGAAGGAATTGGCCTATCAGTCGCCCTTCGCCACGGTGCAGACGCTGACCACCACTTCGAGCAATCCACTCACGCTTCAAAGCGGTTTCCAAGGAGGCTCAGCGAGCGGCATCGCCATCCCGAATTCGCAGTCCGTGGATCCAAACTACAAAAACGGTTACGCGCAGATATGGAGCTTCGGCACGGAAACGTCTTTCGCGCAGGATTGGATCTTGGATTTGACGTACACGGGGACGAAGGGAACGGATCTGGATATTCTCCGCGCGCCGAACCGCGCGCCGCTGGGAACGCTGTCCGATGAGATCCAGGCGAATCGCATCGATCCCAGCGCCACGGGCTTCACGTTCGACCAATCCGGCGCGAATTCCATCTATCATGCGCTCCAGGTGCGCGTCGTTCACCGCTTCACGCATGGATTTCTGCTGCAAGGGATTTACACCTACGGGAAGTCGCTCGACGACGCGAGTTCGGTGGGTGGGACCGGAGGCACTGTCGAGCAGCAGGACGGAAACCTGCACGGCGAGTACGGCCTTTCGACCTTTGACATTCGCCATCAATTTCGCGCGGTCTCGACATGGGAGCTGCCGTTCGGCCAACGGAGCCGCTGGGCGAACCACGGCTGGGAGGAACATGCCTTCGGCAATTGGAGGCTCCTGAATGTCGTTACATGGCAGACGGGCACGCCCTTCACGGTGCTGCTCGGCGGCGTGGCCTCGGACAACGGCACGGGCGCCAATTTCTCGCTGCGTCCGAATATGAGCGGTAATCCGAACCTGGGAATTTGCGGGGGCTCGGCCGCGGCATTCTTCAATACGAAAGTCTTTTCATTGCCCACGGACAAAAACGACAATCTCACTTACGGCGACGAGCCGCGCGGTTCCGTCGAAGGGCCATGCTCCTTCGTTTGGAGCCCGTCTATTTCGAAATCATTTCGGTTTGGGCCGGAGCAGCGCCGCGTGATGAACGTGAGCTGGCAGGTGCAGAATCTGACCAATACGCCCGATTTCAACGGCATTGGAACGGTGCTGCCATGCTTCACGTCCACGGGCGGTTCCGGATCGGGCACGGCGGCGGGAATTGTCTGCGGCTCCAGCGCGGGAACCGGGCGTTCGATTTTCGGCCGCGTGACGAGCGCCGGTTCCATGCGCACGATGGACGTGATGGTGCGCTTCAACTTTTGATGGCGCGTTATGATTGGGAATGGCGGAAGATAGGATGTCTCCGGCGACGTGGAGAGGCTAATGAATTTTGACCGTGCATCCTGGACGGCAATCGGCGCTCGCAAGATTCTCGCCGTTCTGATCGCGGGCGTGCTATGGCTGGGACCGGCTGCCGCGGAGGCGCGGCAGCAATCCGCGAACTCCCAGGCCGGGCAAGCCGCGCAGCAGAACGTCCGATGCGAACGGGCCTGCCAACAGTCAGGCGCCGCCTTCCGCGCCACAATCCTCAGATTCCACTGCGGGTACGCCCGCGACGCTACGCGCTTCCTCGGACCTCGTGCGCATTGATGTGGAAGTGACGGACCGTTCCGGCAAAGCGGTGAAGGGTCTGCAGGCGAGGCAGTTCAGCATCACCGACGACGGCAAGGCCCAGACGATTTCGATTTTTACGTATGAGGATATCGAGGCCATCGAAGCCGCAAGCGAGGAGAGCTCGAAGCCCATTGTCATCCCCGTGGATGCCCCCACGGCTTCCGCGGCCGCGGCCGCGGGCGAGCAGGCGCGCGACCGCCGAATGCTCGCGCTTTACTTCGACCTCACATCGCTTGCCACGGAAGATCTGATCCGGGCGCACGACGCAGCGGAGAAATTCGTCAAGCAGCAGATGACCAAGGCAGACCTCGCGGCCGTGATTGTATTCGGGACGCGCCTGACGGTTCTCGCCGATTTCACGAACGACCGTGCCAAGCTCGAAAAGGCCATCGCCCAACTGACTCCCGACGCAGCCTCCCAGCTTTCGAATCCGCTCAACGCGGCAGCGCAAAACGGCGAATACGACGTCCAGGAATATACGGGGGCAGCCTATACGGCCGACGAAACCGAATTTAACGTTTTCAATACGGACCAGAAACTGATCGCCATCGAAGGATTTGGCCAACGTGCTGGGCGCGATTCCGGGGCGCAAATCCGTCATTGATTTCACCAGCGGAATCACGCAGACGGGCGAGGAAAACCGCGCCGAATTACGCGCGGCCACGGACGCCGCCAACCGCGCCGACGTTTGCATCTATTCCATTGATGCGCGGGGATTGTTCGCCACGGTTCCGGGAGGAGACGCCACGGCGAATGCCGCCACGGGGACTTCCATGTTCAGCGGCGCCTCCGTATATCATCAGACGGACCAGCGCGAAGATTCGCGCGACACGCTCGCCACCCTTTCCACGGACACGGGAGGGAAGGCGTTTTTCGATCTGGGGGATTTGAGCGACGCATTTCCCAGCATCGAGCAGGAAAACACGGGCTACTACCTGCTGGGCTACTACCTGGGCGCGAACGTGAAGCGCGATGGCTCGTGGCATGCCATCCGCGTGAAGACAAGCGCGGCGGGCCTGCGCGTCCGCTATCGCACCGGCTATTACGCGCCACGGGACTTTCAGCACCTCGAAAAAGAGGACCGCGAGCAGCGGCTCGCCGACGCCATGAGCTCCGAAAATCCTGTCGTGGAGCTGCCCATCGCCGTGGAGACGTCCATGTTCCGCCTGGACGACCGCCGCGTCTACATCCCCATTTCCGCGAAGCTATCATCGAGCGCGCTCGATTGGGCGGAAAAGCGCGGCCTGCGGGAAGCGGGGTTCGATTTCGCCGCCGAGGTTCGCGCCGTCCCCTCCGGGCAGGTCGTCGCGCAACTCCAGCGACACCATCACTGTCCATCTCGACACGCAGCGCTTCCAGCAGGTCAATCACAGCAACCTGGTATATCAGGGCGGCGTGGTGCTTGCTCCCGGGAAATATCACCTGAAATTCATCGCGCGCGAAAACGAATCCGGGAAAGATCGGCACATTTGAGCAGGACCTGACCGTGCCCCCGCGCGAGCCGGGACGGATGACGCTCAGCTCCGTGCTGCTTTCCAGCCAGCTTGTGCCGGCGGAAAAATCATCCGAAGTGGAAACGAAAGGGCAGGGAACTCGCGCCAAGCTTTCGAGCACGCCCCTCGACATGGCGGGCGAACAAATCGTTCCGAGCGTGACGCGCTTTTTCACGCAGCAGCAAACTTTGTACGTTTTTTTCCAGGCTTACTATCCCGAAAAAGCAGCGGGGTTCGATCCCGGCACGTTTCGCGCGGGGCTGATTTTCTTTCGCGAGGGAGTGCAGTGGAACGCCACTCCCATGCTTGCGCCGGCAGCCGTGGACCCCGCCACGCACACAGCATCTTTCCGGATCAGCCTTCCGCTCGCGAAACTCCCCGTGGGCAGCTATGCGGTGGAGGCCGTGGTGATTGCCGCGGGCACCCAGCAATCCGCGTTTGGCCGCGCGTACCTCGCGCTCGAGCAACCTCCGTCTCCATGAAGATCCGGCGGACATCCGTTCGAAAGGCTCAGCGCATAAGCGGCCTACTTGATGGGGACTGTCACAATGCCGCCGTTGCGCCTTTCGTAGACGAACGTCTTTAGGTCCACGTTGAGACTCGCACTTGTCGGCCTTATTGTCCGAGCCGATCTTGCCCACGAGCAATTCGAGCCTGCTTATCCTGTTTTTTCCAGCGCGCTGAATATACCTCGTCGCCCGTGGTGACCATGAAAGGCTCCTCGCAGTCATACGTGTAATCGAATCCCTGCCGCTGGGGAAACACAAGGTCGCCCCGGCCCCATCCGTGCGTGCCCAACGTATTGTGATGCCATGGATTGGTCAGTATTTTAACCCGCAAAGGAAACTTGGGATCCTGCACGCCTGTGGGACCATTGGGAGTCACCGAATTGTAGGGGTAATACTGCCCCATCCAGAGAAAAACGGCGAGAAGTAGGACCATGCGAATTCCCCTCCGTGAATTTGAATGTGACTACTTGGCTGCAAACTTTATCACAATCCGAATTTCGCGCAAGCGCCTACCTCTTGAGTTCTGGAGAGCCTGGTACCCTACCGGCCAGCCTTGCTAGAATCCCGGTCCGCCTGAAATGATATGGTTGAGCGGAGTGACGAATTTGGCCGAGATGGCGAAACAGGCCGGCCTGCGCTTCGAGCGTGTGATCTGGATCGTGCTCGATAGCGTGGGTATCGGCGAGCTGCCCGACGCAGCGGATTATGGCGACTGTGGCCGCGACACCCTCGGCCACGTTGCGCGCTCGCGACCGTTGCGCCTTCCGCGTCTTGTCCAGATGGGACTCGCCAATATCAAACCGCTCGAATACCTTGCTCCGCCCGCGCGGCCTGCCGGAAGCTACGGCCAGGGCGCCACCGTCTCGCCGGGGAAAGACACCACGACGGGCCATTGGGAAATGGCTGGTATCTGGCTCGACCGCGCTTTCCCCGTCTATCCCCATGGTTTTCCCAGGCCGCTCATAGAAGAATTCGAACGGCAGATCGGCCGGCGCACGCTCGGCAATTTCCCCGCATCCGGCACCGTGATCATCCAGGAGCTGGGCGAGCAGCACATGCGCACCGGCTTTCCCATCGTGTACACGTCGGGCGACAGTGTGTTTCAAATCGCCGCACACGAAGACGTGCTTCCCATTGCCGAGCTTTACCGCATGTGCGAAATAGCGCGGAAGCTACTCGATGGGCCGCATCGCGTGGGGCGTGTGATCGCGCGGCCGTTTCTGGGCGCGCCGGGGAATTTCAGGCGTACGGAGCGGCGCCACGATTATGCCGTTGAGCCGCCTCGCCCCATGCTGCTCGACGCGCTCGCGGAGCGCAAAGTGCCCGTCTTCGGCGTCGGGAAAATCCACGACATCTACAACGGCCGCGGCGTGCAGGATTACGTCTCGACGAAGAATAACACCGATGGAATGGCCCGGCTGACGCAAGCGCTTGCGCGTATTCCCGCGGGGTTGATCTTTGCCAACCTCGTGGATTTCGACATGCTCTATGGCCATCGCAAGGACGTGGAGGGATTTGCGCGCTCGCTCGAGGAATTCGACGCTCTTCTCGGTCCCTTCGCCGATTCGTTCCGCCCCTCCGACCTCCTCCTGATTACCGCCGATCACGGATGCGATCCAGATCCCGTCTGCCCCTCGACCGACCATTCCCGTGAATATGTCCCCATCCTGGCCTACAGCCCCGGAGCGGCGGGCGGAGTGAATCTGGGCATTCGCGCGACGCTTGCCGACATGGGCCAGACCGTGGCCGCGAATTTTGGTGCAGCCATTCCTCATGGCAAAAGTTTTGGGGAAGAAATTTCGGCTCGGTGAGCGCGCGGACAAGCGGCCGCGCGCGGGATAGCGGCTAATCTCCTGAGGAGGAGGGTGCCTTCTGCGCGTAGTACCCGCTGCGCGTGCGTACGCTCAGTTTTCCGTGGTTTTTGGGCGGCTCGGCCAATTGCACCTGCACGGCGCGGAAGGTTCCATCTTTGGCCGTGTTCACCGGATAGTAGCCGATGGAATACTGGCTGCGAATTTCGTGCGCCACCTGTTCGCAGATGGGAGTTACCTCCGCCAGATTCGCCGGGAAGTAGGCCGCGCCGCCCGTGGCCTCTGAAAGCTCGGTAAGCACGCGTGTGGAGTGCTTGACCATGCGCTTGTCGTGCTGGCGGTCGTCGTCGCTGAAGACGCCGATGGCGTAAATCGTGGCGTCGGACTGCTCCGCGAATTTCAGCGCGTTTTCGAACGTGTTGGTGCTGGCGTCGTCGTCGCCATCGGTGACCAACAGCAGCACCCGCTTATCCTTATGGCCCTTTTTCAGATGGTCGAGCGAGCCGATCAGCGCATCGTAGAGTGCCGTGCTTCCGCGCGTGTCGATCCGCGCGAGCGCGTCGCTCAAATTCTTCGGATCGCTCGTGAAATCCCCCTCCGTGTCCAGATAATACTCGTCATTGAAATTCACCACGAAGGCTTCGTCCTCCGGGTTGCTGGTGTGGACGAATGCGAGCGCCGCCGCGTTCACTTGATCGCGCTTCTCGCGCATGCTCCCGCTGTTGTCGATCACCAGTCCCATGGTGACGGGAATGTCGCGGGAGGAAAAAAACGAGATCTTTTGCTCCGCCTTGTCCTCGAAGACCCGGAAATTATCCTGCGTCAGCCCGGTTACGAATTGGCCGCCACTGTCCTCCACCGTCACGTGCAATACCACCAGCTCTACTTCTGACTCGATCTTATGGCCCGGGCCCTGGCCCGGCGGCGTATATCCCGGAGGAGGCGGCGGATTGGGCGGCGCCAGGGGAGGCAATGGGCTTTGCGCTCG
Source organism: Terriglobia bacterium (assembly GCA_963823205.1). GTDB lineage: Bacteria > Acidobacteriota > Terriglobia > Acidiferrales > UBA7541 > Palsa-295. The sequence goes on from CAWGKL010000004.1 coordinate 275,788, forward strand.
CGCCCCAGGGCTTGCCACCACGGCCGCCAGCAAAAGAACAAGGGTTATTGCGAAAAGAAGAAAATTCCCGGGCGAGCGCCGTTCAGTTCCCCGGCGCGAAATAACCGCTCTTGGCGTTGACAGTAAGCGGGGGCAGACCTTTGGGGGGTTCCAGCTTAATCTTGATCTTCCGCCATTTCCCATTGTGCTCCCCATTGCTCGGCCTATATCCGATGACATATTGGTTGCGCAACTCCATGCTGATTTTCATGGCAATGTCCGGGAGATCCTTCAGATTGCTCACCTTGAATTCCCGGCCGCCGGTCATTCCCGTCAGGTCAAGCAGCAAAGAAGGGCCCTGTTGTTCTTCCGGCGTGGGCCCTCCATCCGGCTCGAACAGGCCGATCGCGTATATCTGAACGTCCGCCTCCTGAACGAATCTCCGAACGTCATTTTCCGTGTACCGGCTGTGATTATCTCCCCCATCCGATATGATGAGCAAAGCCTTCTTTCTGTTGTGCGCCCACCTCATCTGGTTGAGGCCCAGGTACACGCCATCGTACAAGGCTGTCTGCCCGCGCGCGACGACATCCGTCAGCCGGCTTTGCAAAGCGTCAACATCCGGCGGTAAAGGAACTCGCCAGTTGCGCCCGGTCGTTGAAAGCCACCAGGCAGAATTCATCCTGGGGATTGGCCGTGCGGAAAAATTGTTCGGCGGCCAGTTTGGACTTGTCGATTTTGTCCGCCATGCTTCCGCTCATGTCGAAGATCACTCCGATGGAGACGGGAATATCTTCGCCCATGAAGCGCACGATTTCCTGTTCGCGGCCGTCCTCGAAAACCCGGAAATTCTCCTGTTCCAGCCCGGTCACAAGACGGTCCATCGGATCCGTCACGGTGACGTTCACCAGCGTCAGATCCGTTTCCGTCTTGAGAATTTTGCCGAGCGCCTTCCCGGCGGTGGCCGCGGACGGCTCAGGAGTGGGACCGGCAGGGGCCTCTTGGGCGCACGCGGGCGCGACAAAATTAAAAGAGGAGAAAACTGCAATGGAGAACGCCACGAGCACACAGGCCGCCGCAACCTTCCAATTGCGGCCCGCTATCGCGGCGCGGTCCTTCAAAGGCGCCCCCGAATACGCTTGACTGAGAGGGATTGTACCACCACCCACAAGCAAAGCAAGCGCGTCAACTCCGTAATTCCGCCGTGGAGTCAATGCACCTTCCGGAGCCTACGGGCGCCCCCGGGCCCGTCATGTTAGGATTGTGCGGGAACATCGAGGAGGCTCGACTCTTAATGGCAGACACCGCGCCCGCGAAAGTTCTGGCTGTGATTCCGGCGCGGCAGGCCTCGTCGCGGTTTCCGGGAAAGGCCCTCACGCCGATTGCGGGGCGGCCCATGATCGAGCACGTGGTCGAGCGAGTGCGCCGCGCGCAGCTTGTGTCGCGCGTGGTGGTGGCGACGGACGACTCCGGCATCCAGAAAGCCGTGGAATCCTTCGGCGGCGAAGCCATGCTCACGCGCGCCGACCATCGCACGGGAACCGACCGCATCGCCGAGGTCGCCGCGCATCTGCCCGCCGAAGTTTATCTCAACGTGCAGGGAGACTGGCTGATAGCGGCCGAGACGCTAGATGCGCTCGTCGCGGCCATGCTGGAGGATGCCTCCCTGCGGGTCGCCACTTCCTGCGTCGCCATCACGCAGCGGAACGACATCATGGATCCGAACATCGTCAAGGTGGTCCGCGATTTCGACGGCAACGCGCTCTATTTCTCCCGCGCCCCGATTCCCTGGGTGCGCGATACGGCCGGGATCGTCGCGGCGCGCCACTGGAAGCACCTGGGCCTCTACGCCTTCCGCCGCGACGCCCTCTTGGAATTTCCCACGCTTCCGCCCGGAGAGCTCGAACGCATCGAGCATCTCGAACAGCTTCGCTGGCTCGAAAATGGTTTCCGCATTGGCGTGGTGGAAACGGAATACGACGCCGTCAGCGTGGACGTTCCCGCCGACGTAGAGCGCGTCGAAAAGCTTCTGCGCGAAAATTAAATCTAGGCTCGCAGGCGTAATGGCAAAATCGCGATTTGACACATGCCGTCTTCCCGGCCATAATGCGGAGTACGCAGATTCTCTCCGGAGGAATTCGAGCGCCTTGCCGACCGGCCCGAAGTACATCTTTGTTACGGGCGGCGTGGTTTCTTCCCTGGGCAAGGGAGTTGCGGCGGCCTCGATGGGCTGCTTGCTCGAAAGCCGCGGCCTTCGTGTAACCCTCCAGAAGTGCGATCCCTACCTGAACGTTGATCCCGGCACGATGTCTCCCTATCAGCACGGCGAAGTGTTCGTCACCGACGACGGCGCGGAGACCGATCTCGATCTGGGCCATTACGAGCGCTTCACTTCGGCGCATCTCACCCGCGATCATAATTGGACCACCGGCCGCATCTACGAATCCATCATCGCCAAGGAGCGCCGCGGGGACTACCTCGGCAAAACCGTGCAGGTGATCCCGCACGTCACCGACGAAATCAAAGCGGCCTTCCGCAAAGTGGCGGAGGGCGTGGACGTGGTGCTCGTCGAAATCGGCGGCACGGTCGGCGACATCGAATCGCTGCCGTTCCTCGAAGCGATCCGCCAGATGCGGCTCGAACTGGGCGCGGAAAATATCGTGTTCGCGCATTTGACGCTCGTGCCCTTCATCGCCACCGCGGGCGAACTGAAAACCAAGCCCACGCAGCACAGCGTGAAGGAAATGCTGAGCATCGGAATTCAGCCGGATATTTTGATTTGCCGCAGCGATCGCCCGCTGGGCGCCGATCTGAAGGCCAAGATCGCGCTCTTCTGCAACATGGCGGAGTCCTGCGTGATTTCCGCTCCGGACGTGGGCAATATCTACGAAGTTCCCATGTCGCTCGCCTCGGAAGGACTCGACGAGCAGGTTCTGCGCCTGCTGCACCTGGAAGCGCCGCCGCGCGATCTGAGCCGCTGGCTCGCGATGCTCGAAACTCTCGAGCATCCGCAAGGCGAGGTGCGCATCGGCGTGGTCGGGAAATACGTCCAGCTCGAAGACGCTTACAAGAGCCTGCGCGAAGCGCTGGTCCACGGCGGCCTGGCGAACCGCCAGCGCGTGGTCATCGAATGGATCGAAGCCGAGGATATCGACTCGCCAGCGGCCGCCGAGCGCCTGCTGCGCCACGTGGATGGGATTCTCGTTCCCGGCGGCTTCGGCAAACGCGGCATACAGGGCATGGTCCACGCCATCACGTACGCGCGCGAGAGAAAGATTCCGTTCTTCGGCATTTGCCTCGGCATGCAGTGCGCCACGATCGAATATGCGCGCCAGGTTTCGAAACTCGAACGCGCCGACAGCACCGAATTCGATCCTTCCACTCCGAATCGCGTGATCTATAAGCTGCGCGAACTACTGGGCGTGGACGAAATGGGCGGAACGATGCGCCTGGGCGCGTGGCCCTGCAAGCTCGAGCCCGGCTCGTTCGCGCACGAAAGCCTACGGCACAACCGAAATTTCCGAACGCCATCGCCATCGCTACGAATTCAATTGCGAGTATGAGGAAACGCTCACGCGCGCCGGCTTTCGCATCACCGGCCGCACGCCGGATGGCGTGTACGTCGAGATCGTGGAAGTGCCGGACCACCCCTGGTTCGTCGGCTGCCAGTTCCATCCCGAATTCAAATCCAAGCCGCTCGCGCCGCATCCGCTGTTCGCGGCCTTCATTCGCGCGAGCCTCGAACACCGCCAGCGCCGCCTCGGCGCCGGCGTCAACACGGAGACACGCGTTTCCGCCGCGGATTCCGCCTCGGATTAGGCCATTTTGACTGCGACTCCGGCTACTTTTGCGCTTGCTGCCAGACGAATGTGACGCTGGTATTGACCGGCAGCGTGTAGTCGAACGCCTGCCCGTGCCAGCGCACGCGAAACGCCTGCGCGCTGTCCGTGTCGTTGTAGGCGATCAGCACGAGTGACCCGTCCGGATTCTGGAACGCCACGTTGAGGATGTTCGAGTTCGCCGTGGAGTCAATCCGATAGGCGCCCTTGCGCACAAATTTGGTCAGGTGGCCCAGCGTGTAGTATTGGATTCCGTAATCCACCTGTCCGGCATGGGCGTCGTCCGTGTGCACGGTCACGAGGCCGGCGCACCCGGCGCAACCGCCCACATGTGGACCGAAGTTCTCGTCCGTGGCTACCGGCCATCGCACAATAGCCTTGCCCCAATTACGGAGCACCCCCACCATGAGTTCGAAAATCCTGCTTTTGCGGCTTGCTTCCGCCGGCGTGCCCGGCCCGTTCGGTCAGGAACCCGTCCACGCCGTAGCGATCGTGAATCGTGGATTGCACGGTGGCGTCGCCGCCATAGCCGTGCCAGGCCACGCCGCCCACGTAAGGCGAATTGCGAATCGCGGGATCCTTTAGGAGGGGCTCGAGCAGGTCCACATTCTCCCAATTGAAGTCCAGCAAGAGGATCTTGGTCGTCAGATGGTTCGCCTGGAATGCCGGGAACCAGTAGTTCTTCAGCATGGTAATCATGTCGTCCGAAGTGATCATCCGCACGGAGGGATAATTGATGTCAATGCAGCAGGTCGGTTCGTTATTCAGCGTCACGTAATCTATGTGCACGCCCGCGGCCTCGTACGCCTGGACGGTCTTCACGAAATAATTCACATGGTGCGTGTAGTACTCGGGCAGCACGCCGCCGGCCACCAGGCTGCCGCTCGATTTCATCCACGCCGGCGGGCTCCAGGGATTCATCATCGAGCGTGAGCTCGGGATTCAATTGGCGAGCCCATTTCGTCAGCGGAATCACGTCCGCGCTGTCGTGGTCAATGCTGAAGTGCGGCAAGCTGGCATCCGCTTTGTCACTCGCGTCGTCATCGTAGGTGTACCACTTGCGTGTGAGGTCGGAGGAGCCCATGGGATTGCGTAGGAAGCTGATTCCAATGCCTTCCTTGCGATCGAACAGCCGCCGCATCACCTCTTCGCGCTGGACCGGCGACAGCTTCTCATTGATCAGCCACGCCGCTCCGTCGGTGAACGACGCGCCACCGCCCTCCATGGTTTGAAATGTCTTGCTCTCGTCCACGTCAATGACGGCCGCCGCGCTTTGGCCCTCCGCGCCGAACGCGATGTTGGGCTGCCGCTCGAGCCCCTTCACTACGCCCGCATCGTCCGTCGTCGTAATCCACAATCCGACCGGCGTCGTCTGCGCCGCCGCAAATCCCGCGCCGCACGCGATTCCCAGCGCGCCGAGCAAAAGTATCCTTGTATATGTCATCGTGATTTCCCTTTCACGCCAGCCGCTCGCCGCGCTATGGCATTCACCCCGCGCCGTTTTCGGCTCCCAACCCGCGCGCGCATAGTAACGCCAACCGGCCTTTCGCCGCCATCCTAATTCCACGGTTGAAAACCGCCCTGTTCCCGAATAGTCTGTTGCCTGGGACGGGGGGGGACTTCTCTCGCATGCCACAGCCGCGCGATTTCACCATCGGAAAAATTCGCCTGGGCGGGAACGCGCCTCTTTTTCTGATCGCCGGGCCTTGCGTCATCGAAAGCGAAGCGCACGCCATGGCCCTGGCCGAGCGCCTTTCCGCGCTGGCCTCGGAACTCGCCCTGCCCCTCATCTTTAAAGCTTCCTACGACAAGGCCAACCGCTCGTCTCTCTCCTCCTTTCGCGGCCCGGGCTTGGGCGAAGGTCTCCGCATTCTCGCATCCATTCGCAAGCGCACCGGACTACCCATTCTCACCAACGTCCACGATGTCTCGCACGTCGCTCCGGCCGCCGAAGTCTGCGACATCCTCCAAATTCCCGCCTTCCTTTCGCGCCAGACCGACCTGCTCCTCGCCGCTGGGCGCTCCGGCCGCGCCGTGGCCATCAAGAAGGGACAGTTCCTCGCGCCGTGGGATATCGGCAACGCCGCCGAAAAAGTGGCGAGCACGGGCAACCTGAAAATCATTCTCATTGAGCGCGGCGCGTCCTTCGGTTATCACAATCTCGTTGTGGACATGCGCTCCTTTGCTATCATGCGCGAGTTGGGCTATCCGGTCGTCTTCGACGTCTCTCACGCCGTGCAATTGCCCGGCGGGGAAGGGAAGTCCAGCGGCGGCCAGCCCGAATTCATCGAACCACTGGCGCGCGCGGCCGTGGCCGCAGGAGTGGACGGAGTGTTTCTCGAGGTTCACGACAATCCCGCGCAGGCTCTCTCGGACGGCGCGAACGCCCTGCCGCTTGCTCGATTGCGCCCGCTCGTCGAGAAGCTTCTCCGCCTCGCGGCTCTCGCCCGCGAATGGGACGCCCCTCGATGACCCCCGCCGGCGCCGCAAAAACCACTCTCTCGACCGCCCAGCGCGTTCTGCGCATCGAGGCCGAAGCCATCGCCGGCCTCATCGCCCGCCTCGACGCACGCTTCGAACAAGCCGTCGAGCTTCTCTATGCCTGCAAAGGTAAGGTTGTCGTCTCGGGTCTCGGCAAATCCGGCCTGATTGGCCGCAAAATCGCCGCCACGTTTGCGAGCACGGGAACTCCCTCTCTGTTCCTGCATGCCGCCGAAGCCCTTCACGGCGATCTCGGCATGCTCGCCGCAGGCGACGTCCTCGTCGCCATTTCCTCCAGCGGCGAAACCGAAGAGCTCGTCGAGCTCCTAGAAGCCACCAAGCGCCTGGGCATCCCACTCATCACGCTCACCGCTAAGCCGCAATCCACGCTCGCCGCTGCAAGCGATGTGGTCCTCGACATTGCCGTGAAGGAAGAAGCCTGCCCGCTCAATCTCGCGCCTACGGCCTCGACCGCCGCCGCGCTGGCCATGGGCGACGCGCTCGCCATCGCCTTGCTCGAACGCCGCGGCTTCCAGGAAAATGATTTTGCCGCGCTCCATCCCCGCGGCGGCCTGGGCAAGAAGCTGCGCCGTGTCGAAGCCCTGATGCACGCCGGCGAAGACGTCCCGCGCGTGCTGCCCTCCGCCAAAATGCCCGACGTAATTTACGAGATGAGCCGCAAGGGCCTCGGTCTCGCCGCCGTCGCCTCCGCCGATGGAAAACTTCTCGGCATCGTCACCGACGGCGACCTTCGCCGCGTCATGCAAACGCGCCAGGGCAACGTCCTTGAGCTCACCGCCACCGATTGCATGACTCGCAACCCGGTCACGCTTCCGCGAGGAGAGCTGGCCGCCATGGCCCTGCGCCTGATGGAGGAAAGGAAGATCACGTCCGTGCTCGTCGTGGACTCTGCCGGCTGCCTCGAAGGCGTCCTGCACATCCACGATCTCTGGACCATGCAGCTATTTTGACGCTTCGCTAATCTTATAGATAAGGACGCTCGCGCCCGGCGCTTCTCTCGGCGCATGGAAAAACGGAAAAATGCCCATTCGCGAAATCAAGTTTCCGGCCAAAGTACTCCGCCGCGCCCGCAAAATCCGCGTCTTTCTCATGGACGTGGACGGCACTCTCACACGCGGCGTCGTCTGCCTCCAATCCTTCCCCGATGGCGGCGTCGGCGAAATGAAGGTCTTCGACGCCCACGACGGCGCCGGTATCAAGCTCGCCTCCATCATGGGCATACGCACCGGCCTCATCACCGGACGCGATTCCACCGCCACGGCCCGCCGCGCCCGCGAAATGTCCGTCGAGTTCGTCCTTCAAGGCCAAGCCAAAAAACTCGAGGCCTATAAGGGCATCCTTGCCCGCACCGGCGCCACCGACGATGAAGTCGCCTATCTCGGCGACGACCTCCCTGATATTCCCCTCCTCCAGCGCGCCGGCCTTGCGGTTGCCGTCGCCGACGCTGTTCCGGAAGTCAAGCACGCCGCCCACTACGTCACCACCGTCGCCGGTGGCTGTGGCGCTGCCCGCGAAGTCGTCGAGCTGATCCTCAAGTCCCAGGGCAGATGGAAGCAAGCGATTCCACAGGCGTTGGCCTGAACTGTTCCTACTCTTTCTTCCACGCAGTCCATACAGAAAAAGCTCGATAGCGAATTCGATTCGGTTGCCGCATTTTTATTTTGTATGCGGAACCTCGCATTGATAATGCTGGCCGGACTCGCGATGCTGCTACTCGCTTGGGCCGCGGCGGCCGCGGCAAGGATACAGCCCGCGCCTTCCGGGAGATCCGCGCAGTCGAATTCGGATGTCCCCGCCGGCGAGCTTTTGCGTGAAGTTGTAAGCAATGAACTCAAGGTCTCCCACGAAGATCATTCGCGCTGGATGTATGAGGATCGGACAAAGCAATCCGGCCAGGAAACGACAACCAGGGTGATTGAAACATCGCAGGGCCATCTCAATCTGCTCGTTGCTCGGAACGGCCGGGCGCTCGACCCGGAGCAGGAAAAAAAGGAAAAGGCGCGCGCGCGCGATCTCGCCGCGCATCCGGACCGTCTCCAAGCACAGGTAGAAGCGGCGAAAAAGGACTCGGCGAAAACCGAACATCTCTTTTCGATTCTGCCCCAGGCCGTGAAAGCGACCTACGGCGTACGGCGCGGCGCCATCGTCGAGTTGAAATTCGAACCCAATCCCGCCTTTCACGCCAGCTCGCGCATGGACGGAGTGTTCCACGCCATGTCGGGAAGCATCTGGGTGAATGAAAAGGAGCATAGGCTCGTCGAGATCGAAGGCGCGCTTACGCGCCGCGTTGATTTCGGAGGCGGCCTGCTGGGCCATCTCGACGCCGGCGGCAAGTTCGACGTGAAACAGGAAGAGATCGGGCCAGGGCACTGGGACATCTCTGAACTGCACGTGCATATGCGAGGCAAGGCTCTGTTCTTCAAAACAATCGGCGTCGAGGAAGACGAAACGCGCAGTCAATTCCAGGAAGTGCCTGAGAATATAACCCTGGCCCAAGCAGCCGAGAAATTGGAAGGCGGCGCGCAAGTCAGCCAGCGTTAAGTTCTGTCGGCCTCGCCGTTCTCGAAATCAAGCGCACAGTCCTGGCCTGGCAGTGCCCCCCTAGCCCGTTCGTACTAAATACCAAATCCGTCCTTTCGGGCAGTATCTTTCCTGAGCGCCTCTAATTAACCTCTTCAGAGAGCATGAGAATGAATATGCCCGCTTCGTCGCATCGCCCGATAGCATTTCCGACTGCTTTTCTGGCAGCCCTCCTCTGCTTGCCGCTGGCCGCATATTCCCAACGGTATGCGGAGGCTCCCAACTGGTCCGACGAAACGGGCCTGTTGGAAGCTCAGATGTGGGAAATGGTCAACCGCGACCGCATATCTCCCGCTCAGATCGAGGAGACGAAAGGCCGCGCGCATCCTCTGGTATGGGACGCGAGGCTCGCCGCCGTCGCCCGCGCCCACTCGGAAGAGATGGCGCGCACGGGCTTCTTCAGCCACACGGGTTCCGACGGAAGCCTGCCGTCCTGGCGTGTTTCCATGGCCGGAGTGCGCTGGCTTTCGACCGGCGAAAACATCGCTCTGGCCGATGACGTTGCGCAGGCCGAAGCCCTCTTCATGAATGAGCCGAAATTCGAGCGCAACCATCGCGGAAACATCCTCAACCCGAACTACAACCGCGTGGGAATCGGAATCGCGCGGGGGCGGGACGGCTCACTCTACATCACGCAGGAATTCGCGCAAGTCCGCTAGCGATTGCCGTTGTCACTCTTCCAAGAATCTGAATCGGGAGAGGTCTGTTTCGGTCGTATGTAATAGTTTTGTAAGGTGTGTCCGGCATCACCGAAAAGCATTCTGCCCAGGGCTAATCTTCTCGCGTGGATCCCATGGAAACTCACCCCAAGAGAAATCGCGCTCGCATCCTGCTGAGTTCGGTCTTCGGGCCGTACGCGCAAGACGACGAATTCGGCAGCCGGTCCATCAATCCCATGGAGCTCTATCACAATCAGGTCACCCGTGCGCAAGGCAGTTTCTCGCTGCGCATGTTCCATCGCTCCTGGGGCATCATGCTGATTCAGGCAAATATCTCCGCGCCCTCTACCGTGCTGGATTTTCCCACGCGCGAAGCCTTCGCCCGCGAATTGAGCGCGAACCACTACGACATCGTGGGCATCTCTTCGATCATCATCAACGTGCGCAAGGTCATCGAGATGTGCCGCATGGTGCGGGAACTTTCCCCGGGCTCGGTGATCGTGGTGGGTGGACACGTAGCCGCCATCCCCGGCCTGGAAGCGATGATTGACGCCGACCACATCGCCCGCGGCGAAGGCATCTCCTGGATGCGGCGATATTTGGGAGAAGATGACCACGCACCCATCCACCACCCCGCAATCGTTTCCGGTCTCGAGACGCGCATCATGGGTGTGCGCCTCCCTCAGCGCAAGGGTGCGACGGCGGCGACCATCATTCCCTCGGTGGGCTGCCCCCTGGGCTGCAACTTTTGCACGACATCCGCCTTCTTTGGCGGCAAGGGAAAGTTTGTCAATTTCTACGAGACCGGCGATGAACTCTTCGACGTGATGTGCCGCATTGAATCCGAGGCTGAAGGTAAATTCCTTTTTCGTGATGGACGAGAACTTCCTGCTTCACCGGGCGCGCGCCATGCGCTTGCTCGAGCGCATGAAGCAGGCGGGCAAGAGCTGGGAGCTCTCCGTTTTCTCTTCCGCCAATGCCATTCGAAAATACACCATGCTCGAACTCGTCGAACTCGGCGTTTCCTGGGTATGGATGGGTTTGGAATCCCCCCGGTCCCGCTATGCCAAGCTGCAAGGGGCGGATATTGGACAGCTCACCCGCGAGCTTCGCCAGCACGGCATACGCGTGCAGGGTTCGACGATCATCGGTCTCGAGCACCACACCCCGGGCAACATCGTCGAGGAAATCGAATCGGCCGTCTCCTACGAGACCGACTTCCACCAGTTCATGCTCTACACGCCGGTCCCCGGCACGCCGCTGTATCAGGAAATGGCCGATCAGGGCCGTCTGCTGGCGGACGTGGATCTCGCCGATATCCATGGCCAGTTCAAATTCAACTTCCGGCACGCCGCCATCTCCCGCGACGATTCAAAAACGTTTCTCGATTTCGCGTTTCGGCGCGACTTTCAGCGCAATGGGCCGAGTCTTTACCGCATGTGCCAGACCATCTTCCTGGGCTGGCAACGCTACAAGAACAGCCCCGATCCTCGCGTCCGAGAGCGCTTCACGCGCCAGGTGCACAAACTCATGCGCGCTTACAATGCTGCCCTTTGGGTAATGGAGCGGGAATTCAAGAAAGTCAATCGCAGCGTGAGCATGCAGATTCACAACCTGCGCCGCGAGGTCCAGACGGAATTCCCATTCGTCGCCCGCCTCACAGCCGCATGGCTGGGCCCGATCCTGTTGTGGTTCACACGCCGGGAGGAAAATCGGCTGGCGCGAGGACAGACCTACGAGCCCCCCACGTTCATCGAGCGCCGCAATTGGGTTCAGGCTTCGTAGACCTCCGCGCGCCGCGGTCTCCCTTGGCGTCCCTCCTCAGCATAAATTCCCGCATATCCGGGCCCGCTTTGTGACCGGAGTCACATACGGACAGGCCGTGCGTCACAGCGCAGCGTAGGCTCCGGGGATAGCGTGCAGCCAGGCCCAATGCATTTTGGAGGGCACACCATGACAAACGATCAGTATCTCCTTTTCGTCCTGCTGGTGATTGCCGCCGCCCTATTGTTTCGCTCCATGCAGGCCGCAATCCGCACCTGGAAATTCCACGGTCAGATGTTGGTTACATGTCCCGAGAATCAAAAGCATGCGGCCGTGCGCGTCGCAACGTCCCGTGCCGCGCTCAATGAGTTCTTCAATATTGACCGCATGAAATTGAGCAGCTGCTCGCGGTGGCCGGAGTACGGCAACTGCGTTCAGGGTTGCCTGTGCCAGATCGAACGGCGTCCCGAAGATCATCGGGTGTGGAACATCGCCTCCCAATGGTTTGCGGGAGAGAGATGCGCCTATTGCAAAAAGCTCATCGCACCCTTGAGCCATCTCGACCATGCGCCAGCTCTGCTGAGCCTCGCGAACGGAAGGACCGTCGAGTGGAGGAATCTGCCGGCCGAGCAACTGCCGGAGGTTTTTTCCGAATGCTTTCCGGTCTGCTGGAGTTGCCACATGACCGAAACATTCTTGCGGAAATTTCCCGGAAAAGCGATCATGAGGCCGTGGCGGCACTAGATGAGGCCGTGGCGAGCGACCGCAAGGAATCCTTGGTTGTTCCGAGCGCTTTATCGCTCTTCTCTCTGCGATGGCGATGTTAAAGTTTCAAGACGGCCGTCAGCATGCTGGGGTCGTCCGTCGAACGAAATTCGAATCCCAGCCGCTCCGCAAGTGACCGCATGGCCCGATTTTCAGGCATGATGTTGGCCAGGACGCGCATCAGCTTTTCGTCGCGGCCGATGTCAACTAGGTGCCGGACCAGTTCCGTGCCCAGACCCTGGTTCTGCCAGCGGTCGGCCACCAGGATGGCGACTTCCCCTTCGGAACCGTGCGGGGTTTTGCTGAGCCGCCCCACGGCGAGGATTTCGTGCTCGCCGGTCTTTGAATCCTGAAGATCCGCCACCAGCGCCATTTCGCGGTCATAGTCAATGAAGCATTTTTGTAGCAACCTCTCATGGGCCACGCGGGCGCTTAGATTCTCCATGTGAAAATAGCGGAGATAGATGGTTCGCGCCGAGAGCGCCTTGTGGAACTTCACCATGAGCGGCTCGTCTTCCGGACGAATGGGACGAAGCTGCACGGTTGCGCCATCCTTCATCTTCCATCGCGCCACATACTGGCTGGGATAAGGCCGAATGGCCGGCTTTGGCAGCTTTTCGATCTCTACCTCGGCGCCATGCACGATCACGCGGGCATCAAGGGCCAGCAATCGTTCCGGCGACACGAGCAGCGGATTGATATCAATTTCCTTGATCCAGGGCTGCTCGACAACCAGACGGCTGAAGCGAATCAAAACCCGCTCGAGCGCTCCCAAATTCACCGGCGCGCGGCCGCGCACACCCTGGAGCGCTTTGTAGACCTTCGTTTGCTCCATCAACCTTCGGGCCAGCGTGGCATTCAAGGGCGGCAAAGCGAGCGCGCGGTCGCGATACACCTCGACGAGCTGCCCCCCGGAGCCGAAGAGTACGACGGGGCCGAACTGCGGATCCACGCTGCTGCCGAGAATCAATTCGTAACCGTCCAGCCGCACCATCGGCTGCACCGTCACGCCCTGAAACTGCGGTGCGCCGGCTTTCTCGACAACCGCCGATTCGATTTCGCCGTATGCTTTCGCCACGGCACCTTCATTGAGCAGGTCCAATTTGACGCCGCCAACGTCGGTCTTGTGCGTGATGGTTTCCGAATACACCTTGAGGACGACTGGAAAACCGACGGCCCTTGCCACGGCCACTGCTTCCGCGCTCGAGGTTGCGATCCGTGTATCCACGGTGGGGATGCCGTAGGCGGCCAGCACCTGCTTCGATTCCACTTCGGTCAGCACGGTGCGCCCGGCGCGCCGGGCTCGTTCGAGAATGGCCCGAACGTGCTCCGAGGATTTGTCTCCCGCGTCCACTTCCTCCGCGAGGCTGGGGACCTCATACAGCCCCCGCAGGTTATAGCTGTAGCGCCACATATAATCGAAAGCCCGCGCAGCCGTGTCGGGATAGGCGAAGGTGGGAATTCCGGCTTCATTCAAAATGGAAATGCCTCCCGCGACCAGCTTGCCGCCCATCCAGCTTGCCAGAATGGGCTTGCCGTATCCCTGCGCGTACGGTTTCAGGCTTTCGGCAATTCGTGTTGCGTCCGTCATTCCTTGCGGAGTGAGCACGGCAAGAAGTCCGTCGCTCTGTGGGTCCCGCATCGCGATTTCCAGCGCGCGCGCAAACTCTTTCGGCCCCGCATCGCCGAGAACGTCGATCGGATTTGCGTGGCTCCAATGCGGGGAAAGGAATTCGTTGAGCGATTGAATTGTCTCGTCGGAAATGGGCGCCAGCTCTCCGCCGCTTGCGATCAGGGCGTCGGTTGCCAGAACGCCCGGTCCGCCCGCGTTCGTCACAATCGTCAAGCGCGGCCCTCGCGGGCGGGGCTGGTGCGCCAGAGTCTTGGCCATGGAAAACAGATCGCCGATATTCTGCACGCGCAGAACACCCGACCGGCGCAACGCCGCATCGAAAACTTCGTCGCTGCCCGTAAGCGCTCCCGTATGCGACGAGGCGGCGCGCGAGGCCGCCTCCGAACGCCCCGCTTTGATGATGATGATGGGCTTCTTCAACGCCACGGCCCGCGCCGCCGAAAGGAACGAACGCGCATCGCCCACCGACTCCATGTAAATCAAAATACTGTGCGTATTCGGGTCATCGCCGAAGTAATCGATCAAGTCCCCCCAGCCCACGTCCAGCATCGATCCCGTGGACACAATCGCGCTGAATCCCACTTGCTCCTTGAGGCTCCAGTCCAAAATCGCCGTCTCCAGCGCCCCGCTCTGGCTCAGCAGCGCAACGTTGCCGGGGAGAGACATATCGTGCGCGAACGTCGCGTTGAGCCCCGTGAGCGGGTTCATGATGCCCAGGCAGTTCGGCCCAATCAGCCGCATCTTCCCGCGCGCCAATTGCTCCCGTATTTGCTGCCTCGAGCTTCGTTCCTGCGGCTCCGCGTTCCTTAAATCCGGCTGAAATCACGACGGCGGAGCGAACTCCCGCATCCATGCATTCCCGGACCACCCCCGGCACCGTGACCGCCGGTGTAGAAATCACCGCCAGGTCGACCTTCTCTTCAATCTTCGCGATGCTGGGGTAGCAGCGCAACCCGAGAACCTGGTCGCGCTTGGGATTCACGGCGTAGACCTTGCCTTGGAACGCGGGGTCGAGAAGATTCAGAATCACCGTTCGCGCCGCACTGCCATCGCGATCGGTGGCCCCAATCACCGCCACCGATTGCGGCCTGAACATGCACTCGAACGACGAACGTCTTCGATGATCGGATTCCATTTCGGTGCGCGCGCTTCGTGCGGCCTCGTTGCCGGTCATGGTTCCTAGATCCTGTCCGGAAGATTCTATATTCAAATCCGGCGGAGTTGTTTTCATCATTGAACTCTGCCCTTCCGCGTCAGCGCACCGCATATGAGCTCAGCACCTTCATGTAATTGACACGCTCGAAGACGTCCGGGCGGGCCGCGGACAGGTAGCTCATGCTGCCGAGCGTCTGGCGGACGGATTCGTACTCGTGCTCCCCCATCCAGCGCGTGACCTGGCTCAGTACAAGTTCTGCGTGCTCGATCCCGTGCAGCAGCAGCGCCGAAGTCATCATGGCCACATTCGCGCCGGCCATGATCGCCTTCAGGACGTCCTCGGCAGTGTGCACTCCGCCCGTGATGGCCAGATTGGCCCTGTGCCGGCCATAGAGAACCGCGACCCAGTGGAGGCGCATCAACAGTTCCTGCGAAGTGCTCAGAGCCAGACTTGGCACAACCTCGAAAGATTCCAAATCGAATTCCGGCTGGTAGAACCGGTTGAACAGGACCAGCGCGTCCGCACCGGCTTCGCCCAAGCGTTGCGCGAAATGGGGAATGGCCGTGAAGAATTGCGAGAGTTTTACCGCCACCGGTATCTTGACGCCCGCCTTCAAGCGCCTCACCAGTTCGCAGTATTCTTGTTCTACCCGGGAACTCGCGAGCGTCGGATCCGTGACCACGGCGTAGAGGTTCAGTTCGATGGCGTCCGCACCGGCCTCCTGCATCAGTGCGGCGTAGCGAATCCACCCACCTACCGAGACGCCATTCAAGCTGGCTATGACGGGGATCGAAAGACTTTGCTTCGCTCGGCGGATCAGATCCAGATAGCCCTCAGGCCCTAAATTGTACGTTTTCAAGTCCGGAAAATAATTCAGAGACTCCGCGAAGCTTTCGCCGCCGCGCCAAAGGTCCGAATCGAGCGTCTGGCTCTCCAGCCGTAATTGCTCCTCGAAAAGGGAGGGCAGAACAACGGCCGCGATCCCCGCATCCTCCATTCTTCGCAGATTGTCCACCGACTCGCACAAAGGGGAAGAGGATGCCACGAGCGGCGACTTCAGGGTCAAGCCGAGATATCGTGTGCTGATGTCTATCATTTTGCGGCTTCCTCCTTGGAGGCTGCGACAAGGGTCGGTTGCGCCTTCACCGCAGCTTCCGCGGGTGTTTCCGCGCTCCCGGTCATGGCCGCCCGATTCGCATACACGCGCCATTGCCGGTTCACGTCGTCCTGAGCCACTTTCGAGAGTTCCTTCGCGGCCGCCGGATTACTTCGCGCGAGCATCGTGTAACGAGCTTCCTGGTTGGTGTATTGCTGTAGCGGGATGCTGGGAGGCTTCGAATCCAGCTGGAACGGATTCTTTCCTTCCAGGCGCAGCGCCGGGTTATACCGCATCAATGGCCAGTAGCCCGAATTGACCGCCGCTTTCTGCTGTTCCAGACCATGCATCATATCGTACCCATGTGCGATGCAATGGCTGTAGGCGATGATCAGGGAAGGCCCGTCGTATGCCTCGGCCTCAAGGAACGCCTTCACGGTGTGCGTGTCACTGCCGCCCATGGCCACGCGCGCCACGTAAACCGATCCGTAGCTGATGGCCTCCATCGCCAAATCCTTTTTCGAGGTCCTTTTGCCGCCCGCAGCGAACTTTGCGACCGCGCCTCGGGGAGTGGCTTTAGACATCTGTCCGCCGGTGTTCGAGTAGACTTCGGTATCGAGCACCAGAACATTGACGTTGGCACCGGTGCTCAAAACATGATCCAGTCCCCCGAAGCCGATGTCGTAGGCCCACCCGTCGCCCCCGATCAACCAAACGCTTTTTCGCACCAGGGCGTCCGCAACGGCTAGCAGGTCGCGCGCCTGGAGAGACCCCACGCCCGCAAGCTTCCTCTTGAGCTCGGCCACGCGCTGGCGCTGCTCTTCCATTTCTCTCTCCGTGGTTTGATGGGGGACGAGCAGGCCGCTGGCAAGCACATCTCCCAATTGCGGGGCCAGTTGATGAACCAGCTCGCGCGCGTATTCGACCTGTTTATCCACGGCGAGCCGCATGCCCAGACCGAATTCGGCATTGTCTTCGAAGAGCGAGTTCGACCATGCCGGGCCTCTCCCCTGCGGATTCACCGTGTACGGAGTTGTCGGCAAGTTGCCGCCGTAAATCGAGGAGCATCCCGTGGCGTTCGCAACCAGAAGCCGGTCTCCGAAAAGCTGCGTGAGGAGCTTGATGTACGGCGTCTCGCCGCAACCCGAACATGCGCCCGAAAACTCGAACAGAGGTTGCAGTAGTTGGCTGTCCTTTACGTGGCCGTGCGATAGGCGTTCCCGGTCGAACTCAGGCAGTCCGAGGAAAAACTTCCAATGGGTG
This sequence comes from Terriglobia bacterium, assembly GCA_963823205.1. Classification (GTDB taxonomy): domain Bacteria; phylum Acidobacteriota; class Terriglobia; order Acidiferrales; family UBA7541; genus Palsa-295. The sequence goes on from CAWGKL010000004.1 coordinate 293,024, forward strand.
CTCTCGGCCTCTCGCAGGGGCGGCTGAGGCTCCATATTGATGGCCTTGTGTTTCGACTCGCTCTTGCTCTTCACTGGGCACGCTTCGACGCATAGCTGGCATCCCGTGCAATCCTCGGGTGACACCTGAAGCGTATAGCGCAAGCTCTCGAACTCGCGCCACCGCGGCCTCGCCGATTTGAATGCTTGGGGTGCGGTCGAAAGCAGCGTGGAATCGTAAACCTTCGCGCGGATGACGGCATGCGGGCACACGAGCACGCACTTTCCGCATTGGATGCACAGCTCCTCATCCCACACCGGAATCTCTTGCGCGATATTGCGCTTTTCCCACTGCGAGGTCCCCGTCGGAAACGTTCCGTCCAGGGGCAGCGCGCTGACGGGCAAATCGTCTCCATGCCCCGCGATAATCGTGCCGAGAACGTCGCGGACGAAAGCAGGAGCGTTCTGCGGCACAGCCGGAAGGATGTCGAATCCGCTCGAGGCCCGCTCCGGAACCGCGACGGGATGCAGATGCTCGAGCGTATGATCCACAGCCGCGAAGTTCTTCACCACGACGGCATCTCCACGCTTGCCGTACGTTTCGCGAATCGTCTTCTTGATCGCTTCGATGGCCTGATCGCGCGGAAGCACGCCGCTGATGGCAAAAAAACAGGTTTGCATGATCGTGTTGAGCCGATTTCCCATGCCGGTGTCGCGTGCCACCGCAAAACCGTCAATGACGTAGAACTTTAAACGCTTCCCGATGATCGCCTGCTGAACCGCGCGAGGAAGGCGGTTCCACACGTCGTCCGGGCCAAAAGGAGAGTTCAGCAGGAACACTGCGCCGGGCTCCGCCGCAGCGAGAACATCCATGCGCTCGAGAAACTGGAACTGGTGGCACGCCACGAAGTTGGCCCGCGTGATCAGATATGATGACCGGATCGGCCGCGGGCCGAAACGAAGGTGTGAAACGGTCACCGAGCCGGATTTCTTCGAGTCGTAGACGAAATAACCCTGCGCGTAGTTATCGGTGTTCTTCCCGATGATCTTGATCGAATTCTTGTTGGCGCCAACGGTGCCGTCCGAGCCAAGACCATAGAAGAGCGCCCGGACGGTCCGTGGGTCTTCGGTGGAAAACTCGGGATCATAGGCCAGGCTGGTGTGCGTGACGTCGTCGTGAATTCCGATCGTGAAATGGTTCTTGGGCGCGGCCTTTTTCATATCATCGAGCACGGCCTTGGCCATCGCGGGTGTAAATTCCTTTGACGATAGGCCGTAACGCCCGCCGATCACGCGCGGATTCCGCTGTCCATCCGCAGCCCTCGATTCGTTGAGCGCTGTCAGCACGTTGAGATAGAGAGGTTCTCCCGGGCTGCCCGGTTCCTTGGTGCGGTCGAGCACCGTGATCGAAGCCGTTGTTTTCGGAAGGGCCGCTGCAAACGCACCCACGTCGAACGGAAGGAAGAGCCGAACTTTCAGCAATCCAACCCTCTCGCCTTCGAGCAGCAGCCGCTCGATAGTTTCCTCCGCGGCGCCCGCACCGGAACCCATCATCACGATCACGCGCTCGGCGTCTGGCGCGCCCACGTAATCGAACAGTTTGTAGCTTCTGCCCGTTCGGACGGCAAAGCGGTTCATCACATCTTGCACAATGGTCGGGCAGGCGCGATAAAAAGGGTTAATGGCCTCGCGGGCCTGGAAAAACACGTCCGGGTTTTGCGCGGTTCCGCGAAGCGCCGGGCGGTCGGGCGACAGGCCGCGCCCCCGATGGGCGAGCACGTATTTTTCGTCAATCATCGCTCGCAGGTCGTCGTCACTGAGCGGCGTGATTTTGTTCACTTCGTGCGACGTGCGGAATCCGTCGAAGAAGTGCAGAAAGGGAATTCGCGATTCCAGGGTGGCCGCCTGCGCGATCAGAGCAAAATCGGAAGCTTCCTGAACGGAATTGGAAGCGAGCATTGCAAACCCCGTTGCGCGTGTGCCCATCACGTCGCTGTGATCACCAAATATGGAGAGTGCGTGCGTGGCAATCGTTCGCGCGGCGACGTGAATGACCGCGGGAGTCAGTTCTCCCGCGATCTTGTACATGTTCGGAATCATCAGAAGGAGGCCCTGCGATGCGGTGAACGTTGTTGCCAACGCCCCAGCTTGTAACGCTCCGTGCAGGGCCCCCGCTGCCCCACCCTCACTCTGCATTTCCACGACCCTCGGCACCACACCCCATATGTTTTTGCGGCCCTCTTCGCTCCACTGGTCGGCCCACTCTCCCATTGGCGAGGAGGGCGTAATTGGATAGATGGCGATTACTTCATTTAGGCGATACGCAACCGATGCCGCCGCCTCGTTCCCATCCAGAATGGCTGTGGATGCTTTCATCTCTGCGCCCCCTCGATCTGGTTAAAATTGCACGCCCTGGCGTCGTATAAGATCCTTAGAATCAGTCTATCAAGGTGAGTTGGGCTCGCCATCCTGGCGGTTCTCCACTTTCTCTGTCCATTCATGGCGTCGGTTCCCACATGCAGTGTCGCAAAGTGAGTAGGGACTTACTGTGACTTGCGTCACGAAAGGATGTGACTAGCAAACAAAATCGTAATGTGATTTCGCCTGGGCAATTCTTGCGGTCTGCCTTTCGTCCCTTGGATGGGAACCCCTTGAATTCTGGCATCTCAACTGCTAGCGTCACTTTCGGATGCTGCCCCTGAATGTGTGCGTGGATGCAATTTCGCAGCCGAATAGCAGGCAGGTCAGCGACAAACGAGCAGTATGGGCTCCGGGGCTTGGCACCTGATTGTGGCACAGGCGAAGCGCCTTCTAATCGCAATGCAAGTGGGAATAGAAAACGCTCCAAAGTTATTGAAGTTAAATACCGACGCCAATTCTAATCGAAGCACTCGGGGAGGCCAGGAACGGCGTCACACGGCTTTGTGACAAGCATCACAGTTTCCAAAATGACCCGGGTTCTATACTGTTCTGGGAAAGGCGGATGGCCGCGATGGAGACAACCTGATGTGTTTGGCAATCCCTGGAAGGCTACTGGACACCACGGATCAGAATGGCATCCGCTACGGTCGCGTAAATTTCGGGGGAATTGTCCGTGAGGTTTGCCTCGACTTCGTGCCCGGAGCCTCGGTGGGAGACTACGTGCTCGTCCACGTGGGTTTTGCAATCACACGTGTAGATGAGGAAGAGGCCCAGCGCACCTTCCAGCTCTTGCAGGAAATGGGCATGGTCGAAGGAGAGCTTGGCCCGGAACCGTTTCAAGAGCCGCTTGGCGCGGATGCCGGCTCTCCACGGGTGGGACGGATCGCATGAAATATATAGACGAATACCGGGATCGGAAGATTGCCATGGGCCTGGCAAAAGAGATCGCCCGCCGGGCCACCCGGCCCTGGGTTCTGATGGAGGTCTGCGGGGGACAGACGCACACACTCATGCGATATGGCATTGATGACTTAATGCCAGGTTCCATCGAGATCGTCCACGGGCCGGGTTGCCCGGTCTGTGCGACGCCGCTCGAGATGATAGACAAGGCCATTTCGATTGCCTCCCGGCCCGACGTGACTCTCGTGTCTTACGGCGACATGCTTCGCGTCCCGGGTTCGACATCGGACCTGTTTTGCGTGAAGGCCGCAGGCGGCGACGTGCGCATCGTCTATTCGCCTCTGGAGGCGCTGAAAATTGCTCGGGCGTACCCGCAGCGCCGCATCGTTTTCTTCGGCATCGGCTTTGAGACGACCGCACCGGCAAATGCCATGGCCGTCTGGCAAGCGAAACAAGAAGGGCTCGAGAACTTTTCCATGCTTGCCTCGCACGTGCTCGTCCCGCCGGCTATGCGGTTGCTTCTGAAATCGCCGCTGAACCGCGTGCAGGGCCTGATCGGTCCCGGCCATGTCTGTACGGTCATGGGTTACGGCGAGTACGAGAAGCTCGGCGAGGAATTCCATCTGCCCATCGTGATCGGCGGTTTTGAACCGGTGGATCTGCTCGAAGCCATCTCGATGCTGGTGGCGCAATTGGAAGAGGGACGAGCGGAGGTCGAGAACCAGTATCGCCGGTCCGTCAATCATGATGGAAACCTCGCGGCGCAGAAAATCATGGAGCGCGTGTTCGAAGTTGGCGATCAGAAGTGGAGAGGCATCGGTCTCATCCCCCTGAGCGGGTTACGGCTAAGGGAAGAGTTCGCTGATTACGATGCCGACCGGATATACGAACTGCATTCGGTTACCGCCAGCGAATCGCCCGAGTGCATCAGCGCGTTGATCCTGCAAGGGCTGAAGAAACCGACCGATTGCAGCGCCTTCGCAAAGCGGTGCACGCCGGAAAATCCATTGGGCGCACCGATGGTTTCAGCGGAGGGCGCGTGCGCCGCGTATTACCACTATCGCCGGCATGCGGCCGCGAGTGCGGGGTCAGGTCATGACTGAATACGCCAAAACGATGGATGGGATTACGTGCCCCGTTCCGCAGGCCTCCGGAAAAACAGTGCTACTGGGTCACGGGAGCGGCGGCAAGCTCAGCGCGGAACTGCTGCGCGATATTTTTCTTCCGGCATTCGATAATCCGATTCTCGCGCGTCTCGACGATCAAGCTACGATTCAAATCAAAGGCTGCCGATTGGCATTCACCACCGATTCCTACGTCGTCAAGCCCCTGTTTTTCCCGGGCGGGGATATTGCTTCGCTTGCGGTTCACGGCACGATCAACGATCTCGCCATGGGAGGCGCCAAACCACTGTTTCTGAGCGCGGCGTTTATCATCGAAGAAGGATTGCCGCTCGAAACCCTTCGCGTGCTGGCGAAATCCCTGCAGAGAGCCGCCGAAAGCGCCGGAGTTTCCGTGGTTACCGGAGACACGAAGGTGGTTGAAAAAGGCGGCGCCGACGGATTGTTCATCAATACCTCGGGAATCGGAATCGTTCGACCGGGCGTGGAGCTTTCTTCGAACCGCGCGCGGCCGGGCGACAAAATTCTGCTGAACGGGTTGATCGGCGAGCACGGAATTGCGATTTTAGCCCAGCGCGAGGGAATCGCGTTTGAGACCACCATCAAGAGTGATTCCGCGCCGTTGCATACCCTGGTGGCAACCATGTTCGACACGAATGCTGTCTTTCGCTGCTTCCGCGATCCCACGCGCGGCGGCCTCTCGAGCGCGCTCAACGAACTTGCGGCTCAATCGCGAGTCGGGATCGTGCTCGATGAAACCGCCATTCCCATTCGCGAGGAAGTAAGAGGCGCTTGCGAGCTGCTCGGCCTCGATCCGCTGTACGTCGCGAACGAGGGAAAGTTGGTCTCCATCGTCGAGCCGTCCTTCGCTGAAGAAGTGCTCGCAGCGATGCGGCGGCATCCGCTCGGAAGACAATCGCGGATCGTCGGGACGGTAACGGACGCGAACCCGGGAATCGTGGCCATGAAGACCGTGCTCGGCACGAAGCGAATTGTGGACATGCTTGCCGGCGATCAATTGCCGCGAATCTGTTGAGCGAACCATGCATGAAATCGGTATTGCGACGGACATTGTAGACGCAGTTCACGCGGAATCCGCGCGCGCGGGCGGCTTGGCTCCCGTTTCGGTTGGCGTGCGCATCGGGGAATTCGCCGCGGTGGACCCGGAGGCGCTGCGGTTTGCGTTCGAGGTGATTACTCGGGGAACGGACCTGGAAAATCTTTCACTGAAGATCGAAATGTGCCCGCATCGTCGCCGCTGCGCTGCGTGTGGGCACGTCTTTGAGGTGAACGACGGCGTGCTGGAATGTCCACTCTGCGGTGCGCTGGAATCTCGATGCGCCGGTGGAGACGAACTTGAGCTTGCGTACCTGGAGGTGGAAGATGAGCCGCTTGCCGCTCGAACGCAAAGTGCTCAATGAAAACGACCTCATTGCTGCCAGCCTCCGCGAGAGGTTTTATGCGTACGGCACCGTCTGCCTCAATTTCATCAGCTCGCCCGGCTCCGGAAAGACGTTGCTGCTCGAACGCACCCTCGAAGGGTTCCATCCGTACGATCGCGTTGCCGTATTGACCGGCGACATTCAAACGGAGAATGACGCCGCAAGGCTCGCGCGCTATGGATTCCCCGTAAAACAGATCACCACCGGGGGAACCTGCCACCTCAACGCCAGCATGATCGCCCGCGCGCTGGAGGACTGGACACTCGAGAAAATCCACCTACTGCTCGTCGAGAACGTCGGAAATCTTGTCTGCCCGGCGAGCTACGACCTCGGCGAGGCGGCCAAAGTCGTCCTGCTCAGTGTCACCGAAGGTGAAGACAAGCCGCTAAAGTATCCGGGCATCTTTTTCAAGTCGCGGTTAATGGTGATCACTAAGATGGACCTGCTTCCGCACGTGCCGTTTGATCTCGCAGCCGCGGAAGAGAACGCGCGCCGCATAAACCCGGGAATTGAAATCATCAGATTGTCGTGCCTCTCGGGCGAAGGCATGCCGGAGTGGCAAGGATGGCTGCAAGGCAAAGTTGCTGAGCTGGGCCGCCAAGAAGTTGCCGGCAAAATGGGGAGCAAGTAGTGGAGATCCGCAGGCGCATTGACGTTTCGGGAATCGTTCAGGGCGTCGGATTCCGTCCCTATGTTTATCGCCTTGCGAAGGCCCGCGCTCTCGCAGGAAACGTGCGCAATACTCCGGCGGGCGTCACGATTGAGCTGGAGGGCCCGGACGAGTCCGTCGAGAAATTCTTGACCGAGCTTTCCGAGCACGCTCCGGCGCTGGCTCACATCATGGATGTCCATCAGAGCGAGCTGCCCTGCGCCGGCGAGCGCGAATTCTCGATTCTCGAAAGCGACCGCACCGAACGGGCGAGACCTTTTATTTCGCCGGACGTCTCTCTGTGTGACGACTGTTTGCGCGAGTTATTTGATCCTTCGAACCGCCGATACCTGTATCCCTTCATCAACTGCACGAACTGCGGGCCGCGCTTCACTATTGTGCGGAATATTCCTTATGACCGGCCCTACACATCCATGGCCGAATTTCAGATGTGCCCGGCCTGCGAACGCGAATACAAAGATCCTCGCGACCGCCGATTCCACGCGCAGCCGATTGCGTGCTGGGAATGCGGTCCGCGACTTGGAATTCTGGACGGCAACGGCGAGCGCATCGTGTGCGAGGACCCTATCGCGGAGGCAGCAGATCGCCTGCGCCGCGGACAAATTGCCGCTATCAAAGGTCTCGGCGGATTTCACCTCGCCGTGGACGCTACGAATTCCGCGGCTGTCGAACTCCTGCGCTCGCGCAAGCGCCGCTTTGAAAAACCCTTCGCCGTGATGGTTCCCGACTTGCGCGCGGCGAGGAGCTTCGGCATCGTGGACGATATTGCTGCGCTCGCGCTCGAAACCCCTGAGCGGCCGATCGTGCTGCTTCCCAAGAGGCAGCCGGAGGAAATCGCCGAGCAGGTTGCGCCGTCCCACCGTGACCTGGGACTTTTTTTGCCCTACACCCCATTGCACCACCTGCTTTTTCGGGCGGGCCATTTCCGAGCGTTGGTAATGACGAGTGGGAATCTTTCGGAGGAGCCGATCGTCATTTCGAACGACGAAGCCATCGAACGCCTCAATGGAGTTGCGGACTGCTTCCTGGTTCACGACCGGGACGTCCTTTGGCGCTGCGATGATTCTGTAGTCAAGCCGGCGCGCTCAGGAATCCGGCAGGTGCGCCGCGCGCGCGGCTATGTTCCAGTTCCCATCCTTCTTCGAAAGGCCGCTCCGCCGATTTTGGCTGTTGGGGGAGAACTGAAAAACACGATCTGCCTCACCAATGGCCGCGAAGCATTTCTGAGCCAGCACATCGGCGACTTGGAGAATCTCGAAACCTACCGTTTCTTTGAGGATGTGATTGAACATCTCGAACGCATTCTCGAAATTGAGCCCCAAATCATCGCCTGCGATCTTCATCCCGATTATCTTTCGACGAAATGGGCGCTCAACCAGAAGGGGAGGGAAGTGGTGTCCGTTCAGCACCACCACGCGCATATCGCCAGTTGCATGGCCGAGAACCACCTGGAAGGTGCCGTCATCGGCTTTGCCCTGGATGGCACGGGCTTCGGCACGGATGGCCACGTCTGGGGCGGCGAAGTGCTCCTGGCAACTTACGCGGACTTCACGCGTGCCGCGCACTTTGATTACGTTCCCATGCCCGGCGGAGCGAAGGCCATCGAGCAGCCCTGGCGCATGGCCGCCGCCTACCTCGGGCACCACTTTGGCTGTGAATTCCTGAATCTCACGGTTCCATTTGTCCTCAATCGGGATAAGCGCGAGTTTGAAACGCTTCTCCGCATGATGGAAAGGGAAGTGAATTGTCCGCGCACTTCCAGTTGCGGCCGGCTTTTCGACGCCGTTGCAGCCCTGACCGGCGTTCGCCAGGAAGTTACCTACGAAGGCCAAGCCGCTATCGAGCTGGAAATGAAGATGGCGAATTCGCACGATGGCGGTTTCTACCCATTTGACCTGCGGCGCGAAGGGGATGGCTGGATTATAGAAACGCGGCCTTTGTTCGACGCGATCATTGCGGACCTCGAGTACCACATTCTTTCGCCAGAGATCAGCGCCCGATTTCATCGTGGGCTTGTGGATGTCTTTGCGCGCCTTGCCAAGCAGCTTCGCCAAGAGACGCGCCTGGACCGCGTTTGTCTCTCGGGCGGGACCTTTCAAAATTCCTTCCTGCTGGAAAATCTGCAAGCGCGATTGGAATCGGCTGGGTTTCAGGTCTTTACTCACTCGAAGGTTTCTTCGGGTGATGGAGGGCTGAGCCTCGGCCAGGCGATGGTTGCAAGTCACAAGAGTCTGTGACTTCGCTCACATCTTGACCCGGACCGGCTGTGGAACCATGGAATCGTAAGCGGCAAAGGGAACACAAAGAAAGATAGAGGGATCGAGGTGGCACTCTCCGCAATCAAACCGTCTCTGCCATCGGACGACAAACGATGGCGAATTGTGAACGGCACGATGCGCCGCCACGGTTACGCGCGCGACGCCTTGATCGAGACGCTCCATACCGTTCAAGAGTCTTTCGGCTTTCTCGATAAGAGCTCCCTGAAATTCGTTGCGGACTCACTCCGCGTTCCGCTGAGCCAGGCCTACGGCGTGGCTACCTTTTATCACTATTTCACTCTCAAGCCGCCCGGCAAGCACACCTGCCTTATTTGTCTTGGAACGGCATGCTATATCCAAGGCGCAGCGCAGCTTATTGCTCATGCCGAGAAGGAGCTGGGGATCAAATCCGGCGAGACGACGCCCGACGCGAAGGTTTCGCTCCTGACGGCGCGCTGCCTCGGCTCATGCAGTATTGCGCCCGTGGCGGTTTTTGATGGCGAACTATCCGGCAATGTGCAAGCCGGTCAAGTCGAGCGCCAACTCGCGGAGTGGACCACTCGTGACAATTGAAGAGCTGGACCAAATTGCAGCCAGTGTGAACGAAGAGCGGCAAAAATCCGCGCACGATATCAACGTCTGTGTGGCCGCCGGCTGTCTCTCGCTTCACAGCGACCATCTGCGGCTGGCGCTTGAAAAAGAGGCCACTGGCTCGCCCTGCCGCGTCCGTGGCACTGGCTGCATGGGGCTTTGCTCGGCGGGCCCGCTCGTCTCCGTGGAACCGGACGGCCTGCTCTATGGAAACGTGAAGGTGGAAGATGCAAGCGCCATTGTCCGGAGTCTCGGAGCGGAACCTTTACGCCATCTCTTGCATTCGCGCCAGCAAGCGTTCTTCAGCCGCCAGACAAACATCGTTCTCGAGAACTCCGGCAAGCTCGACCCCGAAAAAATCCGGGAGTACATCGCTGCCAATGGCTATCGCGCATTGATCCGGGCTCTCACGGATATGACGCCGGCCGACATCGTCCAGGAGGTTTCTCGAAGCGGCCTGCGAGGACGCGGGGGAGCCGGCTATCCCACAGGATTGAAATGGGGAACGGTTGCCAAGAGTTCCGGCAAATCAAAATACGTAATCTGCAATGCGGACGAGGGCGATCCGGGCGCATTCATGGACCGCAGCGTCCTTGAAAGCGATCCGCACCGGGTTCTGGAAGGAATGATCATCGCGGCCTATGCCGTGGGCGCGAACCATGGGTATATTTACGTTCGCGCCGAATATCCGCTGGCTGTGAAGCGCCTCGGCATTGCCCTGCGCGAAGCGCGCCACCAAGGGTTTCTCGGCAGCGCGATTTGCGGGACGACATTCAATTTCGATATCGAACTGCGCATCGGTGGCGGAGCCTTTGTGTGCGGAGAAGAAACGGCTCTGATCGCCTCCATCGAAGGAGGCAGGGGCACGCCAAGGCCGCGCCCCCCCTATCCCGCCCAATCTGGACTGTGGGATATGCCCACGCTGATCAACAACGTCGAAACATATGCCAATGTGCCGCCGATCATTCGCCGGGGCGGCGATTGGTATGCATCCGTGGGAACGGAAAAGAGCAAGGGCACGAAAGTATTCGCGCTGACGGGAAGGGTGAAGAACACCGGCCTCATCGAAGTTCCCATGGGTATGACCATACGCGAAATCATTTTCGATATCGGAGGGGGAGTTCCCGAAGGACGAAGCTTCAAAGCCGTTCAGACCGGCGGCCCTTCCGGCGGGTGCATTCCCGAACAGTTCCTCGACCGCCCGGTGGATTACGAATCGCTCCGGGAAGTTGGCTCCATCATGGGATCGGGCGGAATGATCGTGATGGACGACACCTCCTGCATGGTGAATGTAGCCCGCTTTTTCATGGAGTTTTGCATGACGGAATCTTGTGGGAAATGCGTTCCATGCCGCGCGGGCACGGCGCAAATGTTCAAATTGCTGACGCGCATGACCACCGGCGCCGCGACGCACCACGATCTCGAGATGCTCACCGACCTGTGTGACCTGGTGAGCAATACGAGCCTCTGCGGCCTCGGACAGACCGCCCCCAACCCGGTTCTCAGTACGCTGCGCTATTTCAAGGACGAATATCTCGAGCACATTGACAAGCGGCATTGCCGCGCCGGAGTCTGCGAGATGAATTCCGTAGCAGAGGTCTGTCCATGAGCCCGGCCGACGGCGTCAAGACGTTAACCATCAACGGAGTAGATATCAGCGCGCGCGCCGAGCAGACAATCCTCGATGCCGCTCGCGAAGCGGGTATCTCGATTCCCACGCTTTGCCATCTCGATGGACTCTCGGAAGTGGGCGCCTGCCGGCTCTGCGTCGTGGAGGTCAAAGGCAGCGGCCGTTTGCTCCCCGCATGCGTGACACGAGTGGAAGAGCGCATGGAAGTCACCACGCAATCGGACCGGCTCGCGAAGTACCGCCGCATGATTCTGGAACTGTTCTTCGCCGAGCGAAATCACATCTGCTCGATTTGCGTATCGAACGGGGCCTGCGAACTGCAGGATCTGGCGCAATCGCATGGGCTTACTCACATCGAGTTCCCCTATCGCTATCCGCGGCTGCCGGTGGACGCATCGCACGAGCGCTTCACCATGGACCACAACCGTTGCATCCTATGCACCCGCTGTGTCCGCGTTTGCGGCGAGATCGAGGGCGCGCATACCTGGGGAGTGATGGGCCGCGGGGTGGAAGCTCGCGTCATCACGGATTTGGACCAGCCTTGGGGAACGTCGGATACGTGCACGAACTGCGGCAAGTGCGTCCAGGTGTGTCCCACCGGCGCGCTCTTCGAGAAAAACAAGGTAGGAGCGAAATCCGAGAAGAACCCGAATTTCCTTTCCTACCTCAACGATATGCGGGAGGGCCGCCCATGAGCAAACCCAAGGTGGCAACGGTTTGGCTGGATGGCTGTTCCGGCTGCCACATGTCCATCCTGGACATGGACGAACGGCTGATCGAGTTGAGTGAACAGTTTGACCTTGTCTATAGCCCGCTGGTCGATTACAAGGTTTTTCCCGAGGGCGTTGACATCAGCCTGGTGGAAGGATCGGTGAGCAGCGAGGAAGATGAACACAAGATTCAAATGATCCGCGAGCGGACGAAGACGCTCATATCCTTGGGTGATTGCGCCGTTACGGGAAACGTGCCGTCCATGCGCAATGCCTTCTCGGTGGGTTCCATTTTCAAGCGCGTATACGAAGAGAACGCGTCACTCCAGCAGCAAAGGCCCTGCGAGGCCTTGCCGAAGCTGTTGCCGCGCGCGCGGCCCGTACACGAATTTGTGCCCGTGGACGTCTTCGTCCCCGGCTGCCCGCCGTCGGCGGACATGATCTACCAGTTACTTTGTGAATTGCTCGCGGGCCGCACCCCGACCCTGGCAGGGGCCACGCATTTTGGCGCCTAAGGACAATTGAATATGGGACGCACGATTATCATCGACCCCGTCACCCGCCTCGAAGGGCATGCCAAAATCACTTTGCAACTGGACGCGCGAGGCGAAGTCGAGGCGGCCCACTTTCACGTCACGCAACTCCGCGGATTCGAAAAATTCTGCGAGGGCCGCCCGTATTACGAGATGCCCAACCTGATGGCGCGCATCTGCGGAATCTGCCCGGTAAGTCACCTCCTGGCGTCCGCCAAAGCCTGCGACGCCATTCTGGCCGTGCGCATCCCCCCACCGCCGGAAAGCTTCGCCGCATGCTCAATCTTGCCCAGATTATCCAGTCCCATGCGCTCAGCTTTTTCTATCTTTCCTCGCCCGATCTCCTGCTCGGGATGGATGCGAGCCCATTCGACCGCAACCTTTTCGGCGTGATGCGTGCCAATCCCGAACTCGGCCGCGGCGGCGTCCGCCTGCGGCAGTTTGGCCAGCAAATGATCGAGACTGCTTTGCGGCAAGAGAATCCATCCCGGCTGGGTCGTGCCGGGCGGCGTGAATGAGCCGTTGTCGGCCGAGAAACGCGACAAAATCCTGGGCATGATTCCCGAAGCTCTCGCCACAACGCAGAAAACCCTCGTGTGGTTTAAGAGAAATTGTGAATCGTTTCGGGAAGAGATCCGCACCTTCGCGAATTTTCCCAGCCTCTTCATGGGCTTGGTGACTCCCGACGATCGCCCGGCATTTTATGAGGGCAAGATTCGGTTCACCGATGCGGCGGGGAAAATCGTCGCGGACCAATTGGACCCCGCGCGCTATGCCGACTTCATCGGGGAAGCGGTCGAGCCTTTCAGCTACATGAAGTTTCCGTATTACAAGCCCCTCGGTTACCCGGGTGGGATTTATCGCGTCGGGCCGCTGGCCCGCCTGAACATCGTGAACCGCGCGGGCACGCCCTTGGCCGACCAGGAATGGATCGAGTTCCGCTCTCTCGAGCGCGGCGCTGTCCTCAGTTCCTTCCACTACCACTACGCGCGCCTCATCGAAATCCTCCATGCCATCGAGCATATTCAGAATTACCTCGAAGACCCGGAAATCCTGGGCACGCACGTCCGCGCCACGGCCTCTCTGAATAACTCGGAAGGCGTGGGGGTGTCGGAGGCTCCGCGCGGCACCCTGTTCCACCATTATCGTGTGGATGAAAACGGGCTGATCACCTGGGCAAACCTCATCATTGCCACGGGCCACAATAATCTGGCCATGAACCGCGGGATTCTCCAGGTGGCCCGCCGCTTTGTGCACGGCGAAAAGCTCACCGAAGGGATGCTCAATCGAGTGGAAGCGGTGATCCGCACGTTCGATCCTTGCTTGAGCTGTTCCACTCATGCCATCGGCCAGATGCCTCTCATCATTCGTCTCATGTCGGTCGAAGGCTCTTTGCTCGATGAAGCCCGGCGAGACGGATGATTCGCACCCTTATTATCGCCTGCGGGAATCCGCTTCGAGCGGACGATGGAGTTGGCTGGCGCGTCGCCGAAGCCCTCGAAGAGGCTATCGAGGATTCCACGGTTCGGATCAAAACCGTTCACCAGTTGACCCCGGAGCTGGCGGAAGACGTCAGCCAGGCGCAGACGGTATTTTTTGTGGACGCCGCCCAGTCGGAAAAGCCAGGCTCTGTTGGAGTTGAACGGTTGCGCGAGACACCGGGAATCCCGGCGTGCATGACTCACTCCGTTCGTCCAGGGATGCTCTTATGGCTGGCGCGCAACCTCTGCGGAAAGGCTCCTGATCGCGCTTTCCTTGTGACCATCGCCGGTTCCCGCTTCGAACTCTCCGAGGAGTTGTCCGAACCGGCCGCCCTTGCCGTCCCCGAAGCGGTCAGACGCATTCGATCCTTGTAGTCGTTGGCGAACCGCCATCATCACCTCGGTGCAGGCGCCTCCTGTTCGAATCCCTCCGTGATAGCCGTCACGCGCATATGTGACCCTGGCTACTGTGCTTTGCCGGGATCGGGTGCACATTTTGCACGTGAGAGGTGGCCCATGACGACCGCAACTTCCGGGGTGCAGATCGGGATCAAGAACCTCCTTTACTTGACGGATTTCTCCGAGCCCTCCGAGGCGGCGCTTCCATTCGCGACTACGATCGCTCGCAGATATGGCGCGAGGATTCATGCCCTGCACGTTGTGCCGCTGGGAGGATATTTTTTGCGGCGCCCGAGACGATTGCCGACTCGATTCGGATCGAGGAAGAAACCGCTGACGCCGACATGCAGCGCCTCGATTCCCGGCTCAACGGCCTGCCGCACGAGACAATCACCGAACGAGGCCCCTCTCTTTGGGGCGTCCTCGAAAACACGATCAAGGCCACCGCCGCGGATTTGATTGTCCTGGGCACGCACGGCCGCACGGGCGCGCAGAAATTCCTGCTTGGTTCCGTTGCCGAAGAAGTGTTTCGCCGTTCCCCCATTCCGGTGCTGACGATCGGTCCGCGCGCTCGCAGGGAAGTTCACAATGGCGGGCGCTTCCGCCGCATCCTCTTCGCGACTGACTTCAGTTCACAGTCCGCGGCGGCGACTCCCTACGCACTGTCGCTGGCCCAAGAAAATCAAGCCCACTTGTTCTTGGTGCATGTCGTTCGGTTGCGCGGCCGTGATGGCGACGACCAGCTTTACGAATTCTCCGTCGCCGAAGCGATGCACCACCTCTATGCAGTCGTGCCCAAGGATGTGGAACTTCCGTGTCCCCCGGAGGTTTCCGTCGAGCACGGAAATCCCGGAAAGCGGATTGTCGAGGTCGCCGAAGAGCGCAACGCGGACTTGATTGTGCTCGGCGTCCGTGATGCCGCAGGCCACCTCGGCGCGGCGACACATCTGGAACGGAACACGGCGCACAACGTCGTGGCGCGCGCCGCCTGCCCCGTCCTCACCGTCCGCAGCTAGCTCCCGCGCCGCGTGGTTGAGGGCGGGGGGATTTCGCTATGTCCCTGTTGATTTCTTGCGCGGCTCCTCTCCCGATTGGAGTGATGTCTGTCACTTACAAATGTGATGCATGTCACCAGCATCTCGCGAGCCCTTGCATCAAGCTTGCAGAGGTGGCGAACCGACTCGGCACGCAGGCGAGGATTTAGGTTAAGATAATGAACGCTAGCTTCAGACTAGTACCGTATGGAAAGAAGTATACAATGGGTCTGGGTTCCTGTATGCGCGCTCCCTATGGCCTGGCAATAATCGAGAATTGCGTCGCGTGTGCGCACCGCGAGGACCGCATCTTTTGCGATCTCCCGCCCGCGGCGGTGCAGCGCCTTTCGAAGATTACCTCCGCCTCTTCGTATCCCAAGGGCGCTACGCTCTTTGTGGAAGGGCAAGCGGCGCGCGGCGTCTTCATCCTATGCAACGGGCGCGTGAAGCTCTCCACCTCTTCGACGGATGGGAAAACGCTGATCGTGCGAATTGCGGATCCGGGAGAAGTTCTGGGATTGCCGGCCACGGTTACGGGGAAACCGTACGAGCTCACAGCGGATGTGATCGAGCCCACGCAGGCGAACTTTATCTCCCGGACGGATTTTCTGGCGTTTCTTCGCGAACACGGCGAGGCCTCCCTGCGTGTCGCCCAGCAACTGGGCGAAACGTACCATGCTGCCGTGGCGGAAATGAGGTCCATCGGGCTCTCGCGTTCCGCCGGGAGAAACTGGCGCGGTTTTTGCTCGATTGGTGCGCCAGTCACGCCAATGCGAAGGGAGAGATGAGCGCGAAATTGACGCTGACTCACGAGGAGATCGCGCAAATGATCGGCGCATCGCGCGAAACGGTCACGCGGCTTTTCGCCGACTTCAAGAAGAAGCAGTTTTTGCAGGTCAAGGGTTCCACCCTCATTATCCGCGACAAATCCGCACTCGAAAACCTCATGGGTTCCCAACGATAGCTGGGCTGTCCGCGGCGTTGCCGAGACCGCTTTTGTGACGCCCATCACAAATTACAGTGACAGCAGTCACAGAGCCGAAGTCGCTGTTGATGTACTATCCCGCGCTGATGTAATATCGCGCCCGGTTCAAGAAACCCCTTCTTGAAAAGAACTGAGGGGAATGGATGCAGCGTTTTGGGGTGTTGAAGCGCCTGGGGCTGCTTATCGTATTGGGGCTGTCGCCGATTCCCGCCATGGCGCAGCCGCAGGCAAAGTCCGCCACGGATGACAAGTCCGTGCCCGCGGGACAAGAAAAGAAAACATCGAGCGCGTCCGATACGAACCCTTCCGATTATGCCGGCGCGGAAGTTTGCAAGACGTGCCATGCGGACGAATACAAGTCGTGGGAGAACTCGCCTCACTGGAATCAGACCAACCTGAAAGGCGGCATCGCCAAGCACGGCTGCGAGGATTGCCACGGTGCAGCCGCGAGCCACATTGCGGACCCCAGCGACACTTCGAAGCTCTTTCTCTTCGAGAAGGCTTCCGCCAAGGACGTCAATGCCCACTGCCTGACCTGCCACGCGGGCGGCACAGAGCACATGAACGTCACAAATTCTCTGCACCGGGAGAGTGATGTAAGCTGCATCTCCTGCCATTCGCCGCACCATGCGCGGACGAGGGAATTTTTGTTGGTCAAAGCGGAGCCCGAGCTTTGCTACTCGTGCCATCTGCAGCAGAAGTCCCAGTTCGATATGCCGTTTCATCATCGCGTGAATGAGGGGCTGATTCAGTGCACCGACTGCCACAATGCGCACGGAACGGGCGGAGTCTGGGAGTCGGACCATTTGGTGCGGCAAGTCCGAACCTCAGATAACGGGGATGCCGTTTGTTTCAAGTGCCACAAGGACAAGCAGGGACCATTCGTGTTCCCACACTGTTCGGTGAAGTTGGAAGGATGCGCCACCTGTCATATCCCGCACGGAGGGGCAAATCCTCACATGTTGAAGTACAGCAGCGTTAACCTGCTCTGCCTGCAATGCCACACCGCGGCCCACTTCGGACCCATCACGCAAGCAGGCAACAACGGCCAGCCAACTGGTTTTGCGGTGATGAATGGTCCGGTTCCGAACAACGCTGTCTATATACAGGCATGCACAATGTGCCACACGCAAATCCACGGGTCCAACTTTAGCGATATATATTTCCGATAGGTCGCATATTTGCCGGTGGGGGAGGCGCAGCAAGGCAAGTCATGGAGCTGGCTGGCGGGAATCGCGACTCTTATTCGTTGAGGTGCACAATTAGTAGCGAGCGCATAGGCGTCAGACCGCTTCCCTTGCTATTCGTGGTGGCACTGTTTTTCTTCCCGCTTGCATCCCAGGCGCAGACTGACTCCGAGGAAACGCAAGGAACTAATTCCGGTAATTATAATGTCCAACAGACGGTTGAGCTTGGCTATCGGGGTGACTGGGTCAATGGGAACCAGAATACGTATGACACGTTCGTGAATCTTGGTTCCGGCCCGCGTGTGCTCGATTACACCCTGGACCTGAGGTCCCTCAACCACCAGGGGCTCCTCTTCGACAATCTGAACTTCAGCAACTTCGGCTATGGCGGCGATCCAAACGACGTGTCGCGCCTGCGGATCGAAAAGGATAAGTGGTACGACTTTTCGTTGCTGTTCCGCCGCGACAAGTATTTCTGGGATTACAACCTGTTGGCGAATCCGCTAAACCCCGTCCCGATCCCGCCGGCGGGCGCCCCTGCCTCGTTCGCGATCACCAATCCCTCGTTCGCCTCTACGAATTCGCCGCATTCGCTCGATCTCGTCCATCGCATGCAGGATTACGATCTGGCGCTGTTGCCGCAATCCCGCGTGGGCTTCCGGCTCGGATATTCGCGCCATGTGGAGGAGGGGCCTGGGCTCACTACGGAAGACGCCACCGTCGAAATCCCGATGGCGCAGTATTTCGAAGAGACGACGGACGCGTATCGTATGGGCGTGGATTTCCGAGTCCTGCCGAAGACTACAATTTCCTACGATCAGTTCCTTGAATGGGACAAGTACGATACCAGGGACTCGCTTGCCAACACGCCATTTCTAGTCCAAACAACGGCATCCCCGGGCACACTGCCGGTAAATATGGGAATCAACTGGTATTACGCTCCCACCGGTACTGCTGCCCACACTACTGGTATTGGCGGTACGGGCGGCCTGAGCCTAGCGGCCGTCCCTTGCGCCACGCCGTTCCTGTCCACGGGTTTCGTAAACAACAGCAATCTTTCCACGAGTTGCAAGATGGTCCAGTCGTATACGAGGACTTCCCCCTTGCGGAATTTCATGCCCACGGAACGGCTGAGCTTTCAATCCGCATATATCCCAAGGCTGGAGATGTCGGGTTCGGCCAGCTACAGCAACAGCACCAATCGAGCGGCGAACCTCTACGATTCGATAAACGAATGGACGGCCTCCACGACAAGCCGGGTTCGCGACTCCATCACTTCAGGTCCGGCAAACGCCAACGAAATCTTTGTGCACGCGAATTGGTCCGCCATTTATTCGTTAACCCAAAAACTCCGGCTCCTCGATTCCGTTAGTTACGACCAATGGCAAAATCCTGGAGTCAATCCCCAGACGACCACGACCCTATGGGCCACGCCTTCCCCGGCCGGGTCAGGGGATGTTGGCATACTGCTGCCAATAGCAGAGTTTTCGCTCCCCGGGGTTGCTCCAGGGCCGGGAGTGCCGACATTTGCCAGTATCTGTCCGCCAGCGTCGTACGCGAGCACCACGACGGGCACCTGCCCACAGCACGGCACCGCTACAACCGCTGATGCTGCAGCCACCTTGACGGAGAACTTCCTGGGGCAAAGACGGCTATCGAACACCATCCAGCTCGAAGCCGATTTGACAGGCCGCATCACCGGTCGAATCGGTTACATGTACGAGAATGACCGAATCAGCCAATCCTTTGGCAGTCTAACGGTGAGCGATATCTATTACCCCGGTGGGGGCGGCACGGCGACAAATGACTTTCTGGCGTTGCGCGGGAATTGCGGCTACCTTGCCACGGGGGCGACGAACACCACGGGTGGTACGTGCGCCCCCAATCCAAATGGGGACCCCTCCTATTTATGGACTGCTAGTGCTGCTACGATAAGTGCGGCTCTTAATGTGCCTCCCCAGATCTTCCCGATCGGCGAGCAGGTAGCTCTCGCCGGCGTGACGTGGCGGCCGATGGATACGCTGCGAATCAATAGCGATTTCCAGTTCGGATATAACAGTTACTCCTACACGCGAATTTGGCCACGGCAAATCCAGAGCTACAAGGTTCACGCGAATTATCTGACCGCGGGCGTGGGCGACCATCGACGGTGCGATTGATATTCACGAGAACCGCGACAACGCCTTTCAAGTCAATGACCTCGAGCACGGCCGGACGTACAGTATTTCCATGATGCTGGCGAAACCGGATTCCACGTTTGCCTTCACTGTCGGATATAATTTCACCGATATCCAGTTGCAGGCCTACGTTTGTTTCAACGACGGTTTCGGGTCGATGACCGGAGGCGGGCTGCCCATGTTTCCATTGACGGGAGCGGGGTCGTGCGCGCTGGGGAATACTACGCCGGATAACCTTCAGGGTGGAACGGAGGTTTATTCCAGCAAGCAGCATTACGCCTACGGCGACGTGATGTTTAAGCCGGTGAAGCGAGTCACAATGAGGCTCGGCTATGCCGGGACATTTGTTGGCGGTGGCTCGGGGATTCTCAATCCGGTGGTGGGGCCCGGGCTCCTGTCCTTGGATCCGCTGCAACCTGCCGGCACGTTGGCGTTCAATTACCAGAAACCGTATGCGATGTTTCAGTTCGACTTGTATAAGGGCCTGAGCTACAAGACCGAGTGGAACTATTACGCATACAACGGCAAAGCGCCGGTCAACACCAGCGTGCCTATTACCGGAGGGACTTACGCGCTTGAGCCAATTGGGTCACCGGACTTCAACGGTAGTACCGCGACCTTCTCGGTTCGGTATGCGTTCTGAGCGGGAAGGAAATCGTTCTGGAAGGGATGTGGTATTATTGCTCTCGCAATCCGTGGAAGGAGGTATGTCGAGATGAAATCTTCGGTGGCTCGATTCACTCAAATAGTAGGCCTGGCGTGCGCGCTCATCTTCATCGTGGGGGCGTCTGCGCGGGCCGATGATTCGGCGAGTCTTTTCAAGACCAAGTGCGCCGCCTGCCACGGCGCCGATGGCAGCGCCAACACTTCCATGGGAAAGGCGCTGAAGATCCGCGACCTGGGCTCGGCCGATGTGCAGAAGCAGACGGATGCTCAGTTGACCGAAATCATTTCGAACGGAAAAAGCCCCATGCCGGCGTACAAGGGCAAGCTGACGGACGACCAGATTAAGGGGCTCGTCGCCTATATACGGTCGCTAAAGAAATAGCAGTCTCGGGAAAAATCTCCGGCGAGTGGCCGCACGTTATTGCGCGCCGGCGGCTCGGCCGTTTGCTCACGCGGGAGGCGGTATGCGACTTTCATTCGCTTGCGTGCAGGAAGCCTTTCCATTCCTCCTCCCATGAGTTTCCTCAAGCGATTCGGCTCTTGGTTTCGTCGCGCCGCCGGCGGTGGCGCCATCCCGAACGGCTGCGACACCCGCCACGCAATGCTTGCAATCGAGGAACAAAATCCCAAGGTCCTTGGCGATCTGGGTGTGAAATAGCATCGCGAGGAGGAAGCACGTCAGTTCCGTGAGCGATCGAATACGGAACATCGGGCGCTGGATATTGCTGGTTCCGGTGGCAATCGCAACGGGGCTTTTCTCTTTTCCGGCGCACGCCCAGACGAAAACATCCCCAAACCCCGACGCGGATTGCCTGGCATGCCACGGCCAGCGGGATTTGAAATCCGATTCGGGCCGCAGCGTATATATAGACGAAGCGAAGCACAAATCGAGCGCTCACGCGATGGTGCGTTGCACGGATTGCCACACCGACATCAAGGAGTTTCCACATCCGGTACGCAGTGGCGAAAGTGAACTGCACGCACGTGCCACGCCGATGAAGCCGCCGATTTGCCCAAGAGCGTGCACGCGCTGCTGGGGACGGGTGCGGACGCATGCGCCAGCTGCCATGGCCCGGCCCATGACGCGCAGCCCGCGGCCGCGCTCGTTCCCGCAGCTATGCGCCCAATGTCACGGGAATGAAGTGAAGGGTTTTCTCTCCAGCGCCCACGGCGTGGCGGCTAAGAACGGCGACGCACAGGCCCCCACGTGCGAGACGTGTCATGGTCCGGTCCACAAACTGCTCGCCGCGCAGGATCCCCAGTCGCCGGTAGCGAAAAACAATCTCGCGGATACGTGCGCTTCGTGCCATTCCAACCCGGCGTTCCTCGCCAGCCACCAGATTCCCTTTGCTCATCCGGTGGAATCCTACAAGTTGAGCGTCCATGGCCGGGCGGTCGCGGCTGGCAATGAGAACGCTGCTACTTGTTCGGACTGTCACGGAAGCCATGAAATTTACGCGGCGCGCGACGCGCGATCGAAAGTGAATCATTGGAACGTGCCGGCGACGTGCGGAGCGTGCCATAGCGCTATTGCGCAGGTTTACGGGGAGAGCGTGCACGGGCAAGCGGTGGCCAAGGGGGCAAAAGACGCTCCGGTGTGCACCGATTGCCATGGCGAACATGTCATTCTGGCGCCGAACGAGGCGGCATCGCCGGTGAGCCCGGTGAGCGTTTCAACCGCCGTCTGTGGCCGCTGCCACGGAGACGCAAGAATTGCGGCGCGTTACAACCTGCCGTCAGACCGAGTGCCGACGTTTGCCGACAGCTTTCACGGGTTGGCTGAGCGCGGCGGGCTCACAGGCCGTAGCAAACTGCGCGTCATGCCACGGAGTACATAATATCTTCCCCTCGAGTGATCCTCGGTCGACCGTCAATCCGGCAAACTTAGCTCGTACTTGCGGCGCTTGCCATGCGGGCGCCGGCCAGCGATTCGCAATCGGGCCGGTGCACGTCCTGCCGGAATCGCGCAGCGAGTCATCCGGTGGTGCGGTTCATCCGGAACTTCTACCTCCTGGTGATCCCACTGGCGATCGCTCTGATGTTACTCCACGAACTGCTCGATTTGATCCGGAAATTCATCCGGCATAGGCGAGCGATCGGTCCCGAGCAAGCGGATTACCGGCTGAACGTGCATTTTCGAATCGCCCACGCGCTGACGCTCCTAAGTTTTCCGGTGCTCGTGGTGACAGGGTTTGCGCTGAAGTATCCGCGTGCGTGGTGGGCGCAGCCGCTGCTGATGTGGGAGGGGCGGTTCGCATTTCGCGGGACGCTCCACCGCGTTGCGGCCGTGGTGTTGTTGCTATCGCTCGTCTACCACGCTGTGAACCTGATCGTCAGCCACCGGGCGCGCCTCATTATTCGCAATATGAGGCCGCAGATGAGAGACTTCCGCGATTTGCAGGATATGGTGGCTTACAATCTGGGCCACTCCGAAAAGAAGGCCCGCATTTCGGAGAGTTTACGTACGTTGAAAAAACGGAATACCTGGCTTACATATGGGGCGCGTTCGTGATGGCCGTCACTGGGTTCCTTCTGTGGTTCAACTCGCT
Source organism: Terriglobia bacterium (assembly GCA_963823205.1). Lineage (GTDB taxonomy): Bacteria > Acidobacteriota > Terriglobia > Acidiferrales > UBA7541 > Palsa-295. The sequence goes on from CAWGKL010000004.1 coordinate 315,756, forward strand.
GGTTCTTCGCCATTTTCCGAAGTGGGTGCTGGACGCCGCCACGGCGCTTCACTTTTACGAAGCCGTCCTCGCGACGCTTGCCATTGGCATCTGGCACATGTATTCGGTCGTCTTTGATCCCGACGTGTATCCCATGGACCGCGTTCACCTGCGTTCGCATGCCAAGGATTACCACGCGGAGAGGATTGCGGAGCCGCAGGAAGCGGGCGCCGAGGCTGCGGCCACTCCCGCACCTTCATCGCCGGAGAGCCCCGCAAAGCCATCGGAGGAAGCGAGTCTGCCGGAAGCTCCGGATGCTCCATCGAAAGAATAAAGCACGAGGTTTCACCCCGGCCGAGATACGCCGGGGATTCTCGGAGGGCGTTGCCATGTCCAGCTGCCCCGGCCGCGCCAAAAAAAACCTTGCCTCAGGATTCCTAATATGTGCTAGCATTTTAGCGTCCAAGAAGACATAAAGAGAGCAGGGCACGACGCTTCAGCGGGAGGGGAAGAGTTGAGCGCAGCGAAAGCGGGAGTGATCGAACAGTTCCGCGCGCATCCGCAGGACACGGGATCGCCGGAAGTGCAGATAGCGTTATTGAGCGAGCGCATCAACTATCTAACCACCCACCTCAAGTCCCACGCAAAGGATCATGCGTCGCGGCGCGGGTTGATCATGATGGTCAACAAGCGCCGGCGATTGCTGGACTATCTGAACCGTCGCGACCCGGATCGGTATCGCGAGATTGTGGAACGACTCAGCTTGCGCAAGTAGCGCAGATTTCCTGAGCGGCCCAACGGGCCGCACGTTTCTCCACCGCACAAACCAGAGATGTCGGGCGAGATGCGGGCTGCAGCGGCAATGCTGCGCGCAAGCGTGTGCCGGCACGGTCAATTTCCGCTCCGTTCTCTTCGTTTGCTTCCTTCCTGGCGGCATTTCCGAGAGAATTCTCTCGTATCCGAATTAACGTTCCCGGTGAGCCGGGGCAGAAGGATGTGAAGTCATGTTTGAACAAGTAAGTTTGGAGATGGGCGGGCGCAAGTTGACGTTCGAAACCGGCAAGATGGCCCGGCAGGCGCACGGCGCCGTGGTGGCGCGGTACGGCGATACCGTCGTGCTGGCTACGGCGTGCATGGACAACAAAGCGACCGAGAAGGATTTTCTTCCTCTCACCGTGGACTACCGTGAATACACCTATTCCGCCGGAAAGATTCCGGGAGGTTTTTTTAAGCGCGAAGGGCGCCCCTCGGAGCGCGAAATTCTCACCTCGCGGCTCACGGACCGTCCGCTGCGCCCGCTGTTTCCGGAGGGCTGGGCCACGGAAACGCAAATCGTCGCCATGGTGCTTTCCGCCGATAGCGAGAACGACCCGGACGTGATTGCCGTGACGGCGGCTTCCGCGGCGCTCCGTCTCCGCCGCCGCGCTCTCGCGCGCGCGCTCTGTCCGCCTCCGTGGCCTGTCGCGCGGCCGCGCGATCGTTCGGTTTTCCTCGCGTGCGCACGCGAACATCGTCGCCGCCATGGTCGGCCCGCGCGCGACAAATAATAAATAAATAATAATCCGCGCATGGCGTTCAACGAACTGTGGTGGTGGGAAAATGAAACTCGTCTCGCCGGACGATGACAAATAAACACAATGGGTTCGGCGGCGTGCGGGGGGGGGGGGGCTATGGAACAACGGCGTGCGCCATGGGAATGCGGCCCGGCCCGGCCCGGCCCGGCCCGGCCCGGCGAGGCAGAAAACCATAAACCCCATCAGCACTGGCAGCAACCCCGGCGAGCAATTGCTCTGCCTCTCTCTCTCCACCTCGCCGCCCAGCAGCACCCCACAAGCGCGCACACACACATAAGGTCCAACCACTGACAACCACAACCCCACACAAACGCGCACACCCCACCACTACAGTAACCGCCCACCCCCGCCGCCCACACCACCTCACCACCACCACTCACAAAAATAACAACCACCTAGACCCACACAAAAAAAACTTAAAGGCTCCACCCCTCCTCCGCCCACCTCATAACAACTAAACTACACACACACACCTCCAAAAATTTCACCACACATTCACCGACACCACTATCACAAAAATCCTCCTCTGACAAAAACGGTACTCCACCCCATCTGACATACAACCTAACAAAAAAAAAAAAAAAAAAAAAAAAAAAAAAAAAAAAAACATTTTTCGGTCGAGGGGGGGGTAGATCAAAACCACCTCCACGACGACCCAAGTTGACATAAAAAAAACAGCCACGTGCTCACAAGGTGAGGGGCTAAACCACTACCACGGCGCTCAACTTTAAACCCTAAGGCGGAGACCCACAACTACAGATCAACCTCAAAATGTGGTGACAAGTAATGGGGGGTGGACGACGACGACATGTAGATATGAAAAGGTAGTAGATCAACAACTTGCTAAACTTTTTTTTTCAAGATGCAAGTAGTAACAGTAACAACTACAAAGAATAAGGATCCTTGATGGAGAAGAAGAAATGGCCATGGTGGTGGGGAGGAAGAATGGAAAACAAACATGACAGTAATAAAAAACGGAAACAACAACTTACTGAATAAAAACAAGCAATCCACCTATACAAAATGAATTGGTTTTTTTTTTTTTTGCAGAGACGGAGTGGGGGGGTGATGGAGATGGAGGTGATGGGGGTGGCTGTGGCCGTGGCGATGACGGTGGTGGGCTAATCGCGTGACGTCAACGCGATCCGATGCGGTGAGGCTGTGGCAATAAATGGGAATCCAATGGACGTCAACTCGACCACCACCACGGTGTTTGCGCGACCAGCGCGATAAACAAGCCAAGGGTGAAGTGGCCGGGTAGCGCGGCGCGAAATTGCGCCATTCCTATGCAGTGATGCGCACGATGCGCGCGCCGACGGCCTGAAGCTTTTCTTCGATGCGCTCGTACCCGCGGTCAATGTGATAGACGCGGTCAATCCACGTGGTGTTATTGGCCACGAGCGCCGCAAGCACCAAACCCGCGCTCGCGCGCAAATCGGATGCCGTCACCGGAGCGCCGGCGAGCGGCGTGGGGCCGGTGACCACCGCCAGGTTTCCGTCCACGGAGATGTTCGCGCCCATGCGCAGCATTTCGCTCGAGTGAATGAAGCGGTTTTCGAAGATTGTTTCGCGGATATGCGAAACGCCATTGGCTTGCGTCGCGAGGGCCATGAACTGCGCCTGCATGTCCGTGGCGAAGCCGGGATATTCCTCAGTCGAGATGTCGGCGGGAGTGAGCTTCTTCGCGGCGCGTACGCGCAGAGCGCCCGGGGCCTCGCGGCGGATATCAACTCCACATTCCTTGAGTTTGTTCATGATCGGCGCCCAGGTGCTCCGGCTCACAGTGCGTCAGCAGAACTTCGCCGCCGGTAATCGCGCCGGCGACAAGGAACGTGCCGGCCTCGATCCGGTCGGGGATCACGGTATGCGTGGCGCCGTGCAATTGCTCGGCGCCCTGCACGCGGATCGTGGAAGTTCCCGCGCCCTCGATTTTCGCGCCCATCTTCGAGAGCAGCGCGGCGAGATCGCTCACTTCGGGTTCGCGCGCGGCGTTTTCGAGGATCGTTTCGCCCTCGGCCAGGACCGCGGCGGTGAGAATATTTTCCGTCCCCGTGACAGTGATTTTCGGGAAGCGGAAGAGCGTGCCGCGCAGGCGCTTGGCGCGCGCTTCCACGTAGCCATGCTCGACGGAAATCTCCGCGCCGAGCTTTTCGAGCGCCTGAATGTGCAGATCAATGGGGCGCGCGCCGATGGCGCAGCCTCCGGGCAGGGAAACACGCGCATAGCCGAAGCGGGCGACGAGCGGTCCGAGGGTTAGCACGGAGGCACGCATGGTCTTCACCAGCTCGTAGGGCGCCTCGGCATGCGACACCGTTTGCGCGCGAATCGTGAATTCACTGGGCGGCATATCCGGGGTTTCCACTTCGCAGCGCATGTGCGCAAGCAGCTTGGCCATGGTTATGATGTCGCGCACGTGAGGAATATTCTGCAGGCACACGGGCTCGGATGTGAGCAGCGCGGCGGCCATCGCGGGCAAGGCGGCGTTCTTTGCGCCGCTGATGCGGACCTCGCCTTCGAGCCTGCGCCCGCCTTCAATTTTGAAGCGGTCCATCCGTTATCTCCCCGCTATCTTCGGATTTTCATTTTGCCGCGCCGCTTTTCCCCTGCTTCGATGGCCTCGCGAACGTTGCCCCCCGCTTCGGCGAGCCGTCGGCGGGCGTCGCGCGCGCTCGCGTCCGTCTTGAGCATGACGAGCGCGGTGGGCATATCGTGCCCCGCCTGACGCAGAGCGTGTTCGGCGGCACGCGCGCTCGCGCCGGCGGCTTCTTCGAGAATCCGCGCGCCCCGCTGCTGTAACTTCCGATTGGTCAGCGCCACGTGGACCATCCAGTTCTCGTAAACCCGGCCGAGGCGCGCCATCGCAGCGGTTGAGAGCAAGTTGAGCACCAGCTTCTGCGCGGTTCCGGCCTTGAGCCGCGTGGACCCAGCCACGGCCTCCGGCCCGGTGTCGGGCGCAATGGCCACGTGCGCCTTGCGCGCGAGCCGCGAGCGCGGATTGGCAGTGACGCCGACCGTAAACGCCCCGCGGCGCCGCGCGAACTCGAGTGCGCCGAGCACGTAGGGCGTTCTGCCGCTGGCGGCAATCCCGACGACAACGTCGCGCCGCGACACGCCCGCACGCGCGAGATCGCGCGCGCCCTGGGCCGCGGAATCCTCCGCGCCTTCAGCCGAATGCCGGAGCGCGCGGGCGCCGCCGGCGATAATGGCTTGCACCATTTTCGGCGGCGTCCCGAAGGTCGGCGGACATTCCGCGGCATCCAGCAGCGCGATGCGCCCGCTGGTTCCCGCACCCATGTAGAAGAGTTTCCCTCCATGGCGGAAGGCCTTCACGATGACGTCCACGGCGCGGGCGATTTTCGGCAGCTCCTTGCGCACGGCCAGGGCCACGCGCGCGTCTTCGCGATTCAGAACGCGCAGGATGTCGCGCGTGGATTTGCGGTCGAGTCCGCGCGATTTCGGATTGCGGCGTTCGGTGGTGGCTCGACGCATGCTCATGAATATCTTAACGCTCCAACAGATGGGAATGGCAGCCGCTTCCGGCGGCGATTGGCCTTCCAAACCGCCCGACAATTATAGCCGCAGCGGGAGTCCGTATGACGCGCGAGGATGCGATAAGTGGAAAAATTGTGCCGGGGGAGTTATGGGGCGGAGGCACGCCCGCTCGCCAGCCCCAGGGCTTCGATCACGGCATCGTGCAGCGCCGGCCGCACGGCGCGTATTTTCTCATTGGCTCGCGTGGGGTGAACGCGATTCGTGAGCAGGACGATGAAAAGCTTGCGCTGCGGGTCAATCCACAGCGAGGTGCCCGTGAAGCCCGTGTGGCCGAAGCTCCGCGGCGAAAAGTAGCGGCCCGAGGATGAAGGATCGGAGGGCACGTCCCAGCCGAGCGTGCGCGCGGAATCCCCGATCTTTTGCGGGCGAGTGAACTCTTCGATCGTGGCGCGGCCGAGCAGCCGCTCGTGCGCATGGATGCCGCCATTGAGAATCATTTGCGCGAACACGGCAACGTCCTCCGCCGTGGAAAAAAGCCCCGCGTTTCCCGCCACGCCGCCCATGGCCCAGGCATTTTCGTCGTCCACTTCGCCCCAAATCAGCCGCTTGCGGTAGAGCGAGTCCACTTTCGTGGGGGCGATGTCCTGGCGCAGCCGGCGCGGAGGATTGAACAAGGAGCGATCCATCCCGAGGGGCGTGAAGATTTCCTTTTGCGCGAATGTGTCGAGCGGTTCGCCGGTAACGCGCTCGATGATTTCGCCGAGGAGGATGAATCCGACATCCGAATATTCCACTTGCGTTCCCGGCGCATGGACCAGCGGTTCGGCCATCATGCGCGCAAGAATGGCATCGTGGCCCTTGGTGTCCTTATAAAAGTCGCGGTGGGCGGGAAGCCCCGAATCGTGGAGCAGCAGCATGCGGACGGTCACGCGCGCGCGCCACGCCGGATGGGGGTCGGCTTTCGCGGCCGCCGCAAACTCCGGCAGGTAGCGCTCGACGGGCAAATCCAGATCGAGCTGCCGCCGCTCGTGGAGCATCATCGCAGCCGTGGTCGTGACGATCGGCTTGGTAAGCGACGCCAGGTCGTAGATCGAGTCTTCATCCGTGGCGCGGGCTTTGCGCCCACTCTCAAGGTGGCCGAAGGCATGCACGGCGAGGCGATTCGACCAGCCCACGGCCAGAACGCCGCCGGGAAAGGCTCCATCGGCCACGGCGCGATCGAGCAAGTCATACGCGGGTTGCAGGCGCGCGGAAACTTCCGCGGGCGCGGGTTCGAGCGTCATCGGATTTTCCGCTACTTGCAGACCATAGCCGCGCTCGATGGCGCCGGGAACGGTGACGGGAACTTTCCCCGTGATGCCCACCTGGCCGAAAATCGCGCGCGCGGCGGCGCGCTGCGATACGTCGTTCGTCGAAAATTCCGCGAGCCACGTTTTGGCGTTTGGGAAGCGCCCGATCAAATACGGGCTTCCGAAAGCCGCCACCACCACGGGCTTTCCGGTCGCCCACAACTGATTCACGAACGCGAGCTGATTGTCGGGGAAGCCCACGTTTCCTTTCCGGTCAGCGACGCGCACGAAGAGGGCCGCGATGGCAACGTCGTAGCTTTCAGGAGGTGGCAGCCGGAGCGCGCTCACGGGAGAAAATTGCGTATCCGCGCGCAGCACGCTCAGCGAGTCCACGCGCCGGCGGATTTCGGGTTCGATGGTTTCGCCGGGGCACGGATCGGGATCGGCCGAAAGCGCGACGAGCAGGACGCGAAGAGGCCGCGTGGCGTCGAGCGGCAGAAGCCGCGGCGCATCGCGGAGGAGAGTGACGCCGCTGTCGGCGATGCTTTGCGCTTGCTCTTCGTACTCGGGCAGAGCAAATTTCGCGCTCAGGCGGTCAATATTCACGAGGCGGTTTTTGTCGAGACCGAGCCGCGCCTTGGCCTCCAGAATCCGACGCACGGATTCGTCCACACGCTCGACGGAAATGCGGCCGGATTTGACCGCCTCTTCGAGTCCCGCGAGCGCAGCGTCGGGAACGGGCGGCATGAGCAGCACGTCCGCGCCGGCCTCGACGGCCCGCACCGCGGCCTCGCCCGGCGGGGCCAGCGACGTGATGCCGCCCATGCCCATGGCATCGGTCACAATCAGGCCATGAAAATTCATTTCGCCGCGCAGCACTCCGGTCAGCATTTTGGAGGAAAGGGTGGCGGGGAGATGGGCGTCGGGGTCGAGCGCCGGGACGGCCAGGTGCCCCGGCATAATCGCGCTCGAGTTCGCTGCGATCGCCGCGCGAAAAGGAACCAGCTCCGTGCTCTCGAGTTCCGCGCGATCGCCGGGAACGACGGGCAGAACGAGATGCGAGTCCACGGTGACGTTGCCATGGCCTGGGAAATGCTTCGCCGTGGCGAGCGCGCCATTTTCTTCCACGCCGCGGACAAATTGGGTGACGTATTGGGCCACACTCTGCGGGTCCTCGCCAAAGGAGCGAATGTTGATGATGGGATTATCCGGATTGTCATTCACGTCCGCGTCCGGCGCAAAAATCCACTGAATGCCCGCCGCGCGCGCTTCGAGCGCGGTGATTTTACCGGCCGTGTAGGCAAGTTTCGGGTCGCCCGTTGCGGCAATAGCCATCGCGGAGGGGAACGACGTTCCTTCGTCCAGCCTCATGCCTGTGCCGGATTCGAAGTCCGCGGCAACGAGCAGGGGAATTTTCGCGCGCCGCTGCAGGTCGTTCGTGAGGATGGCCGTCGGGTACACCTGGCTGCGCTCGATGCCGAGGGGCCCGCGAATCGTCCCCGCAATCAGCCCGCCGACGTGATTTTCTTCCACCTCATGGACCAGTTCCTTATAATCGGGGCTTTCCGTGGAAGTGAAAACGCCGAAGTAATAAGGCATCAGCATCTGCCCGACCTTTTCGCGCAAGGTCATTTTCTTGAGCGTTTTTTCGGCCCATGCGGAGGAGCCCGCCTGCCTTTTTTTCCTGCGTCTTTTTTTTTGCGCGCGCGCGGAGGGTGTCATAAAAAGAGGCGGCGCCAGCGCCGAAAGTCGCAGTTTACGCGCCGCTTCGGTCCGGGACATTCCATCTTGGCGTCGGCATCTCGCGGCTCTATATAGCACACAGCTTCATGCGGCACAACCGAACGTCCCCGGGCATGTTTCGTTTCGGTTCTCTCCAAATTTTGTGGCCCTCCGCGCTCTGCCCGGTTTTCCCCGCCGCTCCGCGCGCAACGGCCTGCGAGCGACACTCGATCGGTTGCAATGCGGCGATCCGCCGCCACGGATCCTCGCCTGCTGTGCAGAAGGCACTCGGCAGTTTTGCGGGACAGGCGCGGAGTATCTGCTCTATCATGGAGCTTGGTGTTTTTCTTTTCTTGTATTTTCTTATAGGGGCGCGGCATGCTGTGCCCTTAAGCGCCGCGGGTGCGGCATTTCGACCTATGCACCAAGCCCCCAAAGCCTGGCTCGCCTGGAGCAGCGGCAAGGACAGCGCCTGGGCGCTTCACACCACGCGCGTGGCCGGTGAATTCGACGTAGTGGCGCTCCTGACCACCGTGAATCGCACGCACCAGCGCGTGGCCATGCACGCCGTGCGCGAAAGTCTGCTCGAAATGCAGGCTGCTGCCGCGGGGCTGCCGCTGGTGAAGGTTCCGATTCCCTCGCCGTGCCCCAACGAAATTTACGAGCAAGAGATGGGCGCGGCGATGGTGCGCGCCAGGGCCGAAGGAGTGTGGCACATCATTTTCGGCGACCTTTTCCTCGAGGACATCCGCGCCTACCGGGAAAAGCATCTCGCCGCTTGCGGGATGACCCCTCATTTCCCCTTGTGGCGAAGGGACACGCGGCGGCTGGCCCAGGAAATGCTCGCCGGGGGGCTTTCCGCATATCTCACCTGCGTGGATCCCCGCAAACTCGCCGGCTCGTTTGCCGGACGCAGGTTCGACGCCGAGTCTGCTGAAAGATTTTCCCGAGGGCGTGGACCCGTGCGGCGAAAACGGCGAATTCCATACCTTTGCGAACGCAGGCCCTATGTTCCGCGAGAAGATTGTGGTCACGCCCGGTGAAACTGTCGAGCGCGACGGCTTCGTTTTCGCCGATCTTCTTCCCGGCGCCGCGGCCGCCGGAGGAAAATGAATTGCCGCCGCGATCCAATCCTGAGACGACACGTTGATGAGAATCTGTTCGCTGCTGCCTTCCGCCACGGAAATCCTGTACGCCCTGGGGCTTGGCGACTCGGTCACCGGCGTGACGCACGAATGCGATTTCCCGCCGGAGGCGGCGGCGAAGCCCGCGCTCATCCGCCCGCGCGTGGACCCGCGGGCCAAGCCCGCCGAGATCGATCGCCAGGTCACCGCCGTCGTCGCGCGCGGCGAAAGCATCTACGCCGTGGATCCGGAGCTGCTTGGCTCGCTCGCGCCCGACCTGATCGTTACGCAGGATTTGTGCCATGTCTGCGCGGCTTCGCCGGACGATCTGGCGGCCGCGCTTGCAAAACTTCCCAAGCAGCCTCGCGTCCTCTCGCTCACGCCTCATTCTCTTGCGGACGTTTGGGACGATATTCGCCGCGTGGGCCAGGCCGCAGACCGCGCGAGCGAAGCGGAAGCGCTGGCGAAGGCGCTCGAGCAAAAGGTGGCGGCCGTGGAAGCGCGGGCTGCGCGGGGGCGCTCGCGTCCGCGCGTGCTCTGCCTTGAATGGCTCGATCCGTACTACATCGGCGGCCATTGGGTTCCCGAGATGGTTGCCCTTGCCGGCGGGGAAGACGTGCTGGGCCGGGCGGGCGAGCCGTCCTTTCGCGCTACAGCGGCGGAGATTGCGAAGTCGTCGCCGGAAGTGATTGTGGTGATGCCCTGCGGATATAATGCTGCGCGCACGGCGGCGGAACTGAGCGCCGCGCAATTTCCCGCCGCATGGAACGATCTACCCGCCGTGCGCGAGCGCCGCGTCTTTGCCGTGGACGCCAACAGCTATTTTTCCCGTCCCGGCCCCCGGCTCGCGGAGGGAGTACGGATTCTCGCGCGCATCTTTCATCCCGGGATTTTTGCGGAAGAAGAGCTTTCACAGGGGGCGTTCAAGAGGCTGTTGAATGCAGCGTACAATAAAAGCCTGGCTTCAGGGGCTAAAGCCCCATGAGCAACAAAGCGCCTTACGGCGGGATCAACCTCCCCGCCCTTCCTGTGCGAAGTGGCGGGCGAGGGGGAACTGACGTTCCGAGCCGGCGGCGCGATGCTAACCGCCCGCTTGCGGCAGTCTCAAGACAGGTGAAAACGATGCCACAGCAATCGCCCGCTCCGGCGGCCTCCTATTTTCTCGGATTCGACGGTGGGGGAACGAAGACGGAGTGCGTCCTGGCTGATTCCGAGGGCCGCATTCTCAAGCGCTCCATTGCCGGGCCCTCCAATCCGCTTCGCACCGGCTATGCCAAGGCGTGGTTCGCCCTCAGCGATGCCGCCGACGCGGTCCTGGCTCGCCAGAAGATTCGCGCGCCAGAGATCTCCGGAATCTGCGCGGGGTTGGGAGGCGCGGGGCGTGCGGGCGTTGGCCATCGCGTAACGACCTTCTTCGAGAAGGGCTACCCGAACGCCCAGGTTCGCGTGATCTCAGACCTCGAAATCGCCCACGAAGCCGCCTTCGGTTCGGGGGAGGGAATTCTCCTCCTTGCCGGGACCGGCTCCGCCGCGTTTGGCCGCGATGCCAATGGCCGGACGGCGCGGGCCGGCGGACGCGGGCCGTGGTTCAGCGACGAGGGGAGCGCCTTCGACATCGGCCGCCGCGCCTTCGCCGCCGTCGAGCGCGCCGAGGAGAAGCGCGGCCCTTCGACCCAGCTCTCCAAAAGACTTCTCGCGTGGCATGAATCCCGCGATTGGGACTTCATGCTCGAGCACATCGCGAAAAATGCGGACGCCGTGTTCCCGAAGACGTTTCCTCTTGTCGCCGAGCTGGCGGAGCAGGGCGATGCCGTCAGCCGGGAAATTTTCACGTCCGCGGCCGCGTCCCTTGCCGAACTTGTACAATGCGTCGCGGGCGATCTGGGCGGGCGCGACCGCGATACGCCTATCGCCAAGGTCGGCGGCGTCTTTGGACGCTCCATGCATTTCGACGCTGCCATCGAAGCGCAACTGAAAAAGGCGGTCCCGCGGGCGCGCATCCTATCCGTCGAAATTTCTCCGGCGGAAGCCGCCGTCCGGATGGCCGTCCGTGCGGCCCGCTCTCAGGGAAATGCCGCCTGAATCCGAAGCCCAGGCCGCAATGCGCGCAGGCGGTGGCGCTGTCTCCGGAGGTGACATGCCGAAGCGTTCAAATAGGGTACGTTGGATCGTCGTGGCAGGTGGTGCCGCGCTATTGTGCGTGCTCGTTTATTCCTCATTCCAGCAAACGCGCCAGGAGTACGAAGTCTGCATGAGCTTTAAGGGAGCAACGCACTGCGCCGATGCCGCCGGAGCCACGTACTCCGAAGCCGTCCGCAGCGCCCAGGAAATTGACTGCGAGCTTCTCGCCAACGGCCGCGATGAGAACATGGTTTGCCTCGATAGCCAGCCTGCCAGTGTTCGCTCCGTGAAGAAGTAGCCGCTATGCGCCTGCCCGAGTCATGGATAGAACGGCTTCCGCATCTCGAAATGCTGGAGGAGGATTGGCGGCCCGTCCCTCTGGCCGTGACGATTCTCGCCGGCGCCTTCTACGCGCTGTTCCTTTTCCAAGCAGCGCGGGGCGCGGGTCCGCTCCTGATGATGGATCTGGTCTTCATCCCCATTCACGAGGGCGGACATCTGCTATTCCGCTTTTTTGGAGAGTTCCTCATGGTCGCGGGCGGCACGCTCATGCAGCTCGGCGTGCCTCTTCTCCTGGCCGCGTGGTTCGTTTTTCATCGCCAGGTGCCGGGGACGGCGTTCTGCATGTTTTTCTTCTTCGAGCAGTTTCTCCCCGTCTCAACCTACATGGCGGACGCGCGCGCGCAGGAATTGCCCCTGCTGACCGTCGGTGACGCCGATTTCGTGATTCACGACTGGAACTATCTCTTCGGCAGGCTCGGTGTGCTCGACCATGATGTCCAAATCGCGCACGCCGTCCGGCTCATCGGCTGGATCGGCATGTTGGCCACAGTCGCCTGGATGCTCTGGCGCAGCCTGCGAAGCCGCCGCCCTTCCTCTCAGTAGATTCCCAGGCGAATATCAATCGGATGCGGCAATTCCACTTCGAGCACGCGCCCGTAGTCTCCCAGTGTCAGCCGGAAAAGCTCCGCTGCCCCCACATCCCGATCGCTCCAATCGGTGCTCGGGACCACGTGTGCCGGCCGGGCAAGGTCGCCGCTTTCGAAGCCTTGCCCCTCCGCTCGCAGATCCCCGGCCTGTACCTCATAAACGAGTCTTGCTTTCGTATCGAGCATCAGGTAACGGTGCCCGAGCAGCACGAGGATCAGATTCGAGCCTTTCTTCTTGTCTTTCTTCCCGGGCTGGTAGACGTTCCAGGCAAGCGGCGTCTTGCCGTCGAGCCTCAGTTGTCCATCCGGCACTTGCGTCCACTCGATGCGCCCCGCGTCGTCGGTCCCGGCCCCGTGGGCGCGCGCGACGCACATCCCGCAAAAAAGCGCCAGAATCGGGCACACCAGCCATCGAAATGGAGATTGTCGCGCCACGCGCCCGCCTGAGCCTATTCCCACTTGACCCGCACCTGGCGTGACGCGAGCACGACGTATCCCTTCGTGCGCCCGTGCTCCACAAGGTCGCGCAGGATGGCCACATCCTGCTCGCAATACGCGGCCACACGCTCTTTCTCTCCGGCGCGCCACCATCCCACGGCTTCGAGCCCATCGCCGCTTTTTGCCGTGCCCAATGTGTCGCGCGCGAGCTGGTCAAGTTTCACGCGGTGCCCGAGCTGTTTATGGAGCTCTTCATGCACGTCGAAGGAACGCTTGAGCAGTCCATCCACCGGCGCGTACGCGCGCAGAACCTCCAGGTCGAACCGATTGCCGTTGAACGTTATGATGCGCGTGAAGGTTCCCAGCTCGGTGACGAGCCTGCCGGAATCGCACTCGAACCATCGGCGAAAGTTATTTTCCTTGTCCCATGTGACCGCCACGGCCACTCCGAACGCGCGAATGTTCCCCCACCCGCCCTCCACTTCATGCGAAAGCCTCAGCGTCTCGATATCCAGATAGATTTCGCGGTCGAATAACCCCGCCATTTGCTGGCCCTCTGCCTGTCCTCTGATTTGCCGCGCGTATTCCCTGTTTCGGGCGAATCGCATCCCGCTGGCAGTTTACTCCGCGGGTTTACCCGCGGCAAGAACGCCGCGCCGGCCCCGCGGCATGCAAGAAAGAACGCGCGTGCGCGAGCGAAGTTCCCGTATAATTCGCACGACGACCGATGGACCGCGTACTAGGCAACCTCTACCGGGCGCTGGGCCGGGTTTTTCCGGACTGCGTGACCCTCAGCCAGGCCGTTGCGTTCAACATGTTCCTGGCATTTTTTCCGCTGCTGCTTCTGGCGCTCGGCATTTTGGGGGCTACATCCATTTTTCACGACGCCCTTCAGGAAATTCCCGAGCATCTGCGGCTGATTCTCCCGCCGAGCAGCACCGAAGTGGTCTTCGGATATTTCGTTCGCAAGGGCGTGCATCCGTGGAGATGGATTTCGCTGGGTCTTGTGGGGACGCTCATCGCCGGCACGCAAGTGATGAGCGGCTTCATGGAAGGGTTTCGCGTGATCGAAGGCGACTTGCTGCTGACGCGATATTGGCAGCGGCAGCTTCGTGCTTTGGCGCTGCTCTGCCTGACCATTGGGCCCATCCTGGCCGTGATTATCCTGACGGTGTTCGGCAAGCAGACGCGCCCATGGCTGATTCGTCAGACGGGCTCTCCGCGGCACACCCATGAGCTCGAAATGCTGTTCTATGCGGGCCTCGTGTTTCTGCTGGCCATGGGAGTCCTCGTGGTGATCTATCGCATCGGGCGCCCCTTCCACTCCGGATACCGCATCTTGCTTCCCGGCGCCGCTGTTTCCACCGTGCTCTGGTGGGCCGCCGACATTTCTTTCGGATGGTATGTCCGAAAGGTGCCCTACGACTTTGTCTACCGCGGTTTGGCGGGAGCCATCGGCTTGCTGCTCTGGATGTTCCTCACCGCCCTGATCGTTCTTCTCGGCGCGGCCTATAACGCCGAGGCTCGGGAGTCATCCATCGCGGAGCGGGCCGCACCGGCTGGCAGATAGGTAAACGTCCCTTCCATCCGCTGTTGCGCTGGCCCGCAAAGCTGCTAGACTATCGGTGGTAGCTGATTCTCTCCAGCGGCGGAAACCCTTCCGCCCCGCGGAGGCGCGATGAGCGAAATGCGCGTCGAGTGTTACGCGGGGTATCGCGCCGGCGAACGCCCTCTCCGTTTTGTCGTTCGTGGACGCCCGTTCGAGGTCTGCGAACTCGATGGCCGGTGGTATTCCCCGCAGGCCAGCTATTTTCGCGTCCGCGCCGACGACGGCAATTACTACGTTCTCCGTCACGACGAGACGCAGGATTTCTGGACGCTCGACGCTTTTCGCGCTGCTCGATAAATTGCTGAGGGAAAAAATGACCAATCCGGATCCTCGCCGCCATGAGCGCGTTCTAGTTCCACAAGCCTGCCAGATTCAAATGACGACCAACGGGAAGGGGCCGCGGTTGGAAGGCTCCGTATCCGTCATTGGCCTGGGAGGCATGTTTGTGCGCATGAAGGATCCGCCCCCGCCCGGCAGCGTGCTCCATGTCACTATAACCTGCTCCATTGTTACCCTGGAATCGGACTGCACCGTCATCCACGTAACCTCCCACGGCATGGGCGTCGAGCTTGCGAGTCTCACGCCTGAAAACGAGCAGAAGCTGGAGGCCCTTCTGCTCGAGCTCAAAACGTGAATCCCCCGCCGTGGGAATTTGCCGTCGGCGGCTTATTGACCCATGCCGCGCCCCCCGGCAACTTTTATGCTCGGGCAGGGTTAATATAAAGAGCGAAAATCATGAAGATTGCCGCCACACGCGGGCGCCACGCGGGAGCCTCGACGAGAGAGATGCGAACGAGCGATCGCCCTCAAGCGAGCCGCCGCCTCGACGCGGCAGGCGCCGCCTTCCTGGCCGCGGCGATTGCCATGGTGCTCTTTATCTCCGCTGCCATGGCCGCTCCCGCCGCCCCGGCCGCCGGGAACACTCGCGTCTCCGCGGATTCTCAGGCCATCTCCCTCGATAAGAAATTCAAAGGCAAACTTCCCATCACGGAACTCACCGAGGACGAAGCCATCCTCCACGCACTCAACCGCCTGGCATATGGCCCGCGTCCCGGCGATGTCGAACGCGTCCGCCAAATGGGCCTCGAAAAATGGATCGACCAGCAGCTCCATCCGGATTCCATGGACGATTCGGCGCTCGACAGGCGCCTGGAAAACTATCCCACCCTGCGCATGTCGCCTGCGGCCCTCGAAGAACAATTTCCCCAGCCTCAGCAGGCCGCCAAAAGAGAAGGCGAAACGAAAGAGCAGTACCAGCAGCAGATGATGGAAAAGCGCCGCGATGCCCGCGATGCGGTCCTGCTGACCGGCGACGACAACCTCGACAAGGCTCAAATGCAGCTTGCCAATATTCAGGGGCCGAACCGCATCATCGCGGAACTCTCCATGGCCAAGATGGACCGCGCTGTGTACAGCCAGCGCCAGCTCGAAGCCGTGATGGAGGATTTCTGGTTCAACCATTTCAATGTTTTCGCCGGCAAAGGCGCGGACCGCTGGCTGCTTACCTCCTACGTGCGCGATACGATTCGTCCCCACACCATGGGCAAGTTCCAGGATCTGCTGATCGCCACGGCCAAAAGCCCTGCCATGCTCTTCTATCTCGACAACTGGCTGAGCGCCGACCCTGCCGCATTTCAGAAGATGCAGGAGGAAAGCGCCGTCCGCCGCGCCCGTTATCGGGGGCATGTACGGGGGAGGGTATCCGCCGCAGCCGCAGGCCGGCGGCCCTGGCGCGAAGCGCAGCAGGAGCGCGGCCTGAACGAAAATTACGGCCGCGAGGTGATGGAGCTGCACACCGTCGGCGTGGACGCCGGCTATACCCAGCAGGACGTCATCGAAATGGCCGAATGCCTCACCGGCTGGACCATCCGCGAGCCGCGCCGCGATCCCGAATTCTTCTTCAATGATCGCGTTCACGCGGAAGGCAAAAAAGTGGTCATGGGCCACACCTTCGATTATGGCGGCATGAAGGACGGCGAAGAAGCCCTAAAAATGCTCGCCAACGATCCGCACACGGCGCGCTTCATTTCCACGGAACTCGCCCGCCACTTCGTTTCCGACAATCCGCCTCCGTCGCTCGTCGATCGCATGGCCAAGGAATACGAATCCACCGGCGGCGACATCTCGCAGCGTCCTGCGCACCATGATCTATTCGCCCGAATTCTGGTCCCAGGAGGCCTATCGCGCCAAGGTCAAGACTCCCTTTGAACTGGTGGCCAGCACCGCGCGAGCCTTCAACGCGGACATTTCCATTTCCCTTCCGCTCGCCCAGTGGGTGGGCCGCATGGGCGAGCCGCTGTTCCAGTGCCAGCCGCCCACGGGCTATTCCGACAAGGCGGAAACCTGGGTCAATACCGGCGCTCTGCTGAATCGCCTGAACTTTGCCCTGGGATTTTCCACCGACCGCATGGCCGGCGCCACCGTGGATTTGTCCACGATGTTCGGCGACGACGCGTCGAAGGACCCCCAAACGGCGCTTGCGCGCGCCCTCACGATTTTTCTCGACGGCCAGGTGGCGCCCCGACGCGCGACACCCTCGAGAGCCGCCTGAACGATCCGCAAATCCTGCAGGCGCGCCTCGACGATCCGGTCAAGCAGGTGAACGAAGGATTGATCTCCGGCCTGGTGCTCGGCGCGCCCGAATTTCAGCGCCGCTGATCGGCGCATCGTGGGGGCGCTGCACACCGCGCCGCGCCCTCTGTAAAGCAGCGTAGGGGCACAGCACGCTGTGCCCGCCTGCCGTCAGGCAGGCTCCGAGTTTTGGAGGATAGCAATGAAAATCTCGCGTCGATACTTCCTGAAAAGCGGCGGCATCGCCATGCTGGGCATGGCTTCGCTGCCGTCATTCCTGCAGCGCGCCGTGGCCGCCACCGCTTCGCCCAACAAGAAAAAGATGGTCGTGCTCTTCCAGCGCGGCGCCATGGACGGCCTGAACGTCGTCGTCCCGTTCGCCGAGCCGAACTACTACCGCATGCGCCCGACCATCGCCATCCCTGCGCCCAGCCGCGGCGGCGATGCCGAGGCCATCGACCTCGACGGTTTCTTCGGCCTGCATCCGAGCCTCCAGCCCTTGCTGCCGCTTTTCCAGAATGGCCAGCTGGCCGTCGTGCAGGCCGTCGGCTCGCCCGATCCCACGCGCTCGCATTTCGACGCCCAGGATTTCATGGAGTCCGGCACGCCCGGCGTGAAGTCCACCGAAGATGGCTGGCTCAACCGCGCCCTGCAAACCATGCCCGAAGACCAGGCCTCGCCATTTCGCGCCGTGGCCTTCGGTCCCTATCTGCCGCGCACGCTCGAAGGTGCCGCGCCCGCCGTGGCCATCCCGGACCTCAATCAATTCAAGATGTACGGTCCGCCGCAGACCGTGGAAGGCGGCTTCGAGGCCATGTACGCGCAGACGGTCGACCAGGCGCTCCACGGCGTCGGCCAGGAAACCTTCGAAGCCATCGACCAGCTCAAGAAGATCGATCCCGGCTCGTACCAGCCCGAAAACGGCGCGCAGTATCCCACGAGCCGCTTCGGCAAGAGCTTGATGGAAATCGCCGAGCTATTCAAAGCCGACGTGGGCCTGGAAGTCGCGTTCCTCGATAGCGGCGGCTGGGACCACCACGTCAACGAAGGCGGCGTGCAGGGCCAGCTCTCGAATCTGCTGCGCGATCTGGGGCAGGGAATCGCCGCGTTCCATCAGGACATGGGCGACCGCATGGGCGACGTCGTCTTCGTCAGCATGTCCGAATTCGGCCGCACCGCGCACGAAAACGGCAATCGCGGCACCGATCACGGCCACGCCAATTGCATGTTCGTCATGGGCGGGGACGTCAAAGGCGGCAAAGTCTACACGCGCTGGCCGGGCTTGAACGAAGGGCAGCTCTAACGAAGGGCGCGACCTCGCCGTGACCACCGACTATCGCAGCGTGCTCGGCGAAGTCGATTTCCAAGCATCTCGGCGACCGCAATCTCGACGCCGTATTCCCCGGCTTCGCGAATGACCCTCGCCAGTTCCTCGGCCTCGTGAAGTCCTAGCAGCCGCCCCGGGTTTTAGTAGCCAGGCACTCTTGCCTGTGTGCAGTTGGATTTGTAGGCCCCCGCAAAAAGCGCACAGCCAAGCGTGGCTGTGCTTCAAGTGCGTCTCGCGCGGCTAGTTCGTCTGTTTTGATGCGCATTCCGTAGAACGAGCGGTACACGAACAGGAACGACACCAGGAAAAACACCCCGGCCAGGATGTGCGTCAGCACCGCGTTCTTCGCCGTCAGTTCCACCGCCAGTTCCACCGCCAGCAGCCCGAACAGCGTGGTGAATTTGATGACCGGGTTCAGCGCCACCGACGACGTATCCTTAAACGGATCTCCCACTGTGTCGCCGATCACCGTGGCATCATGCAGCGGCGTGCCTTTTTGCTTCAGCTCGACTTCCACGATCTTTTTGGCGTTGTCCCATGCCCGCCGGCGTTCGCCATGAAGATCGCCTGGTAAAGCCCGAAGATGGCGATGGAAATCAGGTAGCCGATGAAGAAGAACGGCTCGACGAACGCAGAACGCCAGCGTGGCAAAAAACACCGCGATGAAGATATTGAGCATTCCTTTTTGCGCGTACTGTCGTGCAGATTTCCACCACTTTCTTGCTGTCCTTCGACCGAAGCCTTTTCCGCGCCCTCCAGCTTGATGTTCGCCTTGATGAACTCCACCGCGCGATAGGCGCCCGTGGTCACGGCCTGCGTCGAAGCGCCCGTAAACCAGTAAATCATCGCGCCGCCCGTAATCAGCCCCAGCACGAACGGCGCATACAGCAGCGAAAGTTTATCCACGTTCGTGGTGATGCCGTTGGTCAGCGCCATGATGATCGAAAAAATCATCGTGGTTGCGCCCACCACCGCCGTGCCGATCAGCACCGGCTTCGCCGTGGCTTTGAACGTGTTTCCCGCGCCGTCGTTCGCTTCCAGCAGGTCCTTGGCGCGGTCGAAGTTCACTTCAAAATTGAAATCCCGCTTGAATCTCCTGCGCCATGTCGGGAATCTGTTCGATCAGCGAAAGCTCGAACACCGATTGCGCGTTGTCCGTCACCGGCCCGTAGGAATCCACGGCGATGGTCACCGGCCCCATCCCCAAGAAGCCGAAGGCCACCAGGCCAAAAGCAAACACCGGCGCGGCAATCATCAGGGCGCCCAGGCCCGCCGTGCTGACCAGATACCCCGTGGTCATCAGCACCACCATCGTCAGTCCCAAGTAATATGCGGAGAAATTCCCGGCCACGAAGCCGGAAAGAATTCCCAGCGACGCCCCGCCTTCCTGCGCCGATGTCACCACTTCCCGCACGTGCCGCGACTCGGTGGACGTGAACACCTTCACGAATTCCGGAATCACGGCGCCCGCCAGCGTTCCGCAGGAGATGATCGTCGAAAGCTTCCACCACTGCGTGGGGTCGCCGCCGAGGCTCGGGAATGATGAAGTACGAAATGACGATAGGTCAGCGCGATGGATACGAGCGACGTGATCCACACCAGCGACGTCAGCGGCGCCTCGAAATTCATCTTGTCCGCGTTTCCAAATCGCGCCTTGGCGATCGCGCCGTTGATGAAGTAGGCCCCGGCGCTCGAAACCAGCATGGCGATGCGCATCACGAAGATCCACACCAGCAGCTGCACCTGCACCGCGGGGTCCTTCACGCCCAGCAAAATGAACGTGATCAGCGCCACGCCCGTCACGCCGTAGGTCTCGAAGCCGTCCGCGCTCGGCCCCACCGAATCTCCCGCGTTGTCGCCCGTGCAATCCGCGATCACGCCTGGGTTGCGCGCGTCGTCTTCCTTGATCTTGAACACGATCTTCATCAGGTCGGCGCCGATATCCGCGATCTTCGTGAAGATGCCGCCCGCGATGCGCAGCGCCGCCGCGCCCAGCGATTCGCCGATGGCGAATCCGATGAAGCACGGGCCGGCGTAGTTCCCCGGCACGAACAGCAGAATGATCAGCATCATCAGCAGTTCCACGCTGATCAGCATCATCCCGATGCTCATGCCCGCGCTCAGCGGAATCTGGTAGATCGGATACGGTTTGCCCCTGCAGCCCCGCAAAGGCCGTCCGCGAATTCGCGAAGGTGTTCACGCGAATGCCGAACCACGCCACGCCGTAGCTTCCCGCGATGCCCACCACGCTGAAGGCCAGAATGATCGGCACGCGCAACCGCGTCGATGCACGGGGGCAGCACGCCGAAATACAGCACGATCACGGCGGCGATAAACGTCCACAGCAGCAGCAGGAATTTTCCCTGCGTGATGAGATACGTCTTGCAGGTCTCGTAGATCAGCTCGGACATTTCGCGCATCGCCCGGTGCACCGGCAGACGCTTCAACTTGCTGTAAATTCCCAAGCCGAATGCCAAGCCCAGAACGCAGAACACGATTCCCACGAGCAGCAGCGTATGGCCGTCGACTCTCCCTAGGAATATTACTTGCCTCAGGTCAGGAAGCTTCAGACTCGCCTCGCCGCCCGTGGATTCCCCGGCCGTCTGGGCATTCGCTGCCGCGGCGCCCGCCAGCGCCAGACCGGCGCTCGCCGCGCACGCTCGCGCGATGCCGCGCCATTGCCGCCTGCCGCCTGCAAAAATATTGCGCATCAGGGTTCCTCCCCGTTCAGAATCGCTTCGTTGATTTTCCTGCAAACCCGGTGTGCCGTCATCGTCCCAAGGGTGCGGCTGCAGTTCCGATTGCCAATCCGCATGCGGCAGTGTGACGTTAACGTTTAACAGCATCGGCCAGTTCCGTCAAGTTTAGCCGTCACACAGGATGGTGCGCTCCTCACACGCAGCCCTTTTACCTTTTAGAAGTGCGATAATACCCCCTGCACGATGCGCAATATCAAACTCACCATCGCCTACGACGGCGCCGACTTCCACGGCTGGCAATTCCAGCCCGGCGTCCCGACAATCCAGGGCGCAATCAACGACGCCGCCCGCAAAATCACGCAGGAAAAAATCGTCGCCCACGGCGCCAGCCGCACCGACGCTGGCGTTCACGCCCTCGGCCAGGTCGCGCATTTCAAGACGTGTTCCGCTCTTTCCGCTGCCGAAATTCAGCGCGCGCTCAACGCGCTCCTCCCGCCCGCGATCCGCATCGTCGCCGCCGAAGAGGTCGGCCACGATTTTCACTCCCGCTGGCTATCCCAGGGCAAGACGTACCGCTATCGCATCTATCGTGGCAAGGTTCTGCCGCCTTTCGAATACCGCCGCGTGCTGCACTATCCCTGGCCGCTCGACGAAGACGCCATGGCCGCCGCGGCGCGTCTGTTCGAAGGCGAGCACGATTTCACATCTTTCGCCGCATCCTCCGGCTCGGAGGACGACGACCGGGACCGCACCATGCGCGCGTCCTCTCTCTCGTCCGAAATCGTTCGCGACCCCGACGCGAAGAAATCGCCTACATGGTCCGCGGACAATCTTTTCTGCGCTACATGGTCCGCAAAATCGTCGGCACACTGATCGAAGTGGGCGAAGGGAAGACTCGCCCCGGCGGATATCCCGCAATTATTCGAATTGCGCGACCGTTCGCGCTCCGGCCCCACCGTTCCGCCCGAAGGTCTCTACCTCGTCGCGCTCGAATATCCCGATCCCACCGATTCGCTCGCGTCTTTTTCCTCTTCCCGCCGCTCCGCGCAACTTGGTTCCTGATACCCGTGCCAATCCCGGGATTGTCCTAATTCGAGCGAAATGCGCTGCGGCGTCATTCTGAGCGGAGTCCCGCGTTCTGGGTTTTTCCGCCGCCTTTTGGCGGACGCGGGACGTAGTCGAAGAATCCCTCTTCGTATTCTCAAGGCGGGAGAATTCTTCAAATTAGGACAGCACGCGAATCCTGTGAAACTCGCCGCCATCTGCGGTATCTTGCTATTCATGGCTGTAAGCTCCACGCGCGCCACGGAAGACTCCATCGCCAAGCTCGCCCAGGATCCCGCTTGCGCCCCCGGCCTCGCATGGGTTGCAAAAAATTCGGATTGGGTCACGGACCAGCAAATTCGCCTGGCCGAAATTCCCGCCCCTGAATTTCACGAGGCTCGCCGCGCCCAACTTCTAGCCAATCTTTTCGAAGCCGCCGGCCTCGCTGTTCACACCGACCCCGCCGGCAATGTCATCGCCGAACGCCCCGGCTCCGATTCTGCCTCCATTCTCTTTGTCGCGCACCTCGATACCGTTTTCCTGGAGGGCACCGACGTACGCGTAAGGCGCGATGGCGCGCGTCTCATCGGCCCCGGCATCTCCGACAATGCCGCCGGCCTCGCCGCACTTGCCGGCCTGGCCCGCGCCCTCGCCGAGTCTCCCGTCCGCACCCGCAAGACAATTCTTCTCGTCGGCGACGTGGGCGAGGAGGGCGAAGGCAATCTGCGCGGCATTCGCGCCCTTGTGGATACGTATCGCCCGCGCCTGGCTGCCGTCATCGCCGTGGACGGCGCCGCCGCGGACTACATCGCCACGCAAGCCATCGCCTCGCGCCGCTTGGAAGTCGCCGTCACGGGTCCGGGCGGGCATAGCTGGTCCGATTTCGGCGCGCCCAATCCCATCGCCGCCGTTTCACGTGGCATCGTGCAATTCTCTTCCGTTCGCCCCCCGAAGGAGCCGCGCAGCACCTATAATTTCGGCGCCATCCAGGGCGGCACGTCCGTCAATTCCATTCCCGCGCGCGTCTCCGTAAAAGTGGACCTGCGCTCCGAAGGCGCGGCGGAACTTGCCCGCCTCGAATCCGCTTTGCGCGCCGCCATGCAGGCGGGCGTGCGCGATGAAATTTCCGCCGCGCGCGCCGCGCAGGGCGCCCTGCTCTTGAGCTTCCACTCCCTCGGCGAGCGCCCCTCGGGCAAACTTCCAAATAATTCGCCCCTCCTCGCCACGATTCGCGACGTGGATCGCTTCCTCGGCATCTCCTCGCGTCTCGAATCGAGCTCCACCGACGCCAATATCCCCCTCTCCCTCGGCATTCCCGCCGTCGCTCTCGGCGCGGGTGGCGCGGGCGGCGGTTCCCACACCCTCGCCGAGTGGTACGACCCCGCCGGACGCGACCGCGGCCTCCAGCGCCTCTTCCTCATCGCCCTGGCCCTTGCCGCCCTCGACCGCTAACGCCCCGGTCATATCTCCCGCCCCATCACGCGAGTCCCGCCGCTCTTCGCAGCATCTAAATAACGTAGAGGCACTCATAAATGCGCAATCGCATCATCATTTTCTTGGCCATTGTCCAGTCCATCCTTTTCCTCGGCCACTGGTTCGTGTATGAAACGTGGACCTACTTCCTCCGCCCGCCCGATCAAATTGCTAAGCCGGTCGCCGGCTCGCCCGATCTGGCCATCGTCTTCGCGATTCTATCCGTCACCTTCCTCACGGCCAGTCTGCTCGCCCGGAGCTATTCGCAGCCCATCGTGCGCCTCTATTACAAGCTCTCCGCCGTGTGGCTTGGTTTCTTCAGCTTCGCGTTTTTCGCGGCCTGCGCGTCGTGGATTCTCTACGGCTTCTCGACCCTGCTTCGATTGCACTGGCAGCCGCGGCACATCGCCTTCGCGCTTTTCGGCGCGGCCCTGGCCGCCAGCGCCTACGGCCTGCTGAATTCCGCGCTCACGCGCGTCACGCAGGTTACCGTCAAGCTCCCCAATCTGCCCGCCGCGTGGCGAGGCCGCGTCGCGGCGTTCGTCTCGGACACCCATCTCGGCCATGTTCGCGGCTACGCCTTCATCAAGCGCATCGTCGCGCTTCTGTCGCGATTCCATCCGGACATCATTCTGATTGGCGGTGATATGTACGACGGCACCGCCGCCGACGCCCGCCGCCTTGCCGAGCCGCTCGAAAAACTTTCGCCGCCCCTGGGGACCTACTTCGTCTCCGGAAATCACGAAGAGTTTGGCGAGCGCGCCGAATTCCTCGAAGCGGTTCGGCATTCCGGCGTTCGCGTGCTCAATAATGAAAAGGTCCTCGTGGACGGCTTGCAGCTCGTCGGCGTCCACCATCGCGATTCCGTCAACCCCCACCGCTTCCGCGACATCCTCCGCCGGGCGCGCATCGACCCGGACCGCGCCAGCATCCTTCTCACTCACTCTCCCAATCACGTGCCCATCGCCGCCGAGGAAAAAATCGGCTTGCAGCTTTCCGGACACACGCATGCCGGCCAGTTCATTCCCTTCACTTGGATCACAAAGCGCATCTTTGGCCCGTTCGTCTATGGGCTCAAGCGCCTCGGCGATCTCTTCGTTTATACGTCCTGCGGAGCGGGCACCTGGGGCCCGCCCATGCGCGTCGGCACCTCTCCCGAGATCGCCCTCATCTGCTTTGAGTGATGCGCCTTCCCCCCCCGGAAGTCTGTGGGTGGACTTGTCGGTAAATTCGTTGCGTCGAACGTGCCAGAGGCGTACGATGCGCGAGTCAGAGGTCCAAATCGCCAATTTCGATTTGACTTATGTTCCACCGGCCGACCGCGAACTTCGCGGATTTCGGCCCGTTCCCCTTCCACCATTCGCGTACCAGCCCCTGGAGGTGGGCAAACATGAAAAAATGGCTCTCTTCGATTGTCGGATTGTCCTTTGCGCTGGCGTGTCCCCTGGCCGCATTCGCCCAGGCCCCCAAAATTTTGCCACCCAACATCCTCTGGATCCAGGCAGACAACATAAAACCCTACAACACCGAGCCCTACGACAAAGTGGCCGCGGAGTACCCACCCGCATTCGCACAGCTCAAAGCGGACACACACTTCCTCGCCATGGATTCACTGACGGGCCCGCCTCGCGCCATGTATTGCGCGCGCTACGACACGTTCGAAGCCTTCCAAAAGGATTCCGAGGAGTTCGCGAACGACCCGGCCTGGCACTCCAAGCTCTCGGTGCTCGATGCCCGCGAGGCCCCTTACGTCTCCGAAGTCCACAACACCCTCTGGCATTACCGCCCCGACCTCAGCAACAACGTCGAAGGCGCCGATATTCCCCACACCCACTACTGGGAGGTGCTCATCTTTCACATGCACCCAGGCCACGACGCGCAGTTCGAGGAGCTCTCCAAGCTTTATCGCGGCGCCAGCCTTAAGATCGGCCAAAACATCCCGTGGGCCGCTTTCGATGCCCAGATGGGTGTGACCGATTCCTATCTCATCATGGTGCCCATGACCTCCCTCAAAGACGAGGATGTCACCTTGGCGCATGCCAAGGATTTTATGGCTGCGCTCGGCGAAGACGGAATGAAACAGATGGACAAGCTCAACTCGGATGCCGTGGCCAGCGTCGAAGACAACCTCTGGATGGTGAATCCGGCCTCGAGCTACGTCGAAAAGTCCTGGGTCGAAGCCGATCCCAAGTACTGGACGCCCAAGCCGGCCGCCAAACCCGCGTCGAAACGTGCCGCTGAAGCCGCGCCCCCGTCGGAGCCTCCCGCGCCAAAATAATTAAGTGCTGGTGGCCCGTGCTCTAGGCTTCGGTTTTTGGCCCCACGCTCATGAATGGAGCGTGGGGCTTTTTTCTGGCGACAATATTTCTTCTGCACAACGGGAATCCTACGAATTCGGAAAATAATCCGGGGCCTTGCCGCGCTTCCACTTGATATTGCAACCGATGCTCGGCCTCTGGTTTTCGGCAACGGCGCGGCCGGCCAACACCGCGTCCAGCGCCGTCCGCAGGTCCGCGCCGGTCACGGGACGCCCATTCTTGGGCCGGCTGTCGTCGAACTGTCCCCGATAGACGAGGCGGCGCCCCTTATCGAAGACGTAGAGGTCCGGCGTGCACGCGGCGCGATAGGCCTTGGCCACTTCCTGGCTTTGGTCGGAGAGATAGGGAAAGGTGTAGCCAACACTCTTGATCTCTTCCGCCATTTTGTCGGGCGCGTCGTCCGGGTAGCTTTCCACGTCGTTCGAGTTGATGGCGACCACAGCCACTCCGCGCGCCTGATACTCCTTGGCGAAAGATGCAAATTCCTTTCGGATGTGTTTTACAAAAGGGCAGTGATTGCAAATGAACGCCACCACCAGCGCCGGTTTATCCTTAAAATCATCGAGTGACACGGACTTGCCATCGGGTGTAGGAAGATTAAATTGCGGCGCTGCCGTGCCAAGCGGAAGCATCGTGGAAGGCGTCTCGACCATGGATATCGTCTCCTCTCCCCAAACTTAATGGATTCCGTCGCCCAAGTCTAGCCGCCGAATTTTCCGGCCCGGCCTCGGCGCAATCGGTTAGGCTTTTCCCCGAGCACCGGAGGCGCGCCTTTTGCGTCCCGATGATTTTTATCGGGGTGCGGCAGAAGTTAGCCCCGTCCGGGAGGGCAGGGAAACGTGGGAAGAGAAAACGCGAGCGCCGTAGGTGCGACACATACGTCGCTCACGGAGGACAGTGCACTGCAACAATATGCTCTCAAGTGAAGTCGCTTGATGGTATCATGCGCCCTGATATCAAGTGACGCGGCGGACGTCCTGCGGCCCGGAAGGCTGGGCCACCCGCCCACCGGACCCTGCCGAAGATAAAAAATATTGCGCCGGAACCCCTCGGGGCGTATGGTTTGCACTGACGGGGGCCAAGAGGTAGGTTCCCATCTTTTAAGCCAGTCTTTCGACCGCACTGCGGGGTCGCCGCATGGTAGTTCCTTGAGTCCAGCAAACCTGGTCAATTACGACCAGTTCCACTTCACCAAGAGCTGAAAACTTACAGTAACCACACGAGCTTAGTGCCCGGCGTCTGAGAACGCGACGGTAATCTTTCTACTTTCGGAAGCGTTCCCGCAAGAAGGAACAGCTTCCCATCACTCCAACCTGGGAACGGGAGTGGCGATGCGATGAGCACCCAGCGCAAAAGCCCGGAGCAACTCGAAAGAGACATTTGTAGATTCGAAATCCAAGACTACGGAGGGCACTATGAGCGAGGCCAGTGCTACACAACGAGGCAGCGAGCAGGCAGATGCAATTCGTCCGTTTCCTGTGGCAAGTGTTCCGGAAGCAGAGCTTACAGATTTACGCAAGCGCATCAACGCGACCAGGTGGCCTGAACGGGAAACAGTGACAGATGCAACCCAAGGCGTGCAGCTTGCGACGATGCAGGCGCTGGCTCGTTATTGGGCGACCGATTACGACTGGCGCAAGTGCCAGGCAAAACTGCAGTCCCTGCCGAATTTCCTCACCGAGATCGATGGGCTGGACATTCATTTCATCCACGTTCGCTCCAAACACGAAAATGCATTGCCTCTCATCGTTACGCACGGCTGGCCCGGCTCGATCACCGAACAGTTGAAGATCATCGATCCGCTAACCAATCCTACCGCACACGGCGGAAGTCCATCCGACGCGTTCAACGTCGTAGTTCCGTCCATGCCGGGCTACGGTTTTTCCGGCAAGCCGGCTACGACCGGGTGGGACCCCGCCCACATTGCACGCGCCTGGACCGTGTTGATGAAGCGCCTCGGCTACAACAAATTCGTGGCGCAAGGCGGCGATTGGGGTGCAGCCGTCACCGAGCTGATGGGTGTGCAAGCGCCTCCGGAGTTGTGACCTGCCCGACTTTTTGTACCAGGGCTAGTGAGAGAGTTTACATCACAACCTCATCGGGCAAGGGGGCAAATGGCGGCTCGCAGGGAGCCGTAGGCGACCGGAGAGCCGCCATTTGCGGCGCGAACGTCGCTGGCGCCGGCGGCCTGTAGCCCAGCGCCGAGTGCGGACGCAGCGTGTTATATATCACCCGCCATTTCTCGATCACCACCTGTGCCTCCCTCAGCGAATAGAAAATCTCTCCGTTCAGGCATTCGTCCCGCAACTTCCCGTTGAAACTTTCGCAGTAGCCGTTCTCCCAGGGGCTCCCCGGTTCGATGTACAGCGTCCCCGTACCCACCTTCGCCAGCCACTTCCGCAGTTCGTCGGCGACGAACTCCGGGCCGTTGTCCGAGCGAATGTTCTCCGGAATTCCCCGGTACAGCATCACGTCCGCCAGCGCTTCGATTACTTCGTACCTTCCCAGTCTTCGGGCCACCCGAATCGCCAAACACTCCCGCGTGTACTCGTCGATCAGCGTCAGCATGCGCAGTGTTCTTCCGTCGTGCGTCTTTCCACTCACGAAGTCGTAGCTCCACACATGATTCGCTCGCTCTGGCCGCAAGCGAATGCACGACCCGTCGTTCAACCACAATCTCCCTCGTGGCCTTTGTTTCTGCGGCACTTTCAACCCTTCCCGCCGCCAGATTCGCTGTACTCGGTCTTTGCCTACATGCCAACCTCGATCCCGCAGCACCGCTGTGATCCGCCGGTAGCCGTAGCGCCCGTATTCGCCGGCCAGCGCCACGATCTCTCGTGTCAGCGCATCTTCGTCCGTTCGGTAGATCCCCTCGTAGCGTTGTGTCCCTCTCCACTGCCCCAGCAGCCGGCAGGCATGCCGCTCCGATACCCGGTAACTCTCGCGTGCATGCCTGACCGCGCCACGCCGCCGCTCAGGGCCTAGAAGTTTCCCTCCGCGACGTCCTTCAGAATTTGCTTCTCCAAAGACAGCTCTGCCACCAGCCGCTTCAGCTTGGCGTTTTCCCGTTCCAGTTCCTTGAGACGTTTGGCCTGATCGAGTTTTAATCCGCCGAATTCCTTCCGCCAGCGGTAGTAGGTCTGTGCGGTGATCTCGGCTTCTTTGCAGGCTTGCGGAGTGGTTTTCCCGTTGGCGAGTTCCACTTCAACCTGCCGTAACAACGTCACAATCTGCTCCGGCTTGTATTTCTTCATTGGCATACCAGCTTCCCTCCAGAGTGAATTCTCTCTCACTCCCGCTGGTACAAAAAATCCCGGTCAGGTCAATCCGACGAGCGTTTGAGGTTGAGCACACAACGTCTGTTTACTCCGGCATCCTCCGCATGGCCGACCTTTTGGCTCTTCAGCCGAACATGGAGATTAAGCTCCACATCGTAGCGCCCTCAGCGCGACGCGAGAAGGTTTTCCAAGAGTTGAGGCGCCCAGTGTTTTCACTCCTGGAACGCGGCCCACTTTCCGAATCCTGTACGTACCTCTCCTACGATAGCGTCCGTGACGTTGGAAAGCAGCCGCATTTGTCACATCTCAACGAAACGGTCCTGGACGAATATGAAGAAGAAGCTGAGGAGTGAGATTATTGCCACCTTCACAGGTGACCGAGGCTTTTTCTGGTTGGCAACTCTCCCGTGCCCCTTCGGGCCGTGTGTTTATTTCACGGCGGTGGGTTGCGGAGTACTCTCGCCAGCCTCGGCATGCGTGCGCACGCGCTCGATGGCTAGGCCGGCTTGCACGGCGATTACGGCGAAGACGTTGAGGTCGTCCACGGTGAACATTCCGCGCCTGGACAAATTATCCACGTAGAGCAGCCCGCGCATTCGCTTCCCGGTTCCCAGCGGCGCGCACATCGCCGATTGGATTCCCGCGTTCGCCACGCTCGCGCTCGCCGATAGACGCGGATCGCTCTGCGCGTCGGTGACCAGCAGCGGCAGCCCGCCCCGCATCACCTGGCGAATAATGCTCTGCGAAATCGCGAGATTCGGCGTGGGCTGATTCTTGCCGCCTTTGGAACTGGTGCGGTATCGAATCGTTGCCGGCTCGAAGCTGTACGCGCCCTCGCTCCCGCCGCCGACCTCCGTGGACGCCGGTTCGAGCAGCATGGCGTAGCTCCGCTCGGCCCCGTCAATCTCCAGCACAAAATCCAAGATGCGCTGCGTCACCTCGGGAATTGTCGCGAGCTCGCCCAGCGCGCGATTCACCCGGTAGAGCAGCATCAGCAGCCGATTCTCGCGTTCGAGCGCCCTCACCCGCTCCTCTCCGATCGAGTGCCCGCTCATCGCGGGTGACGCCGCGGCGCCTACGTGCTCCACCGGCATCAATGTGCCCGAATAGGCGGACTCGCCCAGCACCTTCGCGAAGCTCGCCGGAAGCTGCGGCGTGCCATACGTCATCACGCTGCGCGCCGCGGAGTCCTCAAATCGCATGCGGTATTCCCCGATGGCCACCTCGTCGTTCGGCCGCAGCTCCACTTCCTTCACTGCGGCTCCATTCACCCTCACGCTATTGGCGGCCCCCCGGTCTATGATCTCCCAGTGCCCCTCAGGCGTCGGACGCACCACCGCATGGACCCGCGACACGCTCTCATGGTCTAGTACCAGGCTGCTGGATTTGGCCCTCCCGATCGTCAGGGGACTTAACCCTTGCAGTTCGAATACGCGAGAGCCCTCAACGGCATGATGGATGACAAAACGAGGCATTTTGCGCCCTCTAAGCCCATTTTAAGCCCGCATTGCGTTCAAAGTCTTGCATCAAGTTGCAGCAGATTGTCCCATGCCTAACAGCATGTTTTCAGCCGCGATGGGAGGTTGCGGCAGGTGAGCACCGCGCACGCGCGCGAATTAATTTCTGTGATACTTCACATCCACGTCCCCATGCATCGCGGGGACGCGCAAATTCTTCGCTTCGAAGGACGAAATCTCCGCTTCGTGCGCAAGCGTAAGCCCAATCTCATCAAGCCCTTGCAGCAGGGTCTGCCTCCGGAACGGCTCGATCGCAAATTCGTACCGCAGCCCCAAGTCGTCCGTGACAATTTGCTGCTCGAGGTCCACCGTCAGCCGGTAACCCTCGTTCGCTTCCGTGCGCCTAAAAAGCTCGTCCATCTGCTCGTTCGAAAGCGTCACCGGAAGGATCGCGTTCTTTATACAGTTGCTGTAAAAAATGTCGGCATAACTAGGCGCCAAAATCGCCCTAAACCCATAATCGAGAATGGCCCAGGGCGCGTGTTCGCGGCTCGAACCGCATCCGAAATTCGCGCGCGCCAGCAGGACGCTTGCGCCACGGTATCGCGGCGCATTTAAAATAAAATCCGGATTCGGTTTCTCGCCCGGCAGATACCGCCAGTCGAAAAATAAAAAGCGCCCAAATCCTTCGCGCGTGAGCAGCTTGACGAACTGCTTGGGCACCATTTGGTCGGTGTCCACGTTCACGCGATCCATGGGAGCGGCCAAACCCGTATGCTTGGTGAAGGGCTGCATGGTCGCTCGTACTATTCCTCCCCGTTCAAATCTTTCCACTGGCGGATATCCACGAAATGGCCTTCGATGGCCGCCGCCGCGGCCATGATGGGACTCACCAAGTGTGTACGGCCGCCCTTGCCCTGGCGTCCCTCGAAATTGCGGTTCGACGTGCTGGCGGCGCGCTCGCCGCTGGGCAGCACGTCGTCGTTCATGGCGATGCACATGCTGCAGCCGGCATCGCGCCATTCGAAACCGGCGTCGCGGAAAATTTTGTCGAGGCCTTCCTTTTCCGCTTGCGCTTTCACGCGCTGTGAACCGGGCACCACGAGCGCCTGCTTCACAGATTTCGCTACGCGCTTTCCCGCGACCACGCCGGCCGCCGCGCGCAGATCTTCCACGCGCGAATTGGTGCACGAGCCGATGAACACTCGGTCGAGCGATATGTCTTCCATGCGCGTGCCGGGCGCCAGGTTCATGTAGGCGAGCGCGCTTTCGGCGGCCTTGCGGTCCACGGGATCGGCGAATGTGGCCGGGTCGGGCACGCGCCCGGTCACTTGCGTCACCATGCCTGGGTTCGTGCCCCAGGTCACCATGGGCGCGAGTTCGTTCGCTTCGAGCGTGACGGTCGCATCGTACTTGGCGCCCGGGTCCGTGGCGAGCGACTTCCAGTAGTCCACGGCGACGTGAAAATCCTTCCCGCGCGGTGCGAAGGCGCGCCCTTCGAGGTACGCGAACGTGGTGTCGTCGGGAGCCACCATTCCCGCGCGCGCGCCGCCCTCGATAGACATGTTGCACATGGTCATGCGCCCTTCCATGGAAAGCCCGCGCACGGCCTCGCCCGCGTATTCGAAGACGTAGCCAGTGCCGCCGCCGATTCCGATTTTACCGATGATGGCGAGGATGATGTCCTTTGCGGTGACGCCGCGGGGGCGCTTACCCTTCACTTCGATTTTCATTGTCTTGGATTTGAACTGTGTGAGGCACTGCGTGGCGAGCACGTGTTCCACCTCGCTCGTGCCGATGCCGAATCCCAGGGCGCCGAATGCGCCGTGCGTGGACGTGTGGCTATCGCCGCAAACGATCGTGCATCCGGGCTGGGTGATACCCGAGCTCCGGCCCGATCACGTGGACGATGCCTTGATTCTGGCTGTGCATGTCGAAGAGGTTGATGCCGAATTCCTTGCAATTGCGGGCGAGGGCGTCGAATTGCGCGGTAGCGTTGGCATCGAGCATGGGGAGGTCGCGGTTCTTGGTGGGGACGGAGTGGTCCATGGTCGCGAATGTGAGTTCGGGCCGGCGCACCTTGCGCCCGGCGGCCTTGAGCGCGGCGAAGGGCTGTGGGGAAGTGGCTTCGTGAACGAAGTGGCGGTCAATGTAGATCAGCGCGGGCCGCCCGGGTTCTTCCCGGACCAGGTGAGCGTCCCAGATTTTCTGATACAGCGTGCGAAGCGCCATCTCTCCGGCTCCCTATAACTACAGTGAACCGCGAATCGCCCATTCGAGTCAAATTTATATTTATCTTATCCGGAATAAATATGGTTTATGTCAAACGAGCGCCAGACGGAGGGGGCTGGAAGTTGATTCCGACAGGGGGAGATAACGGGCGGTGCGAGAGGGAAGCGCACAATCCGAGGTGGGCCCGGCTTCCCGCTCACACCTGCCGTATCCAGGCGTCTACCGTCTCCGCAACGCCCGCCGCTCTACTTGAGTCTCCAGCCCTCGCTGTGGATCAGGGCGGGAACGGGCGTCGTGGCGCCAGGTGGTTGGACGTAATAGACGGTGGTATGGATAGCGCTGCCGTCGTAGCTGAGCACGAATCGAAATTTGATTATGGCTCCGCCCCCGCCTACTGGGGGGAAGTCGATTTCTGCCTCGCCCGTGCAATCCTTGAACACCCTGTACGTCCCGGTTTCACCGACGTTGAAACTCGTCGTGCTGTCCGGCGCGTCGCCGTTGGCGACGGGCGACGCTCCCCCCATCATGTCGGGATACTGCATCACGAAATCAACCTGAGTGATGCCTCCGTTCCCGTCGCTGTCGGTTTTGCCGTCGAAGTTGGTCACGGCAATGCCGTCGCGCGTCACGACAGGTTTTCCCGGTGGGAAGACCTGCCCGTTGATCGTAAAGGAATAGTCGCCCCGCAAGGTGCGATTGCTGCAGCCGTCATTATCAACGCCCTGCGCGCGAACCGCGGCGGGCACGAGCATCGCCAGAGCCGCTGCCGCAAAGATGCATTTGCAAAGTCTCAGCATCATGGTCATCTCCTTCGAGACGGTCCATCGAGCCACGGCCGTCTGCGATGGACGGAGCCTACAGGACCACGCCAGCCGAGTTCTGAACCGCGCCTGAAGGATTTCTGAAATTCCTCTGTGCGAGATGCCGCGGTCCGCGTAAGCTTTAGTGGGATGGAGCAGCAAATAGGGAAGTCACAGAGGAGTAACATGGCGTCCGGGGTTCTCCGTTTCGCCTCTTTTGAACTGGATGCGGAAAACTTCGAACTGCGGCGCGCGGGCCGGCGCATCAGGCTCGACCGCACCCCGCTCGAACTCCTCTTCTTCCTCGCGGAGCGTCCCGGAAAACTCGTCACGCATGAAGAGGCGGTCGAAGGCGTGTGGGGCAAAGAAGTTTTCATCGAGGCCGAGTCCGGGCTGTACACGGCCATTCGGAAAATCCGTCAGGCACTCGGAGATCGCCCCTCCCGCCCGCGATTCCTTGAGACCGTGGCGCGAAAGGGCTACCGCTTCATCGCCCTGCCTGTGGCTGCGCGCAAATCCGGCCCGAAAAAGCAGGAGCTTGGTGAACGGGCCATGCTGGCTGTCCTCCCGCTCGAAAACCTCAGCGGCGACCCGCAGCGGGAGTATTTCAGCGATGGCCTCACCGAAGAGCTCATCACCGAGCTTGGCCGCCTTTCGCCGCGCGAGCTGGGTGTCATCGCACGCACCTCCGTGATGCGCTTCAAAGGAACGCGAAAAAGCGTGCCGGAAATAGCGCGGGAATTGGGGGCGGATTATCTCATCGAGGGCAGCGCCCGGCATGAGCGCGGGCGTGTACGCATCGCCGTGCAGTTGATTCGCGCCTCGGACCAAAGCCATGTTTGGGCGGAAAGCTTCGAGCGTCCGCTCGGCGACGTTTTGCGTGTACAGGCGGAAGTGGCTGCTGCCGTGGCGCAGAACATCCGGCTGAAGCTTGTGCCCCCCATCCCGAATCCTCTCCGGTGGATCCGGAGGCATTCGACTCCTATCTGCGGGCGCGTTTTCTGCTCGACCAGCGTACAGCGCCTGCCATCCGTCGGGCCATTGGCTACTTTGAAAAATCTCTCGGAAGGGACCCGCGCTATGCGCTGGCCTGGGCGGGTCTGGCCACCTGCTACGCCACCCTGCCCATTACCAGCGATGCGCGACCGCGCGATTGCTTTCCGAACACTGTGGAAACGGTGCGGCGGGCGCTCGCTCTGGATATTTCCCTCCCAGAGGCTCACATTGCGTCCGGAATCGCGCACTTCTGGTTCGACTGGAACTGGGCCGCGGCCGAACGGGAATTCCAGCGCGCCCGCGAGCTCAACCCGAGCGATTCCCGGGCGCTCATGTTCCTGGCCCACCTGTATTCCAATCTTAGCCGGCACGGCGAAGCCCTCAAGGGAATTCAAGCCGCTGGCCGGCTCGATCCGCTCTCGCTCATCATCAATACGCATCAGGGCCAGTTTCTTTACCATGCCCGGCGTTACGCCGAGGCGCAGAGGCCGCTCGAACGGATCCTGGAAGTCGCGCCGCGATTCTGGATCGCACGCGTCATCCACGGCTTGATTCTCGGGGTGCGCGGACGCCTTCGCGAGGCATTGCGGGAATTCTCCGCCGGTTATCGCTACTCCTACGGGAACACCTTCGCGCCGGCGCTCCGTGGATACACGCTGGGCGCTTTGGGGAATTCCGCGGCGGCGCGCACCCTCTTGCGCGAACTCGATCGCCGCGCCCGGCGGACGTACGTGCCGCCGGTCCATCCGTCCCTGGTCAGGTTGGGACTTTCGGAGCCTGCGGCGGCCCTCGACGATCTCGAAAAAGCGGTCGAGGAGCGGGATGTGCGTCTCGTGTTCCTTGCCGTGGAACCCCGCTGGGATCCGCTGCGCACCCACCCGCAATTTGAAAAGCTCTCCAAGCGCATCGGCTTTCCCACCGCACCTGCAGGGAACCGCAGGCCATCGCATCAATAGCACCGCTCTCCTGCGCGGCATCTTGCCGTTAGTCGTCATTTTGTGGGGCGCGGTTTTAGCCGTGCCGTAAACCGACCGGACGAGACAGGGCGTCAGCCCCTGGTCCTGCCCTGACGCAGGAAGGGAGGTGCGACACCGTCCGACGGCCTATCCCCTTCTAAATCACCATGTTCCCGTCCCTTATTATGGAATTGACAAATAAGTATGTATCTGCTATAATGCGTTTTTTTGTTGCTCGCGCCTCACCTGCCTTGCCCTGAGTGGCTTGGCGAAGAGTGGGCGCGGGCGACCCTTGAAATACGACGCAGCGGGAAGAGAGAGGATTTCTGTGCCCATGACCATGCACTCGAACGCCCGGCACATCGAGGCAGCCGCCTTGTGCGGGCCTTCCAGCGTCCAGCCTCAGGCATCTGGCCTCCAGAATTCTACCCGCAACAAGCCAGGAAACAGAACTCGCCTTAACTTCCCTGATATCAGTAACTTAATTTTTTCTACCAAGATTATTCACTTGACAAAAGAACGGCATTCCGCTATATTCCTCTCATGGACAGCACCCCTCAACGCCTCTTGGGCTTGGCAGACGCAGCGGCCTCTCTGATAGCGTGCCGCAAGTCCCTTTTGACGGATGCTACCAATTTCCTCAAGGGCACCTTTTTGAGCAACTGTTTCCTACCCTTTTCCATGCGAGGCCCCCGATGAATCTAGTGGATATAAATACCCTGTTCCCGACCGATGAAAAGTGCCGCGAGATTCTGACCAAGCTGCGCTGGCCCGAAGGCGTCCAGTGCCCGCGCTGCAAGATGGCCGTGGTCGAACTCGAAACCGAAAAGACGCTCTACTACTGCAAGGATTGTGACTATCAATTCACGGTCACGGCTGGCACGATCTTCAATGACTCGCACTTGCCCCTCACACAATGGTTTATGGCTACCTTGCTCCTCTGCGAAGCGAAGAAAGGCATGTCGGCTTGCCAGATTCAGCGGACCTTGGGACTCGGAAGCTACCGGACGGCATGGTATCTCTGCCACAGAATCCGCGCAGCGATGGTTCAGGTGGACAAGCCGATGCTGGATGGCAAAGTGGAAGTGGACGAAACCTACGTTGGCGGACGCAGCCACGGAAAGCGTGGGCGCGGAACCAAAAAGCGTCCAGTGCTCGGTATCCGGCAGCGCAATGGGGAACTCCGGTTGTTCCATGCGGAGAACGTCACAAGTCGTTCGCTCGAAAAGTTCATGCGCGAGAATATCAGCAAGGATGCGGACATCGTTTTCACTGACGAACTCCCGGCCTACAAGAACATCGCAAAGCGCATGGGATTGAAGCATGCGATGGTTCAACATGGAATTAAAGAATACGTCCGTGGTGATGCTCACACAAATACCATAGAATCCGCGTTCTCCCTTTTCAAGCGCGGGCTGCGCGGTAGCTGGCACAAGCTCAGCGCGAAGCACATGCAAGCCTACCTTGAGGAGATGAGCTTCCGTTTCAATCGCCGCGATAATTCCGAGTTGTTCGTTGATACCTTGCGTCATATGGTCACGGCCCCGGTCCTCACGTTTGAAAGGCTTACCGCATAGGGGAAGCGTCTATGGCTTACTATCTCGTTGCGAAATGCCCTCATTGCTCGAAGGGGGTTGTACTTCAAGAAGTACCCAGCCCCGAGGTGCGCGTCCACCCGAGCAGATGGTTTTCCGCAACTTGCCCGCATTGCGAGAAAGAATTCGACGGGTCTCCTCCTGACCTTCAGGTGAAGATAATTGCTCAAGCGATACGCCCTCCAGACGAATGACTTCCTTGCGTAGCATCATTTTGGCCGTCCTGCAAAACGCCAAAGCGGAACACGATTACTGCGCGACAATCGGGAACGAGATCGCCGCTTTAAGGGACGCGCTTTTCGAGTTGAGCGGCGGGAAGTTCGTTCCGATTCTTGAGAAACATCGGAAGCTGATGCACCAAAAAACAGCTTCTTTAAGAGCTGATGATTGTTCTGCATACGACGAACTAATTCGTCGGTTGAAAGACGCTTGAGAGAAGCCGCTCGGTTCGCCTTCTTCTTTGCCATCGGGCACACTCCTCTGATTACTGCACCTGTTCTAACGTTTGAACGCCTGACCTCTTAGGTGGTCTAGGAACCTCAGACAGTAAGGGGCAAAACTCTTTCCAATGCTCGTCAGAGTCCAGAACCTCCGTATTTTGGGGTCTAATATCCCGACTCCATTTACGGAGAACATCCGATTTGGGATCAAACTGCCTTGCAAATCCCGGCTGTAATACAAGGCAGTAGGCAGGGGGGCCTACCAAACCCTTTGACTGCCGTCGAGCGTGACGTAGTGCCTCTGAGAATCCAAGTGCCGTTCTCTGAATCGAGCAGTACGGGCCTTGGGTACGAACGGCCAATTTTTGTAATGCAAATTTAGCGCCGATTCCAATGGCAGTATGACTAGGAATTTCTTCTGGCTGGTTCTTGCCTACTAATCTTATAAGAACAGGGGAACCCCGCAAAAAACCAGCGACCAAGCACGCTACGTCCGGTTTGATTAGCTTCAAAATGTTTCTTCCATCCTCCTTTAGCGATGCTACTCCCTGTCTATCTATCCATTCGTTTCTCGTCATGCCCAATTTGTTTACGAGTTCCCTCTCAAATAATGACAAAAGAACTTGCTCGCTCGCATTTCTGGCGGAGAATACAATATGGTCTAGCTGCAACTCCCCACTAACAGCACTGAGTTTTTCCATGTATTCCCATAGATATGAAATCAACCTTTCACAGCTCGGAACTGTCCCAGCGACGACACCACAAAAACCGAATGGTAATTGGAACGATTTGCTGGTTAGATCGTGCTTACCCAAAATTCTTTCCCCGGCCATGTAGGTAATTCGCGTATCCACCCCAAGCATGATGGCGGACGGACTTCTCTTGTTGTTACACATCGCCCCTAAGCAGACGGTCATTTTGCGCCTCACTCGGCGCGTGTCTTGCACGTAGTCCTTTCCTGCGCCGAACGCAATCACAATGCACCTTCGTTCTGTCTTTTGTCAAGTGCATTATCGCGTTTTCTACCCGCAACAAAACGAGGGGGGTCTCAAGGCCGATATACCCGCAACCCCGCATTTCTAATCGGGACGGTTTGGGAAATTGAAATCGCTGTAACTCGATGAATATGAACATCGGCCATCCATTCTAATCGGGACAAAATAGGGGTGGCAGGGCGCGGGCTTTGATGGCAATCGTGCTATAGTTGGATGGGTGCGCGCCGTGGCTGCCTTTGCGCCATCACCCTCGAAACGCCTAAGGAGTGCAGGGGAATGAAAAACCTGTTTGTCGGCAACATGAATTTCCAGACCACGGAGAGCGACTTGCGCGCGCTCTTTGAACCGTATGGGCAGATCGCGCGCGTGCACATCGCCACGGACCGGGAAACAGGACGGTCCCGCGGCTTCGCATTTGTCGAAATGCCCAACGATGCCGAGGCTGCCAAAGCCATGGCGGCGCTCGATGGGAAAGACGTGGGCGGCCGAAATCTGAAGGTCAACGAAGCGCGCCCCAAGGAAGCGAGCGGCCCGCGCGGCCCCCGCACAGGCGGCCCTAGCGGCGGCAGGGAAGGCGGCCGCGGCCGGGGCGGCTATTCGAACGAGGATTATCGCGAAGCCGCGCGCCAGCCGCGCGAGCCTCGCTGGTAGGGGCGGATCGGGCCAGCGCCATCGCAGTGGCACGCTGTTTGCCGTTGCCACCTAAAGGAGACTTGATGACTACCACATTCCAGAAGCGCCAAAAAGAAATGAAGAGAATGGAAAAGGCGCGCATGAAAGCCGAACGTCGCGCGCAGAAGAAATTGGCCGACCGCGAACCTGGAGAAGCCGAAATCGCGGCTGGCGACGACGAAATCGAGAACATGGTGCCCCTCTCCGCGCCCGTGCCGGACCCTCAATTCCACAATTGATCGAAGGATTCGATCGCAGACAGTGCCATTGCCAGCGGCCGATGCCGGATTGGGAGAAGCGCCGCGGGTTCACGAGGGGAGTGCTGCCGTAGCGAGACGGGCAATCCCGCAACCCTCGGGCCCTTGCGGGGTTGGGAGGAGTGTTATAGTTGTTGTTTGGCCTTCGGCGGGATTAGGGCAAGGAGCACGAGGATGGGAATTCAATTTCGGGAACTGTGGGGCTGGGTAAAACGCAGGAAATTCCCCGCAGCACTCCTCGTGGTGATGATGTTTGGAGTCGGCATTCTTACGGGCACGATGATCTCCGGCCGTGTGCTGGCTACGCGGGGACAGGCGGACAACGGGGCGTCTTTGCTGGCGGTTCCCGATCCGGTCACGCTTTCGAACGCTTTTTCGGCGATCTCGAAGAGGCTCGAGCCCGCCGTCGTCAATATCTCCACCACGCAGGTTATCGAGAGGCCCAAGGGCGACAAAGACTCCCACAGCCCCAACGATCCCTTTCAGGATTTCTTCAACCGCTTCTTCAATTCCCCGGATGATGGCGCGGACGCCGAGCGCAGCCTGGGTTCGGGCGTCATCGTAGACAAGAAGGGCTTCATCCTGACGAACGATCATGTAATTGACCAAGCCACGAAAATTCAAGTGGCTCTCGACGGGGACCCGACTCACTACAGCGCCCGTGTGATCGGCACGGACAAAGACACCGACCTCGCCGTCATCAAGATTGACGCGGACCACGATTTACCCGTGGCCAAGCTCGGCAATTCCGACGGCACGCAAGTGGGCGATTGGGTCCTGGCGTTTGGTAGCCCCTTCGGCCTGAATTCCACGGTCACGGCTGGAATCATCAGCGCCAAGGACCGCTCGGTGGACGATGGGCCATCGCATCAGTTCCAGCGCTTCATCCAGACCGACGCGGCCATTAATCCCGGCAATTCCGGCGGCCCGCTGGTGAACATGGCGGGTGAGGTGATCGGCATAAACACCGCTATATATACGGGAAGCAGGGGCTTCGAGGGTGTCGGCTTCGCGTTGCCTTCCACGACGGCCATCTCCGTGTACAACCAGCTCGTGAGCAGCGGGAAAGTGACGCGCGGCTCGATCGGCGTCACTTTCGAGGAAGAAAAAAGCCAAAACCCCATTCTCATGAAGGAGGCTCGGCGCTCCCTACGGAATCGTCATCGAGGACGTGGCGCCCGGCAGTCCGGCGGCCAAAGCCGGCTTGCAGGCCGGCGACGTAATCACGGACGTGAACGGCCAGCCGGTGCGCACCGCCTCCGATCTGGTGAATCCCATCGCAGAGACTCCCATCGGCCAGTCCGTCCACCTGCGCTTCTTCCGCGACAAGCAGGCGAAGGAGACTACGGCCGCGGTTGCCGACCGCTCCAAACTTTTCCCGGATGCATCCGCGAGCGCGGAAGAACAGCCGGATCAATCGGAAGAGCCGGCGCAGTTCGGTTTGCGCGTCGAGGAGCTCACACCCGATCTCGCGCGCAAGCTGGGCATGGATAAGGTGGCCGGCGTCGTGGTGACCGAAGTCGAGCCCGCCAGTTTTGCCGAGGACATCCTCTTCGAGCGCGGCGACGTGATCACCGAAATCAACCATACGCCCATCAGCGCTCTGGAAGGCTATCGAACGGAGATGGCCAAGCTGAAGCCCGGCGATGACGTGCTCTTCAAGGTCGCGCGCCGGCCCCCGGACAACGACCGCATCCTGACTCTATTTCTTGCGGGGGCCGTGCCCGCCGAAAGGTGACGCTGCTTCCCGCGTTGTCTGATAGGTCCTTTGCGGCCGCTTGCGACTTGAGACTTGTTTCGAAATCGGGATAATAGGAATAGCTAGGCGGTCGTCGGCCTCCGGGCATCAAAATCCCGGCGGCGAGCGTCCATCAAGAATACAAACGCTTATGAAATGGCTGCCCATCGCCGTGTTTCTGTGGTTCGGATGCGTGCCCGCGCCGGCCGCAGCGCGCTCCGCCCATCGCGCGGGACGAACAAGTTCTTCTTCTCCCTCCTTTGCAACAGCCAAGAAACCTTCGAGAAAACACCGCCACCACACGCAGCGCGAGACTCTACAGAAGGCGCCCACACCCGACCGCATCTCCGAGATACAGTCCGCTCTCACAAGGGCGGGCTATTATCATGGCGATCCGAACGGGAAATGGGACTCGAATACCGTATCCGCTGTGCAGAAATTCCAGTCCGCCAACGGTATAGACTCGACGGGCAAACTCGACGCCCCCACTCTTCAAAAGCTGGGCCTCGGCTCGGACATCGCCGGTGTTTCCGCTCCCAGGGTCGTGGTTCCGCCGCTGGCCAATCTGTCTCCATCGCTCTCTCCTGCATCCCATTCGTCTTCGGCCTCGAGCTCCGGCTCATCCAGCGCTCATCACTGACCAACTCTTGCTTTTCAACTCAGCCCGCACGGTGCTAGCCTGACTCAGAAGGCATAGTATGAATCGAGAGCCATGGACGGCATGCAGGCTCCCGGAGGGCGCATGATGGCCACTTCATTTGCCCCCAAAGCTTTTAAGAATTTCGTCAACGGCGAATGGACTCCAGCCCGCGGCGGGAAGGCCATTGAAAACCGCAATCCCGCGAACCGGGACGAAGTCATCGGCCTGTTTCCGGCTTCGACGAAAGAGGATATCGCGCTGGCGGTGGACGCTGCAAAGGCCGCCTACGCCAAATGGCGGCTCACGCCCGCGCCCAAGCGTGCCGAAGTTCTCTTCCGCGCCGCTCAAATCCTCATCGAGCGCAAAGAAGACTACGCTCGCGATATGACCCGCGAGATGGGCAAAATCCTCGCCGAAGCTCGCGGCGACGTCCAGGAAGCCATTGACATGACCTATCTGATGGCGGGCGAAGGCCGCCGCCTATTTGGACAGACAACTCCGTCGGAGCTTTCGAACAAATTCGCGATGTCCGTGCGCGTCCCGGCCGGCGTTGCGGGACTTATCACGCCGTGGAATTTTCCGATGGCCATCCCCTCGTGGAAAGTGATGCCTGCGCTCATCTGCGGCAATACGGTGGTTCTGAAGCCCGCGGAAGATACCCCGCTTTCGTCCTATAACCTCGCGCAAGCGCTTTCCGAAGCGGGTCTCCCGGCGGGCGTGTTGAATGTGGTGTTCGGAGAAGGCCCGCAGGCGGGTGCGCCCATGCTCGGGCATCCCGATGTCGGCTTGGTCAGTTTTACG
The DNA here is from genome assembly GCA_963823205.1 of Terriglobia bacterium. GTDB lineage: Bacteria > Acidobacteriota > Terriglobia > Acidiferrales > UBA7541 > Palsa-295. Next base: position 358,322 of record CAWGKL010000004.1, read on the forward strand.
GGATCCACCGAAGTCGGGCGCATTGTGAGCCAAGCGTGCGCGCCTACATTCAAGAAGTGCCATCTCGAAATGGGCGGCAAGAACATCATCATCGTAATGGACGACGCGAATCTCGATCTGGCCATTGACGGCGCTGTCTGGGGCGGCTTTGGAACGACGGGCCAGCGCTGCACGGCCGCGAGCCGCATCGCCGTGCAAAAGGGCGTCTACCGCGAATTCACAGACCGATTCGTGGCGCGCGCGAAGGCACTCAAGGTGGGTGACGGCCTCGATCCCACAACGGAGATGGGTCCCTGCATCACCGAGCAACAGCTCAAGACGGTGATGAGCTACATCGAAATTGGGCGCAACGAAGGAGCGAAGCCCGCCACGGGCGGCCATCGCCTGGAAAGTGGAGCTTACGCGCACGGCTGGTTTCATGAGCCGACCGTTTTCACCGAATGCGATGCGGAAATGCGAATCTGCCAGGAGGAACTTTTTGGTCCCGTGGTGGGCGTTATTCCCTTTGAGACATTCGAAGAAGCTCTGGAAATCGCGAACGGCGTGCGGTATGGCCTATCGGCCGCGATTTATACGCGCGACGTCAATCTCGCATTCCGCGCACAGCGCGATCTCGAAGCGGGCATCGTCTACGTCAACGCCCCCACCATCGGCGCCGAAACTCATTTGCCCTTCGGCGGGGTCAAAAATTCCGGCAATGGCCATCGCGAGGCGGGGCTGGCCGCGCTCGATTTTTACTCCGACTGGAAGACGGTTTACATCGATTTCTCCGACCGCCTCCAGCGCCCTCAGATTGATAACGCCTAATATCCATTTTTCATCGCAAGGACACCGACCCACGCCCGCTTTTCTTCTCGCCCTTCCCGGCTTTCACACTCCCCGGCCGTTTGGGTTGACGCATTTCGCTATGCCGATTAAAATTGAATGAAGGAGTGGAATGGCCAGCGGCTGCCGGCTCGGCCGGGCGTCCGCCGGGATCTTTCGCGCAAACTCATGAGTCCAACGGTACTACAGCAGAAGCGGGGCCAGCAGATTCTAACCGACGTGGTGCGCGAGTATATCGAGACGGGCGAGCCCGTCTCCTCGCGAAGCATCGCGCACCGCCACGCCGAGCCGCTCAGTTCCGCGACCGTCCGCAACGTCATGGCGGACCTCGAAGAGGAGGGCTATCTCTACCAGCCGCACACATCGGCGGGGCGAGTCCCGACGGCTTCCGCGTACCGCTTTTTCGTCGAACAGGTGGCAGCGCAAGCGACAGCCAGCCCTCAAGACCGGCAGTGGATTCGCCGCGAGCTGGAATCGGCCGAGACGCCTGAAGCGGTGATGGAGCGCGCGAGCCACGTGCTCGCGGCGGTTTCGCGCGGGCTGGGTATTTTTATTTCGCCTCCGCTGGCGCGCACCGTGGTCGAACATGTGCGGTTCCTGTTGCTGCCCGAAAATCGGGTCCTCGTGGTTTTGGTGGCCGCCGGCGGCCTGACGCGCGATAAGCTGACCCGCCCCGAGCGCGCGTTCCGCCAGGAGGACCTCGACCGGGTGGCCGCGTATCTCAACGCCCAATATTCCGGATGGACGCTCGAAGACATGCGCGCCGACCTGCGTTCGCAAGCCGCGCGCGATCGCGAAAGATATGACCGTCTTGCCAGCGACGCGCTGCTTTTGTGCGATCCGGCGATTCTCGGCGGCGGCGACGAGCGCAAGGTTTACGTGGAGGGCGCGGCGCAGATTGCCTCGGCGGCGGGCTTCACAAGCGAAGTGCAATTACGCGAACTGCTGGAAGCGATCGAGGAAAAAGACCGCCTGATCGCGCTCTTGAGCGGGTGCATCGAAGCGCCCGAGCCCGTGCACGTCGAGTTCGGCCTTGATCAGATGTCGAATGCCGGAAAACATCTTGCACTGGTTGCCGCTTCCTACTCATCGAATGATCAGGTGCAGGGAACGCTCGGGATCCTGGCGCCGATGCGCATGCACTACGAGCGGGTCATTACCGCCGTGGCTTTCATGGCGCAATTTTTCTCCGAGAACCGAGAGGGGAGTTGATCATCGTGTCGTCGCGCGAGCGTAGAGAACGGAACGAGGAGACCACAAGAGGGCACGGTAAGCCGGGCATCGTTTCCTCGGGTACGTCGGCCGCGGCCGCTGCCGAAGAATCGGGCGCGGCGGTGACCGAGGTTTCCGTTCCGCCCGAGGGTTCGGGAACCGCCCCTGCTAGCGAGCCGGTCGAGAAGCTTCAGGCCGAGAAGCAAGAGCTGATGAATATGCTTGTGCGGCGCCAAGCGGACTTTGAGAATTACCGCAAGCGCGTCGAGAAAGAGCGCCATCAAGACCGGCAGCGGGCCGCGGAGTTGCTGATCGAGAAAATCCTTCCCGTGCTCGATGCCATGGACAATGCCCTCGGAACCCAGAACGATTCGGCCGGCGCGGAGGAGTATCGCAAAGGGTTCGAACTGATACGTCGTCAGCTCTGGGACACGCTCGCGAAGCAGGGGCTTTCGCGGATCGAAACGACGGGGAAGCAATTCAATCCGCATTTCCATCACGGGATTGAGAGCGTCGAGGGCACCGAGTACGCCGGCGGGACCGTGATCGGCGAAGTGCAGCCGGGTTACGTGTTTCACGATCGCGTACTGCGTCCCGCGATGGTCCGCGTGGCAGCCGAGACGGAGCAGAAATCCGCGAACATCACCAAGCGAGACGGCTGAGGGGTTACACTCCGCGCCCCAGAAACCTTGTGGGCGCGCTCGCTCGGCGCGAAAGGGAAAGATGACAGCAGAGACTCAGCGAGACTATTACGAAACTCTCGGCGTGGCTCGCGACGCTTCGGCCGACCAGATCAAATCGGCCTATCGCAAGGCTGCGCTGAAATGGCATCCCGACCGCAATCCCGAGAAAAAGAAAGAGGCGGAGGAGAATTTCCGGCGGGCCACCGAGGCGTATAGCGTCCTTTCGGACGCGCAGAAACGGTCTATCTATGACCGCTTCGGGCACGCCGGCCTGGGCAATCGTGGCTTCGAGGCAGGAGGCTTTAACCCCTTCGAGGAATTCCAGGATATTCTGGGAGATTTGTTCGGCTTCGAGGAAGTCTTCGGCGGGGGGCGCCGGCGGGGGCGCGGCGCGCACGGCCAGCGCGGGGCCGATTTGCGGTACGACATGTCGCTGAGCTTCGAAGATGCCGCCAGCGGCGTTACAACCAAGATCCGCATGTCGCGCCGCGAAAATTGCGAGGCCTGCCACGGTACCGGGGCTAAACCCGGCAGCGGGATGGCCGCCTGCAAGAGTTGCGGAGGCCGCGGACAGATGTCGTACCAACAGGGCTTTTTTTCGATTACGCGAACGTGTCCGGCGTGCCAGGGCGCAGGACAAACGGTTCGAGAGGCGTGCGCGTCGTGCCGGGGGCAGGGCCGCATCGAGCGCGAGCGCACACTGGAAGTGGGCATTCCCGCGGGTGTGGATTCCGGCACGCGCCTGCGCATGACCGGGCAGGGAGAACCGGGCGCAAACGGAGGGCCGGCCGGCGATCTCTACGTTTTCCTCGAAGTGAAGGAGCATCCGTTCTTCGAGCGGCGCGGCGCGGACCTTTACTGCACGATCCCCGTGAGTTTTTCTCAGGCCGCTCTGGGCGCGAAAATAAAAATTCCCACGATGCGCGAGGAAGAAGACCTCGTTGTCCCCGAGGGTACGCAATCCGGCCAGATTTTCCGGCAAAAAGGGAAGGGGCTTCCCGATCCACATGGCGGCAAGGGCGACCTATACGTCAGCATCCGCGTGGTCACGCCATCGAAGGTGTCTCGCGAGCAGCGGCGCGTGCTCGAACAGCTCGGGGAATCCATGAAGGTCGAAAACAAGCCCGCCGAACGGTCTTCGAGCTTCTTCGACAAGGTGAAAGACATTTTCGGGTAGTCTGAGAATTTCGAGAAAGAGGCATACTTCTTCCCCTCGCGTTACAATCCTTGCGTGCGCCGCCGCTTTTTCGTCGAACGTTTCGAGGATGCTAGCGCGATGCTTCGCGGCGAGGCTGCCGAGCATCTTGGCCGCGTCCTGCGCGCCGAACCGGGCCAGCTCTATGAATTGAGCGACGGGCATTCGGTTTGGCTTGGCCGCGTCGAACGCGTCGCGCTTTCGAAGCGCGGCGAGAATCGCATCGAATTCGCGCTCGTCGAGCCAATCCCCGTGCGCGAACTGCCGGTTCGGCTTGAGCTCCTCGTCTCGCTCGTAAAATTCGACCGCTTCGAGTGGTGCCTCGAGAAAGCGACGGAGCTCGGGCGTCGCGCGAATTATTCCGCTGGCTGCGGCGCGCAGCGACAAACCGTTGATTGCCGCGGCCGTGAAGCGGCACGCGCGCTGGGAGAAAATTATGCTCGAGTCCGCGCAGCAATCGCGCCGGCTCGGTCCGCCGGAGATTTTGCCAGCGGCCCTTCCGGAAGAGGCATTCGCGCAATCGCGCGCCGCGTGCAAAATCCTGCTTTCGGAGCGGCCCGAGGCGCCATCCCTACGCGAGGTTTTTTCGAATGGCGGGGGGACGGCCACAGCGTCCCTGGCGTTCGGTCCGGAAGGCGGCTGGACGGAAAAGGAAATTGAAGCCGCGCGCGCGTCCGGATTCGCGGAGGCTTCGTTGGGGGAAAATATTCTCCGGACGGAGACCGCGGTTGTGGCCGCTTTGGCGATCGCCTCCTTCGCCTTGGGCGGCGATGGAGTGGCGTGAAAGAAGGCGGGAAGCTAGCGCGCCACGCCGTTGAACACTTGGCGTCGGTCGCTCCGCCATGATATAAATATTTGAGCGAAGAATGTTGGATGCACCCAGCCCCGTCTCGCCGGACCAGCCTGAAAGCGCGCCCCTTCCTCAATTGCGGCGTGAACTTCGCGGTTGGACGCGCGATCTTGCGGTCGCGCTGGGCCTCGCGCTGGTTATCATCATTTTTCTCTACCAGCCGGTGAAAGTGGAAGGAACGAGCATGGCTCCGCTCCTGAGCGATCAGGAGCGGATTTTCATCAACAAGTTTGTCTACCGCTTTGAGCCGATCGAGCGCGGCGACGTGGTCGTTTTCTGGTATCCGCTGGACCGCTCGAAATCGTTCATCAAGCGCGTGATCGGGCTGCCGGGCGAGACGGTCGAGATTCGCTCCGGGCAGCTTCTACGTGAACGGCAAGGAACTGCCGGAGCCGTACGTTCCCGCGAGCTATCTCGATGGCTCGAGCTATCCGCCGCTGCGCATTCCGGAGGACGAATATTTCGTGATGGGCGACCATCGCGACAGCTCGAACGATTCGCGCGTGTTCGGTCCGGTGCCGCGGCAGTTTATTTACGGCAAGGCCGTATTCGCGTACTGGCCGGTGGATCATTTTGGATCGCTGACTTCGTCCTCAACGGTTGAACGCGGCATCGAAATGAAATCTTCCGGAGGACACACTGACGCGAGGCCCCCGAAGGTCGCGCGATTCTCGCGCTCGAGGACGGACGAGTCTTTAACGGCCGCGCGGCGGGCGCTCGCACCCGCCGCGGCGGCGAAGTCGTTTTCAACACCAGCCTCACCGGCTACCAGGAAGTTTTCACCGATCCGAGCTACTGCCGGGCAGATCGTCTGCCTGACGTATCCGCACATCGGCAACGTGGGCGCGAACATCGACGATGAGGAATCGCCAAAGCCCTACATCGAAGCGCTGATCGTCCGCGAATTTTCGCCGCTCGCTTCGAACTGGCGCTCGAGCGAAACCGCGCAGCACTATCTGGAGCGCCATGGCGTCCCGGTGATCTGGGATATGGATACGCGCGCGCTGGTGCGGCATCTGCGCGAAGCTGGGCGCGCTGCGCGGCGTGGTCGCGACCGACGGCACGCCCGCCGAGAAACTGATCGCCGAAGCTCGCGCGCTTCCCACGATGGCGGGGCAGGAACTGGCCAGCCGCGTCAGTTCCGCGAAGAAATACGACTGGGCGGGCGGCTCGATTGACCTCGCGGCTCTCCGAACGGATTGCGCGGCCGAAGGTGGGCGCGCAGCGCATGAGCGGACGCCAGCGCCATCGCGTGGTGGCCTACGATTTCGGCATCAAGCAGAACATTCTGCGTCTTCTCGTGGACCACGGCTGCGACGTGACCGTCGTCCCGGCGAAGACTTCCGCGGAGGACGTGCTGGCGCTGAAGCCCGACGGCGTTTTTCTCTCGAATGGGCCCGGCGATCCCGAGCCGGTCACGTATGCCGTCGAAAATATTCGCAAATCTGCTCGGGCGCGTTCCGATTTTCGGAATTTGCCTGGGCCACCAGCTCTGCGGCCTGGCGCTCGGCGGCAAAACATTCAAGTTGAAATTCGGCCATCATGGCGTCGAATCATCCGGTGAAGAATCTGCTCACCGGAAAAGGTCGAAATCACGTCGCAGAATCACGGTTTCTGCGTGGACCCGGATTCGCTGCCGTCGAGCGACGTCGAAATCACGCACGTCAATTTGAACGACCACACGAACGAGGGCATGCGCCACCGTTCGCTGCCGCTTTTCAGCGTGCAGTATCATCCCGAGGCGTCGCCCGGCCCGCACGATGCGCGCTATTTGTTTCGACGAGTTCATCGCCATGATGAAGGAAGGCAAGCGCGAGGAACGTGTACATTAAAAAACGAGATGCCGAAGCGCACTGACATCAAGAAAATCCTGATCATCGGCTCGGGCCCGATCGTCATCGGGCAGGCCTGCGAGTTCGACTATTCCGGCACGCAGGCGTGCAAGGCGCTGCGGACCGAGGGCTACGAGGTCGTCCTGGTGAATTCGAATCCCGCGACGATCATGACCGACCCGGAAATCGCCGACCGCACCTACATCGAGCCGCTCACGAAGGAATATCTCGAAGCGATCATCGCCGCGGAACGGCCGGACGCGCTGCTGCCGACCGTCGGCGGGCAGACGGGTTTGAATCTGGCCGTCGAGCTCGCCGAAGGCGGCATCCTCGAAAAATACGGCGTGCGAGCTGATCGGCGCGTCGCTGCACGCCATCAAAGTCGCCGAGGACCGGCTGCTGTTCAAGGACGCCTGCCGCAAAATCGGCCTGGAAGTTCCCGCATCGGCGGTGGTCACACGAGATTCCGGAAGCGATCAAGCTTGCCGACCAGCTCGGCTATCCCGGTGGTGATCCGGCCGTCGTTCACGCTGGGCGGCACGGGCGGCTCGATCGCCTACAACCGCGAGGAATTTGCCGAAGCCATCGCGCGCGCGCTCGATGCCAGCCCGGTGCACCAGGCGCTGATCGAGGAATCGGTGATCGGCTGGAAGGAATTCGAGCTCGAAGTGATGCGCGATTACCGCGACAACTTCGTGGTCATCTGCTCGATCGAAAATTTCGACCCCATGGGCGTGCACACGGGCGATTCGATCACCGTGGCGCCCGCGCAGACGCTGACCGACAAGGAATACCAGCGCATGCGCGACGCCGCGGCCGCGATCATCCGCGCGGTGGGCGTCGAAACCGGCGGATCGAACATTCAGTTCGCCGTCGATCCCGCGACGGGCCGCATGGTCGTGATCGAAATGAATCCGCGCGTTTCGCGCAGCTCGGCGCTGGCGAGCAAGGCCACCGGCTTCCCGATCGCGAAAATCGCCGCGAAGCTCGCGCGTGGGCATGACGCTCGACGAAATTCCGAACGACATCACGCGCAAGACGCCGTCGTGCTTCGAGCCGACCATCGATTACGTGGTGGCGAAAATTCCGAAATGGCAATTCGAGAAATTTCCCGGGCAGCGATACCACGCTCACCACGCAGATGAAATCCGTCGGCGAAGTGATGGCCATCGGCCGCACATTCCAGGAAGCGCTGTGCAAGGGCATTCGCTCGCTCGAGCCGAGCACGGCGTGGCGCGCGCCCGCCGAAGTCACCACGGCGCTGCTGCGCGAAAAGCTGCACGTCCCGGGCCCGGACCGCATTCACTGGCTTTTCGAGGCGCTCGAGCGCGGCATGACCCGCGAAGAAGTCTGCGAGCTGACGAAGATCGATCCGTGGTTCATCGCGCCAGCTGGAGGAAATGCTCGCGGTCGACCGCCGCGTGGCTGCCACAACGCTGCGGCAATGTCCGCGCGAGTTGCTGCTCGAATCGAAGCGCTCCGGCGCGAGCGACGAAGAAATCGCCAAGATGTGGAACGTGAAGTCCGCGTCCGTGCGCGCGCGGCGCCACGAACTCGGCGTGCGCCCGTCTTCAAGCGCGTGGATACCTGCGCCGCGGAATTCGAATCCTTCACGCCGTACCTGTATTCGACGTACGAGGAGGAGGACGAGTCCGAGGCCGTCGACCGCCCCAAAATCGTCATTCTCGGCAGCGGGCCGAACCGCATCGGGCAGGGAATCGAATTCGATTATTGCTGCTGCCACGCTGCGTTCGCGCTGAAGGAAGACGGCTACGAAACGATCATGGTGAATTGCAATCCGGAAACGGTTTCGACCGACTACGACACCTCCGACCGCCTCTATTTCGAGCCGCTCACGCTCGAAGACGTTCTCGCCGTCGTCGATCGCGAAAAGCCGCAGGGCGTGATCGTGCAATTCGGCGGGCAGACTCCGCTGAATCTGGCGCTCGAACTGAAGCGCAACGGCGTGCCAATCATCGGCACCGCGCCGGAATCGATCGACCTTGCCGAAGACCGCCGGCGCTTCGGCGCGCTGCTCGAAGAATTGAAAATTCCGCAGCCGCGCAATGCGACGGCGCTCGTGCCGGAGGAAGCGGTGCGCGTCGCGACCGAAATCGGCTTGCCCGTGCTGGTGCGGCCGAGCTACGTGCTGGGCGGACGCGCGATGGTGATCGCCTACGATTTGAAGACGGTGCAGGAATATGTGGCCCAGGCGGCGCTGATCGGCACGGCTACGGACCCGAAACGCCCCATGCTGATCGACCAGTTCCTCGAAGAAGCGACGGAAGTGGATGTGGACGCGCTGGCCGACGGCGAAGACGTGGTGATCGGCGGCATCATGGAGCACATCGAGGAGGCGGGCATCCATTCGGGCGATTCTTCCTGCGTGCTGCCCGCCGTGTCGCTCAAGCCCGCGGTGCTCGCACCAAATTCGCGACTACACCGAGCGGCTGGCGAAGGCGCTGCACGTGGTCGGGCTGATGAACGTGCAGTACGCGATCCAGCGCGACACGGTGTACGTGCTCGAAGTGAATCCGCGCGCCTCGCGCACGGTTCCGTACGTCAGCAAGGCGACGGGCGTGCCGCTGGCGAAGGTGGCGGCGCGGCTGATGACCGGGCGCAAGCTGCGCGACCTGAATCTTCCCGTCGTCGAAACGGATGGCGTGGCGGAAATTGCCGTGCGCGATTTTTACGCCGTGAAATCGCCCGTTTTTCCGTTCAACAAATTTCGCGGCGTGGACACGATTCTCGGTCCCGAGATGCGCTCGACCGGCGAAGTGATGGGCGTTTCCTCGACCTTCGGCCTGGCGTTTGCCAAGGCGCAACTGGCCGCGGGCCAGCGCCTGCCGCGCAAGGGCGCCATTTTCATGAGCGTGAGCGACCACGACAAGCGCCAGGTTGCAAGCGCGGCGAAGGAACTGGCCGCCGCCGGATTGCGGATCATCGCCACGCGCGGCACGGCCGCGGCGCTCCGCCAAGCGGGAGTCGAAGTGGAAGCGGTGTACAAGGTGAACGAAGGCCGGCCGAATATCGTGGACCTGGTGAAGACGGGCAAAGTGGACATGGTCATCAATACGCCGCTCGGCCGCGAATCGTTTTACGACGAGAAATCCATCCGGCGCGCGGCGATTCGCTACAACATTCCGTGCATCACCACGCTTTCCGCGGCGAGCGCCGCCGCGCGCGGCATTCGCGCCATGGGCGGGCACGCCGCGGAAGTCGCCGCGCTGCAGGATTTGCATCGCCGCAAATTCGCCGCTTTGCCCTGACGAGGCGCCATGCTGTGCGCCTCTGTTGCTGCGGGGCTGGAGCCGCGTGTATCATGACTGCCTCCATGGAGTCCCACTGTATTCCGTTCCGCGAGATTCCTCAGACGACGAAGCTCTTTTCCGCCTTTCTCGAAGATTTTCCCCGCGTGAGCGATTATTACGCGCATCCGCCCACGGAAGCGGGCGTTGCTGCGGCTGCCCGCGAAGTTCGTCTCGATAGCGCCGTGCGCCGTGGCGTCGTTGAAGTGCTGCGCGAACAGAATTCGCGCTTCGGGGCCGGCGGCAAACTCGACGCGGAGGCGGCTCGGAATCTCGACCGTCTCGCCGCGGGCGCCGTGGCCATCGTGACCGGGCAGCAGGTGGGACTCTTTTCCGGGCCAGCGTACAGCTTTTACAAGGCGCTCTCGATTGTTCGCTTTGCCGAGGAGATGAGGAGGGGCGGAATCGAAGCCGTTCCAGTCTTCTGGCTGGCGACCGAGGATCACGACCTTGCCGAAGTGAATCACTCATTTTGGATCACGCGCAGCGGGCTGGCGCGTTATGAACTGCCTATCCGGGAAGAGGAGGCTGGCCACCGCGCCGGCGAGGTCCTTCTCGGCGACGAGATTCAGCCACTCGTGACCGCGGCCGCCGAAACCCTCGAAGGCCCACGCGCGGCGGAAATATCGCGGGCCCTTCGCGAATCCTATACTCCCGGCGAAACCTACGGCTCGGCATTCGGAAAATTGATGGCGCGGTTGCTGGCGGGGCGGGGAATCATTTTTATGGATCCGCTCGATCCCCGGCTCCACCGCCTGGCCGCGCCCGCATACCTGCGCGCGCTGAACGAGGCGGATTCGTTACGCGACGCGCTGCTCGCGCGATCGGACAAATTGGCGAGCGCCGGCTTTCACGCGCAAGTGAAAGTGACGCCCGAGACGACGCTGCTTTTCTACCGCGTGGACGGCCAACGGCAGCCCATACGCAGCGGGAAGGAAGGGTTTTCCGCCGGCAAGGCGTCCTTTTCGCGGCAAGAATTATTGGGCGCGCTGGAAAAGTCGCCCGAAGCCTTCACTCCCAGCGTCCTCTTGCGTCCCGTCGTGCAAGACACGCTGCTGCCGACGGCGGCTCTACATCGGCGGGCCCGCCGAAGTGGCCTATATGGCGCAAGCGCAGGTTGTGTACGACAAAATTCTGGGCCGCATGCCTGCGATTCTGCCGCGGGCGAGTTTCACGATTGTCGAGCCGCCCGTCGCGCGCTTCCTCTCGCAATACGGTCTCGACATGCGCGATCTCCTTGCGGGGCCGCAACATCTGCGCGCGAAGATGGAGCAAAAGTCGCTTCCGTCCGCGCTCGCCGGCCAATTCGACGAGAGCGAAGCAGCTCTCAGGACCATGCTCAAGGCTTACGAGGAGCCGCTCGAACCGCCTCGATTCCACGCTTCTCGAGGCGCTTCACAGCTCCGAACGAAAAATCCTTCATCAGATCGAGCAATTGAAAGGAAAGGTCGCGCGTGCAGAAACATTTCGTTCGGAGGTCCTCGGCCGTCACGAGCGCATCCTGCTCGATTCGCTCTATCCGAATGGCGCCCTGCAGGAGCGCAGCCTGTGCTTTTTGCCTTTTCTTGCCGCGCACGGGCCGGAACTACTCGACGATCTCGCCCGGCTCGCAGAAATTCCCGCTTCTCGCGATACCTCTACCTGTGCCCATGGGCATCGGATCGTCGCACCCTAGTTTCGAGAGTCAGGCGTTTCCCGCGATAGGCAGCCCTGCGCCGCTTGAACCTGCCGCTCGATTCCCATGCTAAAATGAATTCGGTTCACATTCCGTTGCATGCCAGGAGGGCGGCAGACGATGAGGATTACGCCGGGGAAGCAGAAGGGGCTGCAGGCGGTCTCGAATTCGCGCGGGGTGATCGCCGCGGCGGCCATGGACCAGCGCGGTTCGCTCAAGAGTGCGATCGCGAAAGATAAGGGCGTGGACAAGAAGGACGTGACGGCGAGCATGCTCGAAGAGTTCAAGACCGCCGTCACGCGCGTGCTTACGCCACACGCGAGCGCGATCCTGCTCGATCCCGAATACGGCCTTCCGGCTGCACTCGCCCGATCGAAGAATGCGGGCCTGCTGCTTGCTTATGAGAACAGCGGGTACGACAACACGCAGCCCGGCCGGCTGCCGGATCTTCTCGACATCTGGTCGGTGCGCCGGCTCGTGGCGGCCGGCGCCGATTGCATCAAGATTCTGCTGTATTACACGCCGTTCGATTCGCCCGGCATCAATGAGATCAAGCATGCGTGGGTGGAGCGCATTGGCGGAGAGTGTACCGCTGGCGACGTTCCGTTCTTCCTTGAATTCGTCGGATACGAAGAAGGAGGGGACGAAAAGGGCATCGCGTTCGCGCGGAAGAAGCCGGAAATCGTCGCGCGCAGCATGGAGGAGTTTTCCAAGCCGCAGTATGGCGTGGACGTTTTGAAAGTGGAAGTGCCCGTCAACATGGCCTTCGTGGCGGGAACGAAGGCTTGCAAGGGCGAGTCCGCCTACACGCGCGACCAGGCCAAGGAGCATTTCCGCCGCGCAGCCGCCGCCGCGAAGAAGCCGTTCATCTATCTCTCCGCCGGCGTGAGCAACGACGTTTTCAGCGAGACCCTCGAGCTAGCGGCCGAAAGCGGCGTGAATTTTTCCGGCGTTCTCTGCGGACGCGCCACGTGGAAAGACGGCATCCCGGTTTACGCGAAGCAGGGCGTCAACGCGCTCGAAGACTGGCTGGGCGATCAGGGCGTGAAGAACATCCAGAATGTGAACGATCGGCTCAAGGCCGCCAAACCCTGGTTCAGCTTTTACGGCGCTGCTTCCGCCGCGGCGCTTGCTGACGAACGGCCCGCACGCGGATAGGGCCGGGACAGTTGTCGAGCTGCCTGCGTTCTTTGCCACGTGACCGCGAAGCACAGCCATTTGATTACGCGCACGCTCAGCATTCGCACATCGCGCCGAACCGAACTCCAGGACGTTACCGCCGAAATCGAAAAGGCCGTGCGCGACTCCGGCTGCAGCGAGGGTGTCTGCCATCTCTACGTTCCGCACACGACGGCTGGCGTCCTCATCAATGAGGGGGATGATCCCGCCGTCGCGCGCGACATTGAGTCTGCGTTCGACCGGCTGATCCCTCACGCCGGTGACTACGGGCACGCCGAAGGCAATTCCGATTCGCACATCAAGACGGCGCTCGTCGGCTCATCCGAAACGGTGTGGATCGAAAGCGGCCGCCTCACTCTCGGCCGCTGGCAATCCATTTTCTTCGCGGAATTCGATGGCCCGCGCACGCGCGAATTGCGCATGAAAATTGTTCCCCAACCTTCCGCATAACCCCTTCCTCTTATCATGTGCTAAGTTTGTGATGTCCGATGCCGCTCGGCATATACATTCAGATACCCTTCTGCCAGACGAAGTGCACCTATTGCAATTTCCATACGGGTGTCGTCTCGCGCGACGGCTACCAGCCTTATACGGAGGCAGTGTGCCGCGAAATCGTCGAATCTGCGGCGCCCGTTGCCCAGGCAGTGGACACCATTTACTTCGGTGGCGGGACTCCGAGCTTGCTCGATCCCGCGGCACTTCAGGAAATCCTTGAGACGCTCGGCCGCACGTTCACAATGGATTCCGTGGAAGCGACGCTCGAAGCCGATCCCGAGACCATCACGCCGGGGAAGGCATCGGCTTGGCTCGCCTCGGGATTCAATCGCGTCAGCCTGGGCGCGCAATCTTTCAGCGACCGAGAACTCCAATCCACGGGGCGAATGCACAGGCGCGCGCATATTTTCCGGGCCGTGGAAGTTGCGCGCGATGCGGGGTTTCGCAATATCAGCCTGGATTTGATCGCCGGACTGCCACACCAGACGCGCGATACATGGGATGAATCGCTTGATGGCCTTTTCCGCATTCGGCCTGAACATGTTTCGATCTATATGCTCGAAATAGATGAAGGCAGCCGGCTGGGGAAAGAATCGCTCGCTGGTGGCAGCCGGTATAGCGCCGGCGCGATCCCAAGCGACGACGCCATCGCCGAATTCTACGAATGGGCATGCGCGCGTCTCGATGCGCAAGGCTACGAGCACTATGAGATTTCCAACTGGGCTTTGCCGGGGCGCCGCTCGGGTCACAATTTGAAATACTGGCGGCGAGAGCCGTATATCGGTTTTGGCGCTGGGGCGCACTCGTTTGACGGGAGCACGCGCTGGGCCAACGTCCACGATTCGGCGCGTTACGCGGCGCTCGTCGACCAGGGGATTTCACCGCGCGAGCAAGTCGAGGCCGTCACGCCCTCGCGGGCGCTTGAGGAGGAGTTCTTTCTAGGCCTTCGCCAGCTCGAAGGAATTGATCTCGCTGGGATCGAGAGCAAATACGGCGCGGCTCTCGATGATCGTATGGCCGCACTGCGTGGCCGCATTGCCGGTCTTCATTCACAGGATCTCGTGGAGCTCGAGGGCACGCGTCTCCGCCTTGCCCCCGCGCGCCTTGCGGTTTCAAGCGAAGTGTTCGTGGAATTGCTCGGTTAGTGGCGCTGCGAATGATTGGGGACGGCACGCCCGTCGCCGGCCTAATTTTCGAGGCCCAACGCGCGGATCTTGCTCAGGAGAGTCTTGTAAGATACTCCGAGCTTCTCCGCCGCGCGCGTCTTATTCCACTTCGATTCGTGCAGTGCATTTTCGATCTTGAACCGTTCCACGTGAGCAATCGCGCGCTGCGATACCTCGGCGAGCGGTCCTTCCCAGAGAAAAGTTTCGCGCAACATGTCCTCGGGGAGTTCACCGCGAGCTGGTTTTGCGGGAGGCAGTTGCAGCGCCGCCGGATCGATCTCCGGTCCGTTCGCAAGAATCGCCGCGCGCTCGATGGCATTCTGGAGCTCACGGACATTGCCGGGCCACGAATAAGTGCGCAGACGTGCGCGCGCGGGCTCGGTCAACACCAGCGACGGTTTGTGGAACTCGAGCCTGAACCGTTCCAGAAAATGCTCGGCGAGCAGCAGCACGTCGTCGCCGCGGTCGCGCAGAGGCGGGATCGTAATCGGCAGGGCCGCGATGCGGAAATAAAGGTCTTCGCGAAACGTCTTCTCGGCGACGGCAGCGCCCAGGTCTTTGTTCGTGGCCGTGAGGAAGCGCACGTTTATTTCGATTTCCTGCGTTCCGCCGACGCGCTCGAATCTGTGTTCTTCGAGCACGCGCAGCAGCTTGCTCTTGAATCGCAAAAGGCAATTCGCCGATTTCGTCGAGGAAGAGCGTTCCGCGATGGGCCAGCTCGAGCTTGCCGATTTTTCGCGCGCCTGCACCCGTATAGGCCCCGCGCTCGTGGCCAAAGAGTTCGTTTTCCACCAGGCCCTCCGGGATGGCCGCGCAATTGAGTGCCACGAAGGGATACTGCGCCCGGGGACCAAGATGATGAATGGCCCGCGCGAAAAGTTCCTTTCCCGTTCCGCTTTCGCCCAGCAGACAGGACGGTTGAATCCGTCGCAGCAACCCGCTGCGTCATCTGGCTCGCTTCCTTCATGGCCGGATGCTCGCCGACGATGCGTGGAAAGCCGTACCGCACCGCATATTCCTCGCGCAGGAGCAGATTTTCGCGCAGCAATTCCTGCTGTTTTGCGGCGCGTTCGAGCAGCAGCTTCAGGTGGTCCAGGTCCACCGGCTTCTGGATGAAGTCGAATGCGCCTTCCTTCATCGCTGTGACGGCTTCTTCCACCGACCCGTATGCGGTGACGAGGATGACGGGCAGCGTAGGCTCGGCCCGGCGCGCTTCGCGGAGAACGTCAATCCCGGAATGGCCGGGGAGTTTTAAATCGGTGAGAACGACCAGGTAGCGGCGGCTGCGAACCTTGTCAATCGCCGCATTTCCGTCCGAGGCTTCCTCGACCGCATAACCGGAGCGTTCCAGCGCCTTGCGGAGCATGGCTCGCAGCTCGGCTTTGTCTTCGACAAGGAGGATGGGTTCCATGGCGCGGGGTTTCTACTGCGCCCAGCCCGGATCGCCGCCGGATTTCCGCAGCTCGTCTTCAGCTTCTTCGATGGCTTGCTGGTCGGCTTCGACCTGCATGCTTTTTCGCCTCGATGTCATCCGTCTTCTGATTGATATCGCTGCGGGTGTATCCCTGCTGCATCTGCTCCATGGGGCTGTCGTAATGCTGCACGTTGAGCACTCCCAGCTCGCGCTGCATGATGGCGAGATCCTGCTGATCTTGTTCGAGCTTGTGGCGCAATTTCGTGAATCTGTCGCGCCATGACTTTTCGTCATTTGTGGGAGCAGCTTTAGCGTTTGCAACGCTCGACGAGGACTCAGTCGAGGGAGCTTCTCCGACGGTCGAAATGCCGCCCTCGACGGGCAGATCATCATTCGTGTAGACCTTCGTGGCTTTGGGCGCTTCTTTCAGTTGGGCCTTTGCTTTGCGCGAGGCCGCCGCAAGGGAATCTTGTTGTGCATGGGACGCATCCGCCCGGCCTTGTGATTGTCCTTCCGTCGCCGACGACGGCTGAGCCTGCGAGGCTTGATACTGCTGCCGGTCGGTGTTCTGGCCGGACTGCTGGCGCGAGGCGCGCGCCGGGACAATCAGGGCCGCTGCTGCGGCGGCCATCCAAAGAATTCTACCCATTCTTATCGCCTCCTGAGAGGCACT
Organism: Terriglobia bacterium; assembly: GCA_963823205.1. Classification (GTDB taxonomy): domain Bacteria; phylum Acidobacteriota; class Terriglobia; order Acidiferrales; family UBA7541; genus Palsa-295. The sequence continues at coordinate 374,829 of CAWGKL010000004.1, forward strand.
TCCGTGACATGCCTAACCTAGTTTAGATGGGGCGGCTTCGGAGGGGAATAGAGTCGGTGAAGGCTCCTGCCGCAAAGGTAACCACAGAAGAACTCGGCCCCGCCGTCGGCGCGGTTGCGAGCCTCGATGCTGCCGCCATGCTGGAGCGCGATCTTCTGCACTACAGCCAACCCAAGGCCCGTGCCTTCGGCCTTGGTCGTATAGAACGGCAGGAAGATTTTCGGATAGGTCGTGCTCCGGAATACCAGGCCCGTTGTCGGCCACGCAAATGCGCTGCCATTTTCGGCCGGCGATCTCTTCGAGTGTGCCCGAAATCGTCACACACGGGGACCTTTCGCTTGCGTGCGCGGCCTCGGTGGCATTGCGGACCAGGTTCAGGAGCGCCTGACGTATCAGCGCTTCGTCACCGGGAAGTTCCATAAACGTGCCCTCGCACCGGATCGCGCATTGCGGGATAGACTCGCGCAGCTCTTCGGCCACACGCCCGACGAGCGACTGGACCGGCACGGTCTCGTAGCAGATTTCGAGCGGCTTAGCGAAGCGGAGGAATTCCGTGACGACGTGGGTGAGAGCGCGTGTTTGGTCGAGGATTCGCTCGGCTGAATCGCGGGTTTCACCCGGTTTCGATTCTCCGCGGATCATCTGCGCGTATCCGGAAATCGTCGCCAGGGAGTTCTTGAATTCGTGCGCGATTCCGGCGGACATCTCGCCCAGCGCCGCCAGGTTTTCCTTCCAACGCATCTGTTTCTGCAGCGCGGTGATCTCCGTGAGATCGCTCATAAGGCAGAGCGCGCCGCTCACCTTCATCTTCCGGCCGGCCGCTGTGCTCCCGGCGCCCGTCGGCACGGGGTTGCGCACGGCCCGGTAAATCGGTGAAATTGTTACGCCCAAGCGGCGGACTTCGCTGTCCGCGGTGATGTGTTCTACTTCACCGCGTTGAATCGTTTTTCCCTCGCGCAGGCAGGCGGCCAACATCCGTGTCAGGTCGGAATCCGCGCCGAGGATCTCCTTGTACGAACGGTACCGCAGAGGCCGGATGGCCAAGCGCGTTTTCCGCCGCCGGGTTGGCGGAACTAATGGCGCCCGTGGCGTTTACAAGCAACAGGCCCGTCGGCATGTTCCGCGTCACCTCCTCCGTCAGCCGCTCGGACTCTTGCGCACGCTCCTGAGCCAGCACGTGCAGCCGCGCCAGTTCCTTTTCCTGTGCGCGGAGTTTTTCGATCACACCCTGCATGGAAGCGGTCGCGAAAGCCGAAGGGTTCTCCGCTCCGGATGGTGGATTCGTCCAGCTCTCGCGCAGCGGCACAGACTCGATTTCGCAGGAACTTGCGCACCAGGAGCAGGAATAAGCACACGATACCCAGCAGAAGTACGAGCGTGACGCCGGCGTAACCGGCCCCGAGTGGTGAAAGTGTCGCCGGATGATGCGGAAGCACAACCATTTTTGCGATATCCTCTTGCGCCCTCATCGCACCATCAGGAGCGATTGATACCAGTTGACGACCGGTGTACCGAAAAATGCTGCGAGCAGCGCCGCCAATCCAAGAAACGTCCCAAACGGCAATTCATAATCCGATCCCTTCCGCCGAATGAGAATGAATGCCAGCCCCAGAATGCTTCCTAGCAGAGACCCCATCAGGATAGTAAGCAGCGTCCGCTTGATGCCCAGAAATGCGCCCGCCATCAGCATCATTTTTACGTCGCCCATTCCCATTCCTTCTCGCCCACGCAGCCGGAAGTATGCTTCCGAGACTAGCCACAGCAAGCCGCTGCCCACAGCCGCTCCCAAGATCGCATCGGCAAACGACAGCACAGGCGCCGGGGGAGGGAAGTGCACAATATGGCCCGCCATCCAGCCGGCTGTGCCATCCGCTGGGATCGTGAAAAAGCTCAGGAGGAGTCCGAGCGCAAATCCCGTATAATTCACCGCATCCGGCAGAATCCGCTCGCGCAGGTCCGTGAACACGAGCACGATCATTAGCGCAGAGAAGAGGGCCCATTTCAGCGCCTCCGCGGTCACCCCAAACATCCGGTAGCACGCATAAATCAGCAGTGCCGTCAGCAGCTCGACCAGCGGATAGATGGCCGAAATGTGCGTCTTGCAGCCGCGGCATTTTCCGCGCAGCAGCAGATAACTAATGACGGGAATATTGTCATACGGCTGGATCGGCGCTCCGCACTTCATGCACGAGGATGCCGGTTTTACAACCGATTTGCCGCTAGGGATTCGCACGATGCATACGTTCAGGAAGCTGCCCATGATCAATCCGAAGGCGAACACAAACACACCGATGAGTGTCGCGGGAGCCACAACTCGAATCTGCCATATCCATGAAAACCTCTCAAGCGGCGCCCCCGCTATCGTGTCCGACTACTAACTTGCCAGCGGAAATGAGAGCCTCGCTCGATTTTCCCCGTGCCATTCCGGCGCGGAACGTGGCGCGGTCCTGCGCCTGGTTTGCACTCTTGCGCTATAGTATTTGCCTGACCGATGACGTCCTGGCTCGAGCAAAAAATCCGGCGGTACGAACACATGCGCTGGGCGCAGGAGCCCAACCGGCGCACACTGCCTTTCGCGTGGGGCTCGAGCACATCGGCGGCGATGCGGATGACCCCCATCCCGGAGTTTTCCTCGATCGTTTTGCCGAGGAAACTCTCGCGCACAGCGACGATTGGTACACTACCGCTCCCGCTTGCGATTACTCTTTGGAGGGCAACGTCCTGACATTCACAAGCGCGATTGCGTCACCCTGGCCTGAAAACAATCGCGTCTACGGCCAATTGTTTACCGCGCGGGGCGCCCGGGCGGCAAAGGGACGGGCCGTCGTCGTTCTTGCGCAGTGGAACGCGCGCTGGGAAGAACAGCAGGACATCTGCCGCTGGCTGAGCTTTTTGGGCATTACGGCGATTAAGATAAGCCTGCCGTATCACGACCGGCGGGCCGTTCCCGGGCATCCGCGTGGCGACCATCTCGTCGGCCCCAATATTGGCCTGACGCTTCAGGCCAATCGCCAGGCGGTTCTCGACGTGCGGCGCACACTCCGATGGCTCGAGGGCGAAGGGTACGGCCCGCTCGGCCTGCTCGGCACGAGCATCGGTTCATCCATTGGATTCATCACCATGTGCCATGAACCTGCTCTGCGTGCCGGCGCGTTCCTCCACGCCGCCACCTACTTTGGCGACGTGGTCTCGAATGGGCTGACCACGATGAACGTCTGGGAACCGCTCGAAACGAAGCTCTCCCATGATGAACTCCGCCGCTATTGGGCGCCCATCAGCCCGTTTCCCTATATCTCGAAGCTCGATGGTTCGCACAGAAAAATTCTCGCCATCACGGCGCGCTACGATCCCACGTTTTGGCCCGAATTTACCGCCGAGTTTCTTCGAGTGATTCGGCGCGATGGCGTGGAATTTGAAAATTTGTCGTTACCCTGTGGCCACTACTCGCTGGGCGTGGCGCCCTTCAAATATGCCGCTGGATACCGTTTTGGAAGATTCCTCTCCCGGGCGCTCAGATAGGGCCCGCGCCCGCCGCGCGCTCCGAGAAATACTTCCGGTATTTCACAGGCAGGGATTTGGGCCGGCCCAGATGGTCGCATATCACGTGCAGCGTTTCTCCCGTAGCGATCAGTTCGCCGGATGCTTCATTGAGGATCTCGTAGCCAAAGCGCACCGTCCGCCGTTGCGATCCAGTTACGCGCGTGCGAATCACGAGAACGTCGTCGAACCGCGCCGGACGCTTATAGCGGCACTGCGCCTCGGCCACGACGATAAAGCTGTCGTCCTCTGTTTCCATGCGCTTGTATTCGAAGCCGAGCTGCCGGCACAACTCTACGCGGCCGACTTCGAACCACGTGAAATAATTGCCGTAATACACCAGCCCCATCTGGTCGGCCTCGGCGTAGCGCACGCGGATGGTCGCTTCGGCGTAGTTTTTCATCGGCTGTCTGGCATCCCTTCCATTCCGGCGCGCGCCATGCTCCGGCGGTTAATTAGGCCTTGCAGCTTCGGATACGTGCGCATACTTCTCGCGCAGCTCATGCGTCATGGCGCAAGCGACAGCGAGCGACTTTGTATCAATCCCCGTAGCGACGCCGCGCGCCGCGAGCGTCGTCAAAATCAACTCCGTAGGTATATTGCCCACAAGCTCGTCGCCTGCAAAGGGACACCCTCCCAGGCCCGTCATCGCGGCATCGAATCGCCGGCATCCGGCTTCGTACGCGGCGAGAATCTTTTCAGCCGCTCCTTCCGGCCGGCTGTGCAGGTGCACGCCAATTTCGACGCCTGCGACGCAGTCCTTCACCGCCCGATACAGATCCGCAACCCCTTCCGACGACGCATGGCCCGCCGTATCCGCCAGTGAGACCGTGCGGACGCCCGCGTCCTTCAGCCACACGAGAGTTTCCTCTACGATCTCCGGACCCCAAGGCTCGTCGTAGGGGTTGCCGAAGGCCATCGAGATATAGAGAACCAGATCCCGCCGCGCCGCCTTCGTTTCCCGCCGAAGCTTTTCCACAAGACTGCGGGATTCCGCGCGCGACAGGTTTGCATTCGCGCGCCGAAAATAAGCCGAAATCGAATAGGGGTAGCCGATGGTCGTCACGCCCGGGATGGCGAGGGCGCTGTCGAGCCCCTCGGCATTGACCACGACGCCGATGATTTCCGGCGCGTCGCCCGACGGCAGCTTGGCCTGGCTCAGCCCCTCCATGACCACCTCGCTATCCGCCATCTGCGGCACGTGCTTCGGCGAAAGAAAACTCACCGCATCAATATGCGCGAAGCCGAGCCTCACCAGCTGGGTCAGATATTTTATCTTCTCGTCCGTCGGAATGGTCTGCGGCAGCCCTTGCCAGGCGTCCCGCGGGCACTCGACGACGGTTACTTGATCGGCTGGTGTCATAACTGTTCGCGATGGCGTGCGGGCAAAAGAATACTGTATATGGCGGCTGTAGGATAGAGTGCAGCCCAATTGTGCTCGCGAGACTCAGCGTAGGTTATGACGGGTCCAAACCATTGAGTTGAACCAGGAGAGGCGCCCGGTCTATGATTTCCACTGACAGGCGTCTGAGGAGAATGATGCACAACACAGATGGAGTCATCGCCGCGCTCGAGCGAGGCCCGGCAATCGTTATTCCGCTGGTTCTCGAGGTTCCCCAGAACATTCAGAAGCGCCGCCCGCGGCCTGGGAAGTGGTCCGCGCACGAACATGCCTGCCATCTTGCCGCGGTTCATCCCATGATCTGCGCGCGGCTGGATTTGATGCTGACACATACAAATCCTCATATCACCCCCTACCTCCCGCACTTGGACGACGAAGAGGGAGCGTTGCTAAAAATGGATTTGGACGAGGCCATGGACCGCTTTTTAAGCGACCGCCAGCGGCTCGTCGAACGGCTGAAGGCGTTGTCCCCCGAGGATTGGCAACGCACGGCCGAGCATGGCGAATATTCTCATTATTCCGTTTTTATCATGCTCCGCCACCTCGCGATGCACGACATGTTCCATGCCTATCGGATTGAGGAATTGCTCTTGAAAAAGGATTGGGAATAGACGTTGAGAATCAGCGCGCGGCTTTTCTTTTCTGGCAGTTGTTCTCCGCATCCTCCATTATCGGCCCTGCGCGGGCCCCGCATCTATCGCCCCGGGAATATTCGGCACGCGATAGACGTTTCCCGTCCGCGCGTCGGCCATCGAAATATTGTTCACGTCGAGTGTGCGTCCCATGGCCTGATTGAAGTTCACCTGCGCTTCGATCAAGTTGACTCTGTCGCGCAGTTCGACTCCTTCCGCCGAGGTCAGTAGCTGCTGTTTGAGTACGACGTTGAACGGCGTCGAAACACCGAGCTGGAATCTCTTCACTTCGCCGTCGTAACTCTGCTGTGCCAGGTTCCTCGCCTTCTCGGCGGCCGCTACGGCCGCCCGCGACTGCGCGAGGGCGATGAGCGCATTCCGCACGTTCAGGAAAATTGTGTTCTGAAGCTGGCGGTACTTCACTTCCTGCTGCCGCTCGCCGAGTTGGGCCTGGGCATTGTCCGCCTGTGCCGCGCGGTTTCGAACGGGCAGTGAAAAGTTCATGCCTGCGACAAAGCTCGGATATTTGGCGTTGATCATGCTGTCAAGCGCGTCCCTCAATCCGCCCGGAAAGACCTGTGTCGTCGTAGTGAACGCGGACGGAGTCCCGGCGAACGTCGGCATTCCACCGACAATTACGGGCGTTCCGTTTTGTTGCAGAATCGGCGTGTCCAAATTCGGGATAAAGGCTGTCGGCGTCTCCGTGTTCTGCGTCAGAATTCCGCCCAGCCCGGTGGCGCCATATTGCCCAAAAACGGTCAGCGAGGGCAGCAATTCATTGTGAGTGGCTCTCACTTCAATCCCCGCATTTTTCAGGTTCAATTCTGCTTGGCGCAACTCCGGCCGCTTGGTCCAAGCCTCCTGCACCGCCTGCTCGATGGGGATATTTTCAGTGACTTCGGGCGTCGAGATCGGCGTCGTGGGAATGATTTCGATTCCCTGGAGGGATGGCACCAGGGGATCCTTGGTGATGGCGTCGAGCAGCACGGTCTCATCCTGCAACTGTACCGTCTGCGCCTGCACCAAGGCCTGCTGATCGGACGCAAGTTGCGATTCCGCGGTCACCACATCGAGCGGAGCCATCGTCCCAATGTCGAGCTGCTTCTTGTTGTTCTCATAAAGCTGCTGGTCCGTTCCGACCGTATTCTCCTCCACTTTCACATTTTCGCGTGCAAACACCAGTTCCCAGTAGTCGTTTGAGACCTGCGCGACGTCCTGGATCACCGCCTGCGCGAACTGCGCGTCGGCCACTTTCACCGAGTTCTTTGCTTCCAGGATGTACCGCGTGTTCGGTAGGATTCCGAATCCCCGCAGAAGCGGCTGGGAGAGCGTGATCGCCATCGTGGACTGCACCGAAGGGTTGAAAATGTTCGCCGCGGTAGACGAGAACCGGTCGTTGTTCCACGAAACGGAAAATATCGTGCCAGTATGAAAAGTCTGAGAATACCCGAAATCATAGTTCGCAAAGTGCTCGGATAGTGCGGCCAGCGACGGCGAGCCGGTGCCCTGGGTAAAGGGGTTGGTTACCGGAAACTCCTGGTCCGAAAAGTTTACGCTCGAAGTGAGAATCGGGTCGAACCCTCCCGAAGGCGTTGATCCGAGCAGTACGGGAGCGGAGCCGCTGGTTCCCAGCGACGCGCCTCCCGCCTTTGTGCGCAGCAGGTTGACTTGCGCAAGCCACGGCGTAAACCGCTGCACGCTGATATCGAGATTGTTTTCGAGCGCAAGAGAAATCGCGTCCTCCAGACTCAGCATCAGCTTGCCGTCTTGAATCAATTGTCCGATGTCCGGCGAATTTGTCAGCACTGGCTCCGGCATTTTCACCGGCCTGTAGGGCCGCGTGAAGTCCGGGAGCCACCGCGGGCCTTTGGAATAGTCCGGCCCCAGCTTCAGTGTGCGTACCTGGTCCGGCGCGGGGGCCGCAGTCCCCGTTTGCGCAGGCGTTGTGGCGGGCGGCGTCTGTGTTTGCCCCTGGTTTTGCGCCTCTTGCGCGCAAAGGGGTGAGACGGCCAGCGAAGCGGCGGTCAAGAGTACAATTGCGGCGTGTCTTAGGCTTCCACTCATCGTTTTTTCCTCTCCGCAAAGCTCAACTCGAGCAGATGTGTGCAGAATCTTAAGCTATCTAAACGTGCCGGCGGGCCAATTTGTTTCCATGGTGGCGCCATTGTGCCAAACGGCGCCAATCTCGATCTTGGAGCTTTAGCACATTGCTCCGGTCCGCGGGTTCGGCGCCCCTTCCCGGCACGCCCCCTGCTGCGTTCGCGGTCGCGGGCCCCTGAATCCGCCTGCCGCTCCTGCTCCTATGGAATAACCATATGTAAAGTGCCACATCTCCTATGGGAATGCAATAACAACGTCCGGCTTTGGTCCCCCCTGGCCGGTTTGCATCGCCCGGTCGGCGGCAGCCCTCCTACTCCAGCGCGTTGACACTTCGCATGGCCTCCCTCTACCATGACGATGACCCAAAAGCGCCCATGCCCTTCAACGTCTTCTCGCAGCCCATATCCGTGCGCAAGGATTCCCGCGGCCTCTTGCGCCTCGCCGGACCGGGGCTGTTCCTGCGATGGGCCCTTATCCTGCTTTGCGGTTTTGTCCTCCTGCCTGGGAGCGCCCCCGCTCAGAATCCCGGCCAGCTCAAACCCCAAGGTTACGTCAACGATTTCGCGGGCGTGCTCAGTCAGTCCGCCCGTGACCAATTGACGGCGCTCTGCACCGAAGTGGACCAAAAGGCGCAGGCGCAGATCGCCATCGTCACGATCAAATCTCTCGGCGGGCAGCCCATCGAAGATTATTCCATTGACCTCGCCACGCGCTGGGGCATCGGCCCGAAGCAGAAGGATCGCGGCGTCCTGATTCTGCTCGCCGTGGACGACCATCAGTACCGCTTCGAAGTCGGCTACGGCCTCGAAGGTATTCTTCCCGACGGAGAGGTCGGCGGCTTTGGCCGCGAAGCCGTCCCATATCTCCGCGACAATAATTACGACGCCACGCTCCTCCTGATGACGCGCCGCGTCGCCGACGTCATCGCCGCGGATCGCGGCGTTACTCTCTCCGGTTCCTCACCTCCTCCGCCCCAGGGCTCCGAAGGCGGCGAGACTGGCTGGACAGTCGGACAAATACTCCCATTCCTATTTTTAATTTTCATAATTTATTCGATCGTTCGCAGCGTGCGCAGCCGTTCCGGCTCGCGCCGTGGTCGGGGCGGGGGTTGGTGGATGGGCCCTATGATCGGCGGCGGAATGGGGGGCGGCGGGTGGGGCGGAGGCGGTTTCGGCGGCGGCGGAGGTGGAGGTTTTGGCGGGTTCGGCGGCGGGGGATTTGGTGGAGGCGGCGCCAGCGGCGGCTGGTGAGGCACCACTCGCCGCAATCTCCCCGGGAAAGGCGCGAGAATGGAAGCAAAACTTAGCGAACTGGTCGAGCGTCTGAAATCCTCGTCCGCGCTCAATCTGAAGGCGGTTGTCCTCTATGGGTCCGCCGTGACCGGCGAATTCCTCGCCAAGCATTCCAACCTGAACATTCTCTGCCTCGTGGAACGCGCGGGCGCCGCTGAGCTCGAGGCGCTCCACGCGGCTGCAGAATGGTGGATGCGCCAGGGGAATCCCGCTCCGCTCGTCTTCACACTCGAGGAGCTGCGCCGTTCCGCCGATATTTTCTCGATCGAGCTACTGGACATGAAACAGCATCACCGCATGCTTTTCGGCGAGGATTTTCTCGAAGGATTTGATGTGCCCCTCCGGCTGCATCGCGTGCAAGTCGAGCGGGAGCTGCGGGAGGATTGGCTGCGTCTGCGGCAAGCGGTTCTCGCCGCGCCGCGCAAGAAAAAGATCTACCTTGGAATCATGCTGTCGTCCGTTGCCGCGTTCTGCGTGCTTTTTCGCCACGCGCTCTTCGCTCTGGGGCAGCCCATGCCGGCCGGTAAGCGCGAAGCCGTGGACGGCGTCGCGTCTCTCGCGGGTGCGGACCCATCCGCCTTTCACGCTATTCTGGATTTCCGGGAAGGGAAGCGCAAGGAGAGCGGAATGGATATGGAGGCCACCTTGCAAACGTATCTGGAATTCGTCGAGGTCGTCACGAACGAGGTGGACCGCCGCCTCGACGCGTAATGCGGTCAACGGTTTTTCAGTTCTATTTCCCTGTTGTGTGTTAGATTTCGCCCCGGAGGGGACGTCATGAAGCAATTTGTTGTGGTTCTTGTGGTTCTCTTAGTCCTCGGGTTGCTCGTTGGCGGCATGTACGTTTCGAGGCGCAACCAGATGGTGCGCCTGAATGAAGCCGTCAAATCGAACTGGGCCGAGGTGGATGTCGTCCTCGAGCGTCGCGCGGACCTGATCCCCAATCTCGTCGCAACCGTGAAGGGCTATGCCGCCCAGGAGCAGACCGTCTTCCTTGACGTGGATAAGGCGCGGACACAATATTTGAACGCCCAATCCCCCGCGGACAAGATTGCCACCAGCAATCAGCTCTATGGCGCCGAGGTCAAGGTTCTCGCCCTCGCTGAAAATTATCCGCAGCTTAAATCGAGCGAGAGTTTCTTGCAACTCCAGGACGAGCTCGCAGGCACCGAAAATCGCATCGCTGTCGCGCGCAAGCGCTACAACGATTCCATCCAGGACTACAACACCTTCATTGGCCTCTTCCCGAATAATATTTTTGCCGGCTGGGCCGGCTTCCAGCGCAATAACGATTACTTCGCCGCTCCAGAAGCCTCTCGCGAGGTGCCCCAAGTCCAGTTTCCGCCGCCCAATCGGTAGGGCGCTTGCAGGATAGGCCTCCGGGCGAGTCCGGGCTGTGAATTGGCCTTTTTGCGCCCATTTTTCGGGCCGCTGCGTCTGTCGAATCCTGGATTGTTACACTGCGGTGAATTTGGGCCAGCCTCTCTTGACCCGGCTTTCCCGCCCGCGTTAGTCTACCGAGAGCCGCGCAAGATTTCCTGCGCGGGGGATTTGCGGCCGCCAAAATTGATGAAACAGACCGTCCGAATCGCCGGAGGCATCAACGAGTTCTTCGGTACCCTCGATGAAAATCTGAAGTTCTTCGAGTCCGCCCTGCAGGTGACCACGCAGTTGAAGGATCGCGACCTTGAGATAGAAGGGGAGCCTGCGCAGGTCGAGCGCGCGGCCCGCATCCTGGGCGCGTACAACCAGCGCATCCGCGAGGGTCACGCCCCCGACAGCCAGGAAGTGAAGTCGCTGCTCCGCATGGCGGCCGGAGAGCCGGCATCCTCCCTTCACGGCGCCTTTTCGCCTTCTCGCACTCGCGCACTGGGAAAAAAGAGCGTCGCGCCCAAGAGCCTGAACCAGCATCGCTACATCGAGACTCTGGAAACCTACGACATGGTTTTCGCCATCGGCCCGGGCGGAACAGGGAAGACCTATCTCGCCGTGGCCATGGCCGTCTCGGCGCTGCTATCCAAGCAGGTGAACCGCATCATCCTGGCGCGTCCCGCCGTGGAAGCGGGCGAGCGCCTCGGCTTCCTTCCTGGCACAATCCAGGAAAAAGTGGACCCCTACATGCGCCCGCTCTACGATGCCCTGCACGATCTCGTCGAGGCGGATAAACTCGAACGCTTCCTGGAAAAAGACATTATCGAAGTCGCGCCGCTTGCCTTCATGCGCGGCCGCACGCTCAACGATTCCTTCGTGATTCTCGACGAAGCTCAAAACACCACGGGCGAACAAATGAAAATGTTTCTCACCCGCCTGGGATTCAATTCCAAGGCCGTCATCACGGGTAACGTCACGCAGATTGATCTCCCGAGCGACCGCCGCTCCGGCCTCGTCGAGGCTATTGAGGTCGTCGGCAAAATTGAGGGTATCGCGCTCGTCTATTTCGATGAGCGCGACGTGGTCCGTCACAGCCTGGTGCAGCGCATCATCAAGGCTTATGACGAATATGGCGGAGGCCGGTCCGGCGTGTCCGGCCAGTCTGCAAAAGCTGGCGAAGGCCATGCCCGCGAGAAGTCTCACCGGGGATAGTGTGTGAAACCTGCAAGAATGGCGCCCGGAAACATTCCCGTGGCCTGTTCTTTGCCAAGCGGAATGGTTTGAAAACTCCTCATGATTCTCAATCGCCAGCGCCGTGTGCGTATTCCCGTCGAGGACCTGGAAGGTTTTTTCTCTCGCGCGCGCCGGTTGCTCCATCTTTCCGCGGATGCGCTCACCATCTGCTTCGTCACTGATTCCGAAATGGCGCGCTGGAATCGCGTGTACCGTGGCAAAAAGCGTCCCACCGATGTATTGTCCTTTCCGGTGTCTGCGGTGCCAAGCACACGAAGCAACAAGCGTAGGAACGGCCGGGCGCAAGCGTATCTCGGCGATATCGCCATCGCACCGGCAGTTGCACTTCGCAATGCCCGCCACTTGGGCCGGTCACTAGGCGATGAATTGAGAGTCCTCATCCTCCATGGGATTCTTCACTTGATGGGCTACGATCACGAAACCGACACGGGGCAAATGGACCGCCGCGAGCGGCGCCTCCGCCGCGCGCTAGGGCTGGCTTAGCGCATGGACATTCTTCTATATACCGTTGGCGTCCTCGTTCTGACGGCTGGCCTCGTCCTCTTCGCTTATCTCGATCGCATCTATCGGGAACTGGGTCGCGTCTCGACCGGACGAATCCACGCCCATCTCGACGCGTTTGAAGCTGAGATCGAGCCGCGCTTCAAGATGGACCGGCGGCGCGCCACGCTGGCCTTCAGCCTTCTCGCGCGCCTGTGGCTCGTTCTTGTAGCCGCTGTTACTGCGCTCGGTGTCCTCTTTTTCGCTCTCGGGCCGTGGGAGGCGGTTGTGGAAATGGTCTTCTTCCTGGGAGCCGAGGTCGTCATCGCGATGCAGTTCCTTCCCTCGCTCCTTCTGGCCGGCGCTTCCGGGAACTGGGTCGGCCCATTTGTCCCGGTGGCGCGCCTGTTCGTTTGGATCATCTGGCCGATCCAGTCCGTTCTAGAAATTCTGGTTTCCGTGCTTCACCTCTCCGAAGTGGACGAGGCTTCCCCGGCGGACGACCAGCAAGCCATCGGAGCGATTGTGGACGCCGCCACCGAGGAAGGCATCATCGAGAAGGAGGAAGCTCGCCTGATCGAGCAGGTCGTCGAATTCAGCGACAAGCGCGTCCGCGACGTGATGACCCCGCGGCCTGACGTCGTCGCCATTCGCGCTTCCGCCACTCTCGAAGAACTCCGCGGTCTCGTTGTGGACACAAAATTCTCGCGCTTGCCCGTGTACGATCGGTCGCTCGACGACATTGTGGGCATCGTCGTGGCGCGGGACATGCTCGAAGTGCCCGACCGCGACGCGGTTCGCCGCACGGTCCGCGAGTTGATGCGTCCCGCGCTCTTCGTTCCCGAGACGAAGCCTGGCTCGGAGTTGCTCAAGGAAATGCAGCGCAAAAACCAGCAGATGGCCATCGTGATCGACGAGTATGGCTCGATGGCGGGCGTCGTCACGGTCGAGGATCTGGTGGAGGAAATTGTCGGTGAAATCGGCGAGGAGGACCGCCGGCCCGCTCCCGATGTCATCCGCGAAGCTGGCGGCACGTTGGTTCTACGCGGCAGCACTTCCGTGGACAAAATCGAGGAATTATTCGGTATCGATCTCGACGCGGATTCACGAAACGCGAATGTCGCGACCATCGCCGGTCTTCTCAACGGCATCGCCGGCCACGTTCCCCGCACCGGAGAAGTGATCGAATTCGGCGGCCTGCGCTTCGAAGTTCTCGATGCCAATCAACGAAAAGTGCTCCGCGTCCGCGTCCGCAGCGCCGTCGCGGGAGCCGCCGCTTCCGGCCGCACGATTTGACCTGTTTCCGATGCCGCGCTCAATCTTTCAGCTCTCGCAATCGCGCAACCTCCTCGCGCAGTTCGCGTAGTTCCCGCTGCAGCTCCGGCAGACGGTTGAACACGGCCACCGACTTGCGCCACGCCAGGTTCTCCATCGCGGGGTAGCCTGAATAGACCGCGCCTGCGGGCACGTCCGATGGGACGCCGCTTTGCGCCGTGAGCGTCGCGCCGTCGCCGATCGTCAAATGTCCCGCCGCGCCGGCTTGTCCTGCCAGGATGCAGCGGTTCCCGACGTGCGTTGTTCCGGCAAGTCCCACCTGCCCGCACAGCAGCGTATCTTCGCCCACCCTGCACGCATGGCCGACCTGCACGAGGTTGTCAATTTTTGTCCCGCGCCCGATGCGCGTCTCGCCGACCGTGGCGCGGTCCACGGCGCTGTGCGCCTGAATTTCCACGTCATCCGCAATCACGGTGATGCCCGCCTGGCGCATCTTGTGCCATCGGCCGTCCGATTGCCGCGCGAACCCGAATCCGTCGCTTCCCACCACCACGCCATTGTGGAGCAGAACGCGGTCGCCGATGCGGCAATCCTCGCGGACGCAAGCGTGCGCGTGCGCGAAAAAATCGTCGCCAATGCGCGCGCCTCGGTAAATTGCCACGAAGCTGTGCAGCACCGCGTTGCGCCCGATCTCCGCATCTTCGTCAACGAAACAGTACGGGCCGATGTGCGCCCCGGCCCCGATTTTGGCGGATTTCGCCACCACGGCCGTCCCGTGAATTCCCGGGGCATGGGCCGGCGCGGGATGGAACAGTTCGATGGCTCGCGCGAAATCGAGGTACGGATTCTCCGACCGCAGCGCCGCGATCCGCACGGGCCCGGCGTCGCGTGCGACGAAGATCGCCGATGCCCGAGTCGTCTCGAGCGCGGGACGATATTTCCGGTTCACGAGAAACGTCAGCTCACCGGCTTGCGCTTCCTCGATTCCGGCGACACCGGTGATTTCGAGTCCCCCGTCTCCTTCGAGTTCGCAGCCAAGTTTCCGCGCGATTTCCGCAAGTTTCATATGGAATTCTCCTCGTTCATTTCGAAGCCGAGTCGGGATCGCCCCAGGGAATGGTGCGGCGCTCGCGGCTGCTTTCGAGCGCTTTTTCGATGGCGCGAATCGTTCGCAGCCCGTCGCGCGCGGATACCGCAAGCGGCTTGCCTTCGAGAATGGCGTCGCGGACATTCGCATAAAAGCAGCGGTAATCTCCCGGTTCCGTCTTCACTTTTTCCGCCTTCGGCGCCGCTCCGCCGGCAAGATACAGGGTTCCCCACTCGGCTTTGGGCTCTTCGCCCCAGTGCGGCTCGCCGGGGAGTTCGCCCAGGCGGAGCCGCTCCTCCTGCAGGTCCAAACCATTCTTGATGAATGAACCTCGCGCCCCGTGAATCAGAAAACGGGGACCGGGCAAGCACGCCAGTGTGCTTGCGCGCAGCAGCGCGTGCAGCCCGGAATATTCCAGACGAATATCGAAAGCATCGTCCACCGCTGCACCCTCCCGCTCGGAATATACTTGGGCTGTAATGGCGCTGGGCGTTCCGAAGAGCACAAACGCCTGGTCCAGCAAGTGCGGGCCGAGATTGTACAGCGTCCCGCTTCCTGGCTCGGGACGGTCGCGCCAGGTAGCCGGATCAGGCTCGGGCCGGAAGCGGTCGAAGTGCGATTCGTATGAAACGATGCGGCCAAGAGCGCCGGCGGCCAGAATCTTTCGCAGAGTGAGGAAATCTCCGTCCCACCGCCGGTTATGAAAAACGCTGAGCACGCGCTTCTGCTCCTGGGCCAAGCGGATGAGCCTCAAGGCTTCATCGGACGTAATGGCGAATGGCTTGTCAACGACCACTTCGCGGCCCGCCAGCAGGCAGCGTCGCGCCAGATCGAAATGCGTGGCGTTGGGCGTGGCCACGATGCAGAGACGAATTGTTTCGTCGGCGAGTAGCTCCTCGAGCGTGCCCGCCACGCGCACATCCGGATACTTCCGCTGTGCGAGCTCGCCGTGGCGGGCGAGAATGCAAGCCAGTTCCAATCCCGGCACAGACCGGATTATGGGCGCGTGAAACACCCGCCCCGCGAGACCAAAGCCGATGACGCCGACTCGTATCACTCCGCATCTCCGAATATTGCTGCGATGACGCACAACTATATCACCACGCCTTCCCACGCCGCGATGCCGGGCAGAGAGTTCCTCTGGGAATCACATTCCATGCATAATGCAGGGATGTGAGGTGCGCGGTTATGGTTTATAACCCCAGGCATATGAAGTGGTGGGGTTGGGGCGATGTGGAGGCGGGTTTCGATTCGAAGGCCCATCCCGGCTTCTGGCCCTACGCAAAGGCGGAACTGGGTATCGAAGGAGAGGGCCCGCGCACGCCTCCGGTGCCGCTCGAAGCCGTGCAACTCCCGGAGGCAAACGTCAACCCTCGCTTTTTGGCTCAACTGGGCGCGGCCTTGCGCGCCGGCCAGATCACTAGCTCCCGCCACGAGCGTGTGGTTCACGCCTACGGCAAGGGCTTCCGCGACCTGTTTCGTCTGCGGCGCGGATCCGCCGAAGGCGCTCCTGACCTGGTGGTCTATCCGGAAAACGAGAACGATGTGCTCGTGACCCTGCGCGCGGCGGCGCACCACGGCGTGATGGTCATCCCGTTCGGCGGCGGGTCGAATATCTCCGGTTGCGTCGAGCGCATGGAAACAGATCGCATGGCCGTCTCGCTCGATATGCGTCGCATGCGGCGCGTCCTAGCCGTGGACGCGGAGTCGTTCACGGCTCGCGCCGAAGCCGGCGTCTTCGGCCCCGATCTCGAAGAGCAGTTGAGCGCGCACGGCATGACGCTCGGCCATTTTCCGGATTCCTTTCTGCACTCCACTCTGGGAGGCTGGATCGCCACGCGCTCCGCCGGGATGCAGAGCGACAAGTACGGGAAAATCGAGGACATGGTGATCGCTCTGCGCATGGTTACGCCCGAAGGCGTGCTGGCGACGCGCGCGGTCCCGAAGTCCTCGAATGGGATTGACGTAAATTACGTATGCATCGGAAGTGAGGGAACGCTGGGCGTAATCACGGAAGCCACGATGCGTGTCCATCCCCGGCCGGAATCGCGCATCGTTCCCACCTACCTCTTTCCTGAATTCGAGAGCGGAGTGGAGGCCATGCGCAAGTGCGTGCGCGCCGAATGCGCTCCTTCGATGGCGCGGCTCAACGATCCGGACAAAACTGCTCTTTCGCTCGCATTCAAGCCTCCTTCGTCGCGAATGTCGCAGGCAGTGAGTAAGATCCTCAAGCGCTATCTACGAGCGCGGGGGTTCGATCTGCCGCGGGCGTGCCTGATGCTTACCGCCTTCGAAGGCCCCAAAGCGAAAGTCGCCAGCCAATTGCGAGAGGTGAACGCCATCTACCGGCGGTTTGGCGCCGTTAGCCTGGGGTCAGGATCGGGTAAGTCCTTTGAAGCCACGAAATACGATTTTCCGCATATTCGTGATTTTCTGCTGGAACGAGATGTCACCACGGATGTGAGCGAAACTGCGACGGTGTGGAGCAACATCCTGCCGCTGTATCAGGCTACGATGGCGGCGATACGAGCCGCGATTTTGGAAAGCGGCGCGCCGCCGTGGTTCGGATGCCATATCAGCCACACGTATCAGTCAGGCGCGAGCGTCTATTTCACGTTCGGGTTCACGCAGCAGCAGGGGCGCGAAATGGAGCAGTATCTCAGGGTCAAGCGTGCCGCCCAGCAGTCGTTCATGGATCACGGCGCCACGCTTTCGCACCACCATGCCGTGGGCACGGAGCACCTGCCGTGGCTGGCCGCGGACATTTCCCCATTGGGCGTAAAGGCTATAGCGGCGCTCAAGCAGGGGCTCGATCCCGGCAACATCATGAATCCGGGGCGGCTGCGGCCGTCGCGGGATGCCTTCGAGGAATGGTCGCGAATTGGCAGCACTCCCAAGGCAAGAGCGAGGCTGCCGATTTGCTGATGCGAAAAAGCCGGGCGTAGGCCTCAGCCCCGTGGAGTCTGCGTGGGAACTGCAGAATCGGAGCTTCAGCGGCTAAAGCCGTCCTGATTTTACAAGGCTTACGTCGTGGCTAAAGCCACGACCTACAAAGATTCTTGAGTTCTCACGCAGACTCGCGGGGGCTATTCGCCGAAGAGTTTTGATTGTGCGGCGAGGGCCGTGCGCGCGGCACGCACGGCTCGGGGAGTGCGCCGCGCCGCGCCCACCACGCCGAGGACCTTCACTTCGGCCAAGGCCGAGCGCGGAATGAACATTCGGAAAATATTGCCGTGAAGGTCGGGCGGAGTGAGCTGCACGCCGGTGTCGACGAGGTCGAGCAGGTTGTTGGAAACGATTCCTTCCATGGCATCGTCGTCGCGGAAGCGCAGGCGCACCCACAGGCCGTCGAGCTTGGGGCGGCTGAGAAACGTCTTGCGCTCAAGCTCGAACGGGCCATCGAATTCGCGCACAAAATAGACGGCTTTTATATCGCCGAGGCTGATGGCGCTGTGCTCGCCGTCGGTGGTCAGCAGGTCAATCGCCTGCGCCAGGCCGAGCATTGCGGGATTGAGGTAGCCTTTGACGGAGGTCTCGTCGAGGAGGAGGACGACGACCTTTTTGTGCGTCGAGGCCGCGGCTGGGGCTCGGTTTTTCACGTCCAATGATCCAATGGGACGAACGGCTAGATGGTACCGCGTCGCGGGCGAGAGGTGAACTTCGATATTTAGTTGTCAAAGAGCGACACGCCCCTCGCAGGGAGGGCGGAGAAATTCAGTGACTCGTGACTCGTGACTCGTGATCCGTGAAAACCCCGTTCGCGGGCTGAATTTTAGTCGGAGACCCCCTCATCTTGTTGCGATTAGAAGGGAAGGTCTCATTGGTAACAGAGGGGCTAAGGACATTTCTATTTGCCGGAGTTGCGATTAGGATACGGCAGAGGTTCGAAGTTAGATGTGGGAAGTTCGAAAGCCCACCCGGGTCGGGCAGGCCAGGCACGGTGGGCAGGCCGGCAAGAAGAGTACCGGGCTCCCCAGGATCATTGGGAGTCCAAGAGGCGAGCTTCGGCGGACAGGGGCAGGCTGGAGACTGGATGGCGGAAGGCCCGCGAGGAAGATGGCGTGAGGGCCCGGGATTAAATTCAAGACCGTAAGATGCCGCGCGAAGGGCTGCGGCGCTACGTTTAAGGCCCGAGGCAAGACGGGCCATCGGCGAAGCCCGCCGCGTCGGCTTCTCTGGAGAAGCGCTCGCTAATTTCTCGCTTTTCGTCCTGGGGACCCCCCGTGTTTTGTTTCGGGTAGAAAAATTTAAATCATTGATAGCAGGGGTGTTAAGGCGATTTCTATTTCCCGGCTTGTTGCGATTAGAAATTCGAGATCCGGGCCCCCTTTTAACGTCGGGGATGGAGCCCATCCTACCAGCGGGTTTGGCGAAGAGACGCATAGCCTGGGCGTGGCGATAGATGCCAGATAGCGAGACTTCGTAGTGCGAGGCGATTTCGGCGGGGCTAAGCCGGTGGAGGAGCTCTTCTTCGATAGCGTCGCGCTCCGGGTGATTGCAAATGAGGCACTTACGCTCGTGGCGGTCTCGTGCGGGAGTTTTGGTGGTGGGTGGACTTGTTAATGTTTTGAACACGTCCTTGTATAGCACACTTAAAGCCAAAAAGCAAGGGAAAAGATTACACGGTTTTAGTACTGATTGCAGGTTGCGTCGCGTCCAATTTGAAAAACGGTATGGAAATGGGTTGTGTCGCACCCCGATACAAATCATCGGGGCACAACCCTTCGCGTCCGCTCAAGGCAGGAAAGCGTGCCTCCGGGGCTGAGCAAGAAAAGGCTGCCCGCCTAGAATTCGAGGCGGCCGGTACAAATGCAACGGCAGAGGCAAGCTGGGGGAGACACGCCCGGCGGGCGCGTGTACTCGAGCCGCGTGTTCACGATCACCGTGAATTGAGGGCGTGAGAATCGCGCCACGCCGCCGGCGCGAACGATCTTGGGAATATTTCCTCGTACAGATTTTATGGCGCATGGGGGGCAGTGGAGGCGGGTTACCGGCCGGAGGCGAGTCAAAACCGAAATTGTTGTTGACAAGGAAAGGGGTTAGGAGTTAAATCGCGCTCAACACAAAGAGAAACTGCGAGCGTTACCCCCAGCCCCCGGACAATCTGGTCCAGTTCAAATCGGTCGGAAAGACTGTGTTCGCCATGAAAAAGCGTGCGCACGTCTCGCTCGATTGGATGGGTGGCGCCGGGCTTAATGCCGGGGCGCCCGGGGATACAGGCCAGCCCAATCTGGCCGCGCAAAAAATCCAGGATTCCCGCCAGGCCCACCATATCTACCTCACCGCGCTCGCGAATCGAGACATCGTAAAAGACCGGATCATGGAGGCGATTTCCCACGCGCGCGTTCGCGACAAGAAGTTCGCCGTGCTGCTCGTAGACCTGGATCATTTCAAACACATCAACGATTCCCTGGGGCATAGGATGGGCGACAAATTACTCCAGTCGGTGGGAGAACGCCTGCTGCTCTGTGTGCGCGATTCGGGCACGCTCGACCGCCAGGGGGGCGATGAATTCGTGGTGCTGCTTTCGGAGATCGCGCAGCCGAAGGAGGCGGGCATCTGGGCGAAAATGATGCTGACGATGCTCGAGGCGCCCCACCTGATTGGGGACCACGTGCTGGCCATCAACGCCAGCATCGGCATCAGCGTCTATCCCGACGACGGCGCGGACCTGGAGACCTTGATCAAGAATGCGGAAACCGCCATGTACGAGGCCAAGGGACATGGGCGCAATCAGTACGAGTTCTTCCGGCAGGAGATGAATCTTCGAGCCGTGGAGCGGCAATTCATCGAAGAAAGCTTGCGGGGCGCCTTGGAGCGGCAGGAGTTCCTGCTGCAATACCAGCCAAAGATAAATCTGAAGACGGGTGCGGTAACGGGCGCCGAGGCGTTGCTACGCTGGTGGCATCCGGGGCGGGGACTGATTCCTCCCTCGCGGTTCGTGCCGATCGCCGAGGAGAGCGGGCTGATTGTGCCGATTGGCAGGTGGGTGCTGCGCGAGGCATGCCGGCAAGCCCGCGCGTGGCGGGATGCGGGGTTGCCGCCGACGCCCATGGCGGCCAACATTTCCGCCGTCGAGTTTCGGGCCCCGAGCTTTCTCGGAACCGTTCGCAGGATTTTGGAGGAAACCGGCCTGGAGCCGGACCAGCTCGAACTGGAACTGACCGAAAGCGTCCTTATGCAACACGCGGAAGCCACCGTCTCCGTGCTGCGGGCGCTGAAAGGCATCGGAGTGCGGCTTGCGGTGGATGATTTCGGCACGGGCTATTCCAGCCTGAGCTATCTGAGGCGGTTTCCGATTGATGCCTTGAAGATCGACCAGTCATTCGTGCATGAGGTTACTTCCAATCCGAACGACGCCACGATCGTCGGCGCGGTGATCCACATGGGCCGAAACCTCCAGCACCGGGTGATCGCGGAGGGCGTGGAAACGCAAGAGCAGTTCGCGTTCCTGCAGGTTCAGAACTGCGACGAGGGCCAGGGATATTACTTCAGTCCGCCGCTGACCGCCGAACGGTTTTCGAAACTGCTAGAGAGCGGCGCGAAGAAGAAGCCCTCGGTTCGGGGAATTGTTCATGAGCGGCGGTCCAAATCCGCTTGACGCTCCGCAAGGTCTAGAACCAGTTACTGCGATAGGCAATCCACCAACTCAAGGCAATAATCGGGATGGTCGCTCCCATGGCCCACCAGAAGGGCAGAATCAGATCGGCCCCCAAACCCAGGATGGTGAAAGCGGCCCAGAAGATCTTCCTTTCCATGTGGCTATTTTAAGCCGTGGCTAGTCCTTGATGACGCGAAATGTATTTGCGTGTGTTGATATCCGGACGCGGGTAATGGGTCAGTTTGAATTTTGGCTCTTTGTGTCACGATCAAGAAAATTCAAACTGACCCAGCACTCCGACACGGGCAATGGCTCCGTTTGAATTTTGGCTCTTTGTGTCACGATCAAGAGGATTCAAACTGACCCGCCACTCGGGCACGGGCAGAATAGAAATCATTCGGTAGTGTCCTAATTTGGGCAATAATATAGTTGACTCATCCACAAAGGAGTAATATATTATGGCTCTTATTGGGACAGCACTTCCTTGGGTGAATGACACACCATTCTCCCTAATAAGTTGGTGGGATATGCAGAAATTTACAGCTGATGCCTTTTTCACGATTGGGCGCTCTTTGGCAGAGATCAAGAATAATTACGAGAAGATGGGAAATGTGGATCGGGAGATTGAAGCTAGGGCGCACCAAGATGGAACAAAGGGACATCAGTTCCTAATGGCAATTAAGAACTCCTGCCAGCAGATCGGATTGGGCATCTCCGTGAGAAGCGTTAATTACTTTTTCAGTTTGGATGCCACAGGTATGAAGGTGGGACAAGCGATTGACCTTCTAGAGCAATTAAAAAGAACCATTACTTGGGAAATGCAGGAAAAACTCTTTATGTTTATTCCTCCGGAACAGGCGGTTTTCTATGACCAACCGGAACTTTTTGGAAAGGAAGTCAACTCAAGATTCCCTTCGATTCAGTTTGATGTAATTGAAGCGGGAAATTGCTACGCGGCTGGGCGTGCCACGGCAGTTGTTTTCCA
This sequence comes from Terriglobia bacterium, assembly GCA_963823205.1. Lineage (GTDB taxonomy): Bacteria > Acidobacteriota > Terriglobia > Acidiferrales > UBA7541 > Palsa-295. The sequence goes on from CAWGKL010000004.1 coordinate 396,845, forward strand.
TTTGATGCGTATTATGGAAGTTGGCGTACAGGAATTTGGAAATAAGCTAGGCATAAATTTGGTTGGTGAGAAGGTCTGGCAAGTTATCCTAGATGGAATCAACCCTAAGATAAAAGCCCTCTTGCCAAAAGACCAACGAACGGTTGAACTGGCACAGGCGGCGGCTAATCTCTATGCCGTAAAGCTAGCTTGGCGGAATGAGGTTATGCACCCAAAGGAAACATATACCCTGGAAGAAGCGGACAACCTCATTCGACAAGTCAGGTTGTTCATGGAAAATCTCGCAACGATAATTTGAGTTGGCACTCTGACTGCTGACATAAAGTTAAAAGGATTGTGATAGCATTCACGCATGGCTTCCGAATACGAGACGTTTACGAACCTAGTAGACCGCGTACTTTCCGTTCCTCACTCAGAGATACAGAAGCGCGTCGAGGCTCACCGGAAAGCGGCTGCGAAGAATCCACACAGGCGCGGCCCAAAGCCGAAGCGCCGATCTTCTTCCCGCGTTTCAAGCGCAAAGGGCTAGTTAATCGTTTCTCCCACCTTGCCAGTGACTTCGGCGTAGATGAGCCTTTTGCCAATGATCTGAGAAACCGCAAGGTCAAATCGATCAGCGTCATTCATCGGATTATTTTTGGTCGCACGATTGTTAAAGCGAAATGCTTGCTCATCCAAATAGCGGAAAAGATGAAACGGTTCAACGCTCACGTAGGTTCCTTTGATACCGCGCTTGAGAAGCGACCAGTAATTTTCCATTCCGTTAGTGTGAACTGCGCCATCCACATAAGCGAACGCATGGTTAATGACTTTGTGAGCGAACTCACCAGCAAGATCGTTGTAGGACGGCAATTCATCGGTGAAGAGAATCGAACCAGCCGACACGTTCTGTCGGACTTCCTTGTGCATGGTCTTTTTGCGCCGATTGTTGGGCACAGAGGTTCGCACATCGCCGCCACGCTCAAGGAATCCAACCACAAGAGCCTTGTCCCTGCCGCCAGTCCCTTTAATCTTCCGCGCCCGGACTTCCTTATGCATGTTGCGGGACTTACCTCCGATGAATGTTTCATCCACTTCTACGGTCTTTCCTTCTCCGCCGAGTTTGACGGTGGATTTTGTTTGCAACGCAAGGCGCAAACGCTGAAGCATGAACCACGCGGATTTTTGAGTAACGCGAGTGGTGCGGTGAATCTCCCAAGAGCTAACGCCATTCTTGCAGTTGGCGAGCATCCACATCGCGGTAAGCCATTTGTCGAGTCCGATAGGCGAATCCTCAAAGATAGTGCCGACCTTTATGGAAAACTGCCGTTTTGCGTGGTGACTGCCGCATTGCCAGACGCGACGCGATGCACTGAAAGAGACATTCTCGGAGCCACAACTGGGGCACACAACACCCTTCGGCCAGCGTCGCGCCACAAGATAGTTGAGGCAATTATCAGGATTCGAGAAGTATACGATTGCTTCTTGCAGGCTCTTTGGTTCGCTCATGGTCTTAATCTCCATGAACGAAATTTTACGCTAAATCAATGGATGCGTCAAGTATATTATTGCCCTAATTTGGAGGATCCTCGGTGCTAGGGGAAGGAAGAGGGATTCATCGCTCAAACAGCGAGCGATGGAAAACCGTACTTCGACTGCGTCCCGCGCCCCCAAAAAGCGGAGGAAACAAAGGCGCGCGGGACTCCGCTCAGAATGACGATGCGACGCATTTCACTGGAATTAGGAAAGTACCAATAATACGAGAATATTGCTATGAAGGGGGTGGTTATGTTATTGTTGTGCGAATTTTGTCAAGTTGTTGGTGGATAAAGGGTTAGCACTGGAGATGGGGCCGATTGACCGTCAAGCGACAGATTCTGAGGTCGGCCACGCTGATAGGCTTCGTGACCCTTATCTCCCGGATTTGCGGATACTTACGCGATCAACGGGTCACATTACTCCTGGGAACATCCCCGGCGGCCGATGCGTTCATCCTCGCCTTCCGGATACCCAACCTAATACGGCGGATGACGGGCGAGGGGGCGCTGGGAGCGTCGTTCATTCCCGTATTCGCGGGATATCTGCGGGAGAAGCCGCATCGGGAGGCGCTCGGGTTCGCGCAAAAGATGTTTTGGGATACGGCGGTGATCCTGGCGATTGTGGCGGCGGCGGGATGCATATTTTCGAAGCAGGTGGTGACGATTTTTACGCTGTTTGGCGGCGGGCAGGCGCACTGGGAGCTGGCCGTATTTCTGAATCGGATCATTTTCCCGTGCGTGCTCTTTGTGGGGTTGGCGGCGCTGGCGGCGGCAATTCTGAACAGTTTTCGTGTGTTTGGGCTGCCGGCTTCGACCTCCATTCTCTTCAACCTGGTGATGATCGGGTTTTCGTACGGGGTGGTATACCGGCCGATCCTGCGGTGGACGCCGGCGGCGTACCGCAGCCCGGCGGTGGCGCTGGCGTTCGGGGTGCTGGCCGGCGCGGCGGTGCAACTGGCGGTGCAAATACCGGCGCTCTGGCGGCGGGGGATGCGCTTCTGGCCGGAGATTTCGTTTCGTGATCCGGGCGTGCGGCGCATCGGGCGGCTGGTGGCGCCGGCGTTTTTCGGGATGAGCGTGTATCAGATCAATTCTTTCGTGGACACGATATTTTGGACGTCGAGGCGGATGCCGGCGGGAAGCGTGATGTCGGGCTACGTGGCGGACCGGGTGATGGAACTGGTGCTGGGAAGCTACGCGATCGCGATGTCCACGGCTCTTTTGCCGACGATGTCGCGGCAAGCGGCGGCGGGGAAATTCGAGGAAATGAAACGGGCGTTCGGATTCTCGATGCGCATCGTATCGTTCATCACCATCCCCGCGGCGGTGGGGCTGATGGTGCTGCGGCGACCGATCGTGGAAGTGCTGTTCCAGCACGGGCGATTCGCGGCGGATTCCACGGCGCTGACGGCGCACGCGCTTTTTTACTATGCGCTGGGGCTGCCGGCGTACGGGGCGCTGAAGATGGTGACGCCAATGTACTATTCGGTGCAGGACACGATGACGCCGGCGCGGGTGGGCGCTTACGCGCTGGGGGTGAATATCGCGCTGAATACGGTGCTGCTGCTGTTTTTTTTCCGGTATTTTACGAACGGAGGGCCGGCGCTCGCGAGTTCGCTCGCGGCCTATTTCTATTTTGTCGCGCTGTTTTGGATATTCCGGAAGCGATACGGGCGGCTGGGCGCGCGCGGGCTGGCGGGTTCGCTCGCGAAGGTGGCGGTGTGCACGTCGGCCATGGCGGCGGCGGCGAGCGCGGGTCTGCGGCTATCGCACTATGAAGCCTTGAGGCACGTGCTGGCGCAGGCGGGCGTGCTGGCCGCGATGGTCGGCGCATCGGTGGGCGTATATTTCGGCGTGGCGTGGCTGCTGCGCTGCGGGGAGCTGGGGGAGTTTCTTCTGCTTTTCCGGCGCGCGGAAGGGGTCTATGAAGAGGGCGCAAGGGAGGGCGGCGGAAGCGGGTTGTGAGCCGGGACTGGGGGCGGGCGAGTGGAAGCGCAGATTCGGACATTCCTAAACTATTTGCGTGTGGAAAAAAGTCTGGCGGACAACACGCTGAAGGCCTATCGCCGCGACATGACGAGATTCGCGGCGTTCATCGGGAAGCGAGGCATCGAATGCGGGAACATCCGGCGCGGCGACGTGGTGGATTTCCTGAGCATGCTGTATCACACCAGGCTCGATAGCCGGAGCGTGGCGCGGTATCTGGCCACGCTCCGGAATTTCTTCCGGTTCGCGCTGATGGAAGGGTACATCACCGACGATCCCGCGGCCAACATTGACTCGCCGAAATTCCGGCAAAGCCTGCCGCATTTTCTGAGCGTGGAAGAAGTGGAACGGCTTCTGCGGCAGCCCGACACGAGGGAGGTGACCGGAATCCGCGACAAGGCCATGATCGAGCTGATGTATTCGACGGGGTTGCGTGTTTCGGAGCTGTGCGGTTTGCAGGTGCTGGATTTGCAGATGGATCCCGGATGCCTGCGGTGCATCGGGAAGGGAAACAAGGAGCGGCTGGTGCCCGTGGGACGGCAGGCGCTCGAGGCGGTGCGGAAATATCTGGCCGAGTCGCGACCCAAGCTGATGATTGACGGCCCGTCGAAGCATCTCTTTCTGAACCGCAAGGGGCGTGCGATGGACCGGATAACATATTGGAAGGCCCTGGGCGAGTATGGGCGCAAAGCGGGACTCCGCAGGGCGCTGACGCCGCACATGCTGCGGCACAGCTTCGCCACGCACCTGCTGGACCGGGGCGCGGACCTGCGGTCCGTGCAGATGATGCTGGGCCATTCGGACATTTCGACGACGCAGATATACACGCACGTGGTCGAGGAGCGGTTGAAGCAGGTTTACAGGGCGCATCATCCGCGCGCCTGAAGAGATAGGCGCGGGGATTCGAGGAGACGGAGAAAGGGATGCCAGATTACATCTACTTGCTGGAAAGCCGGCTATCGCCTGAACAGCGAGCCGTGCTCGAGCGGGTGCAGGAGTTGGCGCGGTTGCAGGAGATGAATGTATACCTGACCGGCGGCGCCGTGCGGGACCTGGTTTGCGGGCAGAGCATCCGGGACCTGGACTTCACGGTGGAAGGGAATCCGGCGCGCATGGTGCGGGAGTTGGAAAAGGGCGGGGCGCGCGCCGTGTGGGAAAGCGAGCGGCTGCGGCATCACGAGATGAACTTCGTGGGAGACGTGGAGGGGTCCATTTCCGCGGCGCGCGACGAGGTGTATGAGCGTCCGGGTGCGAAGCCGGAAATCCGGTTTTCAAGCATCATGGAAGACCTGCGGCGGCGGGACTTCGGGATCAATGCCATCGCGATTTCGCTGAACACGCAGTCGCGCGGGCTCCTGCTCGATCCGGCGAACGGACTCGCGGACCTGGAAAGGCAGGAAGTGCGCGCGCTTTCGATTCACGCGTTCACGAACCAGCCGGTGCGGCTGCTGCGGATATTGCGCTACGGCGCGCGGATGGGATTCAAGATGGAGCAGAGGACCCAGGAGTGGTTCGACCTGGCCATGGAGCGGGGCTTGCAGGAAAACATCGAGCGCGAGGATGCCGGGCAGGAAGTGCGGGCGCTGGGGCGGGAGGAGAATCCCGGGGCGACGCTGAAACAGTGGGATGCGCACGGCCTATTGGCGGCCGTGCACCCGCAGTTGCAGCGGCGGAAGCCGGATAACGAGGGGCTCGGCCGACTGGCGAAGGCGCGCGCGAATCTATTGGCCGCGGGAATCCGGCCGCGGCTGGAGGCTTCGGTGGTGTACTACGTGCTGCGGCGGCTGAAACCGCGTGGCGCGGCAGCGGCCATGCGGCAGATGGGATTCCGCGCGGCGGAAGTGGAGGCGGTGGGGAATCTCGTGGGCGAGGCGCGCGAAATCGTGGCGGCGCTGAGGGGACGCAAGACGAACACACCGCGCGAGGCCTACTTCTACCTGGCCTCGCTGCCGGCGGAAATGCTGGCGTTCATCCCCGCGGAGGTTCCGAACGCGCGCGCGCTATCGAAGATCCGGAACTATTTCCAACGGTGGCGGCCGATGCGGCTGGCTCTGCCCGCTGCGGAACTGGGCGCGCTGGGGATCGCGCACGGGCCGAAGTTCGACAAGATACTCGAGGAGCTTTTCGAGATGCAGCTCCGCGGCAAAGCGCGCAACCCAGAGGATCGCACCAAGGCGCTTCGTCAGCTTGCCGGGATCAAGGAAGAGCCCAAGAAAAAGCCGGAAAAAGAGAAGAAAAAGCAGAAGGGCGAGGAATCGGCCGCGCATGGATCGAAAGCTCCGGATGCCAAGACGGCGGCCGCGGCGCCTCATGGCAAGGCACACGCCGCGCATCCCTTCCTCCATCAGGGTAAACCCGCGCCAGGGCAGGCCCGCCACGGCAAGCACGAGGGGCGGTCGGCGTCCTCCGTGATCGGAGCGAGGGCGAAAGCGAAGCACGAAAAAGAGGCTGCCCACGATGGCGGGCAGGCACACCACAGCGGCCCGAGGCGCGCGCACGCGTCAAAACCGAAAGCGGGGCGTGCAAGGAAAGCGCGGCGGCGGTGATGCGGCTCGGGCGGAGAAGCTGCCGCCCGGCGGGGTTTCCCAATAAAAACGGCCGGCTATGATTCCAGGATTCCGGTGGAGTTCGTGTGTTCCGCTACGGCAGGCAGCCTCCCTTCGCCGCGCTTTCCCAAGACTGGCATTTTCGCCCCAAGGCTTGACGAGGAAACGGGCGGAATGGCGGTATCCGATTCCTGGAAGCTGGTTTAGAATGGGCTTACATGGCTGACGCGGCGGGGTCCAATTTCGTCCACCTACATCTGCACACGGATTACTCTCTCCTGGATGGGGCTTGCGGGATCAAGGAACTTGTGGAGGAAACGGCGCGGCGCGGGATGCCAGCGGTGGCCGTCACCGACCACGGCAATCTTTTTGCGGCGGCCAACTTTTTTCACCAGGCCACGAGCCAGGGCGTGAAGCCGATCATCGGCTGCGAAGTGTACGTCGCGCCGGACAATCACAAGAATCGGGGGACGGAGGCGGAGCGCTCGAACCACCTGATACTTCTGTGCGAGACGGACGAAGGCTACCGCAACCTGATCCAACTGGTGTTGACCGGATACCTCGAAGGCTTCTATTACAAGCCGCGCGTGGACCACGATCTCCTGGCGCAGCACAGCAAGGGGCTGATCGCGCTATCGGCCTGCCTGCGGGGCGAGGTCGCGAGCGCGCTCGTGGAGGAGCGGTATGAGCAGGCGCGCGCGAACGCGAACCGGCTGCGCGAGATTTTCGGCGCGAACAATTTCTTTCTGGAGGTGCAGGACCAGGGGATGGAGATTGAGACGCGGATCAACCGCGATCTCGTAAAACTCTCGCGGGAGACGGGAATTCCTCTGGTGGCTACGAACGACTGCCATTATCTGACGCGCTCCGACGCGCACGCCCAGGAAGTGCTGATGTGCATTCAAACCGGGAAGACGATGAGCGACGCGCAGCGGATGAAGTTCCCGACCGACCAATTCTATTTCAAGACCGCGGAGGAGATGGCGCAGGTGTTTCGCGAGCTGCCGGATGCGGTGGAGCGCACGGTGAGAATCGCGGAGCGGTGCCAGGTGAAAATCGAGCGCGTGGCGAATCCGTTCCCGGAATTCCAGGTGCCCGAAGGGCATACGGCGGGCTCGTATTTCGAGCGAGTGGTGCGCGAAGGGTTTTCGGCGCGCGCGCCGCAGATCGAGCGGCTGGCGAAAGAAAGCCGCCTGCGGCACACGATGGCCGAGTACGAGCAGCGGCTGACGGATGAGATCGCCATGATCCAGAAGATGCGCTTTGCCGGCTATTTTCTGATCGTGTGGGACTTCATCCAGTACGCGCGGGCGCAAGGCATTCCCGTAGGGCCGGGGCGGGGATCGGCGGCAGGAAGCCTGGTGAGCTACGCGCTGCGCATCACCGACGTGGATCCGCTGCAGTACGATCTGATTTTCGAGCGATTTTTGAATCCCGAGCGGGTGTCGCTGCCGGACATTGACATTGATTTTTGCATGCGGCGGCGGGGCGAGGTGATCGAGTACGTTCGCCAAAAATACGGCAAGGAATCGGTGGCGCAAATTATCACCTTCGGGACAATGGCGGCGAAGGCGGTGCTGAAGGATGCGGGGCGGGCGCTGGACATGCCGTACGGAGAAGTGGACAAGATCGCGAAGATGATTCCCGTGACGCTGAATATCGAGCTGGAGGATGCGCTGAAACAAACGCCGCAGCTCACGGCGCTGCGGCAATCGGACGAGGGCGTCAAGGAGCTGATCGAAGTGGCGCTGCGCCTGGAGGGCCTGGCGCGGCACGCCTCGACGCACGCCGCGGGCGTGGTGATTTCGCCGCAGCCGCTGACGGAAATCGTGCCGCTGTATAAATCGAGCAAGGATGAAATCACGACGCAGTACGACATGAACGCGATCGAACGCATCGGCCTGCTGAAGATGGATTTTCTGGGGCTGACGACGCTGACGGTGCTCGACGACGCCGTGCGGCTGGTGCGGCAGAATCGCGGCGTGGAAGTTGATCTCTCCGCGCTCCCGCTGGACGACGCGGGTGTGTACGCGCTGTTCTCGCGCGGGGATACAACGGGCATTTTTCAATTCGAGTCGCACGGAATGCGCGACATCCTGAAGCGCTATCAGCCCACGCGCATGGAAGACCTGACCGCGCTGAACGCGCTGTACCGTCCCGGGCCGATTCAGGGGGGATGATTGACGAATTCCTCGCGCGGAAGCACGGGAAGAGACAGGTGAAGTACGACCTGCCCGAGCTCGAGGAAATTCTTTCGGAAACCTTGGGAGTGATCGTTTTTCAAGAGCAGGTGATGAAGATTGCGAATCGGCTGGCGGGGTTTTCGCTGGGCGATGCGGACCTGCTGCGGCGGGCGATGGGCAAGAAAAAGCCCGAGGTGATGGCGGCTCAGCGGGACAAATTCCTCACGGGCTGCAAGACGAACAAGGTCCCAGCGAAAAAGGCCGAACGGATTTTCGATTTGATGGAGGAATTCGCGCTCTATGGTTTTCCGAAGGCGCACGCGTGCGCGTACGCGCTGCTGGCCTATCAGACGGCGTGGCTGAAGACGCACTATCCGGTCGAGTTCATGGCCGCCATGCTCACGTCGGAAACGGGAAATACGGAAAAGGTGGTGAAGTACATCAACGAGGCGCGGAGCATGGGGATCACCGTGCTGCCGCCGGACGTCAATTCGAGCGACCTCGATTTCACGCCCGTGGGCGACGATATCCGCTTTGGCCTGGCGGCCATCAAGAACGTGGGAGAAAACACGGTGAAGGGAATCCTGGCGGCGCGCGAGGCGCTGGGGGGATTCAAGGGCTTCTTCGAATTTTGCGCGTCGGTGGACGCGCGGCTGATGAACAAGCGCGTGCTCGAAAGCCTGGTGCGGTCCGGGGCGCTCGACGGGCTGGGCGCGCACCGCGCGCAGATGATTGCCGCGATTGACGGCGCGATGGAGCGGGCGCAGAAATTGCAGCGCGCGCGGGAAAGCGGGCAGCATGGGCTCTTCGCCGGAGGAGGAAAGGGAAGCGCCGCAAGCGCCGCTCCGCCCGCGGAGGCGCTGCCGGACGTTGAAGAGTGGGCCGAGCACGAACATCTCGCCGCGGAGTACGCGGCGCTGGGTTTCTATATTTCCGGGCATCCGCTCGATAAATTCGCGGGGCGGTTGCAGGAGCTGGGCGCCGTGGAGCTTTCGACCATGGACGGGCGGCGGAATGGCGAGGAGATCGTGGTGGCCGGGATCATCGTGCAGACGCGGGCGATGCGGTCGCGGCGCGGCGCTCGCTGGGCGATCCTCACGCTGCAGGACCGCTCGGGCGTGGTGGATGCGCTGGTATTTCCCGAGGCGTTTCAGAAGCTGGAGCCGCTGTTGAAGGCCGCCACGCCGCTGCTGGTGAAAGGGCGGGTGGCCGTGGAAGACGCGGGGACACGCGTGATCGTCGCAGACGCGCGCCTGCTGGAGGAGGCCGCGGCGCAGGATGCGGGGAAGGCGCCGAGCGTGCTGCGAGTGCGCGTGGAGTTGAGCGCTCTCGACAGCGGGGCCGTGGACCGGCTGCAGGATCTGTTTTCGAGGAGTCCGGGGCGATGCCGCGTGGCGTTTGAACTGATGCAGGAGGATGGGTCGGAGGCGACGCTGGAAGCGGGGCGCGGAGTGCAGGCGGATACGGAGCTGGTGGAGCGCGTGCGCGAGATTTGCGGGTCGGGGTCCGTGGCGGTGGTGCAGTGAAAGACAAGCGCGAGAGGCGCAAGCTGGCGCGGACGCGTCTTCGCAGGCTCCAGGCGCTGGCCCGGCAGCGGAAGGCGGACGAGGAACGGCGGAAGAAGGAGGCTCCGAGCGGCGACACGGGCATTTTGGCGGACGGGGAAACAGCCGCTCGGACCAAACCCGCGCCCGTCGTGCACGGGGAAAGAGAAGAGCAGCGGCAGCTCGAAATTGACGCGCTCGAGCGCGACGTAACCGAGCTCGGCCGCCTGACCGACCCAACCGACGCGACGGCCGCGGACGTGAACCGCATCCGCCGGGAAATCGAGGAGCTGAAACAGGAATTTTACGCGAACCTCGATTCGTGGAAGCGGCTCCAACTGGCGCGGCATCCGCAGAGGCCCTACACGGACGATTTCATACGCCTGCTCTTCGAGGATTTTTCCGAGATCCACGGGGACCGCGGATTCGCGGACGATCCGGCGCTGATCGCCGGGATGGCGTGGTTTCACGGGAGGCCGGTGCTGGTGGCCGGAAACCAGAAGGGGCGCGACACGAAACAGCGCGTGGCGCGCAACTTCGGCCAAGCCAAGCCCGAAGGCTATCGCAAGGCCCTTCGCGCCATGCAACTGGCCGCGAAATTCCGGCGCGCGATTTTTGTGTTCGTGGATACGCCCGGCGCCTATCCAGGCGTGGACGCCGAAGAGCGCGGACAGGCCGAAGCCATCGCGCATAATCTTCGAGAGATGTCGCGCCTGCCCGTGCCGATTATCGTCACGGTCACGGGCGAGGGCGGCTCAGGCGGGGCGCTGGCCATTGCCATCGGCGACCGCGTGCTCATGCTCGAAAATTCGGTTTACTCGGTGATTTCGCCGGAAGGGTGCGCGTCCATCATGTGGCGCGATGCGGGGAAGGCCCAGATGGCCGCCGAGGCCCTGAAGATTACGGCCACCGATCTGCTGAACCTCAAGTTGATTGACGAAATCGTTCCCGAACCCGAGGGCGGCGCGCACACGGACCACGCCGCCGCCGCCCAATTGCTCGATCCCGTGCTCACGCGGTCGCTCGAGGAACTCTCGCGGCTTTCTCCTCAGGAGCTATTGGATCAGAGGTACGAAAAATACCGGCGCATGGGGCAATTTTTCGCTTCCTAGCGGCCGGGCGCGCGCCGGTGATTCCGGGCTCCGCCGGTCCCACACGCGCCAGTAGACGATTGAGCACGTCCATGCCCTGTTCTCGTTGCCTCGCGGCGCGGGGTGAATTAGCTTTCCACGCGGGGGACCAACCACATGTCAGAACGCGAAGCAGCCGTGATGGAGGAAATATTCCGGCCGTACGAAAAGCTTGTGGAGATCACCATTCTGGGGAATACGTTTCTGGTGCCCGAAAAGAATTCGTTGCTTCGCGCGTTTCAATTCATCAGCCCGGAAACGATTCCTTACGGGCGCTTTTGCTGGAACCAGGAATGCCAATATTGCCGGGTGAATTGCCAGCTTTCCGACGACGATCAGTCGCGGCCCATCCTGAGCTGCAAATTCATCGTCTCCGAAGGCATGAACATCACCGAAATCTCTCCCGAGCTGGCCGGCTGCCTGCGCTCGAAGCTCGGCCTGTAGGAATCCGCGCCGCCGCTATTTCTCCGGAAGTTTATCTTCGAGTTCGCTGGCCAGCTTGCTTACGTCCGTCGTTTTGCTGAACGACTGAACCTCTTGCTTGGAGGAGTCCACGTTCACGCCCATGTACTGGCAGAGCTTCTGCAGCATTTGAAGGATGGTTGTCAATTCCTGTTCCGCGAGCATGCCGACCTGAAGGTCCAGATGCGAGCGCCGTTCGGACCGGTGGGACATTCGGCTTTGGCTGATGAGCACGAAGATGGTCAAAAACACGCTTTCGGAAGAGACGATGAGTGCCAGGATGCCAAAAGGGAAGGGATCGAACGGTTTGAGTCCCGGGATCAAGCGCAGATTGATCAGGCTCCAGCCGGAGATCAGAATCAAATGAGCCAGCAGGAATCCCAAATTGCCCACGAGTTTTGTAATCACATCGCTCAGCCGCTCCGTGAGAGTCCGGCGGCCCAGGGCGTCATGCTCCAGCTTGGCGATGGCATTAATGTTGTATTGCGTGGGTTTCGTAGCAGCCCCGCGTGGCAACGGATTTTTCATGAATCAGATCCTAAGAGCCGCGCTGGACGATGCTGCGTCATCGAGAAGACGGAGGACACCACTACCATCCTAATACACGGCGGGAACTGCCTTGCCGCCGCGTCAATCCTCGGTGTCTCTCTGACCACGTCTCATCCCGTGCGCGGACAGAAAGCCTGTCCCCCGATCCTTCGATGCAAGGTAGTTCGCCGCCGCGGGCCGATATTTGCAGAGGAAACTTGACAAGATTGACGGCTTCGCGATGATACTGGGGATGGGTCACCGCCGATGAAAATCCTGACAACGGCCGAAATGAAGGAAGTGGACCGCCTGACCACGGAGCGATACGGCGTTCCAGGACTAACCCTGATGGAGAACGCCGGCGAAAGCGTGGCGGAATTCATCCAGGAGCGTTTTGCGAATCTGGAGCGGCGCGAGATTGTGGTGCTCTGCGGCAAGGGCAACAACGGCGGCGATGGGTTCGTGGTCGCGCGGCAACTGCTGGGAATGGGCGCGAAGCCAAAAGTGTATCTCTTCGCGGATCCCGGAGAGATGCGGGGAGAGGCGGGCGTCAGCCTCGGCCGATGGCCGGATGCGTCGGGCGAGTTGCACGTGGTGCTCGGCGCGAACAAGATGCCGGCGGCCAAAGCCGCGCTGGCCTCCGCCGACATCATCGTGGATGCGCTGCTCGGGACCGGAGCGCGCGGTCCGGTCGAAGGGCTGCTGCGCGAAGCGATTGAAGCGGTGAATCGTCAGGACAGCGCGGAGCATCGGTGGTCGCGGTGGACATTCCGTCGGGCCTGTCCGCGGATACGGGCGAGCCGCTGGGCGCGGCGGTGGAGGCGGATTACACGGTCACGTTCACGGCGCCGAAGATGGGGATGCTCGTCGGGCGCGGCGAAGCGAATGTGGGGCGAGCTTGTCGTGCGCGAGATCGGGTCGCCGCCGGAATTGATCGAGGAAGTGGGCAAGGGCAATATGCGCTGGAGCGAGCCGCGGGAGTTCGCGAAGTTTGCGATGCGCGCGCAAGCCGCGAGGGCCACAAGGGCGACTACGGCCACGCGCTGATCGTGGCGGGGTCGGTGGGGAAGAGCGGCGCGGCGGTGCTGGCGTCGTGGGCGGCGCTGCGCGCGGGCGCGGGGCTGGTGACCGTGGCGACGCCCGAGCCGGTGCTGCCGATCGTCGCGGCGCACACGCCGGAAATGATGACCGAGCCGCTGCCCGCGACCGCGAGCGGAAGCATTGCGCTGCGCAGTCCTCGAAGCAGGGTCTTTTCGAGCGATCGCTGAAGGGAAAGCGCGCGCTGGCAATGGGTCCGGGGCTTCGCACGCAGCGAGGAAACGCAGGAATTTGTGCGCAGCGTGGTTGCAAGACGCGAGCCGTGCCGATCGTGCTCGATGCCGACGGGCTGAACGCGTTTGCCGGGCGCGCGGCGGAATTGAAGAACGCGCGGCGGGATGCTGGCGTGACGCCGCATCCGGGCGAGATGGCGCGGCTGGCCGGCTGCACGACCGAGGAAGTGCAGGCGCGGCGCATCGAAATTGCGCGAAAAGCCGCGGCGGATTGGAACGTGCTACGTGATTCTGAAAGGCCACCAGACGGTCATCGCCGCGCCGGACGGCGCGGCGTACGTCAATTCGACCGGAAATCCGGGAATGGGCACGGGCGGCACGGGCGACGTGCTCACCGGAATGTTCGCGGGGCTGACCGCGCAATACGGCACCGACGACTTGGCAGCGACTGCTCGCGTTTCGGCGTGTATCTGCACGGCCTGGCGGGCGATATCGCCTACGCCGAATATGGCGAAGCGCCGCTGATGGCCACGCGACCTGATTCGCTTCATCCCGCGCGCGTACCAGCAATTTTATTCCGAGATGGGCCGTGGCTAGCCGCGAAATCGTCACGCACTCGCCGGAGGAGACCATCGAGCGCGGGCGCGAAATCGGCGCGGCGCTGAAGCCGCCGGTGCTGATTTTGCTCTCCGGCGAACTCGGGGCAGGGAAGACCACGCTCACGAAAGGGATCGTGAGCGGGCTGGGCGCCGCCGCGGAAGACGAAGTCACCAGCCCGACGTTCACCCTGGTGCACAAATATGACCGCGGGCGCGCGCGTCTATCACGTGGACCTATATCGCGTGCGGCGATTTCACGATCTCGAAACGCTCGGGCTGGAAGATGTTTTCAGCGAGCAGGCGGTGGTGATCGTCGAATGGCCGGAGAAGTTCACGCTTGCGCACGGACTGGCCCGTCGGTGCGCATTCACCTCGAACACGTCGCCGAAGAACGCGCCGAATTTCGATCGAGCGCGGATTCCTGCGATGACAGCGAAGCGCTACCAAGCCCATGATGTGGAATCCGGCGTCCACGTAGATGACGTTGCCGGTGACGCCGCGGCCCAGATCGCTGCCGAGAAACACGGCGGTGTCGGCCACTTCGGCGATGTCCGTATTGCGCCGCAGCGGCGCGTGCTGCGGCCACGAAATCGAGCACCTTGGAAAAATCCTTGATGCCGCGCGCGGAGATGGTCTTGATGGGGCCGGCGGAAATGGCGTTGACGCGGATTTTGCTCGCGCCCAGTTCGCTCGCCAGATATCTCACCTCGGCTTCGAGCGCGGCTTTGGCGACGCCCATCACGTTGTAATTGGTCACCACGCGCGTCGAGCCGAGATACGTGAGCGTCATGATGGAGCCGCCGTCGGTCATCAGCGGCGAAAGCGCTTTGGAAAGCGCGACGAGCGAATAGGCGCTCACGTCGAGCGCGAGCTTGAATCCGTCGCGCGAAGTGTTCAGGAACGGCTGGTTCAGATCCTCATGATTCGCGGAGGCGATGCTGTGGACCACGACGTCGAGCTTGTGTCCGCCGGCCTTGAGGCGCTTCGGCGAGCTTGTCGATGTCGGCTTGCTGCTGGACGTCGCAGGGGAAAAAGCCGGCGGCGCCGAGTTCGCGGCCGAGTTCTTCGACCGTGGGTTTGGCGCGGTCATTTTGATAGGTGAGCAGCAGCGTGTGCGCCTTCGCGCGACGAATGCCTGCGCGATGGCATAGGCGATGCTCCATTTGTTCCAGACTCCGAGGACGATGGCCGTCTTGCCTTCCAGTAGTTTGGACATGGCTCGACATTCTACCGGAAATCCGGTTCGCGAACATAACTCAGTCGGACGCCATCGCGAATCCAGTTCCAGCGAGCGGATGAACTCGCGAACCAGGTCGGCCAGCCAGGCCAGAGAACGCGCAAGACGACCGCCGATGGCGATCGCGCGACGAGCCGATTGGCGTCGGCGGTGATTTTCCGCGCCCCGCCGGCTGATGCTGAGCGCAGAAGCCCCCTTCGACGGCTCGGCGACTGCAGCGCTGCCCGCGCGGCCGAGATAGAGGCACGGCCCTGGTTCGGCGGAGTGCTGCAGCGGAGGCAGGGTCGGCGGGGGATCGGAGGGGGTCCTCGCCTGCCGTGGTTGCCGCCGGTCGGAATGGCATTAACGCTTACGCTTCGTTCCATTGCGCCTCGCTTTTCGCGCTCGGCTACAGTGAAATGGTTGTCTACCCGACAGGCTCGGAATGCCGGAAACCCGAATTGCGCGCCGCTCTCACCCATCCGGCCCGGATGAAGCTTGAGCCGTACTCCGCCGAAATCCGGCTGACGCACCTGACGCTCGGCATCGACAACATCCATTATGACGTTTTCCTAAGCCCGCGATTCGTCGAGTTTACGCGAAAATATCTGCTGGATCTGATCCGCCAGACGGTCAATGTCACGCTGATTTACGGCAAGGATCGCAAGCAAGCCGGCACGCCGGAACACGCGGCGTTCCGCAAGCTGCTCACCGAAATTCTGCAGGAATCGCTCACGCAGCGCGAAGTTCCAGCAATCCATCGAGACCGACGTCCTGCACCAGCTGGCGCTGCTGAAATTCATCACCCAGGAGACTTGGCAACCAGTTCTCGAGCATCCTGGTCGAGTGCAAGGACTGGATTCGCTCGCGCGGCGAGCTTTTCGAGCACAGCGAGCAGGCGCACGTGATGCGCTCGAAAATTGCGGAGATTCAGGCGGACCGGAAGAACATCTTTCGCCAGGTCGGGCGAAACGATTTGCCACATCTGGCGCGAAGTGGAGGAAGACACGCTTTCGAAATCGCGCCGCGCGCTTTTCGGCGAGGATTTTCACGAAATGTACGAACTGCTGCAGAACCGCTTTCTTTTCGTGGAAGGCGGCAACGACGAACATCTGTTCCTCGAGCACTACGTCCTGCTCGGGAATTTCATGAACGACCCGGACCGCTTCGAAGTGTTCGATGCGCTGCTGCTCGATTTCGTCCGCGAATTCGTGCTCGCCGACGAAAATGCCGAGGAGCTGAGCAAGGCGCGCAAGACCTACGAGCGGCTGATGGAACAGGCGCGGCTGCTGCGCTCCGAACTGGCGCGCATCGAAGCAGGAACAGGAAGAGGCAGCCGGCGCGCCGGCGAACGAGCGACGATCATTCCCGCGCATTTTCCGGCGCAAGACCGGACGGTCCGCCAGAACCGGAGCGAGCTCGACGAACTGCGGCGAAAGTCCGCCGCGCTCGAAAAGAATCTCGAGGAACTCGCCCCGCAGATCGAAGCGGCCAAGCAGCGCATGGACTTTCTGACCGAGGAATATCGGAACCGCCTCGGCGATTATCTGAACGAGCCCGCAAACGCGCGCCGGCTCTTCGACGCGCAGCGCGCCGGTGAGCGAAGGCGAAGCGCAGCCGCCGAAACGCGCGCGCGGCTGCTGGAAGAATGGGTGCACCGCCTCGAGGAGCGCGACTGCTCTTTCACGTGCTCGCCGGCTACGAGCTGCGCAAGATCTCATGCCGAATATTGCCCGCCGATCCACCTGCAGCAGTTGAAGAAGGCGCTCGTCAGTCGCGAGGAAGCGAAGCGCGTCGAAGCAGATTCTGGAGCAGTTTCCGGCGCGCAAGATTTCGCTGAAGAAGCTGGAAGATGCCTCGCGCGCCATCCGCCGCAGCAGCCACGAGGAGACTCTCGCCGCGGCCTGCAGTTCGCCGAAGATTTGATGCGCCTGCGCCGCGACCGCCGCAATTACCAGCACGTGGTGGCCTGGATGGAGCGCATCAATCTGGTCCGCTCGGAACATTCGCGCGAACTTTCGCGCGCGAACAAAAGCCTCTACGAATTCCTGCATCCGCGACGAAGGCCGGCCCGCCGAAGATCGCGGTGATCAATCACGCGGTGATCAAGGCGGACGTGCGCGGCTCGACCGGCAATCACCAAAGATCTGCTGGCGCGCGGCATGAATCCGGCGTCGCACTTCAGCATGAACCTGCACGAGCCGGTGAAGCGCATGCTCGAGCGCTACGGCGCCGCGAAGGTGTTCATCGAAGGCGACGCCATCATCCTGGCCATTTACGAAACCGAATCCACGCGCGCCACGCAGCGCGCCGTGGCTCGGGCCTGCGTTCTGGCGCGCGAAATTCTGGCGGTCACGCAGGCCTACAACACCCGCGCGCAAAGCGGCTGATCTGCCGCCGCTCGAACTCGGCGTCGGCGTCGCGTTTCAGGATTCCGCGCCGTCGCTCTGGATGGACGGCGATTCGCGCATCATGATTTCCAAAGCGCTGAATCTTTCCGACCGCCTTTCGAGCTGCTCGAAAATGGCCAAGCGCCTGTTCAAGGAAAATCCGGCGCCATTCAATGTCTACCTGCTGCAGACGCTGATGGACGACGCCGACGACGGACGAAGGCGAAGAGCTGCTGGTCCGCTACAACCTGAACGGCATCGAGTTGAACGAAGAAGGATTTCAGAAGCTGAGCGCGGAAATCTCGCTGGCGCCCATGGCCGGCAATTTCCCGATGCCCTGGGGCAAGGAGCGCGTGCAGCTTTATTTCGGCGAAGTTCCGCTCGGCGAATCCATCGAGCCGATCGTCATTCGCAAGGGATATCGTCCGCCAGTTGCTGCCCGGCGGAAAGATCGGCGCGCAGGGCAATCGGGCCTACTACGAAGTCTGCACCGACCCGAAACTCCTCGATCTTGCGGGAAAGCGGTTTTCCGGCGCATCCCTGAAGAGTTGAAGTCGCGCGTTCGGACGAGGCGCAAGAGAGTTCTCCATCGAGTCTTATTCCCGTGTGGGTCCCCGCGCGGGGACCCTGTTCCACCATCCCCTTATGGATTTCCCGAAGCCCGCTTCCCGCGCGGCAGGTTTGCCAGCGCGACGGCCGCGAGCAGCATCACGATAGGATCAATCGGAAGGCGATAGCGAGGCAGGGCGAGGGTCAGATAGTAGGCACAGGGAAAAACGACGGGAAAGACAGCCACGGGAAAAGCGTACGCATAGCCCTTGCGGAAGAGAGCCACGATCCCCAGCGCCGCGGCGATGGCGGCAAGGAGGTTGAAAAGCAGCACGAACCGAAACCACAGTGAGCGGGCGCGGAGAAAATCCTTCACCGGATAGGGCGTGCCTCCGGCCCAGAGGGCGAGAAAGCGATGCCAGATCAATTGCGTTTCCCGGCGCGGATGCGACAGCATAAATCGAAGCGCTAGTTGCCGCTTCTCGCGCATGTAGGCGATTTCACCCATCTCTGTGTATTGGGCGCGCTCGTCCGCATTGAAAATGGGGTGCTGCGTTCCCAGCCAGACATAGCGAGATTCCGGATTGTTCCCCAGCCATAACTGCAATCCAGCCACGGAACGCAGCGGAACAAAGCTATGGAAAGTTTTGTAATTGCGAACCGTCCACGGCGCGCAGCATAGGATGGCGACGATGGCCGCAAGAGCGGGCCGCGCGAGCCACGATCCCGCGTCACCTCGCGAATGGGATGGGGAGGCCGGGCGGGAGCGCAGCCGGGCGCGAACTGCGAGCCAGCCCAGCAGGCATGGCAGCAGGGAAGCCATGGCTGCGCTGGTCATCAAGGTGAAACCCCACAGGAGGCCGTAGGCGCACCAATCTCGCAGGCGGCGGGATGCGTCGAGCGCCAGAGTTGCCCACAGGATGGTGGCCGCCAGAAGCGCCGCAAGGCACGCTTCCCACATACTTTCCACGGGAATCTGGATGGCATTCGGAAAAACCGCCCAGAGCCATGCCGCTCCGGAGGCCACGCCGATCCCGCAAACCCGCCGGCTGGCGAAAAACAGGGGAATGCAGACGAGCGCGGAGAAAAGAATGTTCAAAAAAGATGCGGCGAGAAAGGAAGGGAAGGTATACGTCCCGAAAACGCGGAAGACGCCGGCGAGGAGCGCCGGGTAAACGGGCGTCATCCACGCCGTGGGGCCGGTCGGCACTCGAAACGGAGAGGCTGAATCCATTTCCTGTGGCGAGCGAATACGCGATGTTGCCCGATTCGAAGAGGAATGGGAGCGCGCTGAGGGCTTGCCGCGGATTATGATGGACGTAATTCCACGCAAAACCGAGGCGGAAGACGAGCGCCGCAGCAAGAATGAGCCAGGGAGAAGTCGCGGCAGCTCGGAGCCGACATCGCATCGAGACGCTGGGGGCAATCGGAACGGCCATGACGCCCGATTTTCTCATGCTTATGTTAATTCGCAACCGCCGCGCGGGATTGTGGTAGGGTTTCCCTCAAGTGACGGATGCCTCGGAAGAAAAAGCCGCCTCTGCGAGTCGGGAAGGAAGCGCGCCGCCGCGCGCGCCTGGAGATCGGGCCGCCTCCGCCCGAGCGCATCATTCCCGATAAGAGCCGCAAGCCTCCCAAGCACAAAAAGCCTCCCTTGGATTTGGACGGATTTTAGTGGATGTGGCGCGTCTTTCGGCCGACGTAATCCATCAGCAGATACTGCCCGAGCGTGTAGGGCGTGGTGAAGTAGGCCTTGCCGCGGCACAGCTCGGTGATCTTCTGAACGAAGTGGACGAGGCTGTAATCGCTCGCGAGCATGAACGTATTGATCAGGATTCCGGCGCGCTTGCACTTGGCCGCCTCTTCGAGCGTCTGCGTGACGACAAGCGGATCGAGGCCGAAGGCGTTCTTGTAGATGCGCCCGTCCTCGAGCGTGAGGGCGGAGGGTTTGCCGTCGGTGATCATCACGATCTGCCGCATGTCCTTCTTCTGCCGCGCGAGAATTCGCTGGGCCAGCCGCAATCCTTCGCGCGTATTCGTGTAATACGGCCCCACCTGCACGCGCGCGAGTTTTCCCAGCGGAATCTCCTCCGCGCTATCGTGGAAGAGCACGCAGTGCAGCGAATCCCCGGGATATTGCGTGCGGATCAGGTGCGAGAGCGCCAGCGCCACGCGCTTCGCCGGCGTGAAGCGGTCTTCGCCATAGAGAATCATGCTGTGGCTGCAATCGAGCATCAGCACCGTGGCGCACGAGCTTTGATACTCGCATTGGTGGACCATCAGGTCCGGATAGTCCAGCTCGATGGGGATTCCCGCGCCGTTGCGCGCCACGGCGTTGAAGAGTGTGGCGCTGATATCCATGTTCAGCGTGTCGCCGAATTCATAGGGCTTCGATGCGCCGCCCGATTCCACGCCCGTGGCCAGGTCGCGCGTGTCGTGCCGGCCGAAGCTGCTCTTGCCGAGCGAGGCGAGCAAATCCTTCAGCGTTTTGTAGCCCAGAAAGTCGAGGGCCTTATCGGTGATTTCAAAGCGAGCCTCCATTTTCGGCTCCTCGCGCCCGATTTGGCCGCCCGGCGTCTGGGAGGGGGGAGGGGTAATCCGCGCGGGCTGCTGCGGGGAAATGTAGCCTTCCTGCTCCATGCGTTCGATGATCTGGTCAATCAGGTCGCGCAGCTCCTGATTCTTCGAGAGCTCGGGATTCCCAAGCAACTGTTCGAGAATTTCGGGTGGAACAAGGTTGCCTTCCTGGAGGGCGCGGAGAATCGCTTCACGGAGCTCGTCCATGAGGTGCTCCGGGGAGCGCTCGCTATCGAGCTCGTAAATTCCGTAGGGCGAGTCGTATCCGCTCTGGAGGAGGAAGTCCGAAAGGCGGCTCATCAGCTCCTGGAGGTCAATGTCTCCAGCCGCATCGGGCGTGTAGCGTGAATAGCGGACATATTTCATTTTGGTGCGCGTCCATTCAGTTGAACTGCCGCCGCGGCATGCGGCCGGCGGGCTCTCTTGGATCGCGAGGCTCGGGCGTGGTCTTTCGCGCTTCGGCAAAGAAGCCGCGCTCCTCGCTGCGGCTGATTCGTTTGTGCGCGCAGAGCCCTTCCAGGATGAACTCCGCGGCGCTCGTTTGCATGGCGGCGTCATCCTTGGGTTTCACTCCCACGGCTTCGAGATGGTCGAAAAGCCCCTGAATCTTTTTGAGCTGCGCCAGCATTTCGGCGTTCGAGGCGTTCGCGGGAATCTTGAGTTCGCCGCCCATTTCGAACCATTGCACCACCGGCTGAAAATTCGCGCCGGAAAAGTATTTCGAAAATGTCTTGCCGGTGGCGGCGCGGATCAGCTCGCGCGCGATGTTTTCGGCCCCGCGGAGTTCGCCCTCATACTCGAGCTCGAATTTTCCCGTCATGGCGGGAATGGCGGCGTAAACATCCGCCACGCGCGCCACGGCGGAGGAGTCGCGGCTGCGCACCGAGCGCTGCTCGGCGCTGCTCAGGACGTTTTCGAGCGCGCTGATGGGCAGCCGCTGGCTGACGCCCGACCGGCGGTCAATGCGCTTATCCTCGCGCGCGTGGAAGGCCACCTCTTCGACGATCTCGCGGATGTAGCCGGGCACTTCGGCGCGCGTCTTGCCTTCGCGATCCGTCCAAGATTCTTGCGCCGTGATGGACATTCCTTCGGCGGGTGTGGCCGGATAGTGCGTGCGGATTTCCGACCCGATGCGGTCCTTGAGGGGCGTGATGATTTTGCCGCGCGCGGTGTAGTCCTCCGGGTTGGCCGTGAAGACCAGCAGAACATCCAGCGCCATGCGCACCGGATAGCCTTTGATCTGCACGTCGCCCTCTTGCATGATGTTGAAAAGGCCTACCTGGATTTTTCCCGCGAGGTCCGGCAATTCGTTGATGGCGAAAATGCCGCGATTGGCCCGGGGCAGCAGGCCGAAGTGGATCGTCAGCTCATCGGAGAGATTTTTCCCACCGCGCGCGGCCTTGATGGGGTCTACGTCGCCGATCATATCCGCGATGGTCACGTCGGGCGTGGCCAGCTTTTCCACGTAGCGCGCGTCGCGCGCCAGCCATTCGATGGGCGTAGCATCCCCTTCGGCGGAGATTCTCTCGCGGCAAGCGCGGCAAAGCGGCCGATAGGGGTTGTCGTGTATTTCGCAGCCGGCCACCACGGGGATTTCCGGATCGAGAAATTGGGCCAGGGCGCGAAGGATCCGCGACTTGGCCTGCCCGCGCAGCCCTAGCAGAATGAAGTGGTGGCGCGAAAGGAGCGCATTCACGATTTGCGGGATCACCGTATCGTCGTAACCGTGCAGGCCGGCAAAAAGCGCTTCGCCCTTCTCCATTTTGCACAAGAGATTTTCGCGCAGTTCCTGGCGGACGCTGCGCAGCCCCGCGCGCTCTTCCGACCATGGGCTGCGGCGGAGGTCTCCGAGATTTTCCGGCTGGCGGCTCATGCGATCACTCGTTCCCTTGAAGACGCAGCGTGCGATGAATGCCACGCCTCCTCCATTATAGTGCAGAGGCACGCACACGGATAGTTGGATTGGTTCTCAGCAGAGGAGCGTTGCCCGCGAGGCGGAGGGCGAATTCAGCGAAGGGCTTCGAGCGCGGCCTGCATCTCGTCCCGCGCGTGGACGTCGCCCGCCTTCGCCGCGGCGACGATGCCGTCCGATAGGAGTTTGCAGGCCTCCTCCACGCGCCCCAGACGCGCCAGGAGCTGCCCGAACTGATAGTAGCCGGCCACGTATTCGGGATGCGTTTCGCGCAGCTTTTCGAAGTGGCCGATGGCGGTCTCGTCGTCCCCGAGCTTCACGCATTCGAGCGCCAGCCCGTAGCGCGCAAACGCGTCCGTGGGCCTTTGCGCAACGAATTGCTCGAGAACTTCGCGGCGCGACTTCTGTGCTTGGGCCATGGCGTGAAAGCGCGTATTATAGCGGGCTGAACGGGGAAATCGCAAAAGGCAAATGCCCAAGAACGGAAAAAAACACGCTGCCGGGCCGGAGAAATCCGGGCACGCGCCCGTTTCGAAGGGCCAGGGCAAGCCTGTGAGCGCTTCCCGCTCCGAACTGGTCGAAATTGTTCTCCCCAACGACGCTAATCCGCTGGGCAACATGCTGGGCGGCCGTGTGATGCATTTTATCGATATCGCAGGCGCGCTTACGGCGGGCCGGCATTCGAACAGCTACGTCGTTACGGCGTCTGTGGACTACCTCGATTTCCGCGTTCCCGTTCGCGTGGGTGAATTCCTCGTCCTGAAGGCAAGCGTCAACCGCGTGTTTCGCACCTCGATGGAAGTGGGTGTAAAGGTGTTCGCGGAGGATATTCTGGCCGGAGAGAGGAAACATGCGAGCAGCGCGTATATCACTTATGTGGCGCTGGACATGAATCGCCGGCCGCATCCCGCGCCGCCGCTGATTCTCGAAACGGACGACGACCGCCGGCGATACATCGAAGCAGGCGAGCGCCGGCGCTTGCGCCTTGCCACGCGCCACAAGCGCGCCCTTCCGCAATCCTAGCGGAGCACCCATTCCGTCACTTTCCAGCCAGCAAATAAGCGCGCGCGGCTTCGGCCGTCTGGAATCCCTGCTCGACGCATTTCCCGAGCGATGGCCCCTCGAGATAATTTCCAGCAAAAAATAGGCCGGGAATCCCGCGCTCGGCCTCGCGTATGTCCTGGACGATGTGCGCGTGCCCCAGGTTGTACTGCGGCAGGGCCTTGGGATGTTTCCATACGGCCGTGGCCAGGGGCGGTCCGGTGATTCCCAAAATGCGCGCGTTTTCCGCCGCGACCATGGCCGCGATTTCTTCTTCCGGTTTATCGAGGATTTCCGGGTCGGTGGCGCCGCCGACGAAGCTCGTGATCGCAACCTTGCCATCGGGGGCGCGTCCGGGAAATAGCGATGAATTCCACACGGTTCCCAGGATGCGATATTTCTCGCTCCGCGGGACGAGGAAGCCGAATCCCTCGGGCGTTTGCGTGAATTGGCGCGCGTAATAGCCCGTGGCGACTACGGCGGCGGGCGCGTAGGCGATTCCGGAAAGCGTCTGGGCCAGCGGCGGCGAAAGAGTTCCGGCAAGATGCGAGGCGATGTACGCCGGCGTGGCCAGCACCACGGCCCGCGCCGCAATTGTTTCGCTTCGCCTGCTCTCGACGGCGCGAATCTCATAGCCGCTGCCGCCCGCGGAATCGGCGCGGCGCAATTCCTCGGCGTGCACGCCTGTTCGCGCGCTGCCGCCCAAGTGTTCGGCCAGCGCCTGCGCGAGCGACCCGAGGCCCTTGCGGAACGAGCAGAGCGGCGGTGGCCCCTTTTCCTTCGCTATGCCGGGCGCTGGGTTCTGCGTGGCGCGGGACTTCATCGCCCCGCGAAGGACGCTGCCGTATTCGCGCTCCCATTCTTCGAGCGTCGGGAACGCCGCGCGCAGGCTCAGCTTTTCAGGATCGCCCGCATACACACCGGAAACGAACGGCGCCACAAGATATTCCAAAATCTCGTGCCCGAATTTGCGCCGCACGAAATTGGCGATGGATTCTTCCTCGCCGGGCGGCCGGGTCTTCCTCAGGGGCTCCGAAACAATTTTCCAGCGCGAGCCTGCGCCGAGCAGGGAAGTGGTGAGCATGGCCTGGGGCGACATGGGAACTTTGTGCAGCCGGCCGTGCCGCAGAACATATCGCGGCGCGCGCGGGTCGGCTTTGCAAAGCTCGCCTTCGATCCCGAGCTCCCGAATCAGACCGAGCAGCGCGGCGTGCCCTGAAAACTCTGCGGCCCGGACTCGAAGAGGAATCCATCGCGCTCAGCCGTGCCGATGAGCCCGCCCGCGCGCTGAGCCTCTTCGAGCAGCGTGGTCTCCACTCCGAGCCGGTGCAGCCGGTAGGCGCAGGCCAGGCCGGAAATTCCCCCGCCGATTACGACGGCTGCCGCTTTTGCGGAATCGGCCATATGGGAGTAGGGAAGGCGCGCGCCTACAGCGTCTTCGAGAACAGCGGCCGCTTGTCCATTTGCTGCTCGCGGAGGTAGCGGTCGAAAATCATGGCCACGTTGCGGATGAAAATGCGCCCGAGCGGCGTGACGCGAATTTCGTCGCCCTCGAGCGCGACAAGGCCTTCGGCGCGCGGTTCCTCGAGCTGCTCGAGCTCCGGCGCGAAATATTCGTCGAAGGAAATCGCGAATTCGCGCTCGACTTCGTGCTTGGGAATGACCGTGTGGCAGAGCAGCCGCCCGATCACGGCGCGCCGGATCTGGTCGTCGGGCGAGAGGCGATAGCCGCGCATCGTGGCGATTCCCCGTTCGGCGACCGCGGCTTGGTACGCCGGAACTTCGCGCCGGTTCTGCGCGTAGGCGCCGCCAATGGAGCTGATGGCGCTCACGCCCATGCCGTAGAGGTCCGCGCCCGCCTTGGTCGTATAGCCCTGAAAATTGCGGTGCAGCGTGCGGTTGGCTGCGCGATCGCCAGCTCGTCCCCGGCCCGCGCAAAGTGGTCCATGCCGATGTAGAGATAGCCCGCGCCGAGAAATTTTGCCAGCCCGGCGCGGAAGATTCTGAATTTCTCGCGGCCCTCCGGCAGATGCGCCGCAAACGATCCTTGCTGCTTTCTTCAGCCAGGGCACGTGCGCATAGCTGAACATGGCCACGCGATCGGGCGCGAGCGTGAGCACTTGATCGATCGTCTCCTCAAAGCTTTCGGCCGTTTGATACGGCAAGCCGTAAATCAGGTCCACGTTGAGGCTCTCAAATCCCAGCTCGCGCGCCGCCAGAATCAGGTCGCGCGTCATTTCATAGGGCTGCACGCGATGGATCGTCTCCTGCACCTTCGGCTCGAAATCCTGAATGCCCATGCTGAGCCGGTTGAATCCCAGCCGTCGCAGCGTTTCGAGGTGCGCGCGGCTGGTGACGCGCGGGTCGACTTCGATGCCGATTTCGGCGTCCGGCGCGAACGAAAAGCGCTCGCGCGCGTGCCGAAAAGATCTTCCATCTGCGCGGGAGAAAGATAGGTCGGCGTGCCGCCGCCCCAGTGAA
Source organism: Terriglobia bacterium (assembly GCA_963823205.1). Lineage (GTDB taxonomy): Bacteria > Acidobacteriota > Terriglobia > Acidiferrales > UBA7541 > Palsa-295. The sequence continues at coordinate 422,777 of CAWGKL010000004.1, forward strand.
ATTGGATCACGGGGCGCTTTTTCGAAACCATTCGCGCGACGTGCTCGATTTCGCGTTTCAGCGCGGCGAGGTAGGGAACGGCGACGCCCTTGTCCTTCTGGATGGAAACAGTTGCACGCGCAGAAGAGGCAGAGGCTCTCGCAGAAGGGAAGGTGCATGTAGAGCGAAAGCGGAGTGGCCAGCGCATCGGCGCGCGCGTAATATTCTTCCAGGTCGTCGGGGCCGAAATCGTCCTTCCAGACCGGCGCCGTGGGATAGCTTGTGTAGCGCGGCCCGGGCCGGTTGTATTTTTCGAGAAATTCGTCGGAAATCTGCCCGATCTCGAATTCCGCCGCCGGATTTGTCTTCGCGTCCCGCATTGTTTCTTAATCTGTCTTGCCTGCTTGTGCTCGCGCGGGCTGCAAAGCCTTCTGGCCCGTCTTCCACGAATGCTCTGGCGTTCTCAACCGGCGTCGCCGGCAAAATGCCGTGGCCGAGATTCAGGATGTGGCCTACGCCGCCGGTTTTCTCGACCGCTTCGCGCGCCGCGCGTCGAATGCCTTCTTCATCGCCCAGCAGGATCGCTGGATCGACGTTTCCTTGCAGCGCGACGCGGCGTCCCAGCGCTCGGCGAGCTTCCGCCAGATCGGTTTTCCAGTCCACGCTCAGAACGTCCGCGCCCGATTTCGCCAGGCTCGCGAGATGCCGCGCCGAGCCTTTGGCGAAGAGAATTTTCGGCACGGCCTCATGTCGCCGAGCGCCTCGAAAATCATCTGCGTGGCGGGCAGCTCGAACGCGTCGTATTCCTCCGCGGTTAAGTTCGCCCGCCCAGGTGTCGAAGAGCTGAACGACGGAGGCTCCTGCGGCGATCTGCGATTTCAGGTATGCGGCCGTCGCGCGCGCGATCCGTTCGAGCAATTCGCGCACGACCTCCGGCTGCTCGCGCAGCATCTGCTTCGCGTGGGAAATATCTCCGCGCGTGCGGCCCTCGATCATGTAGCAGGCGAGCGTCCACGGAGCGGCGGCGAAACCCGATCACCGGAACGTCCGGGCCCGGCCTCCTTGCAGATGCGCGGATGGCGTCGCCCACAAATTTCGTCTCGCGCTCGGGATCGAAATCGCGCAGGCGGCGGACGGCCGCCGCGTCGCGCACGGGATTCGAGAGCACCGGGCCGGAATCGGGCACGTCGAGCGGCAGGCCCATGGCTTCGGCGACGATCAAAATATCGGAGAAAACGATGATGGCGTCCACGCCGAGCGACGCGAAACGGCTGGAGCGAAACTTCCGCGGCCAGTTCCGGCGTTTTGCAAATTTCAAGGAACGAGTGGTTGGCGCGAACGGCCTGATATTCCGGCAGATAGCGCCCGGCCTGGCGCATGATCCACACGGGCACGCGCTCGACCGGCTCGAAGCGGCAGGCATCGAGGAAAAGCTGCTTCTTCTTTTCGCGCTGTCTGTCATCATTTGTCCGGGAAATTCAGTGTACATCATAGCAGAAGCCCGCTCGCGCGGCCGCTCGCGATGCCGGCCTGCAATCCGCCGCGCGGCCGCACCACGTTCGCGCCGCCCGGCTCTTTCGGCGGTATAATCCTCTGACGGGGACGAGCCTTCAGCTGATGACACATCACCTGGGCTATCTGAGCCTGGCGCTCTACGCCGCGAGCTTTTGCTGCTACGCGCGAATTCTCTATGCTGCCGCACACGTGGCTGGGGCGCCTGGCGACGCTGCTGCTTGCCGGCGGGCATCCTGCTTCAATATTACGCTCTGCTCGAGCGCTCGCGCTTGATGCATACGGTTCCGTACGACGATCTCTACGGCTCGATGTCGCTTTTCGCGTGGCTGCTCGGCGATCACCTATCTGGGGCTCGAAATTTTTCACCGGCAGCGAACCGTGGGCGCGTTTGTGACGCTCCTGCTGGTCGTCTGGATGGCATTGCTCGAATGGTTCGCGCCGCTCGAGCGCCGCGTCGCCGCCCCGGCGCGCGGCGCGCTTTTTGCCTTGCACGTGACGCTAAATACCTGGGCCTACGCGGCGTTCGCGCTCTCGTTCGTTCTGAGCCTGGTTTATCTCGGTGCAGGACCGCATCTGCGTTCGCGGCGCCCGGCGCGGCGTTCTGGCGGTTTCCGGCGCTGGACGTGCTGGACCGCATGGCGCGCAGCAGCGTTTATGTGGGCTTGCGGCGCTCGCCGTCGGGTGTCGCGATGGGCCTGATCTGGGCGCACCGGCTGAGGGCGGCTACGATCGTGGGGCGATCCCAAGGTGGCTGGTGACGCTCGCAATCTTCGTCGTGTACGTGGCGTATCTGTGGCTTTCGCGGAGCGCCCAATGGCGCGGGGCGCGCGCGGCGCTGCTCTGCGCCTTGAATTTCGTGGTGGTGCTGTTCAGCTACACGTTCGTGAATTTATATCTCACGAGGTTTCACCGCTTCTTCTGATGGCCACGACCTTCCAACCCGAACGACTGCGACGCAGCCGGCGCATTCAGGTGGCGCTGATCGGCTGCAACCACCGCACCGCGCCGGTCGAACTGCGCGAGCGCATTTCGTTTACTCAGCAGCAGGCGCTCGACGCGGCCGACGAACTGCGCCGCCAGGGAATTCTCGAAGAGGCGGTGGTGCTTTCCACGTGCAATCGCAGCGAGCTGTATGGCGTGCCCGGCGAGAGCGCGGCGCCGCGCTGACCGAAGCGATGGAGGAATTTCTCACCTCGTTTCACCGCATCATCGCGCTCGAACTGGACGGCAAATTTTATCGCTGGACCGGACACCGATGCGGTGCGGCATCTCTATCGCGTGGCGGCGGGCCTCGATTCGATGATGCTGGGCGAAGCGGAAATTCTGGGCCAGCTTCGCACGGCTTACAGTCAGGCGCTCGAACACGGGCGACCGGGCCGGTGCTGAATCGCGTGTTTCAGGGCGCGCTGGAAGTGGGCAAGCGCGTGCGCGCGGAAACGGAAGTGGGCGCGCGGCCGATGTCCGTGGCGCTCGCGGGCGTGAAGCTGGCCGAGCGCGTTTTCGGAAATTTGAAAGGGCACGCGGCGCTGATCGTCGGCGCGGGCGCAGTGGCGGAGCAGGTGGTCGAGCATCTGCGCAATCGCGGCATCGGCAGGCTGCGCAGTCGTGAACCGTTCCTACGATCGCGCCGCGGAACTGGCCGCGCGCGTGGGCGGCAAGCGGTCGCCTGGGAATCGCTCGAAACGGTGCTGGCCGAGCCGGACATTATCGTCACGTCGGTGGGCGGCGCGGAGCCGGTGCTCACGCGCGAAATGCTCGAACGCGCCATCGCCGCGCGCGGCGGCCGCCCGGTGTTCGTGGTGGATCTGGGCGTGCCGCGCAACGTCGCACGCCGAATCCGCGGGACTCTACAACTGTATCTCTACAACATCGACGATCTGGGCGAGATCGTCGAGCAGAACAAGAAGGCGCGCGAGGCGGAAATTCCGCGCGCCGAAGCGATCATCGCCGAGCACATCGCGAAATTCGAAGCGTGGCGCGCGGCGCTCGAAGCGGGCTCGATCGTGGACGACTTCGCGGCCGCTTCCACAAGCAGCGCGAAGCGCTTCTCGCGCGAGACGCTCGCCGAGATGCCGGATAGTCTCGCCCGAGGAGCGCGCAGCGCATCGCGCGCATCACCGAAGAATTGATCGAGCGCGTTCTCGACAGCCGGCCGAGCGGCTGCGCAGCGGGCGCGGAATGCGCGGCCGGCTCGGCGCCATGGAAGCGCTGCGCCATCTTTTCGGCCTGGACGAAGAGCCCGAAAGCGGCGAGGACAAGAGTGAAGCCGCTGCGCATCGGCACGCGCGGCAGCGCGCTGGCGCTCTGGCAGGCGAATCACATCGAGGACAGGCTCGCGGAACTTCACGGCGTCGAAGCGGAACTGGTCCGCATCCGCACCTCCGGCGACCATTTTCAGACCGCTCGTCGCGTCGCGCAGATCGGCGCGGAATGGCGGACAAGGGCGTCTTCATCAAGGAACTCGAGGACGCGCTGCTGGCCGGCGCGGTCGATCTCGCGGTGCACAGCATGAAGGATGTTCCCACCGAAACTCCGCGCGGGCTCGCTTTCCCGGCGATCACCAAGCGCGAGGATCCGCGCGATTGCCTGATTTCGCGCGACGGCCGCACGCTGAAGGACTTGCCGCAGGGCGCGCGCGTCGGCACCAGCAGCCTGCGCCGGCAGGCGCAGCTGCGCCACCATCGCCCCGATCTTGAAGTGCTCGACATGCGCGGGAACGTGGACACGCGGTTGCAAGAAAGTGGCCGCGGGCGAATTCGACGCGATCGTGCTGGCGGTCGCGGGCGTGAACCGCCTGGGCGCGCGCGATCGCATCACCGAAATTCTGTCCGCCGGAGCTGATGCTGCCCGCGGTGGGGCAGGGCGCGCTCGGAATCGAAACGCGCGCGGACGATCGCGAGACGTCGACGATCGTCGCCGCGCTCGACGACGCGGAAACGCGCGCTTGCGTCGACGGCCGAGCGCGCGCTGCTGCACGAGCTCGAAGGCGGCTGCCAGGTGCCGCTGGGCGCGTGGGCGCGCCTGAAAGACGGCGAGCTGCGGCTCGAAGCTTGCGTGCTTTCGGCGGACGGGCAGCGATTCGTCTGCGCGACGAGCAGCGGGGCAGCCGGCCGACGCCGAAGCGCATCGGCGAGCAGCTCGGGCAAGCGTTGATCGAGGCGGGCGCGGACAGATTCTGCGCCTCGCGGGAAGGTCGGTGGGCAAAATGATGACGCCACTGACAAGCCGCTGGCGGGGAAGCGCATCGTGGTTACGCGCGCGCCGGAGCAGGCGCGCGAGTTGGTCGCGGCACGCTTGAGCGGCATGGGCGCGGAAGTGCTGCTGCTGCCGACGGTGAGTTTGCGCCGCCGGACGACTGGAACGCCGCTCGATGCCGCGCATTGGCGCATCGTCCGCAATTCGACTGGATTCTGTTCACCAGCCAGAATGCGGTACGATTCTTTGCTGGCTGCGCTGCCATCGAATCAGGCGCGGCATCGCAATTCAGCCGCTGCGGCGCCGCAAATTGCGGCCGTCGGCCCGGCGACGCTGAAGCGGCGAAGCGGAAGGATTTCGCGTGGACTACGTGGCGAAAAATCACACCGGCGAGGCGCTCGCGCGCGAATTGCGCGGAGCGCTCGCGGGAAGCAGAGTGCTGCTGCCGCGCAGCGACCGCGCCGACGACCGCCTGCCCGCGCGCTGCGCGAAGCCGGCGCGAAGGTCACCGAAGTGGTGGCCTATCGCACGGTCGCCCCGAATGCGCTCGATCCGCATATGCTGGAGCGCATTCGCGACGCCGAAGTGGACGCGATTGTTTTCGCCAGTCCGTCCGCGTTTCACAATTTCGCGATGGCTTCTCGGCGCGGCCGAACTGGCAGCGCTTTCTGAGCGAGTGCAGTTCGCAGCGATCGGTCCGACGACCGCGCGCGCGATGCGCGAGCGCAGGCGTGCGCGTCGAAATCGAAGCCGACCGAAGCGTCGCCGGCGGCGCTCGCCGATCGCCATCGCGAACTATTATCAGCGCGGCGCAGCATCGCATCGCAGCGAGGCGCGCGTGACGTTTCCCGTCCAGCGTCCGCGGCGCCTGCGCCGCACCGAAGCGATGCGCGAGCATGGTGCGCGAGACGCGGCTGACCACCAGCGGCTTCGTCTATCCGATGTTCGCGTGCCCGGGCAACGAAGGTGCGCACCGAAGTCAGCTCGATGCCGGGCGTGTACCAGCAGTCGCCGGACCAAATCGTGGAGGAGTGCCGCGAAGTCGCCGATCTCGGCATTCCCGGCCGTGATTCTGTTCGGCCTCCCCGAGCACAAGGACGCGACCGGCTCCGAAGCGGCCGCCGCCGACGGCGCGGTGCAGCGCGCCATCGAAGCCGATCCGCAAGGCCAAGCTCGAATCTGCGTCGTGATCACCGACGTGTGCCTCTGCGAATACACCAGCCACGGCCATTGCGGCGTGATCGAAGGACGGCGAAGTGGTCAACGATCCCACGCTCGAGTCTGCTGGCCGAAGCGGCGCTTTCGCACGCGCGCGCCGGCGCCGACATCGTCGCGCCGTCGGACATGATGGACGGCCGCGTGGCCGCGATTCGCCGGCAAGCTCGACGAGCACAGTTTTCAGGATGTGCCGATCCTGGCCTACGCCGCGAAATACTGTTCCGCATTTTACGGGCCGTTCCGCGAGGCGGCGGAGTCCGCGCCGCAATTTGGCGACCGCCGCAGCTACCAGATGGACCCGGCCAACGCGCGCGAGGCGCTGCGCGAAGTGGCGCTCGACCTCGAAGAGGGCGCGGACATGGTCATGGTCAAGCCGGCGCTGCCTACCTCGACATCATCCGGCGCGTGCGCGAGCGCTTCGACGTGCCGGTCGGCGCGTACAACGTGAGCGGCGAATACGCCATGGTGAAAGCCGCGGCGCGCAACGGCTGGATCGACGAAAAGCGCGTCGTGCTGGAAATACTCACCGGCATTCAGCGCGCCGGCGCGGCGATCATTCTCACGTATCATGCCAAGGACGCTGGCCCGCTGGCTGAAAGCCTGCTAGCGTGCGCAAGGACGGCCCAACTCCTACATGTCGAGCGGAACTCCCAGACGTCTCAATCACGCGCGAGCGAGCTTTTCGCACGCGCGCCAAAAAGTTCTTGTGGGCGGCGTGAACAGCCCCGTGCGCGCGTTTCGCGCCGTGGGCGGCACGCCGCTCGTCGTCGATCGCGCGGCAGGCTCGCGCCTCTGGGACGCCGACGGAAGCGAATACATCGATTACGTCTGCTCCTGGGGCGCGCTGATTCTTGGCCACGCGCATCCCGGAAGTTGTCGCCGCGATCGCCGAGCAGGCGCGCCGCGGCACGAGCTACGGCATGACTCGCCGCTCGAAGTCGAACTGGGCGAACGCATCGCCCGCGCGGTGCCTTCGCATCGAGCGCATGCGCTTCGTCAGCTCCGGCACCGAGGCGACCATGAGCGCCGTGCGCGTCGCGCGCGCCTCCACCAGGCGCGACCTGATCCTGAAATTCGAGGGCGGCTACCACGGCCACGCGGACAGCTTTCTCTCCGAGGCTGGCTCGGGCTTGGCCACGCTCGGCATTTCGGCCAGCCCGGGCGTGCCGCAGGCGCTCGCCGCGCTCACACTCGAACGCGCCCTACAACGATCTCGCCGCCGTCGAGCGCATCTTCAAGCGCACGCCGGGAAAATCGCCGCGGTGATCGTCGAACCGGTGGCCGCGAACATGGGCGTGGTGCCGCCCGAGCCGGATTTTCTTCGCGGCCTGCGCGAGTATCACGCGAGCGCGACGGCGCGCTGCTGATTTTCGACGAAGTGATCACCGGCTTCCGCATGGGCTACGGCGGCGCGCAAAATGCTCTTCGGCATTCAGCCGGACCTGACCACGCTCGGCAAAATTATCGGCGGGGGATTGCCGGTGGCGGCCTACGGCGGGCGCCGCGACATGATGGAACATGATCGCGCCGCTCGGGCCGGTCTATCAGGCGGGAACGCTTTCGGGCAATCCGCTGGCGATGCGCGCGGGCATCGCGACGCTGCCCAAGCTTCAGGCGCCCGGCTTTTACGACGCGCTTGAACGCAAAGGCCAAGCGCCTCGCCGAAGGCTTGCGCGCGCGCGCTGAAGGAATCCGGCGTGCCCGGCGAAGTAAACGTCGCCGGTTCGCTGCTCACCTTGTTTTTCTCCGGCGAGCCGGTGCGCGATTACGCCGCGGCCAAGAAATCCGACACGCGCCGCTTCGCCGCATTCTTTCGCGAGATGCTGGAGCGCGGTATTCTTTCTGCCGCCGTCGCAGTTCGAAGCGCTCTTCGTTTCGTCCGCGCACACCGACAGCGACATCGACCGCACCATCGCCGCCGCCCGCGAAAGCCTGCAAGCCATCCGCTGGTTTTCGTAGGAACCGTCCGGAGAATTTCGTGCTCCGTTTTGTTTCTACCCTAATTCCACAGTCACTTCGGCGCCGCGGCCCGCGCCCAGTGTCTTCGCCGCATTGCCCTTATTCACGGAAATTTCCAGATAGCCGCTCGAGCCGATCAGCCCCACCGCCTCGCCCGCAACGCCTTGCGCGAAGGTCTGCACCATTTTCGTGATCTTGCGCGTTGCCCCACGCTGATCGCTGAGGTTTCCGTCCGCGGAGAAGCAACGCGGGCACATCCTCCGGGGTGATGTTCGTGATCAGATTGCCGAAATGGTCCGCGCGCAGCACCACTCCCTTGACGCTGTCTCCTGCTACTTTCACTTTGGGCATGGTGAAGCGCACAAAATCGGTGATGGGTTCGCCGAAGCTGGATGTCTGCCACGATTTCGTGAGCCATGCCGCGACCGGCGCGAAAATGTCGCGCCCGTGAAACGTCTTGCTCAAGGGCTGGCGGAAATAATGCTCGGAAATAAAATTCCACACGTGCAGCGATTCGGACTGGTCATAGACGCTAGGAGAGCACGCCGTTATCCGGAGCGATCAAATAGTGCTGGTCGGCCGGCAACGAGGATCGGCCGCCGCTCGGTGCCCACACCCGGATCGACCACGACCACGTGGACCGTTTTCGGCGGGAAAATATTTGTAGGCTTGCCGATGGCCAGCGCGCCATCCAGAATGTCGTGCGGCAGCACTTCGTGCGTGATGTCCACTATGTTGGCTTCCGGGTTGATGCTAAGAATCACACCCTTCATCACCGCGACGAAGACGTCGGATGTGCCGTAATCGGTTGTCAGCGTGATCATGGGGCGCGCCAAGGGCGCTCCTGCCCGCTCGGCGCGATGCACGATTCCTGCGCCGTCTCTTCGACGCTAATGGACGCTCCCGCCCCTGTCAAGGCGGCCTGCGCTTTTCAGTAACACACTCCACTGCCGGCACAAAACCCATCCGCGTACCGTGCGATATCGTGACCCGACATACAGGGAAGCATGGATGCGAAAATGCAGGAACACCCTCGCCAAGGTTACAGGATGCGTCCGATAGCCCCAACGCCCTATGCCGGCTAACCTGGCGCATGTTATCGGAATCGAGGCGTCAAGGTGCAAGAACTCGAGAAGAATGTGTTCCCTTGAGTGAGCACCGTAGCAATCGGTAAGCGGCGCCTCCTAGAATAAGGAGGAAAATGCATGAACAGATTCAAATATCTTTCTAATAGCTGCCGTTGCTGTGATCTGCTTCGCGGTAACCGCTCCCAAAACACAGGCTCAGGTCAGCGTCGGCGTGAACATCGGAGCCGCACCTGCTTGTCCTTACGGTTACTATGACTATGCCCCTTACGACTGCGCCCCCTACGGCTACTACGGCCCGGAATGGTTTACGGGCGGCGTCTTCATTGGCGCCGGCCCGTGGTTTCATGGCCCTGACGACTTCCGAGGCCATGTAAATAACCGTTTCCATCCTGACACGGCTATAAAGGCCCAAGGCCAAACCGTGGCGATAAACCCGAGCCATCAAAGCATCTCGATAAGGTTGCCCACTTCAAGGGAAACGAAGTGCGTGATGGACGCGGCCACATAACCGGGGAAAAGCACTAGGGAAAGCCGGTTAAATCGCCCGCTCCTGGCCGTCCGTTAGTTGGGCGGACGAAAATTGACAGTCTGCATGCCGCGGGGGTACATCGCTTTACCCGCGGCATGTCGGCTTTTACACCGTCCTAGTCCCTTTCCAATTGCGCCGCATCCTGCTAGCCTAATTGCTGAACATGCTAAGTTTCCTCGGCGGGAATCGCCCTGAATGAACGTCTACCTGGATTACAACGCCACCACGCCCGTGGACCCCGCCGTCCTCGAAGCCATGCTGCCGTATTTCGCGAAGAATTTCGGCAACGCCGGCTCCATCCATTCGGCCGGGCAGCGCGCCCGTGCGGCCGTGGACGCCGCGCGCGAATCGGTCGCCGCGCTCCTCGGCGCGAAGCCCGCTGAAATCGTTTTCACCAGCGGCGGCACGGAAGCCGACAATCTCGCGCATCTTTGGCGCCGTGGCGGCATCGCCGAAGCCCGCGCAAGCACATCGTCACCACTGCCATCGAGCACCACGCCGTACTGAAGCTTGCCGCGGCGCTCGAAAAGCAGGGCGTCGAGGTCACCTTCGTTCCCGTGAACGCGGCAGGGCATCGTCGACGCCCGAAGATATTCGCCGCGCCTTGCGCCCCGAACGATTCTCATCAGCGTGATGCACGCCAACAACGAACTCGGCGCCATCCAGCCCATCGAGGAAATCGGCGCGCATCGCCGCCGAGGCGGGAATTCTGTTTCCATTGCGACGCGGTGCAGTCCGCGGGCAAAGATCCCGTGGATGTGAACGCGCCTGGGCGTCGATCTGCTATCGATTTCCGCGCACAAGATTTACGGGCCCAAGGGCGTGGGCGCGCTCTACGTTCGCACGGGCGTGCCCATCGAGCCGCTCTTCGCGGCGGACATCACGAGCGCGACCGCCGCCCCGGCACCGAAAATGTTCCCGGCATCGTGGGCCTGGGCAAGGCCGCCGAACTCGCGCGCCAGCGCCTGGCCGACGACGCCGCGCGCATCGCGCGCGCTGCGCGACCGCCTCGAGCAAGCGCTGCTTGCGCGCATTCCCGGCGCGCGCGTGAATGGCGATACCGCGCCGCCGCGTGCCCAACACATCCAATCTGACTTTTCCCGGCGCCGGCGGCGAGGCTCTCGTGATCGCGCTCGACTTGAGGGCATCGCCTGCTCCACGGGCGCGGCTTGCTCCTCCGGCTCGATCGAGCCTTCGCACGTCCTGCTGCCATGGCGGGCCTTTCGCAGACGAAGACGCGCGCTCGAGCCTGCGCTTCAGCCTCGGCCGCCACACTACTCCCGAAGAAATTGACCGCGCGATCTCGAGTGATTCCCGGCGTCGTCGAGCGCCTCCGCGCGCTTTCGCCGCTCGCGGCGCGAGTCGGCCGCGCGATGACCGCTGATGGCATCTGCACATCCAAACTGGACGAGCTGCGATCGCGCGACCGCGAACGCGCCGCGTATGCCGCCATCGACGTCGCCGTGGCCATGAGCGGAGGCGTGGACAGCTCCACCGTCGCCGCGCTTCTCCGCGACCGCGGCCAGTCCATCGTCGGCCTCACCATGCAGCTCTGGAACAGCGGCGCCTGCCGCAGCTTCGCGGCGATGGGCCCGTGCAGCACCGCTGCTGCTCGTCCGACGATGTCTACGACGCGCGCCGCGTGGCCGCGCATCTCGGCATTCCGTTTTACGTCGTCAATTTCGAGCGCGAATTCGAGCGCACCGTCATCCGCCCGTTCGTGGAGGATTATCTCGCCGGCCGCACGCCCATTCCGTGCACGCAGTGCAACAATCACGTGAAGTTCGGTCAGCTTCTCGACTACCGCGCGGCAGATTGGCGCCGAGCGAATCGCCACCGGCCACTATGCGCGCGTCCGCCACAACGCCGAAACCGGCCGATACGAACTGCTGCGCGCCGTGGACGAGACCAAGGACCAATCCTATTTTCTTTTCGGCCTCACGCAGGAGCAGCTGGCGCGCTCGGAGTTTCCTCTCGGCGAACTCACGAAATCCGAGGTGCGCGCAATCGCACGGCGTCTGGCTGTTCCCGTGGCGGAAAAGCCCGAAAGCCAGGAAATTTGCTTCGTCCCGGCATCGAGCTACGTTCCCTTCATCGAAGGCTATTTGCAGGAGCAGGGAAGCGAGCCGCCCGGCGAGCGCCGGCGAGATCGTCACCACCTCCGGCGAAGTGATCGGGCGCCACGCCGGCTTGCATCACTACACCGTCGGCCAGCGCCGCGGGCTTGGGACTCTCCGCCGGGCGTCCGCTGTATGTTGTCGCGCTCGACCGGGCGGCGAATCGCCTGGTGGTCGGCGAGGATGCCGAGCTGCGCAGCGCCGTATGCGAAGTCCGCGACGTGAATTGGATATCGTTCGACGTTCCCGAAAATCCCGTCGAGGCGGCCGTGCGGGTCCGCAATCGCCACGAGCCTGCCGCGGCGCAAATCATCGCCGCTCGGCGCCACGACCGCCCGCATCGCATTCCGCGAGCCGCAGCGCGCCATCACGCCCGGCCAAGCCGCCGTGTTTTATTCCGGCGAGCGCGTCCTCGGCGGCGGCTGGATCAAATGAGAAGCTGGCTTTGCAAATGGGCGGTCAAAAAGGCAGAATAGAACTGAAAGGAATCACTGGCACATATGGCCGTCGAACTCGCGAAGGGCGTCACGCTCGAAAAGCCGGGCGAGGACGAAAATTTCCTCAAGGACGAAGGCATTCTGTTCGCCTCGCTCGATAAAGTCGTGAACTGGGCGCGCCGCAGCTCGATTTGGCCCATGTCGTTTGGCCTCGCCTGCTGCGCCATCGAGATGATGTCCATGGCCGCTTCCCGCTACGACATTTCGCGCTTCGGCGCCGAGGTCTTTCGCGGCTCTCCGCGCCAGTCGGACCTGATGATCATCGCCGGGCGCGTTTCGCAGAAAATGGCGCCGGTGATCAAGCAGCTTTACGCGCAGATGCCCGAGCCCAAATGGGCCATTTCCATGGGCGCTTGCGCCACTTCCGGCGGCGTCTTCAACAATTACGCCATCGTGCAGGGCGTGAATCAGGTGATTCCCATCGACGTGTATGTTCCCGGCTGTCCGCCGCGCCCCGAGGCGCTGCTCTACGCCATCTTGCAGCTGCAGAAGAAAATCGACGCGACCCGCGGCAGCTTCCGCCGTTCGTTCAATTTCGAAAAAACCGGCAACTGAAAATTTAGCGCCCCTCGCGTTTCTTCATCGAACCTTCGCCGTGCCGCCATCGAATTCCACAACGCTGCCCGCCGCAAAATGTTCGCGCCGCAGATAGCCCATGCCGATGGCCGTGCCGGCCGCGGGAGAAAATGCCGCGCTGGTCACGTGCCCCACGTCCGCGCCGCCGGCGCGCAGTTTCGTTCCGGGCAAGGGCGGCTCGGCGGTCGAGAATTCGAGGCCACTCGCTTGCGGTTCACGTGCCCGCGCGAGCGCACGCGCTCGACGATTTCCTGTCCCGTGTAGCATCCCTTCGTGAAGCTGATGTGCGTATTTTCGAGCGCCGCTTCGTGCGGAATCATGGCGTCGTTGAAATCGGCGGCGAACCACGGCACGCCGGCTTCTAGACGCAGCGCGTTGAGCGCGTTCATGCCGATGGGTCCGCCGCCGTGCGCGCGCACGCCGCGAGCAGATTTTCCCACAACAAAGGCAGCCAATCGCGCGGCGCGATGAACTCCGCTCCCGCCCCGCCAAAATGCGACCGCCGCAGAAGCTGGCACGAGATGTGCCCAATCGTGACGTTCCGGATGGCCATCTCGGGAAGATGCTCAAGCGCCACGCCGCAAGCCTGCTCGACGAATGCCGCCGCGCGCGGCCCCTCGATGGCCATGCTCCCCATCTTCTCCGTGAGGTCTTCGATCTTGACGTCCGACGAGATGATGTACTTATTAAGCGTCGCAAGTGTCCGCTCCCGCACCGACGCGTGCGCCCGCACCAGCAGTTTTTCAGCCTGCGCGTACACCTCGAGCTCCGCCAGAATGCGCCCCTGCGGATTCAGAAGCAGGGCGAGCGTCCCGCGCCCCTTCTCGAGCGCCTGGATGTTGTTCGACGTAATCGCGTGCAGATACTTCGCGCGGTCGCGCCCGGTGAGCGAGAAAACGGCGTGCCAACTCGTATCGAAAAGCGCCACAGCCTCCCGCGCCACCCGATACTCGCTCTCAAAATCCGAAAAGGCAGCGGGCAGTACGCAGCCCAAGTATTCCTTCAGGCGCGCCTGGGCCGCGCGGTGTTCCCCCGCGAGCGGCGTTTCCAGAATCGCTGTGGTTTTTTCTTCCATGGCAACTTGCGCGCATCCGCGCCCGGACTTCTTCATCTTATCAGATGCCCGCAAACTGACTAGCTCAGCGAGGGTGCTGCTATGGCATGCCATTTCCTCTCGCGCAACAGGGCGACCGCACGCCATGGCGCGAGTATCAGCTGCTTCATGGCAGTAGCGGAGCCGGCAAAACATAGCAGGTAATCGGGATGAATTCTGCCTACTGCGAAACTCGCAAAGGTGAACACATCCATGGGCTATACTCAAATCAAATGCCGTCGCCAAATCTCATCCACGAGGTCATCCCCGTCGGCTTGCTCCAGTGCAATTGCTCGATCCTGGGCGATCCCGCGAGCCACGAAGCCATCGTGGTGGACCCCGGAGACGAAGTCGAGCGCATTCTCGAAATCCTCGCGCGTCACGACCTCAAGGTCCGCGCCATCGTCAGCACGCACACGCACATTGACCATGTCGGCGGCCTCGCGGGCCTGCGCCGCGCGACGGGCGCGCCCGTGCTCATCCACGAAGGCGATCTCGAGCTCTACCGCCATCTCGATATCCAGGCGCAATGGCTCGGCGTTCCCACGCCGGAAAGCACGCGCATCGAAGATTTTGTGAAGGAAGGCGGCGCGATTCGCTGGGGCGGCTTCGCGGCGCATGTTCTCCATACGCCGGGGCATACGCCCGGCAGCATCAGTCTTGTGGTCGAGGAGGCGAGCAGGGAATCGCCCGCGCCCTCACCAGAAGGGACCAGCGGCGCCGCTCCCGCTCCCGCCCGGCTCATTGTAGGCGACACTCTTTTTCGCGGCAGCATTGGCCGCACCGACCTTTGGGGCGGCTCCTATCCGCAAATTCTGAATTCCATCCGCGAAAAATTGCTGGTCCTGCCTGGCGAGACGGCCGTCTATCCCGGCCACGGTGAAAACACTACCATCGGCTTCGAGCGCGCTCACAATCCCTTTTTTTCCTGACGCCCGCGTGTGGCGCCGCCTTCGCCCGCCTTGCAGCTTGTAAAATGGAGGAAGTTTTGTAGGTCGCGGCTTCAGCCGCGACGGAATGTCTGCAAGGCCTCTGGGCTTCAGCGCCTGAAGTTCGCTCGAGTGAGTGTTTCAAAATCTCATTGGGATTGCTCACTTCCAAAAAAAAGCGTCCCGGTGGTTTTTACCGACCGGGACGCCTCGTTTTTCACGCTCTGTTTTGGCTACTGGTCGGCCTGCACCCTCTTGAGCGGCGGCTTGGCCAACTGCCAGATGAGCCCTGAGTCGTCCGCGCTGTGCGGGAAGAACTGAGCCGAGTTCGTGCCGGCGGGCAGAAGCACAACGTCCACGCGGCGGTTATAGGCAAGCCAGTCGACGTGCACCGCCCTGAGGCGCGACCTAGGCGGCTTGCTGGGGTTGGTCGCTTCGAGGGTCTTGACCGTGGCCCCCGGGAGCGGGCGTTCCTTGCCATAGGCTGCTGTTTCGACTTTGTCCGCCGAGATGCCCTGATCCACCAGGAACTGCTTGATGCGCTCGACGCGGCGTTCGCTCAGGTCCTGGTTGAAGGGCTTGGAGCCGCGCTCGTCCGCGTGGGCCTCGATGGAAAGCTTGGCATCCGGATCGTACACCAGATAATCCTTGAATCCGGCGGCCAGCGTAGCCAGAGCCAGTTGCTGGCTCTTCACCAGCCCCACCTGCGGGTGCAGCCTATCGGGATAGTCCGTGGGATAGAAGACGCTCTGCAACGTGACCACGGGGATCGGCCCGATCGAGCCGGTAATGTGCAGTGCCGCGGTTGCCGTCGCGGACCCGCCGCAGACGTTCGTCGCGGTCAGCGTGTAGGTTTTCGTCTCGTCAATGGCCCGAGCCGGCTGTCCATCCGGGACGTTGGAAGTATCGGCCGGCGCCGCCTGCACCGCCTGCGTGCCGTTCGGATCCACTTTGCCGATCGGATCGATCGAAGCGGCATCCGCGTTCGAACGTCTGCCATGTCAGCGTGGACGAGTCTTGCGTGATTACCTTGTCTCCGAGCTTCAGATAGTGAACCTCGGTGGGGTTCGCCGTCAGGGACGCCGTCACCGCCGTGTTGACGTTTACGGTGGCGGGGCTGGTTACCGTTCCGCCCGGGGCCGCCGCCGTCATCGTGTAAGTTGTCGTGGCATGCGGCGAGACCCCCTCGCTGCCGGAGGAAGACACCGTTCCTACGCCGTTGTCAATGCTCGTATCCACCGCGTCCGATGTGTTCCAGCTCAGATTCGCGGTCTGGCCGCAATTAATGTTCGCGTTATCCACTGCGAAGCTGCCGATCTTCACAGGCGCCACAGCCACCGTGGCGCTGGCGATCCCGGCCTTGAACCGTGGCTGGGGCTTCAGCTTGTTTCCGCGATCCCAATTCACGGTTTCCTGATGGCCATCCGGGAGATGGATCTTCACCTTCTTGCCCACCACGACGGTCACGTCGCCTTCCCAAATGGTTTTCCCCTGCTGCGTCACCACAATATGCTGCTTGCCGGCCGGCAGAAGCAGATTTTGATGCCAGATCCAATCCCAGTCGAACTCGTCCACGTGCCCGACAAAATAGCCGGGCGTTTGACCGTTCGAAAGCACCGCGGCGCGCGGTTCGCCCGAGAACTGGATATCGCCGAAGGGTCCGCTTACATTGTCTCCGTAAGCATCCAGCTTCACATCGAGCTCGGTCGTCTTCCCGGCGGAAATGTCAACGTCCTGGCTGGACATTTTGTACCCATAATTCACAACCAAGATAGTATGCTTGCCGGGACTGAGCGAAATGGTATTGTGGCCTTGCGGATTCGCGTTTCCATCCACGAAAACGTCTGCTTGTTTGGGAGTCACCTTGATCCTGAGCTTGCCATCTTGTGCAAAGCCGGCATTCGCGCCCAGCGCGATCGCGGCAACGATGGCCATGAGGTATACCAATCTTCGCATTTGCTTCTCTCCTGAGTAGCTGTAGGCGGTTTAAACTATTGCTTCCTCGCGCCCTTACGACGGAAGCATGGCTGGAAAATGTAAGGTATATTCCTTAGCCTGTCCTTGTCAACTCCATTTCCTTGAGTGCGGGCAGGTCAATCCCCCATAACGATTGCCGAAATACCACAAATTGCCCATCCGCTATGCGTACCGGAGCCAACATTCGCCCAGTTTGATGTATTGGCAAGCATTTACGTTACACGAAGAATGGGTTCCTCTTCCCGTTCCCGGAAGGAACAACGTCCTTGACACGCTGCGGATAGAAAGGTACATTTTCGTAGGGCCCAAGTTGCTTTTGCGGGTCAAAGGATTTTATAGCCGTGATTCAACCCTTTGGACATGATGGCGGGGACGAAAGGCAGTTCGCGAACCGGCTAGGCTTCGGACTCGTAGGTGTAGTAGTACGAGTGCGCAATCCCGGTCCGGAGGGTGAGGGCGAGCTGAGCAAGGAAAGATTTAGGCTCCTGAAACCCACCGGCCGGAAGCCAGGCTAGGTGGGTTTAATTTTTTGAGGGCGGCATTATGAAGGTCAAAAGGAGATTTCGATGGGCGGTGAAAAGCGAAGTTTGACCGGGTCGAGAATTCTTTGGGAGTGCCTCGAGCGCGAAGGCGTGACGCCACGTCTTCGGATATCCGGGCGGGGCGATTCTTCCCGCCTACGACGCGCTGAAGCACAGCTCCATTCGCCACATTCTGGTGCGCCACGAGCAGGGCGCCACGCACATGGCGGACGGCTATCGCGCGCGCCACGGGCGGCGTGGGCGTGGCCGTGGCCACCTCGGGCCCGGGCGCGACCAACATGGTCACGGGCATCGCCACGGCCATGATGGATTCGTCCCCGATCGTCTGCATCACGGGCCAGGTGGGCAGCAAGCTGCTCGGTTCCGACGCTTTTCAGGAGACGGACATCACCGGCGTCACTCTTCCCATCACCAAGCACAACTATCTCGTCACGCGCGCCGAAGACGTTGCTCCCGCCGTCCGCGAGGCCTTCTACATCGCGAAGTCAGGACGCCCAGGGCCCGTCCTGATCGACATCACCAAGGACGCGCAGCAGAGCACCTGCGAATTCGATTGGGAGGCTGCGGCGCCGCGTCATGCGCGGCTATCGTCCCGATCTCTCGCCCGCCAAGAGCGAATACGACAAAGCCCTCCAGCTGATTCAGGAATCCAAGCGGCCGCTCATCCTGGGCGGACACGGTATCCTCGTCTCCGGCGCGGAGCAGGAAGTCCAGGCGTTCGCCGAGCGCACCTCCATCCCCGTGGCGATGACGCTATTGGGCCTCGGCGCCCTTCCGGCCTCGCATTTCCTCAATCTCGGCATGATGGGCATGCACGGCGAGGCCTGGGTGAACAGCACGATTCAGGAAGCCGACCTGCTTCTGGCCTTCGGCATGCGCTTCGACGACCGCGTCACCGGCAACCTGAAGACCTACGCCCCCAACGCGAAGAAAATCCACATTGATATTGATCCGGCGGAAATCAATAAGAACGTCAAAGTGGACGTGGCCCTCGTCGGCGATCTTCGAAAAAGATTTTGCAGGAGCTGCTGCCGCGCGTCGAGCCGCGCAACGGCCGCGAATGGCTGGATTCCATTGAACGCCTCAAGGGCGATACCGCCGTCCGCGACATTCAGAATCTGGCCGACAACGGCCATCTCTACGCCGCCCACGTCATCAACGACCTCTGGCACGAAACCCGCGACGGCGACACCGTCATCGTCACCGACGTCGGCCAGCACCAGATGTGGGAGGCGCAATATTACAAGCACGAGCGTCCGCGCTCGCTCATCACCTCCGGCGGCCTCGGGACCATGGGATTCGCGCTGCCCGCGGGCATCGGCGCGAAAGTCGGCCGTCCCGATGCGGACGTTTGGGTCGTCCCCGGCGACGGCGGCTTCCAGATGACCATGTCGCGAGCTCGCCACCATCGTGCAGGAAAATCTCAAGGTCAACATCGCCATCATCAACAACGGATTTTTGGGGATGGTCCGCCAGTGGCAGGAATTTTTCTACGATAAGAATTACGAAGCCACGCCGCTCTTGAGCCCCAACTTCAAGAAGCTGGGCGAGGCCTACGGCATTCGCAGCTTCGCCGTCAAGCACCGCGCCGACGTGGTCCCCACCGTGCGCGCCGCGAAGGCGCATGACGGCCCCGTGCTGATTGATTTCCAGGTCGAGCAGGAAGATTCCGTGTACCCGATGGTGGCCGCCGGCGCTTCCCTGAGCGACATGATCCGGCGCCCGACGCCGCTCGTCGAAACCGCCTCTGATGAGTAAGAAGACGAGTAAGGACGCGAGTAAAAAACTATGATGCACACATTCGTCGTTTACGTCGAAAACAAGCCGGGCGTGCTCTCGCGCGTCGTGTCGCTCCTGCGCCGCCGCGCCTTCAATATTGACTCGCTCACCGTCGGCCGCACGGAGAAGCCCGACGTTTCGCGCATGACCATCGTCGTGGACTCGACCGAAGACCAGGCGCGTCGCATCGTCGCCAATATCTACAAGCTCGTGAACGTCCTGCTCGTGGACGACATCACCAGCGAGCCCGCCCTCATGCGCGACCTTACGCTCGTGAAAGTCGGCGCGGCGCAGGAGGCACGCTCGCAGGTGCTGGAGCTCGCCAACGTGTTCCGCGCGCGCGTCCTCGACATCGCTTCCGAATCCATCACCCTGGAAATGACGGGCAACGAAGAAAAAGTGGACCGCCTGCTGGAATTATTGACTCCCTATGGATTGATGGAAGTCGTCCGCACAGGCGTGGTCGCCATGCGCCGCGGTGCGAAATCCGACTCGCTTCCCGCCGCCAAGCCCGCCCCAGCCGGCGCCGTCGACGACATCGACCCCGCCTTCCACTCCGCGTAGCGCTCGGGGGCTTCGGTTTTCTCCCGTAGGGGCACAGCACGCTGTGCCCGCGTCCCACAGGGACGCTCGCCTTTGCCTTTGAATTTGTAGCGGGCGCCTTTCTTCTGCTCCGCGCCGTCATTCTGAGCGGAGTCCCGCGCTCTTGGTTTTCCCGCCGCCTCTTTGGCGGGCGCGGGACGCAGTCGAAGAATCCCTCTTCGCCTTCGTAGCGGCCGCCTCGCATTGGAGGCGGACATCCTGCCTTTGATCTAAATGAACAGCTCGACGCTCACGTGAAAGAACTCCGCCAGCTTCTTCGCCTGTGTCTTGCTGATGGCGCGCTTGCCGTGAAACACCTCGGAGGCGATCCCTTTTGACCCGAAAACCTTCCACAGGTCCTTCTGTGTCAGCTTGCGTGCCTCCATCAAATGCTGAAGCGTCTGTTGCGGGCTTGCCTTCCGGATCGGATAGCGCCGCCCCTCATATTCGTCAATCAGCACGGTCAGCAGCTCGGCAAGCTCGTTCTCTTCCGGCGAAACGTCTTCCCGTTCGTCTAAGCGCAGAAGCTCGTTCGTGAGACGCTCGCACTCTTCCTCCGTGTGGATCACGTGAGGGAGCGCCCGCCCCAGCAGTTGCCCGTAGGTTTTTTTGTTCAGCAAGATCTAAGCCTCGCTATTTTAGCCGGGGCCAGTAGGCAGTTACGAGAGAAAGGATCAATGAGATTCCTTGCAGCCCAAACAGCGCAAGCTGGCCCCTGAATAGAGCCCAAGTGCATCTTCCCCACCACTTATAGGTTTCTCTCCAGCATTTGACATCCGCTACTTTGGTTGGATCCTCACGATGCCGTGCCACACGTGCTGTAGTACGAAAATCGGCAAGACGGGTCAGACAAGCTACGGAGCCGCAAATAATTGAGAACAGCCCGGAAATGCCCGAGAGGAAGAAAAGCGTTTTAGCAAAGCACGCCGTGATCTCATAAGATGGCTGAACAAGTAGATTGGCAGCGAAACCTAGCGTTGCGACCGAAAACGTCAGAAACAGACCGATACAGAATCCAAGTTGGGTGATGCGAAATCCTTGCCATCGGACGTATGGATCGTTCTCGTCTTCACCGTCAGGCACCATTTTGAGAGTCTCCACTTACCTCCGAATCTATTTGTACCCTGTAAAATATGGTTGGATGTTTCTGCCCTTAGGATAGCTGTCCCAACTTTTTTTCGGCTAACCGCTTGTTTTCGTCTAGCATCTCGTCCACACGAATCCCGCGCTTCCGTATTCTTTCAGCTCGTCTCTGCGCATCAAGAATCACTTGCATTCCGGGGCTAATGGAATCATATGGTTTGTCATAATGAGGCGGCGCAATCCCCGCCCATGCCGCCACGGTGTTTTTTACTTCCTTGATTAAGAGCAGTCCTACAGCTAACAGAAAAATTTTGAGCCAGAAAAATCCAGTAATGCCTACCGGATGGTGCCACCAAGTCACCCGAATTAAGTACACAACAAGTACGAGTTCTCCGACCCCGCCAATTCTATCGAATATGACGTCCACAATCCGATAAGCTCTTGAGTGCTCGATCCCCTCGAGTATCTCGTCTCTGAATAGTGCTGGCATGCCAAAGGTGCCGGTCCCTTGCGCCATAGGTTATCAGAAAAGGTTTAGTTCGCGGCGGATTTGCGCCTCGGCGCGCCCGGCTTCGCCCCATGCGGCTTCGGACGAAGCGCCGCGAGAAATTGGTCCAGCGGCAGCGTGTTGATCACGTCTTTCTTCTCGATCCAGCCGCGCCGCGCCGTAATCACCCCGTATTTCATGAACGTCAGATTGCTTGCCGTGTGCGAATCGGTCGAAATCACGATTTTCACTCCCCGCTGCTTCGCCATTCGCAGGTTGACGTCCCGCAAGTCCAGCCGGTCGGGATAGGCGTTGCATTCCATGGCCACGCCGTGGCGCGCGGCCGCGTCGAAAATCTTTTCCATGTCGTAAGCGAATGGATCGCGCCGCAGCACCAGCCTTCCCGTGGGATGCGCCATGATCTGCGTGTACGGATTCTCGATGGCCGCGAGCAGCCGCTCGGTCATCTCCGCGCGCTCCATGTTCATGTAGGAGTGCACCGACGCGACCACCACGTCGAGCTGCGCCAGCACATCATCCTCCAGGTCGAGCGAGCCGTCTTTCTTGATGTCCACTTCGATTCCCGCCAGCAGCCGAATGCCCGGCACGCGCGTCTGCGCCGACTTGATCTTTTTGATCTGTTCGAGCGTGCGCTTCTCGTCCATGCCGTTGCGCCACGGTGACGGCCTGCGAATGGTCCGTCAGCGCGATGTATTCGTACCCCAGCGCCCGCGCGGCCTCGCCCATCTCCTCGATGGAATTTTTGCCGTCCGATGCGGTCGTATGCATTTGCAAGTCACCGCGAATGTCCGCGAGCTTCACGAGCTTGGGCAGCGTGCCGTTTTCCGCCGCCTCGATTTCGCCGGTCATTTCGCGCAGCTCCGGCTCGATGTATTCGAGCTTCAGCTTCGAGTAAATTTCCTCTTCGGTTTTGCTGGCGATGATTTTGCCGCCCTTGAGAGACTTGAGCGCGTACTCGTTCAGCGTCCAGCCCATTTCGTTCGCGCGGCCGCGCAGCGCGACGTTGTGTTCCTTCGACCCCGTGAAATAGAGCAGCGCCGCGCCAAAGCTCTCCTTGTCGAGCAGCCGCACATCCACCTGCATGCCGCTATCGAGCAGCATGCTGACTTTATTTTCTCCGTGCGCGAGTTTCTGCTGAATTTCCGGATATTTCAAAATGTGCTCAGCGACGGCGTCCACGTCCTTTTGCTTGTCGTGCCCCGGCCGCATGGTCACCAGCAGGTCGAGATCGCCGACGGTTTCCTTTCCGCGCCGCAGCGATCCCGCGGGCGTCACCGACTCGACCGCCTCGCCCGCTTTCGCGATGTACGCCGCGAGTTTCTGCGCTTCGTCGTCCGCCACGTTGATGAGGAACCTGCCGGAGCCGGAGAGGTACTTGAACTGCTCCGTGGCCTTCAGGATATTTTGCTCGCTCTTTTCGCCGAAGCCGGGGAGATCACGCAGCTTGCCCTCGCGCGCCAGCTTTTCCATGCCTTCGACCGTGGCAACCTTGAATTTCTTCCACAGCAGCGCCACTTTCTTCGGCCCGAGCGATTGCAATTCGAGCAAATCCAGAATCGCGGGGGATATTTTTTCAGCAGCTTTTGGCGCAGGCTGTAGTCGCCGGTCTTGAGGATTTCGCGGATGTGCTCGGCCATGCCTTCGCCGACTGCCGGGCAGTTCCTTAAGTTTTTTTTCGTCCTTGGCGATATCCTCGATGCGTTCGGGCATGCTATCCGAGCAGCTCCGCCACTTTTTCATAGCTGCGATAGCGGCCGATGATCGCGCCGTCAATTTCGAGCAGTTGCGCCGTCTCGCGCAGGATTTTCGCGACTTCTCTATTTTCCATGGACGCTTCTCCGAATGTCGCACTCGAATTGCGGCGTTATCTGTGGCGCGCGACAAATTCGCGTAATACAGGATTCCTGCCACCGACTTCGCATCGCGAATCTTGCCCGCGCGAATCCAGCTTTCAGCCTCCCGCAGCGTCAGGATTCGCTGGAAGATTTTTTCGTCGTCCTCGGGCCGCGCGGTCCCCTTCGTCAATCCCTCCGCCAAAAATATCACCATCCGCTCGCCGAGCATCCCGGGGAAGGGTAGATCGTCAGCAGCTTTCGGATTCGCGCGCTCGTATAGCCGGTTTCCTCCTCCAACTCGCGCCTGCGCTCCTTCCGCGACAGTTTTCGTCCGGTTCCTTGTGTCCGGCCACCAGCTCCCAGAGATATTGCCCGGCGGCGTGGCGGTATTGCCGGATCAGCACGATGCGTCCGTCCGGCAGAACCGGCAGCACCACGACCGATCCCGGGATGCGACGACAATCTCGCGCGACGGCCTCGATGCCGCTCGGCTCGATCACGCGGTCGCGCCGCAGCGCGAACACGCGCCCCTTGAAGAGACGTCTTGCTGCTCCAGCACCCGCGCCTTCGCCGCATGATTTTCTCGCGCTCCCTCTCTCACCAAGCCTCCTCAAGTAACATTCGCGATTCTACCCCCTCCTTTACCTCCTATGCTTCCTTTGCTTACTATGCCTCATGCTATACTCACGCAGGCGCCCTCATGCCCATCAATACCGTAATCGTAGACGACGAACGCCCCGCCCGCGACGAGCTGGCCTTTCTCCTAAAAGCCTTTCCCGAAATCAACGTGATCGCGCAGGGCAAGAACGGACTCGAAGCCGTCGCTCTGATCAAGGAGCACAATCCCGACCTCGTTTTCCTCGACGTGCAGATGCCGGGCCTCGACGGCTTCGGCGTGATCCGCAAACTCGCGAGCGCAAATTGCCGCTGCCCGCAAATCGTTTTCGCCACGGCCTATGATCAATACGCCGTCCAGGCGTTCGAAGTGAACGCGGTGGACTACGTCCTGAAGCCTTTCGACAAGTCTCGCGTCGCCAAAGCCATCCAGCGCGCGAAAAAAATGGTCGAGGCCAGCGCCTCGCCCGTCGAGCGCCTGGAAACGCTCGTCGGCCAGCTCGGCGCCGGCGCCGCCGCGCCCAAGGCGAAACTGGCGCAGCCGTTAAAGCTGCTCGTCAAATCGCAGTCGCGCATGATTCTGATCGACGCCGAGGACATGATCTACGCCTCCATCGAGGATGGCTCCATCACCATTTTCTCCCGCGACACCGAAGGCGTTTCCAACTATCGCACCATGGATGAACTGGCCGAGGCGCTCGAGCCGACGTTTTCTGGCGGCCGCACCGCTCCTACCTGGTCAACATCAATCACATCAAGGAAGTGGTGCCCTGGTTCAAATCCAGCTACATGCTCAAGATGAACGACAAGAGGGCGAGCGAAATTCCCGTTTCCCGCGGCCAGACCAAGCGCCTGCGCGAATTGCTGAAGTTATAAAGCTGTCGTGGCGGCCTGTAAGTCCGCCGCGCCTGCGTCCCCCTACGGCCCGGAATAGTAGCCGTCGCGCGCCTGCACGGTAGAGTCTTTCTGATTCGTCGTGAGTTCGATCTTGTGATAGCCCGCTTCGAGGTTGGGATTGTCCGGCACATATCCCAGGATATACTGGCTCCTCAGTTCCTCTTCAATCTGCGCATATACCTGGTCCACCGTAAGTTTTTTGGAAACCTGAAATAGTTGCCCGCCCGTTTCCGTCGAGATGCGCTCGAGGACTCTTTTGCCATCCGCCTTCTCCCCCTGCGGGTATGGACGCGTTCTTCCTCCTGTCCCGCCCCCACCTCCGCCTCCCGGCCAACCACCGCCCCCTCCTCCGCCTCCCGGCCACCCCATGCCCCCACCCCCGGCACTCCACCCGCCGTGCCTATGATGCTCCTCGCCTTGCTGCTGCCCTTCCTCACCCGCGAACAATATCGAGTAAACGACCGTATCGGCGCGCTGTGCGGACTCGATCGCATCCTCCAGCGATTCCTTGCTGCCGTGGTCCACTCCATCCGTGAGGACCACGATGGCTTTGCGGCCCTGCTGTTTTCTCATCAGTTCATTCGAGGCCAGATAGATTGCATCATAGAGCAGAGTGCCCCGGCCGCGGTGTTCCTCGGGCGAACCTTGCTCATCGGTTTGATCTTGGTCTTGGTCGCGCGTTTCGAGCAACGCAAGCCCCGACTGGAGCTTCTCGCGCGAGGAAGTCAGGTCGCGAAGGATGCTCCACCTCGTAGTCGAAGTGAATGAGGAATGCGCGGTCTTTCTCCTCGCGCAGCATCTGGTCGAGGAACGAATAGCTCGCCTTGCGCTCGTCGTCCAGGACGGTTCGCTGGCTCCGGCTTGTGTCCACGAGCAGCCCCAGCGTCAGCGGCAGATCGTTTTCCCGCGCGAAGTAGGAAATGGTTTGCGGGCGGCCTTCTTCGTTCAGTACGAAATTTTCCTTCTTCAGATTGGACACGATTTTTCCATGCTTGTCGCGCACCGTGGCGTATACGGTGACGATCTTCGATTGAACTGTTATTTTTGGCCCCTGCTGAGCCTTCAGGGCGCCGTCAGCAACTAGGAGCGAGCTGATTAGGAGTGCTAGGAGCAGCCAGCCGTACCGCTGCCTTTGCTTGTCTCGGCGCTTTTTCATGCGTGCGGCGTACGCGCTGGGCATTGAATATCTGGATAGATTCTACCATTCCTCAAGAAGTTGCCCGCCGCGCCATCGCCGGCAGCGTCAGGCGGTGGCTCGATTTGCTTCTAGGAGGGCGGGGTTTCAACCCCGCCGCAATCAACGCATAAATAGGAGGGCTTCAGCCCCTGAAGTCATGTCCTTACGGCTGTTTCAGGCGACCCGCGTGGTGGAATGTGCTAGCATCGGGAACTGATTTTTGAGCGGCCATCCGCGATTTCGGAGAGTTCCGCAAGAGTGGCGAAAAAGGAAAAACGAGTCGTCAGCGGCATGAGGCCCACCGGGCGTCTCCACCTGGGCCATTACTTTGGCGCCCTCCAAAATTGGCTCAAGCTCCAGGAAGAGTATGAGTGCTTTTTCTTCGTGGCGGACTGGCATGCGCTGACGACGCATTACGAGGACACATCGTCCGTCGCCGAAAATACGCTGCAAGTGGCCATGGACTGGCTCTCCGTCGGCATCGATCCCGCCAAGGCCACGCTCTTCATCCAATCGGATATTCTCGAACACGCCGAGCTGCATCTTTTGCTTTCGATGATCACGCCGCTCTCATGGCTCGAGCGCGTCCCCACATACAAAGAGCAGATCGAAAATCTCAAGGACCACGACCTCGGCACCTACGGCTTCCTCGGCTACCCGCTCCTGCAATCCGCGGACATCGTCATCTACGACGCCGATCTCGTTCCCGTTGGCGAAGACCAAGTCCCGCACGTGGAGCTGACACGAGAAGTGGTGCGAAGGTTTAACCATTTTACGGGTGTGCGGCTACACGAGGAGAACGTGCGCGAGCCGGCGAACGAACAATTTGTTGCAGCCCTGGTTAGCTTTTGCACAAATTATTATCGCGTCTCACCGCCGGCCTGGGGCTCGGGGCCTGTCCCTGAAGCGACGATAGAGTGGCTCCGTCGAGCCATCGTTAAGACTGTTCAGGAAATTGGCTTTGAAAATGTCCTGAAATCGAATAGGGGTTTTAAGAGGCTGGTCAAATTCAAGCCGGTCCTGGCAGAGCCAGCACCGCAACTTACTGAAACGCCGCGGCTACCGGGGACGGACGGTCGGCGGATGGCAAAAAGCTACGGCAACGCCATCTGGCTCTCCGATCCGCCCGATGAAATCCGCAACAAAGTCCGCAACATGATGACGGACCCGCAGCGCCAGCGCCGCACTGACCCCGGCCGGCCGGAAGTCTGTCCCGTATTCGCCTGGCACAAATTGTTTTCACCGCCCGACGTGATCGCGTGGTCCGACCACGGATGCCGCACGGCTGGCATCGGCTGCATCGAGTGCAAGGCCGCGATGGCGGATAACCTCGTCAAATGGATCGAGCCGGTTCAGGCACGCCGCAAAGAATTTGAGGCGCATCCGGAAAAGGTTTGGGATATCCTCGACGCCGGCGGGAAGAAGGCGCACCAGGCCGCGCGCCGCACCATGAAGCGCGTCCGCAACGCGATTTTCAAATGGGATGACGCGCGCAAGCCCGCCGGAGGCAGTTGAGTTGGCGTCCACATCACCCTATCGCATCAATCTGCCGGTGTACGAAGGCCCGCTCGATCTCCTGCTCGATCTGATCCGCAAGCAGGAGATGGACATCCACAACATTCCCATCGCCAAGGTCACCGAGCAGTATCTCGATTACCTCCACAGCTCGAAAAGCTCGACATCGACGTCTCCGCCGACTTCATCTACATGGCCGCCACGCTGATCCACATCAAGTCGAAAATGCTGCTGCCGGCCGACCCGCTCGCCGGCCGGAAGAGCAGCTCGACCCGCGCGACGAGCTGGTCCACCGCCTGCTCGAGCACGAAAAATTCAAGAACGCCGCGCAGCTGCTCTACCAGAAGCAGCAGATCGAGGACCACGTCTGGTCGCAGCCCGGACCGCGCGCTCTACACCGGCGATGCGGTCGAAGGCGAGCTGGTCGTCGGCTCGTGGACCTGGTGAAAACCTTCCAGCAGATGCTCGAGCGCCGCAAGGAAGTGACGAAATTCGAGCTGCGCCACGAAACCGTCACCATCGCGCAGATGATGGACCGCCTGCGCCAGCGCTTGATCGCCACCGACGAGCCCGTCTCGCTCGATCGAATTTTTCGAAGCTGCGAGACGCGCAACGCCATGATCGTCGCGCTGCTGGCCGTGCTCGAAATGGTGCGCATGCAGGCCGTGATTCTGGTGCAGCCCGAGCTTTTCGCGGATATCGGCCTGCGCAAGCACAAGATGTTCGACGCGGTTTTTGCCGGGCCCGACGCCATGTCCAAAATCGAGGAGCAATACCTCTGATGACCATGACCCACAGGAAATCCAGGCCGCGCTCGAAGCCATCATCTACGCCGCGGACGAGCCCGCCACGCTCGACCAGATCGCGCAACGCCCTCGGCGTCGAAAAAATGGTGGCGCGCGCCGCGCTCGATCTGCTGGTGGCCTCCTATCAGACCGACGACCGCGGCATCGAAGTCCGCAAAGTCGCCGGCGGCTGGAAGTTCTACACCAAGCCGCAGCACCACGACGCGGTCCGCAAATTCATCAAGAGCTTGCAGCCGCCGCTGCGCCTCACCATGCCCGCGCTCGAGACGCTCGCGGTGATCGCCTACAAGCAGCCCGCCACCGTGCCGGAAATCAACGAAATTCGCGGCGTGAACGTCGGCGGCGTCATCAAGACGCTTCTCGAAAAGCGCCTGATCACCACCGCCGGACGCAAGGAAGTGATCGGCCGGCCCATTCTCTACCGCACCTCGAAGCAGTTCCTGATGCGCTTCGGCCTTTCCGATCTCGACGAGCTTCCCAGCCTCAAGGAATTCGAGCAGCTCGCGCAGGCCGCGCTCGGCTCCGATGCCGGCATCGCCCCCACGGAACCCGGTGACGCAATGCCGGGCGAACCATCCGGCGGCGAGTCCGCGGCAGCGGAACGGGAGAACGCGGCATCATCCGGCGCTTCATTCGTCAATTCGGCCGAAACTCTTTCGGAATCCTCGGACGCTTCCGCACCTAAGCAGTCGAAGTCCGCTAGCGCCGGTACCTCCACGGATTCATAAGTCCTTTTCGGCTACACTATCGTTGTAGAATCCATACGCATCGCAAACATTCATGCTCGAACGCCTGCAGAAAATCATAGCGCGCGCCGGCTTGGCCTCGCGCCGCCACGCGGAGGAGATGATCGCCTCCGGCCATGTCACGGTCAATGGCCGCGTGGTTACCGAGCTGGGATCAAAGGCCGACGACTCGCGCGACCACATCAAAGTTTCCGGCAAGCTGCTTCACGAGGGAGGGCCGCGCGTCTATCTCCTGCTGCACAAACCGCCGGCGGTTGTCTCGACGATGAGCGATCCCGAAGGCCGGCATCTCGCTCAGCGATCTCCTGCGGGGCGTCCCCGAGCGCGTATTTCCTGTGGGGCGGCTCGAATACCACGCCTCGGGCCTTGTTTTGCTCACGAACGACGGTGAACTTGCCAACCGCATCCTGCGGTCGCGCACCCTGCCGCAGACATATCAACTGAAGCTCAAATCCCTCCTCACCTTCGCCGAAATCGAATCACTCATCGCGCTCCACCGGCGCGCGCATCTCGCGCCTTCGCGGCAAGGACTCTCCCTGGTATGAAGCGACGCTTTCCGAAGCCCGCCGCGATGCTTTGCGCCACCGGCTCTTTCGGACGGGAAATCGCGTGGAAAAATTGAAGCGCATCGCGATCGGCAACCTCACGCTCGAATCCGTCGCCCCAGGACGCTACCGCGCGCTTTCGCCTTCGGAAGTTTTTGCGCTGTCTCGCGCGCTCGATAAAGAATCGCGCCCGGCTGCCGCGCGGTCGCGAGCGCCCAGCGGAGCAAAGCAGCGCAAATCCCGCGGCCGGCGGGCAAAGTCCTAAACCGTATAGTACCGGGGGTAACCTTCCATCCGCATCGCTCTTTACTTTCCGTTTTGCGCCCGGCTTTCCGGTATGATGTTGGGCAACGGAAGGCATGGCCTGAACAGCACGATCATTATTTCGTTGGTCCGCTAGATGATTTGGCGGACGCCCGGCGCAACCAGCCGGCCTGTGCGCTCGAAGGCGATTCCTTCCGATTCGTCACGCAATCAGGCGCGTTGGTTGGGACGCGCTCGAACGCAACGCACAGGAAAGGAACGCTCACACTAGAATGAACAACTCTGCCGAAATCCCCTGTCCCGGCACGAATCCTTCTCTCGAACTTCCCCCGGGGATCCGGTAACAAAAACTCTCAAGAACAGCCGCACCATCGCTGTTGTAGGTCTTTCCAGCCGGCGCCACCGCCCGAGCTATGGCGTGGCTGAGTACATGCAATCCGCCGGCTATCGCATCATCCCCGTCAATCCAGGCGAAACCGAGGTGCTGGGCGAGAAATGCTACGCGCGTTTGGAGGATATTCCCGAGCACGTTGACATCGTCAACATTTTCCGTCGGTCCGAATTCGTGCCGGACATCGTCGAATCCGCCATTCGCATCGGGGCGCGGGCCGTTTGGATGCAGGAACGCGTCATCCATCACGCAGCCGCCGAGCGCGCCCGCCGCGTCGGGCTGTTCGTCATCATGGACTCCTGCATCTTGAAGGAGCATATCAAGCGGTTTCGCTTGCAGTAAGAAACCGCCGCGGCAGGCAGGTTTGCAAGATTGGCGCGGCGCTTCCGGCGGCCGGGGAAAGCCGGGTCCCCTCAGGCGCTTTTCTTCTCCGCTCAACGCAACGGATACATTTTCAAAATATTTTTCCCCGGCTCGGTCACCGCCACGGACTCTCCATCCGGCGCGATTTCAAACGCATGATAAGAAAGGCCGAAGAGCGCGGGCACGAAGCTCCCGTCATAGATTCCCACCCACACCAGGTCGCCCGACCGGTCGTCCGGCCCGCGTTTCAGCAGGAGGCGCCTCTCGTCCGGTCCCCACACGATTTCTCCCACTCCCGCCGGCAAGTGAACCGGCCGGGCGGGATTGGCAAGGTCGAGGACTTCTAAAATGTCGCCATCGGCAAAATAGGCGATCTTCTTTCCCGAAGGTGACACGGTCAATTCGCCCTGGTACCCATCCACGCGCGCAATCTCCCGCACCGTTTCATGCACCAAGTCGACTGCATGAGCGCCTCGCGCCCATGAATGCTCAAGTTTTCAGACACGGCAAAAGCCTGGTTTCTTCCGGCGTCCCAGGCCACGGCCACGAATGTGGCTCCTTCGAAGAGCGGCCTCGGGCCTCCGCGCCAGGGATTTACGCGCAGGATTTGATAGGGCCGTGTGGTCGTCAAGTACACCACGGTTTGGCCGTCGGCGAGCCACGTGGCGTAGTCTGCATTTTCAAGGAAGCGCGTGTTCGACCCTTGCACCTTGATTTCTCCGCCTTTGTCGTCCACGAGCGCCACCGACCTTACGCTGCTGGCCGGCTCGTCCTCGGACGACGGCTTCTGCACGGTCATATTCACGGCGATCCGCTGGCCGTCCGGCGACCACGCGAGCGAGTCCACCATATAGCTCGAGGGCGGCGGGACGGGCATGAATTTGTCGGCCTCGACAATCTGCTTCTTGCCCCCCTTCGGCGACGCGATCCAGATGTCGTCGCGCTCGATGACGATTTTCTTGATTCTCTTCATGCGCGGAACGGCGTACACGATCCGGTTGTCCGCAGCGATCGCAAAGGCGCGGCAATCCTCTTCGATGGTCACGAGCGGCTTTTCCTGCGCGAGCAGTATAAGCGGCGCCGCAATCAGCCCCAGGGCCAGCGCCACTGCCGCCGCGAAAGGGGGAGTGAGTTGCAGGCGGTTCCGACTTGCTGCCGGCAAAGCGCCGTTTCCTTTCTTCCGCTCGTGCTTCACTTGGCTTCCTCTTTCCCGCTGCCCTTTTTCCGCACGCGCCGAATCTCTTCCAGCCTTTGCCGGATTCGCGCTTCAAATCCCTGGTCCGTAGGCCTGTAGTAGACACGGCCCAGCAGGCTTTCCGGCAGACAGGCCATGTCCGTCACTTTTTCCGGCGTGTCGTGCGCATACTGATAGCCCCTGCCGTATCCCAGGTGGCCCATCAATCCCGTCACGGCATTCCTAAGATGCAGCGGCACGGGCTGCGCGATGGTCTCCTGCAGGTCGTCTCGCACGGCGCCGTATCCCGTGTAAAGCGCATTCGATTTCGGCGCGAGCGACAAATAGACCGCCGCCTGCGCCAGGGCCAGATGCCCTTCGGGCGGCCCGAGGAAGTCGAAGGCCTCCTTCGCCGCCAGCGCCACGGCCAGCGCCCCCGGTTCGGCCAGCCCAATATCTTCGCTCGCCATGCGCACCATGCGCCGCGCGAGATAAAGAGGGTCTTCCCCGGATTCGAGCATGCGCGCGAGCCAGTAAAGCGCCGCATCGGGGTCGGAATTCCTCACCGATTTGTGCAGCGCCGAAATAAGATTGTAGTGCTCCTCGCCCGATTTGTCGTAGGGCAGCAGTTTCTTCTGCAGAACGTCTTCCAGGCGCGCGTCGGATAGCACGCGCCGCCCGTTCGCATCCGGCTCCGTACCCAGCACGAGCGCCTCGAGCGTGTTGTACGCCGCGCGCGCGTCGCCGTTCGCCAGAATCGCGATGCGCTCCAAAATCTCTTCGCTCGCTTCGGCGCGCTCGTTCGCGAGGCCGCGCTCCGCATCCTCCAGCGCCCGGCGCAACAGCCCGACGATCTGTTCCTTGGCGAGCGCGTGCAGCACGTACACCTGCATCCGCGAAAGCAGTGGCGCGATCACCTCGAACGACGGATTCTCCGTCGTCGCGCCGATCAGTAAAATGTTCCCCGCCTCCACGTGCGGGCAGAAAAGCGTCCTGCTGCGCGCGGTTGAACCGGTGCACCTCGTCCACGAACACAATTGTGCGCCGGCCATATCGGCGCGCGCCCTTCGGCCTTGGCCATCACGTCCTTGATTTCCTTGATTCCGGCGAGCACGGCGCTGAAGGGAATGAACTCGGAGCGCGTCGTCCGGGCGATAATTCGCGCAAGCGTCGTCTTCCCGCACCCTGGCGGGCCCCACAGAAGCATGGAGTTCAATTCGTCCCGCTCGATTTGTGTCCGCAGCGGTTTGCCCGGTCCCAGCAGCTCCTCCTGCCCGATGAATTCATCGAGCGTCTGCGGGCGCATGCGGTCCGCCAGAGGACGCCCTGCCGGCGGCCCTGCTTCCGGCTCCTTTTCATATCCTGGCGCTCGAAACAGTCCCATGCTATTTCCTGGTCCTCGCTTTACTTGGATTCATCGGTTGCTGCATTTCTTCTTTGCCGCGCAATCTCGTAGAGCAGCACGGACGCCGCAACCGCCGCATTCAGCGACTCCACCGTTTCGCTCACGGGGATCGAAATCACGGCATCCGCCGCGCGCTCCACTTCCGGCGGCAATCCCCGGCCCTCGCTGCCGATGAAGAGCGCCAACGGGTCCCCAAACGCCCAGGCCGGGGAATTGGAAAGATTCTCCGCGCGCCCGCTCGCGGCCAGAATCTTCACCTGCTCGATCTTGAGCTGCGCCAGCAGCACCGCCATGGCCATCCCGCGCAGCACGGGCAGCCGCAGCGCGGACCCCGCCGACGCCCGCAACGCCTTCGGCGACCATGGGTCCGCGGTTCCGCGCGTCGCCACTGCACCGGTCGCGCCGAATGCCTCGGCCGACCGCACGATCGTCCCCACGTTCCCCGGGTCTTGCACTCCCGCCAGCACCACGATCAGCGGAGTGCCGCCGCGCGATGCGCCGGAGCCGGCGAGGACGTCGTCAAACCCCCACCGGGGTTGGCGGAATAAAGCCGCCACTCCCTGCGGCGTCTCCGTTTCCGCGACGCTCGCAAAGAGCTTGTCCGTCGTCCGCAGGATACGCGCCCGCGGGATTCCCGCCTCGCTCGCGGCCGCCGCGCCCAGGATGCGCTCGAGCGCGCGCTCGCCCGCTTCGCTCACCAGCAACGCTTCGGTCTCCAAGCCCGACCGCAACGCCTCTTCCACGAGCTTGGGCCCCTCGATTCCCAGCGGCTCATCGCCCTTGGGGCCTGTGCCGCCGAGCGCCGCTCGAAACATTTTCAGCCACCTGTTTTCGCGGCTGGTAATCTTGCCGGAGTCGGGTCCTTCGGCTGATCCGCGAAGAGGTTGCTGCGTCCGCGGAGCAGGGAATTGCGCCATGCGGCAAGCGTAGCAAACGCTTCCCGCGTCGTAAACTGCGCATCTCTCTCTCGCCGCCACCCTCCGCGTCCCCTGCCGCATCGTCCGGCTCCGTCTCCCTTAACGTCCCGACCAACTCTTCTCCTGAACACTTCCTCTTCGGTATGCCCCCCTTTCCGCTTCCGGCACGCCAACCAGAAAACTCCTGCACCACGGCTGAAAATCGAATATGCTTCTGGGCAGAATTCAGGGCGCATATTACTTTGAATAGCCATCAACTGAGATACAAGTGCTCCCTCGCAAGGATCAGTACGATTTCATTTGTGCTGCTTGCTTGCTCCGTAGCCGCGCTCTCCGTCCAAATAGGGAGCACCATCCGCGCTGGGGATAACTCCGATTGGTGGTCTGATTACAATGCACCTGAATCCGAGGCAACGACTAATACACAAGACCGAGAGGTCTCCTCCTCAAATTTTGAGATTCTGGGGATCCACTTATCCGAAGGGATGTTCACTCAAGCGGCGAGGAAGCTAGGGCCAGCTGCCATCATCGAGAGGGGAGACGCGTCTACCGGTCGACAACAAGCGTGCTACGTATCAGCTCAAGACGGTCCTAAAGTTCGCTTAATTTTCGAGCAGGGAGAGGTCGATTACACCTACTACCTCTTCGTAGATGGGCCGGAGTGGCAAGGAAGCGAACACTGCCTTTCTACGAGCTTAATCTCGCGAAGCCTGGCAACCGCCTCCGGCGTGCGTCTCGGAGAGACACCCGCTCAGGTGATCGCAATTCTCGGGCGACCCAGTTTTCGCTCCGACAATGAACTTCTCTACTCGCTTAACGTCAGAAAAAAAAGGACCCTGGAAGAACTAAGAAAACTTCAAGAGGAGAACCCAGGGCTGGACAAAGCAAACACGCACAACTATGACTTTTATGACTTCGGTGCGGGCTTTATCGCAAAGTTTGTCGAACTCGAAACTGACGTACTTCTCAGCCTCATTCACGGACGCTGACTGATTCTTTGGCGTGTGGCCCAAGCTATGGTTTTTTTCGGCCGCCCCATGCTCGGTTTGCGAGCGTGGGCTTTTTCTCGCCGCTTGCCATCCGGCCCGCCTCCCACGCTGTGTTGTCCTCGTTAGGGAAGCCAAGAAATATTCTGCCCGGCCTAATTTTCCCTTTGCGTTTCTCTGTTTACCATGTTATACTCGCGCTGTTCCATTGACAACAAAGGATCAGTTGTTCCGAGGATTACCCGCCGTAGGCGGGGCGTCCCCGGCAGCCCTGCTGGCCAGGGCATGTCGCTCTTTGACAACAGAATACGAACGGCTTGGCAGCGGTTCTAGGCACTTGTCACTAGCTACCCGCCACTTGATTTCTAATCGTCCCACGGACGATTAGAAATAAGCCTAAGTCCTTTTCCATCAACAACAATCGCTTTTCTAATCGGGACAACCCCCCGGTCCGGATCACGCATTCCGAGCAGATCGAAACTTCTCGTCCTCTAGCCGGCACCCAGGTCTCCTTAAGTAAGTAGAGCGGTCAGTCAGCATTACCCTTTGTCTGCGCACTCTTTGCCGCCCGCCCGAATCTGTTATAATGGTTCCAGCGTCGCAAAGGGCGGCTCCCGCATCAAAGAGAAGGCGGGAAGCGTATCCAGCCTCGCAACCCTGGAGGGTGAAAAATGGTTCAGCTTACACCGATGGCAATCGGCAAGGTAAAAGAGATTCTCTCGCAGCAGACGCCCGTGCCGACGGGTCTGCGCATCGCCGTCGTGGGAGGCGGCTGCTCGGGCTTCAGCTATCACATGGCCTTTGAGAATCAGGTGAACGAGGCGAGCGATAATGTGTACGAGTTCGATGGCCTCAAGGTTCTCGTTGACCAGATGAGCGAGATGTATCTCGAAGGCGTTTCCGTGGACTACATCGAGACTCTCGAAGGCTCCGGCTTCAAATTCAATAACCCGAACGTCAAAAGCACCTGCGGCTGCGGCAGCTCCTTTAGCGTGTAGCAGCAGCCTGTGGCTAGGCCGCCAGGCTGCCGTCACAGGCTCGCGCGCCAATTGCAGATCATTCCTTCTTTTCGCGTCTCTGGGTGTGTGCTTTTCCAGGAGCCGTTGGCTCCCGGCATGCCGGGGCGTGGAGCGGTCCGCGCGAAATGCCGTGATTGAAAACCGGGTTCAACGCCGCTATGCTACCAGGCTCCCATGAAACTCGCCCTGGCCCAATTCAATCCGACCGTTGGCGATTTCGAAGGCAATGCAGCGCGCATTATCGAAATGGCGCGTCAGGCGCAGGCCAGCGGCGCCGACCTGGCCGTCTTTTCCGAGCTTTCCCTTTGCGGCTACCCTCCACAGGACCTTATCGAGCGCCCTTCCTTCGTCCTGCGCAATCAGACGGAACTGCGCCGCCTGGCGAAGTCCATCGCCCTCCCCTCGCTCGTCGGCTTCGTGGGCAAGGCGCAGGACGACACCGGGAAGCCCGTGGCGAATTCCGCCGCTCTCATCTCCGAAGGGAAGATTCTTTTCGAGCAGCGTAAAATGCTGCTCCCCACTTACGACGTCTTCGACGAATCCCGCTACTTTCAGCCCGCGCACACGCAATTTCCTTTTCCGCTCGGCCCCGATAATCTCGGCATCACCATCTGTGAAGACAGTTGGAACGACAAAAATTTCTGGGTCGAGCGCCTGTACGACCGCGATCCCGTCGCGGAGCTCGTCGGCAAGGGAAGCACGCTCATATTAAATATCTCCTCTTCGCCCTACACCCTGGGCAAGCGCGGCCTGCGCCACGATATGCTGCGAGCCATCGCCCGCAAGCATCATCTCCCGGTTGTTTACGTCAATCAGGTGGGCGGCAACGACAGCCTCATCTTCGATGGATCGAGCGTCGCTTTTCTGCCCGATGGCCGCATCGCCGCGCTCGCGAAATCCTTCGAAGAGGACCTCGTCTTCTTCGATACGTCAGCCGGTACAGGCGATATCCGCCCGCCACTGGACGACGAAATCGAGGCCGCCTATCGCGCCCTGGTTCTGGGCACGCGCGATTACGTTCGCAAATGCGGCTTCCGCAAGGCCGTCATCGGCTTGAGCGGCGGCATTGATTCCTCGCTGGTGGCGGCCATCGCCGCCGATGCCCTCGGCCCGGAAAACGTTCAGGGCGTGGCCATGCCCGGCCCCTATTCCTCCGAAGCCAGCCTTCGCGATGCGCGCTCCTCGCCGCCAATCTCGGCATTGGGCTCCTCGTTCTGCCCATCACCGCCGCATTCACAACCTATCGCGAAACTCTGGCAAACACATTCGCCGGCTTGCCCGAAAACATCACCGAGGAAAACCTCCAGGCTCGCATTCGCGGCAATCTGCTGATGGCGCTTTCGAACAAATTCGGCTCGCTGGTGCTCAGCACGGGAAATAAATCGGAGGTCGCCGTGGGATATTGCACCCTCTATGGCGACATGGCGGGTGGTCTGGCCGTAATATCGGACGTCCCGAAAACTATGGTGTACGATCTGGCGGATTTCGTGAATCGGACGGGCGAGCGCATTCCCCAGGCCGTGATTGTCAAAGCCCCCTCCGCCGAGCTTCGCCCCAATCAGAAGGACCAGGACACGCTTCCTCCCTACGAGGACCTCGATCGCATCCTGAAGGCCTACGTCGAGGATCTCCGCACTCCCGAGGAAATCGCCGAGGAGTGTCTCCTGCCCCTCGGAATGGTCCGAGCCGTCACCCGCCAGGTGGACCACTCGGAGTACAAGCGCAAGCAGGCGCCTCCCGGCCTTAAAATCACCTCCAAGGCCTTCAGTGTTGGCCGCCGCTTCCCCCTGGCCCAGAAATTCTCGCCGTAGAGCGCTCGTGGAGAACGCAGCGAACGTGCCGGCCTTTTTTCGCTGTTGCCATCGCGCCCGGCGCTGTGGTTGCATGTTTCTCGAAATAGGGAGGACTGATTCGATGTTTCGCAAAAAATTCGCGCCTCTGATGCTCGCCATATTTTTAATGGCGCTCTCCTGCGCCGCTCAAACGCAGCCCGCGCCCTCTGAACCGCACGCTTCGTCTCCTCCCGATTCGGCGCAGCTTCTCAAGACCACGGAGACTTTCCTCCGCAAGCTCTTTGCCTGGGGCCCGGATTTCAAAGTCCATCTCGGCCCGCTCACCCAATCCCTGGCCCAGGATTTCTATCTGGTTCCCCTTCAAGTCACCTTCAACGGCCAGACCGATTCCGGCCAGGTTTTCGTCAGCAAGGATGGCAAGACGATTCTCCGCGGTGAAATGTTCGACACGTCCGCCGACCCCTTCGTGGATCTCCTGGCCAAGCTTCATGTCGCCGGCGATCCTTCCATAGGGCCCGCCGGCGCGCGCGTCACCGTGGTCGAGTTCGCCGACTTCGAGTGCCCGCATTGCCGCGAACTGAACGACGGGATGAAGACCATTGAGACCCGCTACCCCCAGATTCGCGTCGTCTACGCGGATTTTCCCATTGCCCAGATTCATTCCTGGGCCGAGACGGCCGCCATCGGCGCGCGTTGCGCCTTTATGCAATCGCCCGGCGCCTTCTGGAAAATGGCCGATTCCATCTTTGGCGACCAGGACGCCATCTCCACCGAGAACGTCTGGGACAAACTTGTCGGCTTCGCTTCCCAGGCCGGCTTGGATGCCGACGCATTTAAGGCTTGCATGTCTTCGCCGGAGGCCGCCAAAGCCGTCGACGACAACCACCAGCAGGGCTTGGACCTGGGGATCAACAGCACGCCCACCGTCTTTGTCAACGGCCGCCCCCTTCCCGGCGGCGATATCACGACGCTCGAGCAGTATATTGACTTCGATCTTGCGGCCCAGCCCAAGTGACCGTCCGGAAGAACCGCCGCAAGCCGCCGGCGAGGCCGCGGCGCAAATCGCGCCCCGCTTCCCGCCATCGCATTCCGGTCTCCCAGCGCGACCGCCTGGCGGGTGAATGGTTCGGAAAGCTTGTCGCTCTTCAGGCGCGCCTGCGCGCCCCCGACGGCTGCCCCTGGGACCGCGAGCAGACCCACCAGTCGCTCCGCAAGTTCCTGATCGAGGAAACCTACGAAGTCCTCGACGCCATGGACACCGCCGATCCTAAAAAATTCTCCGGCGAGCTTGGCGACTTGCTTCTTCAGGTCGTTTTCCATGCCAATATCGCCGGCGAGGCGGGCTCCTTCACGATTTCCGACGTCATCGAATCCGTGCACGAAAAATTGATCCGCAGGCATCCGCACGTCTTCGGCGATGTGCGAGCCGCCAACCCCGCCGAGGTTCTGAAAAATTGGGAGCAGCTGAAAGCTCAGGAACGCGCCGCGGAGCGTGAAGGCGCGGGCCGTGGGGAAGGGAAGAGACCCGCGCCGGATCACCCGAGCACCGCCCGCGAATCCCTGCTCAACGGCGTTTCCGGCTCACTTCCCGCTGTCCTTGAGGCTTACCAAGTCACGCGCCGCGCCGCCCACGTCGGTTTCGATTGGGAAAATCTCGAAGACCTTCTCCGCAAACTCGAGGAAGAAACGCGGGAGCTGCAATCGGCCCTGCCGGTCCCAGGCACGCCGTCCCGCCGGAACCTCGAGGAGGAAATCGGCGATCTCCTCTTTGTTGCCGTGAACATCGCGCGCTTCCTCGGCGCGGATCCTGAGATCGCCCTCAAGAAGGCCAACCGCAAGTTCCGCCGCCGCTTTACTTGGATGGAGAATGCCGCGGCGCGCGAGGGCCGCCGCTTCGCCGACCTGCCCCGCGCGCGCATGGAAGAGCTCTGGAACCAGTCCAAGGCCCACGACGCCAAAAACCTGCCGTAAATGGCGTCAGGGACACGGCAGTGCCTTTCCGTATCGCCCGTCCGCGTTTCCAGTGAGCGGCGCGGCGCTTTTTCCCTTATACTCTGCTTTCTTCCGTGACCACTCAGCCCACAACCGCCCCGGAAATCGAAATCCGCCGCTGCTCCTCCCTTGACGATTTCGAGGAATGCGTCCGCATCGAGCACGCCACCTGGGGAGAAGACATCGCCGTGCCGGCTGGGCTGTTCGTGGTCGCCATGCATACCGGCGGCCAGGTAATCGGCGCCTTCGCAAAAGATTCCGCCGGGAACCGCGACGCCCCCGTGATGGTGGGCTTCACGCTGGCCTTGGCGGGGCTGCGCGCGGGCCGGCCCTTTCTCCATTCGCACATGACCGCCGTTCTCACCGATTACCAGGACCGCGGCGTGGGCCGCAGCCTGAAGCTTTTTCAGCGCCGCGACGCCTTGAAGCGCGGCGTCGCTCTCGTCGAGTGGACGTTCGATCCCCTCGAAATCAAGAACGCTCATTTCAATCTCGCGAGCCTGGGAGCCGTCGCCCGCCGCTACCTCCCCAATTGTTACGGCGTCACGGAAAGCCCGCTCCATGCCGGCCTTCCCACGGACCGCCTGGTGGCCGAATGGTGGCTCGATTCCGAGCGCGTCAAATCCATCCTGGCGGATAATCGGCCTCCCGCCCCGGGCCCGGTCGAGCGCATCACTCTCCCCGTGAACATCGCCGAGATCAGATCCGGCGACCGTCCCGCCGCGGCCCGCATCCAGAACGAAGCGCGCGTGCAATTTCTCCGCGCTTTTGCGAAGGGCTACGTGGCCACGGGCATCGAGACGCGCGGCGCGGGCGCTCACTACATCCTCGAGCCGGCCGCCGCGATGGCGGGCTTGCGGCTCGGCCCGCTCCCCGAGGACTGACACGGAAGAATGCGCATCGCCAAACTTACCCTCCGCGAAATTCACCTGCGCCTCCTTTCGCCCTTCGAGACCAGCTTCG
The DNA here is from genome assembly GCA_963823205.1 of Terriglobia bacterium. Classification (GTDB taxonomy): domain Bacteria; phylum Acidobacteriota; class Terriglobia; order Acidiferrales; family UBA7541; genus Palsa-295. The sequence continues at coordinate 463,346 of CAWGKL010000004.1, forward strand.
GCAAGACCGAGCTTCGCCGCATTCTTCTCGTGGAAGCCGACGCCGATGGCGTTTCCGGCTGGGGCGAATGCACCGCCGGCGAAAATCCCTACTACTCCTACGAGACCGTCGAAACCGCCTGGCACATCCTGCGCGACTTTCTTTGGCCCATTCTTCGCGGCCGGGAAATCGCTTCCGCCTCCGAGGTCTGGGACCTCTTCGCGCCGGTGCGCGGCCATAATATGGCCAAGGCCGCGCTCGAAACCGCCCTGTGGGACGCCGAAGCCAAGCGGAAAAATCTTCCCCTCGGAAAACTTCTCGGCGGCGTGCGCGATGAGATCCCCTGCGGCGTTTCCATCGGCATCCAGCCGTCTCTCGACGCCCTCATCGCCCAAGTCGAAAAGGAACTCGCCGCCGGCTATCAGCGCATCAAGATCAAAATCAAGCCGGGCTCCGACGTCGCGCCCGTCCGCGCCCTCCGCGAGCGCTTTCCGCGCATCCGCCTGATGGTGGACGCCAACTCCGCGTACAGCTTAGGCGACGCGCCCCTCCTCAAGCAGCTCGACGCCTTCTATCTCATCATGATCGAGCAGCCCCTGGGTTGGGACGACATCTACTCTCACGCCCTGCTCCAGCGCCAGCTCGATACGCCCATCTGCCTCGACGAGTCCATCCACGGAGTCGAGCATGCCCGCGCCGCCATCGAGACCGGCGCATGCCGCATCATCAATATCAAGCTCGGACGCGTCGGCGGCCACGCGTCCGCGCGCCGCGTCCACGACCTTTGCCTCGAGAAATCTATCCCTGTCTGGTGCGGTGGCATGCTCGAATCCGGCATCGGCCGCGCCCACAACATTGCCATGTCCACGCTCCCCGGCTTCACACTTCCCGGCGACGTCTCCGCCAGCCGCAGATACTGGGACGAGGACATCATCGAACCGGAGGTGGAGGTGTCGCCCCAGGGCGCGATTCGCGTTCCCTCCGCGCCCGGCATCGGCTACACGCCGCGCCTCGAGCGCATCGAATCGCTCACCCGCCGCCGTGAGGTCCTCGACTAGTCCTTGGACTCGCCATCCACAGTAGACACTTTTCCATCCTCCGCTCCCGCACCGCGCCGGCCGAGTTCACTCGTTCTTTGGACCGCGATCATAGCCACGCTGCTCTGCTGGTCCTTCAATTACGTCGCGGCCAAGACCGCCCTCCGCCACATAGACGCCGTCTCGCTCGCCGTGCTCCGTCTGCCGCTCGCCGCGCTCCTGATTCTCCCGGTCTATTTCTTGCAGCGCCATCGGACCCGCCTGCGCCTGGGCGATCTCTGGACCTTCGCCTACCTCGGCTTCTTCGGCTCTCTCGTGAACCAGGTCTGCTTCACCATCGGCCTGAGCCACGCCACTTCCGAGCGTTCCGTGCTCTTCTTCGCTCTCTCGCCGATCCTGATTTTGCTTCTCGCGCGCGCCATGAAGCTCGAAGCCCTCACACCCGGAAAAATCCTGGGCATGGCCATTTCGTTCTGCGGCGTGATCCTCCTCGAGGCCGAGCGTGGCTCTCCCGTACATTCGCCCTTCCTCGTCGGCGATCTCATCACCCTAGGCAGCAGCCTCAGCTTTTGCATCTACGCCGTCCTGGGCAAGCGCGTCGCCGCGAAATACGACGCGCTCTCCATGAACACCTTCAACCTCGTGGCCGCGTCCATCATGGCGCTGCCATTTTCCATACACCAGGCGATTCGTCTCGATTGGAAAAGCGTCGGTTGGGCGGGCTGGGCGGGGATGTTTTACATGGCGGCATTCAGCGCCGTTTTGGCCTACACGCTTTTTTACTGGGTATTGCGATACATGGAAGCGTCGCGCGTCGCGGCCGTCAACTATTTTCAGCCCGTGATCGTCCTGCTTCTCTCCGTCGCGTTTCTCGGCGAACACCCCACGCGGTTTCTCCTCGCCGGCGGCGCGCTCGTCCTCCTCGGCGTCTATCTCGCCGAGCGTGTTTCCAGCTGAAATTAACTCGGCTTCAAATCGACCGCACCGGCATCTTCACCACGTCCTCCACCTCGAACGCTTCCTTAACCACGAAGCCCTCCGCGTACTTCACGCCAATCAGGCGCCCATAATACCGCGCTGCGGCTGTCATCCTGTCCTCCAGCTGATCGAGCGGCAAGGCCACGCGCGACCGCCGCTCGCCCTTCGGCGGACGGAATTGCGACGTATACTCCAGAATCGCGCGCTTGCGCCGCTCGTACTGCCGCGTAATATCCACCACAACATTGGGGCGCACGTCGGCATACGCCGCGGCGTAGAGAATCTTGAACGGACGAAAAGCCTCGCCCGCCAGCGGATAATTTTTCAGCCCGGCGATGAAGCACGCCTCGTATCCCAGCACGGACGCGTTGTAATGGTCCGGGTGGCGCCCCTCCCAGTAGGGAAGGATCACCGTGTGGGGCTGTAGCTCGCGTATCACCTCGGCAATCGCGGTTTTGTACTCGTCGCAAACCTCGAGGTGCGCATCCGGCAGCCCAAGATTCCGCCGCACCCCGACCCTCAGAATCCGCGCTGCCCGCGCCGCTTCCCGCAGCCGCGTCTCCGCGGTCCCGCGCGTCCCGGTTTCTCCCCGCGTCAAATCGAGGATTCCCGTGCGGTACCCCGCCTGCGCCATCTTCAGCAGCGTCCCGCCGCACGTCGAGCTCCACATCATCGGGATGCGGCGCGATGGCCAGCAGATCGACTTTCATGCCCCCTCCGTTCGCCCCTCGATTCTACGATACTCCTTCTCCGAAATGGTCTGGCTCTGTTGACATCCCCTCCCGCTCCCCCCAACACGCTGTCATTCTGACGACTGAGCAGCCCGATTTCTGCGCCTTGCCCTCGATTTTGCGCGGAAATCGGGCGCCTTGGCGAAGGAGGAAGAATCTCGGCGCCGGAACGGCGGAAACCTCGATCCCATCCAGGGTTTACTTCAGGCAGGATATCAACAGAGCCAAATGGTTTTTAGCGGCTCGCCGAAGGAGTCCGCCAGTTTTGTCGGTCGCGGCTTTCTACCCCGAGTCGCGGGGCGCAGCCACGGCCTAACGTTCGCAAAATTGGGCAACCGCGCGTTATGGCGCGAGGATCGGCCGCTTAAGGATAGTAGCGGAGCCGGCAAAATATGCTTGAAACAAAAAAGCGGCGCCTACCGCAAAACCACAAGGCACGCCCCTGCGGATTGACAACGCCACGTCCGATGCTAACGTGTCTCTCTGTGTCAGGGCAGGGCGCGCGCAAAGGCGCCCACATCGAAGGAGACGCCATGGCGGGAAAGCCGCTCGAAGGGCAAGTCGCGCTCATCACCGGTGCCGCGAAACGCATCGGACGCAGCATCGCCCTGCGCCTCGCTGCCGAGGGCGCGGACATCATCGTGAACTATCACACGTCCCAGCCGGAAGCCGCATCGCTCGTGGACGAAATAAAATCAGCCGGCCGCCGCGCCCTTGCGCTCGAAGCCGATGTCTCGCTCCGAGCCGAAGTGACAAAAATGTTCGCCGCCGCCGAGCGCGAATTCGGGCGCCTCGACATCCTCGTCAACAACGCCGGCATCTTCTTCCCCGCGCCTTTTGAAAACCTCACCGACGAGCAGTGGGACCGTATCCTCAACGCCAACCTGAAATCGCAATTCCTCTGCGCGCAGGCCGCGGCGCCGATTATGAAGAGGCAGGGCCGCGGGCGGATTATCAATCTTTCCTCCCTCGGCGGCCTGCTGGCCTGGCCCCTTTATACGCACTACTGCGTGTCCAAAGCGGGAGTCATCATGCTCACGCGCTGCCTGGCCGGCGCCCTCGCGCCCGAAATCACGGTGAACAGCGTCGCGCCGGGCACGATTCAGTTTCCCGGCGAGCCGCCCGACGAGAACTACATCAGCCGCGCGCCCCTCCATCGCACCGGCACAGGCGACGATATTGCCGGCGCCGTCCTCTACCTCGCCACCGCCGATTTCGTCACCGGCCAGGTCCTCGTCGTGGACGGAGGAATCTCCTGCTCCGGCGGCCGCGCCCTGGGGTGATTTCGCCCTTCTCGGTACGGCCTCGGTTTGCCGGTGGAACTTCGGCGGATTGAGCCAGCCTTACCGTCCTCACCAAATCGTCTGGACCGCTCTCGACCGGCGGATCTTACGGTCGGCGGTAAGCAAAGATAACCCCTCGACCAGCGCCGTAGCCCCGATAATCCGATCTGCTGGATCGTTGGGATATGTCGCTGGGAGTCCCATGGCGCGGGCGCATGCCCGGCCACTGATTGGCAGAACAACGAACCGGGACTCGACTTCCTCGAGGAACGATTCGAGGCTGATGTCCAGTCGGATCCGGCCCTTCCTCGCGAGTGTGGCCAATTCCAGCAGCGTGATGTCGGAGATTGCCAGCCCGTCCGCACTCTTGCGCGCCGAGTTGATTGCCGACCTCGCATTCCGCGAGATTTGATCCTGGTCAAAAGCCAGCCAGACCACCACATGAGTATCAACGAGTATCACTGGAGCTCGCCCCACTCCTCATGGGAAACTGCCGGTGAAACAACGTCTCCCGCCACGGCGCCTTTTCCTGCCAGGAAATTATAGATCTCGTCCGTCTTGGTGCTCACGGGGACGAGCTTTGCCACAGGCTTGCCGTGCTTCGTGATTACGACGGTCTCGTGCTTGGCCTGAACCTCGTCCATCACGGCAAGGCAATTTGTCTTGAAGGAGCCTGCTGCCATCTTCTTCATACCGAACCTCCTCTATAACCATGGTCATTATACCATGACCATACCTGCCCTGAGCGGCAGGACTACAACCCAGAGACCCTGGCGGACGTCCTCCATGATTCCTACGCGAAGCTGGGTGTATGCTATTCCGTGTTTTGTTCCGCGCGCCCGTAGCTCAATTGGATAGAGCATCTGCCTTCGAAGCAGAGGGTTGGGAGTTCAAGTCTCTCCGGGCGCGCCATTTTTTGCACCTTCCATTTTGAAACAGGTCGCACAAAACCCTTTTTGTTCGTGTCGAGCTGTAGCCCGCGCGTGGCCCGCGTGGAATCGATCAAGCCTTCACTTTTCCGGTAATCGAGCCGATAGATTTAACGAATTGGACGATACAAACGCAGCCCTGTATTTTGAAAGCGCTTGAGCCGGCTGATCTGTTCAGCCGCTCGCAATATCTTGGGTGGGGCATCCGAACGGCCCCACCCCACAGGACACCCAAAAAGCCATGGCAAAGTACAAACTCGAATATATCTGGCTCGACGGCAAGACTCCCGTTCCCGACCTGCGCGGCAAAACTCTAATGAAGGAATTTTCGAGCCCCCCCACCCTTGCCGATCTCCCCAAGTGGGGCTTTGACGGCAGCTCCACCATGCAGGCCGAAGGGCATAAATCCGACTGCGTGCTGAAGCCCGTGGCTCTGTATCCGGATGGAAGCCGCAAGGACGCCTATATCGTCCTCAGCGAAGTCATGCACCCGGATGGCACCCCGCATCCCAGCAATATGCGCGCTACGATCGAAAACGACCCCGACTTGTGGATCGGTTTCGAGCAGGAATATTTCCTCTTTCAAGGCGGCCGCCCGCTCGGCTTCCCGGAAAACGGTTACCCGACCACTCCCCAAGGCCCCTACTACTGCGGCGTGGGCTACAAAAACATGGGCAGCGTGGCCCGCAAAATCGTCGAAGAGCATTTGGAACTCTGTCTCACCGCCGGCATCAATCACGAAGGCATCAACGCCGAAGTCGCCAAAGGCCAGTGGGAATTCCAGATCTTCGCCAAAGGCTCCGCCAAGGCCGCCGACGACACCTGGACCGCCCGCTATTTGATGATGCGCCTCTGCGAGAAATACGAAGTGGATGTCGTATTGCACTGCAAGCCCATCAAGGGTGACTGGAACGGCTCCGGCATGCACTGCAACTTCTCGACGCTCTATCTCCGCGAAGTAGGCGGCAAGGATTACCTGGAAGCCCTCATGAAGGCGTTCCAGGACAATATCGCCGCGCACATCGCCGTGTACGGCCCGGATAACCATTTGCGCTTGACGGGCCTGCACGAAACGCAAGCCATCAACAAGTTCAGCTATGCCCTCTCCGATCGCGGCGCTTCCATCCGGCTGCCCGTGAACTTCATCAAAAATGGCTACAAGGGCTATCTCGAAGATCGCCGCCCGAACTCCGAAGGCGATCCCTACCAGATCGTCTCCCGCATTCTGAAGACGATCAATAGTGTCCCGAAGCCCGCAGGCAAGGCTGCCGCCGCCGACTAGCCGCTTGACGAGTGCAACCGCTCTCTCGCTTGCGCGGCCCCCGAAAAACGGATTTCGGGGGCCATCCTGTTTAGTTTCTGGGAATGAATAGTGGGCGGGCGGCTGATCCAGCCTTACGTCGTGACGGGATTCGGCTTCTCGGTATTGATCCCCAGGTCGGCGATGGCTCGCTCGACCACGCTGCGCTCGATTTTCCCCTCCCCGTAGAGCTCATCGAGCGTCGCTAGCGTAATGAACCGCGCATCCACCTCGAAGAAATCGCGCAGCGCCGCCCGCCCTTCGCTCCGCCCGAATCCGTCCGTGCCCAGCGACGCCAGCGGCCGCGGCATCCACTTGCTCACCATGTTTGGCAGCGTCTTCAAATAATCGGACGCTGCCACCAGCACCCCCGGCGCGTCCCCCAGCGTTTCGGTCAGATACGGCACGCGCGCCTTTTCGAAGGGGTGCAGCCGGTTCCACCGCTCGGTTTCGATGCCATCGTGGTAAAGCGACTTGTAGCTGGTGATGCTCCACACGTCCGCGGCCACGCCGTATTTCTCCTGCAAAATTTCCTGGGCGCGCACGGCTTCGTTCAGGATGGCTCCGCTCCCAAATAGCTGCGCGCGCAGCTTCGCGTTCGGACTGGCCGCGGCCCGGAAGCGGTACATCCCCTTCAGGATGCCTTCCTTCACGCCGCCGGGCATGGCGGGCATGGCGTAAGGCTCGTTCATCACCGTGATGTAGTAAAAAATATTTTCGCCGTCCTTGTACATCCGTCGAATGCCGTCTTCGATGATTACCGCCATTTCGTAGGCGTGGCCCGGATCGTACGCCCGCAGATTGGGCACGGAGAGCGCCAGCACGTGGCTGTTCCCGTCCTGGTGTTGCAAGCCCTCGCCTGAAAGCGTCGTGCGTCCCGAAGTCCCGCCCAGCAGGAATCCGCGCACGCGCATATCGGCCGCGGCCCAGATAAAATCGGGTATGCGCTGGAATCCAAACATCGAGTAGTAGATAAAAAACGGTATCGTGTTGATCCCGTGCGTCGCATACAACGTCCCCGCCGCTATGAACGACCCCATCGAGCCTGCTTCCGTGATCCCTTCCTCCAAAATTTGCCCGTCCTTGGCTTCCTTGTAGTAGAGCAGCGTGTTGACGTCCACCGGCTCGTACTTCTGCCCCACGCTCGAATAGATTCCCACCAGCCGGAAGAGCGATTCCATCCCGAACGTCCGCGCCTCGTCCGGAACGATGGGCACCACGAGCCGCCCGATCTCCGGATCGCGCAGCATTTTCCTCAGCATGCTCACGAACGCCATCGTCGTCGAAACTTCCCGCCCCGCGCTGCCCTCATGAAATTCCTTGAATAGCTCCTCGTGGTCCGCCACCAGTGGTTTCGACCGCACGCGCCGCCGCGGCACGTACCCGCCCAGGGCCTCGCGCCGCGCGCGAAGATACTTCATCTCCTCGCTGTCATCCGGCAGGCGATAGAAGGGCACCTCGGTGCACTGTTCGTCGGTCAGCGGAATATCGAACCGCGTGCGGAAAATCCGCAGCTCATCCTCGTTCAGCTTTTTCTGCTGGTGCGTGACGTTTTTCCCCTCGCCCGCCTCGCCCAGCCCGTACCCTTTGATCGTCCGCGCCAGGATCACCGTCGGCTGGCCGCGGTGTTCCACGGCCGCCTTGTACGCCGCGTAAACTTTTTTCGGATCGTGCCCGCCGAGCCGCAGGTTCTCCAGATCCTCGTCCGACATCGGCGCGACAAGGTCCAGCAGCCGCGGGTCGGTGCCGAAAAAATGCTCGCGCACGTACGCCCCGGACGACACCACCAGCTTCTGGTATTCGCCGTCCACAATTTCGCCCATGCGCTTCACCAGCAGCCCCTCGGTGTCGCGCTCGAGTATCGGGTCCCACTCGCTGCCCCAGAGCACCTTGATCACGTTCCATCCGGCCCCGCGGAACGCCGATTCCAGCTCCTGCACAATCTGCCCGTTCCCGCGCACCGGCCCATCGAGCCGCTGCAAGTTGCAGTTCACCACGAAGATCAGGTTGTCGAGCTTTTCGCGCGCCGCCAGCGTAATCGCGCCCAGCGATTCGGGCTCGTCGGATTCACCGTCCCCCATAAAATCCCACACCTTCGCGTCCGTCACCGGCTTGAGCCCGCGATCTTCCAGATACCGGTTGAACCGCGCCTGATAGATGGCCATCAGCGGGGTCAGCCCCATCGAGACGCTCGGTGATTCCCAGAAATCCGGCATCAGCCACGGGTGGGGATAGGACGAAAGCCCGCCGCCGGGCTTGAGTTCCCGGCGAAAATTCTCCAGCTTCTCCGCGGAAAGCCGTCCCTCGACAAACGCCCGCGCGTACATCCCCGGCGCCGCGTGGCCCTGGTAATAGACGGTGTCGCCCTCGAATTCGTCGGTGCGCGCGCGGAAGAAATGGTTGAAGCCCACCTCATACAGCGTGGCGGCGGAAGCGAAGGTCGAGATGTGCCCGCCGATATTGTGCTCCACGCGGTTGGCGCGCACCACCATCGCCAGCGCGTTCCACCGGATCAGGCTCTTGATTCGCCGCTCGATCTCCTGATTTCCGGGGTAGGGAGGCTGCAAACGCCGCGGGATCGTATTCACATAGGGGGTGTTGGCCGTGAACGGCAGGTCAATCCCAATTACCTTGGCGTGCGCGCGAAGTCTTTCCAGTATGTACGACGCCTCTTCGGGCCCGCTCGATTGCAACACGGAATCGAGCGATTCCATCCACTCCTGAACTTCCGCGTCGTCCATCTCCCGGACCGCTTCCCGCGCTGCTTCCTGGCCCGGTTCCCGCCCCACTTCCTGCGCGGTCTCTTCGGACGTTGCCCCGGCCATCTGATTCGGTCCTGTAAAAATTTCGTCGCTCACATCCTTAGAATACATCACAACGCCCATTCGCGCACTTCGAACCTGCATGTGCCTAGTGTCTTAAATCGAGCGAAACGCATCGCGCGGTCATTCTGAGCGGAGTCCCGCGCGTTCTTGGTTTTCCCGCCGCCTTTTGGCGGGCGCGGGACGGAGTCGAAGAATCCCTCTTCCAGCCCTCAAGACGATGGATTTTTTCAAATCAGGACGGCACCTGCATGTACGTTGCCCTTGTCGTTGCCTTTGTAGCGGCCACCTTTTAGGTGGGCCTGCCACGCCCAAGCGGTTTCATCGCGTAGGCGGGCATCTTGCCTTTGAATTTTCTTGCCTTTGATTTTCCGGGTGCCCCATCCTCGTTTTGTGAGGGTGGGGCTTTGTCTTTATCCCTCTCGTCGAATCACGCCTCTTATTTGGCCTTCCCAATGCGTGGCAACCGAATCGCGCCCCTCGCCAGCTTCTCGACCAATTTCTTGTCCGCGGCCAGAAAATCAATCGCCGGGTGCCCCATCCTCGTTTTGTGAGGGTGGGGCTTTGTCTTTATCCCTCTCGTCGAATCACGCCTCTTATTTGACCTTCCCAATGCGTGGCAACCGAATCGCGCCTCTTGCCAGCTTCTCGATCAGCTTCCTATCCGCGGCCAGAAAATCAACCGACCGAAGCGTCCTCGGCTCGCGCCACGCAATCCGCTCGAACACACGATTGCGCATCTCACCGCGTTCGACGCTCGCCGCAAAGAACACCAGCTCGATCCCATCCGCCATCCCTCGATACCGGTGCCGCGTGCGATACACCTCCGCTCCAATCGTCGCCTCGACTCCCAGCTCCTCGCGCAGCTCCCGCGCCAGCGCCTCTTCGAGCTTCTCGCCAGCCCGCCTCTTGCCTCCCGGAAATTCCCACAAGAATTCGAACGCGTCTCCGCGCCGCCTCTGGCACACCAGCAATTTCCCTTCGGACTCAATCAGCGCAGCCACAACGGTCAGCATTCGCTCGTCTTGTCCTTGTCTTGGTTCTTTCCGTGTAGGGGCACAGCACGCCGGAGGTCCTGAGCCTGTCGAAGGGCTGTGCCCGCGTCCCACAGGGACGCTCGCCTTTGCCCTTGCTCTTGCCTTTGACCCTCCGGGTACTCCACGCTCGGTCTGTGCGCGCCTTGTGTGCGTCTTATGCATCCCGATGGTTTGCATCGGGACGTCCCGGCGCCTTGTATCAGGAAGCGTGGGGTAACATAGACGCGAAAAAGAATGCAGAATGGCGCCGAGGGCGCGATACGCTCCCTATCGTCGCCCATGATACCCGAAGTTTCCGTGCCGTTTGAGGGTGTGTTTAAGAGAGCAGCCTAGTCCACCAATCATGCTGCTAGGCACAATCGCATTCGACGATGCGCGTCCAATCAGGGGCGGATGGAATACAGTCGGGATGCTGCTCCTGCACCTTGTGCTGCCTTGCAAGTTCTTCTAGAAATTGCACCTTTGGAAAACCGTCCGTCACTATAAAGATGGTTTCACACTGGGGACATTTGATGTGTTCGCAACGAACGTGCCACGGTATCGGGTCTTGCACGTGAAGTCGTCCTTGTCCATGCTTGATTGCCACCGGGTAGGTTGTTACCACCTGCTTGTGTAGTTTTTCCATTACTCGCTCCCCGCGCGGATTCTACCACGGGCACGATTTCTTGCTTGCACATCTAGTTATTTAATGCCAGTGTTACCGTTTTCAAGGAGGCGTCTCTTATGGACGCGGTCTACATGGGGGATAAGTCCATTGTGGCAAAGATAGGTGACGTAGTGATGGTTCCAGGCAATGTGCGTGGCATCGTAATCGGGATTAAGGGAACATTTGTCACAGTCTTAGCAATCGGAACATGTAAAGAGACCGGGGACACGTTCGTTCTGCAACCACCCTTCGTCCATGATTTCCCTGCCAGCGAGTGCCACTACATGGAAAAGCAGCTATTGAATTTGTGAATGGATTCGAGCGGAAACGTGTGGGATTAAATTTGAGGGATGGCAACCTTCGGCTAATCGAACCGACGGTCTGAAATTTCTTAGATTTTTACCTGGGCGGATTTCGGACGCTAATCGGACGTGACATCCTTCGCAATGGTCAGGGCTTCAGGGGCCGGATTTCCAGCCCCGAGGGTCCAGATTCTGAACGACGGAGGAGCGGAAGCGTTCCGGGTCAAACGTAGCCCATTGCCTCGAGGGGCGTCGGATAAATACAGAAATGGATTCCCTCTTCGGGCGTTATTGGCCCGTACCAATGGATGCCTTCGAAACCGTGCGTGTTCTTGACGGTCCAGAATCGAAGCAGGGAGATGGTTGACTCGCTCGGGATAAATGTCCAGTGAGTCACGTATAGCAGTAAATGCAAACCAAGCGGAGGTTGCCCACCATAGTGAGCACACTTGCGCAGGATCAGTTGCAGGACATCCTGTGCGAAGTCGTAGGGTTTGTACGAAGGCGGCGCAGCACCATACGAGGCGCGTCGGCTATTTAGAAAAGCAACTTCGGCAAGCTCCAGATGCTTTTGCCCTGACGACGTGGCCACGTCGAAATCAAAGTCATCTTGCTTGTTTTGAGAGTGCGATAGGACGCGAAACGGCAGAAGCGGTTCGGCCTCGCGAAGAAAGCCGCGAGCAACTAATGCCTCGATGTCCTCTTTTTGTGTAGGAAAGGCGAGCCGTTGGAATTCGGCTGTGACTCCCTGCGGTCCCATCAACATGCGGACGGGTCCAGTATCGCCCGTGGGTTTCCGGGAACTGCGATGCTTTGGCATTCTGCCATTTTACCTCCGACCGCGGGTGACCGCAGGACATAGACCAAAATGGTGCCGAGGGGCAGAATCGAACTGCCTACGCCGGCCTTTTCAGGGCCGCGCTCTACCAATGAGCTACCTCGGCACAATCATTTCATTTTACGGATTTTGTCCCGCCCCACAAAGTGAAAACCACGCCTGCGAAGTAGCATTTGACCTTTCGGGTGCCCCATCCTTTGCGCCGTTCGCAAAGGGTGGGTTCCTCCAACCTCCCACCTCCAACCTCTAACTTCCGCCTCCCCTCATCCCTCATACCCGACATCGATCTTCGTAATTTCCCCGACAAACTTCATCACATCCCCCCGCCGCAGCTTCTGGCATAGCCGCCCGAGCGTCCGTTGCTCCCGCCCCCCGAGGACGCGCAGTCTCCGACCGCACCAATTTCACATGCTTCGGAAAAACATTCGCAATCAGCTTTTCTCCCGCCTCCGTCAGATTCACGAGCACGATCCTCCGCCCCACCGGCTTCGCCCTCCACCCCTCCGGCGGCAGCGTGCTCTCACTCCGCCGCACCCAGCCCTCCGCCTCGAGACGCGCAATCACCCATCCGCAGGCCTGATCGCTGAATCCCATTCGTTCGGCAATCGCTCGCTTGTGCTTCGGCCCCTCGTGATACACCATTTCGAGCACCTGGAACTCGCTCATTCCCAGATCGAACGTCGCCAGCTGCCGCCCCATCTCGTCCCGCAGCCAGTCCGCCGTATCCATCAGGCTTTTGTAGGCGTTGTATGCGATCTCGCCCTTCGGCGAGAACTTGAAAGGGTGCGCCTTAGATAACTTGCGTCTTGTGAAAGATTTACGGATTCCCATGGTCAAAATCGTGCATTTTCGCGTCTTTTTTGCCCATTTAAGCCCATTTTAACCTTGTTTTCCGTTCAAGCGCCTTGATCATTTTACTGCAAAAATCGCCGCCCTTCGAATCGTCTCCCCCTCGATGCGTCCGACAACTGGTGGTCGCGATATATGCTATTCTTAGCGCATGGAAATTATCCTCAAAATCCCCGACGAGCTTGCCCGCCAAGTCGCTCCGGAAGGGAAGGACCCGGCACGGGTCGCGCTTGAGGCGCTGGCCCTTGAGGGCTATCGTACCGAACTCCTGTCCGAGTCCGCGCTTCGCCAAATGCTGGGCTTCGATACCAGAATGGAAGTACACGCGTTTCTCAAGCGCCATGGCGTCTACCTTCATTACGATGTCGTCAACTTGGAGCACGATCAGCAAACGGCCCAAAAGCTGCGCCACAGACTCCAGGACGGCCACGCTTCCGGCAATCGCCGCTCCGAATGATCGTAGTCGCGGACACGTCCCCGATCAATTATTTAATTCTTATCGAACCGACCTATTTTCGCACACGCATGTGCAGACCATAGACGATCTATAATGATGACAGCCACACCCAGCACCATAGGTGCGCCACAAGTCAGCCCAGCGTGGAAACGCTGGGTGCGTGATCTAGATGAACGCCGAGCGCCGTAGGTGCGACACTACGAGATAATTCCTACTTCATGGAATCGTCGAATTCGCGCATCCAATCTTTTTTCTTGAGGACTTCGCGCGGCTTGGGACCGTCGGCGGGCCCGACGATTCCATCTTTTTCCATCATGTCTATCAACCGTGCGGCGCGGCCGTAGCCGACGCGCAGCCGCCGCTGGAGCGTCGAAGTCGAGGCACGGCCGGCCTCGCATACCACGCGCACGGCGTCGTGGTAGAGAGCGTCGTCCACTTCGTCTCCGGCGTCAGCCGTATCACCGCCCACGCCACCGACGGCGTTCTCGTCCTTGGGCGGCTTGAGCAAATCTTCGTTGTAAATGGCCTTGGCCTGTTCGCGCCAGAAATCGCATACCGCTGTGATTTCCGACTCCGTGGTGTACGGCCCGTGAATGCGGTGCAGCCTCGACGATCCCGCGGGCAGATACAGCATGTCGCCCTTGCCGAGGAGCGATTCGGAGCCGTTGGCATCGAGAATTGTTCTCGAATCCACTTTGCTCGCCACGCGGAACGATATGCGCGCGGGAAAATTGGCCTTGATCAAGCCCGTAATCACGTCCACCGAGGGCCGCTGCGTCGCGAGTATCAAATGGATTCCCACGGCGCGCGCCATTTGCGCCAGCCGCGTGATGGATTCCTCGACGCCGTTCGTATCCACCATCATCAGGTCCGCCAGCTCGTCAATCACGATCACCAGGTAGGGCAGCGGGCGGTGCTCCTCGTTCTCGGAGTTGTCGAAGAGCGAAAGCGATTGCCCCTTCTCGAACGTGCGGTTGTACTGCTCGATATTGCGCACCCCGCGCTGCGCCAGAATCTTCAGCCTCCGCTCCATTTCCCGCGTCGCGTTTCGCAGTACGTTCGCGGCCACCTTCGGATCGGTCACCACGGGCGTATAAAGGTGCGGGATATCGCTGTAAAGCCCGACTCCAGCCGCTTGGGGTCCACCAGCACGAGTTTCAATTCGTCCGGCGTGGCCTTGTAGAGCATTCCCATCAGCAGGGAATTGATGAACACGCTTTTGCCCGTCCCGGTCGCTCCGGCGATCAGCAGGTGAGGCATCTGCGTCAAATCGGTGGCGCGTATGCGCCCGATTAAATCCTTGCCCAGCGGCAGAGTGAGCTTTGAAGGCGAATGGCCGAATTCCGGCGATTCGATGACGTCGCGCAGCGCAATCGTCTCGCGGCGCGCATTGGGCACTTCGATTCCCACCGTTGATTTTCCGGGGATGCGCTCGATCAATATGGATTCGGCGCGCAGCGCCAGGCACAAGTCTTCGCCGAGGCTCGTGATGCGGCTGTACTTGATTCCCGCCTCGGGCTTGAATTCGAATGTGGTCACCACCGGCCCGGGATTAATCTGCGTGATGTGCCCCGCAACGTCGAACTCCGCGCACTTGTGCTCGATCGCGCGTGCGCACTCTTTCAGCTCGCCTTCGTCCATTTTCTCGCCGCGTTCGGCTGCGCGCAGCAGCCCCGGCGACGGCAGCCGGAAATTCGTTCTCCCTTGCGCGATTTTCGGACCCGGTGCGCCTTTTTTCGGCGCTGGAGAATCTTTGCCGTTGAAGAAGCGGATGATCGAGCCCGAGCGTCCATCCCGCTTTTCTTCCGCGCCCTCCTCGGATTCCGCTTCTTCCTCCTCAACCTCCTCGAGCGCAACGCGCTGCTGGCCCACCGCCGGCCGGCCCGCAATTTTGATTTTCTCCACGCGCTTGCGCAGATGCTCCGCTTCGCGCTCCTCGCGCCACATCTGCACGCGCGCCATCAACCGTCCGATTGCGCCTTCCTTGGCCATGGGCTTTTTCATCCATTCGGCCGCCGCGCGGAACGAAAAACTCGTGGCCAAAAATAGCGCCGTCAGCAGCGTGGCAATGGCCACCAGATTCGCGCCCAGGGGATTGAACGCCGCCCGCAATCCCTCCGCGAGCGCCGTCCCCAAAATTCCTCCCGCGGGCAACACACCCCGCACTTCCGGGACATGCGCGAGCGTCAGTTCCGACGAAAGCGCCGCGACCAGCAATCCGAATCCCGCCAGCTTCGCGACGGGCGATTCGCTCGCGTGGCTCCGGAACCACCGCATGGCCATCAGGAACATCCCCACCGGAAAGAGAAATGCCGCGAACCCCCCGAATTGAAAGAAGATATCGGCCACGTGCGCGCCCACCGGCCCGATCCAGTTGCGCGCCGGCCCGGTATCGGGCGGCGCCGCCGACACGTTGAACGAGGCGTCCAGCGGGGAATAGGAGAGCAGGGCGAGCGCCAGCAGTATTGCCAGGCTCAGCCCCACGAACCCGATCATTTCGTTAAAGCGCTTGTTCTCAGTTGGTGTAAGAATGTGCACGAATTCTCCTCGCTCCAAATTTTCTTCGAATCCCAACCCATTGGGACACAAAGATATACGGCTGGGCAGGGGAAGGTTTTTCCCTCTCGGAACCTGGGTCGCGCGGGCGCTGGCGCGGCGACCCAAAGGGAGGAACTCAAGCGACGGGGAAACTATAGCAATGCCAGGTGCCGGGGAGAGACAGGTGTTTTTGTAGGTTGTGTTGTAAGCCGCAATCACTGGAAGGGATGAGAGCGAGGGGCGAGGGGCGAGCGATAAGGAATCCATCATGCGCGCCCGGGGATTTGTCCCGATTAGATTTGACCGCCTTCGTTTGTCTTCAATGAGTTGCAGCCATTTCTAATAATTTCAGGGACGATTAGAAATCGCTTAGAACTTACTTCCCGGCGAACGCGCATAAATCTCCTCTATTCTTGCCGAAGGTACTTCGCTTAGCTGACGGCGCCCAGCAAGATTGGTGCCGACAACAAAAACCAGCATATGTTAGCACACAAGTTAACATTAGTCAATAGCACTTTGTGTGGCAATCAGGGCATCTCGCGAGAGTACAGGGTGGGAGAAGTCAACGAGTGGGGCAGCCGATGCGCGAGTGCCCAGGGGACCAGTAGAGATAGAGGGGTTTTCCGCGTACGTCGGCTGGCACAACTGGCCCGAATTCAGGTATTCGGCTGTCATAACTTACGCCTAGATTGTCACCGATCACGAAATAGCTGCCACTTGGCACTAAGGTAAGCGGTTTTCCATTTACTAAAATTGTCCCATTGCGGCCGGGGGCAACAATGTCACCAGCAATGCCGATGACCCGTTTTATGAATATCTGATGGTTAGTTCCGTGCTGTATGAGTACGAGATCGCCGCGTTCGGGAGGCTTTGAATCATAAGCTTTCATGTCGGCGAAAAACCGCTCGCCGAGGCAAATTGTGGGGCACATCGAGGACGATGGCACCCGAAAAGCGGCTATTCCAACCCAGCGCTTGAGTTGATCGACCGAGAAGAACAAGTAGAAGGTTGGGATGGAGAGGACTACCGTCGCAGCCAGAATGTAGGTAAGCCGTGGATGCGAAAGCGCACGGGCCGGAGCCGCGGCCCTCGAAGCCGTATAAGCTGCTTCCACAATGACGAAGAATTTCCATCCGAGGGCGACAATGAAGAAAGCAACCAGCCCTCCAAAAGAACGTAATAGCCGTGTTTCCCCAATAACTAGAAGGAAAAGCGGATCCGGAAGCGCAAACAAAAGCGCCTTCCATGGCTGCCGATTATAGAGTTGTCCCGCACCGGTAAAGATAAAGCTCAGGAAGCCCGCTAGCGCCGCCTTTCTCTCTCGCGAGGGCGGTTTCCGTTGAGCCGTCTCCTGCGGCGGCGAGGGCACTTGGTCGGAAGTAGCGTCTAACTCTGTCATTGGTCTGAGTCGGCAACGCCTCAACGTTGAATCAGGATAGCGAGACAATAACACGTCACCACAAAGATACGAAACAACTAACCGAAATCGGTTTAAGATGCTGCGATGCTCATTTGGCGCGTAATCATACTAGCTGTGGTGCAGGGCTTGACGGAGTTGCTGCCCGTATCGAGCTCTGCGCACGTGGTGGTGGCGGAAAAGCTGATGGGGATGGATCCCTCTTCGCCCGAGATGACGTTGCTGCTGGTGATGCTTCACACGGGCACGATGTTTGCGGTGATCCTCTACTTCTGGAAGCAGTGGCGCGAAGCATTTTTTCAGAGCGCGGCCGTATTTAAGAATTTCGTTCTCTTGCTGATTCTGGCCACGGGCATTACGGGCGTGCTCGGCGAGGCGCTTGTCAAGCTGATCGAAAAAGTTTGGCTTCGCGGGACGCCGGACGCCGAAGTCGAGCAGCTCTTCAGCCATCTTGAGTTCATCGCTCCCGCGCTGGCTCTGGTAGGAATTTTGATTCTCATCGCCGGGATATTCCAGAAACGCAGCCCACATCCCGAGACATCCGCTGGCGTCGGCCTGAATGCGAAACAGGCCGGCCTGATCGGGGCTGTGCAAGCACTGTGCCTGCCATTTCGAGGATTTTCGCGCTCCGGCGCGACCATTTCGGCCGGGTTGCTTGCGGGCGTCGCCAAAATCCGAGCCGAGCAGTTCAGCTTTGCCCTTGCGGTCGTGCTAACTCCGGCGGTGGACGCGCGCGAAGCCCTCCGCCTCCTCCAATTCGAGCAAGCGGGCGGCACCGAAACTATCGCCATGGCGCTGTTGCCGAGCCTTTTGGGAGCGTTCTGCGCATTTCTGGCTGGGTTGCTGGCGCTCAAGTGGCTGAGTAAGTGGCTCGAGGCTGGCCGGTGGTATCTGTTTGGGATTTATTGTCTGCTGGCGGCTGTTGCGGTGGCGTACCTGCACCACGCGGGTTTTTAATCGTCAGCGGCGCACCATGGAGAGAAAGGCCGGACACAGCCCTTCGACTGCGCTCAGGGTCTGCGACGCGCTGAGCCCCTACACGGAAAAAACAAAGGCAAAACGGCTACGCGCTACAGCGGCTTGCGCATGGAATAGGCGTCGAGGCCGCCGGGATAGTAGTCCTTTCGCACACCGCAAATACGGTAGCCATGTTTTTTCCAGAAGGCGATGGCGGGCGGATTATCGGTGGCCGTTTCGAGCGCGATTTCCTTGACACCCTGGCGAGCGAGACGTTCTTCGGCATCGCCAAGAAGCATGCTGCCGGCGCCCTGTCGGCGGTGGGGCTCGAGCACGTCAATCGTGATGATGTAGGCCCAGCCGTCTTCATGCGCGGTGAGGCAGAAGCCGATGGGCTTGCCGCCGGCCTCCGCAATTACGCAGGCCGCGCCCGGCGAGCGCAGATACATTTTCATCTCGCGGCGTGAGTAGGCGATGGCGGGCGGATAGCACAATTGATCGATTTCGTAGAGCGTTTCGAAGTCTTCGGGAGTGTGCGTTCGCAGACTGAAAACCACGGCAGACCTCGACCGCGCGCTAGACTTCGAGGATGACGGGCAGAATCAGGGGCCGCTTGGACGTTTGCTTGTTGAGGAAGCGCTTGAGATCCACGCGGATTTTTTCCTTGATGACGCTCCAATCCATCTTTTCTTCGGGGCTGGATTGCTCGACCGTCCGGAGAATCACTTCGCGCGCTTTGGCGAGGATTTCGTTGCCATCCTCGCTGGGCAGGAACCCGCGGGTGACGATTTCGGGCGAAATTTCAATACGTCCGGTGTGCTTATCAATGGCGATGATGGGGACGACAACGCCATCTTCGCTCAAATGCCGGCGGTCGCGAATGACGACCTCTTCGATCTCCTCGAGCGAGCCTGAATCCACGCACACGCGCCCGGCGGTCACAGGCTCGCGCTGGAAAGCTCCGCCGTCGGCGGTGAACTCGACCGGGTGCCCGCTTTCGAGCAGGAAAATCTGTCCTGAGACGGCGCCGACCTGCTCGGCCAGCGCGGCATGGCGGAAGAGGTGGCGGTATTCGCCGTGCATGGGGATGAAATATTTCGGCCGCACGAGTTGCAGCAGAATTTTCATCTCCTCCTGGCTGGCATGGCCGGAGACGTGGATCGGCGACGAGCGGCTGCTTTCGTAGTAGACCAGCACGCGGCGGCGGAAGAAGTGGTCAATCATGCGGAAGATGGCCTTTTCGTTTCCCGGGATGATGCGCGCGGAGAGAATCACGGTGTCGTTTTCGGCGATGCTGAGCAGGCGGTGATTGTCCACGGCGATGCGCGAGAGCGCCGACATCGGCTCGGCCTGCGTGCCGCTGGCGAGGACCACGAGCCGTTTGGGGTCGAACTGCGGATGTCCTGCGGGCGCACGACGCTGCCGTCGGGAATGTGCAGCTTGTCGAGACCGTGCGCGATCTCGATGTTGTCCACCATGCTGCGTCCGACGAAACCGACTTTGCGTCCCACGGCCCGCGCGATATCGATTACTTGCTGAATGCGGTGGACGGAGCTGGAAAAGCAGGAGACGACAATCTTCTCTGGAGCGGCGCGGAAAAGCTCCTCGAAGCGCACCACCACGGCGCGCTCTGACGGCGTGAATCCGGGCCGCTCGACATTGGTGCTGTCGCTGAAGAGCGCCAGGACGCCTTCCTGTCCGTAGCGCGCGAAGGCGTGCAGATCGAACGGCTTGCCGTCCACGGGCGTGGGATCGATTTTGTAATCGCCGGTGTGGATGATGATGCCGACGGGCGTGCGGATGGCCAGAGCGACGCAGTCAATGGTGCTGTGCGTGACGTGCAGGTATTCGATCTGAAAGGGTCCGATCGTCGTGATTTGGCCGGGCGCGACTTCGTGCAGCTTGGCCGAATCGAGCAGGGCGTGCTCTTCGAGCTTTTTGCGCACGAGCGCCAGAGTGAATTGCGTGCCATAGACGGGGACGTTGAGATCGCCGAGGATGTAGGGAATCGCGCCGATGTGGTCTTCGTGCGCGTGGGTAAGGACGATGGCGCGCACCATGCGCTTGTTCTGCTTCAGGTAGGTGATGTCCGGGATGACGATGTCCACGCCGAGCAGTTCCTGCTCGGGGAACATCAGGCCGGCGTCAATGACGATGATGTCGTCGCCCGAGCGAAGGGCGAGCATGTTCATTCCGAACTCGCCCAGTCCGCCCAGCGGAATGGCCCACAAGGAAGGTGCGCTCAAATTTTTTCTACCGGCTTTCTCGCCTGGAGCCTATGGAAATAATTTTGTGGGTCGCGGCTTTTTATTCGAAGAGCAACCGCAGCATCAAAAAGAACCACAAGAAGAAGCGTTAGTCCCCGAGGTCAGATGCCATCGTATCACATAGCAGCCGCCTGGGCCGCGGTTTAGTCCGGTCCGCCGCCGGCGAATAATCGGGCGATCGCCACCAGCAGCACGGCGCCGACCGTGGCGGCGGCGAGGCTGCCCCAAAATCCGAAGGTCGTGATACCGAGGCGCGTGAAAATCCAGCCGCCGATCACGGCGCCGATTAGCCCTAAGACAACGTCCACCAGGCAACCGAATCCGCGCCCGCGTGTGACGGTGCCGGCAATCCATCCGGCGAGCAATCCGATGATGATCCAGGCGATCCATCCGCGCGAGGAGACCGCGACATAGAAGGAGCGGTCCGTGAAGATAGCGACCGCCGAGGCATGCATCATGATTTGTCTCCTATGGTAAGGGGATTTCACTCCTGGCAGAAAATATATCCCAGGCACTTATACACCAGTTTGGCCGCAAGAAAATCCGAGGCATGATGACCGGGCTGAGGCAGCAGCTCGACCACGTCCATCCCGACGATTTTTTTGTGGTCGGCCACGGCGCGGATGAGCGATGTCACCTGATACCAATCGAGGCCGCCGGGTTCGGGCGTTCCCGTGGCGGGAACGATCGAAGGGTCGAACCCGTCGAGATCAATCGTGAGGTAAACGCGTGGGCTGAGATCGGCAAGCACTTTGGCGATCCAGGTTTTCAGGGGCGCGCGCGCAATGTCCCTGGCCCAGTAGATTTTCGTGCGCAACTGGGGAAGGGCCTGCGCCTCTTCGACGCACAGCGAGCGGATTCCCACCTGCACCGCGGGGCAGATCTCGACGACCCGGCGCATGGCGCAGGCATGGCTCGCGGGATTGTCCTGGTAGGAGTCGCGCAAATCGGCGTGCGCGTCAATCTGGAGCACGCTGAGGTTTTTGTATTTATTGGCCACGGCGGAAACCACGGGCGGAGTCAGGGAATGTTCGCCTCCGAGGACGACGGGAAATTTTTCGGCGTCGAGGAGCTCGGATGTGGTGGCCGAAATTTGGGCCAGGACATTTTCGAGCGTGCCATCCATGGTGTTCATCAGCGGGAGAGTGGCGATGCCGATTTTTTTGTAGGGTTCGAGGGCGAGTTCGTCGTCGTAGAGCTCCATGTTGTGGCTGGCCGCGAGGATGGCCGCTGGGCCGTTGCGCGTGCCACGCTCGTATGTGGTGGTGCGTTCGAGGGGCACGGGAAGAATTACGGCGCGCGAGGTGTCGTACCGGGAGTTTTCCTCCGGGAGTTCGCCGAAATTGTCGGGTGGCATGAGGATATTTTGAGTCACCGGGTATTCCGATCCCTCGAGAATCGCGCGGCAAATGCGTTTTGCGAGCGCGGCTAAATTTCCCTTTTGCTTCCGGCGGTATCTGCGCTATCAATGGAGCGGGCAATGAAGCAGGATGAGCGTGCGTCGCCGCCGCCGGAGACGCAAATACATTACCTGCGAGGACTCTGAATGGCAAAGAAAAAGGGCGTGACGGGCCGTATCCTGCACGACCCGGTGAAAGACCGCCTCCAGCCGATCTATCCGCTCGATCTTTCCCGCGTGCGGACAATTGACGATCTCGTGCGAGCCATGGGCCAGACGGCCTTCACCGCACGGGAGATCGGCGACGCCGCCGACGTGCTGGAGGCCATGGCGCGCGACAAGGAGTGCTTCGTGGTGATGACGCTATCGGGCGCGCTGACGGTAGCCAAAATGGGCCTCATATTTTGCGACCTGGTGGCGTCGGGCGTGGTCCGAGCGATTGTTTCGACGGGCGCTCTGATGGCCCACGGCCTGGTGGAAGCCACGGGGCGTTCGCATTTTCGCTACGACGCGAAGATGGACGACCGCGAACTTTTCGAGGCCGGGTATAACCGCGTTTACGACTCGCTCGAGCCGGAAGTGAACCTGGATCACGTCGAGGAAGTGATGCAGCACATCCTCGAACGCTGGGACGCGAAAGAAGCCGTGTGCAGCTGGAAACTGAACAAGCGGATCGGCGAATACTTGAAGCGCCATGCCAAGGGACGCGGCATCTTGAAAACGTGCGCCGAGAAGGGGGTGCCCGTCTTCGTCCCCGCATTCACCGATTCCGAGCTGGGCATAGACTTCGCGCTGCACAACCGGCTGCGCAAGAAAACGGGGAAGCCGCTGCTGCGCTTCGATCCCTTCGAGGACTTCGAGCACTACGCGGCCACGATGCTACCCACGCGGCGCATGGGACTTTTCACCATCGGCGGGGGAGTGCCGCGCAATTGGGCGCAGCAGTTCGGCGTCTATGCCGAGCTTCTGGCGCGCCGCGGCTACGAAAAACTTCCGCTCAAGCGGTATAGCTACGGCGTGCGCATCTGTCCCGAGCCGGTCAATTGGGGGGGCCTTTCTGGCAGCACTTACAGGGAGGCTGTTTCTTGGGGAAAATTCGTGCCGGTGGAAGAAGGCGGGAAATTCGCGGAGGTTTTGGACGATGCCAGCGTCGCGCTTCCGCTCGTCGCGGGGGCCGTGCTCGAGCGCATCGGATACCTCAAGGCAAATCGCGGGAAGCGCTGAAGCAAGGAAGCAAGGAAGCAGGGAAGGCTTCCTCTATGTGGGTAGGGAAGTCGGAATGGCTCTAGTCGTCTTCGCCGAGAAGGATGGCGGCGGCGAGAACCGTGGTCCACAGCCCGCGCTTATCTCCGACGGCCGACTGGGTGATATTCATGGTGCGGACAATTTTGTTGGAAATGCGGTAGACCTCTTTTTTCTCGTCCCAGGACAAATCCGGATCGAACTCGACGTTGAGAGTGGTCGCGAGCATCTCCGCGGCCAGCTCTTCAGTGTATTCGCCGGCGACCTCTTCGGTCTCGCCGAAGGAATGGTGCTCGGAAAGATATCCGTACATGGATTTGTCACCGGGCAACGCCAGGCCCACGCCCGCGGCGATCAGGCGGTGCGGCTCGCGCGTCTGATTTTCGCTGATGACAGTGAAGGCCACCTGGCCGGGCTTCAAGTGCTTCAGGCCTTCGGTGCGCGAGATCAGTTTGCAGTAGGGCGGGAAAATGGAGGAGACGCGAACGATGTTGCACGCCGCGATGCCCGCGTTGCGCAGGGCGAGCTCGAAGCTCGATAGGCGCTCGCGGTGCTTTCCGGTTCCCTTGGTAAGGAAAATTTTCTTCGCGACGAACGACATGAGCCGTGCCGGTTGGCAGTGCCTCCGCTGATTCGAGCCGAGAATTTTTTTGCGCTCGAAAATTAACAAGCGGGCGCAGTGATGTCAATGATTATTCACGGCGGGGGAATGGCAGGTGCGTTAAGCGATATCTTCGAGGCGCGGTTACCCTCCGCGGCGGCCGGAGGATTGCCTCCCGGCGGGGCGCTCGCCGGCGCTTCTATTGTTTTTCAAGCATGAGAATACAAGGCGCGAGCGCTTCCGCAATGGTCTTCAATTCCTGCAACTGCGGATGGGTGAAGTCCGGCCCGGCATCGGCGATGGTCTTGCCCTTGCGCGAAACCTGAATCACGCCGATAGCACGCGCGCCGAGCATAATCGGCGCGCTCATGATTTTCTGGATGGCCTCGCCGGGCTGGTCCTCGGCGATGGGGACGGCTTCGAACACCGAAGCGTGGGGAACCAAGGGGAAATGGTTGATAAGCTCCGCCCGCTTTTCGCGCACCGTGCGCGCGGCCAGAGAGCGCGCGCTCGAAAGCGGCACCTGCCCGACGGCACACAGATTTTCAGGCGCGAGAAATCGCAGGAATCGTTCATTGGCAGTCAGCCCGAGAATGGCCACCTCATGCAATTGGACCGCGAAATTCTTGCTGATTAATTCGACGGCGCGGTTCAAACGGACGATTTCGCCCTCGTTGGATTTGCGAGCCAGCTCGCCCACCCATTTTTTCAAATCGCTGATGTGCTCGCTCGGCATCGCCGCCGTCATTTCTCTAACTAATTACGCTCTTTCGATGATTATGTCATCGGCGCAATCTTATTTCAATCGCAGAGCCGCCTTGCAAACTCGAGCGCGGGTTTCTATACTGGCGTGTCGTCTGGGAGGGGGTTGGGCCCTCCCAGGTGTTGCTCGGAAACCTGCGATCGGGAAATCAGGAGGAGCCATGAGGCGCTTGGCCATCTCACTCTGTCTATTTATGCTTTGCCATTATGTCCCCGCTGCGCGCGCGGGACAAACGCCACCGGAGGCCCCGAAGCCCGCGGCCGCCACGCATCCAAGGACAAAACCAATGACCACAGATCCAGCTTTGCTGCATCCGGCAACGCTTCACGCAAAAGCACCGGAGGTGTACGAAGTGAAGTTCACGACGACGAAGGGCGATTTTGTGGTGCAGGTGACGCGCGCGTGGGCGCCGCAGGGCGCGGACCGCTTTTACAATCTGGTGAAGCACGGTTTTTTTTCGGACGCCGCGTTTTTCCGCGTGGTCCCGGGCTTCATCATTCAATTCGGATTGAACGCGGACCCGGCCGTGAATAAGGTCTGGCAGAGCGCGAATATCAAGGACGATCCCGTGACGCAAAGCAATAAGCCGGGCTATCTCACGTTTGCCACCGCCGGCCCCAATACGCGCACCACGCAATTGTTCATCAATTTCGGGAACAACACTTTTCTCGATAACCAGGGCTTCGCCCCGTTTGGCCAGGTGACTTCCGGCATGGATGTTGTCCAGCAGCTTTACAGCGGCTATGGAGAAAGCCCGGATCAGGGAGCCATCCAGGCCCAGGGCAAGGCATATCTCGAAAAGAGTTTTCCGAAACTCGACGTGATCAAGACGGCGGTGATCGTCGCGCCCTAGAGCGTCGAGCTCGAAGAGCGCACCCCAGCAATAAATTTCCGGAGGCTCGCCGTGTACCGGACCGCATGAGCGAGACGAGTATTCTAGAAATCGCGGAGCGCCCGCACGCCGCGGCGATGAAGAGCAAAGCCGCTGCCGGTGCCATGGCCGTTGTCGCCGGTCTTGCGGCTGCAAAGCTGCTTCTGCAGTCAGCCGGAATCAACAATTACGGCTTTTTCCGCGATGAGCTTTACTACATGGCTTGCGGCGAGCATCTCGCCTGGGGTTACGTGGACCAGCCGCCGCTGGTTGCCGCCGTTGCCTGGCTGGCGCGGCATCTTTTGGGCCATTCGATGATTTCCTTGCGCGTGCTGCCCATCCTGGCCGGCGCGGCCGTGGTTTTCTTCACCGGCATTCTTGCCGGCGAACTCGGCGGCGGGCGTCTGGCGCAATTTCTCGCGGCCCTCACGATCCTCTTCGCGCCCGCGTATCTGGCCTTCGATAGTTTCCTTTCCATGAACGCCTTCGAGCCGCTCTTCTGGGTGCTGTGCGCCTGGATCGCGGTGCGAATCGTGAAGGGCGCGCCGGCGAGGCTGTGGCTCGCGTTTGGATTGGTCGCGGGCATCGGCCTTGAGAACAAGCACACCATGCTGGTCTTCGGCTTCGCGGTTGCGGTCGGGTTGATCCTCGGGGGCGAGCGGCGCCTGTTCCGGTCGAAGTGGATTTGGATCGGAGGTCTTGTGGCGCTGGCTTTGTTTCTTCCCAATCTCGCGTGGGAAGCGGCGCATGGCTGGCCGCAAATCGAGGTTGTGCGCAACGCGCAGAATCTAAAAAATGTCTCCATTTCGCCGTTGCGTTTTCTTGGCGAACAGATTCTTTTTTTTGGGCCATTGGCTTTCCCCGTCTGGCTTGGCGGCCTTGGCTGGTACTTCTTCAGCGGGGAAGGGAAGCGCTTTCGCTTTCTGGGCTGGAGCTATCTCGCCGTGCTCGCTATTTTCATATGTTTCGGGGGCAAGTCGTATTATCCGCTGCCGGCTTACCCATTGCTTGCGGCTGCGGGCGGCGTGGCGTTCGAAAATTTCGTCCGGGCGCCCGCCCGCCGCTGGCTCGCATTTGCCTTTCCGGCGCTATTGGCGATTGGCGGCCTGCTCACCGTGCCATTCGGCGTCCCGGTACTTCCCGTGAACGCCTTCCTGCGGTATTCGAAAATCATTCCGCTTGCGCACGCGGTGAAGACGGAGCGCGATGCCACGGTCGAGCTTCCGCAGCTTTACGCGGACATGTTCGGCTGGGAGGGAATGGCCGAAACGATTGCCGGGGTATATCACGGCCTGCCCGCGGCGGACCAAGCGGATTGCGCCATTCTGGCGGGAAACTACGGCGAAGCAGGCGCCATTGATTACTATGGACCGGCGCTCGGCCTGCCCAAGGCCATCAGCGGGCACAATAGCTATTACGATTGGGGGCCGCGCGGCTATTCCGGCGGGTGCGTGATCCTTTTTGGCGAGCGAGCGACTGAATTTACGGCGCTCTTTGGTGAAGTCCAGCGCGCCGCCACGATCACGAATCCATACGCCATGGCCGTGGAGCGAAATGTTCCGGTTTACATCTGCCGCAAGCCTCGCGCGCCTCTCTCCGTGCTGTGGCCGCATTTCAAAATGATTATTTGAAGCTGGGCGTCAATCGAGCGGCGCGTGCTTGGGAAACGTGGCGTCGCGCGCAAGCGCGGCCAAATCCATCCCCGTCTCGGCAAGCTTTCGGCTGATTTCGGAGTCGGAATCGCGCGCGATGGAGAGCAGGACACACTCGCTCGACAGAATCGGAATATTTTCCCCATCCACGGCATCGTGGGAAGGCGCAATACTTTCCGCCGCCTTCATCACGGCTATTAGCGCGGAGGAACGCCGAAGAAACTCCGCGGGCCGATCTTCTCCTGGGAGACGCTCGAGCGCCCGCCATTTCCGCCATCCTGCTACGGGATTCTGCTGGTTATGGTAATCCTGAATCCAGAAGTGCCATCTCTGCGGACTGATGCGGCAAATTTGCCGCAGGTAACTTTCGATCTTTTCGTGGTCCTCGTCCTTCCAATATTTTGAGAGCCGCTCCCAGTCCTGCATGTATATCCCCGCGAGCAGGTCCGCGACTTCGACCATGCGCGCGGCCCGACTCTTCGCCAGCATTATGGCGATGTTCTCCGCGCGTGATAGACCCAGGGTAAGCCTATGGTAGGGCGCGCCGCGGGCATCTAGGCGGACGAGGCCATCGCTCGCCTCTCCGCGGGCGGGCGTTTTCGCGAATTTTCGGCCGAAGAGTTCCATGCGCTTTATTGAATTCCGAGCACGGTCACGAGCTCGCGCACGGAAGCGGCCGATTTATCGAGCGCGGCTTTTTCTTCCGGCGTCAGTTTGATCTCGATGATCTGCTCGACCCCGCGCGCTCCCAGCTTCACCGGCACGCCGACGAACAATTCCGGATGCCGTATTCGCCTTCGAGATACGCGGCGCAGGGCAGAATCTTCTTCTTGTCCTTCAGAATCGCCTCGACCATTTCGACCACGGCCGCGGAGGGCGCGTAGTACGCCGAACCGGTCTTCAGCAGATTGACGATTTCCGCGCCGCCCTTGCGGGTGCGCGTGACGATGGCATCAAGCTTGTCGTTGGACAGCAGGTCGGGGAGGGGAATTCCCGCCACCGTCGAGTAGCGCGCGAGCGGCACCATGTCGTCGCCGTGGCCGCCGAGCACGAACGAATGCACGTTTTCGACCGACACGCCAAGTTCCGTGGCCACGAACGCGCTCATGCGCGCGGAATCGAGCACGCCCGCCATTCCCATCACGCGGTTCTTCGGGAAGCCGCTGATCTTGAAGCGCTGCCTGCGCCATGGCGTCGAGCGGGTTGGTCACCATGATCAGGATGGCGTTCGGCGAGAGCTTTACCACCTCCTCGACCACGCCTTTGATCACGTCGTAGTTCGCCTTGAGAAGATCGTCGCGGCTCATTCCCGGCTTGCGCGGAAAGCCCGCGGTGATCACGACGATGTCGCTGTTGGCCGTGCGCTTGTAATCGCCGGCGGCCGTGGAAATGCCCGTGGCGCGCGCGTCCGTTCCCATGATGGGCGCGGATTCGAGCCATGTCGAGCGCTTTGCCCGCCGGGCACGCCTTCCAGAATATCGGTCAGGACCACATCGGCGAGCCCGGAATCATGAATGCGCTGCGCCGTCGTCGAGCCCACAAATCCACCGCCCACCACCGTCACTTTCTTCCGCATTCCCTCGTTCTCCTTGTGCTGGATAATTCGTGCACGCGCGATACCGGTTTCAACTGTCGCTGCTACCGTCGGCGCTCTGCATATTCTCGATAATGCGCCGCGCAAATTCCGAATGTCTTCAGCTTCGTCGCGCCTGGCATCATTCGTTCCAGATCGTAGGTCACGCGCTTCTGCTCGATGGTGCGCGCGATGCCGTCTTCGATCAGGTGCGCCACTTCCTTCCAGCCCATGAAGTCGAACATCATCACGCCGGAAAGCATCACCGAACTCGGATTGATCACGTCCTTATCGGCATATTTCGGCGCGGTTCCGTGCGTGGCTTCGAACACGCCGTAGCCGTCGCCGATATTCGCGCCGGGCGCCATGCCGAGGCCGCCTACCTGCGCGGCGCACGCATCGGACAAATAGTCGCCGTTCAGATTGGGCGTGGCGAACACTTGATATTCGTCGGCGCGCGTCAGCACCTGCTGGAAAACGGAATCGGCGATGCGGTCGTTGATCAGGATTTTTTGCTTCCACTGGCCCTGCCCGTGCGTCGCGTAGATGGCGTCGAGCACCTGCTTCACTTCGGCGTAGATCGTCTTCCTGAAATCTTCGGTCGCCTGCTCGAGGCCCGGCTCGATCATCTCGGCGTTCTGCTCGATCGTAAGATTCGCGTCGCGATCCTTGTTGTCGAGGATCCAGCTTTCGCGCTCGGTGACGATCTGGTCGCGGAATTCCTCGGTCGCCAGCTCGTAGCCCCAGTCGCGGAACGCGCCTTCGGTGAACTTCATGATGTTGCCCTTGTGCACGAGCGTCACCACGCTTGCGCTTGTTCTCGATCGCGTACTGGATCGCGCGCCGCACCAGCCGCTTCGTGCCGGTCGGCGAAATCGGCTTGATGCCCACGCCGGAATCGTCGCGAATCTGTTTCGACGCGCCCTTCATCATCTCGTTGTTCAGGAAGTCGATCAGCTTTTTCACTTCCGGCGTGCCGGATTTCCACTCGATGCCCGCATACACGTCTTCGGTATTTTCGCGGAAGATCACCACGTTCATCCGCTCGGGATGCTTCACCGGCGAAGGCACGCCCTCGAAATAGCGCACCGGGCGCACGCAAGCGTACAGATCGAGCACCTGCCGCAGCGTGACGTTGAGCGACCGGATTCCGCCGCCCACCGGAGTCGTCAGCGGGCCCTTGATCGCCACGCGGAAATCGCGCATGGCCTCGACCGTGTCCTGCGGCAGCCACTCCTTGAATTGATTGAACGCTTTCTCGCCCGCGAATACTTCAAGCCACGCGATCTTGCGCTTCCCGCCGTAGGCCTTCTCGACGGCGGCATCGAACACGCGCCGCGACGCCTTCCAGATATCGCGTCCCGTGCCGTCGCCTTCGATGAACGGAATAATCGGCCGATCGGGAACGCGGAACTCGCCGCCGGAATATTCGATCGCCTTGCCATCGGAGGGAACCGCCACGCCGTTGTATGCGCTCTTCATGTTCTACTTTCCCCGCGCCCTATCGCTATACGCGAATCTTCTGCCGAGAGAATCGCCCACTGAATGGAATACGTTAACACATCCGCCGCCGCTCTTGCATCGAGGTCTCGAGCCATTCCATTTCTCGAAGTGTGGCGCTGTGCATGGCGGGGATTGGGGCTGCGGCAAGGGAAAAAGGAGGAGGCACAGGGGGGGCTTTCTTGAAGGGGAGGGTCCGCCTAGCAGGCTGCTTGCTGCACTGCCTTGACGTTCACCAGCGGCGTGAAGACATGCCAAAAATCGCCGGCTTCGACCTGGCCGTCGGTGAATGCGATGCCCACTTTTTTGGTCTTGCTGCCGCGGATCGAGCGCACGTACACCACGCGGCATTCCCGCTCCTCACCCGTATAGCCGTTCACCAGTAGGATGGTCTGTCCGCGCTTCACCTTGGGAGAGAGCGGAAGAAGCCCGCCATGGATATTTACGGCCTTGGTGACGGTGATATCGCGGAACGGGCGATTGTCGGGCGTGCGCCCATAAACTCGCACGGGAATATTCAGCGGCAGGCGCTTGCAGCGGCGCTTCTCGATCATGGGCTCCCCCTTGGATACGGGCACATCGAGCCTCCCTACGTTAAACCAAATCCGTTCGATTTCGCAAGAGTACTTTGCCGTGCCACACCTCAACCGGCACTCCAATTGTCGGCTGGGCGACGCTTCATCCCCAGCGCCAATAGCATTCCCATCAAAAACCCGCCGATGTGCGCCCACCACGCCACACCTCCGGTATTCGCCGCGCCGAGCGACCCAATCCCGCTTAGAAACTGCACCAAAAACCACAGCCCGATAAAAATCACCGCCGGAATCCGCACCGTGAAGAAGATGATGAACAGCGGGATCAAAGTCAAGATTCGCGATCCCGGGTGGAAGATGATGTAGGCCCCCAGCACTCCTGAAATCGCTCCGCTGGCCCCAATTGAAGGTATATGTGAGCCCCAGGAGAAAAGCGCCTGCGTGATTCCCGACGCGATCCCGCAGACCAGGTAAAACAGTAGATAGGGGAGCGCGCCCTCTCGGTCCTCCACATTGGCCCCAAAAATCCATAAGAACCACATGTTGCCGATGATGTGCAGCCATCCGCCATGCAGGAACATGCAGGTAAAGAGCGGCAGGAGCGCCTCGGCGAGCGTGTAGTGCTGGCCCGCCAGCGCCATCGAGATTTTCGCCGGTACCAGGCCGTAGGCCATGATGAAGGCATTCGCCGCGCGCGCCGGCAGTGAAATCTGGTGAATGAATACGGCGGTGTTGGCGGC
This sequence comes from Terriglobia bacterium, assembly GCA_963823205.1. Classification (GTDB taxonomy): domain Bacteria; phylum Acidobacteriota; class Terriglobia; order Acidiferrales; family UBA7541; genus Palsa-295. The sequence goes on from CAWGKL010000004.1 coordinate 494,587, forward strand.
AATCAGCAGCAGGGTCATCACTGGAAAGGAACGCCGCGGCGTCATGTCCTTCAGCGGGATCACGGGTTCGCTTCGGTGGTCTGGGCGCGCGCCGCTTCCAGTAACACCCTCGCTGTGTACGCGAGCTCGGACCGCTCGCCTGTTCGCCGCAGTCTTTCGATCTCATCGAGCGTTGCAATTCCGCCACGCGCCCCGAGCGCCTTGCAATTGAGCGCCGCAGCCGCACAACAGAATTCAAGCGTTTCTTTCACTTCCCATCCGTGCACCAGTGCGTATAGAAACGCCCCATGAAAGATGTCGCCTGCTCCGGTTGTGTCGGCGGCCTCCACGCGAAAGCCGGGGCAGAGAATAAATCGTGCACCATCCCATGCGAGCACGCCGAGCCTCCCCATTGTCGCAGCTATCAAGCGGCACTTGCAGTCCTTGAAAATCTTCGGCAGCGACTTGAATAAATCCGCCTCCCCCGTAAATCGCTCCGGGAAATCACTCGAAGTAATGGGGAAGTCCGTGACTTCAAGTAATTCTTTAACTCCTGCGTAGCGGTTATCGAAATCTCCCACCACCGGAATATTATCTTCGTGCGCCCATCGCGCCGCCTGCGCAGCTGCCTTGGTGTCGTGTCCATCCACGAGCAGCGCACGCACGCCGCTGATCCATTCGCGCCGCAAATCCTCAGGACGGAGAGCGATTTTCGCATCGCGCTTCCAGAGGACGGTGCGCTCGCCCGAGCGTTGGTCCACCAGGATGAAAGCGGTCTGGCTCGCGCAGCCCGGCGCGTGAATCCACTGCGCCTCGACTTTCTCGCGCTCCATTTCCTTTCTCTGAAAAATTCCGGCGTCGTCGTCGCCGATTTTGCCCATATAGCGCGCCCGCAATCCCCAGCGGCTGCACGCCACAAGGGCGCTGGCTACCTGCCCGCCGGCCTTCCTCTCCGCGGATAGCAGACTCGACCTTTGAATCCGGCGCCGGGAAATAGGGCAGGCGCACGACGATGTCCGTGGCATTGCTTCCCAGGCCGGCCACATCGGCGGCGGAATATTGTTGCGCGCGATTCATGTCCGAATACTCTAGCCGAGTCTCGGAAAAATTCAAACGCGCCGTGTCGTTTATTAATTGCGCGGACTCTTTTGGTGTGATAAAAATTTTGTTTCGGAACGCCACTCCGTTTGCAGGTCGGCGCGCCGACACGCCGATGCCACTCCGCGAATCCGAGGCCATCGTTCTGCAAAGCTACCCGCTCGGCGAAGCCGACCGGCTGGTCAGCTTTCTATCGCGCGATACAGGGCGCATGCGTGGCGTGGCGGCGGGCGCGCGAAGGACCAAGAGCCGCTTCGGTTCCACGCTCGAGCCGCTCACGCATATTCGCATCTGGTTCTTCGAACGCGAGACGCGCGATTTGGTGCGCATCAGCCAGTGCGAGCTCATCGAATCGTTTCTTGACGCCTTTTGCGACTATGCCTCGAGCGTGGCGCTCGCGCTTTTCACCGAGGTCACCGAAGCCGTGCTGCCGGAGCGCGAGGCATCCGACGCGAATTTCCGGCTACTGCTGCTCGTGGCGCAGAGCGTAAAGCGTTCCTTGAAGGCTGAGCTTCCGCTGGCATACTTCGCACTGTGGACCGTAAAGCTTGGCGGATGGCTTCCGCCGCTCGGCGCATGCGCGCGCTGCGGCGGGGCGCTCGCCGAAGATGCGGCGGGATATTTTTCGCTCGGTTCGTTTGCGTTTGTGTGCGCGCGGTGCCGCAAGTCCGGGATGCGCATCCTTTCCCCCGCCGCGCTTTCGGCGGCCCGGAAAATGCTCGCGGAGCGGCTCGATCATCTGAATGAGGAAGCCATCCCGCCGTCCGCGGCAAGGGAAGTGACGGAAGTGATGCTCGATGTGCTGGAACGCCAAATGGACCGCAAGCTCACATCACGGGAACTCTTGGAGTCCCGAGCGTGAAACACACTCCGAAAAATCAGGGTCGCGCCCCGAAACCCAAGGGACTCACGTTTCAGGATCTTTTGCTGAAGCTTGAAGAATACTGGGTCCGCCGCGATTGTATTCTGCAGCAGCCCTATGACATCGAAGTGGGCGCCGGCACGATGCACCCGGAAACCTTTTTGCGCGTCCTCGGCCCGGAGCCATACCGTGTGGTTTACGTGCAGCCCAGCCGCCGCCCCGCCGACGGCCGCTACGGTGAAAATCCGAATCGCCTCTACAAGCACACGCAGCTTCAAGTAATCCTTAAACCCTCGCCTGATGATATTCAGGACCTATATCTCGCGAGCCTTGCCGCAGTGGGAGTGAACCTTAAAGAGCATGACATCCGGTTTGAAGAGGACAATTGGGAATCTCCCACGCTGGGCGCGTGGGGAATCGGCTGGCAGGTTCTGCTCGATGGCCTGGAGATTACGCAGTTCACCTATTTTCAGCAGTGCGGAGGCGTGGACCTCGATCCGATTTCCGTGGAGCTCACCTATGGACTCGACCGCATCGCCGCCTATTTGCAGGGAGTAGATAACGTCTTCGACGTGCGTTGGTCGGATACAGTCACCTATCGCCAGGTGCGCATGCCTGAAGAGGAGCAATTCTCGGCCTATAGCTTCGATCATGCCGATGCCATTTCCACGCGCAAGCAATTCGATCTGAACGAAGCGGAAGCGGCGCGTCTGCTCGCGGCTTATGCCAGCCTCAAAGGCCATGCGAAGAATCGGTTTCCGGTCTTGCAAGCCTATGATCTCTGCCTGAAGTGCTCGCACCTGTTCAATATCCTCGACGCGCGCGGCGCTATTTCCGTCACGGAGCGCGCCGCCATGATTGGCCGCGTCCGCAAATTGGCGACGCAGGTCGCTCGCGCATGGCTCGATCAGCAGGCTCCCGGCCCGGAGCCGGGCCTCGACCCCGCGATTTCCAGGGTGACGTCATGAAGCCGCGGGCGGGAAAATCTCGGGGCGATTTTCTTTTAGAGATCGGCTGCGAAGAAATTCCCGCAGGGATGATTCCCAAGGCGGTCGAGGAACTTAAAGCAATACTTATAAAATATCTGTCGGCGAATAATTTGGACGGCGAGCCGACAATTCAAGAATCAATTGAAACGTTTGGCGCGCCTCGAAGGCTCGTTGCCATCGCGCGCAACATTCGCTTGAAGCAAGAAGACGAGACGCGCGAAATCACCGGGCCGCCGAAGTCCATTGCGTTCGATGCCGTCGGCGAACCCACCCGAGCGGCGATGAGCTTCGCCGAAAAACAGGGTCTCCCCGTTTCAAAACTCACGATCGTGAATACTCCCAAGGGCGAATACCTTGTGGCCAGACAGACTCGTAAAGGGCAAGCCTGCCGCGCAAATTCTTGCCGCCGCACTGCCGCAAGCAATTTTGGAAATATCCTGGCCGCGCTCGATGGTTTGGACCGGCCCGCACGGCCCGCGGTTCATCCGCCCCGTGCGTTGGATCGTTGCGCTGCTCGATGGCAAGGTAATCCCATTTGCGTTTGGGGGAGTTCGCGCGGGGAACCGCACCGATGGCCATCGCTTCCTCGGAAAAAAATCCATTCCTGTCAGCGGCCCTCGCGACTATGAATCGAAGTTGAAGAAGAACTTCGTAATCGCGAGGCCCGACGGGCGCCTCAAGAAGATTGAAAGCGAGCTCCAAGCCCTCGCCTCGCGCAAAGCCTTGCGCGCGCACAGCGATCCTGTCCTGCTGGGCCTCGTAACCTATCTCAACGAATATCCCTCCGTGATTCTTGGCAATTTTGACCCCGCCTTTCTCGCGCTGCCGGAGGAGATTCTCATCACCGTGATGCGCGATCACCAGAAGTATTTTGCCGCCGAATCGCGCAACGGGGAATTGGCTCCACATTTCTTCGCTGTGATCAATTTGCCGCGCGACCCGAAAGGGCTGGTTCGCTCGGGGCACGAGCGCGTGCTGCGCGCGCGCTTTGCCGACGCCCAATTCTTCTGGGAGACCGATCAGAAAATTCGCCTGGCCGACTATTTGCCGAAGCTCGCGGCGGTCACCTACGAACGCCGCCTGGGAAGCTATGGCGACAAAGTCGAGCGCATGAGGACGCTCGCGCGATGGCTTGCCGAGCAATGGTTCAGCGGAGGCATCGCCCAGTCCGACGTCACGGGCTCCGACCGCGCCGCGGAACTGGCCAAATGCGATCTGGCCACCGAAATGGTGCGCGAATTTACGGAGCTGCAAGGAATTGTTGGCGGCCTTTATGCCCGCGCGCAGGGTGAATCCGAAGAAATCGCCTGGGCCATCTACGATCAATACAAGCCCGCGGGGCTGGACGATCCCGCGCCGCGCAATCTTACCGGCTGCGCCGTGGCGCTGGCGGATAAGCTCGATTCGCTGGTCGCCTGCTTTGCCGTGGGAGCCATTCCCACAGGTTCAAGTGATCCTTTCGCTTTGCGGCGCGCGGCCCTGGGAATCGTGAAAATTATTTTGGATAAGCGGCTTCCGCTTTCGATCTCCGCGGCAATTTCGGCGGCCGCCCGGGCGCTCGCGGAACATCCGCCCAGGATTGCGGCCACCGAGCAAGTCGAACAGCAGGTGCGGGAATTCCTCCTCGAGCGCGCGCGTTTTATCCTGCGCGAGCGGCAGGGCTTCGCGTATGATGAAATCAACGCCGCGTTTGCGGCGGGCGCGGACGATTTGGTGGACGCGGTCGAGCGCGTGGCGGCAGTGAAGGCCATCCGGCACACCAAAAATTTTGCCCCGCTGGCCGCCGCGTTCAAGCGCATACGCAACATCCTGGAAAAGTCCGCCGGAAAATCCGACCGCGGCCAGGGCAGCGTGAAGCAGGAGTTATTGAAGGAGCCGGCGGAGTCGCAGCTCCACATGGTGGCGCAAAAAGTAGGGGAAGCCGCCGGGCGGCTGAAGAAGGAGAAGAAATACCGCGCGGCGCTCGAAAAGATTTCGGATTTGCGCCCCGCCGTGGATCTCTTTTTCGATAAAGTTCTAGTGATGGCTGAAGATCAGGAAATCCGCAGGAATCGCATCGCCCTGCTGGGAAGTTTGTTGAAGGAATTCTCGACCATCGCGGATTTCTCCGAGTTGGGCGCGGAGGAAGCGAGCAAGTCTCTCGGAGTGTCCGCATAGAAATGGAAGCGCCGCTATAAAGCGTTTCTTGAAATGTGGGCGCGCCGACGGATCAGGGCCGCGGGGCCCACATGCATTCGCAATGTAAGATTTAGTTTTCACTGAAATCAAACCTAGGGGAGAAAAATGAAATACGTTTATTTTTTCGGAGCGGGTAAGGCGGACGGTACAGGCGACATGAGGGATTTGCTCGGGGGAAAGGGCGCGGGGCTTGCCGAAATGACGCGCATCGGGCTTCCTGTCCCGGCGGGTTTCACCATTACCACGGAGACCTGCGACTACTATCTGAAGCACGGACGAAAATATCCCAAGGAACTGCGCGCGGAAGTATCCAAGCACCTTGCGCGCCTGGAAAAACTCACCGGCAAAAAGCTGGGTGACGCGAAAGACCCGCTGCTCGTCAGCGTGCGCTCCGGTTCGGCGCGCTCCATGCCAGGAATGATGGAAACAATTCTCAATCTTGGCCTCAATGAAAAGTCCGTAGAAGGCCTCGCCAAAGCCACAAAGAACGACCGCTTCGCCTACGACGCCTATCGCCGCTTCGTGCAGATGTATTCGAGCGTCGTCATCGGGCTTCCCAAGGAGGAGCTCGAGGAAAAGCTGCGCGCCGTGAAAAGGTCCCTGGGCGTGAAAGACGACACGCAGGTGACGGCGGCAGGCTGGAAGCAGCTCGTGGGCGAGTACAAGAAATACTTCAAGGAAAAGACCGGCAAGGATTTCCCCGAGGATCCCGAAGAGCAGCTATGGGGCGCCATCGGCGCGGTATTCGAGTCGTGGATGGGCGAAAAAGCCGTCACCTACCGGCGCGTCGAAAAAATCACCGGGCTGCTGGGCACTGCGGTGAACGTGGTGCAGATGGTCTTCGGTAACACAGGCGAGGAATCCGGCACGGGTGTCTGCTTTACGCGCGACCCCTCCACCGGCGAGAAAATATTTTTCGGAGATTTTCTGCTCAACGCGCAGGGCGAAGACGTCGTCGCGGGAATCCGCACGCCCATGCCTCTGAAGGAACTGTCGAAGAGCATGCCGAAAGTTTACAAGCAACTCGAGCGCGTCCGCGAAAAGCTCGAAAAGCACTACCGCGACATGCAGGATATGGAGTTCACCGTTGAAAACGGCATGCTCTACATGCTGCAAACGCGCACCGGAAAGCGCTCGCCCTCCGCGGCGTTTCAAATCGCCGTGGACATGGCCAATGAAAAGCTGATCACAGTTGAAGAAGCGCTTGAAAGAATCAAATCCGAGGATATCGAGCGGCTCTTTTATCCTGTGCTCGACGCTAAGATGCCCCGCAACGAATTATCCGCCCGCAAACTCACCGAAGGAATCAACGCCGTGCCGGGGGCGGCCGTCGGCAAGGCCGTCTTCACCGCGGCGGACGCGGAAAAATGGGCCGAGCGCGGCGAGCGCGTGATTCTGGTGCGCCGCGAAACAAGCCCCGAGGATGTGGGCGGAATGTACGTCGCGCAGGGAATTCTCACGGCCACCGGTGGGAAGACTAGTCATGCGGCGGTGGTGGCGCGGGGGTGGGGGAAGTGCTGCATTGTGGGCGCGGAAAAGCTCGATATCGAGGCATCTGCGAAGACCATGAAGGTCAGCGGAAAGGTGGTCCACGAAGGGGATTGGATCACGCTTGATGGCGGGGATGGGTCGGTCTATACGGGGCAGTTTGAGCTTTCGCGGCCGGAGCCGCCGAAGGCTTTCGAGACGCTCCTCAAGTGGGCCGATAAGGTGCGGAAACTCGGCGTGCGCACGAATGCCGATACGCCGCAGGACGCGCGCGTGGCGCGTCAAATGGGCGCGCAGGGCATCGGACTGTGCCGCACCGAGCACATGTTCTTCAAGGACTTCGAACATCCCGAGAAGAGCATCGAGCGCCAGGAGGCCATTCAGGAAATGATCCTGGCGGATACGCAGGAAGCGCGGCGCAAGGCGCTGGCGAAGCTGCTGCCATTCCAGCGGCGGGATTTCATCGGGATTTTCGAGGCCATGAATGGGCTCCCGGTGACGATTCGGCTGCTCGACCCTCCGCTGCACGAGTTTGTCCCGCACGATCCGGCGAAGCAGGCGGAACTGGCGAAGAAGATCGGCATCTCGGCGGAAGCCGTGGCGCGGCGCGTGGAGCAACTGCACGAGTCGAACCCCATGCTCGGGCATCGCGGCTGCCGGCTTTCGATCACCTTCCCGGAAATTCTGGAGATGCAGGTGCGGGCTGTGATCGAGGCAGCCATTGATTGCCAGAAGCGGGGGATTAAAGTGTTACCTGAAATCATGCACCCGCTTACGCTAGACAGGAAAGAACTTAAGATTCTCGAAGTGGCCACGCGGCGTGTGGCCGATGAGATTATTTCCGAGTCTAAAGTGAAGCTTGAATATCTGGTGGGCACGATGATTGAGCTGCCGCGAGCGGCGCTGATGGCCGGAGAAATCGCCGAGGTTGCGGAGTTCTTTTCCTTCGGCACGAACGACTTGACGCAAACCACGATGGGGCTTTCGCGCGACGATGCGGGCCGCTTCCTGCCGGAATATGTGGACCAGGCCAAGGCCGCGATTTTCAAAGACGACCCCTTCCAGACGCTCGACGTGGACGGCGTGGGAATGCTCATCGAGTGGGCCATCGCGAAGGGACGTGCGACGCGGCCGACGTTGAAAATTGGGATTTGCGGCGAGCATGGCGGCGATAGCGAGAGCGTGAAGTTCTGCCATCGCGTGGGGATGAATTACGTGAGCGCGTCGCCATTTCGCGTGCCGGTTGCGAGGCTGGCGGCGGCGCAGGCGGTGGTGGAAGACAAGAGAAACAAAAAGAAGAAAAAGTAGCTAATGGGTCAGTTTGGATTTTGGCTTTTTGTGTCACGATCAAGAAAATCCAAACTGACCCATCACTAAAAATAGGCGAGGGCCGGCGGTGGTGGAGGAGGAGAAGAAGAAGGGGAAGTAGAGGGGGCAAAGGAAGCAGAGGAAGCAGAGGAGAGGAATGTCCTCAGGGGCTTCCCGGTGAAAAGCGCCGGGACGCGGAAGGCGCGAAAGCCCCTTTTGTGAAGCGGTTTTTTGTCGGAGCTGAAGCTCCGACCCCCTAAAAGACCGGTCAAGATTTGGTTCATAAATTCGCTTGATATCGAGAGAAGAGAAGCTCGAAAAATTGCTTGAAAGTTCAAGGAATTTAAGGCCCTTAAGGGGGCTTACAGTGCACAAAAGTGCATGTTTTTGCACGATTTTGCGCGATTAAATTGGCGGGCACTTTTTGTAACAGAGGCGCTCCCTTGTCCCGAAGGTGAGGGGTGCCTGTGTCGGTTTTGACGCGCTTCTCAAGACGAGCCGGACCCGGGTTGACCGGCTCCTCGATCCCAAAAAACGACATCACGCTTTCAAGCCTTGAGCGAGCGGCGGCCATGGTCGGCCGGCGCGTCTCGATCGAGCTGGTGTAGGCAGGACGGGGAGGTAAGGTGCCCAGGCGCGCCCTCGACGCGGGAGGGGAGGGGATCGCTAAGCCGAACGCGCCGTGAGTTTCGTAGCTAGGTAATCTTCCAGACCTCACGATAGGCTTTATGGGCCATGTCCGCCGCACGTTTTTTGATCCTTTCGGCGCCCCAGGAAGGGGCTTCGTTGCCGTATGCGGAGATGAAATCGGTGACGTACTTCAAGTTCTCGACTTTTTGACTCAGGTCGCCCTTCAGGCGCTTAATTTTTTCGGCCGGGCTTGCGTTGCCGAGGCTGGCGTTATCCCTGAAGTATATGACGAGCAAATTGCCGATATTATCTGTCAATTCCAGGTCGGCCTTCTTCACCTTCAAACCAGGTTCGGGGTTCTGAGGTAGAAAATGCTCGATGTTGTAATTTCGTCGCCGAAGCTTGGGCTCGGGATTGTAGATATGAATGGATTGCCCTGGGTCCAGGCCATAGTTGTTGAATCTGTCAAACACATAGCTGAGGAGCCCTAGCTGGTCGGTTGAATAGGCCAACTCGGTGAAGTTAGCCACGAATTCTTCTTCTTTGGCAAGTCTCGACTTCGAGCTCGTTTATGAGCTTGTCTGTTGTCTTGACAAGATCGGTCGAGTCTGAATACCAGATGCAGGCATCCGCATATAATTTCTCCACCTCATTGCCAACCCGCTCGCAGATCACGTTGTTTATGAAGTGGTATTTTTCAAAGGCATCAAAGAGCTCGAATCAGTTTCTTCGCATCTCCAGAACTTGATTTGCCGCCGTTCCGAGCAAGACAGTCGGTTGCTGCAAACGCAGGCGGGCAAAACTGCACGACGCCAAATTCCCTCAATGCCTCCAACGCGCGATTGATCTTCTCGTAGCGATATTGGTAAGCGAAAATCTCGCTGAAGCCTCCGGCTTCAAAATAGGCCTTCGTGAGGTCTTTTTCGGGGGCCTTCACGATTCGATAAAACTCCGAAAATCCGGCGAGCTGTTGTGTGAGCTCCTGTGGCCCAATCTCGGCTCCGTATCCCTTTAGCTTCTTGTATAGTTGCGGTTTTTGGACTGGCCCCTTCTTGGACACATAGAAGTACTTCAGCATCCGGAGGATCGTACCCCCGGAATTCTGTAGAATTTCCTCCCACAACACTTCGATGGACTCGACCTTCTTGGTGAAAAGGTAGTTCTTGAGCAGATCTGAAACCTCCAGGTCAAGCCCTCGTGCATTAGTGCGCTCAAAAATGCTTAATGCCTCGACCTCACTCTCGACCTCGATTCTCGCAACATACGAGTTATAGATCGCGCCCAGAAATTTACCGACTCCACTTGGTCAAATTCAGACACGGCCTTCAGAAATGAGTCGTAGAACGGTTTGACCTTGTTCACCTTCCGTTTGACGGGTTTGTTGCCTAGGAGTTTAGGAAAGCTGCCGTCCCATGAATCCTGCGCCATGTGCTCGAAGACTTCGCGGATGGAATCCGAAGCAATAAGTCGGCATCCTTGAGACTCACCTGTCGTTGAATCCATGAGGGTAATTTTTTCTTGAATTATGGGGTCTAACCTGGTCAAGCCTAGTTGTCTGGCCCGCATTCTGCATGCAATTAAAAGCAGCAATAAAGTCGTCAGGCGCTGCTGTCCATCGACAACAAATGTCTTCTGGTCCTTGGACTTTTCAAATATCAAATTCCCAAGGAAAAGATTCTCATCGCTTAGGCCCTTATAATTTTCGGGGTCTTCAATAAGCTCTAGCGCTTCTTCTTTCCCCCATTTGTATTCCCGTTGGTAGACGGGAATTGCGAATTGGGAAGGGGAATTGAAGATGTCCTCCACGCGTATCGGGATAGGGTTAAACATGGACTTATTATTTCGCCTCCTCAGTTTCGAAATCTGCAATTTCCATTTCGATTTCCCGGGCCGACCGATAACCTACACCCAGCCCCGTCAGTATGCAATGCTCCAGCCGGGTTTTTGAGTGCGGGGGCTTTCCGAGGGCCACGGCAGGAGCAACACTCACAAATATGATTGCGACGGCCCTTCGACTTCGCTCAGGACAATTCTTTCGCGGGGCGAAAGAATTGCGACGGGAAAGGCCGGGCACAGGATGCTGTGCCCCTACGGGAACAAAAGCAAAGGCAAGACCCACCCTTTGCAAACGGCGCAAAGGATGGGGCACCCGGCCTCGTCAGGGCAAGCGGGATGACAAATCGCGCAATGCGGGACTGGAAGAGGGATTCTTCGCTCCGCTCAGAATGACGGGCGGGATATTTAGACGCGGGGAGAAGAGACGTACTTCAGGGGCTTCCCGACAAAAAGCGTCGGGACGTCCCGATACAAACCATCGGGATGCACAAGACGCACAAAAGGCGCGAAAGCCCAGCTCATTGTGCACACGTTACGCCGGGGCTTCCCGGTCAAAATCACCGGGACGCAGAAGGCGCGGAAGCCCCGGCCTCCTAAAGAGCGCGCGCGCGTGGGTGAGGCGGGTTGCCAGCGCGGAGGTGGCGCGAGATCTTTCGCACCTACGGCGCTCGCCGCTCTTGTTTCTGCATCCCCCGCCCTTCCGGACGGGGCTAACTTGTGTCGCACCTATGGTGCTTCGGAAAAAGCGCAGAATCTTCCGGAGCGCGAACGGCGCGAGGACGGGCGAAGACCCACCCTCGCAGAAAACGCGAGGATGGGGTCCCGCAGGAACGTCCGGGATGCGAACACCGCACACCCGAAAATGCAAAGACGGAAAGCAGATCCCTCGCTGTGTCCCCCGCCCCTCAAAAGGCGAGGGGAAAACGAAGACGGGGGACTCCGCTCGGGTCCGGTGTCGGGTCCCGGCGAACCGGGACCACCGGACTCCAGAAAGCGGAGATGACAACGTAGAGGCAAGGGCAAAGGCCGGGCACAGCCCTTCGACTTCGCTCCCTTCACAGAAACCGTTCAGGGCAGGCAGGGTCTTCGACGTGCTGTGCCTCTACACGGAAAAAGCGCGGGCGACGGCAAAAGCAAGATGCCCGCCTACAAATCGAGGCGGCCGCTACGTAGGCAATGAACCTGCGTACCGCTGAGGCATCCGCGGGGCAAGAGCCTCGCCCCGCAGAACCGGGGCGAGCTACATAGGTAAGGGCAAAAGCGAGATGCCGCGCTTCCCGATACAAACCATCGGGACGCAGAAACCGCGAAAAGGCCCCCTTCCTTCGTCAGGGCAGGGCGGCGCTACACAGGAGGCGACAAATGCTATATGTGGGTAGCCTGCCGCCAAGCCCCGCAAAAATCGAATCTTTGCCGCACCCGTGTAAAGGTTCTTACCGACAGTCCTTAAATTCGACGGCCCTTCGACTCGCCCGCCACGGCGGGCAAGCTCAGGACAATTCTTTCGCAGAGCGAAAGAATTGCAACGGGAAAGGCCGGGTACGGTCCGCCACGGTGGGAAGAGGGATTCTTCGGACCAAAAGGCGGTCCTCAGAATGACGGGCGGGATATTTAGACGCGGGGAGAAGAGACGTACTTCAGGGGCTTCCCGACAAAAAGCGTCGGGACGTCCCGATACAAACCATCGGGTCCGATTTCGGGACTCCGGTGGAGTCCATCGGACTCCCGAAACCGGAGATGCACAAGACGCACAAAAGGCGCGAAAGCCCCACCGATTTTGCAGGCTTATGTCGCGGCTGAAGCCGCGACCTACAAAGCTTTCCCCCGTTTTCAACAGCCTTTCTAGTGCGAGACGTCGGCGAAGACGATGGGGACGGGGGCTTTATCGGCTTCGGCGACTTGGAACATTTGGCGCGGGGCGAGGCCCATCTGGCGGGCCAGAATGGCGTCGGGCATCTCCTGGATGCGGATGTTGAAGGTGTTCACGGAGTCGTTGTAGAACTCGCGGCGGTCGGCGATTTCGCTTTCGAGGTCGGTGATGCGCTGCTGCAGGTGCGCGAAATCGGCGTTGGCCTTGAGGTCGGGATAATTTTCGGCGGTGGCGATCAAGCGGCCGAGCGCGGAGGTGAGGTCGGCGCTGGCCTGGACTTTTTGGTCCACGGTGGAGGCCTGTTCGTAGGCGTTGCGCGCCTGGGTGACGCGCAGCAGCGTATCGCCTTCATATTTCATGTAGCCCTTGCAGACCTCGATGAGGCCGGGCAGCTCGTCGTGGCGCTGCTTGAGCAGGACGTCAATGTTGGCCCAGGCCTTGTCCACATTGTTTTTGACGGCGACGAGGCCGTTGTAGAGCATCACCACGTAGGTGATCACTCCCGCGGCGCAAAAAAGAACCAGAAGCCAGAAGATGTAAGTCATGGTCGCTCCTTCAATTTATGGGCTACGTCAATTCGAGAATGGGCCGACGGCATGGCCCCTAAACCGCCCGGTTCGCGAAAGCGAAGAGGGATTCTTCGACTGCGCGTCCCGCCCGGAAATCGTAAAGGCACGATTTCCGGGGAAGAAAAAATCTGCGGGACGCTCCGCTCAGAATGACGACGATGCCAACAGGGCCACATCGCTCCTACGTCCATCCGAAAATTGCAGCTAAAAGATAGAGACACGCGAGCGTAAGTGCAGGGCCGCCCCAAATGCACAGGGCCGATTTCCAGGCGAGCGAACGCACGACATCGCGCTGGCTGTGCGCGGAAATCATAAAAGGCCCGCCACGGCGGGCAGGCTCGCCAAGCGGCCCTTTGCGAATGACCGCCGGGGGACACAGATCGAAACCGGCATAATCGTGCGCGTCGGTTTGCGCGGCGGCAGGCGGCGCGTCCGCTGCGGCGGGCAGTTCTCCGGGGGCGGAGTCGTCCGGGTCGGCTGTGGCGACGGCGGAAGTTTGCGGTGCGGTGCGGGCGCTCGCCGCGTTTTCGTCGTCCATCGAGATGGAGGACCAGACAGCACTGGCACGCGCCCTTCCCGCCACGGCGGGCAGGCCTTCGTCAGGGCAAGTCCTTCGTACCTCAGGGCAAAGAGACGCGACGTAGGAGGGGTCCACCGTGGACCGGAAAATCGAATTCGCGCCGCGGCCGAAGAAGTTGAATTGCAGATGAAGCGGCGAAGTCGCGGCGGCGTGGACGGCGGGGGTCCACTCGGCGGCGGTGGAATTCGGGCAGAGTGCGCCGAAAACGAACAGAGGCGAGTCCGGCTTGATGCAGTATTCCTCGACGCGCGTGTTCGCGGAAAAGGTGACGTTGTTGCGGTTGAGGAAATGGGCGACATTTTCCGGGAGCATATCCCTATTGCTCGAGAGGAGCGAGGTGTCGAACTCGTCCTTGAAGTTGCGCTCGATATCGAGCGAGGCGCCTTCGGGGTCCACGAGCATGCGGCCCGTGGGGTCTTCGACGAAAAAGGGAACGGAGAGGGATTCGCCGGCGACGCACTGCCAGGAGCGGTTCCTGCCCGACTGTTTTAACTGGTAGGCTGCGGCGCGATAGTAGTAGCAAGCCACCCCTGTGATGCCGGCGGGGATGGTCCGCGGGCCGATGGCCGCGCCGCTGACTTCCACGAGTCCCATGGAGGCGCTGCGAATTTTGGAGGAGGGCGTGTTCAGGATGAGCCATTTGTATCGCAACATGCGGAAGCCGTGAAGGAAGAGGACGACGCCTGCGAGGGCACCGATGACGAGCCAAGCCACTGGCTTATCCGCGTTGGGCGGGAGGGCGGCAACAAAGATGGATGAGGCAGAATCGAGCACGCTTGCTGACCCCTGAGCCGTCGAGCCGCTCGCGATCTACTGTTCCACTAGTGTAGGGCCAAGGCGGGGGAAGGCGCGCAACGCGGTGGAAGGAGCGTTGCGAAACATTAAATACCCAGGCGGGAGAAACGGCGGGGAGGAACTTCAGGGGCTTTCCGACAAAGAGCGTCGGGACGCAAAAGACGCGAAAGCCGTCGTGCTTTTGCGAGGCTTATGTCGTGGCTGAAGCCACGACCTACAAAGATCCTCGGGTTGCGACGCGCATTCTCTTACGTGGGCATTTTGAGGAAGAAATAGACGGCGAGAAAGGCAAAGATGGCGTCGGAGGCCCAGGCGGAGAGGAGCGGGGGCAATTGTCCGACCGAACCCATGGCTTCGAAAAGCGCGGCGGTGGCCCAGTAGGCGATGCCGATTCCCACGGCAATGGCCAGGCCGCCGACGGCGCCGCGCGTGCCGACAAGAAAGGCAAAGGGAGCGGCGAGGCAGACGATGATGGCGGCGATGAGGGGGAAGGAAAGTTTTTTATGCCATTGGACGGAGAGGCGCGCGGTGTCGAAGCCGGCCTGCCGGAGGCTGCGGATGTAGGCGCCGAGCTGGCCCCAATTCATTTGCTCGGATTGAAGGACCTCGCGGCGGAAGTAGCCGGGGGGTTCGGTGAGCTCGGGAAAAGAGGTGGCTTGGAAGGGATCGTAACGGCTGACTTGGCCGTCGGGCGAGAAATCGCGGACCCATCCGCCGGTGAGGACCCAGGCGCTCTGCGCCGGGTCCCAGGCGGCGCCGGTGGCGAAAATGCGGCGGCGAATCTGGAAGGTGGGGAGGTCGAGTTCGAGGACGTTCAAGCCGCCGAAGAATTGGCGGGCGGGGTCGAAGAGCTCGTAGTTATAAATTTTGCCATTTTCGCCGAAGATCCACTGGCGCGTGGGCTGAAAATAGGTTTGGGCGGGACGGCCCTTGATCTGATTGTGGAGGGCGTCCTGGCGCTGGTTGGCGTAGGGGAGAAAGGTGTCGTCGAGGAGGAACATGCCGCCGGCCAGAAGGCATCCGGCAAGAGCCAGGGGCAAGACCAGGCGGTAGAGGCTGATGGCGCTGGCCTTGAAGGCCACGACTTCGTTGTTTTTGGCGAGGATGGCGAGAGTGACGAGCGTGGCGACAAGGGAGGCGAGCGGCGCGAGATGGTAAACCATATAGGGGACGAGGAAGAAGAAGTAATTCAGGACCGTCGCGGCGGCAATATGGTTTTTGGAGATATCGGCGAGAAGATCGAAGAGGCTGAAGGCGTCGAATATCAGAATGAATCCCGTGAGGAGGACGAAAAAAAGAAGAAGAACTGGCCGAGCAAATAGAAGTCTATGAGCAGAGGGAAGGCGATGGCGCGCTCGGCAGGGGCCGCGTGCGGGAGGCCGGCGGCGGAGCGGGAGAGCGCGAGGGAGCCATTGGCCGGAGAAGAAGCGGAGGAGAGCGAAACGGGCCCATTGGACGAGAGCGTCGCGGGGTGGGCCAGAGGCGCAGGGGAAGATTTGCGGCGCTTCTCGGCGATGTGGCGCAGGCGCCCGGACTCGATCCAGGCGAGGATGGGGTTGGGCTTGCGGACTTTCTCGACGCGGCGAAAGAGAAAGACGCCGACGAGGAGGGCGGCGACGTTCGCAGCCCAGATGCCCGCCGCGGGCGAGACGTAGCCTTGTTGGGCCAAATGATCTCCTGTGACCCATAGAAAATAGTAGCCGCTGATAAGGACGAGGGTGAGAATCACGCCCGTGGCGCGGCCGCCGCGGCGGGGATGCACTCCCACGGGAACGCCGAGAAGCGCAAAGACGAGACATGCGGCGGGGAAGGCGAGGCGATTCTGGAATTCGACGCGGGCCTGGCGCCAGTCGGGGCCATGATCGGCGAGAAGCGCGGGGACGGACATTTCGGCCTCGGAGGGCTTGGCGGCTTTGATGATGGAGGCGGCCTGGGAAAAATCCACGGGGATGTCGGTATCGCCGAAGGTGGTGACGCTGTAGCGCGCGGGATAGCGGGGATCGTATGCGTGGGTACTGCCCGAGCCCAGGTGAATATCCATCTGGCGGGAGTCCGAGGCGGTGATGATGAGGGCGTCCCTGGCCACGGTGATGGCCGAGCCTTCCGAGCCGCCGGAGGTGGCGAGAAAAACGCCGGTCCAGCGAGTGGCGGCGGCTTCCACGTCTTGCACATATAGTACGATGTGAGGAAAGCGGTCGTCGAAGACGCGGGGCTCGACGGCGTAGGGAGCCTGGGAGGAAAGAATCGTGGCTTCGAGGCTTCGGAGAGTGCGCAGGGAAGCGGGGCTCAGCCAGAAGGTGATGAGCAAGGTGGCGAGAGCGCCGAGGAAAGCGACGAAGCCGATGGGGACGAGCAGGCGGCGGAGGCTGATTCCGGCGGCATTGAGGGCCACAACCTCGCTATCGCCGGAAAGGCGGCCGAGTCCGATGAGGACTCCGACGAGGACGGCCATGGGAATGGTGAAAATGAGGACGGGGGGAAGAGTGCAGAGAAAAAGGAGGGCCACGTTGGCGGCGCCGCCGGAATGGTGTACGACCAGATCCATCAAGTGCACGAGTTGCGGGACGAAGAAAACGAAGGTGAAGACGGCAAGTCCCAAGGCGGCGTGGGAGGCCATTTCGCTGCCAATGTATCGGTCGAGCAGGCGCATGAGAGAGAAAAGCCATCTTAGCACGAGGCTCGGAATGGAAAGGGCGGCATTCGAGAAAGGCGGAAGGAATTGAGCCGCGTGAACCTGGCCATTCTGTGGCACATGCACCAGCCGCAATATCGCGACCCGGCGACAGGGCGCTACCTGCTGCCGTGGACGCGGCTGCACGCGCTGAAGGACTATTGGGGGATGGTGAAAATATTGGAGGAATTTCCGCGCGTACACGCGACATTCAATATCGTTCCGCTGCTCGCCGAACAGATCAAGGAGTACGCGAGCGGGCAATTCAACGAGCCGTGGTTCGACATCGCGTTCGCGCCGGCGGCGGCGCTTAGCACGGAACAGAAGCGCGAGGCGCTGGAGCGGGCGTTCCAAGTAAGCGATGCCAACCTGCAACGGCGGCCCAGGCTGGCGGAACTGCAATCGCGGGTGCGGTCGAGCGGGGTGGAAGCCTCGGTGGCGCATTTCAACGCGCAGGATTGGCGGGATTTGCAGCTGCTTTCGCAGCTCGTGTGGATGGATGAGGAGTACCTGGCAAACGACCCCGTGGTGAAAAAGCTGGCGGCGAAAGAGGACAACTTCACGGAAGAGGACAAGGCCGTGCTGCTGGATAAGCAGCACGAATTGCTGGCGGGCGTGCTGCCGGAATACCGGCACGCATGCGCGCGGGGCCAAATCGAGATTTCGACGACGCCCTACTACCATCCGATTCTGCCGCTGCTGTGCGATACGGACATCGCGCGGGTGGCCAATCCGCACACGCCGCTGCCGCAGCCGCCGTTTCGCTATCCGCAGGACGCGCGGGAGCAACTCGCGAGGGCGCGGGACTTCCATGAAAAGACCTTCGGGAAGGCGCCGGCGGGACTGTGGCCTTCGGAGGGTTCGGTGTCCGACCAGGCGCTGGAAATCGCGATGGAGCAGGGTTTTCAATGGTTCGCGACGGACGAGGGGGTGCTGGGGCGGACGAGGAACATCGGGTTCTGGCGGGACGCGGCCGGGTATCCGGAAAACGGTCCGGCTCTTTATACGCCGTGGCGGCTGCGGCGGGGCGGCCGGGAGATGAGCGGATTTTTTCGCGACCACTATCTGAGCGACCTGGTGGGATTCGTGTACAGCCGGATGAGCGCGGAGGCGGCCGCGGAGGATTTGCACCGGCGGATTCGCGCCATCGGAGACCGTGAACCCGCGGGACGCACGGCCACGGTGAGCGTGATCCTGGATGGCGAGAATGCGTGGGAATATTATCCCGGAAACGGCCGGGAATTTCTGAAGCGGTTCTACGGGCGCCTAGAACAGGACGCGGAAATCAACGCGCTGACGATGAGCGAAGCGGCGGAGGCGGTCAAAGACCAGCCCGTGATGGAAGGAATTTTTCCGGCGTCGTGGATCAGCGCGAACTTCGACGTGTGGATCGGGCATTCGGAGGACGTGCGCGCATGGGATTTGTTGCGGGAGGCGAGGGAAGCC
This sequence comes from Terriglobia bacterium, assembly GCA_963823205.1. Lineage (GTDB taxonomy): Bacteria > Acidobacteriota > Terriglobia > Acidiferrales > UBA7541 > Palsa-295. The sequence continues at coordinate 512,886 of CAWGKL010000004.1, forward strand.
TTCGAGCGAGCGGCGCAGCGGGCGACGGTGACGCGCGGGAGCGCGCAGGGGGCGGCGGCAGGCGCGCAGGGCGAAGGAAACCAGGGAAAGGCGGGGCAGGAAGCGGCGCACAATACGGCGGGTTGGAGCCCGCACTTGAAAAGGGCGTACGAGGCGGTGCTGGCCGCGGAGGGGAGCGACTGGTGCTGGTGGTACGGGCCGGAACATTCGTCGGCGAATGATACGGAGTTCGACGAGCCTCTATCGCAAGCACCTGGCGGAGATTTACAACGCGCTCGGCGAGCAGGCGCCCGACGCACTGGCGCAACCGATCAAGCGGGCTCCGGAACGCGGACGGCGAGAGCCGCCCACGGCGTACCTGAACGTGAAGGTGGACGGGCGAGAGAGCAGCTACTTCGAATGGCTCGGCGCGGGGCTCTATGCCAGCGACCAGCGCACCAGCGCCATGCATGGACGGGTCTACGTGCTGGGCGATTTCCATTACGGATTCGGCGGCGATCATTTTTACCTGCGCGTGGATCCCATCGCCGAGGCGATCGCGGAGATGCCGGAATTCCAACTGCGGATAACTCTATGGGATTCGGAGGAGAAGCGCATCACGCTGCAGGTGGAGGATGGGAAGCTCACGGGATGCTATCTGGAGCAGGGCGGAATGTGCCTGCTACACCCGGAGACGGTGCTCTCCGCAGCATACGGGAAAGTTTTGGAGGTGAGCCTGGCGCGGGGATTGTTCGATCTGCGCGGGAGGCGGCATCTGCTATTGAGCGTTGCGCTATGGAGGGGCGGATTGCCGGTGGATGTGCTTCCCGGCGAGGGAGTGTTGGAAGTGGCGCTGGGGGAGGAGCATTTCGCGTGGGAGGGCGAATAAGCGGAGGTCGGAGGTCAGATGTCGGATGTTAGAGGTCGGAGGATAGAGTGGCGATGGGCTGTGATGAGTCTTTCCAAATGCCGGATGGGAAGGGTAGGATGAGCGGGGTTCGAGCGTCCAACGGAAAATTGCGGTTGGGAGTAAGGGTAGCGGAATCCATTACGGGATAATGATTGGAGACAACTTCGATGACTCGCTTCACTCGCTTCGCGGCAGTCATGGGCGCGCTCGCGTGTCTCACTGTGGCTTCGGCGGCATACGCGCAGGAGGAGTTTCCGCCACCCGATGGCGGCAAGGCACGCGTGGTCGTGGTGGCCCCCGGCATGTCCGGCCCCGAGCACTACAGGACCGTGGCGCGCGCGATTTCCGAGATGGGCTACGATGCGGTGTTGTTCGACGGCAATCAGATGGAAGGAACGCATGGGGATGGCGTGAAACAGGCGATCGTGCAGGCGCAGCAAATGCCGCACGCGCTTCCCGGCAAGGTTGCGCTGGTGGGGTTCTCGCTCGGCGGGGGCATGACTCTTTATTACGGCACGCAATGGCCCGATCTGGTGGCGGGCGCGGTGGTGTGGTATCCCGCGACCACTTTCATCAAGGATGTGCCTGGCTGGGTGGGCAGAACAAAGGTGCCGGTGCTGATGTTCGCCGGAGAGAACGACACATTCCGAGGCTGCTGCCTGATTGACAAGGCACACATGCTGGCGGACGCGGCAGCCGCCGGGGGCCTCTCGTTTCGGTTAGTGACCTACCCGAAAACCGAACACGATTTCGTCAAGGATGGCGCGCACTATAATTCCGAGGCCTATTCGGACGCCTTGCAGAAGACCGCGGATAAGCTGAAGGAGTATTTTGCGAATTGAGGTTTCCGCTGTTCCGGCGCCGAGATGTTCCCGACCAAAGGCGTCGGGACGCAAAAACCGCGCTTCCTCCATCGCCAAGGCGCCCGATTTCCGCGCAAGTGCGAGGACGAAGCGCGGAAATCGGGCTGCTCAGTCGTCAGAATGACAACACGTGGGGGTGGAGCGAGGGCGGGATATCAGCAGAGCAAACCCATCTCATAAATGCTAGTGCGCGGCGTTAAGGAGTGTCCTCAGGGGCTTCCCGACAAAAAGCGTCGGGACGCATAAACCGCGAAAGCCCGACTTTTGCGGGCGGTTTATGTCGGAGCTAAAGCTCCGACCCCCTAAAGAGCCATTTATGAGACGGGTTGGCTGAGTTGACATCCTTCCGGTTCGCGAAAGCGAAGAGGGATTCATCGCTCAAACACCGAGCGATGGAAAACCGTACTTCGAGTGCGCGTCCCGGCCGGAAATCGTAAAGGCACGATTTCCGGGAAAGGAAAAACCTCCGGGACGCTCCGCTCAGAATGACGAGTCTGCGAACAGAGAGCCGAGATGCCGCAGGCATAGCTACCCGCAATAGGTAGTGGGTAGTGGCCTAATTTGAAAAACTTTCCCGGTCTTGAGTGTTGGAAGAGGGATTCATCGCTCAAACAGCGAGCGATGGAAAACCGTACTTCGACTGCGTCCCGCGCCCGCCAAAAAGGCGGCGGGAAAACCAAGAACGCCCTTCGTACCTCAGGGCGAGCGGGACTCCGCTCAGAATGACCATGCAACGCGTTTCGCTCAAATTAGGACACTACGAGGTAATGGGTCAGTTTGAATTTTGGCTCTTTGTGTCACGATCAAGAAAATTCAAACCGACCCACCACCCCGCAATAACAAGTGTTGACAATCGAAAAAGACGGAGAGATATTGGCGGCGTCCCCTGTCCGGGGATGCTTGGGATCCGAAACTACTAACGGCAGTTGGCTCGGCAGAATTTGAGCCGCCCAACCTGGCGACGGGAAAACGTCGCCGGAGGAGGGCCTAATGAAAGACAACATGCGGCGCATGATGTGTGTGCTGGCGTTGGCAGGCGGCGCGGTTTTTCTCCTCGCAGTTCGCGGTTATCCGGCTGGGAATCACCCTCAACGACAGGATAAGAAATCAGGCGCTGGAAGTGTGTCCGCAACGGGCGGAGGCGCGCTTGCGGCCGCAAAAGCAAAAACGGAATGGCTTTCCTCCCTGCCAATGGAGTTCGAGCCGAACGCAGGCGGGGCGAACCCGCGCGTGCAGTTTGTGGGGCGAGGGAAGGGAATGGCCGTGTGGCTCGAAAGCGACGAGATTGGAGTGGAGGTTGGGGGGCCATCAAGGACGGCCGCGCGAGGGGCGGAAAATTTTTTGGGAGTGCGGATGAGAAACGCGGCGCCAGGGAAGCCGGCAATAAAATGGGCGAAATTCGCGTGGACGGGCGGGCAAAAGCTGCGCGGCGTGAGCAATTATTTTCTAGGGAACGATCCGAACCGATGGCGCACGCGCGTGCCGCATTATGCGCGGGCCGAGGCGGCGGAGGCATTTCCGGGGGTGAGCGCGGAGGTGTACGGGAACGAGGGGGGCGTGGAATACGATTTGCGGGCCGCGCCGGGAGCGCATGCGGAGAGATTGCGGCTGGATATTTCTGGCGCGGGCAGAATGCGCCTCGCGAGCGACGGCGATCTGGTGATGGAAGCCGGGAAAGACGTTCTTCGGATGAGGAAGCCGGAAATATATGAAGAGGAGCCCGGCGCGGGAACGTCCACGAGGAGAGAGGGAGAGCGAAGGCGGGTGAAGGGCGGATACGTGATCGAGGCGGATGGGTCGGTGGGGTTCCGCATCGGAAAGCACGACGCGGCGGCGACGCTGGTGATTGATCCCTCGCTATCGGTCGAGTACGCGACATTCCTGGGCGGGACGGGCGGGAGCACGGCGGAGAGCGTGGCGGTGGATCCCGAAGGGAACGTGTACGTGGCGGGCACGACGGCTTCTCCCATAACTTTCCCGGAGACGGGAGGGACGCAGATCGGGCCGGGGCCCGTGAACGGGACCACGGGGACTGTGCCGGAGTTTTTTATCGCCGAGATCCATCCGGCGGGAGGGGCGAATTCGCTCGAGTATTTGACGTTCCTGGGCGGGAGCGGATTTCAAGCGGGAGGAATCATCGCCGTGGATGGGTTGGGAGACGTGTTCCTGACGGGCACGACGACATCGGGGGATTATCCGGTGACCGACGGCAGCCAGTTGACGGCCGGGCCGAACGACGTGGTGGTGAGCGAAATCGCGGCGGGGGGAGGGACGCTGGAATTTTCCACGCTCTTCGGCGGAAGCGAATCGGAATCGCAGAACAGCACGGGCGGGATCGCGCTCGACGCGTCGGGGGACGTTTACATTGCGGGAGACACGAACTCGACGGACCTTCCGGTGACGGCCGGGGCCTATCAGACGACATTCGGAGGAACCAACAGCGACGGATTCCTGGCGGTTTTCACGCCGAGCGCGACTCCGAGCCTGAAATACTGCACTTACCTGGGAACCGGGGCGAGCGGCGCGGTGGGCGTGGGAGGAATCGCCGTGGACGCGGCGACACCGGCGAACGCGTATATCGCCGGGTTCACATCGAATACGGTGAGCGGCTTCCCGGCAAAAAACGGCTTTCAAGCTGCGTATGAAGGGGGCGCGTCCGATGCATTTCTGATGGAGATATCGCCCGCGGGGCTGGGCACGGCGGATTTGGTGTATAGGACGCTGCTGGGAGGCTCGGGCATGGACGAGGCTCTTGCCGTGGCGGTGGATGGGGCCACTCCGGCGAACGTGTATGTGACGGGGACGACGCAATCGAAGAATTTCCCCGTGAATGGGGCGATCACCGCGTACCAGACGAGCCTGAGCGCGGATGTGGCGGATAACAAGGCGGCGGCCAATGCGTTTCTTTCCGTGATCACGCAGAATCCGGCGACGGGGATGGCGAAGCTTGTTTATTCGACCTACCTGGGAGGAACGGAGACAGACGCGGGGCAAGCGGTGGCCGTGGGGTCTCCGACCGTGGTGTACGTGACGGGAACAACCAACTCATGGAACTTTCCGTGGAAGGACAATTTGCAGCCATTCAATGGAACGGGAGACGCGTTCATCGTCAAGATGGATCCGCAAGTGGCGGGAAAGGCCTCGTTGATCTACGCGACGCCGCTGGGCGGGACGGCGCCGCCGGGAACGACGGTGAATGCCGCGGGGAACTCTATCGTGATCGCGGGAACCGGGCTGGTGTATGTGGCGGGACAAACCACGGCGGCGGATTTTCCGATGGCGGTGAGCACGGCGGGGACGGTCAACGGATTCCAGGCGTTCTGCGCGAGCTGCGCGGCTTCGCCGGCGGCCGGGGAGGCGTTCGTGGCGGGAATCGCGGAGAACGCGGCGCAGGCGGAGCCGAGCGTCTATTTCAATACGCCGAAGGTGAATTTTCCGGCGTCGGTGGTGGGCACGGTGAATACGCCGCAATTGGTGGCGGTGTTCAATGGCGGCGAAGCTCCCTTGAGCATCGCGAGCTTCACGATCATCGGGGCAAACAGCCGGGATTTTTCGCTGGAGGCGACACCGGGGGCGTGCACGGCGGCCGGCAATCCGGGAACAACGCTGACGTGCACGTTTGAGGTGGGCTTCACGCCGTCGGCGGCGGGGGCGGAAGGGGCGGTGGTGAGTTTCACGGACAACGCGCCGGGAAGCCCGCAGGCGCTGGAACTTGGGGGCGTGGGCGAAGGGGCTGCAGGCAACGCCAGGGAACCTAAACTTTGGAAACGTGCCGGTGGGAGAAACCGGCTCCGCAACCGTCACGTTCACGAACACCACATTGAGCGGGATACAGAACATCAATTTCGAAGCCGTGACCGGCGTGAATGCGGCGGAATTCCGGCAGGACCCCGGGGGAGTCTCGACCTGCGGCGGCTCGCTTGCGGTGGGAAGCAGTTGCCAGCGCGCCTATCTCTTCGCGCCGAATGCGACAGGGCCGTTTCAGGCGCAGGTCCAGGTGAGCTACGAGATCGTGGACGCAGGCGGGACGGCGCCCGTGGAAACTGTTTCGCTCGAAGGCGTGGGGACAGGGGCGGCGCCCGCCGCGCACGTTGACCCGGCAACGCTGTTGTTTGGAAGCGTGGCGGCGGGAACAACGAGCGGGGCGCAGGAGGTAACGCTGTCGAACGAGGGAAGCGCGACGCTGAATTTGAGCGGCATCAGCGTGACGGGAACCAATGTGGCGGACTTCACGATTGTGGCCGCCGGGACCACGTGTCCGAAGGGAGTTGGCACGCTCGGGTTCGGCAGCCCGGCGCCCAGCTGCACGGTCTCCATCGAATTCGCGCCTCAGGCCGGAGATTCGGCGGGCGCGAAAAGCGCGAGCTTGAATTTCGCCGACAACGCTTCGGGCAGCCCGCAGGCAGTGACGCTTAGCGGGACGGCGACTCTCCCGCCGCCGACATTGCAGGTGTCGCCAACGAGCGTGGCGTTTGGGCCGCAGAGCGAAGGGACGTTGAGCGCGCTTGAGACGGTTACGATTGCGAATCCGGCGGGCGGCATTGCGGCGGATATCACCGAAATCTCGATCAGCGGAACAAATAAGGGAGATTTCGTGCTGGATGACCCTTGCGGGCCGGTTCTGGGAGCGGGGAGTAGCTGCAAAGTGAGTGTGTCGTTCAGCCCGGCGGTGTCGCAGCCCGCGGGAAGCCGGTCCGCAACGCTCAACGTGCCGGGCGGAAGTCCGGCGCAGGTGCCGCTATCGGGGACAGCCGCGATCGCGGGCATCTCGATTGCGCCCTCGAGGAGCAGCATCAACTTTGGAAGCGCGACGACGGGCGCGGGTGCGTCGGCGGGAACGCAGGTGACGCTGACGGTGACGAACAACGGCAGCGGGGGATCGGCGGGCGCGCTGGCATTCAGCGGAGTGAGCGTCGGGGGCGCCAATGCGGGGGATTTTGTCCTGGGGCCGGATAGCTGCACGGCGGGAAGCACGGCGCCGGGCGGGACGTGCACGATTCAGGTGACGTTCGCGCCGGTTTGCGTGAATGTTCCGGCGGTGAGAAGCGCGTCGCTCATGCTGGTGGATAATGCGCCGGGCAGCCCGCAAACAATCGCGCTCAGCGGGACGGCGGCGGGCGAATTCTGCTTCGATCCGCCCGTAACGGGCTCCCGATGACGGAAACAGTGGCGCAGGAATGCACTACGATAGCGCAGACGGCGCCCCTGGGATGCACGGCGGTATTTTCTTTGGAACTACTTTCGCCGAGCGGAGCGCCAGGGAGCATTGCGATTACGTGCGCGGTCTCGCCGGCCGATATACCGTGCATTGCGCCCGCGACGGTCTCGGGCACGGCGCCGACACAATCCTGCGCCAGCGCGCCGGCCACGGTGACGCTGCCGGCAAATTTTGCGGTCTGCTTTACGACGACGCCGCCTTCGAGCACGCCGATTCCAGGCTCGCCGGGAAGGCGCATGCCGCCGGCGACGGGGTTTCCGTTGGCCGCGGTTATGCTGTTGATGGCGCTGCTGGCGGCAGGAATGGCGGCGAGCGCGCATGGACGGCGATGGCGGTTTGCGAGGTTCGCACAGGGAGCCGCGCTGCTGCTGGTGCTGGGCGCGGGGATGGGCGCGTGCGGCGCGGGAGGCGGAGGAGACAGCGGCACGCCCGGAACGCCGGAGCAATCGTACTCGGTGGTGGTGACGGCAACCGCGGCGGACGGCACGACGCGGACAATCAATTTGACGCTAATAGTGAATTGAGAGGCCGGGTCAGAAAACTTTGATGGCCACGTCCTGGGGGCGAGGGCCGGTGGGAATGAGCGTGATGAGACTCGAGGTTTGGGTGCGAATGACGGCGAGGTCGCTGGAGGCGGCGTCGGCGACGAGCAGGATATCGCCGCCGGGAGCGAGGCGGCATGTGCGAGGCTCCTGTCCGACAGGGATGGGAGAAGCCATCTGGCGGAATCCGATGGAAATGGGAATGACGTGGCCGGCGGCTGAGTCGGAGACGTAGAGAGTGCCGGCATCGGGAGTGATCGCGCCCACGGTGGGAGACATGCCGAGGAGAAGGAAGTCGCTGATGACGTTGGTTTGCGTATTGACAATGAACAAGCCGTGGGCAGCGGCGGAGGGGATATAAAGTTCGCCGCCATCGGGTTTGAGAATCAAATCATCCGGCGCACTTCCCAGAGCGAGATTGGCGAGCAGCACCCTGCGCTTCAAATCCACAACGGAAATTTCATCCGATGCGCCGGAGGTGATGAAGGCCTTCGAGCCGTCCGGCAGAATGACGATTTGCTCGGGCTGCGGCGCGACAGGAACCACGCCGAGGGAGGAGAGCGAAGCCGCGTCGAGGAGGGAGACGGTCGAGTCGTCGCGGTTCGAGACCACGAGAAGCTTTCCATCGGGCGAGACGCGGGCGATCCAGGGGCGGCGTCCGGCGCGGGCGCGAGCGACGATCTGGCGCGTGGCGCAATCAATGGCGACGACCGTGTTCGAGCCGGAAGCGGCCACGTAGGCGCGCGCGCCATCCGGTGAAAAATCGAGAGCGTAGGGCAAGGCGCCGACGGGAATGCGCGCGACAATCTGATTCGCCACCACGTCAAGGACCCAGGCGTAACCGCCGGCGGAACTCAGTCCCCAGATCTCCTTGCGCGTGGGATGCGCGCGGATGCCGGTGGGGCCTGGGCCGACGGGAATGGTCGCAAAGGGCGCGAGTTTTATCAGGTCAATGGCGGTGAGCGTGCCGCTATCCGCGTTGCCGACGTAGGCAAACATGCGCAGGCCCGGTCGAAGGAACGAAGGGCGAAGCTCGACGGCCACTTCGCGGATGCCGAAACCGGCGAGAAGCACGAGGAGAATGAGAAGACGGTAATTGAGGCGGTGCTTCATGGAAGCGCACGCGAGATAGAAGTCAGAGAGAAAGAATTATAGATGGCGGATTCCGAATTGGAAAGCGAAAGGGCAATCCGCGGTGAAGCGATGGCGGCACGGGGCAGCGGCATGGAAAACGCGGAGAAATTTGGAGGCGCGGGGCAGAATCGAACCGCCGATAAAGGTTTTGCAGACCTTTGCCTTACCACTTGGCGACCGCGCCTTGGGTGCGGCTGGAATTTCAAATCATAGCATCGAGGCCGGATGCCGTGGCCGGCATTTTTTCCTTTTCATGCCGCGTTTGCGCAAGTCCAGCGTTTCCGCTAAAATAGCGTGCTAGACAAACGGAAAATCCGAGGGAATGATCGAAGAGCAACACCGAAGCAGTCTGGTATTCGACGCCGCGGACGAGTACCGTCCCGAGCCGCCCCCCGCACCTGAAATTCCCGCCTGGAAAAACGGCAGCCTGCGCATCGGACTTCACACCTCCATCGCCGGGGACATCACGGGCGCAATTGAAATCGCGCACGGACTGGGCGCCAACGCGCTGCAAATATTTTCGGCGAGCCCGCGGATGTGGGCGCCGGGCGCCCCGCGGATATCCGAGGCGGACGCGGCCCGCTTCCGGCGGCGGCGCGCGGAACTGGGGCTGGGGCCGCTCGTGGTGCACGGCAATTATTTGATCAATCTCGCGTCGCCCGACCGCGTGCTGCGGACGCGCTCGGTGCAGGCCTTTCACCAGGAAATTGTGAGGGCCATGGCGCTGGGCGCGGATTACCTGGTGGCGCATCCGGGAAGCGCGTGCGGCGGAGAAATGGAGCGCGCCGTGGCGGCCATCGCGGATGGGGTGAAGCAGGCGGCGCGGGGATTGAAGCTCGGCGAGCTGCGGATTTTGCTGGAAAACACGGCGGGGCAGGGAAGTTGTGTCGGCTCGCGATTCACGGAGCTCGCGGCGATTCTCGATGCGTGCGGTGATTTGCCGATGGGAATGTGCGTGGATACGGCGCACCTATTCGCGGCGGGATGGGATCTGCGAACGGCGGAAGGGTTGGAAAGGACGCTGCGAGAAGTGGATAGGACCATCGGGCTTGAGCGCGTGGCCGTGGTGCACATGAACGACTCGAAGACGGCGCTGGGCTCGCGCGTGGACCGGCACGAGCATATCGGGAAGGGCAAAATCGGGCTGGGAGCGATGGGGAGAATTCTGAATCATCCGCTGCTGGCCGGGCGGGCGTTTATTCTGGAGACGCCGATTGACAAGCCGGGCGACGACCGGAGAAACGTGGCGGCGCTGTGGAAATTGGCGGGAATCGAGGTAATTGCCAGCAGGGGATCCGGAATAAAGCCGCGCAGGAAAGGGAAGGGACGCGAAGGAATCGTAAGGAAAAGCAAAGGGGCCCGGAAGGCGCGCCCGCGACGAAGCAAGAAAAAGAGAAGGGAGTAGGCTCGCAAGTGGCTGAATACGATCCGCAACAGATCGAAGCGAAATGGCAGCGGGTGTGGAAAGAGCAGGGGGCGTTCCGCGCGGAGGATGGAGACGCCCTGCGCACGAAATACTACGTGCTGGAGATGCTGCCGTATCCTTCGGGCACGCTGCACATGGGCCACATGCGGAATTACACCATTGGCGACGCGGTGGCGCGGTACAAGCGCATGCGCGGCTTCAACGTGCTGCACCCGATGGGCTGGGACGCGTTCGGCTTGCCGGCGGAGAACGCGGCGATCAAGAATGCGACGCACCCGCGCGAATGGACGCAGCGCGAACATCGAGGAGTTCCGGCGAGTACTCGACAGCGTTCGGATTCAGCTACGACTGGCGGCGCGAAATTTCCACCTGCGAGCCGGAATACTACCGCTGGAACCAGTGGTTCTTCCTGCGCATGCTGGAGAAGGGAATCGCATACCGCAAGAAGCAGCCGGGTGAACTGGTGTCCCGAAATGCAGCGACGGTGCTGGCGAACGAGCAGGTGATTGACGGGTGCTGCTGGCGGCACGAGACGACGCCGGTGGAAGCCAAGGAAATCGAGCAGTGGTTCCTGCGGATCACGCAGTATGCCGATGAACTGCTCGACGAGCATGGCGCAGCTCGCAGGGCGGATGGCCGGAGCGCGTGCTGCCGATGCAGCGGAACTGGATCGGGAAATCGCGCGGCGCGCGCGTGCGATTCGACGATCGCGGGGATTGAAAGGGCGGAGCCTGGAAGTGTTTACCACGCGCGTGGACACGATTTATGGCGCGTCGGCGATTTTGCTTTCGCCGGAGCATCCCGAACTGGGGAAATTGCTCGAGGGCGTGCCGGGCATGCGCGGCGATGGAAGCGCAGCTCAGAGCCATGCGGCAGACAAGCATGCGCGCCGCCGACATTGCCACGGCCGAGAAGGAAGGATTTTTTACCGGGCGATATCGCGGTGAACCCGTTTTCGGGAGAGCAGCGTCCCGATCTGGGTGGCGAATTTCGTCCTCGCGGAATACGGGACGGGCGCGGTGATGTGCGTTCCGGCGCACGACCAGCGCGATTACGAATTCGCGGAGAAATATCGGCTTGCCGGTGCAGATGGTGGTGCAGCCCGCGCAGGGCGCGCCGCTGCGCACCCGAGTCGCTGAGCGCAGGCCTTCACGGAATATGGGCGGCTGGTGGAATTCAGGGCCGTACTCGGGGCTCACCTCCGAGCAAGCGATCGAGAAGATGACCGCGGACGCCGAGGCGAAGAGGATTCGGCGAAGGCGAAATCATTTTCCGGCTGAAGGACTGGGGCATTTCGCGGCAGCGATACTGGGGCACGCCGATCCCGGTGGTGTACTGCGAGAAGTGACGGGATGGTGCCGGTGCCGGACGATCAATTGCCGGTGCGTGCTGCCGCAGAAAGTGGCGCTTTCGGCGTGCAGGGCCAATCGCCGCTGGCGAGCGTGCCGGAATTCGTGAACGTGAAGTGTCCGAAATGCGGCGGCGCGGCGCGGCGCGAGACGGACACCATGGATACGTTCGTCGATTCGTCGTGGTACTTCTACCGCTACGCCGACCCGCACAACGACAAGGCCCCTTCGATCCGGCGCAGGTCGCGTTACTGGTTCCCGATCGACCAGTATATCGGCGGGATCGAGCACGCCATTCTGCATCTGCTCTACTCGCGATTTTTCTGCAAGGTGATGCGCGACCTGGGCCTGGTGAATCACGGGAGCCGGTGAAGCAGGCTTTTCACGCAGGGGATGGTGCTCAAGGGCGGCACGGCGATGTCGAAATCGAAAGGCAACGTGGTGGGCGCGAAAGAGATGGCGGACAAGTACGGCTGCGATACGGGCCGGCTGTACACGCTGTTCGCGGCGCCGCCGGAGAAGGATCTGGAATGGAGCGAGCAGGCCATCGAAGGCTCGCGCGCGATTCCTGCAGCGGGTGTACCGGCTGGTGGCGAAGCACGCGCGAGCGGCTGCGCGACGTGTGCCATTGATTGGGATGCGCAGACGGACCTTGCGAGCGGCGACGCCGAAGGAAAAGATTCTGGTGCGCAGGACGCACCAGACGCTGAAGCGCGTGACGCACGATTTCGAGGCGCGCTGGCATTTCAACACGTCCGTTGCGCTGCTGATGGAGCTGGTGAACGAAATGCAAGCGCAGGAGCCGCTCGATGCGGAAGTGTCGCCGGTGATTCTCAAGCGAGTGTTGGCGATGATGGTGCTGATGCTTTCACCCATGACGCCGCACATCGCCGAGGAGCTTTGGGAGATGCTGGGCCATCGAGAAGGGCTGGGGCGGGAGAAGTGGCCGGTCTATCGCGAGGACCTCACGCGCGAGGAGCAGATCGAGGTGATCATCCAGATCAACGGGCGACTGCGCGGGAAAATTCTGGCGGATGACGGATTGAGCGGCGAGGAAACGATTGAACGGGCGCTGAAAGATCCGCGCATCGCCCAACTGCTGGCCGGGAAACAGGTGGCCAAGACGGTGGTGGTGCCGAAGAAGCTCGTGAATATCGTTTTGAAGTAGCGGAGCAGGCGGATTATGCCAGAGCGCGCGGAGGAAAAATGGCGGGAGGAGGCGCGGCAATCGAACGAGAGCGCGGAGGCACAGTGAGCACGAAGCGGGGAATCGTGGTGCTGGATTTCGGAGGGCAGTACACGCAGTTGATCGCGCGCCGCATCCGCGAGCAGGAGGTCTTTTCGGCGATCCTGCCGTGCACCGCCTCCGCGGATGAGATACGGGCGCAGGAGCCGGTGGGGATCGTGCTGTCGGGCGGCCCCAGCTCCGTATACGACAAGGATGCGCCGGTGTGCGATCCGAAAGTGCTGGAACTTGGTGTCCCCGTTCTCGGAATCTGCTATGGGATGCAATGGCTGGCGCACACGCTGGGCGGAAAGGTGGAACGGGCGGAGCGGCGGGAGTACGGCCCGGCCCAGCTCGAAATCGAGGGGAACTCGGCGCTCTTCGCGGGGCTTCCGAGCCGGGTGAAGGCCTGGTCGAGCCACGGCGACAGCGTGGTGGAGCTACCGGCGGGTTTTCATGTGGCGGGGAGGACGGACAATGCCGTGGCGGCGGTCGAAAATCCGCGCCGGAAGCTGTACGGCGTCCAATTTCACCCGGAAGTGAATCACACGGACCGGGGGACGAAAATCCTCGAGAACTTCGTGTTCACGATTTGTGGCGGGAGGAAAAACTGGAGCCGCGCGGGATTTATTTCCGAGACGGTCGAGAAGATCCGCAAGCAGGCCGAGGGGGCGCGGGCGATTTGCGCGCTCAGCGGCGGAGTGGATTCGGCGGTGGCGGCGGCGCTGGTGCACCGCGCCATGGGCGAGCGGCTGGTAAATATTTTCGTGGATACGGGGCTGCTGCGCCGGGGCGAGTTCCAGGAAACGCTGGAGCTGCTGCGCGGCCGGCTGGGGCTCCACGTGGATGGCGTGGACGCATCCGAGCGGTTTCTCGGAAAGCTCAAAGGAGTGACCGACCCGGAGAAGAAGCGGAAAATCATCGGGAACGAATTCATCGGAGTTTTCGCGGAGGAGGCGAGGAAGATCGCGGCGTCGTCCCGAGGCTTGCCGGTGAAATTCCTGGTGCAGGGCACGCTCTATCCGGACGTGATCGAATCGGTCTCGGTGAAGGGGCCTTCCGCGGTGATCAAGTCGCACCACAACGTGGGCGGGCTGCCGGCGGACATGCCGTTTGAACTGATCGAACCGCTGCGGGACCTGTTCAAGGACGAGGTGCGGGAGATAGGGCGCGAACTGGGGCTGGCGGAAGAGATATTAGTCAAGCATCCGTTCCCTGGGCCGGGACTAGCCGTACGGTTACTAGGCGATGTCACTCGGGAAAAATTGGAGACGCTACGCGGCGCGGATGCCGTGGTGGTAGAGGAAATCCGGCGCGCGGGGCTTTACGACAAGGTATGGCAGGCGTTTGCCGTCCTGCTGCCGGTGCAGAGCGTGGGAGTGATGGGGGACGGCCGGACGTATGGGCACGCCATCGCCGTCCGGGTGGTGGATTCGCAAGACGCCATGACGGCAGACTGGTCGCGCATTCCTGCAGAGGTGATGGGACGAATTTCCTCGCGGATCGTAAACGAAGTGCCCGGCGTGAATCGGGTCGTCTACGATATCAGCTCGAAACCACCGAGCACGATCGAATGGGAGTGAGGCGAAGACCTGGTCTCGCCAAGCGAGAGGCCCAGGCCGTCAGCGGCTGGCCATTTTCTGGGCCATGTAGAGCAAAAGCCGGCGGTCGGGTTCTTCAATGCGACCGAGAAGCCGGCGAAAACGGCCCAAATAACGCGCCTCTTTCCCTGTGCTGCCCCAAGCAATATCGTCCGCGCTCTTCCTTTTGGGAAGATTGGGGAGCTCGGGCGGCTCTTCACCGTCGTAGAAAAGCTGGTAGAGCGGGACCTGCATGGCTCGCGCCAGCTTTTCGAGCGTCTCAATGGCCGGAACGGTGTGGCCGTTCTCGACGCGTGAGATGTAACAGCGAAGAAGGCCCGTGCGCTTTTCGATGTCGCCCTGGGATAGTTTTTTCGTTTCGCGCAAAAGACGGATACGGTCTCCAATTATCATGATGGTATTGTTACATGGACCAGCAGAACGCACAAGCGGAAAAGCGATGCAAGATATAATTTTTTTGGACCCTATGGATATCTTGAGTGTACCCCAAATCAGATGATGCACGTCCCACAAGAAGGCAATGCGGGCGCCCGAGCGGTGACCATGTCCCCAGGGCGCGATGAGAGGCAGGAAACCGACCGTGAGCTGGTGCGGCTGTGCCAAAATGGAACAGAATCAGCCTTCGAGGAGTTGGTCCGGCGCCACCAGCAGCGCGTGTTTCGGCTGGTGGGGAGGATCCTGAGGAGGCCGGAGGATGTGGAAGACATCGCGCAGCAGGTGTTTCTGAAAACGTACCTGTCGCTCGCGAAGTTCGACCAGCGCGCGGCGTTTTCAACCTGGCTCTACCGGATTACGGTGAACGAATGCTGGGATTATCTGAGGAAGAAGAAAATTCGGCCGCTGGTGTACGAGGCGGATTTATCGGAGGAGCAGGTCTCGCGGCTGGACGGCATCGTTTCCACGGAGCGGCCTCCGGAAGACCCCAGCCAGCGGGCGGAAGCGAGAGACGCACTCGAACAGATCCTGGACAAACTGCCGCAGCAGGACCGCGATCTGCTGATGTTGAAAGAGGCGGAGGGATTTTCCGTGCAGGAATTGGCGGAGATGCTGGGCCTCAACGTAAATACCGTGAAGGTGCGGCTCTTTCGGGCGCGCGGCAAAATCATGGACGCATACCGGCGCCAGAAGGTGCGGAGCAAGCAGCAGGGTATCGCGCCCGCGGGGGCGGAAAGGAAACGCTAAAGTGACACACGGAGATCAGGGGTTTATCGAGCGCGCCTGCGCGGACTACGAAATGCTGCTGGAGGATTATCTGGCCGGCGATCTGCGCGGCGCGGATGCGGAGAGGGCCACGGCGCATTTGGCCACTTGCGCGGCCTGCCGTGGCGCGTTGGAAGAGGCCGCAGGGAGCGCGCGACTCGTGGAGGTGGCGGGGATTTTGGCCGGCCAGGCGCCCGAACCGGGGCCGGCGTTTGCGCCTATCGTGATGGCGCGGATTCGGGGCGCGGAGCAGCCGAGCGCGCCGGAAACGAGGTTCTGGCGTCCCTTCGTCTGGCTGGCATGGAGGTTTGCGGCGACGGCGGCACTGGCGCTGGCGGCCCTGGTTACGTATTCCACGGTGCGGCACGGCGCGGCTTTTGGGAACACCACGGTGGCGGCCCAGACGGACACGCGCGACATTTTCTCTCCCGATCCGGCGCTGGCGCCGGCGAGCCGGGATGATGTGTTGATGATGGTGGCGGGAAACGAAAATGGAAAAAACTAAGGGCCGAGGCGAAGCGGCGATTCTGATCGCGGTGGTTTTTCTGCTGGGCGTGCTGCTCGGAGCGGTCGCGACGCACCTGTGGGGCGAGCGCGTATGGGGCCAGCAGGATACTCATACGGCCGGAATGAAGCCGGTGAATCAGGTGGTCGCGGACTTTACGCGGGAACTTCAACTGACGCCCGATCAGCGAACCCAAGTCACCGCGATCATAGATGATACGCGCGCGCAGTGGAAGGCGCTCTATGCGCCGCTCGACGCGCAGAAAGAGCAGATCCGGCAGCGGGGCCGCGCCCGGATTCGCGCGCTCCTCACCCCGGAGCAGCAGCCCAAGTTCGACGCCTTCATGCAGCGCATTGACGAGCAAAGGGCCAAGGAGCAAGCCGCGCATTAATTGGGCCGCACGCGGCCTCGCCGTTCTGAATCCGTTGCAGCTCGAACCACCGCGACACAGCCTCGCGCACGAAGGCTTGATTTTCCCTTTTCAATTTTCGGATTAGGGCCGCGCACCTTGGAAGAAACAGCAATGCGTCCCCGATGGGACCGTTAGAAGGGGATATCTTCGTCGGAAATTTCCGGCGCGGGCGGCTCGTCGGGCGCGGGAACGCCTTCGAGATCCGGGTCGTGCGCGCGGGGCGCGGACGAAGATGGGGCGCCGGCAGAAGCGCCGGCAGCGGCGCTTTCCGCGCGGGAGGTAAGCATGCGCATGACGTTGCCGACGATTTCCGTGGTGGTGCGTTTCTGGCCGTCGCGCTTGTCTTCCCACTGGCGGGTCTGGATGCGGCCTTCGATGTAAACGAGCATTCCCTTTTTCAAATACTGCTGGGCGATCTCGGCAAGCTTCCCCCACAAAACGATGCGGTGCCATTCGGTGCGCTTCTGGCGTTCGCCGGCGCGATCTTTGTAGGATTCATCGGTGGCCAATGTGAAATTGGCAACGGCCTGGCCGGCGGAAGTGAAGCGCGTTTCGGGATCGCGACCGAGGCGCCCCACGAGAATGGCTTTGTTAACGGACATGGACGGGAGTATAGCCGAAGTAGCCGTGAGATAAAAGTTAAGAATGGCCGGGGACTGCAAGTGGCGGGCCTTGCGCCTCGGGCGTTCTCTCCGCGTTCTCCGCGGTGCGGGCGAGACCTTTCTTTTATCGCGGCGCGATCAATGCGGCGTTGAGCGGGGGCTGGCGGCTACGCCGATCTGTCGCAATTGCGCCTCGGCGCGGCGCGCCTCGTCGGACTCGGGAAAGCGGCGCACCACCTCACGCAGGTCGCGCGTGCCGGAGACCTTCAGGCCCAGCTCGAGTTCCGCCATGCCTTTCTTCAGCAGGGAGGCGCCCTGTTTGAAGCTCTTGGGATAGTTCGCCAGCACTTTGTCGTAGGCCGCGATGGCGGTCTTGAAATCGTTCTGCGCATAGTAGAGTTCACCGAGATAGAACTGCGCATTGGAGGCCAGATCGTTCTGCGGAAAATTCTTGAGGTAGTCGGAGAACTCCTGGCGCGCGAGCTTGTAGTTGCCGGTGTTGTAATCGCGCAAGGCGTTCTGATAGAGCGTTTCGGCGGAAATGGGCGCCATCGGAGGGTTCGCCGGATTTTCCGGGCTGGCGGCGGGGGCTTCGGAGCTTTCGCCGTTTTCAGGGGCGGGTGCGGCGGCGGGGTTGGTGTCCGAGGAAGCGTCTTCGGGAGAGTTGGCGGAGACTCGCGCATCAATGCTTTGGAGCAGGTTTTGAATGTCCGTCATCTGCTGGGAAAGCTTGGCCACGCGCGCCTGGACGTCCTGGAGGTTATCCGAAATTCCCTGGGTCTGCTGGGTGATGGAGTCTGATCCTCGAGCCGGTGTTGGCCTGGACTTCCTGGACCGTTTTCTGGAGCGATCCCATCTGGCCGCTGAGCTGATTGACGCTATCGAGAGATTGCTGGACAAGCGTCTTCAGCGTGGCGCTATTGGAGTCCAAATCGCTGCGCAGGTCCTGCTGCCCTTGCAGGAGCTGGGAGACCTGCTGCTGGAGTTCGATCATATCTTTATTGACGGCGCCGGCGGGCCGAGGGGCGAGAATAGAGCCTCCCAGGGCGCCGAAAAACATCGCCGCGAGTGCCAGCACAATCCAACGTGTTCGCATAGGAGTGCCTCCTTGCCGGGATGTAGATGATCCGAGAGGCGCATGCCCCTGTGGATCTCGATGCTTCGGGCGCGTCTTTCGGCGCGCCCGAACGGAAACCGGGAACTCCCCGGTCCCGCGCGGCGGGACCGGAGGAAGCCGAAGGACCGGCGGATCGCTATTTCACCATTACGAAGTGGCCACGGCGGTTCTGCTGCCAGCAATCTTCGTCGTGATCGGCGCAGAAGGGGTGCTCCTTGCCCCAGCTCATGGTGGTCATCCGATCGGCGGAAATACCGAGCGAGACGAGATAGTTTTTTACGGCGTCGGCACGGCGCTGGCCGAGACCCAGGTTGTATTCCTCGGAGCCGCGCTCGTCGCAATGCCCTTCGATCGAGACCTTCACGTCCGGGTAGGAGCGAAGGAATTCCGCGTCCGCAGTGAGCGCCGCGCGCGCGTCGTCGCGAAGATCGGACTTATCCAGATCGAAGAAGGCGTCTTCCACGTTCTGGTCGAATAGATCGCTGACGTTCGGCTCCGCCGCGGGAGCGGCAGGCGGCGCGGCGACAGCCGCTACTTCCACGCTGGCGTTGGCCGTGGCGCTTCCGCCAGGACCGGTGGCCGTGATCGTGTAGGTGGTCGATTCCGCTGGATTCGCAGGGGTCGAGCCTTGCGGCGCCACTTTGCCGATGCCCGGCTCGATGTCGAGGTCCGTGGCGTCGGTGGACGACCAGGAGAGAGTGGTAGTGTCGCCGGCATTGATCGTGGCCGGGGAAGCGTTGAGGGTGACGGTCGGCTTCGCGGCGGGCGGAGCCGGAGCGGGAGCGGGCGCCGTCGCCGCGACCTTCTTCTTGCAGCCGCCGAGGGACACGGCAAGGGCCGTCATGCTGACAAGCAGTGCGAACTTCCGAAAAGTACCGTGCTGCATTTCAAGCCTCCTTCGATGTTCCCGCCAGGGCTATGGCTGAGGAACGCGAAAATGAAATTGTACCCATCGGGCGCGAATACAGATGCAACAGCTTCACGAGCAAAACATTTCGGCTCCCTGGGGCCGCCGGGCCCTTATCGCTGCGACCAGTTGGGAGAACCATTCTGCCCCTCGAAGGTCAACTGGCGCGGCTGGCTGCCGTCGGCCAGCATCGTCCATACCTGGCGCGTGCCCGTGCGCGTGGACTCAAAAACGAGATGCCTCCCGTCGGGCGCCCAACTGGGCCGTTCGTTGCGGGCCTCGTTGGCGGTGAGCTGGACAAGGTCGTGGCTCGCGATGTCCATAACGTAGATATCGTAATTTCCCTCGGGGCGCCGCCAGCTAAACGCGAGCAGTTGTCCATTGGGTGACCATGCCGGATCGACGACGTACGCCATATCCGGCAAATCCATCTTTTGGATGTTCGTGCCGTCGGAGTTCGCCACGTAGAGAGCCACCGTGCCGTCGCGATCGCTGATGAAAGCGATTTGACTGCCGGTCTTCGGATTCCATGCAGGCGATGTGCTGACGCCCGCGGCAAACGTGATGCGGTGCAGATGCGTGCCATCGGCATTGGCCACAAAGATTTCCGGATAGCCGGCCATGCTGGCCATGAACGCGATCTGCGAGCCGTCCGGCGACCATGCGGGCGAGCTGTTCGTCCCGCGGATAGCGCGGGAAGGCGATCAGGTGATTGGCGGCCATGGAGTAGACGCAAATCTCGGCGGCCGTGGCGCGCCCGTAGGGCGCGTAACAGGTGAAGGCGATGCGCGTGGCGTCGGGCGACCATCGCGGCGTGAGCGAGATGGACTTCAGATGCGTCACCTGATGCTGATTCGCGCCATCATAGTCCATGACCCAAATTTCCTTGTAGCCGCTTCGGGCGCTCTCGTAAGCGATTTGCGTCTGGGCGATGCCGGGCAGCCCGCCGCTCAAGACCGCGATGATGTCGTCGGCAAACTGGTGCGCCAGGCGCCGCGCGTCGGAATCCGTGGCCGCGCCGCGATAAATTTTCTGAACGGCGGGCGGCGAGGAGGGGTTGTGGACATCGGAAAGAAGACCGGCGGCGGCGAGAGTCGTGCCGTCCGATGTCAAGCTGCCGTAGGCGACCATGTAGGCGTTCGCCGGGAGCGGCGGCCCAGTCTGGCGCGTTGAGTTCGCTCGGTTGGCTCGGGACTCGCGTGGGATAAAAGCTGGGGGTTACCAGGTCAATGATCCCGCAGTACTCGAGATCGGACCAAAGAACGTCGTGAAAAGTTTTTTCCAGGGGCTGCGCGGCCGCGGAGCGGGATGCAAAGTCCGGCACGGCGACGCGCACCTTCGAGACGCCCAGGCCGGTGCCGGTCTGGAACCAGCCTTGCTGCGTGCCTTGGGCCTCCGCGGGGCGCGGCGCGAAAGAGGCGAGCGCGGCGAATGCGGCCAACCCTGCTGCGAGAAGTGCGATTTTTCGCGTCATGTCCTCACCGCTGATAGTCGAACCAGAACGTAACATTCACCGCCGAGCCGGAATATTCCGGGGGCAGCCTATCAAGCGGGCTGGAAGCCTGCGTCGCCCGAATCGCCGAAGTATCGACAGATGAGTCGTTGCTCGATTGGGTGATCTGAATATTCGTAATCGTGCCGTCGCGCAAAATCGTGAAGTGTCACAATCACGCGCGGGGCGTAGGCGAGCGCCGGGTTCACGCTGGATTGCAGCCAATTGCCGCTGATGCGCCGCTGGACACGCCTCCACGTACCAGGGATAGCGCGAGCCGAAATCCCTTCCCGCCGCGCCGCTAAAGCTCAAGCCGCCCTGCGTGCTGCTTGCACCCATGGCAAAGGACGTCGCGGGGATGGCCGGCGCTCCGCCGCCTCCGTATGGTATCGCGTTCGGCGGGGGCGGGACGTTTGATTTTCGAGAAGTTTCGAAGGCCGCGAGATGTATCTTCGGCGGCTTCTTCTGTCAAAATTGGGGAATCGGGAGTGGCGCTGGTCTCGGGCTTGGGCTGCGGCTCCGATTTGTACAGGCCCTTCGATTCGTCCACCACGCGATTGGGGCTCTGTTCCTCCGGCGTGGGCAGCGGAATGGCGGGAACGTTGCCCACCAGGTTGACCGCCACCGATCCGCCGGGTCCGCCCCAAGTTTCCACGCGCGGGGCATACAAGATGGAAATCACCACGGACGTTACGATCGCGGCATGCAGCAGCAGGGAATACCACAGCGGCTTCTTGAGGCTTTCCGGCGGCCGAATTGCAACGGCGGATGACATTTATTTCGCTTCGGGCATGCTCGCTGAGCGGCTGCGTGACCACGCTGATATTTTGAATGCCGGCCTGGCGCAGCGTGTCCACGATGGTGGCCCAGCTTCCGAAGGGCACCGTCTCGTCGCAGCGGACGTACACGGCCTGCTGCTTCAGATTGTGCGACTGGGCCACAACCTGCTGGCCGAGATCGTGAATGTTGATGGGCTTGTCGTTCAGATAGACGCGCTGGCCGCGGTCAATGGTGACCACCATGCGCGCTTCCGTAAGCTCCTTCACCGTCTTCGTTTTTGGCACGTCCACGTCAATCCCCGATTGAAGGATCGGCGCGGTGATCATGAAAATGATCAGCAGGACGAGCACCACGTCAATGAACGGGACCATATTTATTTCGGCAAGTGTGGTCCCGGTTTCGCGCTGGATGTGCGGCATGGCGATGGCTTTCCCGGTTAGGAGCTATACAGCGTTTCGACTTTAGCGGCGAATTCGGATGCGAAACTTTCCATGCGCGCGGCCACGCCGCGAATGCTATGGAGGTAATAGTTGTAGGCGATCAGCGCCGGGATGGCCGCGAAAAGGCCCGCCGCCGTGGTGATGAGCGCCTCGGCGATTCCGGGCGCCACGGCGCGGAGGCTGGCCGCGCCGGCGTCGCCCAGCCCGGAGAACGCGTCCATAACGCCCCACACGGTGCCGAACAATCCGATAAAGGGTGAGGCAGAGGCGATGGTCGCGAGCGTCGACATCCCTTGTTCCAGCCGCCGCACTTCCTCGCCCGCCGCGGCCTGCATCTCGACGCCGATGGCATTCGCGTTCTTCAGCTTGCCTCCCGCTGCGGGGCCGGCTCCCTGGCGGGTGTTGCCACTATTGAGCTGCGCGGAGAGTTCGGCGTAGCCCGCGTCATAAACCGCTATGAGAGGGCTCGCGCCCGATGTGGCGCGAAGCGCCCGGGGATTCGGAAGGCCGGCGCCCGCGTGGAACATTTGCAGGAATTTGGCGGCTTTGCGGTCCATCCCGCCCAGTTGATAGGATTTTTGGAAAATGAGCGCCCAGGACAGTATGGAAAATATGAGGAGAATGCCGAGAACGACGCGCGCCACCCCGCTCGTTTGCTCAAGAAGAGTGAGCGGGCTGGCGAAGAGAAGGAGTGCCAGGCCAGAAATGGTTCGTCCTCCCTCAGATAGATTCTATGAATGCGCGCGGAAATAACGTAGCACACGCACTTGTGACGGTCAAACCGGGGATTCCGCGCGCCGCGCCCTTCCACAGGGAAACGCACAGGGCGTGTGCTAGAATCTGATTCGAGGCATGGGCGCGGCGTTTGATATCGGGATCGAGTGTTTGACGGGCAAGCCCCGGCGGGAGGGGCGCGCGCCGGAGATTCGCCCTGCCGGCGCCGATGCCGCCGGCGCGGCGCCGGGCAAGGCCTTCTACATCGAGACGTTCGGCTGCCAGATGAACGTCCACGACTCGGAGAAAGTGGCGGGCGTGCTGCTGCGCGCGCGGATACCGCGCCGTGGAAACTCGCCGGACGCAGGCGGATCTGGTCTTTTACAATACGTGCAGCATCCGGGAAAAGGCCGCGCAGAAGGTTTTCTCGCGCTGGGCGACTTCCGCAAAGCACTGCCGCGAACCGACAAAATCATCGGCGTGCTGGGCTGCGTGGCGCAGCAGGAAGGCGAGGAAATTTTCGAGCGCGCGCCGTGGGTGAGCCTGGTGTGCGGCTCGGCGAGCTACCGGCAACTTGCCGGAACTGCTGGCGCAACTCGAAGCGGGCGAGCGCCGCGTGAGCGGGCCTGGACACGGATACGGACGAGACATTCGAGACGGAATTCACGCGGCGCGACAATCCTTTCCGCGCCTATCTGACGATCATCGAAGGCTGCGACAAGGCCTGCGCCTATTGCGTGGTGCCGTACACGCGCGGGCCGGAGCGCAGCCGCGCGAGCGATTCGATTCTCTCGGGAGGTGCGCGAGCTGGCCGACGAGGGCTACACGGAGATTCAGCTCCTCGGCCAGACGGTGAATTCCTATCGCGATCCTTCGACCTCGGCGGCTAGACTTTTGCGGAGCTGCTTTTGGCCGTGGCCGCGGTTCCGGGGCATCCGCCGCGTGCGCTTCACGACCTCGCATCCGCGAGGACTTCAGGCGCGACATCGTCGAGGCGATCGACGTCCGTGCCGGCGCTGTGCGACCACGTTCACCTGCCGGTGCAGTCGGGTTCGACGCGCGTGCTGCGCGCCATGCGGCGCACCTACACGCGGGAGGAGTATCTCGAAAAAATCGTCCTGATCCGCGAGGCCGGCGGCCGATCAGCATCACGACGGACATCATCGTGGGCTTTCCCGGCGAGACCGAGCGAGGATTTCGAGCAGACGCTCAGCCTGCTGGACGCCGCGCAGTATCGACGGCGTGTTCTCGTTTCAAATATTCGCCGCGGCCGAATACGGCGGCGCGCGCCGATGGCCGACGCCGTGCCGGAAGAAGAGAAGGCGCGGCGGCTGGCCAGTCGCTGCAGGAGCGCCAGCGCGGAAATTCAGGTGCAGCGCAACAAGAGCTTGGTGGGACAGACGTTTGAAGTGCTGGTGGACGGCGCTGGCGCGCATCGAGAGTCGCAGTGGTCGGGTCGCACGTCGAGCAACCGAGTTCTAAATTTCACTTCGCCGCGCGACAGACCTTTTGGGACAATATCGTGCAAGTTCGCGAATAACGGGCGCGGGTCCGAATAGCCTGGTGGGCGAGCAAGTGCATCGAATAGGTACCGAGGGAGGCAGCCGATGGAAGTGGAGATGAAGATCCGCGGACTGATGATGGACCCCGTCACCAACATGCCCATCGTCGTGCTCAAGGATGCCAACGGCACCGCCGTGCTGCCCGATCTGGGTGGGCATTTACGAAGCCAACGCCATCGCACTGGAAATCGAAAAAGTGCAGACGCCGCGCCCATGACCCACGATCTGCTGAAGAACGTGCTGTTCGGGCCTGAACGTGCAGCGTGCAAAAAGTGGTGGTGAACGAACTGAAGCGACGACACCTTCTACGCGCTGATCTGGGTGGAGCGCGACGGCGAGCGCATGTCCATCGATTCGCGCCCGAGCGACGCCCTGGCGCTGGCCCTGCGGTCGATTGCCCCATCTTCGTGGAAGAGACGGTGCTGAAGAGCTCGAAGATTTCCAGCGCCGCTGCCGAGAAGTCCACCAGCGAAGAGCTGCGCAAGTGGCTCGAAGGCCTCTCCGACGAGGACCTCGGCCGCTACAAGATGTAGACCTCGGTAGTTCGGCAGTTTCAGTACGTTCCCGCGGAGATAACCGGCATAACCCATCGTGGCTGACAGGTTGTTTATCCTTTGCACATTTTTTGCTTGCGTTGAGGAGCGCAGCCAGTTAGATTTCTGGCACCCAAAGGGTTTGGGCTGAAGTCGCAGTACGATGTGAGGAGCGCGCGAAGGTACA
The DNA here is from genome assembly GCA_963823205.1 of Terriglobia bacterium. Lineage (GTDB taxonomy): Bacteria > Acidobacteriota > Terriglobia > Acidiferrales > UBA7541 > Palsa-295. The sequence continues at coordinate 537,584 of CAWGKL010000004.1, forward strand.
TTGCAAGGTTCGCAGCCTATGTGGCCCGGGAGGCGCGGGCCCTGCCGCTGAGGAAGCGCAGGGCAGTGATATGACCGCCATCCTGACCGTTGCCAACCAGAAGGGCGGAGTGGGAAGACCACCACTGCCATCAATCTTGCCGCCGCCATCGCCCAACGCAAGAAGAAAACGACTCTTCTCGATCGATCTCGACCCGCAAGCCAACGCCACCATCGCTTTTTTCGATCAGGCCGACGATGCAGACTTCCATGTTCGACGTTCTGGCGATCATCCGCGCGGAAATGGCCTACGGCCATCAAGCCCGACCAAGGATCCCATGCTTTCGTGGCGCCGGCGAGGCTGGCGCTGGCCAAGCTCGAACAGCAGCTGGCCGGGCAGTTCGACGCGCCTTTCAAGCTGAAGGACGCTCTGGCGCCGGTGCTCAAGGATTACGACTACATCGTGATCGATACGCCGCCGGCGCTGGGCATTCTGACCGTGAACGCGATGGTGGCGTCCACGCATCTGCTGGTGCCGATTCAGGCGGCCTATTTCGCCATCGAGGGCACGGACGACCTGCTGGAGACCTACGAGCGCATTCGCGCGCGCCCCAATCCGCGCTGAAGGTGCTGGGCGTGGTGATCACGCTTTTCGACAAGCGCACCAACATCTCGCGCGACACGCACGAGCAGATTCGCTCGGTTTTCGGGCACGGTCTTGTTCAAGACGCGCATCGGCAAGAACGTGCGTCTGGAGGAAAGTCCCGGCCTACAAGGAAACCATCTTCACATTCGCGCCCAAATCGCCGGGCGCACAGGAATACCGAGAAGCTTGCCCTGGAGGTCATCCAACGTGTCGAAGAGGATCGGATTGCCCGTCACACTGAAGATGCGGCATGACGCGCACTACGTCGAGACAACTCGACCAGCTTCAGCGGCGCGGCGGTCGGGCCGCATGATCCCGATCGACAAGATTCGCCCCAACCCCGAACAGCCCCGCAAGATACATCGGCGACGTTCGCGAGCTCTCCGAATCGATCAAGGAAAAAGGCGTGCTCGAGCCGCTGCTGGTGCGCTACATGCCGCGCGAAGACACCTATCACATCATCTCCGGCGAGCGCCGCTATCCACGCCTCGCGCGCGGCTGGGCTGCGCGAACTGCCCTGCATCGAGAAAATCGCGGACGACGCGGAAACCTGGAACTGGCCCTGATCGAGAACTTGCAGCGCAAGGACCTGACGCCCTTTCGAAGAAGCCGACGGCCTGCAGCGCCTGGCGGAGCAGTTCGCCTACACGCACGAAGATATCGCCCGCAAGATCGCCAAGGCGCGCTCGTCGGTGACGGAAACGCTGTCGCTGCGCGTGCATTCCCGAAGCCATGCGGCGGCCGTGCGTCGAACACGGCATCGTCTCCAAGTCGCTTCTCTGCAGATCGCCCGCCAGCCCAACGAAAAAAAGATGGCCGAGATCGCTGGTGCGCATCGCTCAGGGCGGGCTGACGCGCGACGAGGCCCGCCGCGCGCGCAAGGACGAGACGAGAAATCCGCCGGCCGACGGCCGCAGCCCTTCATCTTCAATTTTCAGCCGGAGAACGAAGCGTTCCGCCTGCGCATCCAGTTCCGCAAGAGCCAGGTGAGCGAGCAGGATTTGGCCGAGGCCCTGCGCACGGTTCTGCGCCAATTAGCTGCGGGCTCCATTTCCTCTTCCGCCGCTTAGCGTTCCCGCAGCGCGGCTTTCAGTTCCCGCAGAAGCTCGGGAAGTTCGTCAGCGGCCGGTTTCGGGGTCTCGAAATAGGCCGCCCAATCCAGGTCCGGGAACCCCATGCGCGCGGCTTCGGCGGGAAGATATTCGCGCAACGGCCTTTTGCCATGTCTGCGAACTCCCTCCAGCGCTTCATAAACGACCCGGTGTTCCGGCTCGTGCCAGCGGTAATTCTCGAGATCGGCCCGAGGGCCACTCGAGCGCAGCGCTTGTGGCAATACACCGGCAAAGGGCGCGCAAAATCCCGCGCTCGATTTCCGAAATTCGCGGCGATGGATTCTCACCCGGCATGGACCGTTTTTTATTGTAATGGGAGGCACCCGAGAAGGCGATACGATGGCGTTCCGCTCGCGCGAGAAGGGCAGGGAAGCGGCTTTTGCGAGAGGTTCTCTTGCGGTGCGGCGGAGAGCCGGAATTAGGCCGCGTGGGACATCGAGGGGCGGACAAAGTCAATGCGGTCAATCGTGGCCGCCACGCCGTATACCGGCGTGTCTTCGCCCTTGAGTGGTGCAAAGCGAATCGCTCTCGCGCTGGCCCGCACGAGAACGGATGGGCCGCTCTCTTTTCCCGCAGGCAGAGCGAAGGTCAATTCCATGGCGCTGCCCGGTTCCAGGGCCACGCTGGAATGAAAATAAATTCCGCAGCGAGAGATGTCGCGAAGCTGAGCGGTAAAAAAACCACGGGGACTCTTCGGAGACACGTACACCTGCAAAGGCAGGTAAATTGCATAGCGCTTCGCTTTTCTGCGATCTCCCATGGGCCCCCCCCTTTATTAGTGAGATGCAAGAGTGGGGCCACAAGGAACAGCAGCCGCCCACTGATTATAAAGGATTTAAATACATCGGGATGCCCCCTTTTGAAGTCTCGCGAGCAGAAATTTCCCTCCTTGGGAAATGCCTGCATACTAGTACTAATGAAAATTGAACCGCGTGCGCATGGAACGACGCGCCCCAACGACAGCCTCTAGCTCGCGCCGATTGCAGGGCCGGGCGCTCCGTCGCTGTTGTTCCGTATGCCGTGGTGAAGCGGCAAAAGGATCGTCTATTGGCGAGACCTGACGGCCGATTTTGGCATCCAACTACTGATGCGCCATCAGACTCCCACGGCTTGGCTTTCGCGGCTTTTGCAGTCTTCTCTTCGCGGAGGATTGCGGCAGGCCTATCTTCGCGTGCAGCTCAATCCCAAGAAATTCCTTCGGCAGGCGCGCCGCAAGTATGGCCTTCCGATCAAGTCCTGGCGGGACGTGCGTCTGCTCGACGAAAGCCTGCTCCATCGCGCGGCCGGGCGCGTCGTCCGCTCCTCCGCGCGAACCGCCGCACTCGAAGGAGTGGGCCTGGGCATCGGGGGATTCACCACGATTGTTCCGGACATGGGCATTCTCTCGGCGATCACCATCCGCATGCTCCAGAAGCTCAGCCTGATCTACGGCTTCGAATACTCGACCGACGACGAGATCGCGGCTCTTTGGGTGGCCGCCGCCAGCGCCGCCGGGCTCGATCTCACGCGCGATTTTCTCGAAAAGCGGGCCGTGGAACGCGTCGTGCCGAGGATTGTTGACCAGGTCGCCGTGAAGCTGGGCGCGGAAGTGGCCGAAAAATGGGCCGCGCGGATTGTTCCCGTCCTCAGCGCGGCCGCCGCCGCATCGCTCAATTATTATTTTGTCCGCTCCTGGGGCCGCCGCGCGCAGCGGCATTTTCTCGCGAGACGCCACGGCCTCCTCGTGCCCTCCCTAGCCCCACGGGCACTTCACTTGCCATCTCCCGGCCACGTTCGCTAGAAGGCTACCTAGCGCTCACCTGCCGCCACACGGCCTTTTATGCACCATATCAGGGCACCATTTAGAGTCCCGGTTTTGTATCGATTGGAACGGGCCGTCTCCTTTTATTTTCAAATGGTTTTAGTACGGGCGAGTTCAGCGCGCCTGCAACCCACGCACCCTTCTCAAGACCGGCGAAGAGTTGCGGCACCCGCGCCGGGTGTATACTGCCGGAAGCGAAGTCAAAAGCGGACATTCCGACTCCCAAACGGCAGCGGCGCTCCCAGGAGTTTGCCACATGAGACTGCGCCTTATCCTCGCGCTCGCATGGACTCTTTTCAGTGTCATTTGGCTTTTTGTCATCGCGATCCTGATCTTCCGTCAGCCGGACTTCCCATTGAACCTCGGCCTCGTCCGCACGACCGGGAGAACTGGGCTTTGGGTAACGTTGCTCCCAGCCATGTGGGGTTTGGCCGCCATGTGCCTGCTCTTCATCCGCCGCAAGCTCGGAGCGAAACTCGTCGGCATCTATTCAGGATTCTGGCTGGCGATTTTGCTGAGCGGCCTGCCTTCGGTTTGGAATGCGCGGCGCTCATTCTGTATCCAGAGGCTCGATTTCTGCATTACGACTCCCTGGCTGGGTCGTCCGATAGTCTTCGCGCTTGTGGTTCCATTCCTGCTAGTTGCGCTGTGGTCGCTCCGTGAAGCCGCTCGCCCGTAGACCTGCCTCTTTCATGGCGCCGGTTTTTCGAGCGCGGCGCGGTCCCATTTGCCGAGCGTCGCTCCGGCATCGTAGGTGCTCTCGAGGAAGTCCATCAGCATAGCCTTGGGATCGGCAGACTCGCCGCACTTCGTCATAGAGCAGCAGAAACTCCCCCAGCTTCGCGTCGTAGAAGGCTTCCTTGGGCTGCACGGGGCTTTCTCGAAATCCGCCCGGCTCCGGCAAGGCGTAGGCGTAAAAAGCCGGCGCCGCGATGTCGCCCGACCCCGGCCACCACCCCGCGCTGATTTCCTCGTGCGAGGATGCCTCCCTGGCTATGATGTCGGCGCCGGGACGCTCGGGGGCGCGCCGGCCGGAGAAGCGCGTCACGGCCATGTCGAAGGTTCCCCAGAAGAATTGCACGGGGCTGGCCTTGCCGATGAAACGGGCGCGAAATTCCTTGAAGATCGTATCCAGGGTCACAAGAATGCGCCAGAATCGGTGCGCGTAGGCGCGATCGTAGCGCGCGTGCGTCACGTCCTGATCGAAGCGGATGGGATTGGGGACTTCCACGGGCATCGGCCAGATTTTCACGTCAATTCCCGCCGATTCGAGAGCGCTCATGAATTCGCGATAGAATCCCGCCACGGTGCGGGTGAAGAGCCGGATGGTGCGCGTCTCGTTCCAGCTGGTCGACGATCTCGAGCTTATGGTCAATGAAGTCGAACTCCATTTCGAAAATGCCGTTCCCCCAGGGTATCGGCGAGGTGGTCAGACCGCGCGCGCTCACGTACAGCGGCACCTCCCACCACTGATTGAGGTGCGGGCTTAGCTTCAGGCGGACCTTGCCCACCACCTGCGTCCACATGTGCAGGGTGTCGCAGGTGTCTTTCCATTCCGCGAGCGGCAGCGCGGGCCACGCCTCGTCCCGGGGTGATGCCAGGGGGCTCGTCATCGGGTATCCAATCGCGCAGCGGATTGCGTTGCCATCTTATGAATCGGAGTGGGCAGCATAAAGGATTTTCCTCAGGGGCTAAAGCCCCATTTTTGGGGCGGCTTTTGTCGGAGCTAAAGCTCCGACCCCCTAAAAACCAATTATGAGACGGCTCGACGGCTTCTAATCGATTTCGATTTTATCTATGTAGCACCACATCCAATCCTCGCCCGGTTCGAACGACTTGATGATGGGGTGATGCGTCGAATGAAAATGCTTCGTGGCATGCTTGTTTTTCGAGCTGTCGCAGCAGCCCACGTGGCCACATTCCATACATAACCGGAGGTGCACCCAGGTGTCGCCCATTTTTAGGCATTCCTCGCAGCCGTCGGGCGTGCGCGGCGTGACGTCGCGGATTTCCTTCACGTGCTTGCATGTCTGCGCCATGGAAATTCCTCCCCGGGGCTATGGTAAAACAAGCGGGGCTGGAATCGCAGTCCCAATTGCACCGGCCCGTGGCACCGATCAGATGGAGCGAGCCCCTCGTCCGCGCATCATCACGCGGGCGCGCGGCCGCCGGGGTGCCTGGCTCGGCCGAGGCTCGCGGGGAATTGGCCCTTTAGGCACAATCACAGAGTTAATGTAGGCAGCAGCCCGCTCGGAGCCTTAATCTGCTAATTAACCATCTGGTTTTTTCTTGGGACCTAATAGGCTGCGAGCAAAAAATGGAATTTGCCATCCATCGGGCTCCCGGCATCCGCGGGGCGGCAACGACGGCTCACTCCTTCGTCAACGCGCGGAGAAACGAGGGCTGCCCCGCGCATAGGTCCAGCGCCGGAAGATACGCGGCGCCTGGGAGCGAACGAAGGAACACTTGAGAGGATCATTTACAGTTCTAGTCGTGGACGACTCACCCGTCGCCCGTAAGCTCGTCGAACAGGCGCTTCCGGCCGGAGAATACACCCTCATGGTGGCCCAAACCGGCAAGGAAGCTCTGGAAATCTTCGAGAAGCATCATCCGGGCCTCATCATCACCGACTGGGATATGCCGGACGTCAGCGGCATTGAGCTCTGCCAGAGCATCCAAGCCAAGCCGGAGGGGGCCTGCACCTACATTATTCTGCTCACCGGCATCTCCGATAAGGCGCAAGTGGTGAAGGCGCTCGAGGCCGGCGCGGACGACTACCTCACCAAACCATTCCATGCCGAGGAATTGCTGGCGCGGGCAAGGGTGGGCCGCAGGACCGTGGAGCTTCACCGCGAGATCGAAGCAAAGAACCGCCTGCTTGAACAACTGGCGCTCACGGACGCTCTGACGGGGCTTTCGAATCGCCGCGCCATCCAGGATTGGGTCTTGCGGCAATGGAGCGGGGCCGCTCGGCACGGATATTCTCTTTGGGCCGTCATGGCCGACCTGGATAAGTTCAAGTCCGTCAACGATACGCACGGGCACCATGCGGGTGACTTGGTCCTCAAGAGATTTGCTGAAATCCTGAACGATAATATCCGGCAATGCGATATGTGCGCGCGCGTCGGCGGCGAAGAGTTTTTGGTGGTCCTGACGCATGTGGACCGCGAAGGCGTTCTTTTGTTCGCCGAACGCATCCGGGAACAGTTTGCCGCTCATGGATTTGAATTTGAGACGGGCAAGACCCGCGTAACATCCAGCTTTGGAATTGCCGGCCCTCCCGTCGGGCAATCCCCGGATTTCGATCGGCTTGTGGCGCGCGCGGACACCGCGCTCTATATGGCCAAACGGCTGGGCCGCAACAGGGTCGAAGTCATGGCGGAAGGTCTCCCGAATGAAGATAAAACGCCCTCCTGAGGCACGACTTCGCGCCGTTTCGCCCAGCCCAGGAGGGCTCGCGGTCCATGGATGAACCCAGCAGCCCTCTTCCCGCACCCCGCCCGCCGACCGCCTTCCATCCCCGGCTCGACTCGAAGCTCATGGCCGGCTTCCTTGGGCCCAACGGTCCGCGCGCCGGATGGCGCCTGCTGATTTTTTCCGCCATTCTCTATTTCCTGTTCGAATGCGTGAAACTCCTGGCCGGCGTGATGATGCGCGGGCACGGCCGGCCGCAGGGCGCCGGCCTCACTCCCAGCCTCGTCCTCGTGGGCGAAGCCATCCCCTTCTTCCTCTTCCTGCTTGCCAGCCGGATTATGGCCGGGATGGAACGGAGAAAAATCGCCGAGTATGGCCTGCCATTGCGCCGCATGTTTTGTGGCCGGTTCTGGCTGGGCGCCGTCCTTGGCTTCGCCTCGATCACAGTGCTTCTCGGTGTGCTGCGCGCTGCCGGAGCCTTCCATTTCGGCCCCCTGCAGCTCGCCGGCGCTGGCATCTGGAAATACGCCGGCCTTTGGGGCTTGGCTTTCCTTTTTGTGGCGTTGTTCGAGGAGTATGCCTTCCGCGGCTACGCGCTCTTTACGCTTTCCACCGGCGTCGGCTTCTGGCCCGCGGCGCTTATCGCGTCCGCGCTGTTCGGTTACGTTCATCACCTCAATTCCGGAGAAACCCGGCTCGGCCTATTTTCCGCCGGCGCCGTGGGGCTTCTTTTTTGCTTCCTGCTGCGCCGCACGGGCGATCTCTGGATGCCCATCGGCTTTCACGCCGCATGGGATTGGGGACAAACGTATTTTTACGGCGTGCCGGATAGCGGCCTATCCCCGGAAGGCCATCTTTTCAGCACGGCCTTTTCGGGCCCGGCGTGGCTGACGGGCGGGACCGTCGGCCCGGAAGGGAGCTGGCTCTGTATCCTGCTTCTCGTTCTGCTATGGATTCTCTTCTCCGCGTGGCTGCCGGAAGCGAAATACCCGAACCCTGCGGCAATCCCCGACCCTCGACGCTCGCTCTGAGCAGCAGCAACCGTTCCCGCTCCCTTTACTGCTCTGCGGCCGGCAAGCGGACCAGATCGGTAGGTTGTACGTCGTGAAAGATCGTGCGCTGGAAGCGGAGCGCCACATTGACCAGCGCAATCATCACCGGCACTTCCACCAGAGGCCCGATGACAGCCGCGAACGCGGCGCCGGAGTTGATGCCGAACGCGGAGACCGCGACAGCAATCGCCAATTCGAAGTTATTGGAAGCGGCGGTGAACGCCAGCGTGGTTGTCTTGGAGTAGTCGGCGCCGAGTTTCCTGCCCAAATAAAATGAGACCAGAAACATCGCCACGAAATAGATAAAAAGCGGCACGGCGATCCGCAAAACGTCGAGCGGCAAGCGAACGATGTACCCGCCCTTCAGCGAGAACATCACTACGATGGTGAAGAGCAGGGCGATCAGCGTCAGCGGACTGACGCGGGGAATAAAATTCCGCTCGTACCATTCGCGCCCCTTCGCGCGCATCAGCAGCAAGCGCGTGGCGAATCCCGCGAAACACGGTATCCCCAGGTAGATGAAAACACTCTTTGCAATCTGCGCGATCGAGACGCTGACCGCCGCGCCGTGGAATCCGAGTTTCGCCGGAAGAACCGTAATGAACAGCCACGCGTACACCGAATAGAAGAGCACCTGAAACAGGGAATTGAAGGCCACCAGGCCCGCGGCATATTGCGTATCGCCTCTTGCCAGCTCATTCCAGACGATGACCATCGCAATGCACCGCGCCAGGCCAATTAGGATGAGTCCGGCCATGTATTCGGGATATGCGCGCAGAAACACGATGGCCAGAAGGAACATCAGAATCGGCCCGACCACCCAGTTCTGCACCAGCGACAGGCCCAGCACACGCTTGTTCCGAAAGACCTCGCCCAATTCCTCGTAGCGCACCTTCGTGAACGGCGGATACATCATCAGGATCAGTCCGGCCGCAATCGGAATCGAAGTCGTCCCGACGCTGAACCGATCGAGGAACGGCACAATTCCAGGCGCCAGCCATCCCAATAGCACTCCGGCGGCCATCGCGGCAAAAATCCACGCGGTCAGAAATTGATCCAGAAAGCTCAGCCGTCCCGCGGGTTTCATCATTGCCTGCCGATCTCGTCAATTTTCCTTTGGATCGCCAGCTTATCGAGGCTCGATAGCGGCAGGCAAAGCAGCAGCGTGATCCTGCGGTCGAGGATCATATAGGCATCACGAAAGGCGCGCTCGATTTCCTCGGGCGTGCCTTCCACCGCAGCCGGATCGGGAACGCCCCAGTGCGCCGTCATCGGCTGGCCCGGCCAGACGGGACACACTTCCTTGGCCGCGTTGTCGCAAACCGTAAAGACAAAATCCATCACCGGGGCACCGGGCTTGGCGAACTCGTCCCAGTCTCTTGCTGCGCGCGCCTTCGGTGGACAGGTGCGCCCGTTCCAACTGCCGGAGCGCTTCGGGCCGCACAATCCCGGAAGGATGGCTTCCCGCGCTATAGGCTGTGAAAGTGGGCCGGCCCTTGCGATTGAGAATAGCCTCGGCCATGATCGACCGGGCCGAATTCCCGGTGCAGAGAAAGAGCACGTTATAGCGGCTTTTCATTTCCTCGTTTCCCCTCCCGGTCTATTTCATATCCGTATTGGCGAATATGTGTGCAGGCTACAGGCGGGGATAACATATGTCAAGGCATATGTGTTATCCTCTCCGGCATGGCAAAAAAGCGCAGACAGCCCTCGCTCGACCTTCTCTTCCGCGCCCTCGCGGACCCCACTCGCCTGCGCGTGCTCAACCTCATCGCCGGCCGCGAAATCTGTGTCTGCTATTTCGTCGCGATTTTGCGCCTAAGCCAGCCGAAGGTTTCCCGTCACTTGGCATACCTCCGCGCGGCGGGAATTGTGACCGCCCGGCGCGAAGGCAAGTGGATGCACTATCGCCTGCTCGTCCCGCGCGAACGCGCGGCGGCGGGAATTTTGCGCGAAACCTTGAAGCATCTGCAGGGAAGGGAAGCGATGCGCCGCGATCTCGGCCGTCTTGACCGCGCCTGCTGCAAGCCCCAAAGATTCGTGCACCTGCGCCAAGCTCCGCAGCCGGCGGCCTGCTCGCCAGGGGCAAATTGACCCTCACCGCCGCCCGCCATGCCCGGTGGACCATCCTAGTTCTAGAACCCTCTATTGCGTGCTACGGAACAAGTCAGCCCGCTTTTCTTTACTCCGCACCGCAAGCGCCGGATACTTTTACCGGTCGGTATTAGTCCGGAGCGCCGGCAGGGATGCGATTCCCCGTACACGCGCGATTGGCGTGTGTTAGGATGCGGCGCAGGACTGCAAATCTTGGGGGCGTGGCCGGCCGCTTCCCTTTGGCCCCTGAGATTTATGGGGTGACCCAAACATGAGACGTTCCGATTTGGTGCGGAATCCCGCCGGCAGAAAAACGGTCCGGACTTCGCAGATCGTTTTCGGCGAACGCCAGCATCTCCTGCGCGTGCTCGATTCCGTCGAACGCAGCGCCCTGCCCGCCGCGCGGCTCGACCAGGAGCGCCGCGTGATCGAGCAGCTGATTCACGCGCGCACACAGGAACTCAATCGCATCAATCCGGGCTGGGACGAGAAGGTTGGCGTGGTCCTCAGCGCGGAGGTGAAACCCGAAGCCCTGGATCAGATTTTCCGCCAGGCGCCTAAGGAGGATTATTACCTGCTGCGCCTGATCAGCGAGCATCCCAAAGTCACGGCCAAAACGCTGAGCAAGCTTTCGCACCATCCCTATTCCGCCATCCGTGAAAATATCGCGCGCCATCCCAATAGCGACGCCGCCACGCTCACGCGCCTCAGCCGCGACCGCGCGCAGCCGCTCTGGTACCTGGTGGCCTTCAACCCCAACGCCCCGGGCCCCCTCCGGTCGAAACTCCAGGAGCGCATGCGCCGTCTCGGCGAAAAATCCGCCACGCAGTAAGGGGTGTTGGTTTGGCCTTTGATTTTGATTCGACTTTTTGTTTTGCAGCACCATGCCGTTTTGTGACTTCTTTATATTTTGCTGGCTCCGCTACTGGCCTGAAGCAGCCGACGCTCACGCCATAGGCTGGCACCGCCGTATTTTGCGAAAGGCACCGACCTGCTATAGCAGTTCTCCCGCTGAGCTAGCTTAGAGTCTGTCGCTAGCGAAATCAAGAAACCAAGAGTCCCGCACAAAATGCGAGGCAACCGCTACAAGTGGCTCTTTCTCGGCTTAGGGTGTAGTCTATAATCAGAATCTGGCGGATTCGACATGGACTTAATGAACGACAACCTGTGGCGCGTTAAGATCGGCCTGGCCGAAATGCTCAAGGGCGGCGTGATCATGGACGTCACCACGCCCGAGCAGGCCAAAATCGCCGAAGACGCGGGCGCGTGCGCCGTCATGGCCCTCGAACGCGTTCCCTCGGACATTCGCAAGGAAGGCGGAGTCGCGCGCATGGCCGGCCCGCGCATCATTCGCGAAATCATGGACTGCGTCTCCATCCCCGTGATGGCCAAGGTGCGCATCGGCCATTTCGCGGAAGCGCAGGTGCTCGAAGCCCTGGAAGTGGATTTCGTTGACGAAAGCGAAGTCCTCACGCCGGCCGACGAAGAAAACCACGTCTGGAAGCACGGCTTCAAGGTGCCCTTCGTCTGCGGCGCGCGCAATCTCGGAGAAGCCCTCCGGCGCGTCGCCGAAGGCGCGGCCATGATTCGCACCAAGGGTGAAGCCGGCTCCGGGAACATTGTCGAAGCCGTGCGCCACATGCGCGCCATCATCGGCGCGATGAAACGCCTCACCACGCTCGCCGACGCGGCGCTGGTCCACGAAGCCAAGGAGCTCGGCGCGCCGCTCGATCTGGTGAGCTGGGTGGCCAAGAACGGCAAGCTGCCGGTGCCCAACTTCTCGGCGGGCGGCATCGCCACTCCCGCCGACGCCTCGCTCGTGATGCAGCTTGGCGCCGAGGCCGTCTTCGTCGGCTCGGGAATCTTCAAGTCCAGCGACCCGGCGGAGCGCGCCCGCGCCATCGTCAAAGCCACCACGCATTACAACGACCCGAAGATCGTTCTCGAGGCCTCCGAAGAGCTGGGCGAAGCCATGAAGGGCCTCGACGTCCGCCAGCTCGACGAAAAAGATCTCCTGCAAACCCGCGGGTGGTAGGAGCACGACGACGCGAATTGAGATCCTGGTTTTTCCCGGCGTTGACGAGCTGGATGCGCTTGGCCCGTTCGAAGTCTTGCGAAACGCTCAAGCATTCGGCGCCAAATTCGAAACTCGGCTTGTCACCGTCGAAGACCACCAAGAAATCACCGGTTATCACCGCTTGCGCTTCCGGGCAGACGCTTTGCTCGCCGCCGACGGTCGCCCCGACATTCTGGTCGTCCCAGGCGGCGGTTGGAACACCCGGTCGGCCGAGGGAGCCTGGAGCGCCGCTCAACGTGGAGTTATCCCGCGTGCGATCGCCCGTCTTCACGGTGAAGGTTCAATTCTAGCTTCCGTTTGTACTGGCGCCATGCTTGTCGCCGCGGCGCGCCTGGCAAACAATCGGCATCTCACCACACATCACCAGGCTCTCCCCGAGTTGCGGGCGGCTGGCGCAAAGGTCGTCGAAGCCAGGGTGGTGGATGACGGCGACATTATCAGCGTCGGCGGCGTCACCTCAGGACTCGACCTCGGCCTGTATCTGGTCGAACGCTTTGCCAGTGGCGAAGTCGCAGTCAAGGTGGCGCGCGAGATGGAATATGAGCGGCGAGACCCGGTTTGGAAACAAGCCGAACCGCTCGCCTAACCATGGGCGGAAAAACACTTTGAAGATCGGAATCCTAGCCATCCAAGGTGACTTCGAAGCCCACGCCGAGATGCTCGCTCGTCTTGGCGTCGCGCACACCTTCGTCCGCGCCCCTGGCGATCTTGCCGGTCTCGACGGCGTGATTCTTCCCGGCGGCGAGAGCAGCACGCATCTCAAAGTCATAACGGAAGCGGGCCTCCTCGGCCCCTTGAAGCAATTTGCCGCCAGTGGCGGCGCGTTCTTCGGCACCTGCGCCGGCGCGATCCTTCTCGCGCGACAGGTGCACGGGCCGGCGCAAGCCTCTCTCGGGCTTCTCGACATTTCCGTCACCCGCAATGGCTACGGCCGCCAGCTCGCGAGCCACATCCTCACAGGGCCCACGAAACTGCGCAAAGAACCGCTCGAGATGGTGTTCATCCGCGCGCCCATCATCGAATCCGTCGGAGCAAATGTCCAAGTCCTCGCCGAAGACGCCGGCCATCCCGTGCTGGTGCACCAGGGCCGCATCCTCGCTTCCACGTTCCATCCGGAGCTTACCTCCGACACCGTCGTCCACGAGTGTTTCCTCGCTCTAATCCGCAGCTCCTCTCCTTAGGGATATAGAATCCGTGTGATTTGTGACCGGAATAGGTTCTGTTTTTTTGGTTTTGCAGCACCCGACGGCTTCTTCTACTTACTTTTGTTTTGCCGGCTCCGCTACTGGCTCGAAGCAGCCGATGCTCACGCCATAGGCAGGCATTGCTTTTTTTGCGAAAGGCAATACCAAGCTATAGCAGTTCTCCCGCCAAGCTAGCTTAGAGATGTCGCTAGCAAAATCAAAAAACCAGGACGCCCACCTAAGATGCAAGAAGGCCCATACGATGACAAAACCATTACTGCCCGTTCCAAGCCACATTGCGGCGCTACATCGCGCGAACCTCGTCCCAGACCGCCGGAGTGACGGGAACGCCTTTTTCGAGGTTTTCCCTGCGCGTCGCGAGCACGTGCTCGCCGGGATATCGCACCGACTCGCCTTTCGCGGCGGCGCGCGACGCGATTTGCTCGATCACCTCATCCACGGCGGAGGGAAGGTTCGGTGCGCCCCCGGACGGCGCATCAAACGCGATAAACACTTGCGACACCCCCGTCTCCTTTTCCATGTCCGGTCCGATGGCGTAGGAGAACCGCCCGCCCGAAAGGAGTCCCGCGACCAGGTCAAGCGCGAGCGCGAGGCCCGAGCCTTTCCAATATCCGATGGGGAGCAGCCTTCGCGTCTTTTCGATCGCTGCGGGATTCGTGGTGAGCCGGCCCTCGTCATCGAAGCCGCCTGGCACGGGCAACGCCTCGCCGCGCATGGCATAGGATTCAAGCGCTCCGTAGGAGAACTGCGACATGGCCATATCGAGCACAACATGTCCCGCGGGCTTGGGCACCGCGATCACCAGCGGATTATTGCCGAGGAGGAACTCCGTCGAGCCCCACGGCGGAAGGTTCGGCACGGTGTTGGTCCAGCATACGCCGATCATGCCGGCGTCCGCCGCCTGCCAACCGTAGCTCCCGCCGCGCATCCAGTGGTTCGTGTTGGCAAGGGCCACGCAGCCGACGCCGTGAAGGCGCGCGAGTTCCATGGCTCTGGCCATGGACGCGTGGGCGTTCAAATTGCCGGAGCCGCGGCGTCCACCCCAGCGCTCGAGCGAGCCGCGGCTCGCGACCAGGACGGGCGTGGCGCTGGGATCCACGCGGCCGTCGCGAATGCTGCGCACGAACCTCGGAAACCGGTTGAGTCCGTGCGAGTAGATGCCGTCGCGAGTCGTGTCCGCGAATAGGCGCGCGCACAGATCCGCGCGCGGCGGTTCGAAGCCGAGCTTCACAAGCACGCCCCGCAGCGTGTCAAAGAGGTCCGAGTAGGAAACTCGCAGCTGTGTCATTGGCGATCTTTAGGGGGTCGGAGCTTTAGCTCCGACAAAAAGCCTCCCGAAAGGGGGGCTTCAGCCCCTGAGGACACTCCTTCATGCTGCCCAATATGATCTATGAGATGGCTTCTCGCAGCATGCGTCCCAGATAAGCAGGGTAAACGCGCCAAGCGCCGCGAGCAAGCGCAGCTTTCGCTAGTATCTCAGCCCCGGAGGGGCGAAAGAAGTTAGCCCCGGGCGGGAGCCCGGGGTAGGCAAAGCAAATCCGGGGAGCGCCGTCTTGCCCTGACGCAGGAAGGGAGGTGCGACACAACCCGTGAGCATATTGCTCTCGAAATTACGACGCCATCAAGCTTTCCGTTTCCCTCGTGTGTGTGCGATGCTTTTTCCAGGATGCGCGAGCCCGAGAAAATTCTGTTTATCTGCGTGGGCAACTCGTGCCGCAGCCAGATGGCGGAAGCCCTCGCGCGCCATCTCGCATCGGACGTAATCGCCGCCTCGAGCGCCGGCGTCTCGCCGCTCGGACACATCGAGTCGCGCACGCGCCAAGTTCTGCTGGAACGCGGCGTTTCCATCGAAGGCCAGTTCTCGAAAGGCCTCGACGACAGCGCGATTCCCCGGCCGCCCACCCGCATCATCAATATGTCCGGCATCCCCGGGGCGTCGCTTTTCCCCGGGGGCGCAGTCGAGGACTGGTACGTGGACGACCCCTTCGGAGATGATGTGGCAACCTACCGGCGCATCTGCGATGATATCGAGGCGCGGGTGCGCGATTTGGCTGCGCGCCTGCGGAAGGATCTCGAAAGCACCGCATCCCAACGCCGCCCTCGCTCCAGCGAACCGGCGTAATCGTGAGGCGCCTTGCGCCGCGAAAAAACCAGCGTTTCGCAGGAAGACTACCTGAAAGCCATCTGGGAAATTGTCCAGGAGGAACAGGTTCCCATCAGCGCGCGCCTGGCCGAAGACCTTGCCGTCACGCCGCCCGCCGTCACCGCCGCGCTCAGGCGCATGGCCCATAGCGGTTACCTCCGCGTGCGCCGCGACGGCCGCATCGAGCTCGTCGCCGAAAGGGAAGGGAACCGCGCAGCATCTCGTGCTCCGCCATCGCCTCGCCGAAAAACTTCTCACCGACGTCATCGGCCTGGAATGGTCGCGCGCACACGAAGAAGCCGAACGCCTCGAGCACGGCATTTCCGCCGAAGTCGTCCATCTCCTCCTGAAGCGCTTCGGCCGCGACAGCCGCTGCCCGCACGGCGTCCCGCTCTTCGGCGGGATGTCCAATCTTCGCCGCAAGCACGGCGCCCTTCGGCTCTCCGAAGCCGAGGCGGGATGTTCCTGCGAAATCCTGCGCGTCTTCGAAAAGGACCCTCGTTTCCTCGGCTTCCTCGATCAGCGCCACCTTCGGCCCGGCGCCCGCCTGCGCATCCACGGCCGCGAATACGACGAAACCATTTCGCTTTCCGTCGCCGGCCGCGCCGGCCGCATTCATCTCGGCAAGCCCGCCACCGAACGCATCTGGGTCCGCCGCCTCGCATGACCACATCATGTTGAACGCCCTGCGCTACTACTGGATCACGGCGAAGGGCTACCGCCTCCGCCCCTGGAAATCTCCCTACATCCAGTGGCGCATGGAAACATTCTTCGGCCACGACGCCGCCGGTCTCGACGCGCGCAAATTTTTCCGCCTCCTGTGGCGCGAGCGCGCCCGCATGGAGCGCTTCCTCGCTTGGGTCGCCGAGAGCCGCCGCGCCGCGGGATCATCCTAGTCCGCGCTCTTGCGGAACACCATGTACCATGTATCTCCCATGCCGCGAAGAATCCGCGCTCTTTGCTCGACTCGCTCGTACATGCGGTAGAGGCGCCGCCGCCACGGGCGGTCAGATGTGCCTCGGTACCCCGAGTTGTTCGATTCCATCACACAGCGCTCCAATGCAAATCCGGCTTTCGTCATTGCGGATTGCATTTCCGGCGGCGTATAGAGCCGGATGTGTCCGAATGTGCCACCCGCATAATCAATCGCGTCTGGCATGGCAAGTATGCTTTTACCTTTCAGGAGCCGCAGCCGGTTTTCGAGTGACGCCTGGTTGGGAGAAGACGCGATTAAAATCCCGCCCGGTCGAATCACTCGGCCTAATTCCGACAGGATGAAGTTGACGCGCTCCATCGGAAGGTGTTCCAGAACTTCCGAGAAAGTGGCCAGCGAGAATTGTCCATCGGGAAAGGGAAGCGGCTCACGGAGTATGTCCACCTTGGCCAATTCGCAATTGTACTCGCGAAACATTTTCAGATAGGCCGGTTCGCTTACGTGCGCCCGATGGGGATGCTCGACAGCCCACCACTGAATCTGGGGAAGGAGCAGAGCCATGGGAAACAGCAGGTAACCATAACCACATCCGATCTCCAGGCCTCGGCCTTTGACGCTCGCATTGATAACGGATTGTGCGAGCGAGATAATTAAGGACACGCGCCTGATATCGGGTCTCAAGGTGTGTCTCGCCGGGGCGCGGTCCACTGTGCGGGGAGCTTCTTTTGGGGAAGAAGACTCGCCAAATTGCCGCTGGCATTTCGCAATGACTGGCTCGATGATTTCCTCGATTTCAGCTCGCGTCATCGTGTGGGGTCCCCAAGGAGGGCATCATAGCACCGACTTTGAACCCAGAATCGCGAGAGCGCGCCCTCTTCAACGAACCGCGCGCCATGCAAATCGTAAAGGAATAAGAGCAACCAGCTTGCTTTGAAACAAACGCATGATGCATGATGGGCGGCGCCCGAGTCTCGCCAATCCCGAAATAAAGTTCTGATGACAAATGACTCTGGAAAGACCAACCGGCCCGGCAAAGTAACGTCACTGTTCGGCATGGCCCTCATCGCCCTGCTGGCCCAGCTCGCATCGTGCGAATTGCACGAATCCCTCCATCTCATCGTCGGACGCCTTGCCGGGTTACCAGCTCACTTCCTCTCACTCACTACCGTGGCAGTGAGCCCATGCGTGGCGGCAACCGCTTCTCCGTCTGCGCTGGCGCTGATGAATGGCGTGGCTCCTCTTGCCACGATGCTGTTGGGAGTTCTGGCCCTGGTTTCAGTACCTGCTCTGCGCCCGAAAGTGCCCGTCGCCATCACGGACTTCATCGCCTGGTGCGCGATCTTCGCCGTCCCCTACATCGGCATGCAAACGATGTTTGCAGCGGCACCGATTCGCTTGCGAGGTGACGGAGCGGATTCCGCGGCGGTTACTTTGGCTTATCTCTTGTTCCGCGCACGGCCATCTCGGTTGCCGGGGTCGTGATTTTCATGGCTTCGGGATTTTGCTTGGGTACTGCCGTGTCGCAACACGCCGACACTGCGCCGTCGCGCCTCACCCTAATGCAGCATCTGCGTGGGCTTGCGGCGTGGCACCTCGTGGCCGCAGCGCTCCTGGCCCTGCTCCTCATCGCCATGACGGTGCGAGGTGCCGCTCAGCTGACCCACGGCAACGGCTATGGCATGCTTTGGCTGGTTCGAGATATATACGTGCGGGCCGCGATGATGACGTTGCTCGTTCGTTGGCGCGCGCCGGGAGCGCGTGATGTGCGCGACAGATGGATATTTCCCGGGCTGATCGCGAGCGCCGGCCTCATAGCCATCGGCTTGCTCACTCACTTGGATGACTTTCTTTTCATCGGACAAGCATATGTCATCCCCCTTATCGCCACTGCCTGGATTCAAACCACCACGCCGGGACCCTCAAGGGGTTAGAATTCGAGCGGCGCAATGCGCGGAGTCATGGCCGAGAAACCCACCGTATCCGTAGTCATTGTCAATTGGAATGGGGCGGAGCACCTTCGCATCTGCTTGCCCAGTCTTGCGTCGCAATCGTTGGCGCCCCGGGAAATCATCGTCGTGGATAACGGCTCGTCGGATGGCTCTGCGGAGGTCGCCAAAGTTCATGGAGCCCGCTGGCTACCTCTCGAACAAAATCTCGGCCTCGCGCCCGGCCTCGACCGCGGCGCTGCGATAGCGAGCGGTGATCTGCTGCTCTTCGTGAACAACGACATGCGCTTCGATCCCCACTTCGTCGCTGCGCTAGCCGAACCATTCGAGAAGGACGCCGAACTCTTCGCCACCGACGGCATGCAGTTCAACTGGGATGGAACTGCCCGCGGGCATCTGGCGACGCGCCTGACGAATGTCCGCCCGCGGCGCGATTCTTCCACTGAATTGGTGCCCGGGCTATACTTTTATCAGCAGGACAAAACGGGGAAGTCTCCCGTATTCATGGCCTCGGCCGCCTGTATGATGGTCCGGCGAGCGCTCTTTGAAAAGCTGGGCGGATTCGACGCCCGCCTGCCCCTCGGATACGAGGACGTCGAAATTTGCTGGCGCGCATGGACGCGCGGGTGGAAGACGCTGTACGTCCCCCATGCCATTTGCTGGCATCGTGTGGGCAGTTCGACGCGCTCTCGCGAAGGCGCGCGCTTCAATTTCCGCGGCGTGCTCACGGGACGGCTCCTGCTGGCCACGAAGCTGCTTCCGGCGCGATATGTATTTCGCGTCTGGCTCGTCTCTGTAGCAGGATTGGCGAAGGATATATGCCGGCTGCAATGGAAATTCGCGGCGGACCGCGTCGGCGTGCTTTTTCGCATGGGGGCCCTGCTTCCGAAATTGCTCCGGGAGAAATCCGCGCTGTATGGCGAAGCGTCTAGCTCGCCTGAGCAACAGCTGCAATTTATGCTTCGGTTGACGAACGACGGCGCGCGGGATCGAAGCACCAACTAACATGGCCAAACTCCTGAAGAAAGCCGTCCGCTACGTCAAGTGTTACACCGAATTGACCTTTGGCGCCCGGCCGGACACTCTCGAAGGCGTCATAGACTATTGTGTGGACCGCCCAGTCCTAATGGCGCAGGTACGGTCCGAGATCCTTGCCTTGGGCAAGATACTCGAAGCGCATGCCCCTGCGCGCAGCCTGGAGATCGGAACGAACTATGGGGGGACACTTTTCTTGCTCTGCACTCTCTCGCCGCCGGACGCCACAATCATCAGCGTGGACCTCCCTTCGGGAGCCTTCGGCGGCGGCTATCACCCCCGCAAGATCCCCCTTTTTCGCAAATTTACGAGGGGGCGCCAGAAGCTGCATCTGATTCGAGCGGATTCGCATTCCCAGGAAACGAAGGAACGCGTGCTGCGCATTCTTGCCGGCGAGCCGCTCGATTATTTATTTATTGACGGAGACCACACGTACGCCGGCGTCGAGCGGGACTTTCAGATGTACGCACCGCTGGTGCGCAGCGGCGGAATTATCGCCTTGCATGATATTGTAGCTTGCGACCCGAATATGGGATGCCACGTGGACAAGTTTTGGAACAAAGTGAAAAACCGCTATCAACATCAGGAAATTGTGGAGGATCCCAAACAGGGCTGGGCAGGGCTCGGAATTCTCTTTGCATCCTGAGGGCTCCCTCGTGCTTCGGTGTTGCGGTAATAAGTCCCGCCGCGCCCGTGGAAGTTTGCGACGGAATTCCTCGGGGGCTCTTTTTCAGATGCCTGGCTTATTGGTATGAGACCAAAGGAAGCACCCACGAACCCGCGTGCCGCTCGGGACAGTGAATAAATGGTAGAAGCCGACTACGTTTTCTTTCGACAGTGCCACCAGCTTGGATTGGTGAAGGCGCCTCTACTCGAGATCGGGTCGGCCGCCGTGGAGGGCCAGGGAGGTAACATCTGCCAGGAGGCCAGGAGGCTTGGGGTATCACCTACCTTCGGCGTGGATCTGACCTTGGGCCCGGGCGTCGATCACGTTGCTGATTTTTCGGTTGCGCCGCAGGAATTCGAATGGAAATTTGAAGCCTTCGGCACGGCGGTCCTGTTTAACATCCTCGAACACACTTTTGACCCAATCTGTATCCTCAGGAATGCGATGCGGTGTGTACGGCCGGGCGGGACACTGCTACTCGTGGTGCCGGCCGTTTGGCCGCTGCACGACTTTCCGCGAGACTATTGCCGTTTGATGCCTCACTGGTTCGAGCAGTTTGCGGCTCAATACGGCCTCATTCTTGTGCGCGAAGCGTTCTGTTGGCTTTCGCAATTCGGAATAACGCCGGTCGCAGACCTCCAATCCGGAGGCCAATACGAACTTCCGAGCTTCCTAACCCTGGGTAAATCGCATCCTTTTCGGTATTGGCGGACACGATTTGGTCACAAGTTACTCAATACGTATGGGAGATCTCACTGGTTTACACACTGTGCGATCGGCGCCGCTCTGAGTCTGCGAGAATCCAGTTGAAGCTGCCTGACTTTCACAGCCTGTCTGCGGCAATGGAGTTTGCGAATCCACAACTGTGAATGGGGCTAGATTCGCCATGTTCGTGACGGCTCTAATTGACACGTACAACCATGAGGCTTTCATCGAGGCCGCGATCGAGAGCGTCCTTGCCCAAGATTTTCCAGCGTCGGAAACGGAGATTCTCGTCGTGGACGATGGCTCGACCGACGATACTCCCGAAGTCGTCCGGAAATTCGCGCCTCGTGTGCGCCTGCTCCGCAAGGCCAATGGAGGGCAGGCCTCCGGGTTCAACGCGGCCATTCCGGAAGCGCGCGGAGAAATCCTGGCCTTCCTCGATGGCGACGACTGGTGGGCGCCCGGCAAACTCACCGCCGTCGCCGGCGCATTTTCCGCGGAGAATGACGTGGGCCTCGTCGGACATGGCATCACCGAGGTTTACCCGGACGGGCGGCAAACGGTGCAGGCGCCGCGCGAAGTTTCCCGTTTTCGGCTCGACTCCGTCGAAAATGCCAGGAAGTTCCGTATGCGAAAGTGCTTTCTGGGCACCAGCCGCATGGCCTACCGTAGAGAAGTTCTCCGCCGCATCGGTCCGGTCCCGGAAACATTGAAATTCGAAGCCGATGAGTATCTGTTTACCCTAGCCGGCCTGTTTGCCGCCGTGATGGTTTTGCCGGAGCCCTTCACCTTCTACCGCTTGCACGATGCGAATTTATTCCAATTTACAAAAGGTGGTGAGAATGCGATTCGCAGGAAACAGCAGGTTCTGATAGCCTTGGCGCAATCGCTCGAAGACAGGCTGAACCAGGAGCGAATATCCTCTGATATCGTAACAACCATTTTGGAGTCCATCGAGGTCGAAGCGGACGTTTTGCGTCTCGCGGTGGATGGCGGCTACCCCTGGGAGACGGTGGCCACGGAATTAAAAATCATGCGTGTCTTTCATAGCGATGCCTCGGTCTGGCAACACCTGTTTTCTTACGCGAGGCTGCTCCCGGCCGTCGTTCTGCCTCCCCGCGCTTATTACCGCTGGCGCCGCCGCCTCTCGTCCCTTTCGTTCTATCAGCAATTTCGCCGCAAGAGGATGCCATTCCCGGTGCCGCATCATGTTGACCAGCGCGAGACGCTGCCGCCGCAACGATGAAACGCGAAGGGAAGAGCAGCCTTCACGAATCATTCGGGCAAAGGATTGGAAAATCGAAGTTTGGGGAGGGATCTATCCCGTCGGATCAATCTGTGTCTTGTGCGCGCCGTCGCGAATTTCTAGTCGTTCTCATCACTCTTGTGGTGATCAGTCTCGGCCTCTGGTGGCGTTTCCTCCCCATGCCCCATCGGGATCTCAATTATTTCACCGAGCCGGGCTATCTTCTCGCCAACGACGACAGGATGGCCGATCCGGGAGGCCAGTACTATAATCTGACTTATCAAAAGGGCGTATACAACTATCCGCCCGGCTATTTCTTACTTCTCGCTTCATGGATTAAGGCCTTCGGCCTCTCTCCCGACTCGTTGCTTGGTTATACCCACACAATCCACGTGGCCTTTCTCATGGGTTTATGGGCTCTGCTTCGCTTTCGTTATTCTTGCTCCAAGGTCGTCTCGGGGCTTGTTCTTCTGTCGGTCTTTCCATTTTTTCACCACGGGCGTCCGGACCTTACCGGAGCCCTATTCGGTGTATTCGCGTGGCTCGCCTTGCCGGAGGGGGCTCGCGCGGGCCGGTTTATCCTCTCGGGATGTTGCCTGGGGGCCACGATGCTTGTTTCGCCGGCATTCGCCGTGGGCACGCTATTCACGCTAGCCGTGCTGATCTTGGCCGATTCCCGCGCGTCGTTTCGTCTCAGGTGCCGTTCGCTCGTGATTTGGCTTGCGTCGTCTACTCTTTTATTCGCGGGTGTGGTGGGCATCGTCCTCTCCTTTCAACACTCCTGGCTCCTTGCTTACGTGCAATTCACCACCAACCTTGCCATCCGGGGCCGCGAGCTCAATGCTTGGCCTCACATGCTCACCGCGTTTGCCCTCGCTTTTTCGATCATTCCCTTCGCGCTCCTTGCCCTGGTCCCGGCGTGCCTCGTCGCTCTCACGATGTGGCGGGATCGGCAAAGCGCCCTGCGGAACGTAACGCTCGCCTTTCTCGCGGGCACCATCGCTTGGCTGGCATCAAACAAAGCTCAATTCTTGACCGATTATCATTTCATGTTTCCTGCAAAGAGCGTCTTTCTTGGCCTGTTCGGTTCGTGGCCCAAGCTCCCGTCACGTGTGCGGCTGGCGCCCCTGGTGCTTGTGACTTTGATCGGCTGGTATTATCAGAAGTCCGAGTTCCTCTACCTGGCTTCGCCCCTCCGGCAGGAAGCGCGCGCTTATGCCCAGAGCGTTCGTCTTCCCGGCGACGCTTCCGAGGCTGCCGTGGACAGCATGTACTTCGCCCAGCTTTACAGGCCGTGGCGCACCCTCGATTACGAGACGTTGGGTATGGGCTATTGGCCAAAGTATGCCTCTGCGATTCCGCCTCGATTCCGGGATGAAATGCTGTCCGGACTCCAGTCAACTCCCGCAAGGCCCTCCATTCTGATCGCGTCGGCGCTAACACTCACGCAACTTGGCCCGGTCGATGTGCGCGGCTTTCAATGCACCCAGTCGGCTGAGATTTCTGACCGCCTCAGGCTCCTTGGACGCACGTGGAAGCTGCCCGCACATCCCTATGCCATGATGGTTTGTACCTCCTCCGGCCAGGGAACTGTCCTCCAAGGTGAGAAACGCCCTGTGACCTTCGCCGAGTGAAGCATGGCGCGCGTTTTCCCGGCCTAGCGATTCGCCACTGCCGCCGTTGTACCCGCCCCCCCCCGGCCGCTTCCATGGCCGGCCTTGCTCCAGCCCCCCAAAAACTCGCAACAGTGGGGGGCTTCAAAAAGCGTCAACGCCGTCTCGCGCCCGCAGCGGTATAATCGTTCCATAGCCCATTAGCCATGCCGGAATCCAAAACTCCCCCACAATCCGACGCCCTTCACGAGGCCCGCTGGTGGGAGCCTGAGCCCGGAGGGAAGGCGCACTGCTATCTCTGTCCGCGCCACTGCCACATTGGCGAGGGGCAGGCCGGCTTCTGCTTCATCCGCGCGAACCACGGCGGCAAGCTTTACAGCCTCGGCTACGCCCATCCCGCCGCGCTGCAAATTGATCCCATCGAGAAAAAACCGCTCAACCATTTCCTTCCCGGCACGCGCGTTTTTTCCATGGGCACGGCCGGCTGCAACATGGGCTGCTTCTTCTGCCAGAACTGGGATATTTCCAAATCGCGCTCCGACCAGGTGCATTCCTCCTACGTCCCGCCGGAGGACGTCGTGCAACTAGCGATTCGCCACGGCTGCCCCTCGATTGCCTTCACCTACAACGAGCCGACCATCTGGGGCGAATACGTCATTGACATCTGCCACGCCGCGCGGGAATCCGGCCTCAACACCGTGATGGTTTCCAACGGCTACATCACCTACGACGCCTTCCACGACATCTACGACCACGTAGACGCCGCCAACATTGACCTCAAAGCCTTCACGGAAAATTTCTACGGCCGCATCACGCTCACTCACTTGCAGCCCGTCCTCGAAACTCTCGAATGGCTCAAAAACGAAACCAGCGTCTGGTTCGAGATCACCAATCTCATGATTCCCACTCTCAACGACGAGCCCGCCGAAACCCGCGCCCTCGCCGAATGGGTTTTCCAGCATCTTGGCCCCGACGTCCCCCTGCACTTCACCGCCTTCCATCCCGATTTCAAGCTGCGCGATAAGCCGCGCACTCCGCCTGAAACTCTTCATGCCGCGCGCGCCATCGCGCTCGAAACCGGATTGCACTACGTCTACGAGGGCAACATCCTGAGCGATGGCGCGCATACCTCCTGCCCGTCGTGCAAGACGCTCCTCATCCGCCGCTCCTGGCACGACGTCGAGGAAAATCACCTGAAGAATGGCTGCTGCCCGAGTTGCGGCCTCGCCATCCCCGGCCGCTGGTCCAACCCGCACGGAAAAACGCCGCGCAAAACTTTCGAGCATGCCCGCGCCGTTACGGCCTCGAAATACTCACACTTGAATCTTTAGCAGCTTATTGAAGAAGGAGGGTTGTAGGTCGCGGCTTTGCAGCTTGCGAGAGCGACGTGCTTTGTAGGGCGGGGTTTCAACCCCGCCGTAAGGCGCCTCTCTTTTTCGTCAGGGGTTTCAACCCCTGAAGTTCCCGTCCGCCTACCGCGCGAAGCGATCGTTCTTCTGTACCCGGCTGTGATGCCGGCTGTAGGTGAAATAAACCACCAGTCCGATGACCAGCCAGATAATCAGCCGCGCCCAGTTGATCCAGCCGAGCTTATACATCATGTATCCGTTCACGATGATTCCGAGCACCGGAATCACCGGCACCCACGGCGTGCGGAAGGGTCTGTGCTGGCCCGGATTCGTCCGCCGCAGCACCAGCACCGCCGCGCACACGATGACGAAGGCGAAGAGCGTCCCGATATTCACCATGTTCCCGATAATATCAATCGGCGTAACGCTGCCGACCGTCGCCGCGAGCAATCCCACCAGAATCGTGTTCTTGTAGGGTGTGCGGAACCTCGGATGGATCGCCCCGAAGAATTTCCGCGGCAGAAGCCCGTCATTGGCCATGGCGTAGAGCACGCGCGTCTGGCCCAGGAGCATCACCAGCATCACGCTTGTCAGCCCGGCCAGCGCGCCCGCGGTGATGACGTACGACGCCGTCACAAGCCCGCGGTCCAGGAACGCCGCGGCCAGCGGCGCCTCGATGTTTATATCCGCCCACGGCACCATCCCAGTCAGGACGCAGGCCACCAATATGTACAGCACCGTGCAAACCAGCAGGGAAGCGATGATGCCGATGGGAAGATCCCGCTGCGGGTTGCGCGCTTCCTGCGCGGTGGTGGAAACCGCGTCGAAGCCGATGTAGGCGAAAAATATGTAGGCCGCGCCGGCTCCGATGCCCGAAAAGCCCATCGGTGCGAATGTAGACCAGTCGTGGCCCCAGTTCGCGCGATTCACGTAGTGCATCCCGAGAAGGATGACGAAAAGAACCACGGCCACCTTTACGATCACGATCAGCGAGTTGAACGTGGCGCTTTCCTGAATCCCGATCACCAGGATGGCCGTAATCACAAGCGCGATCAGAAACGCGGGAAGATTGAACCCGATCTCGATGCCGAACACGCGCGGCGCGCCCACCAGGTCGTGCGCCCGCTGCAGCAGCTCCGGCGATTGCGCGCGGATGATATCGCCGACTTTTGCCAGAAACGCTTGCGTCCCCTTGGCCACGCTTGGGTCGGACGCCTGGGCCATCTGGCGCGCCACGATGTTCTGCGCGGCCCGCAGCGCCGTCCAGTGGTCATAGGCGAGCCACAGCGGCATCTTCAGATGAAAGATTTTGAGGAACTCGATGAAGTGGTTCGACCAGCCCGAAGAGACCGTGCTCGCCCCCATGGCGTATTCCAGCGTCAGGTCCCAGCCGATGATCCACGCCACCAGCTCTCCCAGCGCGGCGTAGGCGTAGGTGTAGGCGCTGCCCGCCAGCGGGATCATGGCGGCGAATTCCGCATAGCACAATCCCGCAAACGCGCACCCCAGCCCCGATATGACGAACGACAGCATCAATCCGGGCCCGGCATAATGCGCTCCCAGGCCCGAAAGGACGAAAATCCCCGCGCCGATGATCGCTCCCACTCCCAGCGCCGTCAGCGACACCGGCCCGAGCGCGCGCTTCAGAGTGTACTCGCCTTCGTCTCCAGCCTCGTTCAGAAGCCAGTCCATCGGCTTTTTCGCCAGCAGCGGACTGCCCATTCGCTATTTCCTCCCAGGAATGAATCTGCGCAATCTATCGCATTACGCCCTCGCGCTATTTCCCTCCGGTTTCCTCGCCCACTTCCAAAGGCCGTACACGGGCAGGCCCAGCAGCACGATGATCAGGCCCGTCCAGGTGTATTGCGGCTTGTACCGCAACAGCTGAATCTCAATATACACCGCCATCACCAGATACAGCGCCGGCAGCACGGGATAGCCCAGCGCGCGATACGGCCGCTCCATCTCCGGGCGCTTCCACCGCAGCACGAAAAGGCCCGCGAGCGTCAGAATATAGAAAATCAGCACCGCGAAGATCAAAAAGTCGAGCAACTGGCCGTACGTGCCCGAAAGACACAGGATCGAAGCCCAGATGCACTGCACCACGAGCGCCGCCGCCGGCGCGTGATGGCGATTGACCTTTCCGGCGGACGCGAAAAACAGGCGGTCCTTGGCCATGGCGTAATAGATGCGCGCGCCCGAAAGGATCAGGCCGTTGTTGCACCCAAATGTGGAAACGAGAATCGCGGAAGCCATCAGGATCGCGCCCGCCGGACCAAAGATGACCGAGGCGACAGCCGTGGCCACGCGCCCGTCCGTCGCGTATTCGATTCCGCGGGCCAGCGCCGTGGCGCCATGAGGGTCGCCGGTAATGGGCAGCACGCGAAGGTAGGCCACGTTCGCGAGCGTATAGAGCAGAATCACGGCGCCCGTGCCCAGCGCGAGCGAAAGCGGCAGATTGCGGCCCGGATTTTTTACTTCCCCCGCCGTGAACGTCACGTTGTTCCAGGCGTCCATGGCGAAGAGCGAACCCACCATCGCCACGCCCACCAGCGTGAGCGTTCCGATCATCCATGCGGGTTGATCGGGCGGATAGGCGTGCAGAATCGAAAGCCCGGCGTTGCGCCAGAAGTGAGTGAAATTGATCTCGCGGGCCATCGCGGTGGAAAACCAGAAGCCGAGCAGAACCAGCGCCGCGAGCGCGGCCGTCTTCGCCACCGTAAAAATGTTCTGGACCATCTTGCCCAGATGCAGCCCGCGCGTGTTGATCCAGGTGAGAAATACGATGGAAAGAATCGCCAGAAGATTCTGGCGATTGAGGCCCACGTTGTAAGGACCGAGCGAGCCGAACCACAGCTGCCATGGGCCGAACGTGCCGATCTTCCATATCCACGCGGAGGCGGAAAACCACGGCACGATGACAGCGGTGAATTTCGCGAAGGCGATGGCTACGGCGGCAATCGTAGCCGTCTGAATCACCAGCAGCATCGTCCAGCCGTAGAGGAATCCCCAGATCGGCCCGAGCGATTCGCGCAAATAGACATATTGCCCACCCGCATGCGGCATGGCCGCCGCCAGTTCGCCATAGCTGAGCGCGCAGATCAGCGTCATCGCGCCCGCCGCGAGCCATACGACGAGCAGGAGCCCGGGGCTTTGCACCTGATGCGCGATATCCGCGGAGACGATGAAAATGCCCGAGCCGATCATCGAGCCGACCACGATCATCGTCGCGTCGAAGAGGCCCAGCCCCTTCACAAGCCCGGCGTCAGCAGCAGGCTGCGCGGCCGCCGATCCGATGGTCTGCGTTTGCTCCCCCATTCAGCCTTGCCTCGAGGCGCGCTCCAGGCGCACGCGCTCTGCGATCGCCAAGTAATCCCGCGCCCGCGCCGCCGGATCGCTCGCCGGCGCCAGATCCCGAATCACGGCCACCGAATCGGCGCCCGCGCGAAACACTTCTTCCGCACGCTCTACTGTGATGCCGCCGATGGCCACAAGCGGTTTCCGGGTCAGGCCGCGCGCCGCGCGCAGGAACTCGATTCCCACCACGGGCTCAGGATTCTCTTTTGTCGCTGTCGGGAAGAGAGGCCCCACGGCAATATAATCCGCCGAAGTGCCGACGGCCTCGCGCAATTGCTCGAGATTGTGTGTCGAAACACCCACCCAGCCAGGTGCCCCGCAAATCCTCCGCGCCTCTTCCACCGGCAGATCCTCCTGGCCAACATGCACACCACCCGCCCCTGCGATGGCCGCGATATCCGGCCGGTCGTTGACGATGAGCCGCACGCCGCGCCGCGAAAGTTTTTCCGTGAACTCCCTGGCTCGCGCCTCCAACTCCCGCGGCGTGGCGCGCTTGTCGCGCAGTTGCATCAGGCGCACGCCTGCATCGGCCAGTTGCAAAGCCAGGGGAAGGGAAGTTTTTCCACCAATGCTTGGGTCGAGGATCGCGTAGAGGGCTGGGAACAATTCCGCCTCCGGCTACTTCGTCGCTACGGCGGTGAGCCGTTCGAGGAAGTGGGTGTCGAATTTCCCGGCGATGAAATCGGGGTCCGCCAGAATTTTCTTGTGCAGCGGAATTGTGGTCTTGATGCCTTCGACCACGAAGCCGTCGAGCGCCTGACGCATCCGCGCGATGGCTTCGGCGCGGTCGTGGCCGTGCGCGATGAGTTTTGCTATCAGCGAATCGTAGTAAGGGGGAATAACGGCATCGGCATAGGCGGCCGTATCCACGCGAATCCCCGGGCCTCCCGGAACGCGAAACGCCGTGATTCGGCCGGGCGAGGGGGTAAACGTCTCGGGGTCTTCCGCGTTGATGCGGCACTCAATGGCGTGGCCGCGAAAGGTCGACCGGCCCGGCAACCCTGTCGAGCTTCTCCCCGGCCGCCAGCCGAATCTGCGACTTCACCAGGTCCACGCCCGTAACCATCTCCGTCACCGGGTGCTCCACCTGGATGCGCGCGTTCATCTCGATGAAG
This sequence comes from Terriglobia bacterium, assembly GCA_963823205.1. GTDB lineage: Bacteria > Acidobacteriota > Terriglobia > Acidiferrales > UBA7541 > Palsa-295. The sequence continues at coordinate 567,073 of CAWGKL010000004.1, forward strand.
TACAGATTCCCGGAATCGTCGCGCAGAAACTCCACCGTTCCGGCGCTCGAATAGCCGATCTTTTTGAGGGCTTCCACCACCTGATGCCCGATGCGCTCTCGCGTGGCCGCGTCGAGAATCCGGCGACGGCGATTCCTCCAGCACCTTCTGATGGCGCCGCTGGAGCGAGCACTCGCGTTCGCCCAGATGGATCACATTGCCGTGGTGGTCCCCCAGCACCTGAAATCTCGATGTGCCGCGGCCGCTCGATGAGCTTCTCCATGTAGACATTCGGGCTGCCAAAGGCCTGCTCGGCTTCGGCGCGCGCCGTCTGAAACGCGGGCGATCAGCTCGCGCTTCTTGCGGACCATGCGCATCCCGCGCCCGCCGCCGCCTTCGGCCGCCTTGATCATCAAGGGAAGCCAATCTCGCCGCAAGGCCTGCTTGGCCGCCGCTTCGTCCGGAACAACCCCGGGGCTGCCCGGAATAACGGGCAGACCGGCGGCGGCCATCTCGGCGCGGGCGCGATCCTTTTCTCCCATCATGCGAATCACTTCGGGCGAGGGCCCGATAAAGGTGATGTGCGAGGCCTCGCAGACCTCGGCAAAATTGGCGTTTTCGGAAAGAAAGCCGTAGCCCGGGATGGATCGCGTCCACGTTGGCGATTTCCGCGGCGCTGATCACCTGCGGAATATTCAGATAGCTCTCGCTGCTGCGCGGCGGCCCGATGCAGATGGCTTCATCGGCGAAGCGCACATGCAGCGCGTGGCGGTCCGCCTCGGAATAGACCGCCACGGTGCGGACGCCCAGCTCCTTGCAGGCGCTCAGAATTCGCAGCGCGATTTCGCCGCGATTGGCGATCAGAATTTTTCGAAACATTTCGTTCGGGGCTACGCTCAGCCGGCGGGCGCCGGGCTGGGGGCCCGTTTCTTGCGCTGCGGGCGGATGCCGAAAAGCGGCTCGCCGTATTCCACCGGGTTGCCGTTCTCCGCGAAAATCTTCACCACTTCTCCCGCCACGTCCGACTCGATTTCGTTCATCAGCTTCATGGCTTCGATGATGCACAGCACCTGGCCCGGCTCCACGTGCGCGCCCGCGCGTCACGAAGGGTGCCGCCGCCGGGGCTGGCGGCGGAATAAAAGGTGCCCACAATCGGGGATTTGATCACATGCAGATCGGCGTCCACTGCTGGAGCGCCGGCAGTCGCGGAGGGACGAACAGCTTCTGCCCTTCGATGGGCCGGCTTCGTGGCCGCGCTGCGGCTCGCCGCCGGAAGCGATGTCGGCTGCCCGGCGCGCCATGCGCCTGCGTGCGAAGCCTTCTTCAGCCGGACGTGGAATCCCTCGCGCTCGTATTCGAATTCCTCGAGCCCGTGCTTTTGCCATGAAATCGAGAAGCGCGCTCGACTCCCGCAAGATCCACGCCCGCGGACCGTCTGCTTCCGTGGTTTTTTCTGGCTTCGTCTTTTTTGCCATTTAGAGTTCGAGAAATTCCCTTGGAGCGGTCGTCAGATCCACACAGCCGCTACGTCGTCACCACGACGTCGTCCTCGATGCGGATTCCCCCGAGTCCTTCGATGTAAACGCCCGGCTCGACGGTCACAACCATGCCTTCCTGAAGAATCGTGCTTTCGCCGCGGCCCAGCCGAGGCATTTCGTGTACTTCCAGCCCCAGGCCGTGTCCCGTGCTATGCGTGAAGTACCGCGCCAGGCCATGCCGCCTCAAGCGTGTCGCGGGCCGCTCGGTCCACGTCTCCGGCCTTTACACCCGGCCGGATGGCAGCCTTGGCCGCCTCCTGCGCCTCCAGGACGGCTTCATATATGCCCCGTATCCGTCCGGGAGCCCGTCCCAGAAAGACCGTGCGCGTCATGTCGCTGCAATAACCGCGAAGTATAGCACCCTGGTCGAGGACGACCAACTCGTTTTTCCTGAGTGGTTTGGAGGTGGGCCGCGCATGCGCCCAGGCCGACCGCGGCCCGACGCCACGATCGTTTCAAACGATGGGCCCGGCCACCCCGCTCGCTTGATGTCGTATTCGATCTTGGCGGCCAAGCTCGAGTTCGGTGACTCCCGGTCTTATCACGCGCCGGAGCCTCGCGGAAAACCTCGCTGATCAGATCTGGCGGCCTCGCGCATTCCTGCCAGCTCGCCCGCGTCCTTCACGGCTCGCAGCCTTTCCACCGCGTTCTCATCCGGCAGCCAACGAAGCCGGTGGCCGGCCGCCGCTTGCAGCGCCGCCTTTTGGGCTACGGTCAAATGGTCGGGCGAATAGGCCGCCGCTAAGCCGGCGCGGCGCCTGGTAGCTCGCGCAGGAGTCCCCACCGGCGCGAAGCAAGCCCTTCTTGGCGATGCGAATACGAGCGCCCGGAAACCTCTTCTCGGGCCTGAAACGTGTAGCGGCTGTCGGTGAATGAGCGTGCTCCTCCGCGGCTCGACCAGCAAGATCGCGGCGCTCCCGGAAAACCCGCAAAGATACTGGATGTTGGGGAGGTGCGAGACGAGAAGGGCGTCGGCGCGAAGTTCGGAAAAGAGAAGCCGGAGCCGATCGGTTCGGCTCCGGCGCGATGCCAGCTCACTCGATTTTGCGGCCACGTCAGCCAGCCAATCCCCCGCGTCTCCTCACCATCGCTAGCTCGGCAGAATCCGAGGCGTGAGGAAGAAGAGCAATTCCTGACGATGTGGAGCTAACCGTTGAGTGCTTGAACAGGTTGCCGAGCACCGGCACGCTGCCCAGGAGCGGCACCTGGTCAATCGCGGTTTGTTGTTGCGTGACGATGATGCCGCCGATTACGACCGTGGCGCCGTCGTCCACCGTCACTTTGCTTTCCGCCGCCTGCGTGATGATTTCCGGGATTCCCTGCACCGCGGACGTTGTTGTTCGATCTGGTCGTTTTCCACCGTCACGTCCATGTAGATCGTGCCTTCCGCCGTGATTTGCGGCGTCACGTCCAGCTCCAGCACAGCGTCCACAAACTGCACGGAAACCGTGTTGTTCACGACCGTCTGCACAGGGATCTTGGTTCCCTGCTTGACGTCGCCTTCTGGTTATTCTGCGTGATCACCTTCGGTTTCGAGAGCAGCTTGCCGACGCCCCTCGATTCCGCCGCCGTGATCATGAAGTCCAGGGCGAAATTCGTGGAGGCGAAAAGGTACTGGATTCCGCTCGTCGGCGCCGACGACCCAAGATTAGTCACGAAGCGGAATGGCCCGCGAGGTGCTGACGACCGCCGCCGATCCGATGACGATGGCGGCGCCGGGAGTCGGAGACGTGCGATGACGGGCTCGCTCCACACCGCGCGCTCCGCCGACCGCGTTGTTGCGGCCTCGACTCCGCGAAAGCGCGAGTTGCGTGCCAAGTTCGCGCGAGAAGTTGCGGTTCGCAGCCACCACGCGCGCTTCGATTTCCACTTGCTGCGATTTGCGGTCGAGCTGGCGGATCAGGTTGTCGATCACCGGCAGCGTGCTCGGAATGTCGCGAATGATCAGAGTATTCGAACGGTCATCCGCGAAAATGTCGCCGCGTGACGAAAGGAATTTCTTGAGCAGTACCGCCATGTCGTCGGCCTTCGCATAGCTCAGGACGCGCGTGGTGGTCACCACATCCGCGGCTTCCGCCTGCGCCTTGTCAGGTCGCGGCTCTCTTCGGCTTCCTTCCTGACCGTCTGCCTTGTCGCGATGCGCAGCACGTTGCCATCGAGCTGCTTATCCAAATCGTTGTTGTTCAGCACGATATCCAGCGCCTGATCCCACGGCACATCATCGAGCACGATCGTGAGGGTGCCCTTCACGTCCGGGTCCACCACAACGTTCAGTCCGCTGATTTCATGAATCAGGCGGAAGAAGTCGCGCAGATCCACGTCCTTCAGGTTCACGGAAATCGGCTCGCCCGAATATTTGCTCGAGGGTGCGGGCGGCGCGGCCTGCGCCTCCGCTGTCTGGGAAGATCCCGTGGACGATGGCTCGGCTGGCGCCTGCGGGTCGGCGGCGGGCGCCGTATTCCCCGATTGCGATGCGGCGGCCGAAGCATTCGAAATTGCCTGCGTGGCCTCCGTAGCCGTTTGCGGCTGCGCTGCCGCGGCCGGACGGGCCAGCGCCGAAGACGGCTGCGTCAGGGCGGCGGGCAGAACGGCTGCCGGAGTGGGAATCTCCGCTCGCCTCTGTCGCCGCTATTTCCTTCAGCATCCTGCTTCCAGGATTGCGCCTTCGTTGTACTCAGATTCGAAGCGGGCTCGGCGGGTGCGGCTTGGACCGCTCCTGTCGCCCCAACGGCGAATGACACGGTGAGAGAATTGTCTCCCGCATCCATCTTGTAATCGCGATGGCTTGCGCAGGTCAATCACGATCCGCGAGACCTCCGGCGCGAACTGCGCGAGCCGGATTTCACGCACCGGGTCCAGGTTGCTGGCGATGTGGTGCTTCACGGGAGCGCCCAAATGCGAGCCTGTGAAATCCAGTACGATGCGATCCGGATTTTGAAGCCGAATCGCGTGGCAGTTCAGGTGGCCCGTGCCCAGAACGCTCACCTGCGTCTGATCGCCTTTCTGCGAAAGGCTCACTTGTCGGATCGTTTCGAGGGCTGCCCCGGCTCGCTCGGCTCGGAAGCCGTTCGAGCCACCGGAACAACGGCCGGAGCCGCCGAGATCGCCGGATTCGTTGTTGGAGAAGCTCCCGAGGCGCGCGCGACCACGAGAGCCAAATCTTGCGCGTCCTTCCGTTCAACGCGGGGTTCGGCTCCCGCGCTCAGGAGAATCTCAAGGCGCACCACGGGCTTCTCCCCCGCGGAATACGACAGCACGCGATAGCTCTTGATCAGTTCGGAGGCCACCACGCGCGCTCCGGCGGGATCGCCGGACGACACACCCGTCATGTCCACCACGTAGAGGCTCTTGCTGGGACGATAGGTGGCGAATTCGAATGGCGCGTTCGCCTGCGCTTCCAGGCTTACGGCGCCGTCCTTCACCACCGCATTCACATGCACCACCGGCGGCGTGTCGGCCCCCGGCAGGGCTCCGTTCGAAAGTATCAGGCTGGCCGCCATGAGCGCGCCGACCCTCCATCCCTGCCCGCTGATCCTCATTGCTGCTCTCCTGCACTCGCGAAGATTCGTTTCGTCACTGTGCGCTCGACAGGCTTTCCGAACGCATCCTTGGAGTTTTCCCGAAACGTGACACCGTCGAGACTGATTTTCTCCACTTCTCCGTCGTAGAGGCGGTCTCCTTCCCGGATGAAATACACATGATCCTCCGGGTTAGAAACCATGGCTATCATTCCGTCCGATGAACTCACCGCCCCATCCACGCGCACGGTGGCGATCACCAGGCCTGCCTTCCCGGGCGGCAAATGCTCCATCTCCCCGCCTTTAGACAAGTTGACAAGCGGCATGAATGGATCGCGGCGGACCACAGTCTCGCTCGGAATCTCCCCCCGCGGGAGCCTCCGCCGGGCTCGCGCCGGGTGTTTCCTGGGCGTGAGCGGCTGTCTTGCCCTTGTGCACATGCCTCTTGGGCGGCTTGCCTTCTTGCGCCGCTGCCGCGGCTACAAGAAGGAACGAAATTCCTAGCACGCCTAGGACGTACCCCATTATCTTTGCCAATCTCATCATCATGGCTCTATCGCTTCTTCGCCGAAATGGGCGCTGCCGCCGCCCCTTGCGTGAAGAAGGTCGTGATTGTAAAAGTCCCGGTCACGGTCGTTCCCGGGTTCATGTGAAATTTGCTGGCGCTGGCTTTCCCGATGTAAGCCAGCTTCACATCGCCCACATTGATAATTCGGGAAAGCCGCCCCATCCGGGAAAAAAAATCGAGAACGGAAAAATAGGGGCCGTCGGCTTGGATCTCAAACGGCATCTCGAAGTAATAGGGCTGTTGCACAATGGCCTTTGCCGTGAGCTGCCGGATCGCCACGCCGGAAGTTATAGCCGCGCCCTGTACCATGAGGATGAACTGATCCGCCTGCTTCTCTTCCGGCACGATTGTCTGCAGCGTGGCCAATTGCTTCTGAAGCGCATCCATTTCGGATTGCAATTCCACGCGCTTCTGCCTGTAAAAGCGGAGGCTGTCAACGTCCTGTTGCAGGGGTGTCAGTTTGGCCTGGGCCGTTTCGAGCTGCCCGCGGACGCTGCCCAGCGGCGACCCCGGTATGTAAAATCCCGCCAAGATCACGCCCACCGACAATGCCGCGCAAATCAGGGCTTGCAGGGGCCATGGCCAATCTCGGATCGTCAATGCCATGGCTAGCTCCTCCCCTTCCCAGGCGCTTTGGGAGGTTGCGCGCCCTCGGTGGATTGCGCTTGTCCCTGCCCTCCGCCATCCGTCGGATTGATATCCGCTGTCATCTGAAAATCGTAGGTCTCCACTCCCGGCTCAACGTCGTTCTCTTTCGCTTCTTGGATCTCGACGTTGTCGAAATAGCCGGACCGCTTGAGCTGGGTGATGAAATTGGCCACGGCATTGATCGAGCCGGCTTCCCCCTCGATTTTCAGGGATTTGTCCGTGCGCTCCAGAGACGTGAGCCACAGGGAATCCACCCGCACCACCGTGTTGGCCACCATCTGGAGCAGGTCCTGGGCGCCGCTGCGGTTCCTCTGAAGCGTCTCGATCACGTCAATCCGCTCCTGCAGCACCGCCTTCTCACTCTCGAATCTGTCCACATCCTGCTTCACCTGTTCCAGGCTGGCCTTCTCGGCGGTCAATGCGGTTATCTTCGCATTCGTGGCATCCAGACTCTTCTTCTCCTGGTAATAGCTGATTCCCAGAACCATTGCGGCCACGGCGAAGGCCACCAGCAAGAAGACCACCTGAACCGCGGCTTCCACCGGCACGGATTCCTTGGCCGCCTTCGGACGGATCTGCCCCAGTAAGTTGATCCGAATCATGGCGTATCAAAACTCCTCAGCGCCAGGCCCACGGCCACCGCCAAGCACGGCGCCAGCTCGCGGATCCGGCTCTCGTCATGCTCTCCGGTGCCGATATTGATCTTGCGAAACGGATACAGCTCCTCCACGGGCATGGCAAACTCTTCCTTCAGAAGCTCCAGCAGTCCGGGAACGCGCGCCGTTCCTCCCGCCACCAAAATCCGGCGGATATTTTCGCCGCTCGCCGTGGCCCGGAAGAAATCGAACGTCTTCTGTATCTCCAGGATCAAAACGTCCGAGACGGAGCGAAGTATGGCGCTCCGCTGCTCATCGCTCACCCCCGCCAGCGTCCCGCCCATTTTCAGCTTCTCGGCGTCCTCGAAGCTCAAGTCCAGTTCCTTTTGAAGCGCGTCGGTGTACTGATTCCCCCCCACCGATACGTCCCGCGTGAAGAGCGGCGTCCACCCCCGAACGATGTTGATGTTCATCACGCTGGCCCCGATATTCAGCAGGGCCGCTACCTGCGAGGGGTCCGGATCGTAATTCACCTCGAAGCTGTTTTGCAGCGCGAACGCGTCAATGTCCACCACCACCGGCGTCTTTCCCGCCTGCGCCAGCACATTCGTGTGGTTCAATATTTTGTCTTTCTTCACGGCCACCAGCAGCACGTCCATCTGGTTCTCGTTGCTCTCCAGCAGCTGGTAGCTCAGGTTCACGTCCGCGATATCGAAGGGGATGTGCTGGCTCGCTTCCGTTTGAATGCGGTCGTACAATTCCTCTTCGCTCATCACCGGCATGCTCACTCGTTTCACGATCACCGAATGGCCGCATACCGATGTGGCCACATCTTTTGTCTTGATTCTCTGGCTGTCGAAGATGGAAATGATCTTTTCCGCCACCGAAGGGGCGTCCATGATGGCCCCATCCACCACCGTGTCCTGGGCCAGCGGCTCCATGCCGAAGCTCACCAGGTCGTATCCGTCCTTCGATTTCTTCAGCTCCACGGCTTTGACGGAGCTCGAGCCTATGTCCAAGCCGATTAGAGATTTCGTCTTGCGCATGTTGAACATCGCGCGCCCTTCGCCCCTCCGGCTCTGCGGCGTCACCCCGCACGGCCTCTACCCGGCGATTTTTTGCCGGCGTAAAACCTCTCGCCCTTCGCGACGCTACGGCCCCAACCCCATGGCGCCTTCGCCCCTCCCGTGAAAAGTGGGAAGGGAGTACTAATAGACCTGGTACTCTTTCTTTGATTCGTTTATTGCACCCGCTGCAGTGACTGTCAAGCCGCGTTATCCCCGGCGTGTGCTGTTGGTAAAATCACGTCCTAAGGGACAGGCGGGGCCATCGGTACAGTCAGGGGGGGATGCACTCGGCTCGGCCGTTCTTCGCCGAACTGGGGGACGAACGTATCAGCGGTTGACGTTTTTCTTTCGCGAGCGACGTCTTTAAGCTAGCTTAACGGGAGAACCGCTATGGCAGGGCAGTGCCTTTCGCACGATAGGGCAGTGCCACCCTAGGGCATGAGAAACGGCTGCTCAAAGTCGGAAGCGGAGCCGGCAAAACAAAAAAACGTTCCGCCGGCGCTTAGCATTCAACTTCTATCCCCTCACCCGGCGGCCAAGATTCAGTCGGGACCAAATCGCGTCCACGCGCTTTTTCGTGTTTTCATCCATGCGGATTTCATCGGGCCAGCGCCCTTGGTAACCTTCTTCGGGCCATTTGCGCGTGGCGTCTATCCCCATCTTCGAGCCGTAGTCCTGCCGGCGCGCGGCATGGTCGAGCGTATCCACGGGGCCGAGCACAAACTGGATATCCCGCTCCGGATCGATGGCGCACAGCGCCTTCCATACCACTTCGCGCCCGTCCTGCACGTTCACGTCGTGGTCCACCACCACAATCACCTTCGTGAACATGGCTTGCCCCAGCGACCAGATGGCGTTCATGGTTTTCCGTGCATGCCCCGGATAGCTTTTCCGGATCGAGACGATCATCAGATTCTGAAAAATTCCTTCGGCGGGCATGGCCACATCCACGATTTCCGGATGCTGCATCTTCATCACCGGAAGAAAAATCCGCTCGATGGCGTGGCCGATGAAATAGTCCTCCTGGGGAGGCGGGCCGACGATCGTCGTCAGGTAGAGCGGCTCTTTGCGGTGCGTCACGCAGCCAACGTGGAAGACAGGAAATTGCCCTTCGAGTGAGTAGAACCCGGTATGGTCTCCGAAGGGACCCTCGGTGCGAAGCTCCCCCAGATCCACCGTTCCTTCGAGGACGATTTCCGCGTTCGCCGGAACCTCCAGGTCCACTGTCTTGCACGCCACCAGTTCCACCGGCTCGCGCCGCAAGAACCCGGAAAAGAGGAACTCGTCCATATCCGGCGGCACGGGCAGTATCCCGGCCATGCATGTGGCGGGATCGGCGCCGATGGCCACGGCGACCTCGAGTTTTCCCTGCCGATTTTTCGACCGGGCGCTGCGGAAATGTTCGGCGCCGTGCTTCTGTGTCTGCCAGTGCATCCCCGTCGAGCGCGGCCCGAAAACCTGCATCCGGTAGCACCCCACGTTGCGCTTCCCGGTCTCCGGATTTTTCGTGATCACCATCGGCCAGGTGATGTACCGCCCTCCGTCCTGTGGCCAGCACTGCAAGATCGGAAAATCCAGCAGAGAAAAATCTTCTTTGAGCACCACTTCCTGGCAGTCGCCGGTCCGCACCGTCTTCGGAAAAAACGACCCGATCGCGGCCAGCTTCGGCAACATCTTCACCTTTTCGAGAAGCCCCTGCGGCGATTGCATGTCCAGAAACGACGAGACGCGCCCGGCCACTTCGTCAACCGATTCCACCCCCAGCGCCAGGTTCATGCGCCGCTCCGTGCCCACCAGGTTTGTCACCGCCGGGATGCGCGATCCCTTGGCGCGCTCGAAGAGAAGCGCCGGCCCGCCCGCCTTTACGGTGCGGTCCGTGATTTCCGCGATCTCCAGCACCGGATCCACCTCGAGGGTAATCCGTTCGAGTTCGCCTTCCTTTTCGAGCGTGCTTAGAAAATCCCTCAGGTCGCGATACGCCACAGCCCCTCCCTCGATCCGCCGGCGGTGAACCAGCCTTCCCCCGAGCCGCCCACTCTAACACGGAGACTCCCGCCGAACGAATGGCATCCGCGCATGCGGGAAGCCGCGCGGCGGGGCAGGGAAGCGGTTAATGGATTCGTGTCCCTACTTTTCCGCGCGCCCCGGGTGGTCCTTGCGGTACAGCACAGGCGTACGCTCGTACTATTTGCCCGGGTGGACCCGGTTCTCATACTGTTTCTGAGGTGAAAAGGCTTTGCAGAACACTGGGAGGAGTGCGCCATCTGATTTTCGGCGTCTCATAAATCCGTGATTTCCGCGATCATCTTCGTCTGCTGCCTCGGCGCTGTGGGACAGTTTTTCTTGGCCTATTGCCGCACCCTCCTGACCGCCTGCGACGGCCTGGCCATATCCGACCACACCAAGGAAGTCGCCGGGCTCCATGGAAAAACATTGGATCCCTGTGAATTCCACCGCTTATTGGGTCTTGCGCAAATGGCCGGCATGCCCGCCGCAGCCACCCCCCAGACTCGCGCCGTCAAATCCTATTACTCCGTTCTAAGCCTCGCGGAGCGGTACCTGCCGTTGCGCTCTCCCAACGTGTCGCAATGGATCGAGCACGAGCTTTCGCGCTGCGCCTATTTTGCAGCCGTCTCGCTCGACCGCCGCCTCGCACCTGCCGCCGACTGACCCCACAGACACGCTCCTGAAATTTCTGAACAAAATTCCCCGGACGGTTTTCACGCGGCTGTAATGTCATAGCCTTGGGTCTTGCGTTATACTTGCGTTCCCCTGCCGCTCGAGGTGACGAGTGAACGTAAGTCCAGCCGCCGGAAAACCGGCCGATCCCTCCATCCTGGTAAACGTCCCAAAGCTCGTCACCGCGTACTACACGTTGCAGCCTGACCCGAGCGACCCGAGGCAACGCGTCATCTTCGGCACGTCCGGCCATCGCGGGTCATCCTTCGATGGAGCGTTTAACGAGTGGCACATCCTCGCTATCACGCAGGCCATCTGCGACTACCGCAAGGCGCAGAAAATCGAGGGGCCGCTCTTCCTCGGGATGGACACCCATGCGCTCTCCGAGCCGGCATTGGCAAGCGCCCTCGAAGTCCTCGCGGCAAACAGCATCCCGGTGATGCTCTCGGAGGGCACTCCGTACACGCCGACTCCCGTCGTTTCCCATGCCATCCTCCATTACAACAACCAACGGAAAATAGGACTCGCCGACGGCATCGTCATCACGCCGTCCCACAATCCTCCCGACGATGGCGGCTTCAAGTACGATCCTCCCCACGGCGGGCCGGCCGATTCCCACGTAACCTCCTGGATCGAATCGAAGGCCAACGAATATCTACGGACCGCGCTCCAGGGCATTAAGAGAATGTTGTTCGCCCAAGCCCTGCGAGCCTCCACGACGCACAAATACGACTACCTGCACACGTATGTCGCCGATCTCGAAAGCGTCGTTGATATGGCCGCGATTCGCGATGCCAAGATTAAGCTCGGCGTGGACCCGCTCGGAGGCGCGGGCATTGACTATTGGCCTCTGATTGCCGAGCGCTACGGTCTCAATCTGACCGTCGTGAATAAATCGGTTGATCCCACGTTTCGATTCATGACCGTGGATTGGGACGGCAAAATTCGCATGGATCCATCCTCTCCCTACGCCATGCAGAGGTTGATCGGACTGAAAGACAAATTCGACATTGCCTTTGCCGGCGACACGGACCACGACCGCCACGGCATCGTCACCAAGGGCAGCGGCTTGCTCCCCCCGAACCACTACCTCGCTGTCTGCATCCACTACTTGTTTGCGAATCGCAAGGACTGGGGCCGCGGCGCCGCCGTCGGCAAGACCGTCGTAAGCAGCAGCATGATTGATCGCGTCACCGCTCGCCTGGCACGCCGGCTGTACGAGGTGCCGGTGGGCTTCAAGTGGTTCGTCGAAGGCCTGTTGGACGGACGCCTGGGCTTCGCGGGCGAAGAAAGCGCCGGCTCTTCGTTTCTTCGGCGCGACGGCAGCGTGTGGACCACCGACAAGGACGGAATCATCCCTTGTCTGCTCTCGGCCGAAATCACGGCGCGCCTGGGACATGATCCGGGCGAAATCTACCGCGAACTCACCCGCGACCTCGGCGACCCGGTTTACGAACGCATGGACGCCCCCGCCACGCTCGAGCAAAAAGCCGCCCTTGCCAAATTGTCCCCCACCGACATCCAGGTTACCGATGTTGCCGGCGAAAAGGTCCAGCAGATTCTCACCGCCGCTCCGGGAGACGGCAGCCCCATCGGCGGAATTAAAGTGATCGCAAAGAATGGCTGGTTTGCCGCGCGCCCTTCGGGTACGGAAGAGATTTACAAAATTTACGCCGAGAGCTTCCTCGGCCAAGACCATCTGCGGCGCACCCAAGAGGAAGCCCAGACAATCGTTTCGGAGACGCTCGCACGCAGCGCGCGAGCGGCCGCCGGTGACTAACCCACAGGGAGGAAACCATCATGAGCAGTCCTGCAGCCGGCAATCGGCCCTCTGATGCCGCCATCTCGGAGACTCTTACCGACTTGGCTTTGGATCTGAGATGGTCCTACAATCACTCCGCGGATCAACTCTGGGAACACCTCGACCCGGAACTCTGGGACCTCACGCACAATCCCTGGCTTTTGCTGCAAACCGTGTCCCGCGAAAGATTGCGGAGCGTTATCGCTGATCCGAAATTCCAAGCGCTCCTTGCTGATATCCACCGTAAAACAAAGACCCTCCTGGAGTCCCAAGGCTGGTTTGCAAAGGCGCACCCGAATGCCGGTCTCTCCGCGGTCGCCTATTTCTCTATGGAATTCATGTTGAGCGAGGCGCTGCCCATTTATTCGGGCGGCCTTGGTAACGTTGCCGGCGATCAACTCAAAACGGCAAGCAACCTCAGTGTCCCTTCCATCGGCATAAGCCTTCTCTACCAACAGGGATATTTCCGCCAGGAAATCGACGCCCAGGGATGGCAGCAGGCCCTCTATCCATTCAATGCGCCCGGCGAATTGCCCGTCAGGCCGTTGCGCCAGTCGAATGGCGAATGGCTGCGCTTCACCATCGAGTTTCCTGGTTCCGAGCTTTGGATTCGCGCCTGGCAGGTGCGCGTAGGCCGCGCGAAATTGTATCTCCTGGATACCAACGATCCCGCGAATCTCCCCGTCCATCGAGGCATCACGAGCGAACTCTATGGAGGCGGTTCGGAGTTGCGCCTGAAGCAGGAGATGGTTCTGGGAATTGGCGGCTGGCGCCTCTTGCAAGCCCTCGGATTGCATCCCGAGGTGTGCCACCTCAACGAAGGCCATGCTGCATTCGCGGTCCTCGAACGAGCCCGCTCTTACATGGCGGATAACAGGCAGCCGTTCGACCTGGCGCTTGCCGTCACGCGCGCCGGCAATCTCTTTACCACGCACACTCCCGTGGGCGCGGGCTTCGATCGCTTCGATCCTGGCCTGATGGCTTGGTATCTCCAAAAGTATGCGGAGGAAGGTTTGCATATTTCATTCGCCGATCTCTTGGCCCTGGGGCGGCAAAATCGCAATGACTCATCCGAGCCATTTAATATGGCCTACCTCGCCCTCCGGGGCAGCGGCGGAGTCAATGGCGTCAGCCGGTTGCACGGCCAAGTCAGCCGCAAACTTTTTCAAGTCCTCTTTCCGCGTTGGCCGGAAACCGAGGTCCCGATCACTCACGTTACGAACGGAGTGCACATGCCCACGTGGGATTCTCGCCGAGGCAGATCACCTTTGGGAAACCGTCTGCGGAAAAGGCCGTTGGCGAGACACCATGGCCGGACTCAATGACGCGCTTCGCAAGGTCAGCGACTCCGATCTTTGGCAGCTTCGGGCCGATAGCCGCAGGTCCTTTATCTGCTACGTTCGCAAACGCTACGAGCGCCAATTGGCGAGCCGTGGCGCCTCGAAAGAGGATCAGGCCCGCGCTTCGCAAGTGCTCGACGCGGACTCTCTCACGCTCGGCTTTGCCCGCAGGTTCGCGCCTTACAAACGTCCCAACCTCCTCTTGCACGATCCGGAGCGGCTTGCCGCCATCCTCACCAACAAGGGTCGTCCCGTCCAGATCGTCCTTGCCGGAAAAGCCCATCCGCAGGACGGGGAGGGGCAGGCCATGATCCACGAGTGGGTCCAATTCTCCTATCGGTCCGACATGCGCTCTCGCGTCGTCTTCCTCAGCGACTACGATCTCCTCATGGCCGAGCAGCTTGTCCAGGGCGTGGACCTTTGGGTGAACACCCCGCGCCGCCCCTGGGAAGCAAGCGGCACCAGCGGTATGAAAGTCCTCGTCAACGGCGGCCTGAATCTTTCCGAGTTGGATGGCTGGTGGGCCGAGGCCTACTCTCCGGAAGTCGGCTGGGCCATCGGCGACGGCAAGGAGCATGATGGCGACCCGGCCTGGGACGCGGCGGAAGCCGAAGCCCTCTATGGATTGCTCGAGCGGGAGATTGTCCCCGAATTTTATACCCGCGATGAGCGGGGAATTTCGCGCGCCTGGGTTGCTCGCATGCGCGAGAGCATGGCCAGGTTGACGCCTCTTTTTTCCACCAATCGCGTTGTACGCCAGTACACGGAGGAGCATTATCTGCCGGCTGCCTCCGCCTATCGCGACCGTGCCGCAAACCAAGGAAAGTTGGGAGCTGAATTGCTCAATTGGCGCACCCAACTCGCCGAGCACTGGTCGGGACTGCGATTCGGCCCCGCCACACTCGAAGAGAAGGAAGGGCAACCGGTCTTTCAGGTCCAGGTGTTTCTCGACGACCTCGATCCCAACGCCGTCAGTGTGGAACTCTACGCGGAAGGGAAGAACGGTGACGCACCTTCGCGCCATCCCATGAATCGCGGCGACCGCCTCGCCGGTTCCACCAACGCCTTCATGTACACAGCCACGATTCCCACCGCTCGCCCCGCGGCCGACTACACCCCGCGCCTGGTCCCGCAGCACGCCGGCGCCTTCGTGCCGCTCGAAGCTCCCTTTATTCTTTGGCACGATTCGCCCTCTTGGCGCTGAACAACTCACGCGCGGGGCCTCTGGCGGCGGCATCTTGCAATAAGTTCTGATATGACTATTTCAGATGACCATGGTATATTGTCCTGGTTCGAAGGAGGCTTGGCATGCCACGGCAACGCAAGAAATCAATCCACGAAATCGCCATCTCCGAGTTCAAGGCCAGGTGTCTCTCCCTCTTGCAAGAAGTAAGCAAGACGAAAACTCCCCTCCGCGTCACCCGCCGCGGCAAGCCCGTGGCAGACGTGTTTCCTGCATCCTCAAACTCGAAGGAAAGGAACTGGATTGGCTCCCTGTCCGAGAGTATCGAAATTACGGGCGACCTGATCTCTCCCGTCATTGACATCGGGAAAATCGAGGCGCTGAAACGGTGAAATTGTTGCTGGATACCCATATCTGGCTTTGGAGCTTGGCAGACCCGAAGCGTCTCTCGCGCCGCGTCCTGCGCGAACTCAGAGACGACGGCAATGAGCTTTGGTTGTCTCCCGTCAGCACGTGGGAAGCGATCCTTCTCCACGCCAAGGGCCGAATTAGGCTTCATGGCGCTCTTCGAGATTGGATGGCAAACGCCACCGCTCACTTCCGCGAAGCCCCACTGACTCATGAAATTGTTCTCACCGCACAGGAACTTCCGCTCCCCCAGCAAGATCCCGCGGATCGCTTTTTGGCCGCCACAGCCGCGGTTCTTGGCTTGGTTCTCGTGACTGCCGACGACCGCCTTTTAGGCATGGGAAAGATTGCCACCCTCGCGAACCGCTGAATTTCCCCGCCGCCGATTTCGGAGGGCCTGCCCGCGGAAAGGTGGCGGGAAAGGGGCGCAGTCGAAGGAAAGGGAACTCCCGCCTCTTTTCCTCGTCTTTGCTCTGGCTCGGGACTGCCTTGGCGGCAACTTCGTTGTTTCCACGCCACGAGAAGTGTACGATGCACCATCGCCGGAGATCCGGGTTGAAAACCTTTCGCATCGCTGTGATCGCCGGAGACGGCATCGGCAAAGAGGTGGTTCCCGAAGGCATCCGCGTCCTCGATGCCGCCGGCGGGCGCTTCGGCTTCCAGCTCGATTGGCGCGCCTTCGATTGGAGCTGCGAAACCTACACGAAGACGGGCAAGATGATGCCCGCCGACGGCCTCGCCCAGCTTCGCCCCTTCGACTCCATTTTTCTCGGCGCCGTGGGACATCCCCATGTCCCGGACCACATTTCGCTCTGGGGACTCCTCATCCCCATTCGCCGCGCCTTCCGCCAATACGTCAATCTCCGCCCGGTGCGCCTTCTGGAAGGCATCGAGACTCCGCTAAAAAATCGCAAGCCCGGCGAAATCGATCTCGCCATCGTCCGCGAGAATAACGAAGGGGAATACTCCAATATCGGTGGGCGAATCTACGAAGGCACCGACGACGAGATGGCCGTCCAGGAGTCCGTCTTCACCCGCCGCGGCGTGAATCGCGTCCTGCGCTTCGCTTTCGATTTGGCTCGCACGCGAAAAAAGCATCTCACCTCCGCCACGAAATCGAATGGCATCACTCACACCATGCCCTTTTGGGACGAATGTTTTCGCGCCATGGCCGCCCAATATCCCGATGTCCGCGCGGACCAGTATCACATCGACGTTCTCACAGCTCATTTTGTTCAGCACCCGGACTGGTTCGACGTTGTCGTCGCCCCCAATCTCTTCGGAGACATCCTCTCCGACCTCGGTCCCGCCGTCGCCGGCTCGCTCGGCCTCGCTCCCTCCGCGAATCTCAACCCCGAGCGTGAGTTTCCTTCCATGTTCGAGCCTGTCCACGGCTCCGCGCCGGATATTGCCGGGAAGGGAATCGCCAACCCCATCGGCCAGATTTGGTCCGGCGCGCTGATGCTGCGCCACCTCGGCGCTTCCGAAGCAGCCGGCGCCGTCGAGCGCGCCATCGCCGTCACTTTGGCAAAATCGAAAGTGCGCACTCCCGATATCGGCGGCCGCGCCTCCACCAAGGATTTAGGCCAGGCCATCGCTGCCGAAGTCAGCCGCGCCTAGTAATCATGCCGCTCGACGATACAGTTCCCCTCCTCTCCCCGGCGGAGTCCTCGGATATCGCCTGGCGCGCCCGCCGCTGCATTGCCCTTCGCCTGTTGCCCTTTCTATTTTTTCTCTACGTCATCGCCTTCGTGGACCGCATGAACGTCGGCGCCGCCGCCCTCGAGATGCCTCGCGACCTCGGTTTCAGCGACCGTGTGGTGGGTCTGGGCGCCGGAATTTTCTTCCTTGGCTATTTCCTGCTGCAAATTCCCGGCGCATTGATCGCCGAGCGCTGGAGCGCGCGCCGCTGGATCAGCCGCGTCATGATCGCTTGGGGGATTCTGACCCTGCTCATGGCCTTCATCCACACGGCCCGCGAATTTTACCTGGTACGTTTCCTGGTGGGCGCGGCCGAGGCCGGCTTCTTCCCCGCAGTGGTCGTTTACCTCTCGCACTGGTTCCGCTGCGGGGACCGCGCCAAAGCCCTCGCCGTCTTCTATGCGGCCATGCCGCTCTCCTACGTTATTGGCTCCCCGCTCGCCGGTGTTCTGCTCGGCCTTTCCTGGTTCGGCCTGCGCGGCTGGCGATGGCTCTTCATTCTCGAAGGAGTGCCGGCCATCCTCATGGGCTTCGTCGCCCTCGTTTACCTCACCGACTGGCCGCGCCAGGCGCACTGGCTCGCTCCCGAAGAACGCAATTGGATCGCCGCGCAACTCGATCGCGAAAAGAAAGCCGTCCAGAGCGTCCGCTCCTATGGCATTTGGCAGGCGCTCTGCCACCGCGACGTCCTTCTGCTCACGCTTTGCTATTTCTGCGCGGCCACCGGAAGTTACGGCATCGGCTTCTGGCTGCCCACGATTCTCAAGCGCCTCTCCGGCAAAACCGATCTCGCCGTGACCCTCCTCGCCTCCCTCCCTTACCTCGCGGGCTTCCTCACCCAGCAGGCTCAATGGCTGGCACTCCGACCGCGCCCAAGAGCGCCGCTGGCATGCGGCCGTGCCCACGCTGCTCGCCGGGGTTTCGCTTTTTCTCGCCATTGAGCTTGGATCGAATGTGGCGCTCTCCATCTTTTTCTTCACCCTCGTGGCCGCCTCGTATTACGCCTTCCAACCCGTCTTCTGGTCCGTGCCGCACGAGTTTTTGAGCGGGTCGTCCGCCGCGGCCTCCATCGGCCTGATTAATTCCGTGGGCAACCTCGGCGGCTTCGTCGGCCCCTTCGTTTTGGGCTTCCTGGTAACGCGCACCCACTCCTTCACCGCGGGCCTTTGGTATCTGGTCGGCAGTTTCCTCGCTTCCGGAATTTTAATGCTTGCCGTCCACGTCCACTCCACCCACCGCGCTGCGACCGCCGGTCTCTAGCGCAAGACCGCGCTGTCTGCGAAGAGGCTGCGTCGGTTTCTGCGGTTTCAGGTAGAATGACCCACGGAACCGTAAGATTTCCCGCGAGAGGAGCAAGTCAAAATGGACATGACGCGCCGGCAATTCGCCCTGGCTATTGCAGCAGCCGCGTACCTGCGGCCCTCCTTGGCCGAGCCGCTTTCGCCACGGGGAGTTCCCCGCGGCGTCGTTCCCGGGCGAGTCACTTGGGCGCACGATCCGGCGGCTGTCACATGGGATGGCACAGGTTCGTGGTGGGCCGATGCCCACAACGACCAGTCAGTGATTGACCGCATGGTTTCCCGGTCCATTCGCGGCCTCACAAACGAAAAAAACGACGCCCACGCATGGAACTCCATCTTTCACTACTTCAATCGCACTCATGATCGCGGCAACTCCGGTTACAGGCCGGGCGAAAAAATCGCCATCAAGGCCAACCTGAACAACACCACCGGCCATGGCGCCATCGAACGCCTGAACTCCTCGCCCCATTTGATCCTTTCGCTCGTCCGCCAGTTGGCCGGCCCCGGACGCGTGCCGGCATCATCCATCACCCTCTTCGATTCCAGCCGGTTCATCCCGGGCAATCTCTACGACAAGATTCACCATGAATTTCCCGGCGTCGCGTTTGTGGACCATATCGGAGGCGATGGACGAGTAAAGGCCGAGTTCAAACCCAACGCGATTCCTTTCTCGGTGGAAAGCCGCAACGCCACGGGACTCGATACCACGGTGGTCGAGGCCACATACTTGATTGATGCTGCCTTGTTGAAAGGGCATGTGAGTTCGGGGGTGACGCTGTGCGCGAAGAATTTGTTCGGCGCTACGAGTATCAACCCCGACTGGCACAAGAACGCGCACGACGGTTTCCATCACAACAAGGATGGTTCGGCAAGCTACGCCGCGTTCACGGATTATCTGGGCCATAAGGACCTCGGCGAGAAGACCATCCTTTTTATTGTGGATGGGCTCTATGGAAGCGACAACGCGGATGGTCCGCCTCATCGCGAGTGGAAGATGGCGCCCTTCAACGATGCCTGGCCGAACAGCATTTTTATGTCGCAAGACGGCGTAGCGCTCGATTCCGTCGGCTTCGATTTTCTCACCTCGGAATGGCCCGACCTTCCCGATATCGCCAATGCCGATAATTACCTGCGCGAATCCGCCCTGGCGAATGACCCGCCCTCGAAGACTTTCTACGACCCGGAACGCGACGGCATCCGCTGCCGCAGCCTCGGCGTCCACGAACATTGGAACAATGGCACGGACAAGAAGTACTCGCGCAATCTCGGAAAAGCGTCCGGGATCGAACTGTTCCAAGTCTGAAGTGTCGTTAAGACTTAAATGTACCGCCGGCTTGCCCTGAGGCACGAAGGGTTTACCCTGAAGAATGAAGGGGGCCTTCCGCGCCTTATGCGTCCCGGTGGTTTTGACCGGGAAGCGCGGCATCCTGCTTCTTCTTTTGCCTTGGACGCAGCGCAGCCGAAGGAAGGGAAGCCCGCAAAACGGACCACACCCCTCAACATCCTCCGACTTAGGGGTCCGGAGCTTCGGTTTATCCTGAACATAAGCTTCCGATAGTGGGTCAGTTTGGATTTTCTTGATCGTGACACAAAAACCCAAAATTCAAACTGACCCATTTCTTTGCCTTCGCCTTTCGCCGTCATTCTGCCTGCCCTGACGAAGGTTTACCCTGACGCAGGAAGGGAAGGGAGCGGAGCGTCCCGCAGGTTTTTTCTTCCTCGGAAATCGTGCCTTTTCGATTTCCGGGCGGGACGCAGTCGAAGAGCCCCTCTTGTCTTTCCGGGTGCCCCATCCTCGTTTTGTGAGGGTGGGGCCTTTTCCTCGCCGTTGCCGTTGCCTTTCGTTGTCATCCCGAGCGGAGGGTCGGCTCCTCTCTTTTCGCTCCGGCTTTTGGAGCGGCCGACCCGGAGTTCGAGGGATCTGCTTTTTCTTCGTATTTTGCTGCTCCCGTGTCCCGGCCACCGGCCGCAACCTGCGGGGAAGGGAGCTTCGGCGAAGGGTTGCATCTCTCTGCTCGCAAACTCGTCATTCTGAGCGGAGCGTCCCGAAGGTTTTTGCTCTTCCGGAAATCGTGCCTTTTCGATTTCCGGGCGGGACGCGCAGTCGAAGAACCCCTCTTCATGCCTTGTATCGGGAAGCCATGCCGTAAACGACAGCGCGCAGTGCGGTGTGTGCATCCCGGACGATTCTGCGGGACGCCTACCGCTCGGCGGAATTCTCGCCGATTTAGGGGGTCGGAGCTTAAGCTTGCCCTGAACGCAGCGAAGGGCTCCGACATAAACATCGCCTCAGTATCCGGAGATGGGTCAGTGTGAATTTTCTCGATCGTGACACAAAAAGCCAAAATTCAAACTGACCCATTACCCAGTATCCACACCGCTTGCGCCGTCTTTGCGTCCTGTTTACCCTGACGGAGGAAGGGAGCGCAGCCGAAGGGCCGGGCCTTTTGTCCCCCGGCGCCCTACGCGTTCTCTGCGCGTCCCTCAAGTTATGTCCAGCTAAGGCCCGCCAGCCTCTTGCGCAGCTCGTTCTGGATGATAAACTTCCTGCCGTGGAACCAATCCGACACACCCAGACCGCACGGCTCCGCAGCCTCAAGATGTACCGGGAGGAACTGGAACAATTGGTTGCATTGTTTAAGAAATCTTGTGACGTTGTAACGATCTCAGACAATAAGAACCGCTACGAGTCGCTCGACGAGATGAAGTTGAACTGTCGGTCCTAGGATAAGAAGCCTCGATATACGGGGAGAGAGGCCCGGCGTACATTTTTTGCTGAACCAGAAGGAATACCCACCGGGCTCGACAACGCCCGCGATATTCAATGAGTTAAGGACAGAAGAAATTACGGACAAGGGCGAGGACCTATTCTTAAGGGTTAAGGAATTTCTTACCGAACACCAGCGCCCGAGCAGCGCACGATTCTTGACTCCGGCCATCGCCGGGCTGGTGGGCGCTGTCTGCTTGGCTGCGTATGGCATTGCGATCGCCCTTCAGGGACAGCGGTTTCGCATCGGGCTGGGACTAGTAGGCTGCCTAGCCTTGTCCGTTGTCTCTACCGCCCTGGGCGTTGCCAATGCGCAGAATTATTTGACGCTGGAAACCCGGCTCAATTCCCCGCCATTCTTCGTTAGAAATCGCGAAGAATTTGCAAAACAGTCCGTAACGGCAGGAATCAGTGCTGTCATCGGGGGCCTAATCGGGTACTGCATCGGGCGCTTCCTGAAATAATTTCACCTCGCGCATCCCTATATGCTCAGCGTTTTTTTGTCGTGCTCTCCGAGCTAGCCAATTAAACTTTGTTTCGACGTTTCTCACATGAACGGAAAGGAATCTCCCGCCGTTGCGCACAACCGAAGGACGGGCCACCCAATTTCGAAGCTTCGCCTAATGCTAATATATTCCATGTTTTCCAGAGAAGGGCTTTGGGCCCCGCATGCAGCCAAAACTCTCGCCCTCACCTACGACGATGGACCGGGACCCCGCACGATTGAAATCGCGGAGTATCTAAGTACGCAGCGCATCCGAGCGACATTTTTCGTTGCCGGCAAGTGCCTCCGCGAGCGACCAGACGTAATCCGCAAGGTCGTCTCACTGGGACATGCGATTGGAAACCATACGTATTCTCATGAGACGTTGCCGAATCTAGTGTCTCAGCCGGAAAGATTGATCGAGGAAGTGTTGGCCTGCGACCGTGAAATTCAGGAACTCATTAGCACTGGCCGATACATGTTCCGAGCGCCAGGAGGAGCATGGCATCCGCAGGTCGCGGATGTACTCAACGGGAATAATGAACTCAGGAAGTACGTCGGCCCTGTCAATTGGGACATCGACCGCGCTGATTATGACGTTCGGGAGGCGCTCGCCTCATGCCCCTGAAGATCCGGTTTACGGGTTGGAGCGATGCGAGGAAAACTATCTAGAAATTATTCGGAAAGAAGGTTCGGGAACGGTGCTGTTGCATGACTGGTGCGCGAACGACGGCGACGAAGGCGACACACTGCGCCGCAATAACCGAACTCTCGAACTCACCAAGCGGCTTATCCCCCAACTCCGTGATTTTCAGTTCGTGTCGCTCAACCAAATTATATAGCGGCGAGTGGCCCAGTCTTTGGTTTCTGCATCACGGAACCTCGCGGAAGAATAATACTACCGCCGCAAACAGACACCGACTAACGATACCGGGTTTTCGGGTGCCCCATCCTCGCGTCTCTTGCGAGGGTGGGTCTTCGGCCGTTTCTCCCGACTCTCAGTTGAGCCGGTTTCGCCCCTTCGGCTCAAAATCCAAATACGCAAAATTCATATTCCCCTCCGTCAGGACGTGCAGCGTAAGCACGCTCACTCCCTTTGGCAACTTCACTTCCGCCATGTCCTTCATCAAATTCCAATGGTGCCATTGACGCCACGCGATAGGCTCGGCTGGATCCGCTGTGGACACGATCTCCACCGGCCCCGTTAGCTTCTTTCCATTTCGATCGAGCGATATCGTCCCGCCCCGCCTCGACGTGTACAGCAGATCAACCGTGTAAACACCCGACTTCGCCACTTTCACGGTCATGTTGAACCACTCGCCCGGCTCGGTCCAACCCACGTACAATTGGTTCTCGGGGGGCAGTACTTTATCGTACGGATTGTTGTCAATCTGAGTCGGATGGCGGAACTTCGTGTAGGACGTGCTGACCGCCTCGTTCATCCGAAACTGGTTCAAATACGTCCCATCCGCCGGATTAAGCTTCCCGCTCCCGCTGTTCACCTTGTCCTCGGTGTGATACGCGACCCCCTCGCCCCCAAGATCGTAATAGGCGCACTCCACCCGCCCCGGAACCTTCCGAGGGCCCCCATGATAGACGCTATCCTCGAACGGTTTGCCCCGGTAATGGCCCTTGCCTTGGGCCGTCACCCTCAAAGGATGAAAACATGTGAATAAAATGAGCCCCGTCAGCAGAATGGACCGTATTTGCGGCATGATTTCCTGCTGATATACAGCCATTCGACGGCCCGGCGCAAGCCCTTTCCCTCATGCGTGGAGGGTCACTTTGCGGTAGCACAGCCACTTCTGGCTGTGTGCCTGCCGGATGCCCCGATTGAAGCGCGCAGGCAAAAGTGCCCGCGCCGCCAAAACCAATATGGCCGTGCAAAGTGACCCACTACCCGCCTAGGACTCCGCCGACATTTCCACCCCCCCCTCCCTCCGCTTTACCCTGAGGCACGAAGGGCCAACCACACTTAAGGTGCCAAAACGTGCCAAAAAACGCCAAAAAGTGACACTTAAGCCCCCTTTAAGCCCCGTTTAAGCCCTTATTTTACTTGAACTTTCAAGCAAAATTTCGAGCACTTCGATCTCGAATCCGCACCCCGACTCCTCGAATTTTTCCTTGAAACCTTCAGCAATCCGACCTCGAATCCTCGCCCCGACTACCCGTTATTTTCCCCGAATCCCTCGACCAATCCGACCTCGGATCCCTCAGCCAATCCGACCTCGAAATCCGAGCCCCAATTTCGAGAACCTTCAAGGAAGGTTTCAAGCAAGTCCGGCACTCCAAGAGGGAACCCAAAATCACTGAAACCTCCAAGCATTTTTTCGAGGGGCTCGGCCAGCCTCAGAAGACGCAAATCACCTAAACCTTAGAATCAGGGGGGGGAGTAATTCGGACCTGTCCAATCAGGCTCATCTCTTTAAGAATTGGTTACTTAGAGTAGCTAGGTGGGAACCCGAATCTCTTACGATCCAGGCCAGCTCCCGCACATCAACCAGGCCCGAAACCTCTTGAACCCCTCTGTATTTCTGCCCTGGACTCGAAAGCTCCATACCATCCGTCGCTACTCCAAACTCTAGTAAACATAATATTCATTAGCGTATATCGCTTAGAATATTTACCCTAAGCATGCTATTGTGTGAAGGTTTATTTCTGCGTCTGCCATCCTACCTTTAGCACATGGCATGTCGGCTCGTACGCAGCAAACCCTTCATTTATCCTACCGAGATGCACGTGCCCCCCCCCCAGCGCCCCCCGCCCGCGCTTGTCTGGCCACCTATGTCCCACTATGGGCAATCTTCCCGTACGTGAACCAGGCATTGGACCTTGGCCCGGGGGCTGACCCAACATTTTATTTCAGAACCGCGGTCGCCCGAGCATGTGGTCAAATGCCTCGGCGCGCGGTCCTCCGAGCAGTATCCGGAAGAGTATGCGCGGGAACAGCCACGTCATCTTCGCTCACACTCCAGGGATACGCGGGCTTTTTTGTAGTGTTTGATCCGAAGGTGTTCTGCGCTCCCAAGGCGGTAAAGGTAGAATAAGAATTCAATAGCACTCACAAATACGTTTGGTCGGAAGCTTTCTCGACTATCGCGGGTGAATCCGACCAATCCTTCCACGTCGTGCGTCTGTCTGCGCCTGCTCACGCCCGAGCTGTGCAGTCAAGTCGCTATAGCCCGCGCTGTTGTTAGTTGCGGCCATTCGATTTGCGGCGCGCTCGCGCAGCGCGTCGAAAGCTGTATTCGCGGCACCCAAGCTCTGCTGGGTGATGGCCGATTGCCGCTGGGGCGTATAGCCCTGACTATTCAGCAAGCTCGTGATTGTTGGCATTAGAAGCGAGCGATCCTGCGTGCCTTGCTGGTTTGCCTGGGAAATGAGTTGATTCTGCTGCGCGAGTTCCTGGTCCGTGAGTTGCCGTGTCGAACTTTCTGCTCCTCGTGACATTCAGTCCTCCAGCGGATTATTGATGATGGGTGATGCGCGATCTCCGTGGTGCAGCGCTTGTCGCCGTTTTGCTTCGTTTAGGGTCGTCTATGTCGAGAAGCTCGTCTTTCCATTTCAAGTCAGGAACAAGCTGCCTTATTCCACAAAGAGAGCCTTGCGTCGTCGAGATATGGAGCACCTGTCACTAACCCTTCCTCAGTAGTCTGTTTTCAGTCGGCGGCAATAGGGAGTCCAGGCGTCGTCGCGGATCCAGCCGAGCGTTTCCAGGCGGCGTCCAAACCTTTTGGCGATTGGCGCGGGAAGCCATGCGTGAGCATCATCAAGACCCCGGGCAAGAAGGTCCCGTTCGCCGGCGCGGTGAAGCGCGAACAGGCGCGCGTAACGGTCGCGCGGCTTCCCCGCCCCGGGGTCCATAAGCAAGTACATCTCGCACGTAACGCGCGCGAGTGAAGCCATCACGGGACGTCCCTCGTCATCCTCAACAGCGAGCTTCGAAATGAAGATCGGATCACCAAGGTTCGGAAATGAATAGTCGAAACCTTGGCGTGAATGCATGCGACGCAGCGCATCGAGGTCTTCTTTCGTGTATTCGCGGACGAGCATTGAGGCAGTGCCGGGCGGCTGGTCGCCTGGAGGATACTTTCGACCCACCTTTGGCGTCTTATTTCCCTGCCTGGGCCGTCAAAACACGCGGTGACGGAGGAGCGGATGCACACGACCGAGCGTTTCAGCCGCGTCGAAAGTAGTGGCGCCGGAAGTAACACCGTGCAGTGCTAGCGCGGCCTGAGCGACATTCGAAATCGGCTTCTGCGCGAGGGGATGTGGGAGTGCCTCGAAAGCAGGCTCGTCTTCAAGTGCGAGGTGCGCGCCTTCGTCCGCCTCAATGAGTACAATGATTTTGCCGTCGTTGTTCTCCATGGGAGCGCCGCTTGGTGTGCCCTCTTTCGTGACGTCACGTGGTCCGAGAACGATGAAATGCGAATTCACGAAACGGGGGGCGTAGCGCAGCCAGGCTTCCAGCGTCGTCAGGTAGTAGCACTTACCCGTCATGTCGAGAGCAAAATGTATGAGCGGAACATTGACAAACGGAACTCGGCCGTGCAAACGTCGGCAATCAAAAAAGGAGCTAGCCCCCTCTACCCAAGCGAGCTCGCCCGAAGTCAAGACCCTCACCGAATCGTCACGAACTAAATGTATAATTGTGCGTAAGCACGGAGGCAGCGTGGCGGCCGGCGAAAAACTGGTGTGACGGCTCGCAGCTCACCGAGACTTTCTGCGATTGTTCGACGACGACCTCGATCCTCTTCAGCGTGACACGGCCAAAACGCCCCACGAGGACGTCGCTCATACACAGCCGCTCGGCACGCATTGGCGAGCCATCGGCGAGCGTGAAAATGTGGTGAGGCGTTACATCTAGCGACTCTGCGTTCGAGAAGTGCAGGCGAATGAATGTATCAGCATCGCGCGCTTCGATTCGCAGGATCCGCGTCCAGGCCTCGCCACCTGCAGACGAGGGGCATCGAATGTGCTCGCCCACTTTGCACGTCTCGATCTCGACAGTGCCATGCTCTTTCGTCAGCACAACAGTTCCAGCACGTAGACAACTCCCGCTGCCGCCACCCGAGCCGCCGCCCGTGCCACTAGATGTCGTTGCCGCAGCGATCGCACCCTGCGAGAGAGGAATGCGCCCGTGGAGAGCCTGCTGCTGCGCGGCCAAGTTTGTTTTTGCGGATTGCGCGTTCGCGGGCGAGCCTGCAACCCAGCCCATCGTGGACGCAATGTCATCCCAATAGGGATAAAAATAATAGGACGTTGCGGCGGTGAGTCCCGTGACGGTGACGGAGCCATTTGGGATCGTGGTCGTGGTACCGTCGGCACGGTAGATCGAGACGCTGCTCCACGTCCAGGTGATGCTTGACGTGTTCGAGAGATATGTGAATGCGCCGGACCACGTCGGGGGGACAGAGCCCTTCATCAGCACACCCGATTTCGCCGGATCGATCTTCCCTGCTGTGAGCGCACCGGTGACCACCCGGGCGAAATATGTGCCGTCTGTAACTTGCTCGTCGAGGCTCCAACCCTGGTTCGGGCCGAGCGATGCACCCGCTAGGCGTTTGAGAGTTTCATAGAGCTGCGGATTCGTTCCCCGCAGCGCTTCAATTTGTGGAATCGTGAGCATGATTCTAGGATGGGCGATCGAGCAAGCAAACCCCAAAAAGCTTAATCCCAACATGTTGAGGCCGGGACATTGATAATGATCTACCCAAGTATGTTCCTCAAAGGAGATAGAAGAAGTGGCGTCCGGGGAATGCTTAATTCCCTCCCCTGACGATAGCGAATGGGTCCGGCTTAGCCCATGGGACCAGTTTCGTCAAAGAAAACCACGAGCCGACAGTGTTCGTACCGAACTGATAGGACGCGCGCTCCGCAAGCACATTGATGAACTTCTCCATATCGCGCGAAGCCGGCGCGGCGAGTGTCCAAGAGCCCAGCGGAGTAGTCGTTGCGTCACCAGGAGAGAGCGCGGAGAGCGCGAGCGAGTGACCTGACCGGGATTTTTTGTACCGGCGGGAGTGAGAGAGAATTCACTCTGGAGGGAAGCTGGTATGCCAATGAAGAAATACAAGCCGGAGCAGATTGTGACGTTGTTACGGCAGGTTGAAGTGGAACTCGCCAACGGGAAAACCACTCCGCAAGCCTGCAAAGAAGCCGAGATCACCGCACAGACCTACTACCGCTGGCGGAAGGAATTCGGCGGATTAAAACTCGATCAGGCCAAACGTCTCAAGGAACTGGAACGGGAAAACGCCAAGCTGAAGCGGCTGGTGGCAGAGCTGTCTTTGGAGAAGCAAATTCTGAAGGACGTTGCGGAGGGAAACTTCTAGGCCCTGAGCGGCGGCGTGGCGCGGTCAGGCATGCACGCGAGAGTTACCGGGTATCGGAGCGGCATGCCTGCCGGCTGCTGGGGCAGTGGAGAGGGACACAACGCTACGAGGGGATCTACCGAACGGACGAAGATGCGCTGACACGAGAGATCGTGGCGCTGGCCGGCGAATACGGGCGCTACGGCTACCGGCGGATCACAGCGGTGCTGCGGGATCGAGGTTGGCATGTAGGCAAAGACCGAGTACAGCGAATCTGGCGGCGGGAAGGGTTGAAAGTGCCGCAGAAACAAAGGCCACGAGGGAGATTGTGGTTGAACGACGGGTCGTGCATTCGCTTGCGGCCAGAGCGAGCGAATCATGTGTGGAGCTACGACTTCGTGAGTGGAAAGACGCACGACGGAAGAACACTGCGCATGCTGACGCTGATCGACGAGTACACGCGGGAGTGTTTGGCGATTCGGGTGGCCCGAAGACTGGGAAGGTACGAAGTAATCGAAGCGCTGGCGGACGTGATGCTGTACCGGGGAATTCCGGAGAACATTCGCTCGGACAACGGCCCGGAGTTCGTCGCCGACGAACTGCGGAAGTGGCTGGCGAAGGTGGGTACGGGGACGCTGTACATCGAACCGGGGAGCCCCTGGGAGAACGGCTACTGCGAAAGTTTCAACGGGAAGTTGCGGGACGAATGCCTGAACGGAGAGATTTTCTATTCGCTGAGGGAGGCACAGGTGGTGATCGAGAAATGGCGGGTGATATATAACACGCTGCGTCCGCACTCGGCGCTGGGCTACAGGCCGCCGGCGCCAGCGACGTTCGCGCCGCAAATGGCGGCTCTCCGGTCGCCTACGGCTCCCTGCGAGCCGCCATTTGCCCCCTTGCCCGATGAGGTTGTGATGTAAACTCTCTCACTAGCCCTGGTACAAAAAGTCGGGCAGGTCACCATCATAGGCCTCCGGCTCCTCCTTTCCCGAGGCGCGTACCAAAGAAGAATTCTGCGCCTGGTTCGTCAAGAACACCTCGATGTTGTCCACCACGAATGATTCGCCCGAAGGGCCAGGTGTGCCGTCGATATACACGCGCATGGTAAGATCGGTCGGTAAAGAAACCTGCGGACCGAAAAGCTCGGCTGTGAACTCCTGATATGAGGTTGTTGCTTGTGCGGAGGTCACAGCGAGACCGGAACCGATCTGCCCCTGTGTGGGACTGAACATGTTGATGCGCAAAGTGCCCTGCGACAGATTCGTACTGCGCACCACACGTGCGCGCACCGAATAGTCCGTATTGATCATGCACAGTGGATTCCCGGATGCGTCAGTAATCGCGCTCTGTGAAATCAGGCCGCGCGCGGCCGTCACTCCGTCGGCCGTCAATCTGTATGCGTCACCCCACACAACATCCACTTGCTCCCGGCTTCCTCCAGCCCCAAATGCAGGATCCAGCTGCCAGCCAAGCGGCCGGCCATTCCCCGATGCGTCCCAACCGCCGTCAAACGTCAGGTTGCGCCAGTCATCCATCTGTGCGCGCTCGCCCCACCAGAAAAGCCGCTCGGTGTAATCTGTCACGTTGCAGCTGTTCCGGAAGCTCGATCTGGCTAAACAAATAATCCATACTGACGCCCGATAGAAGAATCGTGTCAGTGAAATCAATGGTGATGGACGTTGTCACGTTGTCGTTAATTACCATTGTCGAAGGAACGTGATAGAAACTTGCGCCTCCCGAGGCCGTAAACGCAACGAGCCTTTGTACTACGTTCGAAGGACCCGTCGGGATGTTCGTGACAGCAGCCTGATGGCCGCCAGCTGCCGTCCAAGAGACTGGTGGCGACGGCGCAGTCCAGTAACCTTGGCGAGTGACGAAGACGACAACGCACTCGGGTATCCCCGGCGAAACGCTCCCGTAGGGAGTCGCATCGGCAACACCGGGACCTTCGGCTGGGCCGATTTGACTCACTCGATCGAAATTTGAATCGTCGAATTGACGAGGCAAATCGCGCCCGATCAGGCCATCGCCAAAGGCCATATACTCGCGGCCAAAATGCGTGGTTGAAGCGAGATAGAGATTCGGGCCCACACCCCCACCTGCCATGGCTGATAGCACGCCCGGTGAGGTTTCCTTGTAGAGATTGCCTAGGGAATCCAGCACGAGAAGCCGTTGAATCAGATTCGTTGTTATATAAGTTTTCAGTCCGTTGATGCTCGGCGTTCCGCCGATTACAGGATACTGGGAAACAAGACCCGGTGACCTGACCGGGATTTTTTGTACCAGCGGGAGTGAGAGAGAATTCACTCTGGAGGGAAGCTGGTATGCCAATGAAGAAATACAAGCCGGAGCAGATTGTGACGTTGTTACGGCAGGTTGAAGTGGAACTCGCCAACGGGAAAACCACTCCGCAAGCCTGCAAAGAAGCCGAGATCACCGCACAGACCTACTACCGCTGGCGGAAGGAATTCGGCGGATTAAAACTCGATCAGGCCAAACGTCTCAAGGAACTGGAACGGGAAAACGCCAAGCTGAAGCGGCTGGTGGCAGAGCTGTCTTTGGAGAAGCAAATTCTGAAGGACGTTGCGGAGGGAAACTTCTAGGCCCTGAGCGGCGGCGTGGCGCGGTCAGGCATGCACGCGAGAGTTACCGGGTATCGGAGCGGCATGCCTGCCGGCTGCTGGGGCAGTGGAGAGGGACACAACGCTACGAGGGGATCTACCGAACGGACGAAGATGCGCTGACACGAGAGATCGTGGCGCTGGCCGGCGAATACGGGCGCTACGGCTACCGGCGGATCACAGCGGTGCTGCGGGATCGAGGTTGGCATGTAGGCAAAGACCGAGTACAGCGAATCTGGCGGCGGGAAGGGTTGAAAGTGCCGCAGAAACAAAGGCCACGAGGGAGATTGTGGTTGAACGACGGGTCGTGCATTCGCTTGCGGCCAGAGCGAGCGAATCATGTGTGGAGCTACGACTTCGTGAGTGGAAAGACGCACGACGGAAGAACACTGCGCATGCTGACGCTGATCGACGAGTACACGCGGGAGTGTTTGGCGATTCGGGTGGCCCGAAGACTGGGAAGGTACGAAGTAATCGAAGCGCTGGCGGACGTGATGCTGTACCGGGGAATTCCGGAGAACATTCGCTCGGACAACGGCCCGGAGTTCGTCGCCGACGAACTGCGGAAGTGGCTGGCGAAGGTGGGTACGGGGACGCTGTACATCGAACCGGGGAGCCCCTGGGAGAACGGCTACTGCGAAAGTTTCAACGGGAAGTTGCGGGACGAATGCCTGAACGGAGAGATTTTCTATTCGCTGAGGGAGGCACAGGTGGTGATCGAGAAATGGCGGGTGATATATAACACGCTGCGTCCGCACTCGGCGCTGGGCTACAGGCCGCCGGCGCCAGCGACGTTCGCGCCGCAAATGGCGGCTCTCCGGTCGCCTACGGCTCCCTGCGAGCCGCCATTTGCCCCCTTGCCCGATGAGGTTGTGATGTAAACTCTCTCACTAGCCCTGGTACAAAAAGTCGGGCAGGTCACTTT